>FNZT01000005.1:0-135053 GCA_900109435.1 Ruminococcus sp. YRD2003 | reverse complement strand
TTAGCCGCTTCGAGCCTCTGCCTTTCGGCTTCCTCGGCAGCTTTTTTAGCCGCTTCGAGCCTCTGCCTCTCAGCCTCCTCGGCAGCCTTCTTAGCTGCTTCGAGCCTCTGCCTTTCAGCTTCTTCAGCCGCCTGCTTTTCAGCTTCAAGACGTCTGCGTTCAGCCTCGGCGCGGTCCTTTTCGAGCTCCGCCTGTCTGATAGCCTCATAGTCGGGCAGGTCACCCGAGATGACTATTCTTTTCTTCTTGGGCTGTTCGGGAGCTGCCTGAACGGGTGCAGCAGCAGTCTGAACAGGCTCCTCCTTCTCATGAGAGAGCGTGCTGAGCAGGTCGTCGACCGACATATGGTCGATCTTTTCCTCGCTCTTGCTCGGCTTGTGGACGGGAGCAATGGGCGCGGGCGCCTTATTGACGGGCGAAGCTGGCTCAGTGCCGATTTTAAGGTTATTCAGCATATCGTCAAGGTCTTTTCTGATAGCCATGATTCCCTCCTGGATTTGTTTGGCAGAAGACTGCCGAAAAATGTCAGTACCTGAATTATCTTATCTGACCGTTACCGTCGATCAGGTACTTTACTGTCGTGAGCTCTGTGAGACCCATGGGACCTCTTGCGTGGAGCTTCTGCGTGGATATGCCTATCTCTGCGCCGAAACCGAACTCACCGCCGTCGGTGAAGCGGGTCGAAGCGTTGACGTACACAGCCGCCGCATCGACTTCGCTGCGGAACTTAGCCGCGGAGGCAAGGTCACTCGTGACGATACACTCGGAGTGGCGTGTGCCGTACTTTCTTATATGGGCGATAGCCTCGTCGATATCGTCAACGACTTTCACGGCGATGATGTAGTCGTTGAACTCGGTCGCGTACTCGGTCTCGGTAGCCTTCTCGATGTTCTCGCCGAGTATCTCCCTTGTCCTGTCGCAGCCGTAGATCTTCACATTGTGAGCCTTGAAGCGCTCGGCGATGACGGGCAGGAAGTCCGCCGCGATGTCCTTATGTACGAGCAGGCTCTCTATTGCGTTGCACACCGACGGACGCTGAGTTTTCGCATTGTCGGTGATATTGGCAGCCATCTCTATGTCTGCGGAAGCGTCAACGTAAACGTGGCAGTTGCCCGCACCCGTCTCGATAACGGGGACTGTAGCCGTGGTGACGACCGCCTGAATGAGGCGCGCACTTCCTCTCGGTATGAGCACGTCGACATATCCGTTGAGCTTCATGAGCTCGTTTGTAGTCTCGCGCGAGGTATTGTCCACGACCTGTATCACATCCGCGGGGAGCCCCACGCTCGCGACAGCCTCACGCATGATGCGTCCGAGGCAGATATTGGAGTTGATAGCCTCCTTGCCGCCCTTGAGTATGACAGCGTTGCCCGCCTTGAGGCAGAGAGCCGCCGCATCGACGGTGACATTGGGGCGCGACTCGTAGATAATACCAATAACACCGAGCGGGACGCGCGTCTTTGTGATGTGAAGACCGTTTGGACGAATACCGCCTCCGATGACCTCACCGATAGGGTCTTTGAGCGCGATGAGCTCATCAACGCCCTTGGCGATGCCTGCGATGCGGCTCTCGTCGAGCTTCAGGCGGTCCTGCATGGCATCGGAGATACCGTTGTCTTTTGCGGCAGCGAGGTCCTTGGCATTTTCGGCGATTATTTCAGCCGCATTTGCGATAAGAGCCTTTGATATAGCCGCGAGGGCTTCATTCTTCTTAGCCGTGCCCGCGCCCGCGATAACAGGCTCGGCAGCCTTGGCATTTATACCCAGATCCTGCGTATAACTCATGATTCACACCTCAGTTCGATAATTTCTTAGCTTTGAATATAGTACCTATCTCCGCGTCCTCGAAGAGGTCGTAGAGCTTTTCGGGGTCTTTTCCGTTCATGATGACCATGTCGATGCCCGCCTCTGTCGCAATCTTGGCGGCGTTTATCTTAGTGGACATCCCGCCTGTTCCGAGGCTGGTGCCCGCACCGCCCGCAACGCGTTCTATCTCGGGGGTTATCTCCTCCACGACGTGTATCGGCTCCGCGTCGGGGTTAGTGCGCGGGTCGTCGGTGTAGAGCCCGTCGATGTCGGAGAGAATGAGCAGGAGGTCGGCTCCCGAGAGCTCCGCAACGAGTGCGGACAGCGAGTCATTCTCGCCTATTTCGAGTTCCAGCTCGTCGATAGCGATAGTGTCATTTTCGTTGACTATCGGGATAACGCCCATACCCACGAGGGTCTCGACAGCGGTCTTGAAGTTCGCGCAGTGGCTCTGGTTGTCGATTATAGCCTTTGTGAGCAGTATCTGCGCCACCGTGACGCTGTACTTCGCGAACATATCGTCGTACACGTGCATGAGCTCGCACTGCCCGATAGCGGCGACAGCCTGTTTGATGTTGGTCTGCTTCGGCTTTTCGGGGAGCCCGAGCTTGCCTGCGCCGAGACCTACAGCTCCCGACGAGACCATAATTATCTCACGTCCCGCATTGTGGAGGTCGGAAATGACCCTGACGAGGTTGGTCATGCGGCGGATATTGAGCTTGCCCGTTTTATGAGCGAGGGTAGAGGTGCCGAGCTTGATGACGACCCTCTTTTTTTCGGATATATTTCTCATGGTATGCTACCTTCAGTTGACTTTATTCGTTGGCGAGCCGTCGAGCCACGCGCGGATATTCCCGCAGACGATGTCCACGAGGCGTTTTCTGGTCTCGAAAGCCGCCCATGCCGTGTGCGGGGTAATGGTCAGATTTTTCGCGTGTTTCAGGGGCGTATCGGGAGACATGGGCTCCTTTTCGAGGACGTCCGCATACGCGGCGGCTATCCTGCCGCTGTTGAGAGCCTCTGCGAGGTCTGCCTCATTGACCACAGGTCCGCGTGAGGTATTGATAAGAACAGCGGTCGGCTTCATCACGCCGAGGAGCTCGCTGTTGACGAGCCCCCTTGTCTGCTCGGTGAGCGGGCAGTGGAAGGTGATGACGTCCGCCTTTTTAGCGGCGGTCAGCACATCGGTTACCTCATACGGGCAGTTGGTCGGCTTTGTTCTCGTGCTGACGACGATGTTCATACCGAAAGCGGAGCCTATCTCGGCGACGCGTCTGCCAATCGAGCCGTAGCCCACTATCGCGAGTGTCTGTCCCGCAAGCTCGGCAGTCGGTATCGGGAAATACGAGAAAGCGGGAGAACGCTCCCATTCGCCGTTTTTTACGGCGTTATCGTAGTCGCGTATGCGGCTGTAGCGGTCGAGTATGTACGCAAAGACCTGCTGAGCCACAGCGTTAGTGGAATACTGTCCCGCATTGCAGACGGTTATCCCTTTTTTCGCGGCGTAAGCGACATCGACGTTATTGTAGCCCGTCGCGAACAGTCCCACGTATCTGAGGTTCGGACAAGCGTCCATGACCTCTTTTGTAATGAGCACCTTATTGCAGAGGACGATATCCGCATCGCCGATATTGGCGGCGGTCTCCTCGGGCTTGGTCAGGGAGATGACCTTCACGTCTCCGAACTGCTCGAGAGCCTCGGTGGTGATGTCACCGCTAACGCTGACGGTATACCAGTCAAGAACAGCTAATTTCACGGCTTATTCCTCATCCTCGTCGTCGTCATCATCGTCATCGCTGTCTGCCTCGTTGTCCGCAGCGGGAGCATCAGCCTCATCATCTTCAGCGGGAGCGTCAGCCTCAGCGGACTTGGCGGAAGCCTCTTCGGGCTTATCCTTGAAGAAGAATGTGGTGATGAACGCACATAACACGAGCACAGCCTCGACAGCGCCGAGCGTATAGAACCATGCCCTGTTCTCGGAGATCCAGATCGTGAGCGAGAACGGTATCGCGAAAGCGAAAATGAGCTGATAGGGCTTCTTATCGGTAACGAAGCGATAGAGGAAGAAGATGAGCCCGACGATAGCGAAGCCGACGTGCATCCCGAAAGGGAAGGGGAAGAGATTGGGATTTTCGATCTCTGCCTCGGAAAGGGTAGTGAGCATATTTATATCTATCATTATGTAACTCCATTCTCCGCAGTGAAGCGGGATAAGATGATGTATTATTCTGAAAATCTTTTTACAGAAAAAGATACGCTTTTATAAGTATAACACATTACAAAAAAAATAGCAAGATGCGCGGGCAAATTTTTTTCATGCCGAGAGCGCATAACGTACGGACGGCACGCCGCGAACACAGGTTTACAAATTTAATTTTATCCTCTTCGTAATAAATCACGGAAAATCTATTGACAGAAACGCAAAAAAAGTGTATAATAACTATGTTGTATTTATTTGCAAAAATATTGCTTTTGGCAGTAATTGCAGCTTTGTTTTAAATCATTCCGCAGCACGGGCGATAAAAAAACAAGCCGTCGGCGGATAAGATATATGAACAAAAAGACGGGCAAAGAGCCCAATTTTACAAGCAGTGCCGCGAGGGGCGGCATTCTTATCAATATATTTTAACAAATGAATAAAATAAGCGGCATTTACCGCCTTGAGTAATAATGGTTTTATGATACAAACAAATGTTACGAAAAGGAGGTAATGCACTGTATGGATCCTGTAATTGCAATCATACTCATCGCAGCTGCTCTCATCGCAGGCGCGGCAGTAGGCGCACTTGTCGCCTACAAGAAAGGTGTGACCGCGGGCGTTGAACAGCGCAAGCACGAGGCTGAGACTATGGTCGGCTCTGCCGAGCAGCAGGCTGCACGCATAGTCGAGGATGCCGAGAAGGACGCCGACAACAAGAAGAAGAGCGCCCTTATCGAAGCAAAGGATGAGATACATAAGCTCCGCAGCGAGGCGGACAAAGAGATCAAGGATCGCAGGGCTGAACTGTCACGTCAGGAAAGACGTATGCAGCAGAAAGAGGAGAATCTCGATAAGAAGACCGATAACCTTGAAAAGAAGGAGGACACTCTCAACCAGAAGATAAAGAGTGCCGACGAAAAGCTCAAGGAGGCTGAGTCGATAAAGAAGTCTCAGATGGATATTCTCGAGAGGATCTCGGAATTCACAAAGGATCAGGCAAAGGAATACATCCTTTCAACACTTGAGGACGACCTTGTACACGAAAAGGCTGTAAAGGTGCAGGCATATGAGCAGCTCCTCAAGGACGAATGCAACGAAAAGGCAAGAAGCTACATCTCGCTCGCTATCGCAAAGGTAGCCGCGGATCAGGTATCGGAGGCAGCCGTTTCCGTAGTACCTCTCCCGAATGACGAGATGAAGGGCAGGATAATCGGACGCGAGGGACGCAACATACGCACCCTCGAGACCCTCACGGGCGTCGACCTCATCATCGACGATACGCCCGAAGCGATCACGCTCTCATGCTTTGACCAGATACGCCGCGAGGTGGCAAGGATAGCACTTGAAAAGCTCATCGCCGACGGACGTATCCACCCCACACGCATCGAAGAAATGGTCGATAAGGCTCGCCGCGAGGTAGAGCACCGCATCAAGCAGGAGGGTGAGAGAGCCGTCATCGAGACCAATGTCCACGGCCTCAACCACGAGCTCATCAAGCTCCTCGGACGTCTGAAGTTCCGTACCAGCTACAGACAGAACGTCCTCGACCACTCGATAGAAGTTGCGCAGCTCTGCGGCGTCCTCGCCTCCGAGCTCGGAGTTGACGCCAACATGGCAAGACGTGCAGGACTTCTCCACGATATCGGTAAAGCACTGACATCCGAGATAGAGGGCTCGCACGTACAGATAGGCGTTGACGTATGTAAAAAATACAACGAAAATCCTGTTGTTATACACGCTGTCGAAGCTCACCACAACGATGTTGAGCCGAGAACAGTCATTGCCTGCATCGTTCAGGCTGCCGACGCTATTTCCGCTGCAAGACCTGCCGCAAGAAGCGAGAACTACGAGAGCTATATCAAGCGTCTCCAGAAGCTTGAGGAGATATGCACCTCTTACGAGGGCGTTGATAAGTGCTTTGCAGTTCAGGCAGGCCGCGAAGTCAGGATCATGGTTGTTCCCGAGGTCATCAACGACGAGAAAATGGTACTCGTTGCAAGACAGATCGCTCAGCAGATCGAGACTGAAATGGATTACCCGGGTCAGATCAAGGTCAACCTCATTCGCGAGAGCAGAGTTTCAGACTACGCAAAATAATCGGTCGGCTGCGGACATTATTGTCCGCAGCCGTTTTTGTACCTTCCAATAAGGAGCTGATATGATGAGAGCACTGATAAAGAAGACCGCAGCAGTTCTGCTCGCCGCAGGAGCCGCTGTCTCAGGTGTACTTTCCTCCACCCTCTCCGCCTCAGCGGATTGGAAACGTGTAAGCTATGTCGGCGACCTCAACAGCGACGACAAGTTCACCGTTGCCGACCTCGTTATCCTCACAAGGTACGTGCTCGGCGCCGACTCTCTTCCCGATACGGGCGTCTACGATATGGACGGAGCGTACTACCTCACGGGAGTGCGCAGCGAGATAACCTCCCTCGGACAGGAAGCGATCAGGAGCGGTGTCAAGTACTTCCAGCTTGCGGATATCGACCAAGACGGGGTGATAGATACCTTTGACCTTGTCGCAATGCGAAAGATAGTCATCGACCCCGAAAATGCGGAGCTCATCTACCGCTGGTATCCCACGGAGGAAGACCCGCGCTACATAGACGCTCCGATATACGACCTCTACGGCTCGATGCCGTCGCAGGGCGAGGGCAGAATGGTCGTTTTCAGCGTTGAGTTCCCCGACCTGAAGTTCGACTACAAGGCATCTACGGACGAGGTCGAGCAGGCGCTCTTCGGCGAGGCTGACACCAACAGCAGGAAATACCCTCTCGAAAGCATTTCCGCCTTCTACGAGCGCTCATCCAAGGGCGCCATGCACATGAGCGGAAAAGCTTATGAATACACCGCAAAGCTCCCGATATCCAACTATGAGGGCGACATATACCACGTAAAGCTCATTAAAGAAGTGCTCAGCGCATTCGATGAACAGATAGATTACAGCGACTATGATGCCGATAGCGACGGTATCATAGACTGCATTATGTTCATCGTTCCGAGCGATGCGGGAGATTCAGACTGGTGGCCTACTACGGGCATATTCGGCGATCACCGCAACACCTTCTATGACGGTCACGGGATAGGGCACATCGTTGTCGGCAACAAAAACATCACCGCCAAAAACGATTACAGCGGGTTCGTCAGCACCTACTCTCACGAGCTGGGACACGCTATGGGTCTCCCCGACTATTACCTCTACAACGTTGACGACTTTCAGGGTATGCACGGCTCGGGAGGCTTCGAGCTCATGGACGACGCGATAGGCGACTTCGGCGCAGCATCGAAGCTTATGCTCGGCTGGTACAAGGAAGGACAGGTCAGCGTATTCGACAGCACACAGGGCGAGCAGGAGTTCACCCTGTACAACAGCGAGACCGATGACGGCAGCTGCGTGATAATCCCCCGCGGCACGCTTGCCGACAAATACCGCTCGGAGTTTTTCATCATCGAGTACACCACTCTCGACAACAACAATCTTCGTCTGAAGGACTACTGGTGGAAGAGCACGGGAAGCGGAGTCCGCATATACCACGTCGAAGCAACGCAGAACAACAACCTCACGTTCCCGAGTTGGAAGTACGCAAGCGGCAACGACACAGAAACCAACTACAATAAGGGTATCCGCTTCATACGGCTCGTAGGCGAGGGCGACGACACCACCGACAATCTCTTCCGCGACGGAGCCGTCATCGACAGCCGCACAAGCGGCTTTGCGTGGTACGGCACGGACGGCTCGCAGTCCGTTGATACGGGAATATCGTTATCCGTCCGCAAGGGCGAGGGCGATACCTACACAATAAAGGTCAAAGCAAACTAAGGCAAAGGAAAGGTCACACATATGGCTAAGGAAATATTCCACACAAGTGAAAAATCAAACTTCATTCTCAATCTGACCGAGGAGAAATATTCCAAGCTCGCCTCGTTCGGACTGCTCACGGCGCTGTTCACGACCTCGCTCGCGACGGCTGTCCCCGTAATAGTACACGATTCCCTGCATGAGCTCTCCGCCGCAGGACTTGCGATATCAGGCGTAATATGTATGATACTCGCACTCATCGCGCTCATCAAGAAGTACGTCAGCGGCAAGCTCGTATTTCCCGTCTGTGCATTTGCGGCGATGCTGCTGTGGGGCGTCGTATCGCTCATAAACTCCTACGATGTGGGGATATCCTTCTACGGCTACAACGGCAGAGGCGAGGGACTGCTCGCGCTGGTATTCTACCTCTGCTTCTTCATCACAGCGGCATCAATAAAGCGCGAAAAGGCGCTGAAGACCGTGATTTACGGTCTTGCGGGGCTCGGACTGCTCAACTCTGTATTCGGACTGATACAGGTATTCACGGGCAAGATAAGCAACTACCGAATGGTATCCATAGAGATACAGCCCAACGCAGCCTCGGGACTTTCCCAGTCGCCGCTCTTTCTGGCGATGGTGCTCACCCTCGTGATAACCTCGTCGCTCATCGCGGCGGTGTCGGTCGAGGGCAAGGCACGCAAGACCTTCTTCCTTGCGACAGCGGCGATATGCTCGTTCACGATGATGTTCACCTACTCGTTCATCGGCATCTGCGGAGCAGTATTCGCGGTCATAGCAGCCGCCGCAGCGATTTTCAGGCTCAAAGCCGCAAAGGCATGGCTTGCCTCGGTGCTTGCGGTCATAGTTCCCGCAGCCGCCGCTGTATGTCTGGTTCAGGCAGGACTTATCGGCAACATCTCAAGCTACCGCCTGTACGACGGACGCATTCTCTGGTTCGCGGATTCCTACTACCGCATATCGGCAAGCGGCGAACCCGATCCCACGCTTGTTGACCTCGACGACACCTATGACGTTTACTATACGCTGAACCGCAAAGCAATGAACATCATAGGCACACATCCTCTCACGGGAACAGGTCCCGAGCAGCTCGTATTCCCTCAGCTCTACACCTTTGGTGATTCGGGCGCTGACGAAAACTCGCCTATCGCAGACATAGTAATGGTCAATAAGGGCACATTTGACAAAGTGTACAACGAGTATCTGTATACAGCGGCGACCCGCGGCATACCGTCACTTATCGCACTTATTGCAGTGCTCGTGCCTGTACTGTGGGTCGGAGCGAAGAGAACGAAAAAGGGCACATGGGCACAGACCTGTATGTTCATACTCACGCTTGGCGGAGCCCTGATATTCTTCATCGGGTGCAGCAACACAGCATTCTCGCCGATATTCTGGAGCGTTGCGGGCTGTTCGATAGCACAGCTTGCAGTTCCCGCAAAGGAAAAGGAAGCCGTCCCCGCCGAGGAAAAACCGCAGACAAAGAAAAAGTAAGCCAAAAAGCTGCTCGTCAGCGCTATGCCTATGGGTACAGCACTGACGGGCAGCTCATTTTGTAAAGGCAATATCGCGCAGTAACACAGTTCCATCAGCCCGCATAATATAAAATGCAGCACCGCACAGAGCATACGCTGAAGAAAGGGTGCAAAGCCGTCAGGCGGGATTTGCGCGGTGCTGCCGAAAAAGGAGGGAATACAATGGCGACATTTTACAATCAGGCGACGCTTTCCTACAACGGGAACGTAACTGTTTCAAATATCACAACAGGCGAGATACTTGACACCGTATCCGCGACGAAGACCCCGCTGACCGAGACCTACACACAGGGCTCGGACATCACCTACGCAGTAAGCGTGCTCAACACAGGCACAGCGGATCTCACGGGACTGACCGTGACAGACGACCTCGGCAGCTACAGCTTCGGCGCCCCCGAGAGCAAGCTTGTCCCGCTGACCTATGTGGAGGGTACGGCGAAGCTGTTTGTAGACGGCGCAGTGCAGGCAGACCCGACAGTCACCTCAGCGAGCCCGCTCACGATCACGGGCATATCCGTACCTTCGGGCGGCTCGGCGATCATCATGTATGAGGCGTCGGTGAACCAATTCGCACCGTATGGTGAGGATGCGGGCATAACAAACACAGTCGAGATAACAGGCATCAGCAAGACAGTCCTTGCGACAGCCTCCGCGACGATAACGCCCGAGGACGGCGCAGAGCTCACGATAACGAAGACACTGTCACCCGTCACGGTATCGGGCAGCGGCGAGCTGACCTACACCTTCGTGATACAGAACAGCGGCAGCACCGCGGTAACGGATGCTGACAGCGTCATCTTCACGGATGTATTCGACCCCGCGCTGAACATCACGAGCGTGACCTACAACGGCGCACCGTGGTCAGCGGGAACGAACTACACCTACAGTGAAGACACGGGACTTTTCACCACACCCGAGGGACAGATAACGGTTCCCGCAGCGGATTACGTGCAGGATCCCGATACAGGCGCATGGAGCGTACAGCCGGGAACATCGTCAATAGTAATCACAGGCACGCTCATCAGCTGAGCGCAGTCCCGACACAGCATAAAGGGGGATGACCTTTCTCATGAAAGGTCATCCCCCATCTTTTTGGAGGGTCGTTCTGTCAGAGCGAGCACATATCGTAGTCCTGACCGCAGGCGTTTATAGCCTCAGCGGAGCCTGCAACGCATCGCGGACCGACATCCGAGAGCGAGTCGGCAGCAGCGAGCAGGTCATCTGAGGTGAGTCCGAGCATACGGCGGCGGTTCTCGCGGCGGCTCTCCTCTGAGATACCGCGGAAGAAGAGCTCATCTGCGGCGGAGCCGTAGGCAGCATCGGACATCAGCGGCTCTCTCTGAGCGATACTGCTGATGATGTAGGAGCTTATATCGGGCTTAGCGGCACAGTAGCTCCGCAGAAAGTCAGCGGTCCCCTCATATGCGGCAACAGCCCCCGCGGGCGACGGGTCGCGGTAGGAATAGAACGCAGCCTCGCCCATATTGTTCACGCCGAAGCCCGTACCGTAGGCACCGCCCTTGACGCGCACCTCATTCCAGAGGTACTCATAGGAGATAATGGTCGAGAGCACGCTCCACAGTGGCTTATCGGACTCATACGAGTTGAGCACGGCACCCGAGTAAGACACACCCGAGGGAATGATGATACCCTGTTTTTCTGGGATATCGAGCTTGAAAGCGGTCGCGGAGCGAGCGGGAGCCACACCCTCGGGGAGCATATCCGCGAGCACACTCAGTGAGAGCTCACCGTCTGAAACAGTACCCGCAGTGAGCCGAGCCCTGCAAAAGAGCTTAGCCGCCACAGCCTTGAATTCGGATATAAGCCCCGCGAGCTCCTCATCCGAGGGCTTTGCGACGGCGTGGAGCGAACGGTAAGCCTCATAGCCGCAGAGCAGCTCGGTCATCGCAGATTCGGCGGACATACCGCTTCTTGCGCGGCGCATTGCGATACGGTGACCGTTGGCGATGATATCCTGCTTCATATCCTCGTCGCACTGGAGGAGGAGCTCGCGTATCTGTTCGGGGCTGTCGTAAACGGTCTCGGTCAGCAGCTCGCCGATGAGCGCGAGCGCCTTTTCGGTGTTATGGTCGAGGAAGCTCGCCTTCACGGTCAGGAAGGGGCTGCACTCATGCCGAGCGCCCTCCTTGGCGAACACCGCGGCGTTTATGCTGAGCTTACCGAGAGTCCCCGTGATACGCTGCTGGAGCTCCGCCCCCGAGCAGTTGACGGTAGGCAGCTCAGAGATAAGGTCGGTCATAATGGCGAGCATTTCGAGCTCACGCTTGGAGAAGTCAGCCGCCGCGAAGTAGAGGCTGACGTTAGAGATACCCTTGCTGCGTGCGGGGTGACGGAGCACGGTAAAGCCGCTTTCCTCGCCGATATCGGTCACGAATGCGAGGGGGAGCTCGCTGACCTCAGACAGCGGCAGAGAGGGGAGGGAAGCGATATTCTCGGGTGTATCGGGAGTCGCCTGCCACTCGTCGAGCCTGCGGTTGAGCTCGATGAGCTGCGCCTTTTCGGACTCGGACATAGCCGCAGTCTCAGCGCAGACGCGTTCCTGCTCGATTTTTTTCTGCTCGTCACCGTAGGTATGCGAGGGGAGCATATACAGCGAAGCCGTACCGTTCTCATCGAGCAGCCACTCTGCGAGGAGCTTCTCGTAGTAGTCGGTATCGAGCTGACTGCGCAGGAAATCGAAGATATCGTCACAGTCGAGGTACATCATCGGGTCGCCGCCGTAGAGCCACGAGCTCAGGCAGACAATACCGCGGATAAGTCCTTTCGGCTCCTGTTTATCCTTTACGCGGAATTCATAGCGGTCGATAGCCGCCGCGAGAGCGGCTTTGCCGATACCGTCCCTCACGAGCTTACCGACAGTCTCGCGAACAGTTTTCAGCAGAGCGGGAGTATTCTCCATATCGGTATTATAGATTTTGAGCGCACCGAAAGGCTGAGCGATACCGTCCTCCACGGTGAGCGAAACGTCGAGGCACAGCCCCGTATCGAGCAGAGCGCGCTTCAGCGGAGACTCGTTCGTATCTGCGAGTGCATTTCCGAGCACCACGAATGCGGTCAGCTTTTCGCGCTCCTCCCACGAGCACAGCACCTTTCCGAGCGCAATATGCGTATGAGCCGCTTTCTCCTCCTCGGGAGCGATCTCGTAGAAACAGGATTTTTCTGCATGAGCGACAGGCTTCTGCACGGGGATATCAATGGACTCGGTGTTTTTATCGTATTGGGAAATATATTTGTCGATGAGGGCAAGCAGGGGCTCGATATCGACAGCGCCGTCGAGGTAGAAGTATGAGTTTGACGGGTGGTAATGCTTCCTGTAGACAGCGACGAACTGCTCGTAAGTGAGGTCGGGGATAGCGGCAGGTCTGCCGCCCGACTCAAAGCCGTAGCAGGTATCGGGATAGAGCATAGCCATGAGCTCCTCCTCGATACGGCTGTAAATTGAGGATTCAACGCCCTTCATCTCATTGAAGACGACGCCCTTGTAGAGCGGAGTATCCTCCTCGGAGCGCCACTCGATATGGTGCCCCTCCTGATAGAAAGCCTCGGGCTTAGAGAGGATGAGGGGCTTGAAGACGCCGTCGAGATAGACCTCGGCGAGGTTCATGAAGTCGCGGTCATTGCGGCTTGAGACGGGGTACATGGTCTTGTCGGGGAAAGTCATAGCGTTGAGGAAGGTGTTCATCGAGCTTTTTATCATATAGAGGAAAGGGTCTTTTACGGGGTACTTTTCCGACCCGCCGAGGACGGAGTGCTCGATGATGTGGAAAACGCCCGTATCATCGGTAGGCGGGGTCTTGAAGTTGACGGAGAAGACCTTGTTCTCGTCGCCGTTGTCGAGCCACACGAGGCGAGCGCCTGTCCTGTCGTGTGACATTTCGATGAGATTGCCCGCAACGCTTACGGCGGGGCGTATCCTTGTCACGGTAAAGCCGTGAATAGTGTCGTTTAACTTCATATGTAACTCCTTAAAAAATGATCTGCCTAATCAAGGCGAAAATAAAAAACTAAAACCGCGAAGCGGAAATTGCGGGGGTTCGGGGTGAGGTTCTCACCCCGGCAGGGGGTGGACCGAGGGGGACGGCGTCCCCCTGAGAAGCAGGCAGGCGAGCGAAGCAAAGCCTGCCGACCGCTCCGTACATTTATGCCTCGGCGCAGCCAGACGAAACATCCACCGATATTCTGATACCGAAGCAATAAACATCAGGCAGGTTTTATTTGCGGTAGCGGTAATACTCAGCCTTGTCTTCATCGCACCTCTCCTTAGCCTTGGTGAAGACTTCACGGTAGCTTGACGACTTCTTGGGATCAAAGACGGAAGCCCCCTTTGCGACGGACAGCTTGTGGTCGTCGTCCTGTTCGGCGTTATAGCGTTTGATCTCGTTGTCGAACTTGGCGAGGAGTATGTCCATATCGAGCATGGAATTACCGTCGGTGATGACGATGAACTCGTCACCTGTGATGTGGTAGACAGGGTGTCTGCCGAAAATCTTCCTGATTATCCTTGAGCACTCATACAGCAGAGCATCGCCCGCCTCATAGCCGTATGCTACGTAGATCTTTTTAAGTCCGTTGATATCGAAGAAAGCGACGGAGAAGCAGGCAGTACCCGCTTTGATATCCTCCGCGAGCTTTTCGATGTGGAGGGTATAGGCGGCTTTATTGCCCGCATCGGTAACTGTATCGGTATAGACCTCGGCGTCGATGTAGTCGAGGTAGTTTTTCAGCTTGCCGTATACGGAGGTGAGGCTTGAACCGAGAGCCTCATATTCATTGGTCGGTGGCTTGACCTCCTTGTCACTCTCGGCGATAGCCTTCAGTGCCGCGTTTCCGCTGTCGGAGTGGAGACTGTGTTTTTTCTCGGAATTTCTGATGATAGTCCTGCCTAAATGCTGAGCGGCATCGTCGAGCTCGGAGATAGTCTTCATCGTATTGGCAAGCTGCTTTTTGTTCTGAGAGAGCATGATGAAAGAGATAATGATGCCGACAGCAAGAGCCGCCGCGGTGATGATAACTGCAATGAGCCTGTTTGAGTTCAGCGTGTTGTCATACCATTCGGCACCGAAGTCAACGCCAACGATGCCCGCGATATTTCCATTTGAATCGTATACAGGACTATATGCGGAATAGAATGTGCCCCACTCGTCCGAATAAGCCTTTGTATCCACGCTCGGGACGCCTTTTGACGCCTTCACGAGCGCATCTGTAGTTTCGATGAGCGAGCCGAATTCAGCAGGGTCGACATCAGGGTCAATGATATAGGTGAAAGTGCCGTCGCCCATATCTCTGATAGAGTATATGTAGTCGAGCTGGATATTGTTCTGGAAAATTTTCAGAGTGTCGTATATCTTGTTATAATTCTCGGAGCCCTCGTCGTCGGCGGTCAGGGTACCGAGAGCATCGCCGTCGAGCATATAGGCGGCGGTATTGGCGATATCGAGCATACGCTCGTTCATCTGCTCGCGGATGGCGTGCTTGAACATGAAAGAGAGCGCGGTGCTGAGCAGCAGATTTGTCATCAGGAGAAGCGCAAGAGTCACAAAAGTATTGCGCTTGCTTATTTTAATACTTTTCGCGGTAGTATCCATAGTTTTACCTCGTTCGCAAAGGGGGCGTAAGCGAATTGAACGATGGCGCCCAACGGTTAAAAACGGCTAATTATTGCGGAAATTAATATCAAACCCCGCGAAGCGGAAATTGCGGGGGTTCGGGGTGAGGTTCTCACCCCGGCAGGGGGTGGACCGAGGGGGACAGCGTCCCCCTGAGAAGCAGGCAGGCGAGCGAAGCAAAGCCAGCCGACCGCTCCGAACATCTTTGCCTCGGCGCAGTCGACGAAGCATCCACCGATATTATTTTGCCGAAGCTATAATAAAGAATTTGCGCTCCACGAACGGATTCGGGGGCAATAATCGCCTGAAAGCGGTTATTGAGGACACCTTAATTATAACATAATTTCAGGGGAATAGCAAGTCTTGCGGGGAGAATTTGCCGCTTTTTTAGGCTTTGCCGCGAAAATGTCTGCGGGAGAGTCAGTCGATTCTGTTCACTTCTTTAACTAAATGTGCGGCGCGCAGGGAGACCTTACCGCATATGCCGCCCCTTACTCGGCTGTGGTCGGGATAAAGATAAATGTGTTAATCAAACTTGGTGTGCTTCCAAATAAAACCGCATTTTCACCACAAAAAACACTGTTTTTTTCATTGTTTCACGTGGAACAATTGTTCTTCAGCTTGAATATAAATAAATATTTTTAACTAATATTCAATTTTGGTTCCTTCTATCCTCGGAAGTGTCTCACGACACAGAGTTGCAAAAACACTTGATTATTTTTAGAAAATATTGTATAATATGTATATCATTATATTCTTAGGAGCTGGACTATGAAAAAGCTTTTTGTATACCTTGCAGCAATAGGCTGCATAACAGCTCTCTCGGCGTGCGAAAGCGGAAATCCCGCGAAGTATACGCCTCCCGACGGTAAACTCGACAAGTGCTCGCTCCGCTTCTCATGGTGGGGCGGCGACGACCGTCACGAAGCCACTCTCGCGGCAATTAAGCTGTGGGAGCAGAAACACCCCGATATCACGATAATCCCCGAATACGGCGGCTGGGACGGCTGGACGGAGAAGGTCAGCTCGCAAATAAGCGGCGGCACTGCTCCCGATGTGATGCAGGTCAACTACGACTGGCTCGTGTCGCTTTCGCCCGAGGGCGACGGCTTCTACGACCTCGGTCTGCTCGCGGACAGGCTCGACCTCTCCGTATTCGACGACGAGGTGCTCTCGTTCGGGCGCATGAACGGCAAGCTCAACGCAGTCACGGTCTCGGTAAGCGGACGCGGTCTGTTCTACAACTCCGAGACCTTCCGCAAATGCGGCGTTTCTTACCCCGAGACGTGGTCGGAACTGCTCGCGGTCGGCGAAAAAATGAGCGCGCAGGACTGCTACCCGCTCGACCTCGATATTCAGTCGGGCGGTACGGCGTGGTATCTCGCGGTCGTGTACGTTCAGCAGCAGACGGGCAGGCAGTTCGTGACTATGGACGGCGAGCTCGGCTTCACGGAGGATGACATCCGCGCGGCACTCGACTTCTACAAGGAGCTCGAGGACTGCGGCGTTACGCGCACTGTCAGGGAGCGAGCAAACGAGGACGGCAATGCCGCTCTGTATCAGTCTCCGTCGTTCATAGACGGGACGGTCGGCGGCGTGCTCGAATGGGGGAGCTCCGTCGGCAAGTACGATATGGTGCTGCCCGAGGGGACTCTTACGGCAGGGGGATTTCTGCACGGCGATAACGGAGAGTCGGGCGGCTGGATGATAAAGCCGTCGGTGCTGTACGCGATTTCCAAGGACACCGAATACCCCGACGAGGCTGCGGCGTTCATGGACTTTATGCTGAGTGACCCCGAATGCGCGGCTGTCCTCGGGACTACACGCGGTATACCCGCTTCACAGCGGGCGGAGAAAGCCCTCGAGGCGGGAGGGCTGCTCGGCGGTATCGCTTACGACAGCGATGAGCTGCTCGAGAAGCTCGATACCGTGACGATAAGCCCGTATATGGAGCTTCCCGCGGTGAAGGAGCTGTGCAATAACGCCATAGAAAAAGTCTCTTACGGCAAGGCTGACACCGCACAGGCGGCTAAAGAGCTGTACACCTCTGCGGAGGAATACCTGAGAAAGGTCAGAAAATGAAGAAACGAAGCTATCGCAATCCCGTGGGTGTCGGGAAATATACGGGTCTGCTGCTGATAATGCCGTTCATTATCGGCTTTGCGGCGTTTACCCTGTACCCGTTCGCGGCGTCGTTCGTGCTCGGGCTCACCGACAGCGACGGCATACACAGCCCTGAGTTCGTCGGTGCTGACAACTTCACGGATATGCTCGCGGGAAGCGAGTTCCGCGGAGCTGTGTGGACTACGCTGAAATATACGCTCATACTTGTGCCGCTCAAGCTCGCGGTATCGCTGCTCGCGGCGGTGCTGCTGAATGCGGAGATAAAGGGAATGGGCGTGTATCGCACGATATTCTACGTGCCGTCTATTCTCGGCTCGAACCTTGCGATAGTGATAATGTGGCAGTTTTTGTTCACCTCGGACGGGCTCGCCGACCAGATAATGGCGCTCGTCGGTCTGCCTGCGATAGGCTGGTACGGCGGCAGCGGCTCCGCTATGGCGATAATCGTGCTCCTGCGGCTGTGGGAGTTCGGCTCGGCGATGATACTGTTCCTCAACGCTCTGCGGGACATACCCGCGGAATACTACGACGCTGCAAAAGTGGACGGCTGCGGGCGCATTCGCGCTTTTTTCCGCATAACTCTGCCTCTGCTCGGACGCGTGATGTTCCTCAACCTCGTTTTGCAGACCATTGCCGCTATGCAGGAGTTCAGCGCTCCGTACATGATAACGGGCGGCGGTCCGATGAAGTCTACCTACACGATAGGTATGCTCATCTACGACGAGATGTTCCGCTTCCATAACGTCGGCTATGCAAATGCCGTATCTTGGGCGTTTTTTGTCCTCGTGACGGCGATAGTGCTCGGGCTGTTCGCGCTCACGCGCAGAAGAAGGGGGGAGGACGCATGAAAAAGCTCCCGCTGTATATACTGCTGACCGCAGCCGCTGCAGTGATGATATACCCGCTGCTGTGGCTCGTCGGGGCAAGCTTCAAGTCAAATGAGGAGATATTCTCGTCGGCGTGGTTCGTTCCCGACAGCATCGACCTCTCTGTGTACGCACGCGCGTGGAGGACGGTCACTCCGCATACTATGGGGCACTATTTCGTAAACACCTTCCTCATCATCGTGCCGAAGACCGTGTTCGCGGTGGTGTCGTCCGTGCTGGTCGCCTATGGGTTCGCTCGGTTCGATTTCCCGCTGAAAAGGCTGTTTTTCGCCCTCCTTATGGGCTCGATGTTCATGCCTGCCATAGTTACCGTGACGCCGCTGTATATGATGTGGAGCAGGCTCGGGCTGCACGATACCTACGTCCCGCTCACTCTGCCCGCGCTCTTCGCGGCGGAGGGGACTTTTGTGTTCATGCTCGTGCAGTTCTTCCGCGGTGTTCCCCGCGAATTCGATGAGGCTGCGCGTATCGACGGCTGCGGCAGTCTGAGGCTGCTCGTGTATATCCTCGTGCCGTGCATACGACCCGTTATCGTGTCGATAACCGTGTTTACCTTCCTCTGGACTATGAACGACTTCCTCACGCCGCTCATTATGATAAGCTCGGTGGATAAGTACCCGCTCTCGCTGATACTGCGGCTCTCTGCGGACAGCACGGGCGACGGCTATGAGCAGAGGAAGGTCATAGCGATGTCCGTTATCGGACTCATTCCTTCGGCGGCTGTTTTCGCTGCCGCTCAGAAAAAATTTATCGGCGGGATAACCGCAGGAGGCTTGTCGGGATGACAGACATTACAAGTATTGGGCAGGTTGCCCGCGACTATATTGACAGGCTCATTCTAACCTCCGAGCCCTTGCGCCCGCGCTGGAACAGGGAAAATTTCATCTTCCGCAAGGAGCCGCGCTGGAACTATATGGACAGCTGCATTATCCGCGCTCTGCTGATGTTCGCGGACGAGCGTCCCGAGCTGTGGAACTATGCGGTGCGCTTCGTCGGCAGCTATGTCACGCCCGAAGGGGATATCCCCACGGTCGATGTGAGAGACTTCAACCTCGACAGCATCTGCGGAGGGCGGAACCTCCTCGCGCTGTACGCTAAAACAGGCGATAAGCGCTATTTCACGGCGGCGGAGCTACTGCGGGAACAGCTCGCCGAGCAGCCGAGGCTCGAATGCGGGTGCTTCTGGCATAAGGCGATATATCCGCGTCAGGTCTGGCTCGACGGCGCGTATATGGCGCTGCCGTTCCTTGCGGCTTACGGGAAGGCGAGGGGGGACAAGTCCTGCACCGAGGACGTGCTCGCGCAGCTTCGCAATATCCGCTCCCTTATGCGGGACGACAGTACGGGGCTGTATTACCACGGATACTGCGAGTCGCGCGATATCTTCTGGGCAGATCCCGAAACAGGCTTGTCTCCGAATATCTGGCTGCGCGCGAACGGCTGGCTCTGTGCGGGACTTGCCGATATCTGCGAGATAACGCGGGATGCCGAATGCGCGGAGATGCTCGCGGAGCTGCTGGACGCGCTCAGGGCGTGTCTGACTGAGGACGGTATGCTCTTGCAGCTTCCCGCGCTGCCCGAGCTCGGCGGGAACTACCCCGAAACAAGCGGCACGCTCCTGTTTGCGTACGCTGCGATGAAGGCTCACAGGCTCGGTGCCGCTTCTGCTGACGCCGCTGCCGACGGCAGACGTGCGCTCGGGACTGTCACGGAGCAGTTCGTTTCCTACGACGGCGATGTGCCTGTGCTGAGGAATATCTGCCTCATGGGCGGGCTCGGCGGTGCCGAGGGACGCGACGGCTCGGTTGAGTATTACCTCGGCGAGCGCGTCGTCGAGAACGATGCTAAGGGTATCGCGCCTTATCTTATGGCAGCGGCTGAATCCCTGCGGGATACTGATTAACGGCGGGTCGACGTGGGCGTCGACCCCTACAAGGTGTTGCAGGACATAAAAAGCGGGCGAACACAGTTCGCCCGCTGATGCATTATGTGGTTATTGACAGGTTCAGCCTTGTTTTATTCTGGATATCCCTACCCGATGTCTATCACGGACAGCTCGGGACGGTTGAATATTCGCGGTATCGTTATCATATTCAGATTCCGCGCAAGGCCTCGGGAGACTATCTGTACTGTGCCTTGAACCGTGCGCTGACCTGTTGTGAATTCGGGAAATATGCCCTGGTCGGGAGCGTAGAGCCCCTGCTCGAGCACGTAGGGCAGTCTCCACTGACCGCCGTGTGCGTGACCCGACAGCACAAGGTCAAACTTCTTTCCGCCGTGATTCGCGCTTTCATATCCGATATCGCTTATCTCCTGCGGCTCGTGCGCGAGCAGGATATTGTATGCGTCGGGTGCTATTGCCTTATAGCAGCTGTCGAGCTGTGAGCCGTTCTCGTCAAATGTGCCTGCGTTTATTATGCCGTGTATGCGGACTTTCTGCCCGTTTACGGTGATGTCCGTGTAACTGCCGTGCAGAACGGGTATGCCGAGCTCCTCTATAGCAGAGTAGAAGTCCTCTCTGTCCTTGCGGCGCTGCTCGTGATTGCCCGTCGCATAGGCACATGGGTACTTCTCAGCCGCGAGCTTCATCAGTGTGAGGGCATTTTTCGTCCCCTTAGCCCTGCTGTCTATCATATCGCCGCCAAACAGCACCATATCGGGCTCTGCTGCCTCTGTTGCGTCCCATAGTCCGCTCTGGTCGTGACCGCCGTAGAAGCTGTTGTGGAGGTCGGAGATGAACACGATGCGTATCGGCTCGCTTACTTTTTCAGTGCTCACCTCGTAGTACACGGGCTTCATCGAAAAGCCGTGCCAGTCGAGCGCGAATACCACCGCTGCGATGACCGTTAGAGCTATTATCTTTCGTTTACGCTTTGAGCTGCTGTTCATTCTTTCTCGCTTTTCTTGCCATTTTTTCCTCGTACATTTGCTTGTCGGCTGTTGCGACGAGCTCCTCGATGTCGAGGTCGGGGGCGACGGTGCGCAGATAGAAGCCGATACTTGCCTCAACTCTGTACTGCTTGCCCGAGCTTTCGCTGTAATTGTTCAGATACTCCGTAACGCTCCTCTTGAAGTTCTCGCAGTATCTCTCCGCGTGGCTCTTTGAGGTCAGCACTGCTGTGCAGAATTCGTCTCCGCCAAAGCGCGCGCATATCTCTCCGCGGACCGCACTGCTGAGCAGGGCGTGCCCGAGCGCTATTATGGCGTTATCGCCCTCGTTGTGTCCGAAATTGTCGTTTATGCGCTTCAGACCGTCGAGGTCGGCGAAGATGAGCGCTATCTGTTTATCACCCGAGCCGCTGTTTGCATTCAGCAGCTTTTCCGTCTCGGCATAGAAGCCGCGGCGGTTGTACAGTCCCGTCATAAAGTCGTGGAGCGACGATATGCGCAGCTCTTCATTCGCGGCTCTGAGCTGGGCGTTGATGTACTGTATATGCATTTTTCCGTGGAACGTTCCGAACGATGAGTTCATCGCGTTCATCAGTGTATGTACCTTTTCGTATTCGTCGAACTCGATGCGCGGCTGGAATGCACAGTATCCCAGCACCATGCCAAGATAGTGCAGACAGCACAGTATTATCGGCTCGGGGCGCCTCGTTATCGTACTGTAATCGGGCAGAAGCTCGCTCAGCTTTACTCTGCACGGCGGCTGGTCTACCCAGTGGTAGCGCTGGCAGAGCACTTCCATTTCCTCGGTGAACGGGTGCTCGCTGTCGTGCTGCTCGCCGAAATCGGGCGGCTCGAGGACGTCGGTGTTCAGCGCGAAAACGCACGTGCTGAACTGGAATTTGTCCATGAGTATATGCGGCAGTACCTTTATATCGTCCGCTTTCGATATCGAGGACTGTATGTCGCACATCAGCGTCTGTCTGTATGACGACTGCTTGTAGCGCTCGAGGATGGCTCGCATCGAGTCATTTACGTTGTGCTTGTCCATTTTTACGCAGCCGCACGACTGCGACAGCTTGATATGGAAGTCGACTGTTCCGCCGCTGCACTTCTCGCCCCTGCCGAGACGCATGACCGTATCTATGAGGCGTCTGCCCATTTCGTCGTAGTTCTGGCGGCAGGTCGTGAGGTGGGGGAGATGGTACTCAGCCTGCATGGTGCCGTCAAAGCCTGTGATGATGCAGTCTTCGGGTACGCTGAAGCCGAGGCGCTGTATATAGTTGCTCGCCACGACTGCCATTGAGTCGTTGGCGCAGATTATCGCGTCGGGGATGTCGCGGTGCTCGGTCACGAACCAGCGGTTGAGCAGGTCGGTGGTGGGACCGTCCCAGAAATTGCCGTAGCCGACGTTATCCTCTTCGTATTCGATACCGTTGGATTCGAGCGCCCGCCTGAAAGCGGCTATCCTCTCATCTGAGAAATCATTGTCTTTCATGCCCGCTATCATATACAGCCTGCGGGCTCCGTGTGTTTCGATGACGTGGCGGCAGATGCGCTCGAAGGTATCCGCATACGTGAACGCCATATTTATACAGCCAGGAATGTCCTTGTCGATGGATATTATCGGCACGCTGTTTGCCTGTGCGGAATCTATGATGTTCTTTACGACCTTCTTGTCGTAGATGAAATTGGACATTATCACGAGCGCTGACAGCTTCTCGTAGGGGATGAGCTTGAAGATGGCTCCCTCTCCCTTATAGTTGGAGTTGGTATCCTCGTAAAGGTCGGTGCAGGCGTTGAATATGAGAAGCCTGTAGCCGCTCGAAACGGCGTACTTGTTCAGGGATTTTATGAAATTGAAGCGGTCCTCGTCCTGTATGGTGGAGAGACATACACCGATGAGCTTGGGACAGCGTTCCACGGATCACACCTGCCTTTTTGTGAAAAAAGATTACTCTATACACGTCAATTATACCATATCCCTGTGAATAAATCAAGTTTTTTTGGTCTGTATGTTGCGAATTGGTAAGTCATATGAACCCTTTTCGCGGTCAGCTCGGAGCAGGTAACTTTTTCCTGTGATTACCTGCGCCGATATTGCCAATAATAGTATCAAAACCTGTATGGGGAGATATGTTATGGCATTCAATAAAGTCGTTATCTCGGGGATCAATACGTCCGAGCTCACTGTGCTGAAGGAATCTGAGAAAATGGAACTGCTGCGCGAGATACGCAGGACAGGCAGCAAGGAGGCCAAGGATAAGCTCATCAAGGGGAACCTCCGCCTTGTGCTAAGCGTGATACAGCGCTTCACGGGAAGAGGGGAGGACGTCGATGACCTCTTCCAGATAGGCGTGATAGGGCTCATCAAGGCTATCAACAACTTCGACCTTACGAAAGAGGTGCGCTTCTCGACGTACTGCGTGCCGATGATAACGGGCGAGCTCCGCCGATATCTGCGGGATTGCAGCCAGATAAAGGTCAGCCGCTCGCTGCGCGACCTCGCCTACAAGGCGATCCAGGCCAAGGAAAGGCTAATGCTGAAAAATCAGTGCGAGCCGACTATAGAGCAGATTGCCGCTGAGATAGGTGAAGAACGGGCGGACGTGGTCATCGCTCTCGAGAGCATCAGTGACCCTATCTCGCTCTATGAGCCTGTGTTCTCAGACTCCGATGATACCATGTACATCATGGACCAGATAGGCGATAAAAATGACGTCGAGAGCTGGATGGACGAGCTGTCCATTCGCGATGCCATTAAACAGCTCGGTGAGCGCGAGCGGAATATCCTCTACCTCCGCTTCCTGAAAGGCAGGACCCAAGTGGAGGTAGCCAACGAGATAGGTATCTCGCAGGCACAGGTCTCGCGGCTCGAAAAAGGGGCGATCAGCCGTATCAAGAACAGTGTGTGATACGATGTCGGGCGCAGAGAAAAGGCAGGTCCGTCACCGCGAATGATCATCCGCGGCATCAGACCTGCCTGTTTTATCATGTCAGAAGCGGAAATCGCGCTCGCCTTTCCTTATCCTGTCGAGGTAGTCGAGTGCCTTCTCGCGGCGCTTCGGGTCGGGTACGTTCTGTATCTCGCGGTCGATGAGAGCTTCGCCTACCTTCCTTGTCTCGGGGGAAGCGTAGTCCTGCAAATACTCCTGCAATGTCAGCAGTGCGTTCGGGTGACAGCAGTTCTGTATCTGTCCTACCTTGCAAAGCGCCATGAAGCGGTCGCCTGTGCGTCCCTCGCGGTAGCAGGCTGTGCAGAAGGACGGAATATAGCCCATGTCCATGAGCCACTTCACGACTTCGTCAAGCGTGCGCTGGTCGGATACGTCGAACTGCTCGGTGTCGTGAGGTCTCTCCTCCGACGAGTAGCCCGCATAGCCGCCGACCGATGTCCTCGAGCCGCCCGATATCTGCGATACGCCCAGTCCGATGACCTTCGCACGGCACTCCTCGCTCTCGCGAGTTGAGATTATCATGCCCGTGTACGGTACTGCGATGCGGATACAAGCTACTATCTTTGCGAATGTGTCGTCGTCGATGCCGTTGTCAAATACATCGGGGTCGATGTCGGATGCGCGTTTGAGGCGGGGTACGCTGATAGTGTGAGGTCCTACGCCGTGTACGGCTTCAAGATGCTCGGCGTGCATAAGAAGTCCCGCAAACTCGTATCTGTACTTGTCGAGCCCGAAGAGTACGCCGAGCCCTACGTCGTCGATGCCGCCTTCCATTGCTCTGTCCATCGCTTCGGTGTGGTATGCGTAGTTGTGCTTGGGACCCGCGGGGTGGAGGACCTCGTAGCTCTCGCGGTGGTAGGTCTCCTGAAAGAGGATATACGTGCCGATGCCCGCTTCCTTGAGCTTGCGGTAGTTTTCAACGGTCGTTGCCGCAATGTTGACGTTTACGCGGCGGATAGCTCCGTTCTTGTGCTTTATCGAGTAGATAGTGTTGATACACTCGAGGATGTACTCTATGGGATTGTTCACGGGGTCTTCGCCCGACTCGATAGCAAGGCGCTTGTGACCCATATCCTGCAAGGCGATGACCTCGTCGCGCACCTCGTCCTGTGTCAGCTTCTTGCGGGGGATATCCTTGTTCTGCATATGATAGGGACAGTATACGCACTTGTTTACGCAGTAGTTCGAGAGGTACAGCGGCGCGAACATTACGATGCGGTCGCCGTAGAATGCCTGCTTTATCTCGCGGGCAAGGTCGTATATCTTCTCTGTCATCTCGGGAAGGTCGCACGCGAGAAGTACGCTCGCCTCGCGGTGTGTGAGTCCCGCACACTCGACTCCGCGTCCCGTTTTCTTAGGGCGTGCCTTTTCTAGTATCTCCTCGATGAGCGCCTTGTTGTGCTTGTTCTGCTCCGCGTACTCGAGCGTTTCAAGTATTTCTTCGTGGTTGATGAATTCGTCTGCATTAAGCGATTTTACGTCGTACATATATTTTCCTCCTGTTTTTATTTTGCCTTGCAGGTCATTTGTGTAACTTTTATGCGGAATACCGCTGTGTGTGCGAGCATTCCCGAGTCGTAGCTCCAGTCACTGCGCCCCGTCTGATGCTTCATCAGGCAATTCAGCGCCGCTTCCTTCTCGTCAGCGTCACCGACAAGCGATAGCTGCCCCGTCCCGATGACGCTCTGAAACTGCGCCGAATGGTCGCAGGCTTTATCGCCATCAATGAGGCGGTATCCTCCGTCTATCTCGAAGCCCACCTTCGGCGAGCATTTTGCAAGCTCGAACTTTCTGCCCGCCATTGCACCGTGAAAGTAGAATCCGCACTCGTCTCCGCGGTGTACATAGCCGTAATTCACGGGGACGATGTAGACCTCGCCGTCGTCGCAGAAGCCTACGCGCATTATCTTCTCACGCGAAATGAAGGCATCGATCGCGGAGATATCGGTTATTTCCCTGTCCTTCCTTCTCATGGTGCACCTCATTTCTTCGATATTGCCGCCTTTACGGAGACTCCGCTTATCTGTCCGAGCCTGCCCGTAAGACTGCTTATCCTGTCGGGCGTTGCGTCCAGTGCAACAGAGATCAGCGATATTCCGCGCTCTCTGTACGGGAGCCCCATTCGTCCGATGATGATGTCGGTGTTTTCGTGGAGCACGTTGTTGACCTCTACCGCCGCCGACTGCTCGTCTATCACGATTGCCGCGACCGCTATGCGTTTTTCTTCCATTGTTTCGCCCCTTTCCGTTTCGGAACGCCGAGAGCGGCGTTCCCTACATCGGACAACCGTCAATTTTGCGGTATTGTGCGGGCGGATAATATCCGCCCCTACAGTCCGCGTTCTTTCAATTCCGATACGAGCTTTATGTACATATCCGTTACGTCGGGGAAGACCTCCCCAGTGTCGATATTGCGGACTCCGCACCTCATCCGCCGCAGGTCTGCTTCGTCACAGTGGGACATCCCGCGGATGCCCGCTCCCGTGAATGTGCCGCGGTGCTCGCCGTGTGTGACCTCGGGCGGCGTGAGAAAGCCGTCGCTCCTGCCGTTGAGTAGTCGCACTCCGATGTACGGCACCGACATGATGAGGTCGCTGTACCAGTGCTTCATCAGAAAGGCACAGCTCCTGTAAAGCACTCGCGGGTCGTCGGGGACGTTTTCGTTGAAGTGCCGCATATAGCCCGTCGTCAGCTGCTCAAAGCAGCGGTAGGTGTCGGGCTTTTTGTCTCCGCCCAGCCGTTTGAAAAAGTCCGTGCCCACTCCGATGAGCTTCATTATCGGCTTGAACTTCATCAGCCAATCCATTGCCGCAGAGCCGTTGTGCGGCGTGCTTATCGTCGTCAGCGAGGCGATGTGTCCGCCCATTTTCAGCGTGGAGATAAGGAAGCGCGTCTCCATGCCGCCCTTCGAGTGCGCGATGACGTTGACCTTCTCGGCTCCTGTCTCTGCGAGCAGACGTTTCAGCCTCTCCGCGAGCAGCCGCGCATTGCGCTCAATGTCCGCATTTGCCTCCTGAACGCCGAAATATACCTCCGCGCCGTGTTTGCGCAGCGCCTTGGGGATGCGTCCCCAGTAGCAGATAGGCTCGTCACGGAAGCCCATGCCGTGTACCAGAAGTATAGGGTACTTAGTTTTACAGCTTTCCATATTTTCACCAAAAAAGCCCGCTCGGAGTTCGAGCGGGCATAAACAGCTTAAAATTGCGATATAAGCCGCTCTCCGATAACAGAGCCGTGTGCCCTGCTGCCCGAAAACTAACATTGTGACCGACCGACTGCGGAATAAATCCCGCTGTCCGACATCTTTATTATACCATATTGATAATTCTCTGTCAATCATTCTTGTTAGCACTTGCTAAGTTTCGGCTTGCTCCCTTTTTTTCGTTTTCTATTGACTTTTTCAATTAAAAAAGGTATAATAATGTCATAATTGTATAACAATTACCCACAATCATTTAGAAAGGTGTTGAATCAACAATGGGAAAATTTTTGATCAAGGAGTCGGGTAAGGGCTTCAGCTTCAGCCTCAAGGCCGGTAACGGCGAGATTGTTGCCGCAGGCAGCAAGATATTCAACGATATCGACAGCGTTAAGGCTGTTATCGCTGATGTTACCGCTTCCGCTCCCAAGGCTGCGCTCGAGGACCAGACTGTCGAGGGCTTCAAGGAGGAGAAGGGGGCAAAGTTTGAGCTCTATTCCGATAAGGCCGGCGAGTTCCGCTTCCGCCTCAAAAACGCGGCGGGCGATATCCTCGCGGTGAGCGAAGGCTATGTCAAGAAGGACAGCGCCAAGAACGGTATCGAGAGCGTTCGCAAGAATGCAGCGGATTCTCCCGTTGTTGAGGCTGAGGCATAAGTTGACATAAAGGAAGCCGACCCTTTAGGTCGGTACTCATAAAGAAGTTTTTCGAGAACTAATATGAAAGACCTATACAGCGGGCTATGAACAGAACAGGCAGAGTCGAAATCGGCTCTGTCTGTTTTTTAATATATAAATAGTTTATTTTTTACTTGCAGATTGTCTTGGCTGTGAGTCTATTACAAAAAGAAAAGGTGGGTCATCTCCTGCAGCCATCTTATTGGCATATAGTTCTTTTATTCTTTTTGTTCTTATTGGATTGCCAAGTTGAATATATACATAGATTCTATTTCGGGTGTTTTCAGCTTTTGCATATTCTTCAATTTGAACTTCAAATCCATGCAGATATTGATCATTTGTAGAGAGCTTTATTTCTATTACTGTCTTATCATTCCCACGGCTTAGTTTTAAGTCTAAAGCCCCAGGTCCTTCATTAGCTTCAAATGACATATCAATATTATTATTGATGCAGTAATCTCTGCCTTTTAAATCAATTAAGCGTTGTATATCTTTTTCTCTCGAAGCACTTGGAAATTCTTGGATCATTTGCCATCCCTTGTGCATTTCAACCCATTCTTTAAATGGTTCTAAGATTCTAAATGCTGCTTGATAACTACTAATTTGCGAACTGTCATCATGCATTAAAAAATTATAGACACCACTTCTATTGATCTTTTTGTAGGCAGTAGCAGCTTCTCGGCTAACTACCATATCGTTAATTCGATAAAGTGCTATTCCTTTATATGTATGAGTTTCCTAAATTGCAATAGCAACGTGCAGCATTTCACAGAAAATTTACAATCCAAGAGTATAACGAGCGCAAGAGGGTTTCAAAGTGCAGCATAGCTTTGGAGAGAGGGCGCAGCCCGAACGGAAAAGCTATGCTGCGGCGCCTGTCAGACGGCTTGGTTCAGCTCGCATATGCGGTCGAGCTCTTGCTCGAACAACGTCTCCGGTGTACGATATCCAAGGCGTTTTCGCGGCAGTCCATTGATGATGTCAGCGAAATAGGCAATGTCCTCCTGAGAATAGTCGGAAATGCTCTTGCCCTTCGGTACAAACCGCCTCAGCATCCGGTTATGACATTCATTCGTGCCCTTCTCAAAAGACGAATACGGGTGTGTGAAATACACCGCAATACCGCTCTTTTTCAGCTCACTCAACCGCGCGAACTCTGATCCGTTGTCGGCTGTAATGCTTTTGAATACGCTGCTCAGACAGCCTTTATATGACTCAAATTCGGCACGCACAGCCTCCATCAATGCATCCGCCGTATGGTTTTGAACACGAAGCCAGATGCAGCAGCGTGTCTTTCGTTCCACCATTGTCACAACGACAGGCTCATCTTCACCTTTCCGACCCAGCACGGAATCGAACTCCCAATGCCCGAATTCTTCGCGAGCTTCGATGCTTGCGGGGCGATCCTCGATGCTGTCGCCAAGCTTGCGGCTGTTTTGACGAATGAGCTTATGTTTGAGCTTTCGGCTGACCTTTTCCGGCAAGTCGATGTTCTTGATGTGCATGAAACCAGCGTCCACATAGTTGTACAGTGTTTTGGTGCAGACGATCTCCTCGGGACTGAATTCGCCGCTGATCTGTGCATGGCCCGCGCAGGCATCCAGCGACCAGCCGTCCTCTTCAAAGTGCTTCTCCACATAGCGAATGAAACGCATACACGCAAGCAGCTTGGTTGTTTTTACGCATTTCTGACGATTCAGCTCATAAGCTGCCTGTCCGGCACGCGCCTTGTAACGCTTGACTTTTCCGTGATACAGCAGCACTGTGCCGCGTGCGATCTCCTTCTTGATCGCATTATAGGAGCGGTTCAGAGTCTTGGAGATCTGATTGATGTTCCAGCCATCCTTCAGCCGTAATTCGATCGTCATACGCTCTTCAAAGTTCAGGTGTTGACCTTTTCTTGTTTCTGTGGTATAATGAGTGAAGTCCATAGCTTGATCCTTTCGGTATGATATTGCTTGCACTTTTATTATACCATGGATCTTTGCTGTGGGCTATTCTTTTTTCTTAGGGCTGCACGTTCATTTTACAACGCGCCTATGTATGAGTTTGATTGCTTTTATCAACTGAAATGCAAAGAATTGATTTAGAATCAATGTCTATTATCTCAATTTGGAGTGTAATTTTAGGTACAATGGCATTCGGATGTTCGTTTTCCCTTTGAATTCTTGATTTAATTGAACTTATATAATGTGATTCACAACCTACTATTTCCCCATTTTCAGAAACACCCATTAATAGATGTCCGCCTTTGGTATTAGCAAAGGCACACATAACACGAAATATATTAGCGAAATCTTTGCATTTACCTGTTTTTAATTCTACGGTTGATGATTCGCCCTTGTTAATTAGCTTCATTACAGTTTGTTTATTCATAATACACCTCCCTTAAACGTTTTATTGGCCAATTCCTTAATTTATATACTTCTCCTTCCAACGCTGATAATATCCAATAGTGTCTTCTGAAATATCATCATACTCATAATCAGCCTTGAAATTGCCTTCATCGTCAACGACAAGTGTCATAACCGACCAAGTATCCTTCTTGCTCAATTCCTTACGAATAGGCATTATCTGACTGTCGATAACAGCAAAGGCTTTTATAATATCACGCTTAGGAATATCTTTGAGTTTGAAGCAGTCAGTATATAATCCATCGCCTGAGTCAACAAAGTATTTCATACTGTAACTGCTCTCACCGTAATTGGCGTAGAACAATACCTTATGCCAATCATCGGGCAATACCTCCTGCAATGTATTGAATATGCTCTGATATGGAATCTCTTTCATTTCACTTCACCTCTTGGATCATTGGAGAATACCTTGACAAATTCTTCTCCGTTAATAGAATAGCTTACTAAAAAGCTGCCAGGACGATATGAATCCCCAGGGTAGTTAAGATCAACTCGCATATGTACATCTTTCCCATTGTTCACTTCTTTTGCCAGCTGATTCTCTAAATCCTTGTATTCACGCTGATTTAATGCCGAATCTTGAGCGACGATGTTTTCCATACCATTAGACCCGTTAAACTGATCTCCGATAATATGTCCTCTATCATCTGTCTCTTTCTCATCGCCTTTTCCAATTTCAGATTTCGTATCTTTAATCTTACGATAACTATCATGATCTTTGACTTGGAGTTTGCCCTCAGCAGAAACTATTCGCCCCTGATCATCCGTTTCATACTTATAACCATTGATTTCATAAGCATTATCTGCTACAAAATCATTATCGACACGATATACTTCGCCGTTATCATCGGTATAGTGTTTTGCGCCGTCAACTTCATAAACAGTATTAGGCTGTAAATTGTTATTTTCTCCGATTTCTTGTGGTATATCCTGTGCCTTAGCAGAGTTCTCGCCGATTTCTTTTGGAGCATCGGTATAACTGTTCTTATTTTCGCCTATCTCTTTCGGAACTTCAACTGGCTTGATTTCTGAAACCTTTGCAGGATTAACATCAGATGATACATCTTTCATGTTCATCATTACATGATACCCCCATTCATTCCGAAATATTGGTATCTGCGAGCAATATCCGCACAAGTTTCCTCACGGTTAATAGCAATGCAGATATACTGCTGAACTGTATCTATCAGCTTATCATCGCTGTCAAGCGAGAATACACTTCCAATAGAACGACGTACACGGATGAGACCAACTTCGTTGTTTTCAGCGTTTCTGAGAAGCATTGCGGTTCTATGTCCGCCGAATACATTATAAGCAACAATTAGCTTTTCTTCCTCGGTAAGCGATTCATCTGAAAGTCCTTTACGGAGGATACACTTTGTGTTATCGCCGTTTTCAAGCCTGTTTATCCAATCAAGCACTTCTGTTTTTTCTTCATCAGATAGCGTGATTTTCTCGGATACGCCGTAAATATTAAGCATCAGACGGTAAGCAGACAAATTGTTCTCTTTCTTACTGAAAGAGTATTTACGTTCCTTGTCATACTTTTCAGACTTGCATAATACCGCTTCAATCCAGTCATTCTGATGAATTACCGCAACAAATGCAGGCAGTTTCGCAAGTTCCTTGATCTGAACATCAGATAGTGCTATTGATTTTCCGACGAGCTCGCAATCGTGTTCGTCAGGCAAACGGAAAATGATCTTGGTATTTGTGTTGCGGATAACTGCCTCATCAAGCATATCGGGAGCTTGGTCTGCAATGATAAAGCCTTCACCGTATGTACGCATCTCTGCAATCGCATTTGTGAGCATTTCAACAGACTTGCCCTGTAAATTCGATGATTCCTGTGCCTGAGCAAAGGAAGTTCGTCTGAGGAGATTGTGAGCTTCCTCCAATACAGTAATATGCTGTAAGCTTTCATTCATCTTATCGGGCTGCATACGGTATTCCTGCAACTTCATGATAAGAATACCCATAATAAGCGATTTGGTCTCAACAGAACCGACTCTGCTTATATCAACAATGACATTCCTGTCAAAGAGAGCTTCGTTGCTTATCTCCTTAGTAGAGCAGAATATCTCACCGTTGATACCGTTCGTCAGGGATTTTACTCTTGTTATCAAAGCTCCCGAATAGTCGCTCTTGGTATCAGCGGAATACAGCGACTCGTTCATAATATCAGGTAACACCTTTATCAAATCAGCGAATGTCGGGAAATCGTCACTATAATACGAAGGATTTGAGAATATCCAGCCTTTATCCTTGTATACTCTCTCTATAGCATCTTTCAGCACAGCAGGCATAGCTGCATACATTGGCCAGCAGGCGTTGAAGATTTCCACAAGACGGTCAATATGCTCCAGAACATTGATATGCTTCGGAAACGAAAATGGATTTATGTGCAGAAGTTCGGTATACATAGGATTTGTTCCGTATACGCTGACATCATCAAATCCGCCGAGAACATTTTTGTATTCGCCCTTTGCAGGCTCGATAACAAGAAAATGCTTATCCTCCTCATATATCTGTTCAAGCAGATTATAAATGAAATTTGACTTACCTGTTCCTGTTGAGCCTGTTATGAATGTATGAGCGCAAAGGCTGTCCATATCGAGCTTGACACGGATATTCTTATCCTCTTTACGCATATGATATACATTGCCTGCGATAAGAGTTTTGGGAGTTTTCTCACTTGGCGGTGTAAACTTCTGAACTTCTCTGCCAAATGCAACGCTTTCAAGAACAGGCAGACCGCTGACAGATTTTTTCGGCAGATTAAGCGAATAAGCAAGCTCTCTGCCTGTAAGTGATACTGTTGCATTAACATGAGGCGGATACATAAGCCAATCCTGATCGAATGATGGATCATCTGGAGTAATATCAAGCTCAAATTCGGGATGCTGTAATCTCCTGATAAAATCCATGATGTTGGCTATATCGTCTTTCCGTTCCTCACGGTACTCCCAAAGATTTACGGCAGACTGTGATAAATACGAATTCTCGCCTTGTGTTAAGGCAAGATACATATGAGCAGTATTATTGGCGATTATAGGACTTTCAGACATAAAGTAGGCAGAGAAATCCCACATACCGAGTGCCGTACTCTGTTCCACACGCTTTATCTGCTTCTCAATAAGCTCAAGTGTATTCTTAACATCATAGTTTATGAAATTTTGAGTGAGGGCATCATTTTTGCCCATAAGAACCGTAACATTAGAAGAACGGGAGAAGTTAACGCCGAAGTTCATTCCTATATTTGTAGCAACGCTATGGGCTGTTGAAGCCATTCTGCCTATCGTATCGGTAATAGACTTGCCCTTTGTGACCGTATCAGCAAGACCTTTCGCTGCGGTTTCAGCGTGAGACAGTCCCTGTGTTGCGGTTTGGGTTATCGTATGACCTGATCCACTGGTATTGGTAGTCGATGTACCTGAACCAGTCGTATTGGTAGTGCTACTGCTTGTACCTGTTTGATTTGCAGTGCTATTGCTCGTACTTCCCGATGCACCGATACCAAAAGGAGTAATGGTTACATTCCCTGTTGCTGAATCAGTATCGGTAACAGAAGTATTCTCTCCTGTCATGTTGGCTGTACTGGTATTAGTACTTGTTCCTTGACTTGTCGACTGATTAGTGGTATCACTTGTACCAGACGAGGTACTGCTGTTCGTACCGTCTGTTGTGCTATCAGTAGATGAATCCGTATGTGCTGTACTATCGCTGGCAGTCGTGCCTCTTGAACTATTTGTACCAGCGGTAGTAGTATCTCCTATCTGTCTGCCTGCTGAACCGCCGAGATTTGCTCCGAATGTTGCCGATGAACCTACTGCTGTGGTCTCTGAAAGCGTGAATGTAGTTGACCACGTTGAGAATGGCGCTAACTTTGAATACAGCTCGCTGAGAGCATTTTTCCTTTCAAGCTGCTCTTTTACGGGTGTTGCAAGAAGAACAATAGTATATTCTTCAAGTTCACTGCTCGGAACAATACCGTCAATGAGCTTTTCCATACTTTGACTTATAAACTTTTCTGACTTCTCGGACGCTATATTGGACACGATAGCAACTGAGGACTTTTTTATGTCCTTTAAAACAGGAATAACGCCTGCATTCAGCTTGTCATGTGGCAACTTCTTGATCTCTGCGCCGGGAAAGTTACCCAACAAGGACGATTCAAGTCGCTTTCCGAACATATCAGCGATATGAGGAGTATCCTTTTCGCTATTGTTGACAACTGCGAAAAAAACCGTAGTACCGCTAACTCGGCGATTGAAGATGAGTGCGATATTGCAGTTTTCCTCTGAAAGAACATGATACATATTCGTGAGCTTATCAAGATTATCCTCAGTCGGATCAGTGACCCACTTTGTCACCTCAAAATAGCGGATACGGTTATCAAGACTTCTCTCATCATCAGCTTCACCGATAAACATCGGTTTGTAAAGCTCTGAAAGCTGAGGGAGATACGCTTCATAGGCTTCAATGGCATACGAGCCTAACAGTCTTTCGATGCTTTCGGGATCGGTCTCAGGCTTTTCCATGAGATAAGCATTACGCTTTTCCTCTATCTTTTCAAGCTGTGCAGAGCTTAGTCCCGAAGCCTTTGCGACAATATTACCGCCTTTGTTTGCGACTTTTCCTGCTATTTTACCTGCTCCGCTTTTGATAGTTGCCAATATAGCCATAGTGTACCCCCATTTCTATTAACCGCTTACTCTGCCTGTATTTCTAACAGACGGCAAACATAGTCTTTCGTATCTTCAAGTAATTTAAGATGCTTTTTCTTTTCTTCGATGATCTGGTTAAGCTCTCCGATCTTTACTTCCCAATCATGAAGATCGGTATTGAATGTACAGAGCTTTGTCTTGATGCTTGCAACAAGCGCTTTGCTCCATTCTTCAAAATATCTGCTGTTATTACTGCTTACACGCTCGATTTCCTGCATAACAACATCATCAAGCGTCTGAACAAGATTTTTACAGCAAGTTCCGTTATCATATTTATCCTTGCCGAAGAATGTGCGCCTTACAGCGTGGATAGAGCGCAGATCGAATTCAACAACAGCTCTTGTCATGTTCTCCATGTTAAGCAATATAGAGTTCATAATAGCCTTCTGCTCATCATTAAGAACATCACTGTCGGTAATAATCCCCTTACAATCAGCCTTGAATGTCTCGGTAGCATTTTCCCAGAATGATCCGATAAGAGCGTTGGCGATAGAAGAAAATGCGTTAAGAAGTGCATTATATCTGTATCTAACCTTGCTCTCCATTCTGCGAAGTGCTTCATCCATATCGAAGCCCTGTTGTTCTTTCAATGCGGAAATATTCTTCCATTCCTGCTCAAACTCTGAATAAATGCTGAGCTTGCGGATTTGCAGGAAGTTTTTATATACAAGACCATTCTGAGCCTTAAAGCCATCGAAACTTTGTCCAATGCTCTGTCTGAACTCTACCGATTTACTGCTCGCTGTCATACTCTGCTTGCTGTCAAGAGATTCAGCAAGATTACGCTGCTTTTCATCAAAAAGAGTTTGTGTAGACGTAAGTTCTTCATCACGCTGGCGCTCTATTTCACGGACGTTGTCTTCACAAAGCTGTATTGCCCTTTGCAGATATTCAGTGGCACGGCTGCATTTGTTACAAAGTGCATATCTGAGAGCATAATCCGATATTTCATGCTCGATACTTGCAAGACCGCTGTTGATGAAAAGAGTGGTATCTGATACAACACCTTCTTCAACTACTGGAGCGACTTCTTTACTCTTGTCAATGATATTATATTTGTACAGCACCTTATCGCCACGGGCGAATTTACGGCACCTGTCATCATAAGCGTCAAAAGCATCTTCATCTATCCATGATGATTTATCATCGGGATCGTCCTTTTTACTTGCAAGTGCAATTACAGACGAAAGGAAGAATATCCTCGTAGACTTCCATTTGGTAATCTTTAAGCTCTGATAGCGTTCACGTTTTTCAGACAATGAACTTGGTGTAAGTATATCTCCCTTATTTACAACAATGATCGCATTTGATGTATCTAAGGATTCGCCTGTCTCCTGAATGAGGTCAAGCAGATTATTGTTATCGGTATAATCCATTGTATCAGGAGTAGTCAGAAGAATGAGCAGGGCATTGGTCTGCTTACTGAGAGACTCCCTGAGAATATCAAAATGCTTCTTGTTACTATCGGAATTTGAACCTGGAGTGTCATAGATAACAAACTGATAGTGACTATCGAAGTAAGTCACCTGTCTGAAAGGTACACTTATATCTATCCTGCCAATTTCCATAAGCAGTTTTCCCTTGTTCAGCCAGTCAAGGAAACGATGCATATTCTTTACTTCGTTATCTGCCTTCTGATCGGTGAAAACAGCTCCGATTTCTGCATTGACTTCAGACGGACAGTTATCGGAAATAGTATACATATCATTGCTGAAAGATACTGTTACAGTCTGCCCATATGCTTCAAATGATATGGAATACGTATCACTGCAAGTGATTTTGAACATCTTTGCTGTTGTCGGATCAGACGAACTGGGCAGTATCTCATAACCAATAAGGCTGTTGATAAACGCCGATTTGCCAGCACTGCAAAGACCTGTAACGCAGATAGCGATAGATTCATCTATGGTATCTCTGTACTTGCTTATCTCAGCAGCGATCTCGTCTTTGATATACTCACTATCTTCAAGAGTGGAAATAACATCATCAAAGCGAGTTTCAATCTGCTGCATTACATAGGGAGCTTCATTGAAATACTGCTGATTCTTTTCGCTTACAATATTACAATCAGCGAAATATGTAGATATGACACTTTCTAAAGCATCATAATCGTCCTTATTTCCTATGAAATCAATATGAAGTCCTTTGTTGCCGGGGTTAAAATGCTTGTTTAGAAGCTCGACGATCTCATATGCACGATTCTGGAATGATGTTTTTGTAAATTTATCATTTATCAGTTCTGAGCTGTATTCAGCGGAAAGCTCGCTGATATTGACAAAACTGTCGTTTTCACAGCATTCGTAGACAATTTCTTTGGTATAGGGATTACAAGTGATCCTCATCTTATATGCGTTCTCCATATTTACCCCCTGAATACATAAGTTTAGTATCGCAATTCATAATCTGCAAACGTAACAATTTACAAATTTTTATAATGTATTATACCACAAATTTAGTAAAAAAGCAATACATTTCGCTATGTTTAAACAATATAAAAATGAATTCCAAAGATTGATCCTCAACTTCAATCCTGCTGGAATCAAAGTTGCATATCAGCCAAGTTCCTAACCTTTTTTCTATGCTTCTCGGCATACTGCATCGTTTTATACGCTCCGCCGCTCTTATGTTGAATACAGCACACGACCAGGTCAGAACGAGCAACCATGTACCTGTTACGGACTTGTATTGCAGATTTATAGTGTGCTTCAGATGATTCGGCACAGATCTCCACCTCATCATAGTAACTGAGATAGCTCTGCTCGTTGTCACGGTATTCGGCTTTCATATACGGCAGCACAAGGATCAGCAACGTGTTGCCGTAGCCGTACTGCTTGACAGCTCGTCTGATTGCCGATGCTGCCAGCAGGTCAAATTCCCCGTCCCGACCGATCAGAAATTCTACATACTGTTTTTGGGTGATGAGATCATGCAAGAGTTGGTCCAGCTTACTTTCGATCTCTGCCGCCCTTTCTACTTCACGATGCCCAAAGAAACTGACTGTGTATATGTCCATAGCTTATACCTAAAAATGTTGTTGTTCGTATTACTAATGATACCATCGCAAGAATAATCTAATATATCTTGATTATAACATATATTAGAAGATTATTCAAGATAAAACAACATATTTCCTTTGAGTATAGCTGATTTCTTTTGCTGTATTATAGTAGTAAGAGGTGATTTAGCTATGACAGACGATTTTGTAAGGAACAGGATAACTCAGCTCCGGCTGCAAAAGGGTGTATCAGAGTACCAGATGAGCTATGATCTCGGTCATAGCCGTGGATATATCTACAACATCTCATCGGGAAAGTCCCTGCCGCCGCTTTCGGAGCTATTTGCGATATGCGACTACTTTGGCATCACACCTGCTGAGTTCTTCGATGACAGCATTTCAAATCCTGAGCTGATACGGAAGGCTGTTGAGGGTATGAAGCAGCTTGATGACGGGGATCAGTTGATGATACTGAATCATATCAATAGGCTGTTAAAAAAGTAGAAATCTATTATCACTATGTATAGGATAGAGGAGATGATTGTATTGCAACCAAAGCATTGCTGCACAAATTGTTTTTCCAATTTACATTTGCAAAATCATATTATGCAGAATTATGACCAAATTGGAGTGTGCGATTACTGTAAATCAGAAAATGTTAAGCTGTATCCTGTATCTCAAATGGGCGAGCATATCAGAGAGTGTTTAATGAAAGCATACGAATATATAGATGATGGAACAGGAGCAATGTGGGATGATGAAGAAGACGGCTATATTGATTATAAAGGAAATTCATCTGAGCCTATATCAATAAGAGAGATTTTATGCGATGATGAAGCGATCTTTACAGATATTGCAATGAAAAACGGATTGTTAGAATCCTTATTTGAAGATGTCAATTCATATGAAAACGTAAAAGACGGTGAATATGATATATGGGGAGAGATAGATGAGCCTCAATTTGTCATTCGTGATGATTTATATGGTGAGGAAATACTGCCTGTGTATCAAGATTGGTTGATGTTTAAGCATATCGCCAAGCATTATAATAGGTTTTTTGCAATTGATGGATATGGAGACTACTCTGACTTCTTAGAGAGATTTAAAAGCATTCTATGGGGATTTGCCGACGATCTACCTGTTGGAACCAAGTTATGCAGAGCACGCAAACAGGATAATACATTAAATGACTTATCTAATATTCAGCCGTATAAGGATATGGGACCAGCACCTCCAAAATTCGCACAAACTAATAGAATGAGCCCAGCGGGCATCTCATATTTATATTTAGCAACTGATAAAGATACAACATTTTCAGAGTGTCGGTTGTCCGATTGTACTGCGATTGTTGCTGAATTTGAATCAACTCAAGAATTGCAAGTAATTGATTTTACTAAAGATAATGATTATTATGATTGTGGCAGTATATTTAGCGAAGATTATTGTCATGAAGAGCGTTTCATGACTCGCTTTTTAAAGAGCTTTGTTAAGGAGCTGTCTCAACCAATCAGTGATAATCAAGATCGTTCCTACGAATATGTTGCAACTCAAATAATCTCTGAATATATTAGAAGCATTGGTCTCGATGGAATATGTTATCAAAGTAGTGTAGCTAACGGAAAGAATTACGCTTTCTTTTATGGTCCAGATCCCAAAGAGGTTCCAGGTTTATATCCATACCCATTTAATGATCCACACTATCCATATGAACTACCAATTTTAGATCCTTATACTGAATTCTTTAAGATTACTCAAGTTGAGGAAGTTAGATTGGAAAATATAACCAAAGCAACAACTGTTCACACACGAATGATCAAATAATTGCGAATAAAGGCGAGCTACCATTTTGATAGCTCGCCCTTTTGCTTATTCATCCTCATCCGAACATTCCTCCAGCCCGTGCAGGAGCTGAATGTATACGCACTCCGCACGTTCATGCTCCTCGCCATCGGTGGACATCATAAGTTCAAGGAAATACGCCTTAGCTTCTTCGCAGTCCGTCCAGACCTCACGTCTGCCATTGCATACTGTAATGACCGTGTTCGATTTCGGCATTGCCAATTCTGGTGTTTTCAACATAGCTGTGTACCTCCAAATCAATATTGTAGATACAGTATATACCATAATAGCACCAGAGTCCAGCATATCGGAATAATTGTAACCATTATTGTGAAAGGCGCAGCAATTTCAAAAGCCAGTCCGGTACATAGCGCACATATCGTATTTCATCGCCGTCAGGGTTTCCACTGACGGCGATTTTAATATTCTGCTCAATGCTTTAGCTGAGCCACCTTTGTTTGCAGAAACATCAGCGGACGCCAGAGATTATCGCCAAGCTCCTTGATCTCCTCAATATCTTCCTTGTAAACTTTGTTCGTGACGTTTGCACGACGGGCGATCTGATTGATATTGTTGGCAACGTTATTGGCGATGCGGGTGAGTTCTTTCAGCTCGTTTTCGTTGACCTGAGCGATGTATCCCTCAAAAATCATCGCACGAACAAATCCACTGAGACTCTTCATACCGCTGTTAGCAAACTTCTTCTTGATAGCCGCCATTTCTTCGGGGCTGACACGGACTTTCAGGTACAGTGTACGCTTCTTTTCATCTTTCATTTCTCTTGTTCTCCTTTTTTATTCTTCTCAATTCGGGGTCGTAGGGGCAGCGCCCTCTGCCAAGCCTTGTGAAGTGTGTGTAGCCGCATTTTGCGCCCACACTTCACCGTGCTTGCTGGTAGAGTTTCGTCCCTGTGGGGCGAATGTCATTTCCGAGCATTTCAGCTCGGTCTTTTTTTCTCGATTCAGAGAATTGGAGCTGTGCGACTTTTTCTATATCGTCGCTCCCCATTACCAATATAGCGCACTTTCCCGATCACGTCAATAATAAATTTCAGATTTTTTATGTTCGTTCAAAATCGCTTCGTCAAAATGCCCAGATAGCGTAAACGGCGAAATAGCGTACTTTCAGTTTTTTGAATCGCAAAATTCCCCGGATATTTGTTGACAAAGTATGAACAAAAGTTTGTGCGCAATGCGGCTTGTATTTCAAATGTAGAGCGCGCTATAATTGGATCATGGCAGTTGAGCTTCGGTCACTCGGCTCTGCCTGCTGAGAACAAAAAATGAAAGGTTGTGATTTTTCTATGGGCATCTATACAGAAAAGAGAGATCAGCTCATTGAGAAGATCAAAGGTTTGGAAAAGCGTATCGCAAGCGATACTGCGAAAAAGAAAACGCTGGAGGACAAGCTGAAAGAAGTTTCTCGTCTGGCGATGGCGGAGGAGTACAACTGCAAGCCCCGTGAGCTTGATGAGATCATCACCTCGGAGCATCTGCTTCTGGAGAAACTGAGAGCAAGCGGTCTTTCCGATGAAGATCTTCTGAAACTGGTCGGCGGCGGAAATGCTGAAAATGAGAAAACCGATACCGCCGATCTTCCCGCTGACTTCGGACAACAAATGAGCTTTACGGATAAAGCGAATCCATACGAGGATTAAAACTATATGATAATAAAAATAGCTATGCAATGGGACGGCACCTGCCGTTCCGCACAGCTATGTCAAAAACAGAAAGAGGGGCAGATAGAGAAAGCGATCCCTCGCTCTAAAAGCATAGAAAAAGAGAAGCTAAGGAGTACAAGCTATGAATAATAACACAACTGCCGTAGATAGAGAGAAGGCAGAAACTACTTTTAATCCAATGACCGAGTACAAGATCGGGCATACCCTTTACACTGTGACCACCGTGTTCAACCCTGCTTCAAAGGAGAGCCTTTCAGAAATCATGAAACGGCTGATCATCCGAGAGAGCGAAAAACTCCCCGGTGAATCCGGACAAGAACCCGAGAAGCAGGCTGTGTAACTTTGGAATAATGGCGCATTGTATTTATTTTCGGTGTGCGCTATAATGATAACATAGCTTGCTGTATCTGTCGGAAAGAGAGGTAAATTATGACAGACAAGATCACAGCATTATATTGTCGTCTTTCGCAGGACGATATGTTACAGGGTGAGAGCAACAGCATCACCAATCAGAAGGCTATCCTCAAGAAGTATGCAGAGGACAATGGCTTCTGCAACACCGTTTACTATGTTGATGATGGAGTAAGTGGAACAACGTGGGAGCGTGAGGGCTTCAAAGCGATGATGGCTGACATTGAGGACGGCAAAGTAGGAACGGTCATCACCAAAGATTTGAGCCGTCTCGGTCGTGATTATCTCAAAACGGGTGAACTGATCGAAATGGTATTCCCAGATTATGACGTTCGCTACATTGCGATAAATGACGGCGTGGATACGTTCAAGTCAGAAAATGAGCTGATGGCTTTCAAGAACATTTTTAATGACTGGTACGCCCGTGATACGAGTAAGAAGATCAGAGCCGTTTTCAAGGCCAAGGGGCAGTCGGGCAAACACCTTTCCAATCCGATCTACGGCTACAAACATTCGGAAACTGACAAGAACCTTTGGGTGATCGACGATGAAGCCGCCGAAGTTGTTCGCAAGATTTTTCATCTTTGCATTGACGGATACGGTCCGGCGCAGATCGCTCGCATCTTGACGGAAGAAGGTATCCCTACGCCGACGGCTTATGCTTTGTCGCAGGGCAGGGATAACGGTCACAAGAATGCCAATCTCAGCCGCTGGGGTATGGAAACAATCTCAGGTATTCTTGAAAAGCCCGAATATGCAGGTCGCACTGTGAATTTCCGCACTCATGTGAAGTCCTACAAAAACAAGAAGCGTGTGGATAACCCGAAAGAGGATTGGCTGATCTTTGAGAATACCCATGAAGCCATTATCACTCAGCAGGAGTTTGACTTGGTTCAGGAGCTTCGCAAGAACAAACGCCGTCCGACAAAGCACGAGGAAGTCAATCCGTTTTCAGGCATCTGTTACTGTGCCGACTGTGGAAAGAAGTTGTATCTGTGCCGAGCGACAACCATGACTGCCGACCAAGAGCATCTGAAATGTGGCACCTATGCAAAAGACAAGAACGGCTGTACAATTCACTTCATCAGGACAATAGTGCTGAAAGAGATCATACTCGGTGAACTAAATAAGATGGTTGCCTTTGTCAAGGATAATGAGGACGAGTTTGTGCAGATGGCTATGGACAATTCCGTTCAGAAGCAGTCCTCGGAACTTGCGAAGACGAAGAAAAAGCTGAAAGAAGCAGATAAGCGCATCGCTGAACTGGACAGACTGTTCACAAGACTCTATGAGGATAACGTATCAGGTAAGATTTCCGATGAGCGTTTTTCAGTGATGTCGGCAGGATATGAGGACGAGCAGAAAAAGCTCAGGGCAACCGTAGCTGAGCTGACCGCTTACATTGATACTGCCGAACAGAAGTCAGCCGATGTGACCTCTTTTATTCAGGTGGTGCAGAAGTATGAGCGTATCACGGAGCTGACACCTGAGATCATGCATGAGCTGATCGAGAAGATCGTCGTTCACGCTCCTGAGAAGAGCAGCGGGCATCGCACACAGGAGATCGAAATTCACTATCGCTTCAATGTTGCCGTAGCGACTGCTGTTGCTGACAGCATGAAGTATGACAAAAAGAGAAAGGCTGCGTAACCGCCCAGGTTACGCAACCTTATCTTCGAAAAATTAAAACTTCTTTATTAGTACCCGTCTTTGGGTCGGCTTTTTTGCTGTTAATACCCTGCTTGTGTTACACCGTATTCGGCTTCGCTTTCTGAATAACCTTCAAACAATAATTGGTTTATTAGTTCTTGACGCGAAAAGCTAAAGGTACTAAGGTAATTCTTAGCTGATTTGGCTGCTTGTTCATTCCAATCAGCACCGCAGTTATCAACACCGTATTTTGCTTCTGATTCCGAATAGCCCTCAAATATAAGTTGATTATAAAGTCCATTATACGAAAAAGCCATAAGTGTAAGATAATTCTTCGCGGCGTTTAACGCGTTACGTTCACCAAGTGTAGCGGTTGGTTCGGGTTTTGCAGTAGTCGGTGGTTCGGTCGCAACAGTTGTCGCAATAGTTGTTGTTTCAGGGACGGTAGTCTCATTTCCACTGTTTGTTGTTGCAGCGCTTTGAGTGGTCGTTTCAGAAATGGTTTCTTTTGATGATTCCGTTGTTTTTTCCGTGTCTTCTGCCGCAGATGTAGCTGATGTCTCAGGCATTTCTTTGGTCTGGCTGTCTTCACCGAGTATAATTACAGATGAACAACAGCAACAGCCCATACAAAGAACGCAGGCGATGACAGCAATAATGATGATTATTTTAGAGTTATTCTTTTTCATACAATCACTCCTTCTGCAAGTTGGATATAATTGTTAGTACCTTTTAGTACTAACATACACATTATATCATCAGAATATGATAAAGTCAATAGTACCGATAGGTTCTAAAGCTGAAATCGGCAGACTTTACAAATCACGGAGATGATATTTGTGTACTTTCAAAGGCTGAGAGACCTGCGCGAAGATATGGATATGAATCAGACACAGGTCGCCGAGCTCCTCCACACCAGTCAGACAGTCTATTCACGCTATGAACGCGGCTTCCAGACGATTCCTGTGGAACATCTTCTTATTCTCGCAGATTTTTACAAGGTCTCGACAGATTATATCCTAGGCAGAACAAACAACAAGGCTGTAAATAAATGAAAATCCCCGTCTGAATACAGACGGGGATAACTGTTTCATCAGAGCCATTCCACGGTTCCGGGGGGCTTGGAGGTTATATCGTAGACTACGCGGTTTACGTGCTCTACCTCATTGCAGATGCGGTTCGACACGCGGGCAAGAACGTCATACGGGATACGCGCCCAGTCTGCCGTCATGAAGTCGTCCGTCGTTACGGCACGGATAGCGATGAGGTGGTCGTATGTGCGGTGGTCGCCCATAACTCCGACTGTGCGGACGTCGGGCAGCACTGCGAAGAACTGCTTGAGCTCGCTCTCTATCCCGCTCTTGGCTATCTCGTCGCGGAATACGGCGTCTGCCTCCTGCAATACCTTTATCTTTTCCGCTGTTATCTCGCCGAGTATGCGGACGCCGAGTCCCGGTCCCGGGAATGGCTGTCTCCACACCAGCTCGTGCGGGATACCAAGCTTTTCGCCTACTGCGCGTACCTCGTCCTTGAAGAGGTCCGCAAGAGGCTCTATCGTGCCTGCGAACTTGATGTCATCGGGCATTTTTACCATGTTGTGGTGAGTCTTGATGACAGCGGTGCTGCCCTGTCCTGCCTTGTTGCCCTTGCCCGATTCTATGCGGTCGGGGTAGATAGTGCCCTGTGCAAAGAAGCCGTCGGCTCCCTGCTCGCGTATCTTGCTCCAGAACACGTTGTAGAACTCGGTACCGATTATCTTGCGCTTCTGCTCGGGGTCGGTAACGCCCTTTAGTGCCGTGAGAAACTGCTCCTTGCAGTTGACACGGACAAAGTTCATATCAAAGAGGCGGGTGAAGGTCTCCTCGACAAAATCGCCCTCGTCTTTTCTCATAAGCCCCTGGTCGACGAATACGCAGGTGAGCTGTTTGCCGACTGCGCGGGAGAGAAGTCCTGCTGCCACGGAGGAGTCAACTCCGCCCGAAAGTCCGAGAATGACCTTCTTGTCGCCTATCTGCTCGCGGAGCTTCGCCACGGTGGACTCGATGAAGTCGTCCATTACCCAGTCGCCCGTGAAGCCGCAGACCTCGTAGAGGAAGTTGTGGAGTATCTCCTTGCCGTATTCGCTGTGTGTTACCTCGGGGTGGAACTGTACCGCGTAGAGCTTCTTCTCGGGACATTCAAACGCTGCACAGGGGCAGTCCGCCGATGTCGCCTTCACGGTGAAGCCCTCGGGGAGCTTGCTGACGAAGTCGGTGTGGCTCATCCATACTACGCTCTTCTCGGGGACTCCGCCAAAGAGCGCTCCGCCTGTCTGCTGTATCTCTATCTTGCCGTATTCGCTCTTCTCGCAGCTCTCGACCGTGCCGCCGAGCGTGTATGCCATGAGCTGGCAGCCGTAGCAGATACCGAGTATCGGTATGCCGAGGCTGAATATCTCTGCCGATATGTGGGGCGAGGTCTCGTCGTATACGCTGTTGGGGCCGCCCGTGAATATTATTCCGTCGGGAGCGAGCTCTCTTATCTTTTCAATGGGAGTCGTGTAGCTGAGTATCTCGCAGTATACGCCGCACTCGCGCACTCTGCGCGCGATGAGCTGGTTGTACTGTCCGCCGAAATCCAGCACGATACAAAGTTGGTTTGCCATAGGTTTCCTCCTTATTCCGCTTTCGGGACGCTTGTACGCTCCGCTTCCCTTGTGCGTCAATACTCTTTAATTATGCCATTTTTTTCGCTTTTTTGCAAGGGGTTTTCGCAATTTCGTCAGTATATATAAATTTAGACAACACCGCACAAAGTCCGCTGACGGCTTTATACTGTGTCTGCGGCGGGCTCTGCGTCCAAGCCGTCAAGCTTCTCTTTTACGGGCAGCGAGAACTTCTCGGCGAGTGCAAGGCACCTCTCTATCGGTCCGTTGTCGCTGAGCATGGTCGGCGTGTGCGCGTCACAGCCGATTATCGCCGTATTGCCCGTTTCCCGCGCTATTGCGAGAAAGCGCTCGGAGGTGTAGTTCCTCCCGTCGCGTACTCCGTAGAGGTTTATCTCAACGGGACTGCCGTGCTCTTTCAGGTATCTGCACAGGCGCCTGAATTCCCTGTCGTAGACGGCGGGGCTGCCTGTGAAGTTGAAGAGGTCGGGGTGGGCGAGATAGGCGTATCTGCCCGTTTCCATGCCCTCGATGACAGTGTCGACGTATGCTGTGAGGTCGGCTTCGCTGTCGTTGGGGATGCCTGTGTACGGGGCGTAGGGCTCGGCTCCGACCGAGTGCTGACCCAGTATCATGTAGTCAACGGGATAGCCCGCGAGCAGCTTGTCCTGAGCTTCGAGGAGCTCGGGGATGTATTCGGCTTCAAAACCTATATATATCGTGATGTCACGCGCGTACTCCTTCTTCAGGTCGGTCAGTGAGCGGAAATAGCCGTCGACTTCGCGGGGCTCCATGCGCGAGTCTGAGATGTACGCATACGGATATACCCACGGGCAGTGGTCGGCGAATCCGAGCACCTTGAAGCCGTTGGCTATGGCGTGCTCGATGTACTCCCTGTCCTCGCCCTTGGCGTGGTGACAGCGGAATGTGTGTGTATGGTAATTTGCAAACATTTTATCCCTCCGTTTGTGTCAATACTTCGGCAATAAAAATCAATGATATGTTGTCGGTCTGCGCCGAGGCGAAAATGTACGGAACGGTCGGCAGTGCATAGCTAACGCTCGCCTGCCTGCTTTTCAGGGGGACGCCGTCCCCCTCTGTCCACCCCCTGCTGGGGTGAGAACCTCACCCCAGACCCCCGTAATTGCGCTTCGCGTTTTTTCAATCACATTAATAATAACATATTATTCTGATAATAGCAAGCCGCACGGAGAAAAAATCAGAGGGAGCCTTTTGTGTAGGTTCCCTCCCGATAGTGTTGTTTTATATAAGTCTGAGCAGCTCGCTGCGGACTCCGTCAAGGCGCTCATCGGTAATGCCGAAGTCCATTTTCTTGTACGACCATGCGGCTCTGCCGATGCCGTGCTTCTCAAATACGGTGTTTATCGTGCGGTACCACTTGATGACGTCATCTGCGGGAACGACGTCGATAACCCCGTATTCGCCGCAGTAGAGGGCGGCGCCGTGCTCGTTCGCCTTGGCGATGGCTGTGGAGAAGAGCTTCTCGAAATACTCGGGTGTACAGCCGCTGTCCTCGAATGCGATGCGCTCTTCGGGGACGATGTCGTTGGTCCAGTAAGCTCCCTGATGCGTGAATTTGAGGGGCTCGTAGCAGTGCATATTGTACACAACATTCTTGTCGAACGGAGCGTCGAGGAATTGTACGGTGTCTGCGGCATTGTTGTGGTAGCTGCCGACAAAAATGAGCGTGTCGGGGGCGTACTTCCTTATCCTTGGTATGCAGCGTCGGATAACGGCGTTCCATGTGTCGATGTAGGACTTGTCGGTCACCTCATTGAGAAGCTCGAAGGCGATGTTTTCAGGGTGTTTGCCGTACCTCTTCGCAAGCTCCTCCCAGAGCAGCATGAAGCGTTCCTGATACGTTTCGCTGTCGAAAAAGCCGTTTTCGTCCTCGCCGTAGTAGTCAAACGAGAAGCCTGCCGTCTTGTGGAGGTCGAGCAGCAGATTCAGCCCGTATTTCCTGCACATCTCGTATGCGTAATCGAGATATGCGAAGCCCTCCTCAATATAGTCGCCGCTTCCGCGCTCGAGTATGTTGTAGTCGAACGGTATGCGGACGTGGTCGATGCCCCATTCGGAAACGGCAGCGAAGTCCGCCTCGGTTATGAAGCCGTCGAGATGCTCCTTGGCGTAGCTGCACTGCGACAGCCAGCCGCCAAAATTGATTCCCTTGTAAAAGCCTTTTTCCTTCAGCATATGCGCTACCTCCGTGGCGGTGTTGTTTTTATTCATTGTAGCAGTTTATTTAACAATTTGATACCATTTTTTTGATATATTTAGTATTTTTTTGCTCCGACGTGTCACGCCTGCGGGACGGTGTCATTCGGATGCAAATACGTTGTTCTTGATAGTCTCAAAGTTCTGGTCGAAATCGACTATGAGGGCGTCTCCGCTCGCGGTGCTCTCGCCGTAGTATGTGCCCTCGGCAGGTATCTGCATGGGCGAGCGCTCGTACCTCATCCACAGCGGTGCGCGCAGTGACATGATGTACAGCTTCGCGGTGTCCATATTCGTGGTCACATCGGGCAATACTTTCGTTGAGAGGTTCTTGAGCATCATCGGGTTGAAGGTCTTGAGCTTGTCCATTACAAGGTCTACCACGCGGCGCTGACGCTCCGTGCGCTCGAAGTCTGCATTGCCGATGTGGCGTATGCGTGCATATGCGAGTGCCTGCTTGCCGACCAGATGCACCTTACTGCCGCCGCTCTTCAGCAGGTCTGACGTGCGCTCGTCGCCCATTATCTCGTTGACCTCGGCTTGCAGTATCGTGTTTATCTCCTCTGCCTCAGCGTCGGAGAGGTCGACGTCGATGCCGCCGACGGAGTCAACTATGCTCGCGAACGAGAGGAAGTTTATGCATACATAATCGTCTATCTTTACGCCGAAGTTGTGCTCTATCGTGTCCATAAGAAGCTCGGGGCCGCCGTAGGAGTACGCGGCATTGAGCTTGTCCCAGCCGTAGCCAGGTATCTCGACGTAGCAGTCACGCATGAAGGACGTCGTGCAGACCTTGTTCGTCGCGCTGTTGGCGGAGACGAGCATCATCGTGTCGGAGCGTCCGCGCTCGTCGAGTGAACGGCCGTCTGTGCCGATGAGGAGCACGCTCGTCACGTAGCTGCGGGACAGTGCTCCCGAGGTGCGCTCACGTTCCTGCGTGGGGACGTAGTCGAGCTTGCGTATAAGGCTAAGCGAGGTGCATGAGTACATGATGAAAAGCGTCAGCACAATCGTCATCACAAATGTGAAAAGCCGCTTGAAGAGCCTGCCGATAAACGTGCCGCTGCGCTTTTTCTTCTTCTTGACCTTTTGGGGCTTCGGGGCGGGACGCCGCCTCTGAGGCGGGGGAGCAGGCTGACTGTATGCCTGTCCCTGCGGCTGCTGTTGGTAGTAGGGCTGCTGATAAGGCTGCTCCTGCGGCTGCTGCTGATAGTAGGGCTGCTGATAAGGCTGCTCCTGCGGCTGCTGCTGGTAGTAGGGCTGCTGATAGGGCTGCTCCTGTGGCTGCTGCTGGTAGTAGGGCTGCTGATAAGGCTGCTCCTGCGGCTGCTGTTGGTAGTAGGGCTGCTGATAGGGCTGCTCCTGCGGCTGCCTATACCGCTCGTTGTACTGACGGCGCGCTTCTGGCGGTATCACCGTCGTGCGCGTGTTTTCGTTGTCTTCGTTGCGGACAGGTCGGCCGTTTCTGTATTTCTCGGACATGATGTCGCTCCTTTTGCGGTTATGATTCGGGCGCACACGATGGTGCGCCCTTGATGTATCTGTTTACAGCTTCTTGCGGTTCACGGCAAGATATGTCAGTCCCGTCACTATGAGATTGTATACCACCATTGCCGTCGCCGACATATAGATGTAGTCGAACTCGAATGCCTTCGACAGTATCAGCATCATGCACAGTGCAAGTCCGAGCAGTATTGACGCCGTCTGGAAGATGAGCCCGAGGGTGGCGGACGAGTGTACTATCTTGATGCCGAGTATGAGCTGTGCGAACGAGGAGAAGCGTCCCGTACAAGCCATTGAGGCGCTCATGCGGACTGTGCGCTTCGTTTCGGCGTCAAAGTCTTCGTAAAGCTTCTTCGGGATGACCCTTATCATATCCTTCGGGATATTGTAGTAAGAGGCTATCGAATCCTGCGTGATGAAGTGGTCTGTGCTCTTCACGATGAGGCATATCTTCTTCTTGATGAGCTTCTCCGACCACTTTCTGATGTTCCTGTCGGGGACGATGTCCACGACGAACAGCGCCGCAAGATTTCCCGATATGGAGAGGTAAAGCGGTTCGTGCCCATTCGAGACCTCGCCCTCCTGTGTGCGGGTGGGGAGTCCTTCGATGTTGTGGGACTCCATCAGCTCGCGGCTGCCGAGAAGGATACGGCGGTTGTTTATCCAGCCGCACATACCCGTGTCCTCGGCGGAGAAGTTCTCGATGGGGTAGAGGAGCGTTTCCCTGCCCGATATCACGTCAGCAAAAAGCTGCTGGAGCACGCTCCCCGAGTAGTGGGTGAGGCTTGCCGCATCAAGCAGCGCCTCGTCTATCTTTGTGTTGGAAAAGACCTTTATTCCGCCCAGTCTCACCGTGTTCTCGGGGAAGAGCAGGCTGCTCTCCACAAGGAGAGAGTTGGCGTCGTATAGGTCGTCGACGCTCTGATATCCGAGCAGCACGCCCTTGTTCCTGAGTGTGGTGTTCGAGATGTTGTCGAGCGGTATGTTCGCTACGAAGGGCAGAGCTATACATGAGCTTGCGCATATCAGCATACTGAATATCGAAAAGCCGAATGCCAGCGAATCTGCCGTGAACAGTGAGCCTGTTCTGAAAAATGTGAGGAATACCGATACTATCACCGAAAATGCGAGACTCAGCGGCACTGACTTGCGGCAGAATGCGTCTGTGATGTCTGCGGAGTAGGAATAGCGCAGGAAGTCGGTGAGGAAGTCGGTGCGGCGCATGGCGGCAAGTATCGGGAAGTCTCCGAGCGTGCCGCGGGTAAGGCGCTCGGCGCGCTCTTCGTCGCGGACGTATACGACTGCGTGACGCTCGAAGTTCTGCGAGACGAACTTGAAGTTGCGGTGGGCACGCCTGATTATCAGCAGCTTGCCTATCGAGTTCATCAGCATCGCAAGTATCGCGACGGGCATATAGATGTGTATCGTCTCCTGCTGTGCCATATCCTGCCGCAGAAATGCCGTCAGAAGCGAGAGGAGACAGGAGAGCGAGGTCACTGCCGTAAGTGAGTCGCTGTCGGGCTTCAGCGTGATGAGGTTCTTCACGCCCTTGGTGATGACGGGCAGCGAGTAGAACATCGATATCAGTCCGAGCAGCAGGTGTGCGAGCAGGAAAGTTCTGATGTGGGTGATGCTGAGAAAGCTCACTATCGGGAAGCCGAATCGGCTGCAAAGCGTGATATACAGGCTCAGAAAGGCTGTCATCGCGAGCACGGTCGTCCTTGTGGAAATGATGCCTTTCAGCTCGTATATGTCGCGCCCTACGTCCTGCACGTCGCCGTAGTAGTTGAAGTCGACGATGCGCTTGGTGCGCTCGGCTTTTGCCTTCATACGCGTTATCTCGTCGGCATTCTGGGTGATATGTACGTCGAGCTGTGAGGCGTCTATCTCCTGCGTTTCGCTGAGATTCAGGCTCGTCACCTCTGCACGCGGTGCGGGGATAACAGGCTTTGCTGCCTCTACCGCGTCGGGGGAGGGGACTATGTCGGTCACGTACTTCCTGCCTTCGGGTGACTCGAATTCATCAAGTATCTCGCGGCGTGTACGCTTTTTCTTCTTGAATTCGGGCGGAGTGTACATATACTCGCCGTCGGGCGACTCCTTTGAGTAGGTATAGCCCGTCTTGTTTTTGCGGCCGCGCTTCTTTTTCTTGCTCTGCCGCTCTATCTCGCGGGCTCGTGTTGAGTCCGCCATACGCCTTATCAGCGGTGTGCCGCTCGCTGCGGGGGCGTTATCGTCGGCGGCGTAGGAGTTGACGGGAGTTTCGGTCTTTACGTCTTCAAGTCCCTCATTTCCAGCAAATCCCGTTCTCTTGCGGGAAATAGTCTCGGGCTTGTATTCGTCCGCTGAAGGCTGCCTCTCGGCGGGCTCGTCGAACAGTTCGTGCCTCTCGTGCGAGACCGTTGGCGGCTTGGGCGCGGGCTCTTCCTTCACGGGGTCGGGCAGGGTCGAATTTATGACCTTCTGCGCGTCCGCTCTCGCTACGTGAGGCGCCCCCGCTTCATCTTTATCGGGGGAATACTCGTCGAGTATGTTTTCAAGTGAAAGCTTGTTTTCTGCCATAATGTCCTCCTTATGCTTTGGAGCCGCGCTGGCGGAGCACCTCATACATGAAGATGCCCGCAGCGACAGAGGCATTGAGCGAATTTATCCTTCCGAGCATCGGAAGCTTTACCATGAAATCGCATTTTTTCTGTATCAGCTTGCTGATGCCGAAGCCTTCCGAGCCGATGACAAGTCCGCAGCTTCCCGTGAAATCGGTAGCTGTGTAGTCCGAGCCCGTGGCGTCTGTGCCGTATATCCATACTCCGCGCTCCTTCAGCTCGTCGAGCGCTGCGGCGAGGTTCGATACACGCGCTACGGGGACGTAGCTTGCCGCGCCTGCGGAGGTCTTGTACACGGTGGCGTTCAGCCCTGCGCTCCTGCGCTTGGGGATTATCACGCCGTCAGCTCCCGAAGTCTCGGCTGTACGGATTATAGCGCCGAGATTGTGGGGGTCTTCTATCTCGTCACAGATGATGATGAAGGGCTTCGTGCCCTTTTTTTCGGAGACGGCAAGGATATCGTCGATAGTCACGTATTCCGCACACGCTCCTATCGCGACTACTCCCTGATGTGACGCGCCGCCCGAGAGCTTGGTCAGCTTGGCTTCGAGGGCGTCCTTGACTACTACGCCCTTCTCCTTTGCAAGACGGCGGATAACACTGAGGCTCCCGCCGCTGCCGCAAATGTATATCGTATCGAGGTTAGCCCCCGATTTCAGTGCTTCGGTAACGGGATTGCGTCCGCAGATGACCTCGGCGGCGCTCTCCTCGGTAAAATTCTTATGCTCCATATATCTTTCGCGGGCTTTGTGAGCCCATCTCCTTTTGTTCTTTCGACCGAAAATACGGCCACTTTACATTATATCATTTAGGCGCTTAAAATACAAGACTTCATATGTTAAAATTCTGCGCTGTGAGCCGTTTTTTTCTGTGTACTTTTTGCAAGGGCTTCTCCCTTGACCAGCCGTTAATACAAAAAGGGGCGGAAAGGGGAGCCCCCTTTGGCGGATTCGCAGGTTACCAAATATGAGCCGTTACTTTACGGCTCGGTAGCCCACTTTTTTCCGCTAAGGAGAGCAGCCTAATGTCTCCGCCCCCAAGTATTTCGTTTCAGACGTTGAATCTGAACAGCACGATGTCGCCGTCCTGCATTACGTACTCCTTGCCCTCGAGCCTGACAAGTCCTTTTTCCTTCGCCGCTGCCATTGAGCCGCAAGCCATGAGGTCGTCGAATGAGATGACCTCCGCACGGATAAAGCCCTTCTCGAAGTCGGTATGTATCTTGCCTGCCGCCTGCGGTGCCTTTGTGCCCTTCTTGATAGTCCATGCGCGTACCTCGGGCTTGCCTGCGGTGAGGTAGGAGATGAGTCCGAGCAGTGAGTAGCCCTCCTTGATGATGCGGTTGAGTCCCGACACCTCAAGCCCGAGTTCCGCAAGGAACATCTTCTTGTCGTCCTCGTCCATTTCTGCTATCTCAGCCTCGGTCTGCGCGCATATCGGCAGCACCGCGGAATGCTCCTCCTCGGCGAGCCTGCGTACCTGCTGGTAGTTCTCGTTGGTCTCGATGTTGTTCGCGAAGTCGTCCTCGCTGAGATTTGCGGCGTATATTACGGGCTTTGCCGAGAGCAGGGGAGTTGACTTTATCAGTTCGCGCTCCTCGTCTGTGAAGTCGAAGCCGCGCGCGGATTTGCCTTCCTCAAGGTGAGCCTTCAGACGCTTCAGGAAGTCTGCCTCCGCGAGGTACTTCTTGTCGCCCTTTGCTGCTTTCAGTGCGCGGTCGATGCGTCTGTCGACCATTTCTATATCGGAGAATATGAGCTCGAGGTTGATGGTCTCGATGTCGCGGAGCGGGTTTATGCTGCCGTCTACGTGGACGATGTTGCCGTCCTCAAAGCAGCGTACCACGTGGACTATTGCGTCCACCTCGCGGATATCGGCAAGGAATTTGTTGCCGAGTCCCTCTCCTTTCGATGCGCCCTTTACAAGGCCTGCGATGTCCACAAATTCGAGCGTTGCGGGGGTGAACTTGTCGGGCTTGTACATTTCCGCGAGCTTATCGAGGCGCTCGTCAGGGACTGAAACTATGCCCACGTTCTTCTCGATAGTGCAGAACGGATAGTTCGCCGACTCTGCGCCCGCGTTCGTCAGTGCGTTGAAAAGGGTGCTTTTGCCCACGTTGGGCAGACCTACCATACCAAGCTTCATAATTTGATTTACCTTACTTTCTGTTGTGTTTTTGTGGGACGCCGAGTGCGGCATTCCCTGCATTTTTGCTGTTGTAGGGGGCGTCCTTCGGGCGTCCGCATTTATTGTTTGCTTTCGGACCGCCAAAGGCGGCCCCTACAAAGTTGCCATGTAGGGGCGCATTACAGCAAAGCTGCATATAGCATCACAATCCAAATCAAAGATTTGGTGTGCTGCTTATCCGTGCGCCCGATTATTGCTGACAGTTTGGCGGGCGAGCGGAACTCGCCCCTACAGTCTGAGCTCTGACAGCTCAGTTCGACCCGTGCTGTACCTTGCGGTTATTGACCACGGAATTGATGGTCGAGTTCTGTATCTGCACGTCGCCGCTGCCCGAACAGATGTCGTTCGGGTTGCCGCACAGCATATTCATCGTAACTGCCGAGTCCATGATGAATACGTTGCCGCTGCCCTGCGGGTCTCCGATGCCTGTTGCAAAGTCGCCCTCGGAGTCGATGATTATCTCTGCGTTCATTATCTTCGTGTTCACGTCGCCGTCTATTGCTCCGATACACGAATGCTTCGCCGAGCGCATCTTGATGTTGACGCGCCCCTTCCTGATGAGGATACTGCCCTCGCCCTCCTCGAGCGAGCCTATGCCCACTGCCTGCGCGCCTGTGCAGAACATATTTATGTCGCCTGCGCACGAGACTGTGGCGATGCCCTTGCAGCTGCCTATGCCCGTCACTTTGATGCCCGAGACGGTTATGTCAAGGTCGCACTTCTCGTCTATCTCGATGTTGGCGTCGCCGTTGTAGCTTCCTATCGCAAGTCCGTTATGGCTGTACATATACAGCTTCGTCTTGCCCGAGAGCAGCTTTATCTCGCTCTCGTCGTCGTTGTAGCCGCCGCCTATGCACACGGTCTCCATGCCGTTGCAGATTATCTCGAGCGTGCCCTGCATATCTACCGTGATATCGCCGTAGCCGTGGTCGTAGTCATTGCCGATGCCGATACCCGCCGAGGCGTAGCAGTCGATAGTCAGCGAGCCCTTGCCCGTCATCTCGAACTGAGAGCCCATCGGCACGTATATGCCCGAGTAGCCCAGCTTGTTGTTCTTCGAGATGATGAGAACCAGACGTGCGTACTCGCCGACGGAAATGGTCGGCTTGCTGTTGCCGCTGACCATATTTACGTTTTTCAGCGTCAGCTCACAGCTGTGGTTGTCCATTACCGCGATGTTCATCTTGACCTGCTTGTCGGGGTCGCCGACTATGGTCAGCTTGCTCTGGTAGATGTGGATATCCGTGTACTTCTCGAGAGCGAGCTTCAGAAGGTCTATCTCCGTATCGTTCCTTGCGGCGTATATCTTCCTTGTGCCGTTCGGTCGGGTCTCGAGGTTGGTCTTGATTATCTCGTCCTTGACGTCCTTGGCTATGCTGTCGAGGAAGAGCGGCTTCGGCTTGGACGTGTAGTAGCCCTGTACGAGGTCTATGCCGAGGCGTATCACCGTTTTGAGCTCCTGTGCCGTTTCAACTCCCTCGGCGAGCGACTGGAGCTGATTGTCGCGGCAGAACTCGATTATCTGCGTGACGAGCTGCTGCTTTTTCAGGTCGTTGTGGATGTCTGCGATGAGTGAGCGGTCTATCTTTACGTAGTCGGGCTTGTACTTCAGGAGGTTGGTGAGGTTGGAGTAGCCCGTGCCGTAGTCGTCTATCGCGAGCTGGGAATGCGTGAAGGAAAGTCGCTTGCGGAGCGTCTCTATACCCTCGGCTGTGGCGTCGCTGTCTTCGACTATCTCGATGACTATTTTCTCAAGAAGTTCACCGAATGTGAGGTAGAGGTCGTTGAAGTCCTCTTCGGTCAGCATATATTCCGACATCGAGTTGATGAAGAGCTTCTTGTTCGCGAATACCTGCTGATTCTCGCTCAGGAGACGCAGGGTGTTGAAGAAGGTGAGCTTCTCTATCGAGTAGAGGTTGTTTTGTCCCGAGGCTATCGAGAGTATCTGTTTCGGCTCCATTTTTATGTCGCCTACTGTCCTCATCAGCGCCTCATATGCGACTATCTCGCCCGTGGTAGTCTCGACGATGGGCTGGACATAGTACATCAGCATATTGTCCATGACGATACGCGTCAGGAGCTGGGCGTTCTTGTAGGAGTCCTTCTCGCGGACGTAGTTCTCCTCGGAGAACCAGTTGATAACGTGTCTGCGGTCGGCGCGTGCCTCATACAGTGCGAACTCGGAGTAATTGACGAGCATATTGAAGTCCGAAGCCTCGTCAGGGTACGACGAACAGCCGATAGACAGGCTGAGGCGGCTCTTGTCGGATATGTCGATTATCTCGCCGAAGTCATCGGTGAGGATGCAGTTCTGCACTGCCTCGTCCATGCTGTTGAGGACGTTGTATATCTGCATCTTGTCGCAGTTCATGAAGAAGGCGAATATCTCGTAGTTGGACTTTGCGCCTATGATGATATTGTCGCTCGAGAAGCTTTTCAGTGTCTCTGCTACGGAGGCTATACAGCTGTTGGTGCTGTCGACTGTCAGGAACGAGCCGAGCTTCTCGATGCCGTTGAGGTACAGCGTTGCGAGACAGCAGTTCTTGATGTCGGGCAGGAGCTTCTTTATCTTCTGCGAGAACGACGGGTACGAGGGCAGCCGCATTACGGGGTCGTACTCGATGAAGCTGCTGTTCTCGTTCTCCTCCGAGAACTGACGTGAGAAGTCCTGCACGAAGCCGAGCCACTCATCGCTGCTCTCGTATATGTTCATCTTGATGTATTTGGTCGTGTTATTGTTCGTGAAGCGGTAGATGTGCTTCTGTCCCTCAACGGGGGATTTCGATATCTTTTCGAGAAGGTTGAAGAACTCGAATTCGTTGAGCTTTGTGCTCGTACAGGCGAGCATCCGACAGGCGGATTCGTCGAGGTAGGCGGATTTCTCCTTTGCTATGTAGGTGAAAGCGCCTATATTGCCGACGAACTGCTGGAATACTTCCCAGTCGTGGCTCAGCTCAGGAGGTTTTTTTGAAAGGTCAAAAATACTCATAAGCGCTCCTTTGACCCGCATTGATGCGGAGCTGCTTTCTCGGTGAGCAGCTCACCGTAGTTGATACTGTCTGAAAACGATATTAATTCATTATTATTATAGCACATTCCCGACTTCATTGCAACATAAAAACAAAAATTTACGTTATATTCATTATATGGGATGTGCGGCAGGAGCTTTTGCGGTTGACGGTAATTTGTGAACAAAAATTGGTTTTTGCAACAGGCAATTGTTGAAAACCCGCCCGCCGAGCAGTGCTTTTTTCGTTCACTATCTGACGATTTTACGCTTTTTGTTGATTTTTGTTCATTCTGCGAAATTATTAATAAAAAACATATTGCAATGCCGAGAAAAATATGATACAATAATGGCGTAGGGTGAAATGTCCGCGAAAGGGGGAATTTCATGGACGTTATTATCTGGGCTATTCTCGTTATAGCTTTCGTCATCGCTGAGGTCGCAACTGTACAGCTCGTTTCCGTGTGGTTCGCCGCAGGTGCCCTCGTGACGATGATACTCGTCTTTTTCTTCGATATACCCATTATCGGGCAGGTCGGTATCTTTATCGGCTCTTCTGCCCTCTTCCTCGCACTGACAATGCCGTTCATCATCGCGAAAAGGAAGAAAAAAGGCTATATACCTACGAATTCCGAGCTCGAAGTAGGTAGGGTCGCGCGGGTCATCGAAGAGATCAACACCGACAACGGCACGGGTCGTGTCAGGGTCGGGGGCGTCGACTGGAGCGCGGTCTCCGCTGACGATTCCGTTATCCCCGCCGACACTGTCGTTACTGTCACCGCCGTGAACGGCGCAAAGCTCACAGTAAAACCAAAGGATTAACAGGAGGAAATTGTTATGGATTTCAACACAGGCTCTATCTTCGGTGCCTTCGGCATCATCGTATTACTGGTCATCGTTTTCCTATTATTTATGTTCATCAGGTGCTTCAGGATCGTACCGCAGGCTCACGTTTTCGTTATCGAACGCTTCGGCTCTTTCAAGTGTGAGTGGGAAACAGGCATTCACTTCCTCTTCCCGTTCATCGACCGCATCGCAGGCAAGGTATCACTCAAGGAAAAGGTTGTCGACTTCAAGCCGCAGCCCGTTATCACTAAGGATAACGTTACCATGCAGATAGATACTGTCGTATTCTATAAGGTAACGAACGCTAAACAGTATATCTACGGCGTTGAGAGACCTCTCGCGGCTATCGAGAACCTCTCGGCTACTACGCTCCGTAATATCATCGGTGAGCTCGAGCTCGACTCGACACTTACCTCGCGTGATACTATCAACACCAACATCACTGCTATCCTCGACCAGGCGACCGACCGCTGGGGTATCAAGGTCGAGCGCGTTGAGCTCAAGAACATCATCCCGCCCCGTGAGATACAGGACGCTATGGAGAAGCAGATGAAGGCTGAGCGTGAGCGCCGTGAGAAGATACTCCAGGCTGAGGGTGACAAGAAGTCACAGATACTCGTTGCCGAGGGTGAAAAGGAGTCGCAGATACTCCGCGCGCAGGCTAAGAAGGAAGCTCAGATACTCGAGGCTGAGGCTGAGAAGCAGGCTATGATACTCCGCGCTGATGCGGTAAGAGAGCAGAAAGTGCTCGAGGCTACAGGTGAGGCGCAGGCTATCGAACTCGTTCAGCAGGCTGTCGCTGAGAGCCTTGTAAAGCTCAATAACGCTTCGCCCAATGAGAAGGTCATCCAGCTCAAGTCGCTCGAAGCTTTCGCTAAGGCGGCTGACGGCAAGGCTACCAAGATAATCATACCGAGCGAGATACAGGGTCTCGCGGGACTCGCAGCAGGGCTAAAGAGCATTGCGGAGTCCGATACAAAACAGTAACGATTCTCCCTACAAAAAAAGCTGACCGAAAGGTCAGCTTTTTTATTGCAGTTGGAAAAACGAGTTCGCTGTTAAGCAATGTTTGCGGGTCAGTCCCATGTGGGGGTGCTGCCTGTGGAGGCGACAGAATAGTAGACAAGTATACGTGAGGCGTCTTTGGCGTCTATCTTGTTGTCGCCGTTGACGTTTGCTGCCTTTTTCTGTGCCTCGGTGAGGTTGCCCTCTGCTCCTGTGGACATCTTGGAGTAGTACACGAGCACGTTCGATGCGTCTTTGGCGTCTATCTTGCCGTCCTGATTGACGTCGCCGCGCGTGAAGGCGTTGAGGTGGTACGCTACCTGAACGCCCGACTCTGTGTCAGCAGTGTCCCAGTCGTTGTCGGAGATGACGTCGTCTACAACAAATGTATATGTGTATGCTTTGAAGCTGTCGGGGTTATCATTGCCGTCGGGAACGGTGAACTCCGCTGTGAACGGCTTTACGCTAACGCCTGTGGGGGTGACTGTGAGGAGGTAGTTCCTGTAGTCGTCTTCGGTATTGTCTCTGCCTTCGATATCAAAGGTCGCGGTGCTGTTCTCGGCAAGCTCCTTGACGTAGTACGGCTCTGCCTTGCCTTCGGGCGAATCAAAGGTGATGCTCACATTTGCGCTCATGCCCTCGGGGAGGGCTACGGTGACGCTTCCGTTGACGTCGTTCTTGTTGAAGTGCGGGAAAACGGGCTCTTCCGCCGCAAATACGTTCGCAGCGGGCATTGCTGCGAGAACTGCGGCTGCCATAGAAGCTGAAAGCAGTTTTTTCTGTTTCATTGTTACTGTTCCTTTCTTATCATTTTGTCTGCGGGGACTTCGACTGCAACGGCGAGTCCGTCGCTGCACTGGGTGAATACCTCAATGCTGTCGAATTCCGTATCCGCGGGGATATATGCCGAGAAGCCGTTTCCGCAGTCGGTGTATTCGCTCGCGCGGAATGCCTCAAAAGTTGTGCCGTTGACGGTGATGTAAACGCTTGCGCTGTCACCGCTGAAAAAGCTCTCGGGGAGAGCTCCCGCGATGAGCGTGAATGCGCCGTTCTGAGCAATATGTACGGGGATATCCTCCCAGTCGATGACGGGGCAGTTTTCCTTTTCACTGAATTCTCCCACATACTTTGAAGGTGTGAAGAAGACCATGTCCTCTGCAACCTCTGGGGCGGGCATGAACGGCGCTGTCCGTGCAAGCCGCGGGAGATTGCGCTCGACTATCTCCAGTACGACGGTGTCGCCTTTTGAGATGGCTGCTTCGTCGAAACGGTAGGGCGTGATGCGCGAGAATTCGGCACTTGCGAACATCTCTGCCATGTAGGGGAGTATAGCCTCGCCGAAGGAGTCGCGGTACATAAGCAGCGTGCCCTCGCCGCTCTCGCTGACGGTATCAATCGTGACATCGTCGAGAGCTTTGAAGTGTCCCTGATACTCGTATGTGAAAGCGTGGTCGCTGTTGACCTGAGTGTCCTTCGCGTCCTCTGCGGGGTATATCATCGCCGCGAGGTCGCCGAGACGTCCGTCAGCCTCGACCGTCCAGTTGTCCGCGGGGCAGGTCTCCCTGCCGAGAGCGCCCATTATAGCGCAGTGTCCCGCGTATGCGCCGAGGTTGTTCCAGTGGGTATCGGTCGCGTGATACAGCGGTATGCTCGAACCTGTGTCCGCGAGAGCTGCCTTCATATCAAGGTAGAACGGCTCTCCCGCAAGCTCAGCGGAAAGGAGCTCGTAGTTGTCGGGAGCGTCCGCGGGGACGTAGTTGAACGGCATATGCTCGGGATAGAGCGAGCTCTTGTTCGGCACGGAGGTGAACAGGAAGCTCTTGCCGCTGCGCCCGCAGTATTCGTTCACGAGCCGCAGGTCGTGGCAAATGCCGCTTATCTGCCGCGCGTTCATTGTGTTGATGTTGAGGTAGTCGTCAAGAGTCGCGCTGTAGTAGAGCCAGCCGTCCGTGCCGTCGATGACGTCGGTGTTGGGGGAGGTGGCGGTCAGCGCTGTCTTTATGCGTCCGTCGGCGGTGACGAGCTGCTGACGGAATGCGAAGTGCTCGGAGAAGTAGTCTCCGAGGTCGGAAAGGTAGTTTATGTTGAGCTTGCCCTCTGCCGTTTTCAGCTTCGGGAGCTCCGATAAAGTACGGTTTTCCTTGGATTCGCCGTCCTTTACGAACGGCATGAGCGCCGAGGGGATAAGACAGATGCCAATGAATGCACCTGTGTAAAGCCTGTAAAGTATGTTCTTTTTCATCGTGCGCCTCCTCAGAATCTGAAATAGATGAACGGGTTGTAGGAAGCCGATGAGAGCGTTATCACGCACAGCAGGAACATCACTGCTGCTGCCGCATACGAGCAGACCTCGCATATGCCCGCGAGCTTGATACCCTGCGCTTTCTTCGCTGCCGCGGGGATAACGGGCGCCGAGAACACTATAGCCGCACCGAGCATTATCAGGTACATCGGTGTGAGCTGTGACATGAACATCGCCCACTTCTCACTTCCGCCCGAGGGCACGAACATATGCCCGATGAAACGGCACGCTGTCGGCAAATCCTCCGCGCGGAAGAACACGAATGCGAGCACCGTCACTGCGGATGCGTAGATGTGCCGCAGCGGACGAAGCCATTTCTGCGGCTTGAGTATGCCGTAGGATTCAAGCATCATAAAGCCGCCGTTGAGAAGCCCCCACACGATGAAGTTGAGGCTTGCGCCGTGCCAAAGTCCCGTGCAGAAGAACACTGCGAGCTTGTTGAATGCAGTCCTGAGCTTGCCCTTGCGGTTGCCGCCGAGCGGGATGTACAGGTACTCCTTGAACCATGTTGACACGCTGATGTGCCACCTGCGCCAGAATTCCTGCATACTTTGCGAGATGTATGGGTAGTTGAAGTTCTCGCGGAAACTGAATCCGAACATCGCACCCAGACCTATCGCCATATCGCTGTAGCCGCTGAAGTCGAAGTATATCTGGAAAAGATAGGATATCGCTCCGAGCCATGCGAGCGGTAAGGACAGCTCGTCGGTGCCGAGGGCGTAGACGTAGTCCGCTGCGAGTGCCATGGTGTTCGCGATGAAGAGCTTCTTTGAAAGCCCCGTGATGAAGCGGCGTATTCCGCGCGCGGTCATCTCGGGGGTGCTCCTGCGGTTGTCTATCTGGTCTGCTATGTCGTAATACTTAACGATAGGACCTGCGATGAGCTGCGGGAAGAACGTTATGTACAGCGCGAGCTTGTAAGGGTTCTTCTGGATGTAGCGAGGGTCCTTGTAGGAGTCGATAACGTATGACATCGCCTGAAAGGTGTAGAACGATATGCCTATCGGCAGGGCGATGTGAGGTACGGGGAGCTTCACGAAGGGGAGCATATTCACTGTCTCCGCCGCAAAGCCGAGATACTTGAATGCGCCGAGCATCAGCAGGTTCGCGATAACCGCGGCTGCGAGCACTGCTCTGCGCGCTTTGTTCTCTTTTTTCATCGCGAGACCGAAGAGGTAGTTCATTACGATGGATATTATCATCAGAATGACTGCTTTCGGCTCGCCGTATGCGTAGAACGCGATGCTGAATATGAGCAGCAGCACGTTCTTCGCTGTCATTGTCGGTATTATGCGGTAGAGTATGTATACCGCCGTCAGGAATACGAACAGGAATACGGGACTGCTGAATACCAAAACAGCTCCTCCTTATCAGAATGCGAGGTCGTAATCTATTTCTGAAACCGTATCACCGTTCATAATGAACTCGAGATTGTATGCGCCCCTGTAGAGGATGTTGCCGCTGCCCTGTACAAGACCGCTGCCGTATGCTGCCTCTACGTCGCTCTTGGACGAGCCTATGCCCACACCCTCGGGAGTAGCATAATTGCTGCCTGTGATGTGTATAGCTCCAACGTACTTGACACCGCCGCTGGAGTAGCACTGGATCGTCATTCCGCTGTAATCATAGACGTACATATCGCTTTCGTCGCCCTTCGGGATACATGAGGGAACTACAGATTCTACGTAGCCTGTGCCGTATGCAGAGGCGAAGGAGTCGAATGTCTGGTCGATGTAGGAGGGGCTCACGCCTGTGCCTGTCGCTTTGGGAGCTTCTGTAGGCGCTTCCGTGGGAGCTTCGGTGGGCTTCTCCGCGGGCTCGTCCGCGTCGGTCTTTTCCTCTGCAGCTGCTGTGGTCTCGGTGTCCTTTTCGTCGTCGTCGGACTTGGTCGTCGACGAGCCTGAGCTTGTGCCTGTGCCCGATACTACCGCAGCCGTAGCCGTGGTCTTGCTTGTGGTGGCAGTGCCCGTGGTCGTCTGCTCGCCCGAGGCTACTGTCACCTTGGGGAGTGCTACGGACACGGAGTCCTGCTCGACGTCGCTGCCGCATGAAACGGCTGTCATTGTGCTGATGAGTGCTATCGCTGCGATAGCGATGATTTCCTTTTTCATATTTATCCTCCGAATTTAATTGTAACTTGTGATGACGTATGCCTTTATGGTATAGCCCTTGCCTGTCGTGTAATTCTTGTTTTCGTTCTGATTGCCTGGCGTTTTAAGGTAGGCTTCCGTTACGCCGCGGAATCCGTTGCAGGTGTCATAGTTGACCCAGCTGCCGTTTATGAGCACCTGATTCCAGTAGTGGTCGCTGTTGTATGCGCCTGTACCGTATACTATGCGCGTCTGGTAGCCTGCCTGCTTGTACAGGATATCGGTTATCGCTGCGAGGTAGTAGCAGACTCCGCCGCTGTTGTTCATCATGTAGGAAGCGTAGTATGACCAGCCTGTCTGCTGTATCTCATTGAGTGACTTGGTCGCTTCCATATTCTTGTAATAGTTGTGAGCACGGACGTAATTGTATATGCCGTCAACTGATTTGCCCGAATAGGTCAGTATGTTCTTTGCCCTTATCTGTACGTCGGAAAGCGGGGCGGCTGTGCCGTCGTTGAGGAGGTTGGTGTCGTCGATGACCATATTCCTTGCCATGGCGCCTGTGTCGAGGAAGTAATACTTATTTCCCTCGTACTCCAGCCAGCCCGTGTGCATGGTGCCGTCCTCGTCGAAGTAATACTTGCTGCCGTCTATCTCCTGCATACCGAAGCGCATCTTGCCGTCCTCGCCGAAGTAGTACTTCTTGCCGTCGACGATGAGGCGGCCTGTGGCAATCTGACCTGTCTCGGCGGAGAAGCAGTACTTGTCGCCGTCTATCTCGGTGATGCCCGATGCCATTATGCCGTCTGCTCCGAAGTAATACTTCGCTCCGTCTATCGTTGCCCAGCTCGACTTCGTCATCTTTCCGTCTTCGGTGAAATAGTACTTGTTGCCGTCTATCTTCAGGCGGCCTGTCTTCATCGCGGCGTCGGTCTCGTCGAAGTAGTAGGTCGCGCCCTTGTAGTCGATGAGTCCCGTTGTGCGCTTGCCGTCTGCGCCGAAGTAGTAGGTCTTGCCGTTGTATTCGAGGATGCCCGTGAACATCTTGAAGTCGTCGCCGAAGTAGTAGTAATCGCCGTTGATTATCTGTCCGCCGCTGAGCGCCTCGCCCTTTTCGTCGTGGTAGTAGGTCACGCCGTCGACTGTCGTGAGACCGCGCTCCTCAACAAGGATGCCGTCTTCGCCGAATATGTAGTTCTTGCCGTCGACAGTGCAGAGACCCTTTGCATAGCTCGAATCATCGTAGAAATAATACTTGCCCTTGCCTGTGATGTACTGTCTGCCAAGGAGCATTACGCCGTCCTCGCCGAATATGCGGGGCGTTCCGCCGATATCAACGATGCCTGTCGTCTTGCCGCTCTCTGCGCTGAAGAAGTAGAACTTATCCTCTATCTTTGAGAGCCCCTCGGCTGCTTTGCCTGTCTCGGGATAGTAGTAGTACGACTTGCCCTTTATTTCCTGCCAGCCTGTGAGCTCTTTGCCGTCTTCGCCGAATATGTACGGGAAGCCGTCTATCGTTATCTCGCCCTCGGCAAGTGTGCCGTCGTCCTTGCCGTAGAAGAAGTCGTCGCCGACCTTGAAGAAGCCTGCCTCAGCCATGAGTGCGCCTGTATCCGAGAAGCGGTACTGCTTGCCGTCCTTGTCGGTGTAGACGCCTGTTATCTTGCCTTCTTCCTTGGTGATGTAATACTTCCTGCCGCAGTATTCGAGCCAGCCGTATACGGGCTTGCCCGAATCGGGGGAGAAGTAAAGACGCTTGCCGCCGACTGTTCGCCAGCCTGTTTTAAGACTGCCGTTCTTGGAGAATATGTACTTCTCGCCGTCTATCTCCTGTATGCCTGTGAGGAATGTACCGTCTGCCTTGTAGTAGGTTATCCTGCCCGCGGTGTCGATGTGCCAGCCCTCTATCGAAGGGGTAACTGTGCTCGTTGATACGGGAGCTGTGCTCGAAGCGGGGGCGGCTGTAGTCGGAGCCGCTGTCGAGGAAGTCGTGGAGGCAGCCGCTGTTGTTGTGGTAGAGGCAGCAGCTGTTGTTGTGGTCGCCTGCGAGGTCGTGGTCGAAGCCTGTGCGGTCGTCGTTGTGCTCGCGGCGGCTGTGGTCGCGGGGGCGGTGGAAATCGGGTCGCCCTCGGCTGCGTGTGCTGCTGACGGAGCGGCAGCGAGCATTGCAAGCCCTGCCGCAAATGCGCAGATAAGCGTTTTGTTGTGTTTTTTCATGATCTCTCTCCTATGGCTCGTTGAGCCTGCCGTTTTTGTCGGAAGCGGCGACCGTTATCATAGTCCATATATGATTATATCAGTATACTCGCGGAAAGTCAAAGAAATGGGACAAAATTTGCAAATCTTTTGCATCCGTGCGCGTATACATTATTATTATACAATGGCATTACTGAAATGTCAATGGCACTTAGCGGCAAAAGGGACTGCTTTGAGAAATTTTTGTCAATGTTGCGGAAAAATCTTGCGGTATGCTCGGAGCAGTTTGACCGATACGCCTTGAAACTGCGGAAGGATATGCCTGTTTCGGTATATCGGGAATGAGTTTTTACATATGGTATAATGCGCCTGCGCGCAAAAAAGGCGTGACAAACCCGTTTGTCACGCCCTTGCTTACCCTGTTTTCAGCAGCCGAGGAATTTGTACATCTCAAAGTAGATGATCGCGGCTATCATCACTGAGTTTGCTGCTATGTTGACTGCGCAGCGGAGCTTTGCCCATTTGTCCGTCTTCTTCATTATCATCGCTGCGAGAGAAGCTGCTCCCGCTGCTGCACAGACCGCAATGCAGATGATGTTGAGCGTGCCCGCTCCCACGCCGACTGCCTTGGGTATGCCGTAGAATGCCTCGCGCCCCGAGTAGGCTATTATTACAAATGCTGACGCGACCGAAACGAGCTTGATGAGCTGTCCCGCAGTCTGCACCGCGCCGACAGCCGTGAGACTGTATCTGCCTTTGCGGGCTGCTTTGAACTTGTACAGCAGTACAAACACCGAGCCTGCCGCTATGACGAAGTACAGAGCGAGAAGCGATATCTCCGCGGGATATGCCTTGTCTCTGTCTATCTCCATCGCGCCGCCGCCGAGAATGAAGGCGTCTGTGCCGTCAGTACGTTTGCTGACGCCGAGCAGCATACCTGTGTCTCCAAGAGAGTAGAAGCCGTCGCCGAGCCTTGTGAGGTCAGGATACATATTGGCGTTGATGGGCGAAAGGTAGCTTGTGAGCTTCATTATGCCGGAACGCGCTGAACGTGATGTAAGATAAAAGCCGTCGAATCTCTCCGCTGACTTGTTCCCGTCGGATAGGCTGTCAGTGTCGGGCGAGCCGAATATCAGCTTGGGTATGCCCTCAATGACGAGGTTTGCGGAGGTCTCGTTCGTGAGCGTTACAAGTCCGACCTTTGATTTGCGGTCGAACAGCATATTGGAATGGCAGGAGATCGTTGCGCCGTTGTGGCCGAAGGTGCGGACCTTGTATTCATCGCACCAGAAGCCGCAGCTTGAAATCGGGATATCGGTGCTGCCGTAGAACTGCGTACCTTCAAACATTTTCTCCTGTGTCTCCCTGTGCTCGAAGAGGGGAGCGTCATCGCTGACGAAAGCCTGCGCGTAGGTCGCGAGGTCGCGGATCGTGCCCGCTGCCGAGCCGCACGGATAGAGCTCGATGTAGGATATCTTTTTTCCTTCCGATTTGTATTTCGGGATAGGTGCCGTGAACCTGTAGGAGCAGAGCTTGTCGCGCTGAGAGCGTACCCATTCGTTGTCGCTGAAGTCGGCGGCAATGGAGGTGTGCTCCATGCCGAGCTTATCAAAGATATTCTCGCGGACGTAATCGGCGTAGTCCTCGCCTGTTATGCATTCGATGACATACGCCGCGAGCGCTGCTCCCCAGTTGGAGTAGGAAATGACCTCGCCAGGAGGATTCACCTGTGCGGGCTCGGTCGCCTGCAATGTCTCTGCAAGTGACCTGAGCTTGGTGCGGTCGGGAGTGGAGAAGCTGTAGGTGGTCTCGCACCAGCCGCCCGTGTGGTCCATGAGGTCCATCATTGTTATGGGCTCGTCGTAGCTGAGATGCTGAAGGAAGCCGTCGGGGAGGTAGTCCCTTATGTCTGCATCAAGGTCGAGCCTGCCCTGTTCCCAGAGCTGCATGGCGCTGACCCACGTCATCGTCTTGGAGATGCTGCCCCACTCGAAGACGGAGTCCTCGTCGCAGGCGATGTGAGCCTCACGGTCGGTCTCGCCGAAATAGCCCTCATAGATTATCTCGTCGCCGCAGAAGACTATCGCTTCATAGCCAGCGTAGTACTCTATGCCTGTTTCTGTTTCAAAATTGAGCTCGCTGTCGAACTTCTTCCCGAGGTCGCTGAACTTTACCCCCGAGGGGAGCCTGCGCTCGTCCTCAGCCATAGCATTCGGAGCTGCGAGAGCAAAAACTGTACTTGCCGCAAGAAGTGCGGACGCCATACGTTTAACGATGTTTTTCATATTTCCGCACCTCCTTACAGCTCGCGTGATTCGTAGTCGATGACCGAGCACGCAGCCTTGTAGAATACGAATCCGTATGCGCAAACGAGCACGAGTATGCCGAGCAGAGCTCCGTTATACGGCGCCGAGAGCGACATGAACAGTGAAACGAACACTGCAAGGGCGCTGTGCAGCACCTTTACGTCGAGCGATGAGGATTCTATCATTATAACTGCTGCAAAAGCGAGATATACGAAAACAAGTATAAAAAGTCCTCTTGCGGCCGATTTTTTTGCGCTGTTTCTGCCGCTTTTGAAATAGGCGCCGAGCTGCATGGCAGAGAATACCATTCCGTAAGCAAATAATGCGCACATACCGAGCGCGAAGAAGCCGAAATCGTTTATTTTGAGACCGAGCACTTCCGAGAGCGATTCATTCAGTTCGCCCGATAAGCGGAAAAAGCCCGATATATCGAGAAGCTGTGCTATTTTCAGAACCATGAGCGACAGCGACATATTGATCGTCAGTATCAGTGTGATGAGCCCGTATCTCGCGATGACGTTCTGCTTTCTCGTTACGGGGATGACCGCGAATGTCATCTCACCGCCGTTTTTGTCGTCAATGTCGATGAACGAGGTAACAGCCGTAAGAGAAAGTGCAAACACAAAGCCGAGTATCAGCGGAGGAAAGATGACTCCGACGACGGCGGAAACTATGGACATTATCACATAGAATTTGCCGAGGCTGAACTTTTTCGCACCCATCGCGATGAGGTCGAGCTTCATTATGCTGAGTATATTTTTCATTTCTTTCCCTCCTCATATCTCCTTTTGGGCAGTTGCTTTTATCGTGAAGCTGCTGAAGAGCCGCTCTGCTGCGAGAACTGCCGCAAATGAGACGATGATGATAAGCACGCGCAGTATAGCGCTTTCGGGGAGCATTTCGGAAATTGACGGGACTGCGCCGTTGTCGTTTCCGAGCATATAGCCTATTGCGGCAGCCAACATAGCTATCATAAACGGTACGCAGCACATCAGCGCTATCGTCTCGCCCTTTATCTCAAGTATCATATAGAAGAACAGCACGACAATGGTTATCGCCGCCATTGCGAGGGCCGCGATAACGTACAGGTCGCTGTATCTCATTCCGAGATTTGCAAGGATATTGAGCTTGTTTTCGTCGTAGATGTGCTCCTGAAGATAAGCAGGATACAGGCGTGCTTCGCCGACTGCTCTTGTGATGAGCAGCAGCAGCTCGCAGACGATGCAGCCTGCTATCTGCGGATACGCTATCTCGGCGAAAAGCGCCCTCGTAACGTACCTGCGCTCTATGGGAAGCAAGCCGTATATCTTCATAAAGTCGCCCTTGCGGATAGTTTCGAGCGGCGAGAAGAGCGCAAACGGGATTATCACAAATCCGAATGCCGCAGGAAAACAGCCCGACAGGCAGCCGACTGTGCACAGTGCCGCGAAGTAATATGCGTATTTTGCGCCTAATCCCTTGGTTATCGAGTAATCAAACCTTATCATTTTCAGAACGTTGTTCATGGCTGTCCTCCTTTGCGATGTAGACCAGTATCTCGTCGATGCTCGCCTTCTCGGTCTCGAGCTCGCGCGGTATCTCGTCCGTATGGTCGGCGGAGATGAGCGCGTCAAAGCCGTTTCTGTAGCCGTGGAAGCCGATGCACTTCTCCCTCAGTGACGAGGAGATGTCCTCTTCGGCTCCGCGCAGGACGAGGTACTTCTCGTGGAGCTCGTCCTTTGTGCCCGTGAACCATACTTTTCCGTTGTGGAGGATGGTGATGTAGTCGGCGATACGCTCAACGTCGGAGGTGATGTGCGTCGAGAAGAGGACGCTCCTGCTGTCGTCGGCGATGTACTCGGAGAGTATGTCGAGCAGCTCGTCGCGGGCTACGGGGTCAAGACCGCTTGTCGGCTCGTCGAGTATCATCAGCTCTGCCTTGTGCGAGAGCGCGACTGCCACCATAAGCTTCATCTTCATGCCCTTTGAGAAGTCGCCGACTTTTTTGTTGTCGGGCAGCCCGAATGCCTTTATCCTGCGGAAAAACTCTTCGCTGCTCCAGTCCTTGTAGAAGGGGGCGAGCTGCTTGTCTATCTGCTTTACGTTGAGGTGATTTGCGAGGTAGAGGCTGTCGAATACCACGCCGAGGCGCTCCTTTATCGCGACCGCTTCGGTCACGCTGTCGAGCCCGAATACGCTTATCTTGCCGCTGTCTATGTTCGCCATGTTGAGTATAGAGCGGATAGTCGTGGTCTTGCCCGAGCCGTTCTGTCCTACAAAGCCCATGATATAGCCCTTGGGCAGCGAGAAGGTGACGTCCCTGAGCGCGAAGCCCTCGTATGCCTTGTTCAGTCCTTTGATATCAAGTATGTTCTCCATAGTTATTCCTCCATAAATCCTTTTACTGCGGCGAGTATCTCCTCATCGGACAGCCCCGCGTTGCGTCCGCTGACTACGACCTGCTCGATAGCTTCCTCCATCTCGCAGAGCATACGCTCGCGAAGGAGCTCGTTGTTGCGCGGTGCGACAAAGTAGCCCTTGCCTGCGACCGAAACGAGAAAGCCCTCGGCGACAAGGTCGTTGTATACCCTCGTCGTCGTGATGACGCTGATCTTCAGATCGCGTGCGAGCTGGCGTATCGAGGGGAGCTGTTCGTCCTCAGTGACTTTCCCTGCGAGTATCTGTGATTTGATCTGTTCCTCTATCTGCTCATATATCGGCAGAGTTGAGCTGTTTTTTATTATTATCTTCATGAAGCGCTCCTGTTTATACTGTATATGCGTGTATATATCTGTATATGTACAGTTTAGCATATATATATCTATTTGTCAATACCTGATTTGAGCTTTTTTGAAAAAATAAAAGGACTGCAATATGCAGTCCTTAATGATTGGCTATTAATCGAGGAAATCCTTGACCTTCTTGCTGCGGCTCGGGTGACGGAGCTTGCGCAGTGCTTTTGCCTCTATCTGGCGGATACGCTCACGTGTTACGTCAAAACGCTGTCCTACCTCTTCAAGCGTGCGTGCCTTGCCGTCTTCAAGTCCGAAACGGAGCTTCAGTACCTTTGCCTCCCTGTCTGTGAGAGTGTTGAGCACCTCGTTGAGCTGCTCCTTCAGCAGTGTGTGCGATGCTGCTTCCGCAGGTGCGGGCGCGTCGTCGTCGGGGATGAAGTCGCCGAGGTGGCTGTCCTCCTCCTCGCCGATAGGTGTTTCAAGCGATACGGGGTCCTGAGCGACACGCATTATCTCGCGTACCTTGTCCACAGGCATATTGAGCTTCTCCGCTATCTCCTCGGGGCTGGGGTCGTGACCGTTTTCGTGGAGGAGCTGGCTCGATACCTTCTTTACTTTTGTGATGGTCTCTACCATATGTACGGGGATTCGGATAGTACGCGCCTGGTCGGCAATGGCTCGCGTGATAGCCTGACGTATCCACCATGTGGCGTAGGTCGAGAACTTGAAGCCCTTGGTGTAGTCGAACTTCTCGACTGCCTTGATGAGTCCGAGGTTGCCCTCCTGTATGAGGTCAAGGAACTGCATCCCTCTGCCGACATACTTCTTCGCGATGCTGACTACAAGGCGGAGGTTAGCCTCGGAGAGACGCTTCTTCGCGTATTTGTCGCCCTTTGCCATTCGCTGTGCGAGCTCTATCTCTTCCTCGGTCGTGAGAAGGGGAACACGTCCTATCTCCTTGAGGTATATCTTTACAGGGTCGTCGATGGCGATACCCTCGGTGGAGAGCGCCATTTCGAGGTCGTCCGTGATAGACGAATCCATGCCTATCTTCAGGTCGGTATCGACGTTCATGTCCTCGACTATCTCGATGTTGAGCGCCTCGCACCTGTCGTAGAAGCTGTTTATCTGGTCAACGTCGAAGTCGAGCTCTTCAAGGGCGTCTGTTATCTCCTTTGTCGTGAGCTTTCCGTTTGCCTGACCCTGCTCTATGAGCGAGTCAATGGTGTTCTTTTTTGAATCCATTATGATTCCTCCTGATTTTTGGCTTTATCTTGGGATTTGTTTGACGTTTATCATTGCGGCGCGCATTGCGCGGTGATGTCTTAATGCTTCTTTTTATTGAAGAGGTCGCGCAGGTCGTCGTCGGAAATATCTCCGCCCGTGCCTGTGGGTGCGCGGTGCTGTCTGAGCGTTTCCGCGCAGTCGAGCATCGCTTTCTCGGTTATGCCAAACTCGCGGTTTGAGGCGGATATTCCGCTTATCCTTCCCATTTCCTGCGGAGTGAACTCGTCCGCGATGAGCGAGAGCGTGAAGTGCTCGCTCGCCTGTATCGCACGCAGAAGTGACGCATACACGCGCTTATTGAAGGCGGTCACGAATATCTCGGGCGGTGCGGCGGCGCCTATCTTTTCGGCGTCCTCGGGACGTCTCAGCAGATAGGTGATTATGGTCTCCTCTGCCTTTGCTTCCCTGCGGAACTGCACGGCTTCGGGATTGACGTCGTCCCTTACGTATGCGGTCTTTGCCTTGATATTCCGCCATTCTTCCTTTTTCTTTCCCGCTTTTTTCGCTCGTATCATTTCGTTGATGTGGCTTTTCAGTACATCTGTGGAGATGTCGCACTTCTTAGCCGTGCGGGAAATGTACACCTCGCGCTCAAGCGGCGATTCTATCCCCGCAAGCACACGTGATACGCGCTTCAGCAGCTCTACCTTGCCGCTCTCGGAGTCGAGGTCGAGCCCTTCCTCACAGCGGTCGAGCATGAAGTTGTTGGCGTCGTCGGAGCCTTCGATAAGGTTGCGGAATCGCTGTGCTCCGAATTTTTTTATGTATTCGTCGGGGTCTTTGGCTCCGTCCATATGGAGGATGCGTGTGCGCAGTCCCACGTCCGAGAAGTGGTTTATCGCTTTTTGTGTGGCGTTCTGTCCTGCGCCGTCGCTGTCGTATGCGATGACGACCTCGTCGCAGTAGTGGCTTATCAGACGCGCCTGATTGGGCGTTATTGCCGTTCCGAGCGTTGCAACGACGTTCTCGAAGCCTGCCTGATTCACGGCTATGACGTCCATGTAGCCCTCGCAGAGTATCAGCCGCTTCTGGTCGGCGTTCTTTGCGAAGTTCATCGAAAAGAGGTTGCTGCCCTTGTCAAAGACGGGGGTGGCTCCCGTATTGAGGTATTTCGGCTTGCTGTCGTCGAGGACGCGCCCTCCGAAGCCGATGATATTGCCGCGGAGGTCGACTATCGGGAACATCACGCGGTTGCGGAAGAGGTCGTACAGTCTGCCTGTCTTCTGCGAGCGTCCGCCGAGCCACGCGTCGACTATCTCGTCTTCGGTGTAGCCCTTCGAGCGCAGCATATCCGTCAGCTCGGTGAATGAGTCCGACGCGTAGCCGAGCCCGTACTTCTTTATCGTCGCGGGAGTCAGCTTTCGTTTGTAGAAGTATTGCAGCCCCGCCTTGTTCGCGCCCTTTATCAGGTTCGCGTAGAAGAAGTTGGCGGCGAGGCGGTTCATCTCGTAGATGCGCGTTCTCCGCTGTGCCGAGAGGCTGCTGCGGTCGTTGTTCTGAGGGACTTCCATGCCGCTGCGCTCCGCGAGGAACTTCACGGCATCCATAAAGTCGAGGTTCTCGACCTTCATTATAAAGGTGATAACGTCGCCGCCCGCTCCGCAGCCGAAACAGTAGAAATGCGGGTCTTTGTCCAGAAATACAGTACACGAGGGAGTTTTCTCCGAGTGGAACGGACAGTTGCAGACGTAATTGCGTCCGCGGCGGATGAGGTTGACATACTCACCCATGACCGTCTCTATCGGGTTGGCTTCCCGCAGTCTGTAGAGAAATTCGTCGTTCTTTACCATCAGCGGTCACTTCCAGAATTTGGGGACGAAAAGCTCGGTGTAGAGGTCTACCGCGTAGCTGTCGCTCATGCCCGAGATGTAGTCGCAGACCGCGCGGTCGGGGTCGGTCTTCTTCGCGATGATGCGGTACTCCTCGGGGAGCTTGTCTATGTTCGCGATGAAGTACTCGTACAGCTTTGATATGAGCTGCACTGCCTTCGCCTCTTCCTGCTTGGCTGCGGGATTCGTATACACCTTGCGGAACATAAAGGCTTTGAGGTCGTCGTGCGCACGCCTTATCTGCGGCGCAAAGTCTATTTCGTACGCTCCGTGCTCGATGACCGAGGCGATGAGCGTGGTTATGCGCTTTGTCTTGGTGTTGCCGAGTACCCGCACGCAGTCGTTCGGCAGGTCGTTCGGGTCGAGTATGCCCGCGCGCACAGAGTCTTCGATGTCGTGGTTTATGTATGCGATAGTGTCAGCGAGGCGGACGATGTTGCCCTCCTTGGTCGCCGCGACCTTGTTCGTGTGGCACAGTATGCCGTCACGGACTGCATAGGTGAGGTTGAGCCCGCTTCCCTTTTTTTCGAGGGATTCCACCACGCGCACGCTCTGCTCGTAGTGCTTGAAGCCGTGGGGGCATATCTCGTTGAGTATCTTCTCGCCGCAGTGACCGAACGGGGAATGTCCGAGGTCGTGACCGAGCGCGATAGCCTCCGTAAGGTCTTCGTTCAGCCGCATTCCGCGGGCGATAGTCCTCGCTATCTGCGAGACCTCGAGCGTATGCGTGAGACGGGTGCGGTAGTGGTCGCCCACGGGCGACAGGAATACCTGCGTCTTACGCTTCAGCCTGCGGAAGGTGTTGCAGTGGATTATGCGGTCGCGGTCGCGCTGGAACTCCGTGCGGAAAGGGCATTTGTCCTCGTGGCGCTCGCGGCGTATCATCTCCTCGTTCACGCTCGTACACGCGAATTTGCTCAGTATGCCGACTTCTGTTATCTCGTACTGTTCTCTTACAGTCATTCTATCACCCCTTTTCAGAGCTCAAAGCTCAGACGGTGCGCCAAGGACTCCCTACGATAATTCAAACGAACCTGTAGGGGCGAGTTCCGCTCGCCCGCCAGTTTGTCGGTATTTATCGGGCGCACGGAATGCGCCCCTACATAATTAGTCTTTATAATACTTATACTCCAGAAACGTGAAAATCCCTTTAAATTTTTCAGAAAATTTTTTTCACCGAGGAAAAATCTCCGTAGAGCTCGCCCAGATCCTCTATTTTAGCGGCTCCGTTGGTGACCTCGGTCAGTTCTTCGGTCAGTGCGGCGAGCTTCTCCGACAGCACCAGTATTTCAAGCGTGACTTCGCTGCCGAAGTCGGAGTTCTCCGTTATCGTGTCAAAGCTCGGCAGGATATAGCTTATCTTGCCGTACAGCCCGTAATCCGCTGTTATCCTCAGCCTGTGGCAGAGCCTCATATCCATGAGCTGTGCCGCGTCGCAGGCGAGTGCCGCCGCGTGGGAGTATGCACGCACGAGACCTCCGCCGCCGAGCAGTATGCCGCCGAAGTAGCGGGTCACGACTATGCACACGTCCGTGAGTCCGCGCTTTTGCAGTACGTCGAGGACGGGGACGCCCGCTGTGCCCTGCGGCTCGCCGTCGTCGGAATATCGGGAAATATTGTCCTGACGCACAATGTAGGCGTAGACGTTGTGGCGCGCCTTGCGGTGCATCGACTTTATCTTGTTTATGAATTCAACTGCTTCGTCGCCGTTCTTCACGGGAGCGATGTATCCGATGAATTCGGACTTCTTCTCCACGAACGAGGCTTCGGCGGGAGCGGATATCGTCAGGTAGTTCATTATGCACCTCCGTGCGGTCGGGCGTTCGGCGTATGGACGTGAATCAGCAGATCCGTTTTTTATGTGAATGTGCTGACAAGTATGGCTCGCGGTGAAAAAGACTGCCGTTTCTGCGGGAATAACATCGCGAAGCTGCCAGCGCGGGCTCCGAGCAAAAAAGCCGCTCGTTTGAGCGGCTCTTTGATTACTTATCGAGATTGAAACGCTTCTTGAATCTGTCAACGCGTCCGCCTGTGTCAACAAGCTTCTGCTTGCCTGTGTAGAACGGATGGCACTTAGAGCAGATCTCGACCTTGATGTTCTCCTTTGTGGACATTGTCTCGATCACATTACCGCAGTGGCAGGTAATTGTGGTCTTGTACATTGTAGGATGGATTCCCTCTTTCACGATTTTCACCTCCATGGTTTATTTCTGTATAATCGTGCAGCCCATCAGTTCCTTTAGACAGTAGTGCCAATATACATTACAGTACTTAATTATAGCATACGGGATGGTGGCTGTCAAGCAGCAGAAGATATATTTTATTCTTTTAATTTGTGCGGGCGCGGGATGCGGGTTCTGTTTTCGCTTTTTTCGCAGTATGATTATTATGAAAAGGAGGCTTGAAAATGGACGAGACGTACATTATCCCTACGGTCATTGACGACCATCCCGCCCTCCCCGCCGAGGACGACACCGAAATGCTCGCGGAGGAGAGCTCCAGACGCAGACGCGAGGGTCATGCGGACGATATCATCGCGATGCAGGCGGCAGTGTGTATGCTGGTCGCCGCTGCTCTGCTGATAACTAACATTTTCCGCCCCGATGTATCAGGCGAGCTCTTTGCGCGTATACGTGAACTCTCGGGGAGCGCGGACGAACTCTTTCGGAACCCCCTCGAACTCCTGACGGAAATGCTGGACTAATGACGAGGTTAAGGGTCGGTTTTTCCTTCCTGCTGTTCAATGCTCTGCTGTTCCTTTTCTGCGGCGGGGAAATGATACTCTCATTCTACGCGGTATGTTTGCTGCACGAGTTCGGGCATATCGCTGCGCTGAGACTCACGGGCGGTGAGCTGCGCCGCGTGGAGCTGAGCTTCTTCGGGATAAGAATGGTCGCAGCTCCCGCAGCGGATGTGAGCAGGGGAGCGGCTGTGCTGTTGAGCGGACCTGCGGTGAATCTGCTGCTGTATCTGCTCCTGACGGCTCTGCACTGCTGCACGGGAACGGCTCGGCTGAGCCTCGCGGCGGGTGTGTTCAACCTTTTGCCGTTCAGCGGACTCGACGGCGGGGCTCTGCTCGATATGCTCTCGGAGGGAAGAACCTGCGAACGGCAGCTCAGAACCTGTATCACGGTCGCGAGAGCGGCTGCTGCGGTCGGTATAGCTGCTGCTGCTGCTGCCGCGGAAATGCTCGGGAGAATATGAGATGTTTCTTTGCTTGCGGCGGCTGTTGACTTTTTTTTCATTGTGTGATAAAATAGTCCTGAATCAGACAGACTATCGGTCGATGGTGGAAAAGGAGGAAAACAATATGGATTTGATATCGGCACTTTTGCTTGCGGTCCCCGCAACGGGCGATAACTTCCCCGCACAGAAGCTCCTCATCGTGGCGGGCATTGCTGTCGCTGTTGCAGCGGTCACGATCGTTGCGGCGCTTTTCAGAAAAAAAGACGATGACGACGAGGAATGATACGTAACATAGAAATACGGGACTTGCGCCTCCGCATATGATAGTGCGGAGGTGTTTTTCTATGCTTTGCAGTCTTGAGGAGCTGCGCTCGAAGGAGGTCATCGACCTCGGTACGGGCGAGAGGCTCGGTTACATCGACGATATCCGCTTCGACACCGATACCTCGGAGGTCACGGCTCTCGTCATCTTCGGCTCGGGCAGGCTGTTCGGGCTGCTGCCGAGAGGCGAGGATATTGAGATACCGTGCTCGGCAATAGAGGTGGTCGGTACGGAGACTATACTCGTCAGATGCAGCAATTTGACATATCATACAAATATACGCGGAAACAGACTAAAAAGTTTGTTTGAATAAAAATTGACGCGCTCTTGCGGAAAATTACGGAATGTGATATAATATTAAAGCAATTCGCACGCGGACGCTTTCATGGGTTGGTGCGGCAGACCTGCCGTTGCCTGTGAGCCAAGCTCTGCGGAGGATTAATATTAACCAATTTTAAGGAGGACTACACAATGTCAGTAGTTTCAATGAAGCAGCTCCTTGAGGCTGGTGTTCACTTCGGACACCAGACAAGACGCTGGAACCCCAAAATGGCACCGTACATCTTCACAGAGAGAAACGGTATCTACATCATCGACCTTCAGAAGACTGTAAAGAAGCTTGAAGAAGCTTATCTCTTCGTTCGCGACCTCTCCGCTGAGGGCGGCGAAGTTCTCTTCGTAGGTACTAAGAAGCAGGCCGGCGATTCCGTTAAGGAAGAGGCTACACGTGCAGGCGCTCACTACGTTAATGCCCGTTGGCTCGGCGGTATGCTCACAAACTTCAAGACAATCCAGACACGTATAAAGAGACTTGAGCAGCTCCACACCATGGAAGAGGACGGCACTTTCAACCTCCTCCCCAAGAAGGAAGTTGTTAAGCTCAACCTCGAAATAGAGAAGCTCGAGAAGTTCCTCGGCGGTATCAAGACTATGAAGAAGCTCCCCGCAGCTCTCTTTATCGTTGATCCCCGCAAGGAGAAGATCGCTGTTGCTGAGGCTAAGAAGCTCGGTATCCCGATAGTTGCTATCGTTGATACTAACTGCGATCCTGATGAAGTTGACTACGTTATCCCCGGTAACGATGACGCTATCCGCGCTGTTAAGCTTATCGCAGGTACTGTTGCCAACGCTATCATCGAGGGCAGACAGGGCGGCGACGCTGCCGAGCAGGCTGAGGCTCCCGCTGAGGAAGCTGCTGCTGAGGCTGACGCAGAGTAATCTGTCATTAACATTTAAGAACTGAAACGTAGGGGTTGGCGTCCCCGACAACCCGCAGCTCTGGGACGTCGAGGATGCCGTCCCCTACATTTATATTTTTATATTTTAGGAGGATTTAACAATGGGTAAGGTATCTGTTGCAGAAATAAAGGAACTTATGAAGTCCACAGGCGTTGGTATGATGGACTGCAAGAAGGCTCTCGAAGAGAACGACGGCGATATGGACAAGGCTATCGAGTTCCTCAGAGAAAAAGGTCTCGCTACTCAGGCTAAGAAGAGCGGCAGAGCTGCTGCAGAGGGCGTCGTTGCTGCTGTTGTCAAGGGCGAGACAGGCGTGCTCCTCGAGGTAAACACCGAGACTGACTTCGCTGCTAACACAGACGATATCAGAAACTTCGTTGCTAACGTTGCAAATACTATCATCGAGAAGAACCCCGCTGACGTTGAGGCTCTCAAAGAGATGCCCATCAGCGGCGGCACAGGCACTGTAGGCGAGGCTCTTACAGAACTCGCAGGCATGAAGATCCGTGAGAACATCGTTATCCGTCGTTTCGTAAGACTCGAGGGCAAGCTCGCTTCCTATATCCACAACGGCGGCAGCATCGGCGTTCTCGTTAAAATGGACACTGACCTCGCTGCTGATGCGGTAGCTCCTATCGGTAAGGACGTAGCTATGCAGTCGGCTGCTCTCAATGCTCCTTATCTCAACCGCGAGCAGGTCCCTGCTGAGGTGATCGAGAAGGAGAAGGAGATCATGATGGCTCAGATGGCTGAGGATCCCAAGATGGCTTCCAAGCCCGAGCAGGTTCGTGCTAAGATCGTTGAGGGCAAGGTTGGCAAGTTCTACACAGAGAACTGCCTCCTCGAGCAGGCTTTCGTAAAGGATGACAAGCTCTCCGTTCAGGGCTATGTTGATGCAGAGGCTAAGAAGCTCGGCGGCTCTATCAAGGTTACTGACGTTATCCGCTATGAGCGCGGCGAGGGTATCGAGAAGAAGGAAGATAACCTTGCTGACGAAGTTGCTAACATGATAAAGAAGTAAGAGACATAATTTTTTGAAATTTGGAGGGAAATAGTTATGAAGCTTAACAAAATCGGGGGAGGTATCGCAGTAGTTCTTGCTGCGGCACTCGCAGTTTCGGCACTTCCTTTTAGCGGTATCACGGCTTTTGCTGAGGACAAAGATATAACAGGAAACACAATGTTCACTGCCGACGAGATAAAGCTTGGCAAGGTCGCTTCTGGCGAACTTTTAGGCGGCGACAACGACTGGTACACTTTCACTCTGACAGAACCCACCAAGATAAATATGGTGATAGCTAATCAGGACAACTATCAGTATCAGCTCATTGACGAGGCTGATGACAATAAGGTTCTGGACTCTTCTGGGAACGGCGTTATCCGCGATGCTTCGATGAATAAGACCTATTACCTAAAAGCAGGAACATATTATCTTCGTCTCTATTCCGAAAGCGCCCTTATTTGGACACCGAGCTATGATATAAAGCTGACAGCAACTCCCTGCAAACTCAACGTTCCCGGCGACGGCAGCAACAACGCTATCGGCGATGCTGCCGAAATAGAGCTTGAAACAAAGTACAACGCTCAGATATCCAATAACGACTACATTGACTATTTCACATTCAGCCTCGAAAAAGAGGGCAGAGTGACCTTTGATTTCGAGGGTGCTCTCGACGCTGCTGACTGGTCGCTCTACGACAATCAGGACGACCTCATCAAGCACGGCACTTATCAGAAGAACGATGCAAAGGACAGCAAGATAACCAAGAAAAACGCTCTCATTCTCAAAGAGGGCAAGTATACTCTCGCTGTAAGCAGGAATGACAAGGCTGATTCCTACGGTCAGTATTCGTTCACGCTCAACTACCTTGAGAAGTACAACGACACCGCCGTAAACGGTATCATCGCTTTCGGCGATATCAACCACGACGGCAAGATCGACGCTAAGGACGCCTCCTCGACCCTGAGCTATTACGCTTACCTCTCTACAGGCGGTACAGAGACCGATATGAACCAGTGGTTCGTTGATACTTTCGGTCCCTTCGAGAAATAATAAAAGCAGAACGGCTCCCGTTGGGAGTGCTTCCCTTAGCGGAATTTGTGGGCTACCGAGCCGTAAATTTACGGTACATATTCGGTATCCTGCGAAACCGCCAAAGTGGGCTCCCCTTCGGGAGCCGTTTTTTGTAGGGGAGACGTTCCGTCGCCCGCGTATGCCATTCGTATATTTGCGGGACGTCGAGGACGCCGTCCCCTACATTCACTCTCAATGAAAAAGGCGGACAGTGTCCGCCTTTTCGTATTATTACCAAACCTTGTAATCGGGATTGCCTATTCTGTAGGCTGTTCCGGGGACGTAGAGGTCCTTGGGCTCGTGACCCTGTTCCTTAGCCTTGCGGAGTTCCCTGAACGCTACGCTGTTGAATACGATGCGCTGTACGTCCTCCTGCGGCGGTCTTGTTCCTAAGTACTCGAGGATCGTCTGCTGGATATAGAAGTAGGAGCGGAGCTGGGTCTTGCGGAATTCAAGGCGGTTGCCGCCCTCCTCACTGTTGGGGTCGCCTGTCAGCAGGAAGAGGCTGTCGCCTTCCTCGTAGCCGAGCGTGAGCTTCGCGAATATCTCGGGTATGAATATCCTCAGCTCTGTTGCCATGTCCTTATTGCCCGTGAATTCGTCAAGGTCCTTGCAGAATGCCTGATATTCTTCGGGATTCGAGATCTTAACCATTCTTTCAAGAGCGAATTTTGCTCCCTCTACGACCTGTTCCTTCTTGAAGGGGCACTCGTCTTCTGCGCGGTTTACGAAGATTGCAAACTGCTTCTCACATCTGAATGAGTCGGTCTTCTCCCACGAGTCAACATACTCCTTGAGCGGCTTTGCGAGCTCGTAGCACACGGAGCCGTTCACGCGTGCCTCAACTATCTGTCTGTCGCCCTGCTTTGCAAGGAATATCCTTATCCAGTAATACTTCTTGGAGCCGAGATACTTCGGGATCTCGTTAGCGATGTATGCTATGAGCATTTTGGGGTCGTTGTTGTGCTCTACGCCGATACGCACGATCGAGTGTGCGTACATATCGAAGTCGTAGTGCTGTCCGAGGAAGGTCACGGGTACGTGAACGGGGTTCTTCTTGAAGAGGGACTGGTCGATAGGGTGCCAGAGCCCGCCGTAGAATATCTCCACTGCCATATTTACGACCTCCTGGTCGGAGGGACCGTGCGCGTCAATGGGGTCGATGATGGGCTCGTCGAAGCTGTCGCTCGATACGAGGAACATGAACTGCACGCTCTTGATGTTCTCGCGCTCTTCCTTCTTGCCTATCTTGACATCTATCGTTATGCCTCTCGGCATGATGATACAGCCGTCATAGAGGGTGCCGTTGAGCTTGGCGTTGAGCGCCTCGAGGGCGGCTGCCTGATAGTCGAAGCCCTGCTCGGCTACTGCTGCCGCTGCTTCTTCGTTTCCCTTGTTTTTCTTCTTGAATAAAGCCACTGTTATCATTCTCCTTAATTATAGCGTTGATGTTTTCATATTCTCACAGACCGACGGTCTGAAATATGCTATTGGGGTTATTTTGCGAACTGAGCTGCTGCCCAGCCCTCCTTGATGTTTACGCCGAGTCGTGTAAAGCCGCACTGCTCTATTGCAGTCAGCACCTCCTCCATGCGCTCTTCGATTATTCCCGAGACGATGAGGTAGCCGCCGTCTTTCAGGTAGCGCCAGAAGTAGTCCTTCATCGCGATGAGCACGTCGGCAACTATATTTGCGGTGATTATGTCGTACTCACCGTCTATCTCGGCGGCAAGCTTCTCATCCGTGAGGATGTTGCCGAAATAGGTCTTGTAGTCCTCCTCGGGGATATGGTTCTTTATCGCGTTCTCCTTTGCGGTCGCGGCGGCGTTCTCCTCTATGTCGACTGCTACGGCGTTCTCTGCTCCGAGAAGCAGAGCTGCGATAGAGAGTATGCCGCTTCCGCAGCCGAGGTCGAGTATCCTGTCGCCCTCCTTGACGCAGCCCTCGAGTATCTCAAGGCACAGGCGCGTTGTGTGGTGCTGACCCGTTCCGAAGCTGGAGGCGGGGTCTATCTCGAGTATGACGCGTTCGCCTGCGTCGTCGTATTCCTCCCATGAGGGCTTGATGACGAGTGTATCACCGACCTTCAGAGGCTTGAAATACTGCTTCCAGTTGTTTGCCCAGTCCTCCTCGCGGATGCTTGCGAGCTCGGCTTCAAGGCGTCCGTAAGTGCCGTCGGCGTCTGCGGACTTCATCTCCGCGAGCATGGCTCTTACCGAGTGGAGCATATCTGCTCCCTGCTCGTTCTGCGGGAGATATACCGTGATGCAGGTCTCGCAGTCGGCAAGCCCCATTAGGTCGTCGTCGATGTAGTCCCACTGGCCGTTCTTGTTCTCGAGAAACTCCTTGAAATCCTCGGAGTCCTTTATCACAAAGCCCTTGATACCGATATCCGTGAGCTTTGAGCACAGGAGCTCGATACCGTCAGCGGTGGTGTAGATGTTTACTTCGGTCCATTCCATTCAGGAAAATCCTCCTTAATTCTGTATAGCCGTGAGCAGAGCGATGAAGTCTGCTTCGTCGAGCGCTCCGTCACCGTTCATGTCGGCAGCTTTACGCTCGGCGTCGGTGAGCGTGGATATGCACTCGGGGAGCTCGCTCTTCCTTTTGAGGTATACGCTCAGCTTTGCCAGATCGTATTTATCGGCAGAGCCGTCGCCGTCGATATCGCCTTTGTCATGCACGGAGGTGCTGTCGTTCTTTGTCATCTTTGATACGTCGACCCAGCCTGTGAAGTCCTTGGATTCGATATGTCCGAGCTTTCCGCGGCATTCCGTGACGTTCACCGTTTCGCCCGAGCTGAGGGTCATCAGCTGTTTCTCACCGAGCTCTGAGGTGTATACCTGCGTCTTGCTGCCGCTTTGTAGGTAATATTCGCCGACGGGCTGTGATACGGTAAGAGTGACCGAGGTGTTGCCGTAGGCGTAGGGGGTATCGGTGTAGATGTCGAGCTGATAGTCGCCCGCATAATTCGGGTCGAAGAAGTAGGAAGAGTAGCTGACGTTTTCAGCCTCGGTCAGCAGGACAGGCTCCTCCTCCCATTCTTTGCCCAGCATATCCTTGCCGCTGCGCTTTATCATGCAGCCGCTGAGGTCGAGCTCCTCACCGTATGCGTACACTGTCTTGGGCGGCGTTACGACTTCAATGTTGACGTAGGGCTCGAACTGCTCGGGCGGGACGTATTCGGTCTCGGGGGAGTTGGCTCCCTTCAGCGCCCAGTATTCACCCTGCAAGCCGTCGGGGTAGACCTCATATAGCAGGGGATTGGTGTTTGCGGGGTCGGACATATAGATATCTTCTCCGTCAACTCCGCGTATGTATACCCAGTGCCAGCCACCGTATGCGGTGTTGACGCGGGCGATTATGTACCAGCCCTGTTCGAGCAGAGTCTGTACCTCCGCAGCTACCTTTGCCTTGTCGGGAACGAGCTTTTTGACTTCATTGCCAGATGCGTCGAGTTCGGTCTTTTCTATCTTATTCTCAACGCTTTTGAGATTCTGGTCGTAGCCCCATTTTACCTTGGGGACGAGCTTCTGTATATCGAGCCAGCTCTTGATATAGCCGCCCGAGCCGAAGCCGCCGATGCTCGTATAGCCCTTTGCGAGCACGCCTGGATTGAAGTCCTCCGCCTTTTCTATGCCGAGATTCTTCATCGCGGTGGCGTCGAGCGAGCCCGAGTCCATTATCATTATTGCCAGCGACGTGATGAGGCAGCCCGAGCTCCTTACGGTCGTAGAGTCCATGGGAGTGGCGCCCCAGCGCTCGTCGAGCTGGCTCCACGTGAGGTATTCCTCCTGCTTGTAGGCAGCCTGCGACGGGAGCGCCGCTGTCAGCGTGCTGACCGCGACGACTGCGGCTGCTGCCGTACCGATGAGCCTTTTGGCTATTTTTTCATGCATTTTCAATTACCTCCATGAGGGGATATTTTGATTCTGCGCTTCTTCCTTTTGCTTTCTTTAAGTGCTTCGTATGCGGCAAGATAGTCTGCCATTGCCTTGTCTCTGTCGGCTTCGCTCATGGGGATGCTGCCGTATGCGGACTTGCTGAAGAGCTCCTTTACGGCTGATATATCCGCGCCCGAGGTCTCGGCTATGAGCTGTGCTGCCTCTCCTGCGGTATTGGTCGCGTCTATCCCGTAGAGCTTGCAGAGGCGGTGCATCACTGCTGCGACTGCCTTGTCGGGCTCGCGCTTCCTGTTTATGAGCATGAAGAGCTTATGCGTCAGATACGGCATAACTACGAGCAGGAGCAGCATTCCCGCAGATATCACGAGCATCACGAAGCCCGCCTTTTTGAGCATATCCGTAGTTGACACCTTTGTCGTTTTATTGGCGGTGCTGTTTATCATGTTGGACATCGTCGGCTCAAAGGTCATCCAGCCGTAGCCCTTGATGTAGAGCTCGGGGAAGGCATGGCCGTCGTTTGCCGTTACGCGGTAGCTCTTTACGTCTGCATCTTCTATCTCGTTCTGCATCAGGTAGCCCTCGCAGTAGCGCGCGGGTATGCCTGCCGCACGGGACAGCATTACCATTGCTGTGGCGTATTCGACGCAGACCCCTGTTTTTGTTCTGAAGAGGAAGTCGTGGACGTTTTCGCCCTGAGCTTTCTGATAGTCAAGGTCGTACTTGAAGCCGTTGGAGATGAAGTACCACTCTATCTCCTTCGCCTTGTCGTACTCCGTTTCGCAGCCCGCTGTTATCTGCTGTGCGAGTTCGTATATCTTTTCGTCGTTTCCGTAGTCGAGCAGGAGCTCGGTATAGGAATCGTAGAATGCTTCGTTAAAGTTGATGACGCTGCGGTAGTGCTTTGTCTCTTCGTTGGGGCGCCATATGTCCAGGGCATCGTAGGCATCCTTGAGCATAAGGCTGTAATCGTCCCTGTCTGCGAGCACCTGAATGAGTTCCTTGTTGCTGTCGGGGAAGGCGGTGTTCGGGATGTACTCGAATGTAAAGGTCTCGTTCGTGTAGTATTGATCGTCTACTGTGAACACCGCACCTGCACGGCTGAGAGCGATCTTGTTTTTGTAGTCGGACTCGGTCAGGGCGGTAGCTCCCTGCGGTACGGGGATGGTCTCGGCGCCGTTCATCACGCCGTAGCGCGGGAAAATGACTGCCTTTTTCTTTTGGGGGTATTCGAGCTTTTTGCCTGCATATGCTACAAGACCGTATTTCTTAGCAAAGTCGTAGTCGAGCTTTGCGGCGAAGAACACGGCGTCCGCAGTTTCGGCGTTGAAGTTGATGTCGAAGCTCGGGTCGGTGTATGTGCGGTAGTAGGTGTCGATATCGCTTGCCTTCCACTCGTCCCTTTTGAAGTCGTAGGTGCTGAAGGTCGCGGTTTTCAGTCTCATCGCATCGTCAGCCTCGACGATGTAGTGTATGACGTCGCTCTGGCGTGTTCGGAACTGCTCGCCTGTCGATGTATCACGGAATACATCAAGCATCTGGTTGAGACGGTCGGTCAGTGCGTCGGCATTGATGAGAGTTTCGAGAATAGTCCTGTCCTCGTGTACGACGGGCTTCGGGAACAGCGTCGAGAACAGGGCGAAAAGCACTGTGAATACTGCGACGGACTTCCATGCCTCGCCCCTGTTGACGAAGACATCCTTCTCGGATTCGCGGAGCTGTCTGAACATTACCATCATCAGCACGTAGCCTACGGCGAGGGCGATGATGTAGCCTATCGGCATTTTCTCGTATTCCTTGCCGTATATGGTGAACGGGATGATGAATATCAGGAAATTCATGAATATCCTGTACCGCACCCGCGTGAAATAATACACGACAGACAGCATGAATATGAGGAATAATATGAATATGGCTAACGTGTACCATTTGTTGTATCTCAGCGCGTTCTGCGGGGTGAAGAACCACAGCCCCCATGAGATGGGGTAGTTCTCGGAACCTTTATCCATACAGGCGTAGGCTGACCTTGCGGAGATATAATACAGTATGATACAGGCGAAAAAGCCGATTATATGGTGCTTGTAGACAAAGTCGAATATGCGGAAAACCACCCAGCCTATCAGATAGGCTGCCAAACCGTAGGCAAGTGCGCGGCTGCTTCGGTAGTGGTGCATTATCGACATTATCAGCAGCACTGTATACAGCAGTACGGGGTCTGCGAGCGTCCTTGTGAGGAAGGCTCTGAGCCCGCTGCTCTTGTTTGCAGTATCAGTCATTTTTTATACCAACTTAAAGTTATTGTCGCCGTCGAGGTACCACATCGGGAAAGTCGTGAGATTGCGGCTTGTCGGCGATATGCCTATCAGGCTGACGTTGTCCCTGTCATCTATGGCTTCGGCTATCGTCTCTATCTCGGCTCCGCAGTCGGTGGACGCGATGACGCAGGCGCATACAGAGCCGCCGTACATTTTGAGGTCGACACGTTCGTCTGTTGTCACCTTTACGGCAAGCACCTTCAGCAGGAGCTGTTCGGGATATTCGGGGTTATCTACGCTCTCGGCGATGACGTCGCCGCCTGCGCTGCGGTATATGAGCGTTGAGGCGATGCCCTGCTTCACAAGGAGGGAGAGAAGTCCGAATACCGAGCGTATTATCTGCTCTTCGCCGAGGATAGCCTCCTCGGGCTTTGCGGAACTGCTCCTGTACAGGTCGAGAACTATCATCGGCTGCACTGAGGCTACCGCTTCGTCGAGCCTTACCATGAGCTTATCCTTTTTCGAGGACAGCTTCCAGTTTACGCGCTTCATCGGGTCGCCGTGAACGTATTCGCGGTGCTCGTAGCCAGGAGATGTGTTTGCCGAGAACATCAGCGCAGTGTCGTTCTCCTCCTCCTCGTCGCTCGTGAGAACGACGTCAGCGATGCTGCGGAAGAGCTGTGAGGATGCCTTTATCTGCGGTATATCGGGGATAACTCCGACGCTTACGGGGGCGGGGAGGTCCTGTGTCAGCGTTAAGCGGACCAATCCGAGAAAGCCGCACGAATATACCGTTTCAAGCGCTATCTCACCGTTTCCGCCCGTTACGGCGTCAACGGTGTATGTGAATGAGCTCTTATTGTCGCGGACGAGCGATATGCGGTAGACTTTGTCGCTCTGTGCGAATACTTCGCTCGCACGGGGAGTTATCTCGATTATCCCGAGCGGGAAGCGTCCCGTTTTCTCGACGGTGACACGCACCTCAAGCTTGCTTACCTTCTGGACGTAGCCGTCGCAGTTGAGGCTGACCTTTACGCGCTTTCTTGCGTATACGGCGAAGAACAGCGATATCAGCGGTGCGAACAGGGTGAATGCGATGAGTATCACGCCCATTTCGCCGTCCATGTAGAAGGTGAAAATATACAGGAGAAAGGCTACCGAAAGTATTGCTATGACGGTCTTGAAAGCGTCGCCCGCTGTCGGCTCGAAAAGGATGACCTTTCGCTTTTTCTTGTTTTTATCCATAAATGCTTACATTGCGGGAACAGGCGCGTTTTCGATGATGTGTCTGATGTAGCTCTCACCCGTGCCGAATTCGCTCTTGCCCTGCGGCGAGAGTATGACGCGGTGCGCGAGCACGGATACTGCCGCGGTCTTTACGTCATCGGGAGTAACATACTCCCTCTCGTAGATGTAGGCGAATGCCTTTGCCGCTTTATACAGCGCGATGCTTCCGCGGGGACTGATGCCGAGCGTCGCATTTCTGTCGTTACGGGTCGTACCGACGAGGTCTACGATGTAGCGCTTGACCTGCTCGGAAACGCGGACACTGCGTACCTCCTCCTGCATTGTGAGGATGTCTTCAACGTGCATTGCGGGTTCGGTGATGTTGTTTATAGGGTTGTGGTGCTCGGTGCGGTCGAGAATTTTCATCTCCTCTTCGGGGACGGGGTAGCCCATCGACAGCTTCATGAAGAAGCGGTCCATCTGCGCCTCGGGGAGGTGGAACGTGCCGTAGGTCTCGACGGGGTTCTGTGTAGCCATTACGAGGAAGGGCTGAGGGAGCTTGTGGGTCTCGCCGTCGAGGGATATCTGCCGCTCTTCCATTGCTTCGAGAAGCGCCGACTGTACCTTCGGCGAGGCTCTGTTTATCTCGTCCGCGAGGAGAAAGTTGCACATTACGGCGCCGTCGCGGTAGATGAATTCGCCCGATTTGCCGTCGAGCATGGTAAAGCCCGCGATGTCGGAGGGCATTACGTCGGGGGTGAGCTGTATGCGGTTGAACTTGCCGCCGATAGAGCGCGAGAGCGCAGTTATCATCTGCGTCTTGCCGACGCCCGGGACGTCCTCAAGGAGCACGTGACCCTCGCAGAGAAGGGCGGCGATGAGTCTTATAACGGTATCGTCCTTGCCGACGATGACCTTGCCGATGGAATCTGCAAGCGTTTGTATCTTACTGTTCATAGTTTTCCTCACAATTTCAGATTGGCATACACAATATACCTTTATAATTATATCATATTTGGCTTTCAGCCGCAAGTGTCGTATATATAGATTATCAATGCACATTTTTGTTAAATCATACAAAAATGAACTGGTGAAATTGTTGAAAACGGTAATTATGCCGCCCGTGTTACCGCGAAGTCACGCATATGGTCGCGGGAATGGAAAAATTGCCGCTTTTTGCAAAAAAATACTTGACAAGCCGCAAGCGTTGTGATAAAATATTATTGCCGCTTGTAAACAGGCTCTTCAAGTCATGTATATGCGCCTGTGACAGCGAGTTTTATGAAAAGGCAGGTGCCAATGAATGTACGCAGTTATTGAGACAGGCGGAAAGCAGTATCAGGTAAACGAGGGAGATACTATCTTCATCGAGAAGCTCGCAGTTGAGGCTGACGAGACCGTTACTTTCGACAAGGTCGTTGCTCTCGGCGCTGATGACGGCATCAAGGTAGGTACTCCCTATGTTGACGGCGCTTCCGTTAAGGCTACCGTTATCAAGAACGGCAAGGCTAAGAAGATCACTGTTTTCACTTACAAGCCCAAGAAGGGTGAGAAGAAGAAGCAGGGTCACAGACAGCCCTATACTCAGGTAAAGATCGAAGCTATCAACGCATGATCAAAGCTGAGTTCTATCAGTCAGAAAATCAATTTTGCGGATTCCGTGTAACAGGTCACGCAGGCTTCGCGGAGAGCGGACAGGATATCGTCTGCGCTGCGGTGACGTCGGCGTGTATGCTGGCAGCCAATATCATAACCGACGGCTTCCATATCAGGGCTGAGGCGGGCGCAGAGGACAACGTTATGCTCTGTATCGCAGAAATGCCCGATGAAAAAGTCCACGCTGTTATGGATATGCTCGTTCAGCAGCTCGAAATGATACGCGGCGAGTATCCGCATACTATCAGGATCTCATTTTCGGAGGTGTAAAATAATGATCAAGGTTAGCATTCAGTTCTTCGCTCATAAGAAGGGCGTTGGTTCTACAAAGAACGGTCGTGATTCCGAGGCTAAGAGACTCGGCGTCAAGAGAGCTGACGGTCAGTTCGTTCAGGCCGGTAACATCCTCGTTCGTCAGAGAGGTACTCACATCCATCCCGGTGAGGGCGTTGGTATCGGTTCTGATGATACACTGTTCGCTACTGTAAGCGGAAGAGTTAAGTTCGAGCGTTACGGTCGTGACCGTAAGAAGGTTTCTGTTTACACAGAGCAGTAACAATCTATTGCGTCATAAATCCCGAGCGTTTGCTTGGGATTTTCTTTTAAAAAATGAGCCGTTAGGTTTAAGCCGTTAGCCGTTAGCTGATGGTATCGGCTGCGCCGATGTATCTGAGAGATGTTGGCGGCTCAATTATTCGATTTGTCCGCGTAAGCGGACACCGCAAGCTAATGGCTAAAGGCTCAAAACAACAGGAGGTCGTAGAATGTTCGTTGATCAGGCAAGGATAAAGATCAAAGCAGGCGACGGCGGCGACGGTGCCGTATCCTTCCACAGGGAGAAATATGTGGCTGCGGGAGGTCCCGACGGCGGCGACGGCGGCAGAGGCGGAGACGTTATCTTTCAGGTCGACGATAATTTCTCGACACTGATAGACTTCCGCTATAAGCGCAAGTACGTCGCTGAGAGAGGCGAGAACGGCTCGGGCAGGAACTGCACGGGCAAGAGCGCTCCGCCGCTCATAGTCAAGGTGCCGAGGGGTACTGTCATCAGGGACGCTAATACGGGCAGGATAATGGCGGATATGTCCTCGGATGAGCCGAAGGTGCTCGCAAGAGGCGGCAACGGCGGCAAGGGAAATGTCCACTTTGCTACGTCAACGCGCCAGATACCAAAATTCGCAAAGCCCGGCTATCCCGGCGAGGAATTCGAGGTAACTCTCGAGCTGAAGCTCCTCGCAGATGTCGGTCTTGTCGGCTTCCCGAACGTGGGCAAGTCTACGCTGATATCCGTTGTCAGTGCTGCTAAGCCGAAGATAGCCAACTATCACTTCACTACCCTCACGCCCGTTCTCGGAGTCGTTAAGACGGGGGAGGAGAAGTCCTTCGTTATGGCGGATATCCCCGGGCTCATCGAGGGCGCGGGCGACGGAGTAGGGCTCGGTCATGAGTTCCTCCGCCACGTCGAGAGATGCCGCCTTATCGTTCATGTCGTGGACGTTTCGGGCATCGAGGGACGTGACCCCAAGGAGGATTTCAACATCATCAACGCAGAACTCGCGAAGTTCAACGAGGAGCTCGCTCAGCGTCCGCAGATAGTCGCCGCGAATAAGTGCGATATGGCGACCGAAGAGCAGATAGCCGATTTCCGCAGCTTCATCGAGGATAAGGGTATTCCGTTCTTCTGTATCTCAGCCGCGACTACTCAGGGTACTCACGAGCTGATAATGAAGGTGGCGGAGGTGCTCGAGACACTCCCGCCTATCAAGGAGTATGAGGCTGAGCCCATTCCGCAGGCTGAGCTCGATGAGATGCTCGGCGTGGACAAGAAGTTCGAGATAACGGAGGAGGACGGCGTATTCTTCGTGGACGCGCCGTGGATACAGCCCGTTATGCGTACCGTAGACCCCGACGACTGGTCGTCGCTACAGTATTTCCAGCGCGTGCTCATCAACAGCGGCATTATCGCCAAGCTCGAGGAAATGGGCGCTAAGGAAGGCGATACCGTCAGCATAGAAGGGTTCGAGTTTGACTTTGTTGAGTAATATGGAAAATGAAAAGCTTACAGAGCGCGAGGCGAACACCTACAGTCCGCTCAGCCTTGCGTTTCTCGGAGACAGCGTCTATGACACGCTCGTGAGGGAGTATCTCCTGCGTATCGCGAATATGCCAGTGGCAAAGCTCCACTCCGCAAAGGTGAAGCTCGTGTGCGCGGAATTCCAGTCGGAGGCGTACAGCACGCTCGAGGAGCTCCTCGATGAGAGAGAGCTCGCTGTGCTGAAACGCGGCAGGAATGCTACGGGAAATACTGTGCCCAAGCACGCGGACGCTGTCGAATACAGACGCGCAACAGCTGTGGAGTGCCTTTTCGGCTACCTCTTCCTGCTCGGCAGGACTGAACGTATCTATCAGCTGTTTGACAGTATAATGGCGGGTACAGATGTGTCCGCAGATATATGAATGAACGGAGGTAAGGGCTATGAGCTTTATCAAGGGGCTGTTGGGAATGCTGAAGGGGGTCAAACTCGGCGGCATTATCCTCGGAGTTGTCGGGGGATTTGTCTTCGGCTTCATCGCAGGCGCGGGGATAGTCGCAATACTCGATTACCGCGATGAGAAGATCGCACGCCTATACAAGCTTCGTCATGATACCGACGAGAATTACATCTATTCAGAGTAAAGGAGAAAAGCTATGTCAGGTCATTCAAAATGGAACAATATCAAGCGCAAGAAGGAAGCTACCGATGCCGCAAAGGGCAAGATCTTCACTAAGATAGGCAGAGAGATCACCGTCGTTGTCCGCGAGGGCGGTCCCGACCCTGCCAACAATGCCAAGCTCCGCGACCTTATCGCAAAGGCTAAGGCTAACAATGTCCCCAACGACAACATCGACCGCGTCATCAAGAAGGCTGCGGGCGGCGAGGATAAGAACAACTACGAGAACCTCACATACGAGGGATACGGTCCCAACGGCGTTGCTGTTATCGTTGAGTGCCTCACCGACAATAAGAACCGTACAGCGGGCGATGTACGCCACTACTTCGACAAGTTCGGCGGAAACCTCGGTACTACGGGCTGTGTATCGTTCATGTTCTCCAAGAAGGGCATCGTTATCCTCGAGAACACGGGACTCGATGAGGACGCTGTTATGGAGGATGTTTTCGAGTGCGGCGGCGACGATTTCGACATCTCCGAGGAGAGCGTTGAGATAGAGTGCGCTCCCGAGAATGTATCCGCAGTCAGAGAGGCACTTACCGCAAAGGGCTATAACGTGCTCTCTGCGGAGGCTGAAATGGTGCCCGCAACTTATACCACGCTCACTGACGAGGACCACATCAAGAAGATGAACCTCCTGCTCGAGCACCTCGAGGACAACGACGACGTTCAGAACGTTTACCATAACTGGGATATGCCCGACGAGGAATAATTTCAATATCATAAACGGGCTGTCGGGGACGCCAGCCCCTACATAGTTCCGTTTTCACGGTGATTTGTAGGGGACGGCGTCCTCGACGTCCCTTGTAGGGGCGGATACCATCCGCCCGCGTGAAAAGCGATAAAGGAGGAAGTATGGCGGTTGAGATAAAAAAGGTAAAGTATCTGCCCGAGCTTCGCAGAGTTGCGGAGCTTGCCGACGAGATATGGCATGAATGCTTTGTTGACATCATTAGTGAGGGACAGATAGACTATATGGTGGAAAAGTTTCAGTCGCTCGAAGCGATGATACGTCAGGTGGAGGAGCAGGCGTACACTTACCTCGCTGTTTACGACGATGACGACCTTTGCGGGTATATCGCTGTAAAGCCCGAGCACGACGACCGCTTCTTCCTCAGCAAGCTGTACCTCCGTGTCGACAAGCGCGGGCAGGGGATAGCTCGGCTCATGCTTGAACGCGTCTTCGAGGAGGCAAGAAAGCACGGAAAGAGCTCCGTCTACCTTACCGTCAACAAGCATAACGACCACGCTGTGGCTGTTTACAAAAAAGCGGGATTCGTATTGACCGACTCTGTCGTGACCGATATCGGCGGCGGATATGTCATGGACGACTATATCTTCACATATGTGCTTTGAGTTATAATGTACAAACTGTAATTTATTGACTTGAAGCCGAATAAATTGTATAATAAGTGTTGTGATATGAGGGAGTAGTTAGCGCGGCAACGCGTGACAAGCCGACACACTGACCGCTTTAACGGTCCGGTTTTGTCTTAAATAATGAGACTCATGTATGGCTTTTTTGCTGTACCTGAGTTTATCTGGTTCGGGTACGCGAGTGCCCGATTTTTTGTTTTGTGAGGTAATTTTATGACTTGGACTGAACTTGTACTTCTTTCGCTCGGACTTGCTATGGACGCCTTCTCCGTCTCGGTCTGTAAGGGACTGAGCATGAAGAAGATAGACTATAAGGGAGCCTTCCTGACTGCCCTGTTTTTCGGCGTATTTCAGGGAGGCATGCCGCTCATCGGCTACTTCCTCGGAAGCCGCTTCGAGGAGTTTATCAGCCGCTACAGCCATTGGGTAGCGTTCATTCTGCTCGGCTTCATCGGCGGCAAGATGATATTCGAGGTCTTTCACGGCGGAGACGACGAGGAGGCTCAGACCGAGTACAAGCTCAATATCGGCGAGCTCTTCGTGCTCGCGATAGCTACGAGCATTGACGCGCTCGCGGTCGGAGTCGTGTTCGCGGCGCAGAAAACGCCTGTTATCAGCTCCGTGACCGTCATCGCAGTCATTACATTTGTCACGAGCCTCATCGGTGTAGCCATCGGCAACCGCTTCGGGAGCAAATACGAGAAAAAGGCTGAATTTGCGGGCGGAGCCGTACTTGTACTCATTGGCGTGAAGCTGCTGCTCGACGGACTTGGCGTGCTGTAAAAATAAAAAGCGGAAGGGATAAGTGGAACGTTCCAGATCCCTTCCGCTGATTTTTTCTCAGAAAACAGCCTTTTTTATCAGTGCCAGTTCGTCGAGGGAGATGCAGTGCTTGAACTCTCCTTCGTCCATTACCGCAAGCAGCTCGTCTATCTCCGCCCAGCATACGTCCGAGACCTCAGATGACTGCAATACCAGCCTGTCCACGTCAACGTCCTCGCGGCAGAGATATACAGCCCTCAGCTCGTTGTCCTTGATGCCCTCGGCTGTGTAGCAGTTCTTCATCAGCCCTATCAGCTCAAGGTGGCTGCCGTGTATCTTCAGTCCGAGCTCCTCTGCTGTCTCGCGGACTGCTGTGCTGCGGAATTCCTCGCCCTGTCCTACGTGACCTGCTGCGGATACGTCGTAGCAGTCGGGAGCTATGCGCTTCTCGTGCGAGCGCTTTTGCAGCAGCACGTATATGCCCATATCTTTGCGCTTGATTATCCATATATGTACCGCGGGGTGGAGCTCACCGTCGCGGTGGACAAGGCTGCGCGGCTTCGATTCCGATGTGATGCGCGCCTCGGAGTCGATGAGGTTGAGAAATTCATCCTCGATGACCTCCATTGAGATGTGGGGATTATTCTTCTCTGCCTCGGTGAATATGCCTATTATCTCGCGTACAGAGTCGTTGATGATGTCCTCGTTCGACTCGTATATCATGTATTTTATGTCGTCACTGACGGAGTTGAGCAGTCCGCGCAGCTCGTCTGCGTCCGCAATGCTCGCGGCACCGAGCTTCTTGGCAGCTTCGGCGTACAGTTCCTTCTGCGAGGCAAGCTTGCTGAGGTATATTTCTTTTTGTTCCATAAATCGCACTCCTGTTGAAATTCTCACGCGACTGTAATTATATACCCTTTGTCGGAAAATGTCAATGGTTTTTGCGATATTTGTCGGGATTGGCGGGATTTTTGTTTGCGGAACGCAGAGAATGGTGCTATGCATTGTTATGGTGTAGGGGCTGCCTTTGGCAGTCCGTCGTAATTATGAATATGCGGACGCCCGAAGGGCGCCCCTACGTCTCATTTCACGTGAAATCCCATGCACTGCACGTTTGCTACCTTTGTGCCGAGCTCGTCGGTGATGTCTACATTGTATACGCAGGTGCTCCTGCCGTCCTTTATCATTGTCGCCTTTGCGATGAGCTTCTTTCCCTTGATAGGGGAGAGGTAGGCTATGCTGTTATTTATGCCGACTACGCCTGGCTGCTGCCAGTTGGAGGCTACGGCAAATGCAAAGTCCGCGAGTGTGTAGTGGACTCCGCCCATTACGTTGCCCATGGCATTGAGATGGCGCTCGGCAAGCTCAAGGCTGCATACTGCGCTGTGGTCGCCTATCTCGTCGATTACCATGCCGTTTTCCGTGGCAAAGCGGTCCTTTGCGAATAATTCCCTTACCTTTTCGATGTTTTCCATAGTGATATTCCTTTCAATAATTGATAGATCCGACACGGGAGATGCCTGCATCGCCCGCAGCTGATCAAAATGGTGCAGATGTGTTATCCACCTGCACCATTACGTCAGTTCTTTATCTGCTTGGCAACGAGGCTCTCGCCGCAGTATATCTCGCGGAGCTTCGGTTTTTCTATCTTGCCTGTGGGATTTCTCGGAACGTCTGCGAAGATTATCTTATGCGGTCTCTTATAGCGCGGCATTTTCTGGCAGAATGCGTTTATCTCGTCTACGGAGCAGTCTACGCCCTCCTTGACCGAGATTATCGCTGCCGCTATCTCTCCGAGGCGCTTGTCGGGCAGTCCGATGACAGCCACGTCCTTGACTGCGGGGTGCGCACGGAGGAAGTCCTCTATCTGTACGGGGTAGAGGTTCTCGCCGCCGCTGATGATAACGTCTTTCTTGCGGTCAACGAGGTAGATGAAGCCGTCTTCGTCCTCCTGTGCCATATCGCCCGTAAGCAGCCAGCCGTCCTTGAGAGTTTCGGCGGTCGCCTTCTCGTCGCGGTAGTAGCAGGTCATAACGCCCGGGCCCTTGACATAGAGCTCGCCGACCTGTCCGCGCTCGACGGCATTGCCGTTCTCGTCGGCTATCTTGACCTCCCAGCCGTAGCCTGCCTTGCCGATAGCGCCTACCTTGTGGATGTTCTCTACGCCGAGGTGTACGCAGCCTGGGCCGATGGACTCGCTGAGGCCGTAGTTGGTGTCGTACTGGTGATTCGGGAAGTGCTCCTTCCAGCGCGCGATGAGCGACGGGGGGACAGGCTGTGCGCCGATGTGCATGAGCCTCCACTGGGAGAGCTCGTACTGTGAAAGGTCTATTTCACCGCGGTCGATGGCATCGAGGATATCCTGCGCCCACGGTACGAGCAGCCATACGATAGTGCAGAGCTCGTTCGACACCGTCTCGATTATCGACTTCGGCTTTACGCCTTTCAGCAGGACTGCCTTGCTGCCCGACTGGAGGCTGCCGAACCAGTGCATCTTCGCGCCCGTGTGGTAGAGCGGAGGTATGCAGAGGAACACGTCGTCACGGGTCTGACCGTGGTGGTTCTGCTCGCACTTGGCGGAGTGTACGAGGCTGCGGTGCTTGTGAAGGATAGCCTTCGGGAAGCCTGTTGTGCCCGAGGAGAAGTATATTGCTGCGTCGTCGTCGTCGGTGAGTTTGATATTCGGTGACTCACTCGATGAATTGGCAACGTTGCTGTCGTAGTGCTCGGCGAACGAGGGACAGCCCTCGCCTACATAGAAGAGGAGGCGGTTTTTGCTGATGTCCTCGGCTATCTCCTCTACGCGTCCGATGAACTCGGGGCCGAACATGAGGATGTCGACCTCGGCAAGGTCGAGGCAGTACTTTATTTCGTCGGCTGTATAGCGGAAGTTGAGCGGTACTGCGAGGGCTCCCGTCTTGAGAATGCCGAAGTATATCGGTAGCCACTCAAGGCAGTTCATCAGCAGTATGCCGACCTTGTCGCCCTTCTGTACGCCTCTCGCAAGAAGCATATTCGCAAAGCGGTTTGCCTTTTCGTCAAAGACTTTCCATGTTATCTCGCGGCGGTAGCGGCACTCGGGGTTCGGCTCGATGAGCTCGTACTCCTTCCATGTCTTGCGGCGAACCTCGGTTATCTCGGGGTTTACCTCCACGAGAGCGACGTCACTGCCGTATAATTCAGCATTTCTTTCGAGCAATTCTGTAATAGGCATAGTATTCTGTCCTTTCTCAGCTTTGTCAAGCATTTCAAAGCAATAAAGCTGTAAAGCCATAAATCATATAAAACCATTTTAACACAAAAAAGCCAAAAAGTAAAGAGTGCAGAGATATGCGAAATCACCAAAAAAAGGCGTCTTTGTGTGTGCAGTATCACGAAATTGCTTTAATTCATATTTTGCCCTTTTATTATTGAGTAAAAAGTGCTATAATTTACATATAAGTATTATACTTTTCTGGTAAAAGGAGAAAAATATGGGAAAAATAGTTAATATTGCCGTGTTTGTTGCGGGTCTCGATGAAGAGTACCAGAACAACATCATCACGGGTATAAATGATTTTGCAAAGCGTAATAGGGTAAACGTGACGTACTTCGCTGCATATGGGGGTATGCTCGACAGTAAGATATTCGATATAGGCGAGTACAGTATGTACGACGTCGCTAACCTCGAGTATTTCGACGGCGTTATCCTCATGACCAACTGTATCAACGATATGGTGGTCAGGGAGAAGATAATAAGCAGCGTCAAGGCGGCAAAGCTGCCTGCTGTGGTGTTTGACTGCGCCGATTATCCCGAATTCATCAATATCAGCATCGACAACACCGCTGCCATGCGCAATATGGTCCGCCATGTCATCCTTGAGCACGGCGCCAAGGTGCTGAACTACATATCGGGTCCTATGTCTAACCCTGAGGCTGTTGACCGCCTCAATGCTTTCCGCGAAGTCATGGCGGAGAATGGTCTGTCCGTCGAGGAGGGACGCATTTTCTACGGTGAGTTCCGCCCATACGACGGCAAGGCTGCTATCGAGCAGTATATGGAGTCGGGACTTGCTCTCCCCGATGCTTTTATCTGCGCTAACGACGCTATGGCTCTGACGGCTGTCAGCACGCTCGAGAAGTATGGATTCTGTGTGCCGCTCGACGTCATAGTCACAGGCTTTGATAATACCTACAGTGCGAGAAATTACTGCCCCGCACTCACGTCTGTGGGACGTCCTCTTGCCCGTGCGGGAAGTGCGGCCTGCAGTGCTCTCTTCGATATCGTCAACGGCAAGGAGCCCGAGATAGAGCACATGGAGGCTGAGTGCGTTTTCACCGAGAGCTGCGGATGCAGCAACAACAGCCTCGGCGGTGTGAGCGAGTTCAGTGAGTACCGCAAGCGCACCTACAACAAGATAGAGGACAGCAACGATAACGTTCACAAGCTGAATATACTCTCCGCAAGACTTGCCGAGACCGAGAATACCGACGATACCTTCGCGGTCATCAGGGACTTCGTTTCCGAGATAGACTGCGAGCGGTTCGCTCTGTGCCTCAAGGATGACTGGCAGGAGGCGTTCACAAACACTGCTGCGAATATAGGCCTTGACTGCGAGATGTGCGCTCCGCTCATCTGGGACAAGGGCGAGACTATGTCGATAGAGTATTTCCCGTGCAGTCAGATGTACCCCGAGCCCCTCGAAACAGGCGGAAATATCAGCTATTTTCTCCCTATACACTTCAAGGAGAGAGTGCTCGGATACTTCATAATTACAAACGGCGACTTCCCGATAACAAACCTCCTGTGCCATACATTCTCTATGAATATCAGCAACTCGCTCGAGAATCTGAGGAAGCTGTCGCATATCAACAAGGCTATGGAGGAGCTCAACAGGCTCTACGTAATCGACCCGCTCTGCAATGTGTACAACAGAAACGGCTTCATCAAGCTGGCTGATGATATGTTCAGGACAAGCGTTATGAGAAAACGCAAGATAATGCTCACGTTCATTGATATGGACGGGCTGAAGTTCATCAACGACAACTACGGTCACAATGAGGGCGACTTCGCGATCCAGCGCCTCGCGGACGTTATCAAGGAGTGCCTGAAAAGCGACAGCATTTGCGCGCGCTTCGGCGGCGATGAATTCGTTGTCTTCCAGCAGAAGGCTGCTGACGGCGATGATGCCGCGCTGGAAAGACGCCTCAATGCCAAGCTCGAAAGCATAAACAATATCATCTGCAAGCCGTATACGCTCTCTGCAAGCGTCGGCAGTATCATTAAAGTCCCTGCCGAGGAAGAGACACTCTACAGCATCATCAAGCAGGCTGATGCTCTGATGTATGAGGTCAAAAAAGAAAAAAAGAACTCCCGCCGCGCTATGGAGGCGAAATAAGTAAAGTAAATCCCCGCCTTAAGGGGCGTACGCATACAGAAGCAATACGGGACATATATCGGGGGAAACCTTTCTGAAGAAAGGTTCTCCCCCGAACCCCTTTCCAAAGACTTTTAGTCCAAATTTTGCCCCTATGGGGTACTCTCATTGAAAAGAAAGACTTACTCTTTTCATATCAGGAGAGTACCCCATAGGGGCAAAATTTAAATTGAAAGTTTTAGGAAGGGAGTTTGAGGGAGAACCCTTTTTCAAAAGGGTTTCCCTCAATAAATACTCCGCATTGCTTCTGTGTGCGTACAGCCCTTACGGCGGGGGTACTTTGTTATTTGGCGGGGAATTCCGTTATTACCTTTGCGTCGTATTTCTGGATGGTCAGAGCGTCGTTGGCTGTGATGCCTGCCTCTCCGTCTACATCTCCGTTGACCATTCCGAGCTCCGACAGCCCATACTTGTCGTGGTTGCCGATATGCTGGAGTATCGCTACCGAATCAGCTACGGATACCTTCTTGTCGCAGTTGGCGTCGCCGCTGATGATATCCTCGGGAATGAAAGTTGCGACTGTTGTTGCGGTCGCAGTTGAAGTTGTGACGGATGTTGATGCGGAAGATGTTGTTGCAGATGTTGTGGTTGCAGAAGTAGTAGAGGAGAAAGTTGTCGTTGTTACCTCGGGAGCGTCGCCGTCCTCCCATACAGCCTTGAAGCTGATGCCCATTCCGGGGACTGCTCCGAGCACCTTGTACTCGTCGCCTATCTGATAGATTTTGCCGTCGTCATTGGACTTCCAGCCTGCGAAGTGCTTGCCGTCAACGGTGATTTCGGGGGCGGGGCAGGTGATGACGGTATCGGTCTCGGCGGGTATCTTTATGACCGTACCGCCGTTGCCTGGATTGAATACGACCTTGTACTCTACGGGCTGCCATACGGCTGTGAACGTAACGTCCTCGCCAGGCATTACAACTGTCTCGGTGGGCTTGTAGATTTTGCCGTCTGCACTCGATTCCCAGCCCGTGAGGGTGAAGCCCCTGCGTGAGAAGCGGTCTTTGCCTGCGAGTTCGTCGGATGTGCCTTCGGTCTTTTCAAATGAGAATTCGCTGTTGCCGTTGAGTCTGTCAACGTCGCCTGCGAAGTATGTCAGCTGTATCTTCCTGTAGAGGATGGGGTAGAGGACGATGTCGTGGTCGGGCATAACGAGCTGTGTTGCGTAGCTGTATACCCTCTCTCCGTCTGTCAGCCATTTGCTCACGTATTTGAGTGTGCCGTTCTCGGTCTCCTTCTCTACGAATACCGTAGTATCGTTCGGAGTGAATACCTCGTTGGGGGAATATGATTCATCTTCGAGCCACTCTGGGTTCTCGAAGGTCATGCCGTCGCGCTCGAGCACGTACTTTACGGTGTGCTTTTCCTGCGTGGGGTCTATCCAGCACATATGGAATACGACCTCATCGGCGTCTGCGGGGAGGTCTACGAACTGTCCCGAGGAATAGCCGACTACTCCGTCGTATGTCCAGCCCGAGAAGATATAGCCCTTCTTTGTGAAGTTGCCCGCGGGGACGTTGGTGTGTGCTTCATCGGTGGTCGAAGGCTCGAACAGCGAGAGGTCTGTGGTCTTGCCCGCAGTCGCGTCCTCGTCTATCTCGTAAATGAGTTTTATTTCCTTTTTGCCCTCGTCATCGGCTGCGGAAGCTGTGAACAAGCCTCCGAACGTGCTCAGAGAGACTGCTGCCGCCAGAATGACGGCGATCGGTCTGCGATGTGATTTTTTCATTTTTTCCTCCTGTCCGACGCATAGCGTCAGGCGAAACAATTTCTTTCTTTGTTGTAGGAATAGCCTATTTTTGCAAGTTTTTCGGCAATATCTTCGGCAGGCAGGTCAAGGCTCCTGCACAGCTCGTCGAAGCTCGGGTATTCATCTCTCAGCTTTGTATTTATGTAGCTGAGAAGAATAGCGGGGTCATTCGGAATATTCAAAGCATACCCTCCCTTTTTTCGATACAGCTTCCTTTCGTCCGCAGTGCAAAACAGACGTAAGGCGGCAAAAATCGAGTACTCTACAAAATAAATATACAATAATCGTATACATTTGTCAATGAAATTAGTGGAACATCGTTTTTGAACTTTATGTAAATTTGTAAAATGAAGCGCGGCACAGCTTTTGCTGTGCCGCACCTGCGTTCATATGCTGTCCATTTCACTCGGAATGTGGACTTTTTCGTACTTCTCGAGCTCGTCCTGCGTGGCGCCGAGCTCAGTCATTTCGCCTGATGAGCGTTTTTGTATCTGCTGCATCCTGAGCTGATACGGGTCCATTATCTCACGTTCACGCCTGTTTTCCTTGTATTCCTCATAGCGTGGGTTGAACTGCGGGAATCCCTCCTGATCCTCCAGCCAGTGGTACCTGATAACTGCCCACATATTCGCGGCTCCCGTGAAGATGCAGGCGAGGCAATATAACGAAACTATGGTGAACGCTATCGGTATGCGGTCAAAGAAGTGGATGATGTTGAGCCATATCATCAGACCGTAATTCGCGACCTGAAGCGGGAGAACTATCAGTCCCGAGAGGGAGTGGTGAAGTATGCTGACACGGTATGTCAGGTAAAACGAAAGCGGCGCGACTATAAACGTGTCGATTATCAGAATGAACGATATATACGACATAAGCGGTATGCCCGTGTACATTGCTATCCAGTCCCAGCTGAGCCCGACCATGCTCACGAGAGAGTAAGCCATTATCATTAATCCGCCTATCAGATACGTGAAGAAGGCAATGCCGTTTATGCGCTTGACACGCTTCAGCAGTGTGTAATTGTGCATAAATTCCATTGATGTCTCGCGATCTATGATGTAAGGCATATCCATCCCTCCGATATATGAATATTTATTGTAATAAGTATATCATTTCATATAGTAAATGTCAATAGCAGGCACGGTTTTTATTGTATAAAAATATATGATATTTTCAGTTTGTTCCCTAAATATTCACATTTGCTTTAAAGGGCTGAAATTAACGAAATATTGGTAAAAGTATAACCTTGACAACTGTAAATGTTATGTAATACTAACATATTTATCTTGCGCGTTTTTGTTAAAAACGTACAATGATTCGGAGGCTAATTAGGCTAATTTGGCGATAGAAATTTTATTTATTATATGTTATAATACATTATGATATGTGAGTCATAATATTTCCGTCGGCAAACGGTTTGTTATTTATTTCACAGAATTTATTAAGGAGGTTCATCAACAATGAATTCATCTAAATCCACTGTTCCCTTCAAGGGCACTCCCGAACAGGAGGCTCAGCTTTTAGCTGTTATTGAAGAGAAAAAGGACACTCAGGGTGCTCTGATGCCTATCCTTCAGAAGGCTCAGGAGATATACGGCTATCTCCCCATCGAGGTCCAGACCATTATTTCCGATAAGACAGGTATCCCCCTCGAGAAGATCTACGGCGTTGTTACCTTCTATGCTCAGTTCTCGCTTTATCCCAAGGGAGAGTACACTATCTCGGTTTGTCTCGGTACAGCCTGCTATGTTAAGGGCTCGGGAGACATCTACAACAAGCTTCAGGAGAAGCTCGGCATCTCCGGCGGCGAATGTACTCCCGACGGCAAGTTCTCTCTCGATGCCTGCCGCTGCATAGGCGCCTGCGGACTTGCTCCCGTTCTCACCGTAAATGAGGACGTTTACGGCCGTCTCACTGTTGATGACGTTGATAAGATACTCGCTAAGTATACAGCATAAACGATAACATTATAGGAGGAAAATATATGAAGACTCTTGAAGAACTCAAGGCTGTCAGAGAATCTATGGAGGGCGAGGTCGCTCTCAGAACTCATGGCAACGCTTCTTCAAAATATGAAAGACACGTACTCGTCTGCGGCGGTACAGGCTGTACTTCTTCGGGCTCTCCCAAGATCATCGAGGCCCTCGAGAATGAGCTTGCTTCCAACGGACTCACCGAGAAGGTGCAGATAGTCAAGACAGGATGCTTCGGTCTCTGCGAAAGAGGTCCCATCATGATCGTTTACCCCGAGGGTTCGTTCTACTCGCGCGTTAAGGTAGACGAGATCCCCCGCATCGTCAAGGAGCACCTCGTTGAGGGCAACCCCGTCAAGGAGTTCCTCTATGAGGAGACTGTTGCAGGCGATGAGATAAAGGCTCTTGATGATACTGCATTCTACAAGAAGCAGCACCGTGTTGCTCTCAGAAACTGCGGCGTTATCAATCCCGAGAACATCAATGAGTACATAGGCAGAGACGGTTATAAGGCTCTCGGCAAGGTGCTTACAGAGATGACTCCCGAGGACGTTATCCAGACTATCCTCGATTCGGGTCTCCGCGGAAGAGGCGGCGGCGGCTTCCCCACAGGCATGAAGTGGAAGCTCGCAAGAAATATCGTTCCCAATGCTGACCAGAAGTATGTCTGCTGTAACGCTGACGAGGGCGACCCGGGCGCATTCATGGACCGTTCCGTTCTTGAGGGCGACCCCCACGTTGTACTCGAGGCTATGACCATTGCAGGTTATGCTATCGGCGCTACACAGGGTTATATCTACGTTCGTGCCGAGTACCCCATCGCTGTTGAGCGTCTCAACATCGCTATCAAGCAGGCTCGTGAGGCAGGTATGCTCGGCGATGACATCTTCGGCACAGGCTTCAAGTTCGACATCGACCTCCGCCTCGGCGCAGGTGCGTTCGTATGCGGCGAGGAGACCGCTCTTATGACCTCTATCGAGGGCAACCGCGGCGAGCCCCGTCCGAGACCTCCTTTCCCTGCTGAAAAAGGTCTCTTCCAGAAGCCCACTATCCTCAACAATGTTGAGACATATGCAAATATCCCCCAGATCATCCTCAACGGTGCGGAGTGGTTCGCATCAATGGGTACCGAGAAGTCAAAGGGTACAAAGGTATTCGCTCTCGGCGGTAAGATAAAGAACACAGGTCTCGTTGAGATACCTATGGGTACTACTCTCCGCGAAGTTATCGAGGAGATAGGCGGCGGTATCCCCAACGGCAAGAAGTTCAAGGCTGCTCAGACAGGCGGTCCTTCCGGCGGATGTATCCCCGCAGAGCACTTCGATATCCCGATCGACTACGATAACCTCATCAGCATCGGCTCGATGATGGGTTCGGGCGGACTTATCGTTATGGACGAGGACAACTGTATGGTAGATATCGCCAAGTTCTTCCTCGAGTTCACTGTTGACGAGTCGTGCGGTAAGTGTACTCCCTGCCGTATCGGTACTAAGAGAATGTGGGAGATACTCGACAAGATCACAAAGGGCAAGGGAACTCTTGAGGACCTCGATACCCTCGAAGAGCTCGCTCTCCACGTAAAGAGCAACTCTCTCTGCGGTCTCGGACAGACTGCTCCCAACCCTGTACTTTCAACTCTCAAGTGCTTCAGGGATGAATACATTGCCCACGTTGTTGATAAGAAGTGTCCCGCAGGCGTATGTAAGGACCTCCTCAGCTTCGAGATCGAGAAGGATAAGTGTATCGGCTGTGGTATGTGTGCTAAGCAGTGTCCTGCTTCCGCTATCTCAAGAACCGATTACATTGCTCCCGGCAAGAAGCTCGCTGCAATGGAGATAGACAAGTCCAAGTGCGTTAAGTGCGGCGCTTGTATCGCAACCTGTAAGTTCAAGGCAATCATCAAGAAGTAAGCGGAGGAATAATCAATGGAAAATATCACAGTTAAAGTTAATGGTGTTGAGATCTCCGTCCCCAAGGGTACTACTGTTCTTGAGGCTGCTCATACCGCAGGTTTTGAGATCCCCACACTTTGCTATATGAAAGAGATCAACGAGATCGGTGCTTGCCGTATCTGCGTTACTGAGGTGAACGAGGGAAGAGGTTTCCGCCTTGTAGCGGGCTGCGTTTATCCCTGCTCGCCCAATATGGAGATAGTTACCAACTCTCCCAAGGTAATAGAGTCGCGCAAGAAGACTCTCGAGCTCATTCTCTCGACTCACGACAGAAAGTGCCTCTCCTGCGTAAGAAGCGGCAACTGCGAGCTCCAGAAGCTCTGCAAGGACTACGGCATCGACGACGCTACCAAGTACGACGGCGTCAACGAGCACTACGAGATAGATGATTCCGCTGCACATATGTACCGCGATAACAACAAGTGTATCCTCTGCCGCCGCTGCGTGGCTGTCTGCTCCAAGACACAGGGTATCGGCGTTATCGGCGCAAACGAGCGCGGATTCAAGACATATATCGGCTCTGCTTTCGATATGGGACTCGGCGAGACAAGCTGCGTATCCTGCGGTCAGTGTATCGCTGTATGCCCTGTCGGCGCTATCAGTGAGAAGGACTTCACAAAGGATGTTATGGCTGCTATCGCAGACCCCGAGAAGACTGTTATCGTTCAGACTGCTCCCGCAGTTCGTGCAGGTCTCGGTGAGGCATTCGGTCTCCCGATAGGTACGAACGTTGAGGGCAAGATGGCTGCTGCTCTCCGCAGACTCGGCTTCGATAAGGTATTCGATACCGACTTCGCTGCTGACCTCACTATCATGGAGGAGGCTAACGAGTTCATCGAGCGCGTTACTACAGGCGGCACACTTCCTATGATAACTTCGTGCTCACCCGGATGGGTCAAGTTCTGCGAGCACTACTACCCCGACCTTCTCGACCACCTCTCGACCTGCAAGTCGCCTCAGCAGATGTTCGGCGCTACAGCCAAGACATACTGGGCAGAGAAGATGGGTCTTGATCCCAAGAACATCGTTATGGTTTCTATCATGCCTTGTACTGCTAAGAAGTTCGAGATCGGCAGACCCGACCAGAGCGCAGCAGGCGTTCCCGATGTTGATTTCGCTCTCACTACACGTGAGCTCGGCAGAATGATAGAGCGCGCAGGTATCAACTTCCTCGGTCTTCCCGATGAGAAGTTCGACGATCCGCTCGGTATCTCGACAGGTGCAGGCGTTATCTTCGGCGCAACAGGCGGTGTTATGGAGGCTGCTCTCAGAACAGCTTACAATACTCTCACAGGTGATAATCTTATTGATATCCCCGAGGTCCGCGGTACTGATGCTATCAAGGAAGCTACCTACAAGGTAGGCGACCTCGACGTCAAGGTGATCGTTACAAGCGGACTTTCCAACGCTCGCAAGGTGCTCGACGATATCAGAGCAGGCAAGTGCGACGCTCAGTTCATCGAAGTTATGGCTTGTCCCGGCGGTTGTGTAAACGGCGGCGGTCAGCCTCAGGTTCCCATGGGTATCAGATACTTCGTTGACATCAGAGCTGAAAGAGCTAAGGTCCTCTACAACCTCGACAAGGAGATGCCTCTCCGTCAGTCGCACGAGAATCCCGCTATCAAGAAGGTTTACGAGGAGTTCTTCGAGAAGCCCGGCAGCCACAAGGCTCATGAGGTCCTTCACACCTCTTACGTAAAGAGAAAGGTAAACGAGGTCTGATGACCGCGTCTTACAAGTAAAAACGTGTCCCTCCGACTGTGTGTCGGAGGGATTTTCATAAAGATAAAGGAGCAAATCATGAAAAAGAATACGTGTGAATTGTGCGGGACAAAGCTCATCAGCGGCAAACTCTTTACAGCTACTCCGCATGACGTTCTGTTCTATCCCTTCGGCGAGGAGTATAAGACTGACCCTCAGCGCAGCACTATCCACTGCGAGGCGTGCCCGAAATGCGGCCATGTCCAGAATCTGACTCTTACATCGCCCGATAAGATCTTCGGCGAAAAAGGTGAATAAATGACATTATAAAAGGTCTGTGCTTAAAAGCACAGACCTTTTCGTTTAGTTTATCCCGTCCGTTGTTGCTGTTATCGTAGTGGTCAGAAGCTTCCTCAGCACGATGACGTCGAACATATCGACCTTTCCGTCGTCCGTCAGGTCCTCATAGCATTTGGAGGGCTTTTTGCCAAGCGCGTGGTCGGTGCAGCATACAAGGTCCGCGACGCTGACCGTGCCGTCGTGATTGACGTCGCCGTATTCATACACGGGAGCAGGCTCGGCAGTAGTTGTTGCAGACGCGGTGGTCGGTGCCGTGGTGGACGTTGCGGTAGTAGTGGCGGTGGAAGTTGAAGTGGTGGAGGATACGGCAGATGTAGTAGTCGGTGCGGCTGTGGTCGATTCGGTGACTGTTGTAGTTATCGTTGTTGTTGTGGCGGTAGTGGTAGTAGTTGTGCCGGTTGTAGTAGTTGTTGTCGTAACTATGGGCTTTGTCGGGTCAAAGTCGGTCTTGGAGATGGTGGGGTAGGTGAAGTAGGCGAGCGCATACTCCTCGCCCTCAGTGTGCTCCTGGAAGAAGCTGTCCGAGCCTTTGAGGAAGAAGTCGTATACTATCTGATAGCCGTATTTTCCGTCATAATCGTCCCATGTGACATCCATGCCGTACCAGTTTCCGTCCTCCATCTGCACGTAATTCCACATATGTGCGGTCTTTTCATCGGGGTCGTAGTTGCCGAATATGCACACGCAGGGGATGCCCTCGCGGTCGCAGATGAGCTTGAACGCCTTCGAGTAGCCCTCGCAGACTACGCCGGGGACTAAGAGCGCGCCGAGGCATGAGCCCGAAAACTGTCCCTCGAGATCGTAGTAGGTGAATTTTGCTATCCGGTCGTGAATGGACTTCAGCTTTTCGTAGCGTGTACTGCCGTTGACCTCAAAATTGGCTACGGTCTCCTCGAGCTTTTCCTTGTATTCAAATACCTCGTCCCACGAGGCGAATCCGCTGTAGGCGGCGGGTGAGACAGTCAGCTGGTAGACTGTGTACTGGTACTTGCGGGAGCCGAGACGCTTTTGCTGGACGGATTTTACGCCGACCTGTAAATTGTTGACGTCGAGCCAGAAGAGCTCGGGGATATCGAATGACGCGCATTCGATACCGCTTCTGCAAGCCTTGAACACCGCTGTTGATGCGGCTTCTGTGTTTATGTCAAAATACCATGATGAGCTCTCGATAACAAGCGGTTCGGGGAGTGTGATAACGAGCGTGTCAAGGCTCGGGTTTATGAGAGTCATCATTTTCAGGTACACCTCTGCGTTGTTTTCGTCGAGGTAGTAGCCGAGGTTGTATGCGCCGTTCTCATTGTCGTAGTTTGAACCGATGTTTACAGCCCCTCCTCCGCTGAGAGCCTGCTCGTCAAGGTCGCTTATCGAGAGCGTCTCGCTTTCGTCGATGTCGACGAACTGCGGTATGTCATCCTCTGCAAATACGGCAGGGGGGGCGGCTCCTATGAGCAGGGCGGCAGAAGTTAAGAGAGAAAATGCTGATGAGAATAATTTTTTCATGTTATGACCTCCGTTTCTCATTTTCAGTATCTTCCCAATTCCGATATCTATCTAAGATACATTATAACAGAACTGAAAATAAAAGTCAATGAATACACGAAAAATTCATTAAATTTCCACAAAGCCTGTCCGCGCGTCGCGCACATATTACCGCCGTATATAGACGTATGCCTGAAATAATATGCTGAAAGCGCTAAAAAAATGCGTAATTAAGCCGTATTATTTGTTATCTTGTCTCTTGCAAAAAAATGTAGTGTATGTTATACTTTTATTTGGCAGTCAGTGCGCTGAACTGCCATACATTTTGTATGATTTGAAAGGTGAGGTCCCGAAATGAATCTATCGGAAATGAACAAGGAACAGCTCATCAGCTTTAAGAACGAGACTGAAGCTCTCTACAACGGCTTCAAGGCTCAGCGCCTGTCTCTCAATATGGCAAGAGGCAACCCCTGCAAGGAGCAGCTTGAGCTCAGCGTGGGTATGCTCGACGTGTTCGATGACGGAAACTTCCTCAGCGAGAACGGCGTTGACGTAAGAAATTACGGTATGCTCGACGGTATCCCCGAGGCTAAGGAGTTCTTTTCCGACATGATAGGCGTTCATGACGATGAGATAATCATTTTCGGAAATTCCAGCCTTAACGCTATGTTCTGGACCGTTCAGTGTGCCTTCAACAAGGGTATCCTCGGCGGCACTCCGTGGTCGAAGCTCGACAAGGTAAAGTTCCTCTGCCCTGTTCCCGGATATGACAGACACTTCAAGGTGACTGAGTTCTTCGGCGTTGAGATGATAAATATCCCCATGACGGCTTCGGGTCCCGATATGGATATGGTCGAGAAGCTCGTCAGCGAAGATGCTTCCATAAAGGGCATATGGTGCGTTCCGCAGTACTCAAACCCCGACGGAATCAGCTACAGTGACGAGACCGTAAAGCGCTTTGCCGCTCTCAAGCCTGCGGCTAAGGACTTCCGTATCTTCTGGGATAACGCTTACTGCATCCATCACCTCACAGACGACCCCAAGCCTATACTCAATATCCTCGAGGAGGCCAAGAAGGTCGGCAACGAGAATATCGTATACATATTCGGCTCGACTTCAAAGGTGACTTTCCCAGGCGCAGGCGTTGCTGTCATGGGCGCAAGCAGGGAGAATGTCGAGGAGCTCAAGAAGTTCCTCGGTATCAGCATCATCAGCTACGATAAGATGAATCAGCTCCGTCATGTGAAGTTCTTCGGTACTTTCGCCAATATGCAGGAGCATATGAAAAAGCACAAGGCGATAATCGCTCCCAAGTTCGAGCTCGTGTGCAGTACGCTCGAGAAGGAGATAGCTCCGCTCGGTATAGGTGAGTGGACTGAGCCCAAGGGCGGATATTTCGTATCCTTCAACGCGCTCAACGGCTGTGCAAAGAGGATAGTTCAGCTCTGCAAGGAGGCGGGCGTTACGCTCACAGGCGCAGGTGCGACCTTCCCCTACGGCATTGACCCCGATGACAAGAATATCCGCATAGCTCCGACTTATCCCTCGATAGAGGACCTCGGCAAGGCTCTCGAGCTCTTCGTTATCAGCGTTAAGCTCGCAAGCGCGGAGAAGCTTCTTGGTGAGATGGACTGAATATAATACAAAGACGTCCGAAAGGTGTGAGCCTGTCGGACGTCTTTTTTGCTCGGCACCGCACAAATGACAGTGCGTCATATGCGAAGTGGTGACTTTATTCTTCGGATGCGGCTTCGTCAGTTACGAAGTCGGGCAGACGGTAGCGCTTCTTGTACTCGCGCGGGGTCATCCCCATGTATTTCTTGAATATCTTGATGAAGTAGCTCTGCGAGCTGAAACACAGCAGTGTGCTTATCTCGAGGTCGGTGTACTCGGAAAAGCGCAGCAGGCTCGAGGCTTCCTCTATCTTCTTGCGGTTGACGTAGTCGCTGAATGCCATGCCTGTTTCCGCTTTGAAGAGGCGCGACAGGTAAGCGGAGCTGATGTTCAGATGCTTTGCGGCTTCGTTTATCATTATTCGGGTGTGGAGGTGCTCGCTGATGTAATCAAGCACACGCAGTATCTGCTTGGAGTAGATGTTGCTGTTGCGGACGAGGCGCATTCGGCGCGAGTATTCCTCTATCATTTCGGTGTGCGCGGCGTGGACTTCTTCGTCTGTCCTGCACTCGTCAGCCTTCATGATGTATATGTCGCTGAGGCTGTATGCCTCCTCGGGAGTCATGCCGCTCTTTATGCAGAAGCGGGCAATGAGAGCCGCAGAGACGGTGAAGTGGTATTTGAGGTTACGCAGCGGGTCCTTACTGAGGATGCCGTAGCCCTCGCTGCACAGGGGTGTTGCATACACGCGCACAAGCTCGATATTGCCTGCGCATATGCTTTCGTAAAAGGCTATCTCACGGTCGAACGAGGCGTATTCAAAGTCCTCCTCCCGACGTGAGAAAAGGTGGGTAGCAAGGTATTGCTGGGAGTAGCTGTTCATAATGTACCTCCAACGTTGATGATACTTTCATTATATCAGATTTTTACCATAATTGCAATACCTGTTGATAAAAATTACCATAAGCTTGCGGACACCGCATACGAGAAAAGCGAGGACTTGCGTCCTCGCTTTTTCGGGTATATTATTTTACTGCTTGTTATAAGTTACCCACTTATAATATGCAGTGAGAGGCGTTGTGCCTGGATAAGCCTTGAGCCAGTCATCTACCGTGAGTCCGGGCCATGCGTTCATCATTATCTTGCTGGGAGTTACGGGGATATCGCCTGTCATAGACCATACCTCCTTGCCGTCGATGTACCAGGTTATCTTGCCGGGCTGCCAGTTGAAGCCGTATCTGTGGAAGTCCTGCGAAGCATCGAAGCCGAGGTCGATCATCTTTTCGTGACCGCCCTGTCCGTTGCGGTAGTAGTTGAGCTGGACCTTTGTTGTATCCTTGCCGAGTATCTCGATGTCGATCTCGTCCCACGGATTCTTCTGTCCGTTGACTACGTCGGAGGGACCTGTGTAGGTGAAGAACGAGGATACTACGCCGTCGCACTTGATAGCCTTCATCTCGGTCTCATAGTAGCCGTAGTGGTAGAACTTGTTTGTGCGGAACTCGCCGCCCGAATACTTGGGGTTCCAGTCGGGGTTGGAGTCGTTCGACCACTTCTGATCTATCTTGAGCTCGAGGAGGCCGTTCTTTATCTCAGCGTTCTTCTTGTACCACCAGCAGTCGAAGGGCTTGCCGTTCGTCCAGCCGTCGGAAGCAAAGAAGTCGCCTGCATTGCCTGTTGTGAAGTCAGAAACCATTGTGGCATTTCTGTTCATGCCTGACTGAGTCTGACCCTGACCCTGATTGGGGTCCTGCTGCTGACCCTGATTGGGATCCTGCTGCTGACCCTGATTGGGGTCCTGCCAGGGATTCTGCTGCTGACCCTGACCGTTCTTGCCGTTCTTGTCGTATGTCACCCACTGATAACGAGCGACGAGAGGTGTTCTGCCGTTGTAAGCCCTGAGCCAGTCGTCAACGGTCTTGCCGGGCCATGCGTTCATCATTATCTTGCTGGGAGTTACGGGAATGTCGCCTGACATAGACCATACTTCTCTGCCGTCGATGTACCATGTTATCTTGCCGGGCTGCCAGTCAAAGCCGTAGGTGTGGTATGCTTCGGATGCGTCGAAGCCGAGGTCGATCATCTTTTCGTGACCGCCCTGTCCGTTGCGGTAGTAGTTGAGCTGGACCTTTGTTGTGTCCTTGCCGAGTATCTCGATGTCGATCTCGTCCCACGGATTCTTCTGTCCGTTGACTACGTCGGAGGGACCTGTGTAGGTGAAGAATGAAGAAACAACGCCGTCGTTCTTGATAGCCTGCATCGAGGTCTCGTAGTAGCCGTAGTGATAGAACTCATTTGTGCGGAACTCGCCGCCCGAGTAAGAAGGCATCCAGTCGGGATTTCCGTCGGAAGCGTTCCACTTCTGGTCAATGAGCAGTTCGAGGTGGTCGCCCTTTATCTCGGCATTCCTCTTGTACCAGTAGCAGTCAAACGGCTTGCCGTTCGTCCAGCCGTCGGAAGCGAAGAAGTCGCCTGCCTGACCTGCCTTGAAGTTGGATACCATGGTCGCGTTCGCGTTCATGGGAGTTCCGAGGTCGGGGATACCGTTCTGATGAGGCTGAGTTGTTGTTGTGGTCGTGGTCGTGGGCTCTGTCGTTGTGGTAGTAGTGGTGGTAGTGGTTGTAGTTGTGGTCGTAGTAGTGGTCGTTGTGGTGGTAGTAGTTGTAGTGGTAGGTTCGGTGGTAGTCGTAGTTGTGGTAGTAGGCTGAGTTGTGGTAGTTGTAGTAGTGGTGGAGGTAGTAGTGGGTTCGGTAGTAGTTGTTGTCTCGGAGTATTTCGGGCTGTATGACTCGGGCAGTTCGCGGATTGCGCCTGCATCATACTTCTGGATAGAAAGCGCGTCAGCAGCCGTTACGCCGTCACCGCGGTTGTAAACGTCGGCATTATCCTTGCCCTGCGGTTTGAGCTGGTACTTGTCCGCATTTGCAACGAACTGGAGTATCGCTACTGCGTCTGCGACGGTAACATAGCCGTCGAGATTGGCGTCGCCATACTTTAGTCCCTGAGATGCGTCGTTTATGCTTGCAGATACACCCGAGAACGAGATGCTGTTCTTATCAGCTGTATTTTCTTCCGCATTCGCTGCAAACGGCATTGCGGTTGCCATCATGGCTGCGGCAGATACAGCTGCGAGACAGCGCTTGAAGCTGTTTTTCATAATAAAAAACCCCTCTCTTTACTTGATTATCGGTTCGATTTATGCTTACGTGATTATTAACACAGTATGCATTAGACAAATTTATTATACAGTACACAGATTGTTTTGTATATTATTATTGTGACAAAAATGGTAAAATCGTGACCTCTGCAAAAATGAATTAGCTTGAAATTGCGGCATATCGAGAAATATCATTTACATAAAGTGAACGCGTGATAATTTCTTGACGTATCCTGCCGCTGCACATCGGCTATTCTGTAATAATATTGTAATTATATTATTATCTGCTTTTAATTGTTTTTTAATAATTCTTGTGATATAATGAAGAAATACTTTCTAAAGAGGAGATGAAAAAATGGCACCTGTCATAGACATCAAAAACATCACAAAAGAATTCAAAGTCCTTAACCGCCGCGAGGGCCTCGCAGGAAGCATCAAGGACCTCTTTTCGCGTGACTATAAGATAGTCAAGGCTGTAGACAACATCACCATGAGCATCGAACAGGGCGAGATAGTCGGATATCTCGGTCCGAACGGCGCAGGTAAATCCACCACTATCAAGATGATGACGGGAGTTCTCGAACCGACATCGGGAGAGATACTCGTCAACGGAAAGCTGCCATACAAGAACAGGTCGAAGAATGCGCAGAATATCGGCGTCGTATTCGGTCAGCGCTCGCAGCTCTGGTGGGCGCTGCCTCTCGTGGAGTCGTTCAAGCTCCTGAAGGACATCTATCAGATAAGCGATGAGCAATATGACAGCATGATGAAGCTGTATCAGTCGCTCGTGGACATAGAGCCGCTCCTGCACAAGCCCGTGCGTCAGATGTCGCTCGGACAGCGCACGCTCAGCGATATCCTCGCGGCGTTTCTGCACGACCCGAAGATAGTCTTCCTCGACGAACCAACTATCGGTCTCGACGTCTCGATGAAGGCGAAGATACGCACGCTGATACACGCTCTCAATAAGGAAAAAAACACGACCGTCATCCTCACGACCCACGATATGGGCGACGTCGACGCTCTCTGCCGCCGTATCGTCATCATCGACAAGGGAAAGATGCTCTATGATAATGATATATCGCACCTCAAGGGCTTCTTCGGCTCTTACCGCACACTCAAGATACGCGTGGACGGCGACCTGAAAAAGGAGTCGGAGGTGATAGCGAAGGAGTTCCCCGACCTCAAGGTCAGTGCGGACGAGGAGTGGATATCAATACTCGTCGACGAGGAGAAGATATCGGTCATGGACGTGCTCACAAAGCTCCAGAAAAAGCGCCGCATACGCGATATGCAGCTCGAGGAGATATCCACCGAGGACGTCATCAAAAAGATATACGAGGAGGGTGTCGAATGAATCCGAAAAAGTACCTAACTCTCACTCGTATGGGTATCATGGAGTCGCTGCAGTTCCGTATGTCGACGGTGATAATCTTCGTCGGCAACCTGCTCTACCTCATAGTCGTGTACTTCCTGTGGAAGGCGATATACGCTTCGTCGGGACAGGAGGTCGTCAACGGCATGACCTTCTCCGATACGCTGATATACCTCGTTCTCGCGACCGCTCTCTTCAACTTTATGGAGATGTATACGGTCTGGCAGATAGGCAGGGCGATACAGTCGGGCTCGATAGTCCTGTACCTGCTCAAGCCCATGGAGATAAGAAGGTATATCTTCATGGAGTATTCTGGCAACTTTATCGTGAACTTCTTTGCTACGCTGTTCCCGACGTTCATCGTCGTCAATATCGTAACTCACGGAGCTGTTCCGCTCGGGTTCAATCTGCTCTACTTTGTTGTCTCGGTGGTCATCGCCGTGATGATAAACTACAACATCGACTTCTTCGTCGGTACGATATGCCTGTACACGGAGTCGATATGGGGCATAAACATAATGAAGCAGGTCATCGTGCTGCTGCTCTCGGGTGCTACGATACCGCTTGCTTTCTTCCCCGAAAGTATTCGCAATATCGTGAACTGGCTGCCTTTTCAGTCGATATACAACGCTCCGCTGACGCTGCTGCTCGGCAAGACGACCGACATCAAGGACGTAGCGGTGATACTCGGGACACAGCTTTTCTGGTTCCTGGCAACTTATGCGGTAAGCAAGCTCTTCTGGAAAATATCGCTTCCGCAGATAACGGTGAACGGAGGCTGATGTTATGAAAAGAAAAGGAATATTGTTTTATGCGCGGCTCTACTGCAAGATACTCGCTCAGGACCTGAAAAGCAAGATGAGCTACCGTGCCGACTTTATCATATCAACTATCGGTATGATATTCACCAATATTGCGGGATTTATAAGCTTCTGGATACTCTTCCGCAACTTCTCGGCCATCAACGGCTGGGGCTACTATGAGATGCTGTTCCTGTACGGCTTTTCGCTGGTGTCTCTCACGCCTGCACAGTGCTTCTTCGACAACAACTGGAGCCTGCGGCAATACGTTTACACGGGCGATTTCATCAAATACTGCTTCCGCCCGATAAACCTCTTCTTCTACTATCAGTCCGAGGTCTTCGATATCAAGGGACTGGGACAGCTTGCGTTCGGGCTTGCCATGATAATCTTCTCGTGGATAAAGCTCGGACTCGGCTTCACTCCGCTGATGCTCGTCAAGCTGGTCATCTTTCTGCTTACGGCGTCGCTGGTGATGATAGCCTTGCAGACCGCCGCTGCTGCGACCTGCTTCTGGATACACAATTCGTTCTTCGTGCTGGACCTCGCATTCAGGTTCAAGGACTATGCGAAATACCCGATAACTATTTTCAGCAGGGTATTCCGATTTGTGTTCACATTTATCATGCCTATCGCGTTCATCGCGTACTATCCGAGCCTTGTGATACTGCGTCCCGATGAGGTGGAGCTGCTTTCGTGGCTGTCGCCGCTGTTCGGTATTGCGTTCTTCTACATCGCTTACAGGATATGGATGTACGGTGCGATGAAGTACAGCGGAACAGGTTCATAATGATGAAAAACGCGGGGAGGGGAGACCTTCGGCGGTTTTGCAGGCTGTCGTGCCGTTTTTACGGTTCGGCAGCCTGCTTTTTGCATCAAGCTATGATTTTTGCACCCAAAAGAATAGTGCAGGGGTATTAATAAAAGAATCAGTTTGTTTATGATGAATCTTCACTTTGAAAGGAATGGTGTTTATGAAGAAGGGAAAACTTACCGCTGCATTTATTGCGGCAGGACTTATTGCCTTTTTTGCGGGCTCGATGACGCCGAGCTTCACTGCTCCGTGCATACTGTCAGCCTCGGCTGAGGACGGTGCCGAGGAGTATACCGAAGGGACTTTCGGACCGCTGGGATATCGGAAATACCCTTCAGGGATAACGATAACCTCCTGTGACAAGACTGTCGAGGAGGTGGAGATACCGTCCGAGATAGACGGCGTCAAGGTCACGGTCATCGGTGAAAGCTCATTTGACAGCTGTGCTGTGAGCTCGCTCGTCATTCCCGATACAGTCACTGAGCTGAAATTCCGCGCCTTTATGTCGTGCAGCAATCTGAAGTCGGTGGAAGTGCCTGCTTCGGTCAAGACGATAGGTGTTGAGGCATTCGCTTACTCCGAAAACCTCGAAACGGTCAGACTGAATGAGGGGCTGACAGCGATCTATTCGGCAGCTTTCGCCCTTACGGGCGTCAGGGAGATATATTTCCCCTCCACGGTCACAACGATAAGCACCGAGGTAATGCAGGGTACTCCATGGCTCACTGAACAGCAGGAAAAAGACCCGCTCGTTATTGTGAACGATATCGTCATTGACGGAAAAACGTGCAAGGGAGATGTCGTTGTCCCCGAAAACATAAGATCTGTCAGCAAACACGCATTTTCTTTGAATATGGAATTGACCTCGGTGAAACTCCCCGATGATATGGCTTATATCGGCGACTGTGCGTTCATGTACTGCATGAACCTGAAAAAGGTCGAGCTGCCTGACAGACTGAAGGTGCTTGAAAGTGCGGTATTTATGGGATGTAATTCCCTTGAAAGCGTGAAGCTGCCGAAGGATAATGCCGAGATACGGGCGGATGCCTTTAACGGATGTACCTCTCTTGCCAAGGTGGAATTCCCCTCGCAGCAGGTGGACGTATACGAGAATGCATTTGAGTCTACGCCGTGGCTCGACAGCCTGTGTGCGGAAGATCCGCTCGTTATTGTGAATAATACCCTCATCGACGGCAAAAAATGCGAAGGCGATGTTGTTATCCCCGAGGGCGTATCTTTAATTGCGCCTCAGGCTTTCGCAGAAAATGAAAAGATAACATCCGTGTCGGTGCCTTCAACGGTGAAAACGCTGCGGGAGAGTACCTTCGCGAACTGCACGGCGCTTACCTCTGCCGAGCTGAAAGGCGTCGAGTATATAGCGCCCGAAGCGTTCAGCGGCTGTGCCATGCTGGAGAAGCTGAAGCTTCCAGGGTGTCTGCATAAGATCGACGATTCGGTTTTCCTGAGCTGCACACACAGCTCGGAGATAACGTTCTCGGGTACGAGGCAGCATTGGCTCACCATTGTCAAGGGGGAGTACAATACGTTTTTCTTCTCGCGTGCGAAGTATACATTCAGCAAGTCGGGCGACGTCAATGATGACGGTGAGGTCACGGTCGCGGACGCTGTGGCATTGCAGAAGTGGCTGCTCGGGGCAGATGACGCCGAGCTCGTCAATCCGTTCGTTGCCGATGTTTGCAGCGACGGCGTGACAGATACCTTTGACCTCTGCGCGCTGAGAAAGCTTCTCGTGAAATGATCGTGCACGGAGACGCGAATACGATATAACGCCGCGATCGGAGCATCGGGAAACAATACCGATGAAACGGGACAGCTGCGGGATCTCCCGCCGAGTAGCGGCAGGTCATCGAAATGAAGGCTTACGGTTCGATGACCTGCTTCTCGGTCAAGGGGATTCGGGGCTGTCCCTTGTTTTCGCTTCTTTACTCAACTATCGGTTGAAAAATATAAAGATAAATTCGCTTGAAATCAACTTTCCGATGTGATATAATGCAATTAAAGGACGGACAATTAGAGTAAATTGTAAACGTTTACGCGATTCACCTACAATTTCACAAAAGGGAGGACGCTCTCAAAATGAAGTTGAACTTTAATGAAAATCTCGTCAGGTACAGGAAAAGGGCAGGGCTCACACAACAGCAGCTTGCACAGAAGCTTTCAATTACACCGCAGGCTGTCTCGAAGTGGGAGAAGGGCAGCTACCCCGACTGCGAGCTTCTTCCGAAGCTCTCGCAGATACTGGACGTTTCGCTCGATGTACTGTTCGGGCTTAAAGACGAGGACGGAAAGATAAGCCTTAATACAGCCGTTATCGAGGAGGTAGGCAAGCTCGATGAGGCGGAAAAGGGCAAGCGCGCCATGGAACTCATATACACCCTCTTATGTGCGTTCAGGACGGGACCAAGTCCCGAGCACGCAAGCCTTCCCGAAAGCTTCACCCGCGAGACCTATGCTCAGGTACGCTCGGACAACGCGCTCGCCATCGCGCGTCTGAATCCCGATATGCAGTATGCCTGCTTCATGCGTATCCCCGAGGACGGCATAGACAGCTATTTTTCCATAGAACCTCGTCTGCTCGAACTGTTCTCGCTTTTGTCGGACGAAAATGCGATGAGGGTGATATCCTACGCCGAGACTCTCAGCAGGAACAATATCCTAACGAAGGAATGCATCTCCATGGAGCTCGATATGCCGCAGGAGACTGTGTCTGCCATAGTCGACCGCTGCGAAAACCTCGGCATCATGTGGCAGCTCACAGCCAATACGGGCGGCGAGACATTCCCGATATACGGCTATGTTCACAACGTGCCGCTCGTGGGGATACTCACCCTCGCAAAATCGCTCGTCAACTACATTTCCTTCCCCGAGCCTGACATCGACACATGGACAAGAGCACCTTTCAGACATAGATCACAGGACACTATTGAATAGCAGGTACGGATATCATCCGACCAAAACAACGATAATCAGAATAGGCGGGATTTTTGTCCGCCGCAAAAATGGAGGAAAGAAACATGATAAAGAAAAGCTTTGCCGCAATGCTTGCAGGAGTATGCACCATAGCTTCCGCATCGTCTCTGCCTTTGGCAACAGGTTCTGCCGAGGACAGCTATACCATGAACGTTACAGTCAAGCTCGACGGCACCAAAAAGGAGATAAGCCCCTACATCTACGGTATCAACGCGTTTGATTCCGCAAGCCTCAAGAACGTTACGGTAAGTAATATCAGACAGGGCGGCAACCGCTTCACAGGCTACAACTGGGAGACCAACTGGTCTAACGCAGGTGAGGACTGGCACAACAGCTCAGACACGAATCAGGGCGATATAGGCGACGGCCCTGCGGGTGCGGTATCCAAGCTCTCGGATATGGCGAAGAAGTACAACGTTGAGTACAAGCTCGCAACGCTCCAGATGGCGGGATATGTTGCTGCCGACAAGGACGGCGATGTCTCAAAGGCAGAGACAGCTCCCTCAGCACGCTGGAACGAGGTCATTGCAAAGAAGGGCAGCGCATTCGCTGCCGAGCCCGACCTTACCGACGGCAAGGTCTATATGGACGAGTACGTAAACTACATCGTGAACAAGTTCGGCGACGCTTCTTCGGCGACGGGCATACAGGGCTACTCGCTCGACAACGAGCCTGCCCTCTGGAACGACACCCATCCCTACCTCCACCCCGAGGAGATGACCAACAAAGAGCTCGTTTCCAAGTCGATAGAGCTCGCAAAGGCTGTCAAGGCGGTTGACCCCAAGGCTGAGATATTCGGACCCGCATTCTGGGGTATGCTCCCGTGCATCAACGCTGCCGAGAGCGGCAACGGCTTCACTGATCCCGAGTGGCAGGCTGTAAAGAACGACTACAGCTGGTACCTCGACTACTACCTCAAGCAGATGGCAGACGCCGAGAAGGAGAACGGCTCACGTCTCCTCGACGTCATCGACGTACATTACTATTCGCAGGGAATCAACTCCGAGGACGACATATTACAGGCTGCAAGAAGCCTCTACGACCCGTCATACGCTGAGAACAGCTGGCTCCAGCCGTGGGCTGCGGACTTCTTCCCGTTCATTCCCGCGATACAGAAGTCGATAGACAAGTATTACCCGGGTACAAAGATATCTGTATCAGAGTACAACCTCGGCAACATCTCCAAGGAGAAGGAGACGGGCAAGGATATCAGAACAGGTATCGCTGAGGCAGAGGCACTCGGCTGCTTCGCCGACAACGGCGTATACTTCGCTACATACTGGGGCACGATGGGCGAGTGTCCGTATGTGCAGTCTGCTATCAACCTCTACACCAACTATGACGGCAAGGGCGCTTCCTTCGGCGACACTCTCGTTGAAGCCAAGACCGAGGACCTTTCCAAGTCCTATGCATATGCCGCAGTCAACGGCAGTGACGACTCCAAGGTAACAGTCGTACTCGCAAACAAGGACACAACTAAGCCCGAGAAGGCTACCATTGAGCTCACAGGCGCGGCAAGCACCTACAAGAGCGCTACAGTCTACGCCGTAACTCAGGACCACAGCGACATCAGAGTCGTAAGCATCAACAACGAAGTCAAGGACAACAAGGTAACAGTAGAGCTTCCCGCTCTCTCGTTCGCACAGGTAGTCCTCTCCGACAAGGAAAGCGATGCGGAGATATACGTTGCTCCCAACATAGAGACAAAGAAAACAGAGTACAAGTTCGACGAGCTTGAGATGTCCCCCAACGACGTTCCCATGATACCCATTGAGGACAAGGAGCATCTCACAAAGATCATCATCAACTGCACAGCGAGCAGCTCAACAGGTTCTGCATGGTACTGCGGCGGAGGCGGACTCTGCTTCAACCAGCTCGTGAAGTCAGACGGAACGGTCGCAGGCTGGGGCAGCAAGTCGTTTATGTACAACGGCTCGGGCGACGTGGTAGTAGAAATGGACGGCACATTCACTATCCCCGATCCCGCCAAGACCGACGCAAACTTAGAGATAGAGAACGCCACATATAAGGATACATACATCGAATTCCAGGACTGGTGGAAGTCTTCCGCAAACAGCGCGAGCGGCGATGACGTGTCTGTGACCTACAACTCTATCACTATGGTCTATGAGTACGACCACACAGGCGAGGAGACAGGCAGCTCCACTACATCTACAGCCACAACTACAGGTACTGCTTCCACAACAACTTCCTCGACCACTGCAACGGCTGTATCTTCAACTTCTGCTACAGGCAGCACTGCTGCTGTAACTCTCCTCGGTGACGCAAACCTCGACAAGAAGGTGACCGTTGCTGACGCAGTAGCTATCCTCCAGGCTCTTGCCAATAAGGACAAGTACGGACTGACAGCAGAGGGCGCTGCAAACGCAGACTGCTGCGACCCCGGCGATGGCGTTACAGCAAAGGACGCGCTCGCTATCCAGCGCCTTGACGCACAGGTGATAAAGTCTCTCCCTGAGACTACAAAATAAGCTTCCCGAAAAAGAGCACCCGTGAGGGTGCTCTTTTTCTTACGGCAACACCGCACAAAGCCCACCTGAAGGCTTTGTGCGGTATTGCCTTACATTTTATAAGTTCTTGTGATAAGTTTTTCGCCGAGCTGATACGTCACGGTCAGCTCGTTCTCGTCGAGCGCAGCGGAGAGCACCTTTGCGTCGCGCATACGCATGAATCCGCCGAGCAGACGCATTTCCTCGTCGCCGTAGAATGCCATATCATCCGATGTGAACAGCACGCTTCCCGCTGAGGCGTTCACCTCTCCGAGAGCCATTTTCTGCGACGTTGTCAGCGTATTGCCGTCGCTCCTCAGCATAAAGACGTCGGGGTCGCTGAGAAATGCTCGCCCGTTGAGCTGGCGGCGGAATATGGTGTCGAGGATAGTGGTGCGCGTGCTTATGCGTTCGCGGTGAGCAAAGCGCAGATACGGCTTGTCGTCCCAGTCGAGGGAGACATCACAGCCTATGCGGCAGTAGTCCACTCTGCCGAATGCCGAAGCGAGCGGCACTCCGCACGCGAGAATGAGAGCGTCGCCTGCGCACTCGCGGAGGAAGTCCATAGCGTCCGCCATTACCTGTCCGCGGGTCTTGTCACGGCGGGGGATAATGCACGCCGCGTAGAGGAAGTCGAGCTTGAGGAGCCTGAATCCCCATATATTAACTGCCGTGTCGAATACGTCGCGGAGGTAGTCGCGCACCTCGGGGTTATAGATGTCGAGCGCGTAAAAGCCTGACCAGTTCGAGCCGCCCTTGACATACTCGCCGTTTTCGTCCTGTAGGAGCCAGCTTTTGTGGGTCATATACAGTATCGAGTTGTGCTCGCAGACAAAGGGTGCGAGCCAAAGTCCCGCGGTCATTCCCGCTTCGGTGATGCGCTTTGCCTCAGCCTGCATACCCTCGGGGAACTTGCCGTGGTCTGCGTAGAGCCAGTCGCCCACGACCGATTCCCAGCCGTCGTCTATCTGGAAGACGTCAGCCTTGTACTTAGACTCCGCCAGCGCGCGCAGGTCGGCACCGAGAATGTCGGAGCTGATGTTCTGATAGTGGCGGTACCAGCTTGTATAGCCGTATATCGGCTTAGCTTCGGGGCGGAGCTTCACCCCGAGGAGGTCGAACCAGCTGTCGAACACCTCATTCTCAGAGCCGTCGGTCAGCAGGAGCTTCAAGCCGTCGAATCTGCCGTTGAGTGCGAGTCCGCGGCAGTCTTTGGTGAAGATGAGCTCGTCTGAGCCTGTTTTGGTCCTGATGAGGGTAAAGCCGCAGTCCTCGGAGAGCGAGCCGACGAAATTGTAGCTTTCGCCCGTGCGGATATAGCCGTAGCTCCAGCCGTGCAGTTCGCCCAGCGCGCCCGAATACCCCGTGAAGGTGTAGTCGCCGTACTGAGAGAAGGAATGCTTGTCGGCGATACCGTAGGGGATATGGTCGATGCCCTTCATCTTGTCGTATATCGTGTGTTCGTAGGAGTCCGTCCACGACTGATAGCCGTTGAGGAATATGCGGTCGGACTCACAGTAGCCGAATCGGAAATTCGCGGTCAGCTCGGTGATGATTATCTCATCGGAGCTCTCTACCGAAGCGGTGAACACGTCTCCCTCAGTAGAGATATCCAGCGAAACGAGGTCGCTCTTTATGCTTCTGCGTGTATTGACGGTGAAAGTCTCGTCGCCGTATTCATACGAGAATGTGACCGATAAAAGTTTTATCATATCCGTTCTGCCTCCCTTGTCATATCTTCTTCAAATAGTAGACTGCGGCATCTATGACGGTCTCAAGCTCCTTTGTCGCAACGGAGAAGTTGTCGGACGGCAGGAGCTCGCCCTGTATCAGTTTTTTGCTGAGTTCCATGAACGTGTGCGCGAATGAGAGATAGAAGAGCTGGAAGTTCTCTATCTCACGGACGCTTCCGTCCTCAATGCCTGCAAGGTAAGACGTCTCGAACACAGGATAGAAATTGAGCACTGATTTCTCGTAGTCAACGAGCTTGTCCTTGGGAACGTTCTCGCGGATTATCATCAGGTCGAACTCGCCGAGCAGCTTCATAAAGGCGGGGTGTGCCTCGTAGAGCACGATGAACATCCTCATCAGGTCCGAGCACTGTTTCAGACCTGTCTGCTTCTTGAAAACGGGCGAATCGAACACGCCGCCGAACATTTTTTTGAGTTCCTCCCACAGGTGGGTCATGGCGGCAATGGTTATGCCTGTTTTCGTGCCGAAGTAGCGATACAACGTAGCGACTCCTATGCCGCATTCGTCGGCGATGTCGGTCATTTTCACATTTTCAATGCCGTTGCGCAGGAACATCTGCGAGCTGACTTCAATGGCGTGGTGTATGCGTTTGCTACGGAAATTCTGTGGTATGAATTCGCTTTCCACTTGACAAACCTCCCTTTTTATGGTAAAATGGATACAGTAAATGATAGCTTTTCTATCAGGTGATAGACAAGACTATCATCTGATAGATTCAGTCTATCACATTTTTATGTTTTTGTCAATAGGATATCAGCGCATCGCGCGCTTAACAGGACAGCCCTGTTTTTTCGGGGAAATGAGCCATATCGGCAAGGCTCGGGGATTGCGGACTGTCATAAACAGAATATAGGCAATACCGCACAAAGCTTGTGCTGGAGATGCGCCGACAGATTTTTCGTCAGATTGTATAGAAATTCCGCAGGCATACTGACGTATGTCAAGGGATTTCTGTGCAAGATGACGGAAAATATGCAAGCATATCCAGTACAAAGCCTTCAGGCGGGCTTTGTGCGGTGTTGCCTATAGGATATATGTCCGCGCAGAAGCTCCCACATCGCAGTGATAACGGTGTGGGAGCCTTTTTATTCCTTTTCGGCTGTTCTTATTGCAATGCGGCTCCTGCCGCTGAGGTCACAGGTGAACAGTGTCAGCTGCCATTCCTCGCTGCTGCCGCCGAGCATCGAGCCTATGTCCGTGCCGTCTACGCTGTCGGTACTGATGACCGTGTAGCAGTGCTGATTGCCCTCGCAGTCGGTAAAGTATATCTCGTCGCCTTCCGCAAGCTCCTTTATCCTGCCGAAGTGACTGCTGTAGTTGTGCGCAGCTATGACGAGGTCGCCTCCGCTGACTGTTCCGCTGTATCGGCAGGGAGCATACCTGAGCGCGGGATATGTCAGCTCGTTCACCACGGGAAGCTCAACTCCGAGCGCAGGTATCGTCAGGTAGCCGCAGTAATACTGACCGTCGAGCTCAATCGTCGGGAGCGGGGGAGCAGTCGTCACCGTTGTCTCATATGGAGCGAAGAGGTCGGGCTCGGCAGTCGTGACGGGAAGAGTCGTCTCTGCGGGGACTGTCGGTTCGGGGATAGCGGCAATCAGCTCTGAGAGGGTGCTTGCAGCCTCCTCTGAGGCGCGCTTGTTCTCGTTCATATTATACAAGCACAGGAACAGCGCCGAGAATATCAGCACTGTTCCTGTTGTGATAAATACTATTCGGAGTTTATTCATCGTCGTCTTTCCTGTTGGGTATAATCAGACCTGTCATGAGGAAGACAAGTCCGCCTGCCGTCAGCGGAAGTATCGGCCACCAGAGCTGTCCTGTCTGGGGGAGCTTTGGCTCTTTGGCAGAAGTAGACGTAGTAGTCTCCTTCGGCGGGAGTGTCGACTTCTCGTCGGTCGAAACCAGTGCGGCAGTGGTGACGGTCGTGGTCGTGGAGGTCACAGTGGTCAAAGTAGTGGTGGATGTCGTGGCAGTACCTGTTCCGCCGCCTGTCTTGCGGGAGGGATTGTAGGTGTTCTTTATCAGGTACTGAGTGGAGTTGTAGTCGATGATGACCTCATACTTCACGGGTATCTCGCGTTCTACAACGCGCCATTCAGCCTCGGGGTCAAGGTTTTCCCACCTGTACTCCCAGTCGTTTTCTTCGCTGAGGGTTATCGTATCGGCGAGCTCCTCGTTCATGTAAAGGTCTACCGTGACATTAACGGGACGGCGCTTTGCGCTGTCGTCGTTATCCACCCACACCTTCTTGACTGTGTAATAGTCTTCTACGCCTGCGAGAGTGCTGTTGCTGTACATCTTCGGGAATATCCTGCTCTCTCCCTCATCGTTATCCTTGACCTCGAACAGCAGCGGAGAAGCCTTATACATTTCATGGCCTATCTTCACGCTCTTGGCTACAGCGAGGTAAAGTCCAGTTTCCAGTGAGGAGAAGGAAGCTGTACCGTTTTCGTCGGTCTTGCACTCGGCGAGCTGCGGCAGGGCGTCTCTGAGTACAAAGCTCTCGAGCGCCTTGGCGGTGCCGTTGATATTCTCGGGGGTGAGCTCTGAAAGGTCAACTTCGTAGTCCTCGCAGCTGCCTGTGAGAACATATTCGGTGTCCCTGAGCTCTCCCACGCGATAAATCTTCCATTGTATGCCTGCGATGTTCTTGCTGCCGCTCTCGCAAACGAGCGAGACTGTGCTGTCCGCGGACGAAGCATCTGCGGGCATGAACGTCACAAGGAGCGAGAATGCCGCCGCAGCACTCATTACAGCCGCCCATATTCTGTTGTTTTTCGGCATTTTCATCACCTCATCATTCTTCTTTGTCAGGAGGAGGATTTTCTTCTTCGGGCGCTTTTGCAGCTCTCTTTCGCGAAATGAACCTGTCGTGAAGGAATATGAGAGCGAGCGCTATGATAAGCAGCGGTATCGCCGTTATCGGCGTGACTATCAGCGTATCGACCCTGAACGCTTCATTCCTGACGAATACGCCCTTCTTGACCTGTGCATTTTCCGTGCGGACTCCGCGTACGAGCAGTCTGTGCGTGTTGATACCGTAGGGAGTACAGGTCATCAGCGTGCAGTAGTCTTCTCCGCTGACGAGTTGCAGGTCGTCGGTCTCGGTCGGGAGGACGATGCGTATCTGGTCGACCTTGTAGGTAAGCAGTCGGTCGAGTATCGTTATCGTGAACTCGTCGCCTATCTCGAGCTCATCGAGGTCGGTGAAGAGCTTGGCACTCGGAAGTCCGCGGTGTCCCGAGAGGACACAGTGTGTGGAATCTCCGCCGACGGGGAGGCTGGTGCCTTCAAGGTGCCCGATGCCGATTTGCAGGACTTCTTTCTCGGTGCCGTGGTAAATCGGCAGCTCGACGCCTATCTTGTCGATGTCGATGTAGCCCATTATCCCCGTGCCGGTGATGTCGAGCGTGTCTGAGTAGCCGTCCACATTCGACGGAATAAAGAAGGAATCAGGCGTTGTGCGGAGCCTGTCATTGTAGTCGGCAGCCGCGTCGAAAAAGCTGCCGAGCTCGTCTTCGTCGGAGTTTGTGAGAGCTTCATTGTATGTCGCGATTACTCTCGACGCGTGCTTGGAGTTGACATAGTTGCTAATCGCGGGATATAGCAGCACGGACGACCCAATGATGAACATAGCAATTATCAGTATACTGAAAAGGTGCTTTTTCATTGAGTCCTCCCTGCCGCGATACGGCGGCGGAAGCGGAGAGCCTCCGCCGCGATGCGGTCATTTACGGTTTATTTTTCCTTGATGCTCATTCTCTTTTTAACGATGAGAAGAACGAGTGCGCCTGATATCATCAGTCCGCCTACGATGTAGAATATCGTTGTGCCCATGCCGCCTGTTGAGGGGAGCTGGATGCCCTTGTTATTCTTGATGTCAACGGAAATCACGCCATTGGTTACTGTTGCATCTGTAAGATCTGTTTGAATAGTGTCTAATGTGTATGTCGAATCGATATGCTCAGCTGTTATTTCAAACTTAATGGGAGCAATGGGGTTATAATGCGCGGGAGCTGCTGTTTCTTCGAGCTTGTAGATACCGTCATCAAGACCCTTGAAATCAAATGTTGCAGCATCGGTCAATTGGATTACATCTACCTGTTTCCAGCTTGTTCCATTAATATCAGCAGCTTTTTCCTTATCTGTCCACTTGGAAAGCTTGAATGTTGCACCGTTAAGAGAGTTGCCATCATCATCTTTTTTGTTTACAGTGAGCTGATATGTAAACACTACATTCTTTGACTCAGGTGTTGTGCCTGTAGGAGGATTCTCCGGAGGCGTTTCGGGAGTACCGGGAGTATCATCACTAGGAACCCAGTTCGGGTCATTTGCATATTCTACTGTATAAGTGTTCGGATTTCCTGTACCACCAATTACTGCATTGTCATTAAGGGTTGCAGTATATTCGATTCTGATTACAGTTCCTTTAGAAATGCCCATGATATCTTCATCCTGATCAGCCGCTGTCTTTGCTGCTTCAGTGGCTTGCAGTGCCTTCAGATCAACTTGGTAAGTGTATTGATTTCCGCCTGTTACAGCTGTTGGACCTGAAAAAGTAATCGCATCGCCAGTTGTATCACCAGTACCGTAGAAAATCTCTGCACTTTTATCAAATGAAAGTCCTGCACTCATTGTGTCTGTGAATGTAATCGGATACTTTTCATACCTGCTGTAGTCAGACGGTAGAGTGAAAGTCAAAACATATGGTACATTATCTCCGATATCATAGTCAGCGGTTTTGGTGTGGGTATCTGCTACATTTTTTGAATCGTTTACATCAGTGACTGTTTTGTCGGAAGAAGGAGTCGTTTCCTTAACATCAATCGCAGCATTGCCAGCAACCTTGAGAAGATTCAGTGTTTTGGGAGCACCGGTTCCCTCTTCCTTGACGATATAATAACCGTCAGCTACTGGAGTAGCATCAGTTGAAATTGCAATTGCCTCGCTGGAAGCTACGTACCTGCCGATTATTTTTGCGAATTTTTCAGCATCAGCGCTCTTATCAGCGAGATTAGCGATCATATCCGCAAACTGTGTGGGAGTAGTGTCTGTAGAAAGAGAAGCAAAAGCAGTTAAACCTGACTTAGTTTTCAAGGCTGAAACCAAATCATCGCTAAGATGCTTCTTACCGGATGAATCCGTTGTGGTTGGTAAAGCATCACTAAAGTCAACATTGCTCAGTTTGCCTTCGGTGAGGGTACCGGTCAAAATAGGATATGCTTTATAAGCATTATTAGTATCGGCGGCAGTTTTGACTTTGATGGAGCCAGCCGAAGCCGTCAAAGAGCCTACAGTAGCGGCGCTTGCTGAAACAGCGAGAACTGAGGTCATCAGTATAGCCGATAAGCCTTTAAGAGTTTTTTTCATAATCTTTTTTCCTTTCATTTAAATGTCGTGGTTTCAGTGTGTGGGGGAGGCTTTATCGTGCCGCCGCCTTTTTTCTGCGTATGAACAGCAGAGTGAACGCACCCGCGAGCATCGTCCCGCCGAAGATTATGTACGGCAGTTCGCCCGTTCCGCCTGTTGAGGGGAGGGTGTAGGTTTTATGGTTGGTGAATTTGAAATCGTCAACATTTGTCAATATATTAGCTGTTAATTGATTGGTGGTAGGGTTTTCTGTTACCTGGATTTGTAACGTCATTATTTTATTATCGTAGATAATGTCAGCTGCTGGAGTATCAACAATTTCTTTGACATAGTAGGTGTAGGAACCTGGCTTTTCAAAGTGAAGAGTGTCAAATGTTACAATACCGTCAGCGTTATTGGTTACGGTAGATATTGGCTCGGTATCATCTTCGTTTTTAAAAAGACCGAACTTGAATTGGCCATCAGTAAGCTGATCAGCGCCTGTGAGTTTCTTTTCAAGGTCAAACTCTACCAATGCGGAGAAAGCCATGATAGTGAAATCAAGACCTGTGTGATTCGGACACTTATTGTAAGCATCGAGAACATCTTGATGGTTCATAGTAAATGGTACGTTGTCTAACACTTTATCTCCGCTGCCCTTGATATTATTTGTTTCCTTGACCGTTCCATCAGCGTTATACACAACTTCTGTATCTGGTTCAAGAGTTAGTTGCACATTAAATACAGCATGATCAACTTCCGAAGGATAGAACTTTATTCGCCCAATAGAACCCCAGTTAAGACTACCGTCAGGGAATATTTCATATTTTGAAGTAAATTCATACTGAGGAGAACCTTTCGGTACATTGGGGTCAACATAGTATTGATTACCTGAATAGCCGGTTATTTCATCTTTGGGGTATGGCTCATCATTTTTATTATAGAATTGGCAGGTTACTGAATTGTCTTCCGATTCATACAGTATACTTTCGTTTACTCCGGAAACATAAGCTCTGTATGTTACAATGCTTTTGGTTATGTTGCTTCCGCTGCGTTTTAGCTTGGTAACAGTGTATTTTCCGCCGTCGGCGATTTCAATATCCGCATGGTCAAGGAAACTGTTAGTGTTTCCCGGGATCTTAACATGCATTATTCTAACGGTTTCATTACCGTCTTTTAAGTAAATTGGAACATATATGTTATAGTCACTTTCGTTTTTAGCAGATAATATAACATCGATATTCCCGCCATGTGGAGACAAATCCCCGGAATACTTTGAAAGTGGAGTGAAATCCGGAGTATAAGCTACTGTTTCTTCACTTCCATCGCCTTTTGTCATTTTGAATACCGGGGTGCCAATGACAAGTTCTGCATTTGTTAATTCGCGAGTTGGAACTTTTAAAGTCAAATTATCGCCATCAAACAGTTGATATGGATAGTATCCGTTGGAATTAGCTATGTAGCCATTTTGTTTTCCAATCCAACTGGTTGCAGCGCTGACCCACTCGTTGATTCTGTCAATATCTCTATAATGAAAACTGTCCTTGACATACATAGGGTGCTTTACAACAATATTAATTGTCTGACCATTGACAGTAATTGTTGTTTCTCCGTGTTTTTGAGTGGTGAATTCAACATCGGTATTGCTACCATTATTAACAGCAACACCCTTAGTCAAAATAGTAGAATCAACCACTGAAAAATCATTGCCCCTATTCGTGCCATTAAGACTTAGCTTAAACTTTTCGTCCTCAAGAAGATATATAGTTTTATACGCAGTGTTGTTCAGGTCGCTCATTGCTTGATCGAAATAAATTCGTTCATTTCCAACGTACATATAGACTGGAGAGTCAATTACCTTTACGTAAAGAGAATCTGAGATAGTTTCGTTTGGCTCCCACAGATTAGCTCCAACAACAATCCGACACTCACCAGTATTAGTAGCAGTAAAATAAGCAGATCTGCTCTTACCGTCTGAAGAATCTCTTTCATCCTTACCAGGAGTCCTATCAATCACTTTACCAGTGCCCAGATCGTTTCCTTTGACAGTGAATTTTAAATCGTTTTCATTTTCAGCATATTCATATGTAACAAAAATGTTTTCACCGACTCCAACAACATAGGGATTGTCAGCTGTATTATTACCTTGTCCGTTGGCGAATGACAAAGCATGCCAATCTGTCTTTTTCTTTTCGCCGTTAGCAGTCACAACATACACCGAAAAACTCTCCGCCACAAATTCCGCACCGTCCGCGGAAACGCTTGCGTCGGCGACCTCTTGAACATCGCCGTCATCCGATACGTGCAGCAGCGAGAACTCACCGCCTGTGAGCGAGTGCTCTTCGGGAAGACTGATATTCACGCTCACGAGGGAGCCCTCAGCGGGTTCAAGCTCGGAGCCGTCGGGAGTCATGAATGTGATATCGACCGCTACAGCCTCGATAGTATCGGAATCGGCATCGCCAAAGTGGGCGGCAGCAGTCTGAATGGCGTCATCTCGGGAAATATCGAACACGAACATTTCGGTATCACTCGGGAAAGCGAAACTGTCAGCGTGAGCCTCGACCCGAATGCCCGACTCGCTTTCAGCCGTGAAATCGACATATGCGGGCTCCTCGGGGAGTACAGGCGGCTCGGGGACGATGTCCGCGAGCGAGACCATACCGAGTAGGTGCTCGTCGTCGAGGAGGTAGGCAGTGGCAGCGACTTCACCGTCCACATCGCCTTCTATTGCAGATATTTCGGGGATATCGTCATCGCTGACCGCTGTCACTATGCATGACCTGTCAGCCTTGCCGTCGAGGTCGGAGTCGATGAGGAGAATATCTCCTCGTGCGGGTGAACCGCGAGTTACAGGAACAACGAGCCCGCCCTTATCAAGTTCGAGAGACCAAGCCCAGCAGCCTGAGCCGTATGGGATATCATCAGAACCGATGCCTGCATAATTCATGCAGAAGTAGGTGAACATAGTGTTCCAGTCGCCGTACGGATTGCCGTACCACGCGCCGTATCTGGTATATCCGTTATGCGTTTCGCCGTCCTCAGCGTGTACGAAGTTGATACTGCTTTCGGAGTATCCGAGCTGTGATTCGGCGATACGAGCGAGATTTTCACCCGCGATATCGGTCAGCGTTGGAAGCGTGGCTTCCCATACATCCTGCGTTTCAAGTTCCGAAGCGCCAAGCGGCGTTGCTGTAAGGTCACAGCCCGAGTCGTCGGCAGTGGGGAGGTTTCCGTCGACCATAGCCGTGCCGATACCTCTCAGCTGCCAGAAGACTCCACCCGAAACAAATACGGACAAAGCTGTTACAAGACAGGCAAGCTGTCTGCGCTTCTTCTTTGACTCACGCAAAAGTTGTATGTACTTATTATAAGGTATACCCAAATGTTCTCACCTCCTTACAATGAGTGAAGACTGTTCAGTCTTATTTATTGGACTTCCAAATGCGGAAAAGCATTTTTCCCACCATTTGCTCGGCGCTGACACAGCCGATAGCCGAACTTCGGCTGTCTATTGACGTATCGCGCCTGTCCCCAAGCACGAACATCTTACCGTCCGGAACGACGTAAGGGAACGAAATATCGCACTCTCCGAGACTTTTGTTGATAACATACGGTTCGTCGAGGAGCCGACCGTTCACCGAGACATTTCCATCCGCGTCGATGTCGATACTGTCTCCGGGGAGCCCTATGACACGTTTCAGCAGGAGCTTGTTCTGCCAAGCAACGCAGCACAGCTGACCTGTTGAATAGCGTTTTGTTTTTACAAGTAGTATAATATCGCCGTTGTTCAAGGTGGGTTCCATACTGTCACCCGAGACTTGTATCACGGGGAGAAACAAGGTCGAAACGAGTACTGCGACAGCAGCGACAACTACAAGCACAGATATCGTACTTGTGAGCACTTTTCTGAGCTTTGCACGGTATGCAAGCTTGTCGTGTACCTTGCGCACCTCATCAGTCGGAGGAAGCTCCTCTGACGGTGGTTCATCGGTGTCGATCATCTTATAGACGAGGTCGACGAGTTCGCGTTTGTTAAGGTCTTTAAAATCCTTTTTAGCCATCTTTTTATCCTTGTAAGATGCAATGAATTGGAATACTATGTGTATATTATACCATATAGATGAGAAGATGTCAACAAAGAGAGACGAAAAAGGTTCACAAAAATAATAAAGCTGAATTAACAAATCAAACAAATGCGAAAAAGTAAAATAAAAAGCTGAAAGATATTGGTTATAACTATTATCAAATGTGCCGAAACGTTGTACTACGGGGGTGATTGCGTAGCCAACTGATATTATTAATAAATTGTAAAAAAATAATTTTTTGATATATATTCATATTGTGCACCAAAAAGACAGAATGTGAGTTGAAATCATAAGAGGGGAGTTGTATAATACAATCAGAAACCAAAAGCAAAAGTTGTCTGCTCAATCTGCACAATCGGGCAGCAGATTATGCTGAGGCGGGGTTCGTTGCCGATAGGATAGCGCGGCACGGCTGTATAATTCCTTTAGCTATCCGTATTCCTATTGTTATAGAGGGCGAATCAGAACAGTCTTATCTCCTTTGGGTTTTGGAGTTAAGGCTGTTGCTCTTTTATAAGTATAAATTCGGGTGCGATAAAGGCACGTTGTTAGTTTTCAACAAAAAAACGTGGAAAAACCTTCCGAAGTTTGAGTTGACAAAACCGCAAAATGGTGATATAATAACATTACTGTCGGACGCGGAGAGGCTATACGGCAGTGAGAAAGCCCGTCTGAACTGACGGCACAGCATCTTGAAAATTGAACAATGCTAAGAAAAAGTAACGACCCTTGAGATTCCTTGTAATGAGGAAACAACTCAAGCAAGAGTAAAAAATGCGCAGTAATAACGCAAGCGTTATTGAACAGGATTAAGATATTTTGGTTTCTTGAGAGAGTGAGTGATATATACTATTTAATAAAGAGTTTGATCCTGGCTCAGGACGAACGCTGGCGGCACGCTTAACACATGCAAGTCGAACGGAGTTAATTTTGGTTTACTGAGATTAACTTAGTGGCGGACGGGTGAGTAACACGTGAGCAACCTGCCTCTGAGAAAGGGATAGCTTCTGGAAACGGATGGTAATACCTTGTAACATAACGAAGCCGCATGACTTTGTTATCAAAGATTTATCG
>FNZT01000006.1 GCA_900109435.1 Ruminococcus sp. YRD2003 | reverse complement strand
CTGCAAACGCTCTGAGAAGATGCGACCCGGAGTTCAAGCGCTTCTACGCTCTCAAATACAAAGAGGCTAACAAGCACAATCATAAACGCGCACTCGCTCTCACTGCCAGAAAGTTGGTCAGGTTAGTCTATACACTGCTGAAGACTAACCGCCTGTATATCCCGCCGGAGGAATATTAATCCGGCAACTCCAGCCCGCCGAAAAATTTTTTCGGTGCGGGCTTTAGTAGGAGATGCCTTTTTTGTCTCTTTTTAGGCAGAGTATACGGTTTCCTCACTGTTTTTTCTACTTTTTGTCTATTGACATTTTACCGTGGGACTCTCTGCCTGTAAGCATTTCGTATGTGACACCGTACTTCTTTGCTATATCGCTTGCGTAGGACATTCCCTCGGGGGACGCGACCTCAACTTTGAACGAACGTTGACCGCCGTCGCTTTTCATTATCAGCGAGGCTGTTCGTGCGCCGCTGCTGCTTTTGTTGAGCTCCTCGGTATCGGAGGCAAGTTTGTGCATATGCGTGTTGAATATGGTCCGCACGTGCTTCTCCATAAGGGCTCGGACTGAGTCGCGGGCGATGTAGTAGCCCTCCTCGAAGGAGGTCGTTGAGAAAGTCTCGTTCATCAGGACGAGGCTGTCCGAAGTGCATTCGGTGTATATCTCCTTGAAGCGTATGCACTCCTCGCCGAGACGACCGAGGTCCATGGTCTTGTCCTCGTCTGCGGGAAAGTGAGTGTATATGCTGTCTGCGGGACGGTAGGAGAAGCTATCCGCGGGGACGTAAATCCCGCCCTGAGCAAGCGCGAACATCTGACCGACAGCCTGAGTTATCGTGGTTTTGCCGCCGCGGTTCGCGCCTGTGAGGATGTACAGCGTGTGCTCATCGTCGAAGTCAAGGTCGTTGGGGACTATCTCGCTCTTGTCTTCATGATTTACCGCGAGCTTGAGGTTGTAGAAGCCGCGAGCCGCCATATCCGTGCTGTCTGAGACAGTCGCTTCGCAGAAACGCGCTCCGCTTTCCGTGAGTCTGCCGATGAACTCGGCAAAGCGGATATAGTACACGAATTCGGGTATAAGTGAGGAGATGTTCACTATCGCTACATTGGCGTACTTAGTCAGTGTGTCGCGAAGCTTCTTAACGAGTGAGCCGAGCATTTTGTTGATGACGGTCTCGAGGTAGAAAGTCGAGCCTATGGAAGCGTCACCTGCCATTGCGCTCACCATCGTGGTCTTGGTACGGGAATCCATGCCTCCCACGGTGCCGACAGTGAGCATACCGCCCTCGTTTTTCATAAATTCGATGATATTGTTTTTGTGCTCTTTTTCTATCTGCTGATAGTGCATATCGCCGTTCCAGTCAGCGGTGTCCTGTATCTTATCCTTGGAGGAAAGGGCATCTGCGAAATTGCTGACGATACCCGATTTCTTGAAAGGCTTGCTGTTTACGGAGACAAGTCCCATGCTGACGGCTTCAAAGCGCTCGTTGACGTTTATGCCTAGGGTCACGCTCTGTACGTCCGAAGCCTTGACCTTCAGCGCGGCGATGTCTTTCTTCATTTCGGCGAAGTATGCTTCGTTGTAGAGGTCGTCGATATACCTGCGGAGGTCGGTGAGCCCCTGAGACTGTATTCGCTCATCCGAGAGACACGCGCGCATCGCCTCCACACATTTTATGTAGTCGCTGAGCTCGTCAAGGCGATGGAACAAATGCCACAGACCGAGTTCCTCCTCCGAGTTTTTGTGCATAGTTCCGAAGTTGCGTATGAACTCCATTTTATCAAAGAGCTCGGTCATCTTCTCTCTGAGTTCGGGGAGGGCGAGTATGTCCGCAAAAACCTTCTGTCTGTACGCGGAAACGCGCGGGTCGGCGGTCATCTGCGAGATGACATTCATTATCATCTTCTGCTCCTTGGCGTCGTCTGTCAGTGACTTGCATATCGCGTCGAGCCCGATGTCGTGGCAGGCGGCAGGGGAGAGCTGTTTGTAGGTCGTTTCGCTTTTGAATGGGAAGAGTATGCTGAATGCGTCGTTCATTTGTGTACCTCCTTAATCACGCCATTTTTTTCGGTAAGCAAAGCAGGTCAGGTTCTCTGCTTTCTTGAACTGGCGGGCAAAGTAGCTCTGGTCATTGAATCCGCAGAGGTGCGAGATCTCCTCGACTGATCTGTCTGTGAAGCGCAGAAGCTGCTTGCCGTAGTTTATGCGGCAGCTGATTATGTGCTGGAAAATGGTCTTGCCGTAAATTTTCTTGTACTCTCTCGTGAGATAAAACTTGCTTATGTAGAACTCCGAGGAGAGCTTTTCAAGCGAGAGGTCCTCGCTGAAATGGTCCTCGATGTAGCTGTTGACAGCGCCGAGCTTCTGTTTGAGTACAGTATCGTACTGGCTTGCGGAGCTGTTTACGGTAAGCGACAGGGTGAGCAGCTCCACGATAAGACGCGAGGTGAGTATCTCAGCCTCGGGTTTTTTGGCGGCGTTTACTTCGATTATTTCGTTTATCACCGACACGAATCTGTCGAATATCGCGGGGCGGAATACCACCTCAGACTGCCCGATGAAGTAGTCGTGGTACTGACGTGAGGTTGCGCCGTTGAAGTGTACCCACAGCAGCTCCCACGGGTCGTCCGCAGAGCTCCTGTAAAAGTGCGGGACATTGCAGTCGATGAAGAAGCAGTCACCTTTTTTTAGCGGGAATTTGCGCCCGTCGTATTCGAGCTCACCCGAGCCGTCAGCAACAGCGACGATGAGCAGCGAGTCGAGGTCGCGGCGGTGCGTTTCGGGAGCGTCCTCGGGCTTGATGACGCCTGTCTCCTGCATATAGAAGAACGTGCTTTTAGCGGCAGGTCCCGGCGTATTGATGATACGCCGCGAGAATTTGCTCTTGAAATTCATAGCTTCGGGGTGCTCCATAACTTTCCTCCTTTCGTCGGGGACGATTTTGTTTACACGTTTATTATACAACATTATTGCTTCGATTGCAATATAATTCTATATTTTTAGAATTTAGCCTTTGGCAGTTACCTCATTGTATTATCAATGCAGGATGACAAGGAACAGAACAGCTATAGTCAAAGCTGCCGCAATATAGGTCGATGTGCGGAGAAGTCTGGACCGTCTGCTCCTGCGTCGGTACAAACTTGCTTCGCCGCCGAGACAACGGTCTATCTCGCGGCGGCTGACCTCGGCAGGGAGCTTTCGCACTCCTGCACGAAGATAGAATACTGCCTTCTCAAAATAAATGCTGTCGGGTTCATTGACCTCGATTATCTGCTTGTTTACGCCTTTTATCATAATACCTCCGTTTGTTGGCAGCTTTGCAGAGGGCACACCCATGTGTGTACCTGCTTTCGGTGTCGGCTGCTTATATGGAGAGTATTGACTGTACGGAGGCGTTTATTCCTTGTTCAGATTGCGTATGTAGTGGAAGAGGTACTGCTGCGCGATGCCTGCGTTATCCCTCGCAAATTCGGGGAAGCCGTTCGGGTAGTACTCAGCGAGCACGCGCTTTATCCATACGTCTATCGGGAAAGCCTCCACGCGGTGCATACCGAACAGAAGCACGCACTCCGCTACCTTGGGTCCTACGCCCTTTATCGCTTTCAGAGCTGCTCTTGCTTCGTCTATTGGGGCTGCGGCTATTTCAGCAAGGTCTGTTTCGCCTGTATAAACGCGGTTTGCCCCGTCACAGAGGTACTTCGCGCGGAAGCCGCTCCGCAGATAGGCGAGAGAGTCGGGAGTCTCCTGCGCGAGCTGCTCCGCCGTCGGGAAATCTCCGCCGTAGTTGTCGCAGAGACGGTCGATAATGCCTTTGATACGGGGAATATTGTTGTTCTGGGAAATAATGAACGAGATGAGGCACTCCCAGCTGTCCTGCCGCAGAAGTCTTATGCCGCTCGCAAATTCGCACGCCTTTGAGAGAGTTGCGTCCTCGGAGAAGCAGCGTTTCAGCTCGGTGTAATCGGTGTCAAAGTCGAAATAGATGCGCCATTTCGCCAGAAAGTCCGCTTCTGTGATGCCGTGGAAGATGAATTCGCCAGCCTTCACCTGCGAGACTGTCAGCCTGTCGTTGATGAAGCTGCCCGTGTAGGTGCAGTCGTAGTCTGTGGCTGTTTTTCGCCAGCGGAATGCCTGTCCGCAGTCGAGAGTCTCGTCGAGGTCGAGGTCGGGTTCGTGAACAAGGATATCCGTGCCCTTGACTGTATAATCCATAATTATGACCGCCTTTGCAAAGAATTTACACTCATATACTTGATTTTTCAATTAAATTATACTAAAATATAAGAAGTATTACAAGAGCAAGGGATGATTTTCTTGAAAAATTTTTTTGCGGCAGTGTTATCGGCTGCTGCTGTGATAATGATGACGGGATGCTCGCGCGGTATTTCCGTTATCTCGGGAGCGGACGCTCCTGCGGAGACTACCATGGCGACAATTGAAGCCGTGACTGAGGCTCCGCTGCCCGATATTTCGGGACTTCCGACTGCTGAGGGAGAATACCTCCACGAAAAATGGGCGGATGTGCTCACTGCGGATGAGGCTGCTCGTCTCAACAGCTACTGTGAGAAGCTCTACAGGGAGCGGCTCATCAATACCGCTGTAGTCATCACAGATGACATCGGCGGAAAATCGCCGTATGATTACGCTGCCGACTCCTATGACTCAATATATGAGGGGAGGGGGAGCGGTCTGCTGCTGCTCATCAACAACGATAAGGGCGACGACTGCCTCTACAGGACAGGCAGCGCTCTCCGTGCCATTCCCGACGGCGTGGAAAAGGTGCCGCTGTACTGGTCGACCATGGACATCATGAACGGCGACTGCTATTCTGCGATATTGCGTATTTTACAGCTCGGCGAGAACTGTCCGCAGTATGTATTCGACAACATCGGCGCTTTCACGGATGAGGAGCTCGCTTCGCTTGAGGAGGAACTTGCGGGCAGGAAGTCCGTTTATGTGCTTGCGACCTCCAACGGCACAGACAAGTCCAACGAGGAAATATGCCGCAGCTATTTCGAGCGCCGCTCTGACGGGAAAGGCTTCATGATAATGCTTGACACCAAATCGAGCACCGTTACAGTTGTATCCGACGGAAATATCCCGTCAGAAGTTGCCAAGGCAAAAACTTCAGCCGATAAGCTGCTCAAGGACGGCAATGCCGTCGGAGCGGTAAATGAAATAGTCTCGGCTACAGGCTGAAATTCGATAGAAAGGACATATGCGCCATGAATGAAATGGATTTCTATCTTGAAAGTATACAGCAGCTCCCTGCGATCGTTGAGCGCGGACCTGCCGAGAAGGAGAACATTACCCGCACCTTCAACGAGTTTGTTGACCTTGCGCACCTCTATGAGAGCGCGATCGAAGTCGTCAAGACCTACCTCGGCATTCTCGACAGCGAGTTCAGCATAAAGTATCAGCGCAATCCCATACACGACATCAAGAGTCGCCTGAAATCCGCGGAATCTATCATAAACAAGCTCGCGAAGAAGGGCGTGCCGCTCACGCCCGAGAATGCCCGAAAGAACCTGCTCGATATCGCGGGTATAAGGGTCACGTGCTACTATATCAGCGACATTTATGTGCTCGCCGAGATGCTCTCGCACAGGGACGATTTCATCGTCATCAAGCAAAAGGATTACATTAAGGAACCAAAGCCGAGCGGCTACAGAAGCTACCATATGATAATCAACGTTCCCGTGTATCTTGCTGCACAGAAGCGGTATGCTCCCGTGGAGATACAGATACGCACTATAGCTATGGATTTCTGGGCAAGTCTTGAGCATCAGCTGCGCTATAAGACGAGTGCGGCGATAACTCCCGAGATCTCAAATGAGCTCCGCGAGTGCGCAGAGCGTATCGCAGAGACTGACATTCGGATGCAGAAAATATACATGGATATCAATGGAATGGATTAAGGAGGTTTATTATGGCTTTTTGTAAATACTGCGGAAAGAAGCTTGAGGAAGGCGAGAGCTGTACCTGCAATGAGGCTGTTGAGTCCGCTAAAGCCAAGGAAGAAGCAGAAAAAGCTGAGGCTGAAAAGGCTGAAGCGCAGACAGCCGAGGAAGTGGCGCGCGAAGCTCCTGCCGATAGCGGGGACGGAAGCGTCAGTGGGGAAACTGCTGAGAAAAAGGAGGATGACTCTGCGGAGGATAAGACGCCGCCCGCACCAGTGGTGTCTTCTCCGCCCGTACCCGCTCTCATGATGAGCGGGACTCTGATGAAACGCGGACTGGTCCTCGTGTGTGCGATGGCGTTGTGCCTCGTGTTGTTCATCGTGATCATCGGGAACGTCGCGGGGAACGGATACAAGCGACCCGTCAGGAACACTGTCAAGGGCCTGAACAGGGAGAGAGCAGAGCTTGTTATCAACTCCTTCTACCCGCGCGGCTACATTGAGGAACTCCGCGACGACGCCGAGGACGGCGACAGCGAGTGGAGCGATGTCACCGACGATATGGATTCTCTCATCGCTGATGTCAAGGAAGTCTGCGAGGACAGCTACTTCGGCGACGATCTGAAGGTGTCGGCTAAGATAGTCAAGAAGAAGCCCGCGACGCCGAAAGACCTTCGCAAGCTGAAAAAGGAGTTCGAGAAGTATGACGCCGTAGTCAAGAAGGCATACAGGCTCAAAGTCAAGCTCACGGTCAAGGGCGACGATGAGAAGGAGCAGCTGCACTTCTACATATACTCCGTCAAGCTGAAAGGCGGCAGGTGGGTGCTGTATGCCGACGACAAGACAAAAGGAACTATAGCGAGCAAGACCGAGGAGATATACAAGGAAATGGATAAGGAGCTTGCCGAGATATTTGAAGACTACTCCCGTTCGCTCGACCTTGTGATACCGAAGGAATGAGCACGTTTTTTCGACATTAGTTTCTCTTATACTGCAAAAAGAACACAGAACGACCTCTTCACATAACGCCTCCTGTATGGTATAATTGTCCTTACCGAGAACAATTGAACAGGAGGCGTTATTATGTTCGGGATCATCAGAAAGAAAAGGCAGGAGGTCCGCGACAGAACGGTCTATATGGAGGTCTGCGCCGATAATAAGGTGTCGTACCGCGTCATCGCAGGAAGGGTGTTTACAGGCGGAGACGACATTATTACATACGGTATCGAGGCACAGGACCTGAAAACGGGCGATTTTGAGACTATCCCCGATTTCTCGCGCGATATCGAGGACGCGGTCGACTTCGCGGAAATGCTCATTACCTCGCGGACGCGCCCCGAGGGGATATATTCGCGGGCGCTGAACTACTTGTGCGTGTCAATATAAAAATTAAAACTTTTGGGTATTTACAAAATTTCCTTTTTGTGGTAAAATTATTTATGCTGAACGTTATGGTTCGGAAAAAAGAGAAAAACAGAAAGGAGTTCGTATCATGGCAGAGCTGAAATACGAGATAACAGAAGAGATAGGAGTTCTCTCAGAGAACGCAAAGGGCTGGAAAAAGGAGCTGAATATGGTCAGCTGGAACGACCACGACCCCAAGTACGACATACGCGAGTGGGCTCCCGACCATTCAAGAATGGGCAAGGGCGTTACTCTCACTGCTGATGAGCTCGCTTCCCTCAAGGAGCTTCTTCAGGGCATAGACCTCGACTCGTTTGAATAATTGCAATAGAGCTGTCGCCTTTTGGCGGCGGCTTTTTTGTGATTGTAGGGGCGCCCTTCGGGCGTCCGCACCTTACAGAACGAATTTGCCAATACATTATGTAGGGAACGCCGCCCTCGGCGTTCCGCGCCTATCGCATTTGTTTGCGATACTCCATTGTAGGGGCGGATATTATCCGCCCGCCATATGTGGAAACATTCTGTAGGGGGCGATGCCTACATCGCCCCGTCCACCGTAATTATTTATGCGGGCTGATGCGGGCATCAGCCCCTACACAAATACGCCGTAGGGGCGCATTCCGTGCGCCCGTTTATACCGTTCTTATATTTGCGGGCGGATACTATCCGCCCCTACAGTAGAGGAATCATCATGCGAACTAAAAAAGCATTATTAAAATGCGGTATTGCTTTATTGCTCGCCGTTTTATCCATACCATTTCTATACTTTGCAAGCAAACAGCGATGCTATCATTTTGTTGAGGAGCTTGACTACAATTGCAAGGGCATAGGCGACCTTAACAACTATATTGACTACGATATGCTGAGCAGTGATTTGAAAGAGCTTATCTCGGAAGATGATTTTGTTTTTTCAAATACTGAGGAAAAGTATCGGTTTTGCGGTTTTATCAGCGATATAGACTATGAGTATGAAGGAAACCCGAATAATGTTTATTCTACCGACCAAATTGGCAGAAATGATTTAGCACAAAGAATAACAGTAGACGGCAAGCAATATTTAATATCAGTGACAATAGTTTTTAAGCCAAGATTGTTCTTTAAACCCAAAATTGTTGATTTAGATGCAAGTGTTTTTGACTTTGGCACTCCAGATTGGAAAGACATTGTAGCTAACAGTTGACGGCTAAAGGCTAACAGCTCAAATTTTTCAAATCTGCTGTTGCAAAAAAGCGGAAAATGTAGTATAATATTCCAGGAGAATTCATCAGTCGGAGGAAAATATATGTGCGGCATAGTTGGCTTTACCAATAATATCGACAACGCAAACAAGGTCATCGGCGAAATGATGGACAGGATACGTCACCGCGGTCCCGACGCCGAGGGCAAGTATGTGGACGGGGATATCGCCCTCGGTCACAGACGACTGAGTATTATAGACATAAGCTCGTCGGGCGACCAGCCTATCTTCAACGAGGACGGCTCGAAGGTCATCATCTTTAACGGCGAGATATATAACTACCGCGAGATACGCGAAAAGCTCGTTGCGGCTGGTCATACTTTCAAAACCAACACCGATACCGAGGTGCTTGTCCACGGCTATGAGGAGTACGGCGCTGACCTGCTCAATATGCTGCGCGGTATGTTTTCCTTCGTCATCTGGGACAAGAACAAGCGCGAGCTCTTCGGCGCTCGCGACTTCTTCGGTATAAAGCCCATGTACTATGCTAAAATGGGCAGAACTCTGATGTTCGGCTCGGAGATAAAGAGCTTTCTCGCTCACCCCGAGTTCAAAAAGGAACTCAATACCGCCGCTCTCGAAAACTACCTTACTTTTCAGTATTCGCCAACGGAAGAGACTTTCTTCAAGAACGTATTCAAGCTCCTGCCCGCGCATTATTTCATATTCAAGGACGGTAAGATGTCCATAAAACGCTACTGGGATGTGAATTTCCGCCCCGACGATGCGCCCTCGCTCGACGAGTGGGTGGAGCGTATCTCCGACACCTTCCACGACTCCGTGAAAGCACACAAGATAGCCGACGTTGAGGTAGGCTCGTTCCTGTCGAGCGGCGTGGATTCGAGCTATGTTGCCGCTATCGCCGACGTTGACAAGACGTTTACGGTCGGATTCGGCAACGACGAGAGATACAACGAGATAGGCTGGGCAAAGAACTTCTCCAAGGCTGTCAACATCGAGAATACCAGCAAGGTCATCTCTCCCGAGGAGTACTGGGGAAGCCTTGAAAAGATTCAGTATCATATGGATGAACCGCTCGCTGACCCGTCTGCGGTGGCACTCTACTTCGTCTGCAATATCGCCTCGGAGCGGCTGAAAGTCGTGCTTTCGGGCGAGGGCGCCGACGAGATATTCGGCGGCTATAACGTCTACAGCGACCCCGACGGCACGCTCTATGACAAGCTGCCGAGAGGTATACGCAGAGCGGTCGGAAGCGTTGCGGAGAAGCTCCCTGCAAAGAGGGGGGTCAACTTCTTCGTCCGCAAGGGCAAGGACGTAGAGGAGCGCTTCATCGGCAATGCCTATATGTTCTCACCTGCCGAGCGCAAGGCTCTGCTGAAGACGGAGACGTCCGCGCCCTCGCCTATGGCGATAACCATGCCATACTTCAAGCGCGTAGCTGATATGGACGACGTGACGAAGATGCAGTTTCTCGACCTCCATATGTGGATGGCGGGGGATATCCTGCTCAAAGCCGATAAAATGAGTATGGCAAATTCACTCGAACTTCGCGTGCCCTTCCTCGACAAGGAGGTCATGGCACTTGCGGAGCAGATTCCTACCAAGTACCGCGTAACACACGAAAAAGGCACTGACGAGACCAAGTACATCACCAAGTACGCGATGAGGCTCGCCGCAAAGAAGGACACTCCCGAGCAGACCGCCAAAACTGCCGCGAAGAAGAAGCTCGGCTTCCCTGTGCCGATAAGAGTGTGGCTCAAGGAGGATAAATACTACGGTATCGTGCGCGGGATGTTTGAGAGCGGGAGCGCTCAGCAGTTCTTCAACACGGAGCTCCTTGTGAAGCTCCTCGATGACCACCGCGACGGCAAGTCCGACAACAGCCGCAAGATATGGACTGTGTTCACCTTCCTCGTGTGGTATAAGGTATACTTTGAAAATAACGGGGCGTACAGCTCCGCCGAAAGGACAGCTTAAATGGCAAGTTTGGTAACATACAAATACATCAAGCAAAATCCCGATATAATGGAGTATATACAGCGTGCTGACAAGACTCTCGAAGCTATGGGCTATACCGAGCACTCCTTCCCGCACGTTGAGCGAGTTGCTGCGACTTCTGCGATGATACTCGAGACTCTCGGCTACGACGAGCGCACTGTCGAGCTCGCTCGTATCGCCTCGATGATGCATGACATCGGCAATGTCATCAACCGCATCGACCACGCTCAGAGCGGCGCTGTTATGGCATTCCGTCTACTCGATAATCTGAGTATGCCCGCCTCGGAGATATGCTCCGTCATCGCTGCGATAGGCAACCATGACGAGGGTACGGGTATGCCTCTCGACCCGATATCTGCGGCTATGATAATCGGCGACAAGACCGATGTGCGCAGGAGCAGAGTCCGCAACAATGACCTGCTCACATTCGATATCCACGACCGTGTCAATTATGCGGTCGAGCTCTCGAAGGTACATTTCAACGACAGCAACACCTCGATAATCCTTGAATTACAGATTGATACGGAGATATCTTCGGTCATGGAATACTTTGAGATATTCATGAACCGTATGCTCCTCTGCCGCAGAGCATCGGAGTTCCTCGGCGTGCAGTTTGAAATGATGATAAACGGAAGCAAGATACTGTAAAAGATAACGGAGGTAAAAATTATGCATTCAGAATATCAGCATCTCATCGACCTCAACGATTTTCCTGTGGCTTGGTGGAAGAAACTCATCGAGCTCGGTGAGAACATCAAGAATGACCCCGTCAAGTACGCTCACGAGTGCGAGGGAAAGGTCATGGCGACACTCTTCTACGAGCCCTCAACACGCACACAGATGTCATTTCAGACCGCTATGCTCCGCCTCGGAGGAAAGATAATCGGTTTCGATAATCCTGCAAATTCGTCGGTCGCAAAGGGCGAGACTATCAAGGATACCACCAAGATTGTCAGCAGCTATGCAGATATCCTCGTTATCCGTCATCCTGTCGCGGGTGCTGCAAAGGCGGCTTCGCTGACCGCTGACTGTCCCGTTATCAATGCGGGCGACGGCGGACACCTCCACCCCACGCAGACCCTCACCGACCTGCTCACGCTCAAAATCGAGAAGAAGCGCCTGTCGGGACTTACTATCGGTATGTGCGGCGACCTCATCAACGGCAGGACAGTTCATTCGCTCTGCAAGGCGCTGAGTATGCTCGAGAACAACAAGTTCATCTTTATCTCCACTCCTAAGCTGAAAATGCCGGTCTATATCAAGGACATCATCAAGGCTAACGGCAGTACGTATGAGGAAGTCCACACACTCGAAGAGGCGATGGACAAGCTCGATGTGCTCTATATGACGCGTATTCAGCAGGAGCGCTTCGACAGTGAGGAGGAATACCTTGCTCAGAAAAATACCTATGTTCTCGACAAGAAGAAGATGCAGCTCGCAAGACAGGATATGATAGTCATGCATCCGCTGCCGAGAGTTGACGAGATAACAGTAGAGGTCGACGAGGACCCCCGTGCTATGTATTTCACTCAGGCAAAGTACGGCGTATTTGCGAGAATGGCACTGATAATGATGATGCTTGATGGCAAGAAGAGCTCCGAGACCCTGAGAGGCAAGGTATACGGCGGCGTGCGCTGCGACAACCCGCGCTGTATCACCAACCACGAAGAGTACCTACCGAAGAGCTTCCGTTCGAGTGGGGACGAAACTCTCCTCGAATGTGAATACTGCGACGAGCGTAAACTTATATAAAAAACGGTCACCGAAAAGGGAGCTTCCATTTTCGGTGACCGTTGATTTTTATGTTACTGCATACAGATTCGTCTCCCATGCGGGGATATAGAGCTGATGCCTGATATAGAGCTTGTAGTTGGGATTTATCGTTTTGAGCAAGAGCGGAAGCTCGAAGATATCCTCGTTCCTGTGGTAGAGCGAAACCATCATCTTCGGTGAATTTCGGGCGATATTCTGAGAAGCTCCCCATATAGCCTCGCGCTCGAATCCCTCGACATCCATTTTGATTATCGTAGCCGCGCGCTTTCCGAGAATACTGTCGACAGAGCGTGCCTCGACCGTTGTCTCCGCAGAAGCTGAAATAGCCGACTGCCTGCCTGCCTTTGAAGCGAACGGGAGCTCGGTATCAGTGCTCCATACAGCTGCGTTGAACGCGTAGACATGGGGCATACCGTCCACGAACTTAGCAAGCTTCTTGAAGTTCTTCCTGTCGGGTTCGAGAGCATATATCGCAGCGTATCTGCCGTGAGTGAACTCGAGCATCTCGCGGATAGTGTCGCCGTTGTAAGCGCCGAGGTCGACGTATGTCTCATACATATGAGGCTTGATAATATCCTTGTATATCTCAGCCTTGGGAGTAGTGACGCTTGTGAGATAGTCGATATTGCCGCTTATCTTGAAGTTGATGATATTGGCATAAACTTTGCGGGAGTAGTCATCCGCAAGGCTGTCGTATACCTGCTGTATCTTCTCAGCGTTCTCGACGCAGTATTCATACGTGAACAGACCGCCGCCCGCTACAGGTACATCGGGAACGAGCAGGGGGTGTTTGGCGGCTATCTCGTGGATCTTGTCGACTATCTCCTGATAACCTGCCGCAAAAGCAAGTACAACTACGAAATCGTCGACCATTTCTTCTATTTCCGACAGCTTGTGTACGCGATAGCCCTCAAAGGAGTGACCGCGCACGAAATCATCGCTTGCGAAAATACCTGAAAGGACTATGCCTTTTTCTCTGAAAACTGACATTATCTTCAAAGCTCCGTCGCCCATACCGTATATGAAGATAGGACGCGTCTCAGCCTTGAGCTTATCCCATGTTGAAACTTTTTCTTTTATGAAGGGTAACATTTTAATACTCCGAAAGCTCAATAATCGTAGTGGTCGTGGTCAAAATCGTCGTGGTCATGGTCACTGTGGTCTCCATGCATGATACCGACCATATCTCTGCCGCGAATGCCATATCTGTCGCGCATACGGTTGAGGTACTTGTCTATGAGGTTGGATACCTGACGGACGTTCTTAACGCAGTGAACAATCTTCGTCGGGGTATCAGCGTCCTTGGAGTGGATAGTGATAGTTCCGCATCCGAACATTCGCTGGAATAATGGCCTGCTGACGGACTTGTCGATTATCTTGTACAGGTCTATCTCGTCCTCTTTTACAGTGAGGAAGCCGACCTGAGTTATGAACTTGGTTTCTGTGAGGTAGTATCGCGTGAACGACCACGGAAGCCCGAACAGCGTCCTCTTTTTGTCAGTCCAGACGTAGTCGATATCTTCTCTTGCCATGATGAGACCTCCTTAAAAGTGGAATAGTATATCACTATACTATTCTACCACAAAAAAACTGATTAGTCAACATCTTGCGGCATATTTCCAATTGTCACGCGCGTATGTGCGGAACGGCTTTCATGAAAAGACCCGCAGTTTTTCACTGCGGGTCATAATATTATTCGTTCGATTCGGTATTTGATTCGGATTCGGCAGTCTCAGAGGTCCCGGGGGCTTCCTCCTTGACTTGTTCTTCCTTTTCGATATCAGCCTCGGTTATCTCACCTTTCATCAGCCGCTCGAAGTCATCTCCGTTTATCTTCTCGAATTTGAGCAGATACTTTGCGAGCAGATGCATTTTATCGGTATTAGCTTTGATTATAACTCTGCACTCCGAGTAAGCCTTTTCAATGATTGACTTGACCTCTTCGTCTATCTCAGCCGCGATAGCCTCGCTGTAATTCTTGGTGTGACCGTAGTCCTTGCCGAGGAATACCTCGTCGCTGTCAGAGCCGTAAACGACAGTTCCTATCTTGTCGGAGAAGCCGTACTTTGTGACCATGCTGCGTGCTACATTGGTAGCTCTCTCGATATCATTTGATGCCCCCGTGCAGATATCGTCGAGGAAGGTCTCCTCCGCAACTCGTCCGCCGAGCAGCATTATGATGCTCTCGCGCATCTGATTGCGTGAAACGTGCCTGTCATCCGTATCCGGACGGGTCACCGTCAGACCTGCCGCCATGCCGCGCTGGATTATCGTTACCTGGTGTACCTTATCCTGCGTGGGGAGGTTATACGCCGCAACAGCGTGGCCTGCCTCGTGATAGGCAGTGACCTTCTTGTCGTGCTCGGTGACGATACGCGACTTCTTTTCGGGACCTGCGATGACTTTAAGAGTAGCCTCTTCGATGTCCTTCTCGGTGATAGCCTTTCTGTTATTGCGGGCTGCGAGGAGAGCGGCTTCGTTGAGGAGATTCTCGAGGTCAGCACCCGTAAAGCCCTGTGTTGTCTGCGCAATGACCTTGAGGTCAACATCAGGACCGAGGGGCTTGTTCTTTGCGTGGACTTTGAGGATATCCTCTCTGCCCTTGACATCGGGATATCCGACAACTATCTGTCTGTCAAAACGACCCGGACGAAGCAGTGCGGGGTCGAGTATATCACGGCGGTTCGTAGCAGCGATAACGATAACGCTTTCATTGCCTGTAAAGCCGTCCATTTCAACGAGGAGCTGATTGAGGGTCTGCTCACGCTCGTCGTGACCGCCTCCGAGACCTGCGCCTCTGTGACGGCCTACAGCGTCTATCTCGTCGATGAAGATTATCGACGGAGCGTGCTTTTTCGCCTGCTCGAAGAGGTCGCGCACACGTGAAGCTCCGACGCCGACGAACATCTCAACGAAGTCCGAGCCCGATATCGGGAAGAACGGACAGCCTACCTCGCCTGCAACAGCTCGTGCGAGGAGGGTCTTACCTGTACCGGGAGGACCGAGGAGCAGTACGCCCTTCGGAACCTTAGCGCCTATGCTTGCGTATTTGTTGGGATGTTTCAGAAAGTCGACTATCTCCTGCAATTCCTGTTTTTCTTCGTCCGCACCTGCTACGTCCGCGAATGTAGCCTTGCGGGTGTCAGCCTGTGCCTTCAGGGTAGCCTTGCCGAAGGAGGTATACTTCCCGCCGCCGCTGCTCTGCTTCATGAGGAAGTAGAGTATGCCGATACCGAGCAGCACTGTGAGTACCACAGGCACTATCGAATAGAGCCATGTTCTGTCGGTTATCTTGATGTAGTCCTGTTTCAGCGGCTCATCATGGTCGGCGTTGTAGTTCTGACGATAGTCCTTGGTATCCATGAGGAAGATGTCCACATTGGGGACATTGTACTTCTTCTTTACGCCATCGCCGTCAAGCTCGTAGGTGAGCTCTCCCGTACCGAGGTCGAGCTCATAGTAGGACACGCGGTAGTTGTCGAAATACTCGATAATTGTGGTATAATCGACGTGCTCGGCTTTGTCCGCGAATTTTGAGCTTACGAAATAGATACAGAAAACTGCGATGAGTAGGATAAAGATGTAGGTAAGTATGCCTTTATTTCTTCTTGGTGTCAATTGCTTCACTCCATTCCTGTTTATCATTCACGACTGAAATGACAAACAGCCGCTTAGTATTCCCGTCGGGAGCGACGCGCTGGGCGATACCGAGCTTTTCTGCAAAAACGGTACCCTCACTGTCCTCGATGAAGTGAAGGGTACTTCTCTCCTCGGGCGGGATCTTTTCATTGATAAGTTTCTTCACGGACGAGCGAAAGTCACGTCCGCAGAGCTGTATCTTATCGCCGTTCCTACGGCTTCTAAGCACAGCTTCACCTTTTATTTTATCATAATCTAACACGTAAAATGTTAATTTTTTGTTAACATCTCGGTGCTTGTCGTATTCTTCCTTTCCGAGCAGCTCGCATATCAGTGTTACGCCGCTGAATATCGAGTTTTTACCGACCTTCAGCAGAGCCGCTGCCTCCTTGGGGGCTTCATTCGCGGGGATTGCTTTCAGTTCTGCGGAAGTTCCGTCGGAGATGAAGTAGATATCTCCCGAAACATTGAGCTTTCCGCCGTGTATGAGTATCTGCTCGCATTCGCGCAGCCTCTCGTGCGAGACGGGCAGCTTGTTCCTGACGAGCAGTCTTGATATGCAGCGCGAGCGTATCACGGTGTCATATCCTGCGAGTCCTGTCAGCTTGTTTCCCGACAGGCACTCATTCTCGGCAGAGTCCGTCATCGCTTCTATATAGGCGTTTTCGTCGCGCAGACTGTCTGCCGAGCTGACGAATGTCCTGTTCAGCGACGGGTTTATTTCGCGCAGAAGCGGGATTATGCGGTGGCGTATCTTATTGCGGGTGTAGTCGTCGGAGAGGTTGGTGCTGTCGGTGACGAAGTCCTGACCGCGTTCGGCGAGAAATGCCTCTATTTCGGCGCGTGTGACCGCAAGAAGGGGGCGTACGATGTTCCCGCGGACGGGAGGTATCCCCGCAAGTCCTTTCAGAGCCGTGCCTCTTGCGAGGTTGAGCAGCACGGTTTCGAGGTCGTCATCAGCATTGTGAGCTGTGGCTAACAGTTTGCCCTGAGTATTTCTGAGGAAGATTTCATATCTGAGCTCGCGCGCGGCAAGCTCGGTAGAGAGCGACTTCTCAGCCGCGTATCTGCTGACGTCACACCTCTCCGCGGTGAACAGCACTCCGAGCTTTTTGCAGAGACTGCGGCAGAACTCCTCATCGCGGTCGCTCTCACTGCCGCGCAGACAGTGGTTGACGTGCAGGGCTTCGACCTGTATCCCGAGCCTTTCGCGGAGCTCGCAAAGACTCAGTAAAAGACAAACGCTGTCTGCGCCTCCCGAGAGACCGCAGACAACGATGTCGCCGCTGTTGAACATATTGTATTTATGTGAGAGCTTGACGATTTTTTCTAACATATTATCCCTCTGGCGGAGTGGAAGTGTCCATATTGGAGAATCGCGTGAACTGTCCGTCCCATATGAGTTCGACGGAGCCGACTTCACCGTGACGGTTCTTGGCGACGATACACTCGGAAACGTTTTGGCGCGTGCTCTCCTTGTTGTAGTATGCATCACGGTAGAGGAAGAGGACGATATCGGCGTCCTGCTCGATAGAACCCGATTCACGCAGGTCCGAGAGCATGGGGCGCTTGTCGTTTCTGCTTTCGACCGCTCGCGAGAGTTGTGAAAGGAGCACGACGGGAACGTTCAGCTCCTTAGCCATTACCTTTAGCTGACGCGTTATCTCGGAGATGACGGTAACACGGTTGTCTGACTTCGAGGTCGATTCCATTAGCTGGAGATAGTCGATGATGACAAGCCCGAGGTCTTTCACTCGGCGGAGCTTCGCCTTCATCTGTTGTACCGTCATACTGGCAGTATCATCTATATACATAGGGAATGTGCTGAGGTAGGCGGCGCTTGCGGCAAGTCTTGCCCATTCGTCGCTCTGTATGCGTCCGTTTCGGAGCGAGCTTGACTCAACGAGCGCCTCCGTTGAGAGCAGACGCGTCGCGAGCTGCTCCTTGGACATTTCGAGGTTGAATATAACGACGTCCTTGGCATTTTCCCTGCGGGCGACATTTGTAGCGATATTCATCGCGAACGAGGTCTTGCCCATACCAGGGCGGGCAGCGATGATGATGAGGTCGGACTTGTTAAGGCCCGATGTTATCGTATCAAGGAGAGTGTATCCCGTCTTGGCGCCGACATATTTGTCCTTGTCTTCACCTGTTATCTTGCCGAGGCGGTCATATGCCTCGAGGACGGCGTCGCCTATGGGAGCGAGCCCCTGTACACTTCTGCCTTGTCTGATATCGTAGATACGCTGCTCGGCGGAGTCGAGCAGGAGCGATGCGTCCTGTTCACCGCCGTGTATCTCCTCGAGGATAGTTCTCGCGGTATAGCCGAGGCTTCTTATGAGATACTTGTCCGCGACTATCTTGCAGTAGCTTTCGATGTTCTCGGTAGTGGGGAGCGTATTCGCTATCTCGGCGAGGTAGCGTCTGCCCTCGGCAGGAGACTCGAAAATATGCATTTTCTCGGCTTCGTTCAGGACAGTTACGATGTCTATCGGCATACCCGATGTAAACATACGCACTATGATACCGAAGATAGCCTTGTGCTGCTCTGTGAAAAAATACTCGGCTCTGACCTTCTCGATGACCAGCGGAGCTACAGTCGGGTCGGAGAGTATGGCTCCGATGACGGATTGTTCGGCGTCGGTGCTGTGCGGGAGGTCACTGTCGGGTATCATTACGGTGTTTTCCATTATCCTTCGATTACCTCGACGTCAATGGTCTCGGATATGCCAGTGTAGAACTTGATAGTCGCTTTGTAGGAGCCGAAGTTCTTGATATCGGTGCTGAGTGTTATCTTCTTCTTGTCAATCTTGACGCCGAACTGAGCGTCGAGCGCCTCAGCCACGTGAGCAGAAGTCACAGAGCCGAAGAGCCTGTCGTTAGAGCCTGCCTTAGCCTTGATAACGACCTGCTTGCCCTTTACGGCGGCAGCAGCCTCATTGGCAGCCTTGACGTCCATGTCTATCTTGTGCTGAGCGGATGCCTTCTGTCCGTTGAGCTTGTTGATGTTCTCGGGAGTAGCCTCCACAGCGAGACCCTTGGGGAGGAGCATATTCCTTGCATAGCCGTCTGCTACATTTTTCATTTCGCCCTTTTTGCCCGAGCCTTTTACATCCTGTAAGTAGATTACCTTCATATTATCCTGTCCTTTCGGTTTATTCGGTGTATGTTTCTTCCTGTCTTGAATCTATGGCATTTATCAGAAGCTTGACGGCTTCCTGGAGGGAAGTGTTTTCAAGCTGAGCGGCAGCCATTGTCTGGTGACCGCCTCCGCCGAGCTCCTCCATTACGACCTGAACATTCAGTGCGCCGAGCGAGCGGGCAGATATATTGGTGACACTGCCCGTGGAGTAGACCACGAACGATGCGTCAACGTCGGAGATACTGAGCAGCTCGTCGGCTGCCTGCGGAGCGACTACGCGGATATCGTCCGACTTGAAGTCAGCGACTGCGATAGCGCATTTCTTGTGGAGCTTCGCATTTGCGACCACCTGAGTCTTTCGCTTGTATGCGTCGAAGGAGTTCGAGAACAGAAGCTTTACGGATACTGTATCCGCGCCCTGCTTTTTGAGGTAAGCGGCGGCTTCAAATGTCCTTACTCCCGTGCGCATAACGAAGTTCTTGGTGTCGAGCATGATGCCCGAGAGCAGAGCCTCCGCGCATATGCTTGGGAGGTTGTCGTCAGTGTCGAAGCTGAAATACTGTATGAGCTCGGTCACCATTTCCGAAGCCGAAGAAGCGTACGGCTCGTGGTGGAAGATGACCGCGTTGTCGATATAGTTTACCGTCTTGCGGTGGTGGTCGATGATTATTACGCGCTTTATCCTGTCATAGAGCTCGCGGCTCTCGATGAAGTCGCGATTGTGGGTGTCGACGACTATGAGCAGGTCGTTGTTCTCGACCGACGATACAGCCGCGGACGGAGTGACGAACAGGTCTCTCTCTGACTGTGATTCTACGAGGTCTATGAGATGCGAGGCAAGGTTTTTGTTCCTGTCGACGACAATATGTACCTCTTTGCCGAGAAGCCGTATGGCTCCTGCAAGACCGCACGAAGCTCCGACTGAATCGAGGTCGCCGAAGCGGTGACCCATGATGTAGACCTTGTTGGAGTTGCGGATGACGTCCTCCATAGCGTTTGCTATGATACGCGTCTTGGCGCGTGACATCTTCTCAACGCCCTTGGATACGCCGCCGAAGAATCGGAAGCCGCTGTCGGTCTTGACTACGGCTTGGTCGCCGCCGCGTCCGAGCGCCATATCAAGGCACTGACGGGCTATTTTTTCGCTCTCGGCGAGGGAGGAAGCGCCCTGTCCCACGCCTATGGAGAAGGTGAGGGGGTACTTGCCTGCTATCTTGATATTGCGGGCCATATCCAGTATCTTGAACTTGTTTGTTATCTTTTCTTCAAGGTGGCGGTTCTCAATGACTGCGTAGAACGTGTTCGAGGATATCTTTTTGATGAAGCCGTTCGTGCTGCTCATGAACTTTTCGATGAGCTGCTCCGTCTCGACCGAGGCGAGCGCCTTTTCGCTCTCCTTTGCGTTCTGCATTATCTCGTCGTAGTTGTCTATTGAGAGGATGACCACGTTCGGGTGCTCCTCGTCAAAGCGCTTTCTGAGGTTGAAGTAAGAGGTCTCGTCGCTGAAGTGTATGATGCTGAAGGATAAATCTTTCTCCTTGAACTCCTCACTGACGACTTTGTAGACCGAGCCGTTGACGTGGCAGTAGGCAAAGCCGTCTGTCAGCAGCGAGTCGAGGTCAAGCTGCACATAATCACCGAAGCTGCGTCCGTAAGCGTCAGAGCCGAGGCTTATCTTCTCGGCGAACACCTGATTGTACCACACGATGTCACGACTGTCGTCGATTATCGCGACGGGAGCAGGCAGCGTGTGCATATACTGTGCCGCGGAAGTTTCAAGGTGAGTGTTCATCTTTGAGAAGTGTCTGAGCGAGTTCTTGGAGTAGACCAGCGAGACTATCATCATTATGAGTATAAGAGCGCCGGCTATTCCGCAGCCGATAAGCGCGGGAACATACCGCTCGGTGTATACGGATGCCGAAACGAATGTGATATCCGCGAGCAATATTGCCAGCGGAACGAAATATATCACAGGAAACTTTGTTTTCAAACCTTCGCCTCCTCTCCTGCTTCTTGCCTCTCAGTTTTTGTCACTTGCTTATTGTTTGTCAGGTCTCCATAATAATGGGGAGTATCATGGGGCTGCGCTTCGTCTTCTCGTAGATGTAGTCGGACAGAGCGTCACGCATCTTGCCCTTGAGGCTGTTCCACTCGCGGAGCTCTGCATATGAGCAGCCTGCAAGTGTGTGGCTGAGCACAGCCTTAGCCTGACTTATGAGCTCGTCGGACTCTCTTACATAAACGAATCCGCGAGAGATGATATCGGGACCTGCGACTATTTCATTGGTCGCCTTCTCGATACCGATAACTATTATGATGAGACCGTCCTGTGCGAGGTGCTTTCTGTCGCGGAGGACGATAGAGCCTACATCGCCGACTCCGAGACCGTCAACGAGGACGCGTCCCGAAGGCACCTGAGATACTATTTTCATGGAAACGCCGTCAGTCTCGATGACGTTGCCTATTTCTGCGATTATGACATTTTCCTTGGGCATACCCATCTGAAGCGCAAGGTCGGCGTGCTTTTTCAGGTGCTTGTATTCGCCGTGTACAGGTATGAAGAACTTGGGCTTGGTAAGCGCCTGCATGAGTTTGAGCTCCTCCTGACAGGCGTGTCCCGAAACGTGTACCTCGTACATAGCCTCATATACTACCTCTGCACCCGACTTCATGAGCTCGTTGACAACTCGTGTAACGAACTTCTCGTTGCCTGGGATAGGAGTAGCCGAGATGATGATGAAGTCCATGGGCGTGATGTTGACCTTTTTGTGGTCGTTCATCGCCATGCGTGTGAGCGCGGACATCGGCTCGCCCTGACTTCCCGTAGTGATGAGGACGATGCGCTCGCTCTCATACTTGTTCATCATTTCGATGTCGATGATGATGCCGTCGGGCACGTCGAGATAACCGAGCTCTATTGCCGTATTTATGACGTTTATCATGCTTCTGCCGAATACAGCTACCTTTCTGCCGTAGCGCTCGGCGCAGTTGATTATCTGCTGTACGCGGTGGATATTCGACGAGAATGTCGCGATTATGATACGCTTGCCTTCGCCCTTCTTGAAGAGGCGGTCGAAGGATTCGCCGACAGTTCGCTCCGAGTGAGTGTAGCCCATACGCTCGGCATTCGTTGAGTCAGCCATGAGCGCGAGGACGCCCTTGCTGCCGAGCTCACCGAAGCGTGCGAGGTCGATTATCTCTCCGTCGATAGGGGAGTAGTCGACCTTGAAGTCGCCCGTGTGTACGATTACTCCCGCGGGAGTGTGTATAGCCATGCCTACCGAATCGGGTATTGAGTGGTTGACCTTGATGAATTCAACAGCCATACAGCCCATTTTCACGGTCTTTTTCGGAGCAATGACGTTGAGAGTCACTTTGCCGAGGAGTCCCTGTTCCTTGAGTTTAGCCTCAATGAGTCCGATAGTGAGTCTTGTGCCGTATACGGGGACATTGACCTTTTTCAGGAGGTAAGCGAGTCCGCCGATGTGGTCCTCATGGCCGTGTGTGATGACTATGCCGCGTATCTTGTCGGCATTGCGCTCAACATAAGTAAAATCGGGGATAACTATGTCTACGCCGGGCATATCCGCGTCGGGGAAGGCGAGACCGCAGTCGAGAATGAATATGTCATTTGAGCACTCGAAAACAGTCATGTTCTTGCCTATCTCGTTAAGACCGCCGAGGGGGATTATCTTGACGGGAGTCTTTCTGACCTCCTTGGGCTGACGGGTTTTCTTCTCCTTTGCCGGAGCGGCGTTCTTGTTAGCAGGCTTTACAGACTGTGCAGCGGGCTTGTTAGCCTGTGCGGCAGTATCATTAGCCGTTGCCTTTTTTCTGTATACCCGCTTTTTGGGCGCAGCAGTGCTTCCGCCTGTGCTCCTGCGGGTCTTTTTCTGGTTATTATTGTTGTTATTCTCGTTCACTATATGACCTCACTTTCAAATACTTTGTTTTTCTGAGGACGGCGCGGGACCCGTATGGAATAGCGTATTGCAGATTTTGCGGGTCGGAAAGAGCACGGCAGGTACTGAGGGTACCGATTCAGCCTGCTTCATTTGAGCCGTCTTTTTTATCCGAACGAAAGGATAAAATATTTTATCTTAATGGCGTTGCGCCATAAAAGCCTTGTTTTCGCGTCCTCCCGAAAATCACGGCAGGACGTAGCTATACATTTACTATTATACTAAAATCGGAAGAATATGTCAATAGCAAAATCAGACAAAGCTCTCAGGCGGACGGCGGCATTTGTCGGCTTTTCGCAGCTTTTCGCACCATTCCGCACAGAGCTCCGCTGATGTCTCGGCTGAGAGTGCCTGAGCAAGCACCGAAAGCATATTTCTGCCGCTGCGGGTAATTATCACGCGCCCGCGGGAGGTTTGCAGCTTCTTTGGCTTGCAGTAGCTCTCCGCGTCCGTGAAGGCTATCTCTCGGCGCGCACCCGATATCTGCGGCAGCTCGGACATCAGCGAGAAGAATTCTTCTCGGTCGCGGAGCAGGTCGGCACACATAAAGAGCGGGTCGCGCAGGAATCGCGACTGTCCGCTCACATTGGGGACGCCGTTTTCGGCGGGATATCGAAGTATAGTTCCTTTGTGGAGAGTGCTGCACAGCTCCGCAGCGTAGTGGAAATCGTCGGGCAGAAGTACGGTATCACCTGCACGCAAAGCCTTGATACAGTATGCGAGTGTCAGCTTATCTGCCGAAATGAAGCCGTATTTCGCGGAGTAGGCATTCGCGCGGCTGCCGCTGTCGGATATCTGTATCACGAGCTCGTTGTCCTCGCCCGTGAAGAATTGCTGCCAAAGCGTACGGACGGCTCTTTTGCCGCAGCTGATGCCTGCGGGTATAGGCTCGGTCAGTCCGCCGAGACTGTCGCGGAGGTTGTTGATGTAGATGTTCCCAAAGGAGGTCATCGCACTTATGCTGCCCGATTTTTCGGCAGGCTCAGGAGGCTCCGCGCGCATTATCTCCGCGAGCTGTCTCTGAGGGAGTTCAAAGCCGCGATTATCGAAAAATGCCATTTTCAGGGGACTGCTGTTGCCGACGAACACTCCGCAGTCTGCCGACAGGAGCGGCAGCCCGAAGCGAAACGACGGCATATCCGTACTCTCACATATGCAGACTTCACCGCCGCATTCGGAAATGCCGCTGCACAGAGCGTAGAGTGCGCTCAGGCGCTTGTAGTCCTCGCAGCCCACGCAGAAACGCCCGAAAAATCGAGTGAGAGTTCGCCCGAGAGATGCGGTTTCTGCCGAACTGACCGAGGAGCGCGGCAGTGCCTCACATAGACCGCTGCGGAAGCTGAAATGTGCATTTTCACCGATATAAGCCATAATTCTGTCCTCCATGTTTTTACAGTAAGCTTGCCCGAAATCATGCGGTTTATTCACGCTTGACGTCTTTTCGGAGCATTATCAGTCCAAGCAGGTTCGGGAAAGCCATAAGACCGTTGAAGATGTCGGAGAGCGTCCATACCGCCGTAGCTTTGAAAACTGCTCCTAAAGCCGAAATCGCGGCAAATGTCAGACAGAATAGCCGCCGCGCCCTGCCGTGGGTAAGGTGGAGGAAGGCTGTCTCGCCGCAGTAGTACCAGCCTATGACTGTGCATAGTGCGAAAAGCCCGTTTACAGCGGTAAGAAAGGGGAAAGCCGCGCTCCCGAGGAGACAGGCGAGCGAATCTGCGGCAGAGTATGTATCGCACGCGCAGAGCACAGTGACCGCCGTCAGCGTGCAGCAGACCGTGTCCGCGAGAACTTCTGCCATGCTCCATGCTGCCTGAGAGTTCATACTATCCGCAGAGCTGTGCAGCAGCGGAGAGCTCCCGAGCCCTGCTTCGTTTGAGAAGACACCCCGCCTGATACCGACGGCTATCGCCTGTCCCGCGAGTCCGCCTGCTGCCTGCCGAAATCCGAGAGCTTCGCCGAATATCCGTGATACCACGGAGGTGAGGTGTTCGTGGTTCATCGCGATAACGGGGATGCAAACGGCGGCATAGGCTATACCCGCGAGGGGGAGAAGATACTGTGCGGCAGTGCCGATACGTCGCGCTCCGCCGAAAATGATCGCCGATATAAGGAGGAATACGGCTATTGCTGTGAGGACACGGTGCTCTGCTCCGCATCCGCACAAGCTCTCGGTGAAGGTGTTGACCTGTACCATGCCGCCCATGCCAAAGGAGGAAAATATGCAGAATACTGCGAAAACTGCGGCTGCGCTCCGTGAGCCGAGACCGCATGAGAGGTATGCCATGGGACCCTTGATCTTTTCGCTGCCATAAACTGCGGACAACGTGTTTTCGGCGTAAACGAGCGCCATTCCGAGAAATGCCGACACCCACATCCACAGAACCGCTCCCGCTCCGCCGACAGCAAGGGCGGAGGCTGTTCCCGTTATATTTCCCGTGCCCATGGATGCTCCGAGGCTCATGCAGACCGTCTTCAGCTGTTTTTTTAGCGGAATGGTGCTGCTTTTTGTCTCTATAAGGAGTTTTGGCAGCCTGAATTGTACGAATCCGAGGCGGAGCGTGTAAAGCAGCCCTGTGCCGAGGAGGACGGCGATGAGCGGAGCTCCCCAGACAGCACTGTTTATCCGTTCAAGTATTCCCTGCATAAAAACCCTCCGAAAAATTTATAAAAATGGTATACATTATAAAATATTTGTGTTATAATAGAAATATGATTTATGCTTCGCCTTACGGAGCAAATTTGTGATGGGAGGTAGCAATGAGAAGCTTCAAGCCTGATAAACACGCACTTCTTACACTTAGACTCGTAATAGCAGCAGTATCTTTGCTGCTTTTCTGTGCAGTAAGGATGTATATTTCCCTGACTATAGTGCTCGCTATAATCGGTATCGCTATCCTTACTGTCGATATCTTCTTTATTTGTATATATCTCCCGCTGTATTTCAAGTCGCTGAGCTACGATACCACCGACACCGAGATAACCAAGCACAGCGGAGTTTATTTCATATCTCACCAGTCGGTGCTGTACTCTACAGTGCAGTACACGACTGTTGTCACCACGCCTTTTTCACAGTATACGGGGCTCAATTTTATCGTATTCTTTGTGTACGGCGGACAGCTCAGACTTCTCTTCCTGAAGCAGGAGGATGCGCTTTATATCCTCCGCAAGACAGGAGCTCCCGAAAAGGAGGCGGAGAAATGACCTGCCATGAGCATCCTCTGCGCATACTGCGGTATTCCGCCAGGAACATCTGGCTCCTTATTTTTCCGCTGCTCCGCGGTCTCTCCATCTTGCAGATGGATGCCCGCCGTCTCTATGAGTGGGCAAGAGGAGCCTGGCAGGATATCGCTGTTATCGGTCTCATTATCGTCTTCGGCTTTGTCAGGTGGTACTTCGCACAGATCATCATAAGTGACAGAACTATCACTCAGCACGGCGGTGTGATCATAAGATATCGAAAGACAATACCGCTCGATAAAATTAGCGTTGCGAATGCAGAGCGCCCGTGGCTGATGATACCGTTTGGCGGTATGAAGTTCAGCTGTGATACCCGTGCGGGTATCTTCAAGGCGACCGATATGCGACTGCTCGTTACGAGAAAGGTATGCAGCGAGCTTATGAGCCGTATCCCCGATGTTGACCGTGAAAACCGCGTAGACGATATGCCGAAGGCAAATATGATATCCGTCGTGCTCTTTTCGGCGTTCTTCTCGAGCGGCTTTTCGGGCGCGATATATATGGCGATGTTCTTTCTCAAGGGCGGCAGTATCGCTCAGGACATAATTTCTGTTTGGCTGAACCGTATAACCGAGACTACTGAAAGATTCACGCACAGGTGGCTGCTCCGCATACCCGACGCGGCTGTCGGATTCGGTACGTTCATTGCGGCGGCGTGGCTGCTTTCATTTATCATCAATCTGCTGAGATACTCGCATTTCAAAATAATAGCCGACAGACACAGCATCAATGTCAAGTGCGGCATTACCAACAGGCGTGAATACCGTATAAATACTGCTCATATCAACTACACTGACCTCCGTCAGAATCTGATAATGAAGTTCCTGAAAACGGTCACGGTCAATATCAGCTGTGCGGGATATGGCTACGATTCGAGACATCTGCCCGTGCTCATGCCGATACGCCGCGAGAAGAATCTCGGCAGCGGGCTTGAAAAAATAGGCATTTCGAGCACTCACAGGCTCGATTTCCGCTCCGGGTGGTCGGGATTTCTGAGCTATCTTTTCAATCCGATACTTGCCGCAAACTGCGTTTTCCCGGTGTACTATATTTTCGAGGATCTGTTCCCGCAGTTTTCGGAGCTGTCTTTCTTCTTCGCGGTCATGATAGAGATACCGCTGATGTGGCTCGTGCTCGTCAAGACAGTGGCTATGCTCACGAGCGGAGTATCCGTCAAAGACGATAAGGTCATTGTCAGATGTGCTAAATGGACAGCTTTCCATACGGTCATAGCGCGCAAGAGCAACATCGTTAAGGTGGAGCTCAGACAGTCGCTGCTGCAAAAGCCCTCGGGAAAGTGCAATGTGCTGATATGGTTTTGCGGAGAGGCGAGCTCGTGTTATATGGTTCGTGCGCTGAAGCTCCGCGAAGGGGTCAGGATAATGCGTGCGCTGGGTCACGATGTCAGGAAAAAGGCGAAGAATGCTGTCAAGTAACAGAACGGTTACCTTGTAATAATATTGTTCATTGACAACCTGCGTGACGGATGATAGAATTAGAACAGAATTACAAATGTCACGCAGAAAGTGACCTTTGACACCTTACGCTGCGGCAAAGAATGTGCTAATATATAAGCATAAGATATCCCGCATAAACATACAGAAAGGATGGTAGCTATGGCAGGAACCGATCTGACCTTTGTTCTTATCTCACTGATGTTCAGAATGGCAGTGCCTCTGGTCATAATAGGGGTCATAATCTTCCTCATTGTGACCGATACCAATAATAAAAAGGGGAGCGTGCCCGTGCAGTACGATGCACAGGGCAGACCTATCCCGCAGAAGTCCTTCTCGCTGAAGGGAAAGTTCAACACCTCGACGGTCCTGCTGATGATAGGCTCGTCCTTCATCATGCTTTCTGCCGTAACGTTCGTTGCGGCGAACTGGGTCAAGCTGGCGGACACCGCAAAGGTGTTCATCCTCATTGGAGCGGCGGTAGTCTCGCTGCTCATAAGCGCGATACTGAAGGGGCTTGCCAAGCTCGACCTTACATCTGCTGCATTCTATACGATAGGTACACTTATGTCAGTCGTAGCGCTGATAACTGCGGGCGGCTACAAGCTCTTCGGAGAGTGGTTCAGCCTCAAGGGTGACGGTGCAGCTCTGCTGTACGCAGTGGGTGCATTCATTATTGCGGCAGCTTCTCTGCTGGCGTATCTGCTGTACAAGAAGATAGCCTTCACCTACATAGGCTTCTCGTTCGTATCTGTGGGTCTGCTGCTCCTTGCGGTACAGATAACCGACAGCTATGAGCAGTTCGCTCCTGTTATAATTATGGTGCAGTTCATCATCACTGCGTTCATTCATATCCTCAAGCCGCAGAAGGGCACTAAATTAGAGCTCCCGACTGTAATAATCGGTGACATCACATCGGTGCTGTTTGCTGTACTGGCATTCGGATACGTCCTCTGGACAACCTTCAGCGCGACCCCGTTTACGTTCTTTATCCTCGGAGTCATCATTCTCCAGTGCTTCCTCTATGGTATCACCAAGAAGCAGGCATGGCTCTTCGTTGTACTGAACGTAGTGGCAGTGTATACCGCGTTCGTGGCTGTATTCGGTCTCAGAGCCAAGTACGGCGGGGACTTCGTAATGGTTTTCTTTGCGTTCATCGCACTGGCGATATACGTGATAAACCTCTTTGCTCCCAAGAACTTTGCTGCTTCAAAGGTTATCGCATTCGGCTTTGCGGTGCTCGGAGCTCTGCTCTCTCTTCTTGCTGACAATGAAAGATACTATGGAATGAACCTCGTAGTACCGATAGCAGTTTCTTTCATAATTACCTGCTATACCCTCCACAAGGAGACAGGCATACAGATAACAGCAGGCATCTCCGCTCCGATACTCCCGTTCTTTACGGCTCTTTACCTCAATAACAGGCTTTATGAGCTCAACGGCAAGGAGCAGTATAACGAGATACTCACACTCGTTTTCGGCGGTCTCGTTATCATCTACATGGCGGTAACGCTTCTGCTTATGTTTATGCCGAAGCTTGCGTTCAACTTCCATGCGCACCACCCCCTCAAGACTGAGGTAGTGCTCTACTCGAACATGGTAGCGGCGGGAGCTGTGCTCCTCTGCTGCACGGGATACAGCGAGCTTTTCGCAATTACTATCGCTATATGTGTTGTACACTTCATCGTTTCTCACTTCATGAGCTGCAACATCACGGCAGCAGGTGCGGTCATAAGCCTCATACTCCTTACATACCGCATTCTCGACCACTTCTTCGACAACAAGGACATACCGATGTTCTCGATGTTCGGTCTCTTTGTGGTACTGCTTGTGATATCGCGTTTCATCTTCCCCGAGTCCATCGTCGCTGTCAAGGGCAAAAGGACGCATACCGACGTTCTCCTGCTCAGCTCATGGATGTGTGTGGTCGGCTTCCCGACATTTGACCGCCTGTCTATATTCCTCAGACTAATGGCTCTTGCAGTATTCCTTGCCTGCTTCATCAAGAAGAAGACCAACAAGGATGTTGCGGCGGTAATGCTCTCGGTATCCGCCTTCATCGCAGCAATTGCCTGCATAACGAGGCCGTTCCTCATGTCTGATTCCTCTATAATCAACAGCAAGATAACCCTCGCTATAATCGCACTGCTCGGACTTGCCTACAGATTCATCTGGAAGCAGCACAGGCTCGCTTCGAGGATAACCTCGGAGATACTCTTCGTTATCGCATTCATCGGTCTTATCATCGACGCTATGGTATTCCACAGCGCTGCAAATACGATATTCGTACTCGGTACGACTGCTGCGATACTTCTCATCGCCTTCTATACCAAGAACAAGACATGGTTCGCAGTGTCATCCATTGCTCTCGTTATCATCACCATCTACTCCACAAGGAAGTACTTTGCGACTATGGGCTGGTGGATATACCTCTTCATCGTTGGAGTTATCCTCATAGCAGTTGCCGCTGTCAATGAGTACTGCAAGAAGAAGGGCTACACAATGAAGTCAGCCGCCTCCAAGACATTCTCGGAGTGGAAGTGGTAAAAAGTAAAAAAAGCCTTAAAGAAGCTCATGCTTCTTTAAGGCTTTTTCATTGTGCAGTGAACGATATCGGTGTGCCTTTGGCAACTTATTTTCTTACCTCTGTATAATAGTACACCGCAAGCTGAGTTCTGTCGCGGAGGCAGAGCTTCTCAAGCAGGGTGCTTATGTAGTTGCGGACTGTGCCGTCCCCGAGATAGAGCTTCGCGGCTATCTCTTTATTGCTGAGCCCCTCTGCGACGAGCTCCATTATCTCACGCTCCTTGTCATTTATCCCGTGAGAGGCAAAGTCGTAGTCGCTCTTTGGTTTCATCAGTTCGGGTATCTTGGTGATAATGCGTTCGCCGAACACGGTCTGCCCGTTCATCACAGCTTCGAGCGCGGGAGCTATACCGTCGAAGTCCTGTTTGAGGATATAGCCCTTTGCTCCCATATTCAGCGCTTTGATTATGTATTCGTCGTCTGCGAATGTTGTGAGGTAGAGTATGCGGGCAGACTGGTCTTCCTTGAGTATCTGAGTTCCTGCTTCAAGACCTGTCATGCCTTCCATGCGGATATCCATAAGCATAACGTCGGGATGTGTTTCGCGGTATATCGAGATAGCTTCTTCGCCGTTAGTGCCCATAGCCGCTACGGTTATATTTCCTGTGCTTTCGAGTATCGTTTTCAGCGAGAGTGCTACGAGCTTGTCATCATCTATTACTGCAATATTCATATGTTCTCCTTATTCTTGGGTATCGAAGCGAATACGCGGAATCCGTCGTCTGAGGGTGCAAAGCTGATGAAGCCGCCCACGCCTTCTATTCTGTCCCGCATATTTTTCAGTCCTATGCCTGTTTCGTTTATGGTGTCCGAACTCCCGTTGTCCATTATCAGAAGCTGATAGAAGGCGGGGTGCTCACGGACGGATATATCGAGCTTATTGCCGTTTGAATGCTTTATTGCATTGGAAACTCCCTCTTTAACGATGCCCGCGATGCAAAGCTTTATCTTCGCGGGAGCACTGCTGCTGATATCGTAGTCGAGCTTTACCGTGAACCGCTCATTGGCGGCGGAGGCGCTGTCCTCGATGACCTTGCGCAGGTCGAGAGAATCGTCGTGGAGGTCGTGTACGCTCTGACGGATACTTGTCATGGCACTGTCGAGCGTGGAGCGAAGCTCTTCGAGAGGTCCTTTCATATTTTCGTCCTTGTTTATTACTATGAGAGCTCCCGACTGCAAAAGTGACCGCGTCAGCATATGTCCGACATTGTCGTGTATCTCTCGTGCGATACGGTTGCGCTCGCGGAGCGTTGCGATGCGTACCTCATTGTCCTGTGCATCGGCAAGCTGCCTGTTGCGGTCATCGAGCTCGAGGTTCTTTTCGGCGACTTCATCCCTCATTGAGCGCAGAAAGCTGACCTGCTCTTCAAGTCGGAACACCCGCAGATAGAATACTGCTGCAATGAAGAGTCCTGCGAGCAGTATCGGGAACTGGATATGCCTGAAGTGTTCGAGCTTTAGAACCGCCGCGAAAAGCGGGAGAGCAGTGTACCATTTTTTCATGCGGAGGCTGTCGTACAGTATGAGCGGAGCTCCGCAAACCAGTTCGGGCAGAAATATGCAGCCGCAGGAGTACACGAGCGGGAATACCGAACTGAAACGCCGCTCTTTGAAGACTTCCGAGAGAGACGAGGCTATAATGAGTATTAACAGACACGTCACGGAAATGACGCTGCTGTCTGAGAATGAAAAGTTTATCGCACACAGAAACAGCAGTGCGAGCTTGTCCAATATGATACCCATAAGCTGCTCCCTTCACGTTATAATGTGGCAATCAAGTATCGTAAAATCTGCGCAGCGGACTAACGGGGCGTGGTGGAACCGATGCGGACGGTGTCCGACTGATAATCAGGCAGGCGAGCGAATAGCCATGCACTGCCGGAACGTTCCGTTTATTCTCGCCTCGCCGCAGACCGACGAAATATTTATCATTATATATTGCCTAAGTAACAATAGTTAGATTATAACATATTATTACGGAAATAGCAAGCCGCGCGGGGGAATATTCCGTTTTTTTCAGCTTTGCCGCGAAACCGGAGGCGGCGACACGCCGCTTATAACATATTTTTTTCGGAAAAGCAAGAAATGATAGCATAGTTTTACACATCAGTATCGCAGGCTGTTCATTGTAAACTTCTGCTTCTGTCAGTTAAACTGTGGATTTACCAAAGGTTGTTTTTTGATTTGGAATAACTAACTGTAAAAAATTATACAATTTGACAATTTTAAATCGAAAAAATCGGCAAAATTACAAATGAATTGTGCATACTTAATTATTGTTTTTTTCAGAGAAATATGATAAAATATATATGTACGTGAAGCTCATATCGGGGATAACATATCATTAATGAGCAAAAAAGTTTTGCGGAGAGCCCGTCACGTCCCAAAGGCTTCCCGTGAAACAGTATCAATTCTCTTGCTCTATCCGAAGAAACAAGGGAAATATAAAGAATAAGGAGGTTCATTTTCATGAACAAACTGAAAAGAAATGGCATTTTCCAAAGAATAGCAGCCTGTTCTGTATCACTGACAATGCTTGTTTCTGCTACAGCTTGCGGTAAGCCGCAGAACATTGGCGGGAAAGTTGCTGTCATCTGTAAAAATGAGAAGGTCTCATTCTGGGAAGAGGTCAAAAAGGGCGCTGATGACTGCTGTGAGGAGATGGGATATGAGATGCTCTACTACTGTGCTTCGAGCGATAATGACTACGCAAGCCAGATAGAGTATATCAACGACGCCATCAAACAGGGCGCAAAGGCGATAGTTATCGCTCCCAACGACACAGACGAGCTCAATGAGGCGTTCGACAGAGCAACAAGCAAGGGCATCAAGATAGTCAACATCAACTCGCGTGCAAACTATGATAAGATAACATCTTACGTTGGTTCGACCGACTTCGACGGCGGCGCTGTTGCTGCAAGAAATGCAGCGCGTCTTTACCTCGATGAGCTCTCGGATGAAGATGAGATAGGAAAGGTAGCAGTGATAGGTCATACTGCTTCTACAGCAGAGCTCCGTATCACAGGCTTCAGAGCTACATACTCTCCTCTGCTCGGACAGCTGAGGGGCAAGCGTGCAGAGGCACAGGCTAAGGCTGCTGCGGAACAGGCTAAGGCTGCTGCGGAACAGGCTGCTGCTCAGGCTCAGGCTGCTGCTCAGGCACAGGCGCAGGCTGACGAAAAGGACAAGCCCACCGAAGGTATGCTGAATGCTGCAAAATCCGCGGCTGCTCAGGCTTCAGCGGCGGGTGCTCCCGAGGAAGCAGTTAAATCTGCGGCTGAGCGTGCTGCACGTTCGGCAGGCGCGGGCGCTTCCGAAAAGGCTGTAGAGGCTGCTGTTCAGGCAGCTCTGGGCGGAGACGCATCAGCAGCAGAGGAGCCCACTAAGGCTGATGCTGTTGAGGAAACGACTCAGGGCGGTCCTCCCGAGGGCGCGGGACAGGGCGGCTCTATGGATATCGGTTCCTACTTCATCGAGGGTCAGCGCTGCGGTACTCAGGAGGCTGCATATGAGGAGGCTAAGAAGCTTCTGACCGAAAACAGCGATATCAGAGTTCTGTACACAACAAATACGAATACTACTCTCGGTGCTTGTCAGGCTGTAGAAGAGCTTGATCTTGCTGATACGATAACCGTTGTGGGCTTCAATTCGGACGAGCAGGAGCTCAAGTACATCAAGTCGGGCGTGCTTGACGGTACTATCATCCAGAACCCTTACAACATCGGATATATCGGTACAAGATACGCTATACAAGCTTCGCAGGGCAGCGGTGTTAGCGGCTCGCTGGATACGGGCGTTACATGGATATCCGCAAAGAATATCAATGATGACGACATTCAGCTCCTGCTGTATCCCGAAAAAGCTTAAAGGAGGTCAGAGTAATGGCAAAAACTAACAATGCAAACCGTTCCACTGCATATACGCTTGCAGCTATCCTGCTCGCATTAGTAACCGCAGCAAACATGGTCCTCGTTTATTACCTCTTTCACGGCATTACCGAGGTCGGTTTAAAAACCTCCACTACGATGAATACTATCAACTCTGTCAATGGTGAGCTGCAGAGCATCAACCAGCGAGTTCTTACGATCATCGCAGACATCGGTACTGACCAGAGTCAGGCGGCTATCGCCGAGAGCATCGAAGGTTCCTTCAACTCTATAGGTGAAAAGCTCGAAACCTTTGAAAACTATGAAGGACTCAGCGAAGCGACAGTCAAGCGCTGCCGCCACGCGAGAGTATTCCTCGAGGCTTACCATAACCGGCTTTCAACCGTTCTTGAACCTATAAAGAACGGAGAGGGAATTGCTGATACCGACAACCTGAAGGATATTTATACTCAGGATATCTACCCCCTTGAGACAACTGCTACCGAGATGCTCATCGCTACTATCGGTATCAATGCAGCCAACACTGCAAGACAGCAGGCAAGAACAGGAAGGATATTCTACGTTACCGAGCTTATCATGGCTGCCATTCTTGTTCTCGGTGAGCTCGCTATATTCATAGCTGCAAGAAGAGCAAGAAAGGCTCGTATCGAGCTTGAGGAGCGTGAGAAGAACCTCAAGGAGGTCGGCGCAAAGCTCAAGTCCACAAGACAGAAGGCTTCGGACCTCGCTCTTACAAACCTCCTTACAGGTATGAAGAACCGCTATGCACTCGATAGTGATATCAGCGGACGCCTTGAATCCGACCGCTTCAATATTGCCGTATTTGACATGGATAACTTCCGTATCATCAACGATACATACGGTTATGAGTTTGGTGACGAGTATCTCGCTGCTATCGCTGAGAAGCTCAAAGAGGAATTCGGCAGCGTTGCTGAGATATATAATATCACCGGCAACGAGTTCTGCTTTGTATTCAACAAGGAATTCACAGAGAGCCAGTCTATGGCGTTCATACCTAAGATACACGCTGTTATGAGCGCTCCGTTTACTGTCCTCAACCTCACGGTTCAGCTCACAGTTTCGGGTGCGGCATACCATTATCTCCCCGGTGACTGCCTCAACGTAAACTCGCTTCTTGTAAAGCTTGACACTACGATGAGAAACGCTAAGATGAACGGCGGAAATATGGTAAATACCGTTGTGAATATGTAAACTTGCCGACCGCCCCGTGGAAACACGGGGCGGTTTTTTTGAGGCAACACCGCACAAAGACCGCAGGCATACTGACGTATGTCAAGGGCTTCCTATACAATCTGACGAAAAATCTCACTTCGCACCTTCGGCACAATCTTTGTGCGGTATTACCTCAAGGAAGGGGCGGATCTTTTACAAGCGCCAAACTTAAATGATGATTAAATTATTGCGCGGATAGTCATTTTGCTTTTTTTCAGAGTTGAATTTAGGCAACTTGCCAAAAATTGTCGGATCATACGAAAACTACCAATAATTGCGGATATCACTCTTGACAAACAGGTCTAATCGCGCTAAAATTAATAAGAATGGAGTATTATGCATTATAAAGGAAATATGGGAAAACTTTGAGGAGGATAATTTCGGAATGAAAAAATACGCCGTATATACGAACGATACGGGGCAGTATTGCTATCGCTATGCAGATTCGCTCACAGAGGTCGAAGGTACGGGTTTTGAGGGGCTTATCCGCGAGGAACAGCTTCCTGTCGTTTTTGACGACAGGGGAGGATACTACAGATTCGACCCCAATGACAAGCATTTTGTCGAGGTCATCGAATCTGATAAGGCATTTCCTCTCCCGCTGGAGAGAATGTTCAAGCACAACGATCCCGCTTTCAAGCTTGGGTGGATATCTCCCGAGGGCGATACCTACTCATGCGGCTATACAGGTCACAACAAATGCGCCGAATCTATCGTGCGCACGCTGTACAGCACTGAAAAATACCCTGAGCTGACACTTCACAGAAAGGGCTGGCTCGAGGTCATAGATTCGTGGGACGGCAAGGAACGCAGTCACAGCCTGTACGTTCACTCCGAGCGCGGCTCAATAACGCGCAAGCAGGCGGATAAGCTGTTTGATCTCGGACTTTACGAGAAACCCGAGGTACAGGCGCTTATCAGCTCGTGTGAATCCGAATGGTAATGACGCCATTTTATACATGACGGACCATACGACTGCTGAGTTAAGTGGCGATTTGTTAAAAATTGCCAGTTCCTAACCACATTCTTATTTAATATATATTGACTTTACTTTTTATATGTAGTATAATTAAAGGTGTTTATAACGGAAATGTCGGGCGCGATCCAGCTGATGAAGAGCGGCGCCGACAGTATTCTGATATCTTGGGGGGAAGATAAGAAAATGGCAGGAACTCATTTTTTAAGAACAGTTACATACGGCGGTTACGACAAGACCGATGTACTGCGCAGGATCGATTCCTTAAACGAAGAATTATTCGGCTTGAAGAATGAACTTCGTGAGACGAAACTCCTGCTCGAAAGCAGTAAGGAAGGCAGGGATATCCGCGAAAGCATAGAGACAGTCCTTGCCGAAGAGCGAGCAAAGCTGACGGAAGCTCAGGTCTACAGCGAAGAGCTTGCCGTTAAGCTTGAAACGGCTGAGGACGAAAACAAAAAGTATGAGGAAGAGATAAAAAAGCTGAAAGCCTCGCTCGAGGCGGCTGATTCAAAGATGACGGAAGTCAATACTCAGCTGGCTGCCGCTAAGGCTGATGACGAGGCGGCGGCTCTTAGCTCGGTCTTTATCGAAGCGAAAAAATCAGCAAATATGCTCGAAGACGCTGCGAAGGAAAAGGCGGAGGAGATCGAAAGCTCGGCTGCCGCAGCTGCTGAAAGAGCGGTCGCTTACGCTAACGATGAGAGCAAAATGATAATATATGAGGCAGAGTGCAAGGCTGCCGAGATAATCGCAGATGCCAAGAATGTGGCGGAAAGTCAAAAGAGAACTGCCCTTTACAGTGCGAGAGAGTCTGTGCTCACTAAGCTCAGTGAGCTCGGCGGTCAGCTCGGAGAACTGAAGGCGGCGCTCGACAGCTTCAAGGAGAGCAGCGCGGACAGTATCGGCGGATGTGAGGAACTCCTCGGCAAAACTGAGGAGGCATTCAGGACAAGCGGCGATACCGAGCCCGAGGAGGCAGTGAGATTCGCTCCCGAATATCCTGAACGTCCCGTAAGGACGGCTCCTCTTGAAAGTGAAGAAAAGCCAAAGAAAAAAACTGAGCCCGAAACGGCACGGTCGGAAGAAGAGTCCGCGGCTGAAAAGCTGGAGGCGGCTGCTGACGGCGACGAGGCGGATGACAATACAGAAGCATCGGATAACAGTAAGAGCAATAACACAGGCAAGAACGGCAAGATAGACCTTGCTGCACTTGTCAAGCAGGCTAAAGCTCTGAAGGAAAAATAATAGTATAATTCTAATTCTTAGACATACAAGGAGTACCACACGATGAATGAATTGATTATTGTTAAACCCGAGAAATGTACAGGCTGTAATTCATGTATAAGAAGCTGTCCCGCACCCGAAGCCAATACTGTCAAACAACTCGATGACGGCAGGTTCATAATATCCGTAAACCCTGACAAGTGTATTGCCTGCGGTGAATGTGTACGTATCTGCAATCACGGAGCAAGAGATTATATCGATGATACCGAAGAGGGAATGTCACACCTTATCAAAGAAAAGCTTATTCTGATCGTCTCTCCTGCTATCAAGGCGGCTCTTCCCACGAAATGGAAGGGCGTGCTCGACTGGTTCAAAGGACAGGGATGTACTGTATATGACGGATCATTCGGTGCAGATATCTGCACTTGGGCACATATAAGAGCCATTGAACAGGGTTCCATGGGGAATCGCGTTACTCAGCCGTGCTCGGCTATCGTTAAGTACATAGAGACATACCAGCCGCAGATGCTTCAGAATCTCTCACCTATACACAGCCCTGCTGCCTGCTCGGCTGTATACGTGAAACAATATCTGCGCCGCAATAACCCCATTGCTTATCTTTCAACCTGTATCGCAAAAAAAATAGAGTTTTCGGATACGGGGCTCATAGACTACAACATCACTATCGACAAGCTTATGGATTACTTTGAAAGAAACGGCATAAGCTTTCCTGCCGATACAAATGACAGCTATGAGTATAAATTTGATGATGTTCAGGGACAGATGGGAAGTATCTACTCGCGTCCTGGCGGACTGAGGGACAATCTCTGGCTCCATAACCCCGATATCAATATAACGACTTCAAAGGGCGTTCGCAATGTATACGACGAGCTCAATATGTATGCAAGGATGCCTGAAGTAAAGCATCCGCAGATATTTGATGTTCTCTCGTGTGATTTCGGCTGCAACATCGGACCTGCCGCAAAAACGGATCAGACCGTTTTCGACGTTATGGACGTAATGCGAAAGGTCGAGAATGAAGCGAAGAACCGCCGCAAATCGGGATTCATGGGCAGAGGAGATGATAAGCTCTTCAAGCGCTTCGACGAGGAGCTCCGTCAATCCGACTTCCTGCGCAACTACAAGCCGTCTGTTCCTTCTCCTGTTCCGTCAGATCAGCAGCTCGAGCCCATTTATAAGAAAATGGGAAAGCTTTCCAAGGAGGACAGGGAGTTCAACTGCCACGCCTGCGGCTTCAATTCCTGCAAGGACATGGCTGTTGCGATAGCACGTGGACTGAATACGCCCGATAACTGCATTATCCACGCGAAATCAGTCCTTATCGCGAGACATTCGACCCTCTCTGTCAAGAATGAGAAGCTTGAGGAAGTCACAGCGGAATGTCTTGAGCTTTCGGATAAGCTGAAGGAGGATATCGTCAATATCACCAGCAGTATGGATTCTATCGACGAATCGACCTCTGCTACAAAGGAGCGTGCTGCTGTAGTTAAGGATCTGCTTCGGAATATCGTTACATTCTGCTCGGAAAATCCGACGATGGACGCGGAAAGTGTAGAACAGCTTATCGGTATACTCAATATGACTATCGATGCTTTCAGCGACCTTGACGACAATGTCAATACCACGAACGAGAGCTCGGTAGTGATAAAGGAGTCGGTATCCAAGATCACTTCGCTTGTAGAGAGCATAAACGAAGTTCTTGTCAAGGATATGAAAAAATAAAATAATTATAGGTTTATATTATATCATTTAGGTAATTATCATTTTTTTAATTATCATGCAAAATAAGACGCGAAAAGGACTATGGGCTTTTGTGCAATGTGTGCAAAATGATGCCGTATGTTCGGCGTTATGTTCCTTGACTTTTATACCAATAAGTGATATAATTAAACTATAATAGATTACGATTTTAATACAATTTTGCTTGGCTTGCAGCAGTTTTTTAATGCTGCCCCTCTTCGCTGAGCGCTAATATCAGGAGGGAAACTATGCAGTGCGAAAAATGCGGTACTGAACTGAAAACCAAATATGTCGCCTGCCCGTCCTGCGGAGCACCTGTTCCGCAGACCATCGAGGGCTTTGAGAACACTATCGAATTTCAGCATCAGCTAAGAGCTATAGTCGTGGACAACGGTCCGAGAGCAGTAATGAACAAAAAACAGTTTATCGGTCTGCTCTATGATCACATCCCCGACCACGACAAGGAACGCCGTTTGCTTCAGAATATGTACAATCTTGGCGTGTTCAGGATGCTCCTTGCAGACGATAACAGGGAGATAGCCATCATGAAGGCAAAGAGCTTCATGCTCGGTGATGTGTTCCTTGCAGAAAATGCTGCGGAATTTGTTCTTGCCTGTTTTACGTATCTTATCGGCTGGCCGTATGAATCACCGATGAGGATAGTCACCGATGAAAACGACCACGAACCCGTGCCAGAAAAGAAAGCGGTGCGTGTGAGCATAGACGATAAGGTGTTCCGACCGATAGATGCTGTAAGATACCGCCTGAGAAGCAATATCGAGATAGCAGAGGGCTATACCAAGATAGAAAGCTTCTGCTTCGACGGATTTGGTTCGCTCAGAACGGTAAAGCTTCCTTCGTCGCTGCTTGCGATAGGCGAGTATGCTTTCTCATCGTGCAAGCGTCTGAGAGGTCTTGAGCTGCCTGATTCGCTCAGGGTCATCAAGCAGGGCGCATTCTGCCAGTGCGCTAAGCTCGCAATGGTAAAGATACCGTCAGGCATACTTGAGATAGAAGACAGCACGTTCTCGTTCTGCACGAGCCTTGAAACGATAGATATCCCCGATACAGTCAGCAGTATAGGTGCTGAGGCTTTCTCGGGCTGCGAAAAGCTCCGAAAGCTGTATCTGCCCGAAAGCGTAAAGTTCATTGATACAAACGCTTTCTCATACTGTCCGAATCTCACGATACACTGCTTTGAAAATTCATATGTTCATAAATTCTGCCTGTCGAACCGCATCGATTATAGACTCGTTACAACAGCAGGAATTGAAGATGATGATTGATACTCATGACAGAATACACCACAAACGAAAGGATGTAATTATATGACAGAGCTTGAAATTGGTCAGGAAGTCGAACTCGAATTCGGCGGAAAGGCGCAGGTTTTAAGTGTTATCGGCAGCGGCGGACAGGGTACGGTATACCTTGTGCGTTTCAACGGACAGAAATGGGCGCTGAAATGGTATGACATAGACAAGATGAAAAAGCCAAAGGAGTTTCTGAAGAATCTCCGCAGCAATATCGCGGACGGTCCTCCCGACAATAAGTTCCTCTGGCCGAAATACCTAACAAAGGAGACCGAGGACGGAACATTCGGGTATATCATGGACCTCAAGCCCGATGGCTTCGATTCCTTCGTTGATATACTCAACACCTACAAGCTCGAGGTCGACCCGCTCACGGGAAGAGCTGTGAAGAAGGACGTCAAGTTCAGCAGCCTCACAGCTATGATAACAGCTGTTATCAATATCGTTAATTCCTTCCGCCTCCTCCACAGAGCAGGCAAGAGCTATCAGGACCTTAACGACGGAGGCTTCTTCATAAACGTTAATACGGGTGCAGTGCTCGTCTGCGACTGTGATAACATCGCTCCTGACGGCAGCAACTTCGGTATCGGCGGCAAGCCGGGATATATGGCTCCCGAGGTCGTAAGAGGCATCGCTCAGCCGAACGTACAGACCGATAAGTATTCGCTTGCGGTCGTACTGTTCAAGCTCCTCTTCCGAGGCGATCCCATGGAGGGCGAAAAGGTGGTCAGAGATGTTTGCCTCACCGAATCGTCAGAGCTGAAGCACTACGGTCAGAACGCAGTATTCGTATATGACCCGAATGATGCTTCCAACCGTCCCGTAAGAGGTATCCACGACAACGTTATAAAATTCTGGAGAATTTATCCCGATTACATAAAGGACGCATTTATCCGCTCGTTCACGATCGGAATAACCGACCCGACAAAGCGTATAATCGAGAATGAATGGCAGAAGCTCTTCATCAGACTGCGTTCCGAGATAATCATGTGCGGCTGCGGAAGAACGAATTTCGCTTCTATGTTCGTACAGCCTACCGAAAAGACGTTCAAGTGCCCCAAGTGCGGCATGGAATTCTCAACTCTCGGCTTCAGCAACAGGAGCTACCGTATGCCGCTCTACCTCGGCTGCAAGTTCTATGAGTGCGAGATGAACCCCGAATCCGAGGAATTTATGAAGGTCGCGGGAGAGCTTGTCGAGAACAAGCTGAAGCCCGGAGTTCTCGGAATAAAGAATTGCTCAGACAGAAAATGGCGTGCAAAAATGCCTGACGGCGTTTTTTACGATATAGCTCCGGGAAAGGGTTTCCCGGTATGGCAGGGTCTCGAGATCGACTTTGGCGAGATCAAAGCCCAAATCTAATTTCAGCTTACTGAAAGGATGTATTTTATGAATAACGATAATATTATCGGCGCAAATGCGGCAACGAATCCTGCTGCTCCCGATTATACTGCTAACTCAGCTGTAAACGATCCGCTCGATTTCGACGACGATCCCCTCAGTGCAACAGGCGTTTCAAGAAAGAGCCTTGTGATCTTCTTCCTTATTGATACTTCGGGAAGTATGAAGGGCAAGAAGATGGGCGAGCTCAATACCGTTATGGAAGAGCTCATCCCCGAGATACGCAAGGTCGGCGAGGCTGATACCGAAGTCAAGGTAGCTGTCCTCACTTTCTCGACCGATGTAAGATGGATGTATTCAACACCTATCCCGATAGAAGAATTTGAGTGGGCAAGACTCCGTGCAAGCGGCGTTACCAGCCTTGGAGCTGCTCTGAAGGAGCTCAATGTGAGAATGTCGCGCAACGGCTTCCTCAATTCGCCTTCGCTCTCGTTCGCTCCCGTTATCTTCCTTATGACTGACGGTTATCCCTCAGACGATTATAAGGCAGGACTCAAGGAGCTCCAGGCTAACAGCTGGTACAAGTTCGGCCTTAAAGCTGCTCTTGGTATCGGCAACGAGGCTAACGACAATGTTCTCGCCGAATTCACAGGTTCGCCCGATACAGTTGTTCACGCATATTCAGGCGGCCAGCTCGCACAGATGATAAAGATCATCGCTGTTACCTCTTCTCAGATAGGAAGCAAGAGTATGACTCTCTCCGACGATACGAGCCACGAGCTTGGCGAAGAGGACGTTTTTGCAGCAAAGCAGAAGCTCCTCGGTCAGCAGATACAGGAACTCGTCGGAAAAACAGAAACAGACGATGTTCCTTTCGATACAGGCTGGTAAACCGACCTTATCACCTGATAAAAAATACTGGAAGGGGTCCGAGATTTAATGTTCAATGGTTTCAGTCACTCGGTCATGGGTGCGAGTCATGAAAAGACAGGTCTGGTTTGTCAGGACAGTTCTGCCTATAAGGTCTGTGATGATTATGCTGTATGCGTCGTAGCCGACGGTCACGGCAGCAAAAAGCACTTTCGCAGCAATATAGGCTCGAAATTTGCCGTTGAGGCAACTATCTCAACGATAGACAGATTCTATGCCGACAAGAAAAGCTTTGAAGAGAGCTTTCCGAAGAATCACAGGATGATAATCAAAAATATCCAGAAGCAGATCATCTCTGACTGGAATCGTCTTGTTGAAGAGCATATAAAGAACAATCCTGTAACAGAAGAGGAAAAGAGCAAATTCACGGAAGAGGAATTTGAAGCTATCCCGCCGGAGTCATATTATGGCACGACCCTGATAGTCGGAGTCGCAGGGAAAAAGTTCACTTTCGGCGTACAGATCGGTGACGGTACTCTGGTCGCTATATTCGATGACGGAAAGGCTGTGATGCCAATGGAGTACAATGAAGCAGCCCCGGCGAACGTTACGGCGTCGATGTGCAATTCAAATGCAGCCGGACTTTTCAGCGCATTCTACCGCGATAAGCAGAAGCTCATCGCCATGTTCACTTCGACCGACGGACTCTATACCTCCTTTGGAAGCGAATTTGACTTCCTTGATTATCATACCATAATTACAAGCCAGCTGGGCGATATTGACAGCTTCAAGAATATCATCGTCAATAACCTTACAAAGCGTGCTCACTTCGGAACAGAGGACGATATCTCACTCTCATGTATCTATGACAAGGAGCTGCTTGAGGAAAAGTCGGAGCTGATAGCTTCCGAGGTTTCTGCCAATAAACAGCGTGCAGCCGACAGAAAGGCAGAAAGACTAAAAAAGCATGTTGAGACGGAATGATAACATAAAAGTGCTCAGTTTGTAAACAGTCACGAATCTTTCAGAAAGGAAATAGGCAGTATATGGAAATAAATTCACTTTACGAGACCGCGAAATACCTTGCAGGTATCCTGAAGCAGCGCTATCCGTATTTAGAGGCTGACCCTGACGCCTGCCTTGCACTTATCGTTGCAGAATCAGGAAACGTATTCTCGGGCGTAACGAGTATTGCTATAAACGAAGGTAATCCCGAGGCCCTCCCTGCCGAAGAGGTAGCGGCGATGCTGCTGGTAACAGCCGGTGAGAAAGCTCATCAGATGATGATAGTCACGATTGATGACAACAGCTTCTTTGAACCGAGCGAAAATGCACTCAGAATACTCGTGAATGCCGCACCCGAAAACGGCAGTTGTGAGGTAGTTCTCTCCTTGGAGGAAACAGCTACGTGCGCGAGTCTTTTACCGAATGCGGTCGAGGACTTTATGAGCGGATATGATGACTTTGACGCTCCGCAGGAGACAGCTCCCGAAGCTTCGCAGGAGGCACCGACCGATGAGGCTCCTTCTCTTGCAGCTCCCGCAGAGTTCGTCAACGGATTCGATATTGATGAGTCAAATCCCTTTGCTTCCTCATCAGCAGGCGCTTCGGAGGTAAAGTCGTTCTACGACCAGCCTGCCGACGCTCAGCAGCAGGGCGCAAGCGGATTCAATAATCCTTATGCAGCTCAGAATGCTGAGAATCCGCAGCCGGGCTTCCCGCAGCAGGGTTATCCTCAGGGTTATCCGCAGCCGGGCTTCCCGCAGCAGGGTTATCCCCAGGGTTATCCGCAGCAGGGCTTCCCGCAGCAAGGTTATCCTCAGGGCTATCCACAGCAGGGCTTCCCGCAGCAGGGTTATCCCCAGGGTTATCCGCAGCAGGGCTACCCTCAGGGCTATCCGCAGCAGGGCTTCCCGCAGCAGGGAGGCTTCCCGCAGGCAAGTCCCTACAATGGCGGAGCACACGGTTCTGTTTACCAGCCCAACGGTTATCCTCAGCAGGGCGGTTTCCCGCAGGCAGCTCCATACGGCGTAGGCGGTCAGAGCTCAATGTATCAGGGCTCGGCAATGCACGGAGGAAATGCCAATCAGGCGCGCAGCGTTATGCTATCAAACGGAGACGGCGGTGCTTTCAAGAAGCGCCTCTCCAGCTTCCTTGATGATGATGATGCTATCCCCGAGGGTGAAAGCCTTTCAAAGGCAGATATGCTCAAGCAGGCTAAGGAACGAAAAAAAGTCGCTAAGGCTAACGAAAAATTCAAGAACAAGCTCTGATATCAGGCGTGAAATGAACGCTGTTTCAGCAGCTTGAAAGATGTGAGAAGTTTGCTCCGTCTTATGAATGCAGATGTATCATGCTTGTATGGCTTGCACACAATAGCTGATACGAGCAGAACTTGAATGCCTTGTTTATTAATACACAGAGCTTGTTTAAAATCTTTGTTTTGTCTTGCAAAGTTTTTAAGCTTGTGTTAAAATAAATGTGGAACTAAAGCATCTGTTACATCCGCGGGCTTGATTCGCCGTATCCACATTCGTTTAGTATTATTCTTAAAGTCAAGGAAGGTATTTTTATGACTCATTTGCTAAATATAGATGAAGCGGTAGACCGAAAGTATCTTATCACAAAAAATGTGAAAGGTCAGGCTGCAGCAGGCACGATCATTCACGTTATGGACGCTGAGACCAATCCCGGCGGAAGCGTCAATGTGCTCTACCGTGTTGCTCGTTTCAATGAAAAATTTCACGATTATCAGGATTATAACGCAAAGTTTGACAGCCTCGCTGCTTTTTGCAAATGGGCTCAGCCGGACAACTTCATTGCACGTAACTATGAAATGCTATCTATCAGCGATATTCAGCATTATATCAAGGTAAAGAACAGAAACTTCACTTCGTTCTGTCTGCCTCTTATCCTCATTGCTGCTATTATCGTATGGGCATTGCTGTTCTTTGCATTGGGTGCGGGAATACCGATGATAGTGCTCGGCGTCCTCCTTACACTTCTTATCACAGCAGGAGTGCTTCTGATGTTAAAGAAGCAGAAGAAGAAGGAGAAGGTACGCTTGTATCATAAGATCAGTTCAAACTGGGGCGTTGTTCTGAAATAAGCTCCGACCTGATACTTTAAAATGAAAAGCATTATAGCCGTAAGGACAGGTTTCCTTACGGCTTTTTTTGTTTTCGGGTGGATCCTCGGAATATGACATTTGTCATATGAAAAAACTGACATGGGACACTTCAATTCCTGCGGCGTATGAGCTATAATGGATACAGTGAGAAACACAGATGCCATACAGGAGGTAAAATATGGAAAAAACTGTTGTAAAAATAGACAATCTCGTCAAGAGATACGGTGAGCTCGTAGCGCTCGACCACTTCAGTCTCGAAATAAAGGAAGGCGAGATATTCGGTCTGCTCGGACCTAACGGTTCAGGCAAGACGACCACGATAAACTGCCTGCTTTCGCTGCTTTCGTTCGACAAAGGCAGTATCGAGATATTCGGCAAGAAGATGACTCCCGTGAGCTACGATATAAAGAAGGACATAGGTGTCATCATGCAAAATGTCGTAGTCAGCGAGGAACTGACTGTCTATGAGAACATCGACTACTTCTGCGGGCTCTATATCACGGACAAGAAGCTGCGAAAGCAGTACGTCGAAGAGGCGATAAAGTTCGTCGGACTTGAAGAATTCACCAAGTTCTATCCGAAGAAGCTATCGGGAGGACTTCTCCGCAGACTGAACATAGCCTGCGGCATAGCTCACAAGCCAAAGCTTATAATCCTCGACGAGCCGACAGTAGCCGTCGACCCGCAGAGCCGCAACAAGATACTCGAGGGCATACAGGAGCTCAACAAGAACGGCGTGACGATAATCTACACCTCCCACTATATGGAGGAGGTAGAGCAGATATGTACGCGTATCGCGATAATGGACAGAGGCAGAAAGGTCGCAGAGGGCACGAAGGACGAGCTCAAGCGCATGATAAAGAACACCGAGACCATCTCAATCGAAGCGCTCGGGCTCGGAGAAGATGTGCTCGCGGAGATGAGGGCTCTCCCGCACGTATACGACGTGAAATACGACGAAAAGCTGCTCGTGATAAGCTGTTCGGGCGGCAAGCACAATCTCATACGCGCACTTGAAGTATTGCAGAAGCGCGAGCTCGGCTTCGGACGCGTATATTCGGAGCTCCCGACGCTCAACGAGGTATTCCTTGAAATAACAGGCAAGGCACTCCGCGACAAAGAGGAATAAGGCTCAGAGCTAATAATGTAGGGGCGAGTTCCGCTCGCCCGCAAACAAAGACATAAACACGGGCGCACAGGAATGCGCCCCTACGGAAAAACGGAGGATAGATATGTTCCTGCACAATTTATTATACGAGATAAAGAGCTCGCTCCGCGTGAGAGACCTCATTTTCTGGCTGATACTTTTCCCGATAATTCTTGGAACGTTTTTCAAGATAGCTTTCGGCAGTCTGTATGAGAAGCAGACAAAGGTCACGGCAATCCCCACAGCAATAGTCGAGACAGCAGATAATGAAGTGTTCCGCTCTGTTATCGAGAGCGTATCGGGCACAGATGAAGCCCTGCTTGACGCGGAGTACCTCAGCGAGGACGAGGCACTGAAAAAGCTGAAGGACGGCGATATCAAAGGCATCATATACTCGGGCGACAAGCTGACTCTCACAGTTTCAGGCGACGGCGCAGAGCAGTCCGTGCTCAAGCTCTTTGTCGAGCAGTATATGCTCCGCGAGAAGATAATCACCGATACGATGACGAGCGACCCGTCTAAGATGCAGGCAGTTATCGCAGCGCTCTCCGAGGAGATAAACACCTCCGAGGAGGCAAAGCTGACCAATGGCAATCTCGACTTCTACATCCAGTATTTTTACAACCTTATCGCAATGGTGGCTATGTATGGCTCAGTCACGGGACTTCACGTCGCGATAGGTCAGCAGGCAAACCTTTCGGAGCTTGGCGCGCGCAAGAACTGCTCGGCAACACCGAAGTCGGTAGGTATACTCGCGAGCCTCACAGGTACGTGGATAGTGCAGTCGATATGTATGATAATATGCGTGAGCTTCACGGCATTCGTGCTGAAGGTCGACTACGGCGACAGGCTTCCGCTCGTATACGTTGCGGCGATATGCGGCGGCATACTCGGAGTCTCATTCGGCTTCTTTATCGGCTCTATCGGCAGAATGAAGCAGGGGGCGAAGGTCGGCATATGCATGAGCGTGTCGATGACTATGTGCTTCCTCAGCGGGCTTATGGTCGCCAATATGAAGCCTATAATGGCTGAAAAAGCGCCGTGGTTCAACAACATCAATCCCGCTGCTCTTGTCACGGACAGTATATCAGCACTCAATCTCTACAGCGGCTACAGGGTGTTTGTGACTAAGATACTCACTATGCTTGTGATATCGCTCATCTTCTATATACTCGGACTTCTTATGGTAAGGAGGAGAAAATATGCAAGTCTTTAAGCTCTTCATGAAGATATTGAAGAAGAATATCTTCACTTCAATGATATATGTTATCGTTTTCGTATCTGTATCTATCCCCATGGCGAAGTCAGCTGCGTCCGACAGGAACTTCAAGGACACGCCAATGACAATAGCTGTTTTCGACGAGGACGATACGCCCGAGAGCAGAGCTCTTGTCGAGTTTATCGGCAGGAAGCACAAGCTCAAAGAGCTCGAGAACGACAAGGACAAGATAATGCAGGCGCTTTATTTCGAGACTGTCAACTATGTGCTCATCATCAACGACGGCTACTCCGAGAAGCTCGCAGGAGGCGCGTCAGACGGGATGTTCTCGACCTATCATATACATGACTCCTATGCGACAGTCATGGTATCACAGCTCCTCGACAGCTATGTCAGCTCCGTGAGAGCCTATACAGCAGGCGGCATGGACATCTCCTCCGCACAGGAGAGCGCCGCCGAAGCCGTGCTCACCGAAGCAGAGGTCACTGTTGCACGCTCCAATGGGACCGAGAATTTCAGCGAATCGACCTCCGCGAACTTCCGTTATATGACATATATTCTCATATCGGTCATCATCAACGCACTTTGTCCCGTACTGCTGAAGCTCAGCAAGAAGGAATTCCGTTTCCGCACGAACTGCTCATGTATGAAGCCGACCACCTATACCATGGCGGTATTCGCAGGCAGCACTCTGTTCATAGTAATGCTGTGGACAGCACTGATGGTGGTATCAGTCATACAAAACGGCGGTATGTTCAAGGGCTATGCGTGGTTTGCTGTGCTCAACAGCTTCATCTACACGCTTGTATGTACATCAATTGCACTGCTGATATGCGCGTTCGAGCCGTCTGATACGGTCGTAAATCTCATGACTCAGATAATCGGTCTCGGCTCAAGTTTCCTCTGCGGAGTATTTATCCCGCAGTCTATGCTCGGAGACGGAGTTCTCGCAGCTGCGAAATTCCTGCCTGCCTACTGGTATGTCAATGTTGTGGAGATGCTCAGCGGCTCGGAGGCATTCGACGGCAAGCGTCTCGCGGCTTATCTGCTCATCGAGTGTGGCTTTGCAGCAGCTCTGCTGCTCATAGCAGTCGTTGTAAGCCGCGTGAAATATACGAGTACAGCTATCAGACTACCCCGACTCGCTCCAAAAACACAGGAATAAAAGCAAAGGACAGTCCGATCAGGACTGTCCTTTCTCATTCATCTTAGCAGCATCCGCAGAGCTTGCAAAGAATGGACCAGATATTTCTGAAGCACATAACCGATTACCTCCATAAGTGATTTCCCCCTTGGGATAACTTAATTATACCTCATAGTGATGCGGTTTTCAATGCAAAAAATCTGGAAGAAAAATTACCTGTTTAGCAGATATGTGCCTGCTGCAAGGTAGGCGGCAAAGAGGCTCCATGCCAGATACGGGAGCTGGAGGTATGCAGCTTTTTTGTTTACACCGAAGAAGCTCCACACCATGCTTCCGACTGCGGCAAGCAGCAGTACAGCTACTATTGCCGCCGCGAGCAGTGCTTCAAATCGAAAGAAAACTATGCTCCATGAGAAGTTTATCGCGAGCTGTATGGCGTAAACTCCGAGTGCGCGGCGGGAAGCACTGGTATCGGTGCGCCATACGAGGTATGCGGAGATACCCATGAGGGCGTAGAGCACAGTCCACACAATGGGGAATACCGCAGCGGGCGGCGAGAACGGCGGGCGCGTGAGCCTGTTATAGATGTCAGTGAAGCCGCCCGAGAGCAGGGCTGAGAATGCGCCGACCAATTCGGCTGAAACGATAAAAATAAGCAGATCCGTCAAACTGAATTTTTTCATAATTCTCCTCCTAAAGAAGTTATGGTAAATTCTATGACGGATCTGTCGGATTTATTCTGCTGAAGCGAATGCTCGCCCTAAATGGTGTCCCTTTAGCCTGTTTCGCAGGCTGCCGAATATGGTGCCGTAACTTTACGGCTCGGTAGCCCACAATTTCCGCTAAGGGAAGCACACTAAAAAGAGCAGTATAATTTTACAGCTTCTATCTCATTTGAGCGGAGTAACGTTATTGAACAACGCGTAGAACTTTACGGGGATATTCTTGTCGATGTGGCATTTGCCGAAGAACCACTTCTGATACGTACACGATTTGATTATCTCCTCGAACAGCGCGTGTACTTCTATGCGCTCGAACACATCCACGCCGAGGCAGTCCTTGACCGAGGCGGGCGGCTCGTGAGTGATGACGTAGTCTACGGAGTTGCCGTGCTTTTCGAGGTTGTCGACAGCCTCCATTATCTCCTCATGGGTCGGCTGTTCACGCTCCCACCAGTCGGTGTCGCTTCTGAATTCGAGGTCCTGACTGTGACCGCCGCCGAAGGTGAAAATGCGCTTGCCTTCGATAGTGTAAATCTGTCCGCGCATGAGGTGTATGAGGTTTGGAGCTATAACGCGCGCCATGCCTCCGTTCCATGTTTCTGTGGGATAGCTTTCAAGGATATCGAAGTTCTCGTGACAGCCGTCGATAAAGGCGATAGTGAAATCCTTGGCAGCGAGCTTTCTCAGGGCGGAGCGTTCCTGCTTTGAGCCGTTCCAGATGAAGCCGAAATCGCCGCAGATAATGAGAGTGTCGCCCTTGCGCAGCTTTTTCATCTGCGGGTCTTTGAAGCGGGTAAGGTCGCCGTGAGTATCTCCTGTAACGTAAACCATTTATGATTCCTCCGTTTTGTTGTCTTCGCGAAGCTAAGAGCCTATATATCTGTTTAATAGTATAACACACATTTCAGCAAAAATCAACAGGCGAGAGTCAAACTTCCGTTTTATTACTGTGATCCAACAAGAGCCATTGGAAAAATAATATATTGATACTTGATTATTTTTTAGCATTATGGTATAATATCTTTGTATAAAAATACCATTTGACTCAGCCCGTCAGCATAGTGCTGTACACATATACAAAGGAGAATACTTATGCGTCCAGACTTCTTTCATATAGCTTTTTATGCTTCGGCGCTGCTTATCCTCATAACTACTATATTTTTCACTCTCATACAGCAGCGTACCGCCAAGCTCAACAACAAGCTTTTCCTGCTGATAGCGGGGCTGCTTTCGCTCAATTCGATATCTCAGATAATAGTGGAGCTCTGCTACCCGTTCCGCTTTGAGTATGAGAGCGTGTTCAACCTGATTAAGGTGAGCGAGTTCTTCTACTTTATGCTCCACGCCCTTATACCGCCTATAGTGCTCGTGTACGTCAATGTCGTAACAGGTGCATCGTCGCGTTACAGCCGATTGCGGCGTATCATTTTTTCGCTGCCGCTGATAGTTGCCGAGGTCGCACTTTTCCTGGATCCGTTCCTGAACTGGTTCTTCTACTATGACGAGAACCGTGAATTCTGTCGAGGATATGCGGAGATCACCCTCTATCTTTCGGCGGGATTCTATCTTGCGGTATGTATGTTCACCATGATATACACGTGGAAGGCTGTAGTTATGAACCGCCGTATCGCAATAATGTATTTCTTTGCGGTGTGCTTTGGGGGAATAATCATACAGCTGCTGTTCCTTAATGTCAAGGTAGAGCTGTTTGCTGAATCTGTGGGTCTCCTCGGCATTATGATAGCCGTCGAGTCAGAGGACGACCGTATCGACATCGACACGGGCTTTTACAACAGACGGGCGCTTCAGCTTGACCTAAACAACTATATCGTCAACAAGCGCGAACTGTGGGTGATGTGCATAAAGGTCACGAACGCCGATATTATCCCGCGAGTAACCGGGTCGGAGAACGTAGACATCCTCTCCACGCTGATGAGTGACTACCTGCGAACGAAGATATCGCGCTCGTTCATTTACAATATGAACCCTCAGACCTTCGTGCTCACCATTCTCGACAAGGACGAAGAGTATGTGAAGAATCTTGCGACGGAGATACTTGTCCGCTTTGATATGCCGTGGACGATAAATGATAACGAGTATCTGCTCAAAGCCGTGATAATGTTCGCGGACGTGCCAAAGCGCCTGCCGTCGTCTGCTGACGCCTTCTATATGGCGGACAGCCCTGTTCCGGAGGGTAACGATAAGAAGATACTCTGCGGCAATGACCTTAACTACCTTCTTCGCCGTTCTGCGATACAGAGCGCTATCGTGAACGGACTGAAAAAGGAAAGCTTCGAGGTCTACTACCAGCCGACCTTCAACCTTGCTGACGGAAGTCTTCACGGCGCGGAGGCTCTGCTCCGTCTTGATGACGAAGTTATCGGAAAGATACCTCCGTATGAGTTTATCCCGATATCCGAGCAAATGGGACTTGTTGACGTGCTCGATACCTTTGTGCTTGGCGAGGTATGCAAGCTCCTCAGTACAGAGCTCAAAGACGACACTACCATTGAAGCTATCAACGTCAACCTCTCGGTGCTCCAGTGCATGAAGCCCGGCTTTGTGCAGAGCATCAACGAAGAGGCTGACCGCTATGGCATTGACCGCAGCCGCATAAACTTTGAGATAACCGAGTCGGTAGCTGCGAGCGACTACGACCAGCTCTCGCAGATAGTCTCGGAGCTCAAACGCTCGGGCTTCCGCTTCTCACTTGACGACTACGGTACAGGCTACTCGAACGTTATGTCGATATTCTCTATGGACCTCGACATCATCAAGATAGACAAGAGCATTCTGTGGTCCGCTGTCGACCACGAATTCGGACGCATACTTCTCGAGAACACAGTCCGTATGATAAAGCAAATGGGCAGAAAAGTGCTTGTTGAGGGAATCGAGACAGAGGCACAGCTCAACCTCATCAGAGAGGTAGGCGCGGACTATTTGCAGGGCTTTTACTTCTCGCGTCCGCTGCCGAAGGAAGAATTCCTCGCAGTGCTTGCAAAAGAAAAACTGAAAGCCAAGTCAGCACCGCACAAAGCTTATGCCGAAGATACGCCGTAGATCCGCTGCAAAGCCGTCAGGCGGGATCTGTACGGTGTTGACTAAAAAATGATTCGGAGCAGATAATAATGAAAAACACATTTCAAGACCTGAGAGACCCTGTCCGTGATATGCGTGTAATGACGAACGGCGATATCACGGAGAGCAGTTTCATAGATATGATAGAGGAAGGCTCAGGGCCTATAAAGCAGTTCTTTACTTACTACAAATGCGCGATAATGGAGGTAGAGACCAAGTTCCGCGTGCTGAACGAGCAGTTCTCGCTGAACGGGGAGAGCAACCCGATAGAGTTCATACAGTCGCGCATAAAGAGCTACAGCAGTATCATACACAAACTGAACGACAGGGGTGTTCCCGTCACCCTTGCAAATATGGAGGAGAACCTGTCGGACATCGCAGGCGTACGCGTAGTTTGCTCATTTATGGACGATATCTACCGCCTTGCCGACTGTTTCCTCAGTCAGGACGATATCTTCCTCATTGAGCGCAAGGACTATATCGAGAAGCCGAAGGCGAACGGCTACAGGAGCCTGCACCTTATAGTTGCAGTTCCGATATTCCTTGAAAACGAGAAGCGTTTGACGAAAGTGGAGGTGCAGCTCAGAACGATAGCAATGGATTTCTGGGCGAGCCTCGAGCACAAGCTCCGCTACAAAAAGGAGCTCTCGCAGGAGAAGCTCGAGGTTCTGCGCGGCGACCTGAAGCGCTGCGCCGACGAGAGCGCGAGCTGGGACAGGCGTATGCAGGAGATACGGGACTATATTGAAACGAATGAGTGATAGAACTATTCTTTGTTAATATCGGTCATTGAGAAAACGTTTATTATAACAGAGAACTCCCTGAAGAGTATGATCCTTCAGGGAGTTCTGTTTATGCTTTGTACTCGAATTTTGGCATGAGTTTCAGCTTGTGGAGATTGTTTGCGTGCATACGGTCTATCTTTGCCTTGAGCTCGGGTTTGTCGGAGAGGTCTGTCAGACCTCGGATATAGCGGTCGAGCTCCGCATAGGTGAAGCCGAGGTTTTCCTCGTCAGTCTTGCCGCAGAGACCGTCTATCGGAACCTTGTGAACGAGTTCTTTGGGAAGTCCGAGATAGTCACCTATCTGTAACACCTCAGTCACGGTAAGGTCGGAGAGGGGAGAAAAGTCTCCTGCCGCATCTCCGAATTTTGTCGAGTAGCCCACCCAGTCCTCGGAGAGGTTGCAGGTGTTGACAACTCGTGCGCCGACACACGCTCCGATAGCGTAGAGAGTGGTCATTCTGATACGTGCGGGAGTGTTGATGACAGCCTGCTGAGAGGGCTCGATGTGCTTGCTGAGCTCATTCATGAATGTGCTTACTGTGTCGCCGATGTTGACAGTATAGCTCTTGATGCCGAGAGTGTCCACGAGGAGGTGACTGAATGAGATGTCAGCCTGCTCGCCCTGCGGCATAAGCACGCCGATAACTCTGTCTTTTCCGAGAGCCTTTGCGCAGACTGCTGCGGCGACCGAGCTGTCCTTGCCTCCCGAAATGCCGATAACAGCGTATGTGGACGGTGAAGCGTTCTGTTCAAAGTATGTCCTTACCCAATTGATGACGTCATTTGCGGTCTTTTCCGCATTGAAAGAGTAGCTCATAGCTGTGACCTCCGTATCAGTATTTATCTTCAACGCAAACTTGGCAAACCTTCATTGCCGAGAGCGCATTTTCGTGGCTTTCGGGGGATACTCCCGCGCAGCAGTCTGCAATGACTCTTACGGGCACCTCGGGATAGGCGGCTTTGAGTATCATAACGTTTGAGATGACGCAGATATCGGTGCATACGCCGATAACGATGAACTCATCGACCCGAGTGTCTCTGCCGATGATGTCGGGGAGGTCATAGCAGCCGAATGTGAGTTTCTCCGCGTATTTACATTTCTCTCCGAGCGCTTTTTTTACTTCGGGGACTATCTTCCAGCCCTCCGAACCCTTGATACAGTGCGGGACGGGCAGATTCCTGCCCTCCTGTGTCTCGGAGTAATTTTCAAAATGTGTATCAAGCGTAGCAATGACGAGACCGTCGGGTTCGTTTTTGCGGAATCTCTTTATCATATCTGCAACATTCTCAATAACAGCAGCCGTTTGCGGATTACCGAGAACACCTGTGGTGAAATCGTTCTGCATATCTATGACTATGAGTGCTTTCATATGCGTACCTCCTTGATTAATCATGGTTAAAGTATATCACTTTTGTACCTGTTTGTCAATCAGGACGAATGAGTCCGAAATGCAAAAGCGCATTGTATATCCCGTCCTCTTCAATAGGAGAGGTGATGTACGAGACATAAGGGTAGATGGCCTCCGCACCGCCCATAGCTATACTGTGTTCAACGGCTTGCAGCATCGGGAGGTCGTTCATGCTGTCACCTATAGCGTAGGCGTTATCGCGCGGTATGCCGAGCTTATCGAGTATGAAGTCCATAGCTGTAGCTTTCGAGAATCCGCGCGGAACATTCTCCCAGAAGCCGTGACCGCGGTCTATCATCTCGTAGTCACAGCCTATCTCGCGGCGGAAGCGCTCCATATCGGAGTCGGGATTCTCCCATATCACGAACTTGTCGAAGATGAACTCGGGTGAAGTTACCTGCCTGCTGACGTCTATCCCTTCCTCGACAAAGCTGACGAGGAAGTCCTCAAGGTCGGCATTGCGCGGCGCGAGCCTGTCGAAGAAGTAGCCGTCCTTGTGTTCGTATACAGGAGTTACCCTGCATTCGCGGAGTAACTTGGCAATTCTGCGGCAGTGCTCCTGCGTGAGCCTGTTGTACAGCAGGACTTCACCGCGGTATTCGATATACGTACCGCAGCCGCAGATGAGCCCGTCGAATCCAAGCTCCCGCACCTGTGGAAGCACATTGAACGCAGTACGTCCCGTGTTTATGAATGTGAGACAGCCGCTTTCGCGTGCGAGCGTGACAGCTTTGCGGGTGCTGTCGGGGATCAGGTGACGTGCATCCTCGGTGATGAGGGTGCCGTCGATGTCAAAGAAAATGATGTTCTGCAATGGATATCTGCCTTTCGTAATTGTTTAGCCTTTGGGGGCAGTGAATAGGTGATCGCGGAGACTTTCCGTGCCTCCCGTGGAGATGTAGGAATAATAGCCGAGTATCGCAGAGGCGTCCTTTGCGTCTATTCTGCCGTCTCCGTTGACGTCTGCCGCTTGTTGTTGGGCGTAGGAGAGTTCGCCCTCTGTACCCGTGGACATCTTTGAGTAATGCACGAGTATCTCCGATGAATCCTTTGCGTCTGTTTTACCGTCGCCGTTGACGTCTCCGAGCTCGTGATCATCTTGATGGCTGTCAATAAGGTCTATCTTGATGCCGTCGGAATTGTGTCCCTTGCCCGTTATTACATCTACGGTGTATGTCTCAGTCCATTGCTCGCCTTCAGTAGCATCTTTCTCGAATATCATTATTAAGGCGGTATTTTCCTCGCCGTTGTATGCGACCGTGATTTTGGCGGGAGTGCGGCCGGTCGTTCCTATGAAGTTTTTCCGTGCGAGCTCTATGAGCTTTTCGTTTGTCATGAAGCCGATTTCGCTTATCTCGAAGGTGGTGTAGTGATATTTCAGTATCTCGTAGAATCCGTTGTCCCACACGAGCCCTATCTCATTTGCGGAAATCGGGCTGATTATCGCTGAATTTGAAGCATCCCCTGTGTCCTCATAGGAATCGAAGGAGAACACTATCATTTTATCTTGGAATTCACATTCAAATTCGTGTTCTATGCCGTCGGACTGATAGGCATACACGCCCTTTCCCTTATCTCCGCTGAATTCGGTGAAGCAGAAATAACGCGGCATACCGTAGTCAACGGTCGGAGTATATGCGCTCCACACACCTATCTTGTCGGGGCGCGCGACCTCATTCAGGTCGACGGGCTCGCCTGTGATATTGACGCCCACAGCAGTTTCGCGGCTGACAGTGTAAACATCGTGTGTATCGGGATTGCTGTCCTTATAGTCGTAGACATAGATGGAGATGGAGGTGTCCTCGGGGCTAAACACAAAACGCGCAAATTCGGGCGTGAAGCCGTGCAGACTGGCGTAATAGCGGCGTGCGAGTTCAATAAGCTCCTCATCGGAAAAGTAATTGAACTCGTCAAGAGTTGTGCTGTTGATCTGATACATGAGCGTTTCGCTTCTGCCGTCCTCCCATTCGAGAAATGCGGTGTACGGGCCGCTCCACCTTATAGATGCTTTAATAGGACGTTCATTGTACTGCTGTTTGTATATAAACGTATTTCCTTCGAGAGTGTAGCTTGCTTCATATCGGCTTTTATCATCCGTGCTCGACAGTATTATACTGCCGTCGTCTCTGAACTCGTAGAACACGTCATAAGAATCGCTGATGCCCTTCCACACGCCCTCTGTGAACAGTGTTGGGTGACCCGATGATTCCGAGCGGAAGCTGTACTCGTTGAGGGCACGGTCAACGACCGCAACGCTGTAATCAAGCAGATTTGTTATATCATAATTAATGAAGAAATCGCCGTTCTCATCGGGCTCTGCGGGGATAATATCGCAGAATTTGCAGTTATTCGGCTTTATGAGACCCGTGAGTATGGTCTGGAAGTCGGTGAGTTCTGATGGTGTTGAGATAGCGGGATAGTTGGTGAATATCCTTTCGTCTGTTTCAAGGAGCGAGCAGTTGCTGAGCGTTCTTTGCGTGAGACCGAGTGCATTGAATGCAGCCATGCTGTCTTCGGTCACAGGACCTATTTTTGAACCGAATATGTATATTCCGTCGAGGGACGGGTCATTTGCCTTCAGTCTCAGATATTTTCTGCCTCCCTCGGTGACTTCCTCATATTCGACCACGGGAGGCATCGTATCTATCGCCAGCTCTACGGAGCAGCTTTGCTTCTTGTTCTTGCTGTCTCCATAGCGGATATATGAGTCTATCCTGCCGGAGTATCTGCCGTCGGGGAGTGAATAGGCATCAGCGGACAGGAGCGCGAGCTTGGTTTCAAAGCTGTTGTGTGCATCATCATTGGTCGCATACAACAGCTTTCCGTCGCTGTCGTAAAGATCTATTCCTGTAAATGAGGCTTCGCGTGAGGGAACGTAGTAGCACCCGACGTAATCGCCGAAAACATCATTGTTCGGGGAGAAATAGGTCACTCCGTCGCAGAGCTGCGCGAACTGTGCTTTTTGTTCATTCGTGAATGAGTATTCGTATGATTCGGGGTATGTATCGGGGCGGTCGGGATCGAGGCTGAGCAGGTATATATCATTGCTAACTATATCTTTGAGCATTGCCGCCGTTTTAGCGAAGCTTATATCCGTGCGCATCTCATTGTAGCCCATGCTGACCTTTGGGAGGAGGGGATATCTGTCCGTATCAATGGTCGGTACCTTGCACCAGTCTCCGCAGAATCCGATCAGGGGGATAGATATATCGCAGCAGTTTTTCGCGTTGAAGAGCGAGATATAGCCCTCGACGAAGAAGCCGTTCGTGAACACGCTGCCGATAGAGGCGATCTGTTCCGGGGGAAGTTTGACGGTCACGGTTTTGGTGACGGTTTTTCCCGCGGGTACAGTAATATCCGTGTCGAGGTCATTATCGGCGGCAAACAGTGTCTGCCCCGATATCACTTCCTTATCCGTGGATTCGTACTGCTTGCTGCCGTCGGTAGTGAGGGTGATATTTGAGCCTGTAAATGTCACATCCTCGGAGCTGATATTGGTGATGTTCAGCTCAAAGCTGAATTTGTCACCGAGCCCGTCGTGCAGCTCTATAGCCGCCTTGCCTGAAACTCCCGTCATGATGACCTTATCGTTGACCGCCTTGTCGAGTGCGACAAGACCCGCTCCCTGACGTCTGGGGCTCATGGGAATACCGTCTTCGGAGTAGGGGACAGCGGAGTTCATGAGTACATTTTTAATTCTTTGAGTTCTTTTCTCCCCATAGAGGTTCACGTTCTGCTTTTTCATCTGCTGGTCGTACAGAGCCGCGCAGCCTGCGATATACGGAGAAGCCATGGATGTACCCGACATACGGCTCAGCTTGTTATTGTAGCCGGCAGAGAGCACATTGCCGCCAATGCCCATTATTTCGGGTTTGAGGTCAAGCGAGGTACCTACACCGTAGGAGCTGTAAGCGCTTATGACCTGAGTGAAGCGGTCGGGAACAGCTTCGCTGTCAAATGCAACGGTTTTTGCCCCGCTTTCACGTAGAGCTGCGCAGTCTGCTCGGGTAATGACTGCCACGGGAAATGATGTTGTATAGAGGAAGGATTCGTACTTGCCGTCGCATGAGTCATCAGCAATGATTATACCCGCTGCTCCGTAATCGAGGCACATCTTGTCAAGAAAGAGGTAGTTTTCACTGCTTCCCGAATACACGGCAACCTTTCCGCCAACAGTTTCGCTCGTGATATACGGGAGCTTGTCCTCATCAATGAAAGCGATAGGGTATTCCTTGTCGGAGAGCACTTCGCTGCAGTATGTCGAGCCGCATTCGCAGTATCCGAGCTCCAGATTCCCTGCTTTCAGATAATTCGTGGAAGAGACGGTGTTATCAGCCGATGCGACGGAGAACACCTGCGGGAAGATAGACGGCTCACTGATATTGCCTGTATCGACGTTTTCGGGACTCAGGTTGTTCCCATAGCCGAAGCGGTCGTTGGAGACGTTGCCTGCCGAAGCGCAGAGCATGATGCCCGCATTGGCGGCGGCTTCTATTGAGTCAGCATAGAATAGCAGGTCATAGTACTCATACACGCGTCCGAAGCTCATATTTATAACATCAGCCTTCAGCTTCACAGCGTCCTCGATAGCGGCAGCTACAGCTTCATCGGTAACGGTGAAAATGCCGCCGTCTCCGCCGTAGACCTTCATCATCAGGAGTTGCGCATCAGGTGCGACACCTGATATCTCATTGCCGTTGGAGTCGGTTATTCGGTTGCCTGCCGCTATGCCGCTGACGTGTGTACCGTGGTAATGGTCGCGTGCGTCGAGGGTGTATGGCGTGCTGTCGCTGTAGTCATAGGCGAAGGGCACCTTGCTGCTGAGGTATGCCTTATCCGCATCGACATCTGACGAAAATCCGCCCTTGCTGCATATCTCGTTTACGTTCTCCGAGCCTATTTTTATATCCTTGCCTTCGAGCGGTGCGAACATATCGTGAGAGGTGTTGAATTCCGTGTCGATAACAGCGATGACCTCACCCTCGCCTGTGCAGTCGGTATTATTGCAGTAGTCGGTAATGCCGCCGAGCTCCCTTGCAGTCGCGAGCTGCGGCTCTGCGGCAATGTCGGACTTTACTTTCACAACGCGTTTGATGAGCGGGTCGCTTTCTATCTCGGAGATAAGCGGTTCGGGCAAGGTGCAGGAGAAGCCGTTAGCCGTAAGCGTAAAGCGGTGCTTTATCTTCAGCTCGGGATAGAGCCTGCGGATATGCTCTTCCGCCTTGTCCTGTACGGCACAGAGCCTTTCCTCAGCAGACTGAGCAGCGTCTGTTTCAATGTAGTCAGCCCCCTGACCGCTTGCCTCGGGAGCAGCGAGCACGGCATCACCGCTGACCTTGACGATAACATCGACGAGTTCGCTGTCGGTATAGCTGATGGCTTGCAGAGCGGATTCATCTGCGAGAGCCTGTACAGCGTTTGAGCAGAGCGAGCAGCCCAGAGCAGCAGCTGCCGCTGCGGAGAGAAGTCTGTATTTGATATTGTGTTTCATGTATGATCACCTCTGAATTGTTGTGATAAGGAATACGATGATATAATAATAACATATTATTCAGATAATAGCAAGCCGCGCGGGATGTTCTTCCGTTTTTTTTTTTAGGTATGCCGCGAAACCGCCAGCGGGGGCTCCCCGCTAATATCATATTATTCAGATAATAGCAAGCTGCGCGGGATGCTCTTCCGTTTTTTTTAGGTATGCCGCGAAACCGCCAGCGGGGGCTCCCCGCTAATAACATATTATTATGATAATAGCAAGCTGCGCGGGATGCTCTTCCGTTTTTTTTGGATGTGCCGTGAGACAGCCAGCAGGATTTCTCCTAATAACGCAATTATGCGGGAATAGCAGCAAACTTCCGCAAAAAAAGGGACGTTCCGAAGAACGTCCCCTGGGAGAGGTAAAAAGCTTATTCCTGATGTTCGTGGAAGAAGTAGGGGAGTGCGTCATAGATGTAATGACGTACCTGAGGCCACCAGTGTACATTGCCGCGAGCTTCGAGGAAGTAGAGGTTGCCCTGTGAGAAGTCAGATGTGTATGTGAATACATCTGTATTCTTTTTGAGTTCATTTATCATCGGTACCATGTTGCCGTATGCGATGTCCTCGGTACCTGTAGCAGCGAGTACGAAATACTCGTCCTTCTTGAATCCTGAGCTTTTAGCTGAATTTATGACCTTGCCTGCGCCGTCCCAGCAGTGACCTGACAGGGGCATGAAGTATGCGATGATATCGAGGTTATTGTTGAAGTTAGCCCATGTAGAGCCGCCGCCCATCGAGAAGCCGCCGTAAGCACGGTGATATCTTGAAGCTCTGAGACCTGCTTCGGTGGTGTTCTCCGCATAGGTGGAGTATTTTCCTTCAACGTAAGGGATAATGCTCTTGCGCATTTCCTCCCAAACGCCGTCAGCGCTCGGAGCCTTGTTGAATGTAGGAGTTACAACTATCATAGGCTCTATATCGCCGTTTGCTATCATGTTATCGAGCATGATGTCGATGTTGATGTTATTGTCGTTGAAGCAAGTTTCCTCGCTTTCTCCGCCGCCGTGCATGAGGTAGAATACGTTGTACTTCTTGGAGCTGTCATAGCCGTAAGGAAGGTAAACGTACATATTCTTGTTGCCGTTGATGCCGTTGTAGTTTTCCTTGACAACAGTACCGTGGTTAGCGGGTTGTTTGAAGTAGCTGTCGGGAGCAGCCTTGTACTTGAGGGCAGCGTCGTAATCGAAGTTGCTCACTGCTATCTCGCCGACTGTACCGCCGCCGGTAGTAACGGAAGACTTTGTGCCCTCTGCTGCGAACTGAACGTCGTCGACGTAGAAAGCGAATGTGCCCTCTGTAGACTCAATGTAGAATACGAGGTCTGTAGCGCCTTCGGGGATAGTGTAAGCAGTATTCTCGAGCTTTGTCCACTCCTTGCTGTTGACATTAGCCTTTGCGATGTTATCGTATGCGGTCTCGCCGGAAGCGTCTGTATACTGGAGCTGGAGCTTCATTTCCTGAGCGGAGTCCGTGGGCTGCATAACTGCTGCTGAAAAGCTGTATGTGCCGCCTGCCTTGAAGTCACTGCCGAGTGTTGTGTTCAGACCGTTCCAAGCGGCGGACCTGCCTGATACCTTAACTGAATTACTGCCTGAGTAGTAATGGTTTTTCTCAGATGAGATGTTAGCGCCGCCTCTGCCTTCCCAGTTGCTGTTGCCTGACTCGAACGATTCGTTCTGAGGGTCAATAGAAGGGGCGGGAGGAGTAGTTGTGGTAGTTGTTGTAGTTGTGGTGGTTGTTGATGTCGTCGTTACCTCTTCAGTCTGTGCAGTCGTAACGCTGCCGCCTTCTTTGTAGCTCTCGGGAAGCTCGCTGATGATACCTGCATCGAGCTTTTGTATTGACAGCGCGTCTCTTGCGGTAACGCCGTCGCCTCTCATATAAACGTCAGCATTGTCGAGAGCCTGTGCGTCGAGGTTGTACTTATCCTTGTTTGCGACATACTGGAGGATAGCAACTGCGTCAGCTACCGAGACCTTTGTATCCTTGTTAGCGTCGCCGTACACAGTTTTTGAAGACGGAGCAGCTGTAGTAGTAGTCTGCTGAGCCGTAGCAGTCGTTGTCGTTGTCGTAGTTGTCGTAGTAATAGTTGTTGTCGTAGTAACAGGTGCGGGACCGTCGATCTTTGTGCCTGCAACGCCGCCGATAGCCTCGTCGAGGTAGAAGCTGTCTGTTCCTTCGTCTGTCTCGACATAGAACTGATAGCCTGAGCCCTCAGGCATCTTGTAGTTAGTATTTGCGAGCTGTACCCACTCACCCTTTGCGACCTCGCTCTTAGCGATCTTATCGTAAACGGTCTCGCCGCTGGGGTCTGTGTACTGGAGAGTGAGGTAGAAGAGCTGTGAATCGGAGCTTCCCTCGTCGTACATTACATCGACGCTGAAGCTGTACTCCTCGCCGGGCTTGAATGCCTTGTTATTGAGTGTGCGAGAAGCACCGTTCCATGCAGATTCTCTGCCCGAGCAGTAGAGAGCCTTGCTGCCCTCGTACTTGCTCTTGCTGCTTGCCTCAACGGAAGCCGAGCCTCTGCCTGTCCATGACTCTGCACTTTCCTCGAATGTATTGTGGAAGAAGTAGCCGTTTTCATCGGGCTCTATAACAACGGGAGCACCGCTGAGGACCTTGCTGCCGTCGCAGCCGTTATACATCTGGCGGTCGTACTCAAAGAAGTCGATATCAGCATAGCCGCCTGTGGTCTTTGTAGCATAACTGTAGATACCGCTGCGGTAGCCTGTGAAGAGCTTGAGGTCGTAGGTCATTGAGAGTTCCTGACCGAGCTTTGTCCAGTTCTGACCGTCGTATGAGTAGTAGAAGTTAGCCTTGTCTATGTTGTTGGAGGAGCTTCCGTCGCTGTTAATGTTAGCGAACTTGAAATCTACCTTTACGTAAATCTCGTCGCCGTTGAGGTTCTGTTCAGCAACTATCTTGTTGGATGATGACGGAACATCGTTTCCTGTATTCACAGACATATATATCTTCTTGGAGCCGTCGTCGTTTACGTGAACGCCGATACAGCCGTACTTGAGCTGGAACGCTGAAAGACCAGCATAGTCGCCGGGCTTCATATTCTTCGTGTCGAGCTTGATATAGCTGCTGCAAGCAGGGCCCTCTGTACGCATTGTCAGCGTATTGCGGGCGTTGAGCAGATGGGTAGCAGTGTGCTTGTTCTTGAGACGGAGCCAGCCGGGACGCTCTGTTACCGACCAAGCGGTGTTGTCGGGATTGTGGTTCCACGACCACTCAAGAGCCAGGTCGTTGGAACTGTAGTCAAAGCTGTCATCGCCTGCGACATCAGTACCCTTGTTCGTGCCGAGGTCGAGAGTTATCGGAGCCTTGCCGTTAACGCCCATCATCGGCCAGTCATTCTGCCAATTAACGGGAACGAGGACGGGGATACGTCCAACAGCGCCGTGGTCCTGGAACAGGAGACCGTACCATTTTCCGTCGGGAGTATCAACGATACCGCCCTGAGCGCATCCGCTTCCGTAGGTACCCAGACCTGAGTCAAGGATAGTTTTGCTTTCCCAGTTGCCTGTGAGGCTCTTTGAGCGGTACACGAACTCGAGACGTCCGTGACCCGAAGGCCATGCGATACCGAAGATGTAGTACCAGCCGTTGATTTTCTGGATATGCCAGCCCTCGCCTGCGAGGTTATTGAAGTTGGTCTTGAAGAGCTGCTTCTCAAGTCCGCCCGACTTCCAGCCTGTCATATCGGAGTTGAACTCCTTGATGCTGCAGGTACCGCCTGCACCCGAAACGAGGTAGTTCCTTCCGTCGTCATCGAAGAGGATGGAAGCGTCGTGGTACATACCGTTGAGTTCAACGCGTGACCACTCGCCGTTCTCAATGTCATCCGTTGAGCAGATGTACGACTTGCCCGAGCCATAGCTTCCGAAGAATGCGTAGAACTTTTTCTTCTTCTCGTTGTATCGGAGGCTGGTTGCCCACTGTCCGTGAGAATAGTCGTGCTTGCCGTTTGCGAGGTTCTGCACGTCGCCGTTGGCATATGTGTCAAAAACGTAATTGCATATTTCCCAGTTGGCGAGGTCCTTGGACTTCATAATGGGAGCGCCAGGGCTGAAGTACATGGTGGTGCTTACCATATAATAAGTATCGCCTACGCGGATGATGTCGTCATCGGGAACGTCTGCCCAGATGATAGGGTTGTTCACAGTACCCGCAGCGGAAGCCTCGAGAGAAACAACGTCATTTTTTATCTGGGGCATGACAGTGCCGACGTATGTCGCGGCAACAGCTGAGAGGACTGCGCCCGACAGGATACGTTTTAATACATTCATGATTAACCCTCCTATAAATAGTCACTTGTAAAATGTTAATATTCTATTAATTTTATTGTACATATCTTTTGCGCATTTGACAACCGAAAAAACGAAGAAATGGTGTAATTTTTGAATATCGAGTTCACTTTTTTGTGAAAAAATGGATTTATGACAAGTCCATTTTTTTAGCAAATTCATCGCAATATCTGATTGATTTGCCACGTGAAACCGTAAAACAGGCGGTTTGCAGACCGCAATTAATGGTTCGCGATGCAAACTGTTAATGTCAACAATTTACCATTCGTACAAATTTATATTTGTACGTACAAGCTGACAAAAAAATAAGGCTCCCCTTGCGGAGAGCCTTAAATAGTGCTTTTTGTGCAGACAAGTTTTAAACTTACTGCTCTTTTATCATATCCTCGAAGGTCTCGATATAGGTATCGGCTGACGACGACCAGCTGAAATCACAGCTCATTGCCCGCTTGACAAGAGCTTCCCAGCGGTCGGAGTCGTAGTAGTCGCGTTTGGCTCGCCATACCGCATCGAGCATATCGAACGCATTGTATGTCTTGAAAGTGAAGCCGTTGCCGTTTTCACCGCCGTTGTCGCGGACAGAGTCGCGCAGACCGCCTGTCTCACGTACGATGGGGATAGTTCCGTAGCGCATGGCTATCATCTGAGCCAGACCGCACGGCTCGCTCTGAGACGGCATGAGGAACATATCCGCGCCGGCGTATATCTTATGGGAGAGCTCGGGGATAAATCCTACGTTCACCGAAACTCTCTCGGGATAGCGCCGAGCCATTTCAAGGAAGAAATCTTCGTACATTTTCTCGCCGCTTCCGAGGACTGCGAATTTTACACCGCTTCTGACTATCTCCTCGAAAACACAGCGGATGAGGTCGATGCCCTTGTGGCGGACGAAACGCGTAACGATACCGATGAGAGGTTCGCCGTTATCGTTCATACCGAGCTCGCTGAGGAGCTCCGCCTTGCATTTGACCTTTCCCGAGAGCTCATCGGACGTGTAGCGCCACGCAATGCACGGGTCATGTGCAGGGTCGTAGAGCTTGGTGTCGATACCGTTCATAATGCCCTGAAGCTTGTACTGCTTGGTGACGAGAATGCGGTCGAGTCCGTGAGCATACCACGGGTCGAGTATCTCCCATGCATAGCTTGGGGAAACGGTGATGAGCTTATCTGAGGTCTCGAGTGCGCCCTTGAGCATATTGATGTAGCCGTCATACTCGAGAAGCCCTGTATTGTATGAGGGGATACCCATGACCTCACTGAGTACCTCCTTGCCGTATTTGCCCTGATATTCGATATTGTGTATGGTAAACACGGTCTTTATCTTGTCATAGCCCTGCTGATACTTGTAGTATATCTGATAGTATACGGGTATCAGCGCGGTCTGCCAGTCGTTGCAATTGATTATGTCGGGCTTGAAGCTGATATACTTCAGCATTTCAAGCACAGCGCGGTCGAAGAATACGAATCGTTCGCAGTCGTCGTAGAAACCGTACAGTCCTACTCTCTGGAAGTAGTATTCGTTGTCGATGAAGAAATAGGTAACTCCGTCGCGTTCGGCAGTATAAATACCGCAGTACTGTTTACGCCACGATACGTCAACGGTGATATTGGTGACGAACTCCATATCTCCGCGAAGTTCGGGTTTAATTGACTGATACAGCGGGATCACCACCGCGCACTCGTGCCCCTTGGCGCTTATTGCCTTGGGGAGAGAGCCGACAACATCGGCGAGACCGCCCGAGGCTGCATACGGTACAGCCTCGCTGGCAGCAAATAGTATTTTCATACGTGAACCACCAAATCCTTAGATCTTACCGTTTTTGCCTATATAGAGCGGGTATGTCTCAGAGCCAGTGAGCACCTTGTCATCGCTTATCTCGACGTTCTTGTCAGTGATCACGGAGGATATGCTGCAATTGCTGCCTATCTTGGTGCCCTGCATGATGACTGAATCTCTGATGACTGCGCCCTTGCCGACCTTTACACCGCGGAAGAGGATAGAGTTCTCGACTGTACCCTCGATGACGCAGCCGTCTGCAATGAGCGAATCCTTTATGCTTGATTCGAGACCGTACTTCACGGGAGCGTTGTCGCCTATCTTGGTGTAGACGGGCTGACCTGTCCTGAAGAGCGCATCTCTCTTCTCCTTTTGGAGGAGCATCCTGTTTGCGAGGTAGTAATTCTGCACGCCGTCTATGCGTACGAAGAAGTCCTTGTGCTCGTAGCCGAGAATGCGGTAGTCGTTGGAGCTGTTCTGGAGTATCTCGCGCGTGAAGCTGTAGAGATTACGGCTCGCGGCGTCGGAAACTATTTTCTTCAGGAAGTCCTTGGTGACTATCATCATATCGAGCCACTGGTTGCACTCGCCGGATATCATCGGGTCAACGAGTACGCCGCCGAGGGTGTTGTCCTCGTTGAATTCGAGTATAGTAGCGCAGTTGTTCTTCTCGCTGTCGTAGAAGCCCTTGCTGTAGATGAGGGTGATGTCAGCCTCAGTCTCCTTGTGCTGTTTGAGCACGGGGGTGAAGTCGATAGTCGCGACCACATCGCAGTTCGAGAGTATAACGTACTTTGCGTTGGAATGCTCAACAAAGCCCCATATATTGCTGAGAGCGTCGAGCCTGCCCTTGTAAATTCCGCCTGTCTGGCTGTACGGAGGCAGGAGGTGAAGGCCGCCCTTCTTACGTGAGAGGTCCCAGTCACGTCCTGAACCGAGGTGGTCGAGGAGCGAGCCGTAGTTCGACTTCGTGATGACACCGACCTCGGACACACCTGAATTAACGAAGTTGGAAAGCGGGAAGTCTATCAGGCGATAGCGTCCGCCAAAGGGTATAGAACCCATAGTTCTCTGCTTCGTGAGCTCGCTGACGTAGGAGTCATGCATACTCGCGAAGATAAGACCCAAAACATTATAATTTACACTGCTCATTATGATTCCTCCGATCAGATGTTCTCTCCGATGATCTGCTTGGGCTCAACGTTTTTGCCGTCAGATACCGTTACGTTATGTCCGACGACTGCGATGCCCCAGTCGTCCCTGTTTTCAACCTGCTCGGGGCTCTTGCCTATATGAGCGTTGCTTTCTATCACGCAGTCGCTTCCGACTATGGCATACTCTACCACTGCGCCGGACTTGATGACCGTGCCGGGCATGATTATGCTGTAGTTGACGGTAGCGCCCTCTTCAACGGTAACGCCCGCAAAGAGGATAGAGAAGTCGACTGAGCCGTCCACGGAGCTTCCCTCTGCTATCATAGAGTTTTCGATGTTGGCATTATCGCCGACATATTGCGGCGGACTGTAGCTGCTGCGCGAGTATATCTTCCAGCTCTTGTCGTAGAGGTCGAGCGGTACGCTCGGGCTGAGAAGGTCCATATTAGCCTCCCAGAGAGAATCGAGAGTTCCCACGTCCTTCCAGTAGCCCTCGAACTCATATGCGAAGAGTCTCTGACCGTCGCGGAGCATTGAAGTAATGATGTCCTTGCCAAAGTCCTTTGACCATGCCTCGCCGCGCTCGCGCTTTGCGTTTGCGTCCTCTTCGTTCTCTATGAGGTATTTTTTCAGCTTGTCCCAGCTGAATACATAGATTCCCATAGACGCGAGCGTAGACTTGGGCTCTTTGGGCTTCTCTACGAAGTCGATGACCTTATTCTGCTCGTCGCATATCATTATACCGAAGCGCGAAGCCTCAGCGAGCGGGACGTCAATGACGGAGATAGTGCAGTCAGCATCATTTGCGATATGGAAGTCCACCATTTTCGAGTAGTCCATTTTGTAGATGTGGTCGCCGCCGAGGACGACTACATACTCGGGGTCATATCTCTCAATGAAGCGCATATTCTGGTAGATGGCGTTAGCCGTTCCCTCGTACCATGAGGCGCCTGCCTGAGTCTCATACGGCGGCAGAACGTGAACGCCTCCGTTGAGCTTGTCAAGGTCCCACGGCTGACCGTTGCCGATGTACTCGTTGAGCACGAGCGGCTGGTACTGTGTGAGTACGCCGACTGTATCAATGCCCGAATTGGTGCAGTTGGATAGCGGGAAGTCTATCAGGCGGTATTTTCCGCCGTAGGGAACTGCGGGCTTTGCGACGTTCTTGGTCAGCGCATAAAGCCTGCTTCCCTGACCGCCTGCAAGCAGCATGGCTACGACTTTTTTCTTAGTGTACATAATATTCCTCCAGTGTCTGTATTATTTGTCAGCTGCTGAGGTTTTTTTCCTCTTTGCAGGAGCTTTTGTTTTCTTTGCTGCCGTCGATGACTTCTCAGCCCTCTTCCTTGCGGGAGAAGCTTTGAGGTACATGACTGAGAGCGGAGCGAGCGTGAGCGATATGCTGTCGTCGAATCCGTGCATACCTACCGCCTCAGACTTGTATGACTTCTCGGAGAGCCCTGCGCCGCCGAATTCGGTAGCATCCGAGTTGAACACGACCTTGTACGTGCCCTTGGCGGGAACACCTATGCGGTAATCGCGGCGCTCAACGGGAACGAAGTTGCATACAGCCAATATCTCCTCACCGTTGTCGTCGATACGTCTGAACGCGATGACGCTCTGCTTGTAGTCGTCATTGGATATCCAGCTGAATCCGCCCCACGAGTCATCGTTCTGCCACAGAGGCGCGTTTTCGATGTAGAATTTATTGAGCTTCTCATTGAACTTCAGGAGGCTGCGGTGAGAGTCGAAGTCGAGCAGGTTCCAGTCGAGCTGTCCCTTGTAGTTCCACTCGTTCATCTGACCGAATTCCTGTCCCATGAAGAGGAGCTTCTTGCCGGGGTGAGCCATCATATAGGCGAGGAAAGCGCGGTATGATGCGAATTTTTGCTCATACTCGCCGGGCATCTTGTTTATCATCGAGCACTTTCCGTATACTACCTCGTCGTGGGAGATAGGAAGGATGTAGTTCTCGGAGAAAGCGTAGAAGAATGAGAAAGTGAGCTTGTCGTGGTTGAACGAGCGGTATATCGGGTCGAGGCTCATATAGCTGAGCATATCGTTCATCCAGCCCATGTTCCACTTGAAGTTGAAGCCGAGACCTCCGATGTCGGTGGGCTTCGTAACGAGAGGCCAAGCGGTGGATTCTTCGGCTATCATGAGAGCGTCGGGGTGCTTCGAGAAGACAGCCTCATTTAGACGCTTCAGGAAGGCAACAGCCTCGAGGTTCTCATTGCCACCGTTGATATTTGCAGCCCATTCGCCGTCGCGGCGGTCATAGTCGAGGTAGAGCATCGAAGCTACAGCGTCCACGCGCAGACCGTCGATATGGAACTCGGTGAACCAGTAGTTTGCGCTTGAAATCAGGAACGAGCATACCTCAGCCTTGCCATAGTCGAAGACCCGCGTGCCCCATGCCTTGTGCTCTTTCTTGCGTTCATCGGTGTATTCGTAGCAGCAGGTGCCGTCGAACTCGTACAGACCCGCCTCATCCTTCGGAAAGTGAGCAGGTACCCAGTCGAGTATAACGCCTATGCCTGCGTCGTGGAAAGCCTCTATCATTGCGCGGAAATCGTCGGGAGTTCCGTATCGTGAAGTAGGAGCGAAGTAGCCTGTGACCTGATATCCCCACGAACCGTCGTATGGGTACTCGGTGAGCGGCATGAATTCGACGTGGGTATATGACATCTTCTTGAGGTAGGGGATTATCTCCTTCGCGAAGTCGGTATAATTCATGTAGACATCGCCGCCGTAGTTCTTCCACGAGCTGAGATGTACTTCGTAGACGTTGACGGGGCTCTTGTATATGCTGGTGGAAGCTTTTGCGGCGTACCAATCGCTGTCCTTCCACTCGAACGTGCTTTCGTATATCTTGGAGGCAGTTCCCGGGCGGGTCTCGAAGTGAGCTGCATACGGGTCAGCCTTCAGAATGGTCCTGCCGTCCTTGGTCTCTATGCTGTACTTGTAAGTATCGAACTGTTTGAGTCGTGAGATCTCTGCCTCCCAGATGCCGTCCGCAATGAGTTTGCAGGGATTCTTGCTTCTGTCCCAGCTGTTGAAATCGCCGACAACAGAAACACTTACAGCATTAGGAGCCCAAACTCTGAACGTATAGGATTTGCCTCTGCCTCTTTTTCTGCTGTGAACGCCGAAAAACTTCCAGGCTTCGCAGTTCTTGCCCTGATAGAACAGATAGAGCGGAAAATCGTTGGGATTATTGTTATTAACAGACATAATTCAGCCTCCTTTGCTAATATACATTTTATCAGAATCGGCGTAATTATTCAAGCATTTTCGTAAATCAGCATAAAATTTCAGTTAATACGATAAATTTACCCCTATTCTTTTGTGCGCTTTGCCACACGATATCAGCTGTTGAGAAGTATTTCGTTGTGAATTTGCACACACGGAGTATATCTCTATCAAATTTTTATATACATTGTTTATTTCTTAAAATTTTTACTCCTATTACAGTGACATCATCCGTATGCGGAGCTCTCGCAAAAGCCGCAGCTTTGACCGCTGTTTCGCGGACGATCTCCTTTATGTCGCCGTCACCCGAAAGCAGCTCTCGGATAAACGGGAACTCATTCTCGCTTATGCCGTCCGAGAAAGCTACGACCATGTCTCCTTCCTCGGTCTCGTGTTCGGCTGTGTAGACCTCCGCCGCCTCGTTTATCCCGACGGGGAATGTCGGCGCAGATACCTTTATCACGTCGTTTCCGTGCTTTATGAGTGTAGGTGCGGCTCCTGATTTCATTATCGTCAGCGTGTGGGTATCTGGGTCGAAACGGAGGGCGTCGAAGGTCGCGAAGGATTCATCGCGCGACTTCCCGACCATTACCGAGTTGACCATTTTTACGGCAGTGACGCAGTCCATTCCTCCGCATACAAGACGACGGAACAGAGCTGTCACCGTATGCGAGTCGACAGCGGCACTCTTCCCTGTGCCCATGCCGTCGGAAAGCGTGATATAGCATATTCCGCCGCCATCGGTGAATACGGACGAGCTGTCACCGCTGACCTCAGCTCCCTCCGCGCAGACTGACGCAGAGTAGACCTCGACCGTGTATTCGGGCTTTTCGTAGAAGCAGAGGCGGAGCTCGTCTGCGGAGCATACAGGGGCGGCGGCAGTGAGTTCGAGACCGAGACCGTCGGCTATGAGGTCACGAATGCGGGAACTGCTCAGCCCGACGTTCTCGGCGCTGTAGTAGAGCTCGACTGTGAGCCTGTTCGCGGCGTTATACCACGCTGAAGCGCGCAGCGGAGCGATGCCGTGTGAGGAGAGCTGCTCAATGATCTTTGCGGCAGTCCGTCCCGACGGACGAAAACTGTGCTCGGTCGCAGCGGCGCGGAGTATCTCTCCCGTCAGCTTCATCTGTTCGCTCAGGAGGCTTCGGTCGCGTGAGCGGCGGAGGCGCAGCAGACGGTCGGCGATACGCATTTCACGCAGCTGCTCAAGCTCCTCTTCAAGCTCGCGCTTTCGGACGCATGACTGCGGTATATCGGGCGTTAACTCGTCGGCGGCTTCTGCATCGAAACGGCGGCAGGTACTCCCGCGTGAGCAGCTCGTGCAGACCTCGGGAGAGTCGTGACGGCAGTCGGATTCAGCCGCGCTCAGAGCCGCAGACAGCTTCACCGCATCGCAGCGGACAGCGTCGATAACGTCCGAGAGAAAGGTGATGCGGCAGTTATCCGAGGCAATCGCGCCATGGTCGGAAGTCGGCTCTGTCGAGAGCCATTTGTCCGAAAAATACGGCGCAGCAGCGACGAACAAACCTGTTCCGATAAGTACGCTGAGAGTGATATCCGAGCCGTCGCGCGGAGCGCCTGTGAGGACGCTCAGGGAGTAGCAGAGAGCCGCAAAAATAAGCGCCGTAATGAGCGGTTTTCCCTTTCTGACATGACCCGCGAAAAGACCTGCGGCGGGGAATACAGCAGCGGCTATGCACTCACGCGGCGAGACGAGTGCAGCCGCGAATGCCGTCATAGCACCGCATATAGCGCCTCCTGCGCTGCCGTATGTATAGGCGGCGAGAACGGTTACGGCTATTCCGAGCACAGCCCCCGCATTCACAGCAGGGATACCGAGCGAATAAAGCGAGGCTGTGTACACTATATATATCACGGCATAACACCCGCCTGAAATCCCCGATAATGATATGACTTTTTCGTGCCTGAGACTGTTCAGCAGCTCAGCTCCGCAGTAAGAAGCGAACCCTGCAACGGCGGCATAGAAGCCGTAGAAAATGAGCTTTTGCGGGAGCTCTCCGATGAGAGCGGAAACCGACATCCCCGAGAGCATTACGCATACCGCGGTGATCATGCCGCAGCGCAGTGGAGAGCTCCGTGTGCCCGAGAAGAGTTTGGCGATCACGATAAATGCCATAGCCGCAGTCTTAACTATGCCCTTACCTACGGAATCCGTCGAAACACCGCGTATTATGGCGCCTGCGAGAGCTGCCGCTGCGTAGGGGAGCCCAAGTGCGCCTGCGAGTGAGATGTCCGCAAATGAAGCTGCCCCCGCGAGGGCAGTCCCGGAGAAAACGAAGCCGCCTGCAAAAGAGAGCAGGAGCGAGGCGGCAGTCCTGACTGCGGTGAGGCGCATTGTGTCCGATAGCTTTTTCATATGTATCACACTCCGAATCATAATTGCAAACTATTATAACACGATTCAGGTGCATATTTTGTCGGAATAATGACATAGTTTTTTTTATATGGCAAAACAGCCTTGGCGGCAAAGATTAATCATTCGAACTCAGTATAGGTTCATATGAGCTTATATTTTGCCAAAAAAGCTATATATTTCTGTATCTGGAACGGTAGTATTTCCTTATATACCGTCGTTTTAAGGGGTATTGACAAGTATCCGCGGACGGTGTATAATGCTCATTGTACACGGACGGTGTACATCACAAACAAATCCGCATAGACCAGAAAGGGAGGTACACTATGTTAAAGGATTTCCCCATCGAACTCGTTATCGCGATAGCTGTTGCAGCGGGTATCGCACTCTTCGCTATCATTCTCGCCATGGGATACATCAAAGCTCCTCCGGACACAGCCTACATAATCTCGGGTCTGAGACGAAAGATAATCATCGGCAAGGCGAGTATCCGCATACCGTTCTTTGAGCGCGTGGATAAGCTCAAATTACAGCTCATTGCTGTAGACGTAAAGACGTCGAGCGCAGTGCCCACAGCCGATTATATCAACATAAATGTTGACGCGAACGTAAACGTAAAGGTCAGCAGCGACCCTGCTCTCATCAAGCTCGGTGCTGAGAACTTCCTCAACAAGGACACCACATACGTTGCAAAGGTAGCGCGTGAGGTGCTCGAAGGCAATATGCGTGAGATCGTCGGACAGATGACTCTCGAAGCAATGGTCAATGACCGCAAGGCTTTCGCCGAGAAGGTACAGGAGAACGCAGCTCCCGACCTCAACAGAATGGGACTTGAGATAGTTTCGTTCAACGTTCAGAACTTCACCGACGACCAGAACCTCATAGAGAATCTCGGTATCGACAATACGACCAAGATCCAGAAAAAGGCAGCCATTGCAAGAGCTGAATCCGAGAAGGAGATCGAAATTGCAAAGGCACAGGCAAAGAAAGAAGCCAACGACGCGAAGGTACTTGCCGAGACCGAGATAGCTCAGAAGAACAATGAGCTCGCTATCCGTCAGGCAGAGCTGAAGCGCGAGGCTGATACTCAGCTCGCTATAGCCGACGCTGCTTACGAGATACAGAAGGAAGAGCAGAGAAAGACCATCGAGGTCTCGAAGGCTAATGCCAATATCGCAGCTTCCGAGAAGGACGTAGAGCTCAAGGCAAAGGAAGCTGAGGTCAAGGAAAAGGCACTCGACGCCGAGATAAAGAAGAAGGCAGAGGCTGACCGATACAAGGCACAGCAGGAAGCCGACGCGAAGCTTTATCAGCTAAAAAAAGAGGCGGAGGCTGACCGCTTCCAGAGGGAGCAGGAGGCAGAGGCTCAGAAGGCTGAGGCGGAGGCTGCGAAGTTCGCCCGTATGCAGGAGGCTGAGGGTATCGCAGCTGTAGGTAAGGCAGAGGCGGACGCTATCCGCGCAAAGGGCCTTGCAGAGGCAGAGGGCATCAACGCCAAGGCTGAGGCTATGAAGAAATATGGCGAGGCTGCTGTTCTCGAGATGTACTTCAAGGCTCTGCCCGAGGTAGTGAAGAACGCTGCCGCACCTCTTGAAAATGTTGACCGCATCACCATGTACGGCGACGGCAATTCAAGCAGGATGGTTGGCGACATAATAAGCTCCACCACGAAAGTTACCGACGGTCTTTCCGAGGCGACAGGCGTGGACATCAGAGGCATACTTTCGAGCTTTCTCGGAGGCAGAGCGGTAAGCGCTCCCGAGGCTGAGAGCGAAGCTCCCGCAGCAGAGGCACCCGCGGAGGACGTTTCCTTCGAGGAGGTACCCGAGGCTGACGAGACAGATGATGAGTAAAAACAAAAGGGACGTTCACTGAACGTCCCTTTTGCTTTATTTGCGAAAAAGAACAATTGTTCCACGTGAAACAATTGTTCTTGCGGCACTTTTGCTTGTGACAAATGTGGGTGCTTTGATTTGTGTAATATGCTGAATTTTCTCCGAAATACTTGTTATTTTTTTCTTTTATAGTATAATGAATAATATATTATATCCCGAGGAGGAATAAAGATGAAATTGAGAAAAATCATAGCGGCGGCAATGGCTCTGACCGTGGTCTGCGGAGCTGTGCCGACAGCTTACCGCTTTTCGCCTGATACCGTTCTGACGGCAAGTGCTGAGGATTTGGTCTATCAGGGGCTTAAATTCAGGATATCTCACGGAGAGGTTTGCATTACCGGGTATACAGACGATATGCCTGCCAAGGTTGCAATCCCCACTGAAATTGATGGAATGCCCGTGACAAGTATCGGACGTATGGCATTCTCGGGATGTACCAGTCTGACAAAAATTACAATTCCGAGTAGCGTAACAAGTATCGGAGAATATGCGTTTGAGAAATGTGACAGTCTGACTGAAATAACGATTCCGGACAGCGTGGCAAGTATAGGAGACGAAGCATTCCTTAAATGCACCAGTCTGACAGAAATAACGATTCCGGACAGCGTGACATATATCGGAGGCGCTGCATTCTATGGTACACCGTGGCTGGCGGCAAAGCGCGAAGAAGACCCGTTTGTTGTTGTAAATGGTATTCTCATTGACGGACAAGCCTGTTCCGGAGCCGTCACGATTCCGGACAGCGTAACAAGTATCGGAAATAGTGCATTCTATTGGTGCAACGGCCCGACAGAGATTACAATCCCGGACAGCGTGACAAGTATCGGAGGCTGGGCATTCTGTAGATGTAGCAGTCTGAAAGAAATTACAATTCCGAACAGCGTGACAACTATCGGAGCCAGTGCGTTTTTCGATACACCGTGGCTTTATGCAAAGCGCAAAGAAGACCCGCTTGTTGTTGTAAATGGTATTCTCATTGACGGAGAAGCCTGTTCCGAAACCGTCACAATTCCAGACAGCGTGACAAGTATCGGAGACTATGCATTCTATGACTGCATAACTCTGAAAGAAATTACAATTTCGGACAGCGTGACGAGTATCGGAGACTTGGCATTCAACGGCTGCAGAAGTCTGACAGAAATTACAATTTCGGACAGTGTGACAAGCATCGGAGACCAAGCTTTCTATGCATGCAACAGCCTGACAGAAATTACAATTCCGGGCAGCGTGACAAACATCGGAGACGGTGCATTCTATTGGTGCAACAGCCTGACAGAAATTACAATTCCGGGCAGCGTGACAAGTATCGGAAATAATGCATTTACAGCCTGCGATAATCTGACTATCAAGGGGTATTCGGGTTCCTACGCTGAAACCTACGCTAATGATAACAGCATCCCATTCGTGTCGCTTGGAAATGCTCCTGCAACAACTACCACCACAACGACGACAACAACTACCACGACCACTACTACAACAACAGAAGCAACAACAACTACTGAAACTACCACCGAGGCTACAACAACTGCGAGCGAAACGACCACCACCGCTCCCGAGACAACCACTGAGCCCGTCACCACAACAGTTACAGCTCCTGTCAATGAAGTGTCCTTCGGTGACCCGACTGGCGATGGCAAAATCGACGCTAATGACGCCTCCTTCACCCTCGTCGAGTACGCGAAGGTTTCCACGGGCGGCGAATCCGCGCTCACTCCCGAGGAGATAGCAGCCGCCGACGTAAACGGCGACGGCAAGGTAGACGCGAAGGACTCTTCGGCTATCCTCGGCTACTATTCATACCTCTCCACAGGCGGAGACAAGAGCTTCAAGGATTATCTCGCAGAATAAAAATAAGGGACGTTCACTGAACGTCCCTTTTGTTTTATAGCTCCGCCTTCGCAGCAATGCGGTATATCTCCGCGATATCCTCGGCTGACAGGTGAACGAATCCGCCTGTTCTTCCGTCACCGATACCGAACTTCTCAACGAGTGCGGGTATGTCTTCCTCTTTAGCACCGAGCTCCGCAAAGTTTATCGGCATACCGATGCTGTGCAGGAAGCTCCTGAAACGCTTTATACCCTCCAGAGCCGTAACTTCGGGGTTCTCGAAGTCCATCTGACAGCCCCATATCCTCGTTGCAGCCTGTGCGAAGCGGAGCGGATTATGCTTGTATACGAACTCCATCCACGCGGGCATTATCACTGCGAGACCCGCACCGTGAGCGCAGTCGTACAGCGCCGAGAGCTCATGCTCGATTCCGTGGCTGTTCCAGTCCTGCTCTCTGCCGACGCCGACGATATTGGTGTGCGCGACAGTTCCCGCCCACATAATGTTCGCGCGGGCGTCGTAGTTGTTGGGGTCTGCGATGACGCGGGGAGTTTCCTTAACCATTGTCAGGAGTACAGCCTCGCAGAGGCGGTCGGTGACCTCGACCTCAGTGGTATTCGTGAAGTAGCGCTCGAAAACGTGTGCCATAATGTCGGTAGCACCGCAGGCTGTCTGATATGCGGGGAGAGTGCAGGTGAGCTGCGGGTCAAGGATAGAGAAGCGCGGACGTATGAGGTCTGAGCCCGTGCCGCGCTTGAGTCCGCCGTCCTCCTTGGTGATTACGGAGTCGCCCGAGCCCTCGCTTCCCGCGGCTGCAATTGTAAGCACTGTTCCCACTGGGAGAGCCGCATTTGGACGGGCAGCACCGCTGTAAAAGTCCCAGAAATCGCCGTCATACGGTACACCGAGAGCGATCGCCTTGGAAGAATCTATGGTCGAGCCTCCGCCGACCGAGAGAATGAAGTCGATACCCTCCCTGCGGCAGAGCTCAATGCCCTCATACACGAGAGTATCACGCGGATTTGGTTTAACACCGCCGAGCTCTATGAAGCTCACTCCAGCCTTTTCAAGCGAAGCGCGCACGCGTCCGAGCAGACCGCTCCTCTCAGCCGAGCCTCCGCCGAAGTGTATCAGCACCTTCGAGCCGCCGTGCTTCTTCACGAGCTCGCCCGCCTTGTCCTCTGTATCCTTTCCGAAAACGAATTCGGTGGGACTGTAAAACTGAAAATTTTCCATAGTTATTTCTCCTTTAGTTCATTTGTTAGTCTGTCGTATGCCGCTATCACCTTGTCGCACCAGCTGTCAAAATCGGGGTCTGCTTTTTGGCATTCCTCATGTGCGAGCACGTACTCGACCGTCCTGCGTATGCCTTGATCTGCACGGACAGTCGCCGTGAAATCGGGAACTGCGCGTTTGAGTTTGGAGTTGTCGAATACGACGGTATTAGCCTTGTCGCCGATGAGAGTGCCCTCGAAATCATACGGACCTATAGCGTTGAGGAATTCCGATGAGATATGCCGCGCGTTGAGCTTCACGCCGAGCGCGTCCGCGATAATAGCGTAGATCTGATCCCACGTAACGCTTTCGTCGGAGGTTATATGGAAAGCCTGACCTATCGCGTGGATATTTCCTATGAGCCCGACATATCCCTTCGCGAAGTCGCTGTTGTGGGTGATAGTCCATAGGGACGAGCCGTCTCCGTGAATGATGACGGGCTTGCCGTCGAGCATACGCCTCAGCACCTGCCAGCTTCCGTTGTCACCGTGGACTCCGAGCGGCACCGAGCGCTCGTCATAGGTGTGGCTCGGGCGGACGATAGTCACGGGGAAGCCGTTCTCGCGGTACTGTTTCATGAGAAACTCCTCGCAGGCTATCTTGTCGCGGGAGTACTGCCAGTGCGGGTTCGCGAGCGGAGTGCTCTCGGTTATCCTGTAGTCGGACAGCGGCTTCTGGTACGCAGAAGCTGAGCTGATGTAGATATACTGCTTCGTCCTGCCGCTGAACAGGCGGAAGTCGCGCTCGACCTGCTCGGGCACGAATCCGATGAACTCGCCTACGCAGTCGAAGGTCATATCTCCGAGAGCCTCGGCGGTCTTTTTCTCGTCGCATATGTCGCAGTTTATGAGCTTGACTCCCTCGGGAAGTCCGCTGTTTCTGTTTCCGCGGTTGAGCAGATACACATCCTCGCCCATTTCGGTGAGCAGCCGAGTGATAGCCATGCTGATAGTACCCGTACCGCCTATCAAAAGAATCTTCATATTACGTTCACCTCGTTAATGCGCCTGGGCGCAGCTTATGAACAGATGATACCATATTTCACACGCAAAAGCAATACTTTTATGCAAAAGTGTAGAAACAGTGTTAAAAATCAGAAAATAATGTCAAGTCTGATAAAAAGCAGTGACTTATGTAACATCAGCTGTGACATATATCATCTTGACCGAATGGAGCATCACATCTCGCTTCTTGCTGACCGGTTCATACCCGTTGTTATCCTGCTGTGGAGTCCGATGGCAGGACTCGGGGCGATAATACGTGAAGACGTTTTAGTGTGGATCGCTGCCGCAGTGATAAGTGCAGCAATGATAGTGTTCAGCATCGTCAGAGCAAAAAAGCTCCGTGATGGAAATGAATAAATGTATGAGATATGCTCCCATTTATCATAGGGAGCATTCTTTATGCCAATTATTGCGGAATTGTATCAATAATATTGACAATTTGTGTGTTTTGTGTTATGATTTTACTATATAGAAAGAGTGAAGGGGAAATAGAAAAACATGAAGGGGAAAGTTACACCTTTATGCCTGTTCCCGCTTTGTCAGCGGAATGGGTAAAAATGAAAAGGAGGACTTTTTAATGAAAAAACGATTCTTCAAGCGTGCTGCGGCAGGCATAGTCAGCCTGTCAGCGGTAATGGGTCTGATAGGCACAGCACCCATAGTACCCGCCGACGCAGCAGGTGCAGTGACCATCAACGAGGTCTGCGCCAAAAACACAAAAAATCCTGCTCCCGACGGTCAGTTCTACGACTGGGCAGAGATATATAACAGCTCAGGCTCGTCCGTCGACATAAGCGGCTACGGCCTCTCCGACAAGGAGAACGAGCCGTTCAGGTACAAGTTCCCGTCGGGAAGCGTTATTCCCGCAAAGGGCAGTCTTGTAGTTTACTGCGACAGCAACGCCGCTCTCAATGACAGCAAGATAGCCCCGTTCGGTATGTCAGCAAGCGGTGAGACTCTCATCCTCAGTGATACATCGGGTGCAGCAGTCGATACGCTCACCTTTGATGCTCTTGCGACCGATACTTCATATGGTCAGTACCCTGACGGCAGCGGCGAATACTATGTGCTCAGCTGCACTCCCGGACAGGCAAACTCGGCTCCCGAGGGTTCAAATGCGGTAAGGCTTCCCGAATTCTCAAAGGAGAGCGGCTTCTTTGACAGCGGCTTCTCGCTCACTATCACAGCCCCCGAAGGAACGACGGTCTACTACACCACCGACGGCAGCGACCCGACCACGGAATCGACAAAGTATACAGGTCCGATAGAAATAAAGGATATGAGCAACACCGAGAACCGTCTCAGCATGAAGACCGATATCAGTGCGAGCGGCGCAACTGCTCCGCGCGAGCTTATCGACAAGGCAGCGGTTGTACGTGCGGTAGCGGTCGACTCGTCAGGACGCGTCAGCGCACCCGTAACAAAGACCTATTTCGTCGGCAAGACTGCCACGGGATATTATAAGGATATGAAGGTCGTATCCCTCGTTACCGACCCCGATAACCTCTTCGGCTATGAACAGGGGATCTACGTCAGGGGCAAGACCTACGACGACTATCAGCAGGAACAGCAACAGCAGCCCGGTCAGCCCGGAGGTCCCGGTCAGGGTCCGGGCGGCTGGCAGATCCCCGGTTGGGGAGGCGGCGGCTGGGGCTTCAATATGATCAACCCCTGGGAGATACCCGCCAACTACAACCAGAAGGGCAGAGAGTGGGAGCGCGTTGCGAGCTTTGAGATGTTCGACAGCGGAAAGTCCGTAGTCAAGCAGGACGTCGGCATCCGCATCAAGGGCGCCGCGAGCCGCAACTCCGTACAGAAGAGCTTCACTATCTATGCCCGCAAGGATTACGGCAAATCAGAGCTCGAATACGACTTCTTTGACGGTACGGCTACCAAGGCAAAGAACGGCAAGACTATCAAGAAGTTCGAGAATATCGTCATCAGAAACGGCGGAAACGATGCGGGAGGATTCTACTTCCGCGATACTGTAAACCAGCAGCTCGTTTCAGACAGGAATATGGCTACTCAGGCGATGAGCGAGTGCATACTCTTCATTGACGGCGAGTTCTGGGGCATCTATCAGATAACCGAGAAGGTCGGCGACGACTACATCAAGTCCCACTACGGCATTGAGAAGAGCGATGTTGCCATCATCAAGAACAATGAGCTCGAGGAAGGCACAGATCAGGACCTCGAGGATTGGGACAGGCTCCTCAACGACGTTGTCAACGGCAGCGTGAACTACGAACAGTTTGCTCAGAAGGTCGATATTCAGAGCTTCATGGACTATTTCGCATCTGAGATATACATCGCCAACTCCGACTGGCCGCAGAACAACGTGGCTGTATGGCGCTCGAAGGCTGTCGACCTCGAAAATCCCTACAGCGACGGAAAATGGCGTATGTTCCTCTTTGATACCGAGCTCGGACAGGGTATGTACGGTACACAGCAGAACTCCGCAGGTGCTGACAGCTTCAGCCGTATCAGACAGAATACCGATACTCTCAGCAAGGCTTTCACGAAGCTCATGAGCGACAAGCAGTTTGCCTCTGACTTCTCGAGAACTTTTATGGATATCGCTAACTATAACTTTGATACCGAAAAGACATCAGCCGAGATAAACAAGTTTACCAAGTACAGCGAACCTGTTACCGACACATATACGCGCTTCGCGTTCACGACACATGGCGCTGGCAAGTTCCAGCAGGAGGCAAACACCGTTTCTTCATTCTACAACAGCAGATATGATAATGCGGTAAGAACACTCAAGCAGGCTGCTTCGCTGACGGGCGAGCTCAGCAGAGTGACAGTTCAGAACGATACATCAAAGGGCAGCGTAAAGCTCAATACGCTGACTCTCAACGAGGAGAGCTGGACGGGCAAGTACCACTCCGACTACGATATGACTGCGACGGCAGAGCCTCTCGAGGGCGCTGAGTTCGACCACTGGGAGATAACGGGTGCAGAGCTTACCTCGGGCAGCAAGACTTCTCAGACGATAAGCTTCAAGGCAGCGGGCAATGTAACTGTCAAGGCAGTCTACATCGGCGGGGTGTCCATACTCCGAGGCGACTATAACAACGACGGCAGCGTAGGCGTTGCAGACCTTACAACGCTGAATAAGTACGTTCTCGGACAGAAGGTCAATATAGTAAATGCCGATATGGTAAAGGACGGACGTATTGATACCTTCGACCTTGCAGCCCTGAGAAAGGAAGTTATCGGCTGATAGCATAAAACTGTATAACCGAAAAACATATATAAAAAATGAGGAGGACTCTTTGTAAAAAAGAGTCCTCCTCTGCAATTATCCTAAAGCAATGCAATGAATAAATGAAACGGCTTTATCGGATGATCAAGCGTTTATCTTCTCATTGAGAGCAGCTACGAGCTCGTCTGCGTTTACGCCGTGTACAGCCGCTGCTTCCTCGATAGTCTCGTTCTGGGAAGCGGGACATCCGAGACAGTGCATACCGATGCTCAGAAGAATGGGAGCAACGTCTGCGTCTATTCTGAGAAGCTCGCCTATTTTGGTATCCTTTGTAACCTGTTCTGCCATTTTTGAACCTCCATATGATCTTAGCACAACTTGACATTTGTCAAAGTTGTTGTTATAATAATAACATGAAGTCTGACATTTGTCAAGGACATTTTTTAACTTTTACATATGAAAGGGTTTTGTCAATGTACAAAGGCACCAACAAAACAGCCCTGTTCTCGCAGAAGCTCATAGGAGATGCGATGCTGCGTCTCCTTGAAAACACTCCGTTTGCCGAGATATCGGTCAGCGACCTCTGTAAGGAAGCAGATGTCTCGCGCCAGACATTCTATTCACTTTTTGGCTCAAAAGAAAATGTCATCGCATATACCATACGCAATAGCTGCTGCTTTGTGCCCGAGGACAACGACCGCGGCTGCCGCTCGGCGAGCTTCAACCTCTTCTGCAGGCACTACAGCACATTCATCGTTGAGCACCGCCACCTGCTCGAGCTCCTCGTCAGGAACGGCATGATGCATTTCCTGTACGACGCACAGTACAGCTCATTCATGGAATGCGAACACTTCTTCCGCGACGTTACGGGGGACAGCCGCGTCTACCTCGTTGACTTCATCGCAGGCGGAATGAACGGCATAGCGAAGAACTACGTACTGACGGGCTGCCGCGCCGACGAGGAATACCTTGCAAAGCTTATGTACAGGCTTTTCGGCGGGCTTTACTTCACGCACAGTTTCAGCGACTGACAATATTTTACAGCCGTCCTTTTCCTTGACAAGGGCGGCTTTTTCTTTTATAATAAACATAACAATTGCTCAGCCGTATAATCAGGATCTATCCAAAAGGCGACAGAAAACTACAGGTGTTCGGTATGGAATAATTTATATATACATATTTATGTATACTTGCCTCTCTTGGAATATTTGCATCTCCTCTTATCGTTCTGCGATTCGTATCACTGATAGGAATGATAATGCTGATAAAAAAACAACTCTGCTTATATGCTGCTGTATATTGACAGTATTTTTGTGGCTTCCGTTGGTCATTCTTTCATTAGGGAGCGTCATAAAGGTCAGAACAGGATAAAACTTGAATTAATCTAAGGCAACACCGCACAAAGCCCGCCTGAAGGCTTTGTACTGGATATGCTTGCATATTTCCCGTCATCTTGCACAGAAATCCCTTGACATACGTCAGTATGCCTGCGGAATTTCTATACAATCTGACGAAAAATCTGTCGGCGCATCTCCAGCACAAGCTTTGTGCGGTATTGCCCTAATAAAAGGTGAAAAAATGAAAAAACGCTACCTTATCCCTTTGATACTCATTGGAGCGGCGGTGTTGCTGACAGCCGCAGGCAGGCTCTCACAGACCTTCGCTGATTTCTACGCCGCATACATCTTCCCGTACATATCTACTCCCTATGTTTTCGTCAGCGGACTGCTGCCGATATCGGTGGGCGAGCTGATGATAGTTGCGGCGCTTGTGCTGTTTTTTGTAGGCATACCTGTGATGATAATAATGCTGATATTTATGAAAAAGTCCCGCAGAACGGTCGCCTCGGTATCGGTATCGACAGTGATGTGGATACTCGCCTTTGTTATGGTGACGGAGTCCCTGAACTGCTTCACACTTTACGGCTGTACGCGCTTTTCCGAGCGCTACTTCACAGCGAAGGAGCATGATAACGAGGAGCTCAAGCAGCTCTACTCCCTTCTCATCGACGAGGCAAACGATCTCGCACAGCAGGTTCCGCGCGATGAAAATGACCGTTTTGTACTGACCATAGACGTCACGACCGAGTGCAAAAAGGCGATGAAGAAGGCGTCGGAGCAGTACCCGCAGCTTCGCGGCTACTATCCGAGACCCAAGCCGATAATGTTCTCATACTTTATGAGCCAGACGGGCACGGCGGGGATGTACTTCCCGTTTTCGATGGAGTCCACCTACAACGCGGACATGGTACCAGAGATACAGCCAGAGGTCATCTGTCACGAGTACGCTCACCTCAAAGGATTCATGCAGGAGGACGAGGCGAACTTCATTTCGTTTGTGGCAACACAGGGCAGTGATGACCCGCAGGTGAAGTACAGCGGCTGCCTTGACGCACTGGAGTATGTACAAAATCAGATATACGAAAACGACGTACAGTCAGGCTTTGACCTGACCGACAAGGTATCGCCGCAGGTGGCGAACGACTGGTTCCGTTTTCTCCCCGACAACTACTGGGAGGATAACGAGGACAAAGAGGTTTTCGATACCGAGACAGTCAGCGCCTTTTCCGAGTCGGCCTCTGATACGAGCATGAAGCTCAACGGAGTCGAGGACGGCGTCAAGAGCTATTCACGTATGGTGAACCTGCTGCTCGATTACTATTTCCCAGCCGAGGAAACTCCTTAATAAAACGCTCATACCAAACAAAAAGACAGCGGCACACTAATTTCGGGTGCCGCTGTTTTGCGTAAAGATGTTTTTATTCTGTCAGCTCTCAGAGGCTGACAGTTCTTGTGGCTATGTTATTGCGGAAGCGGATATCATGCTCTGCGAATAGCATGGTAGGGCGGTAGGAATCGAGCAGTTTTTCCAGCTGCATACGCGAGAAGATGTCGATGAAATTCAGCGGCTCGTCCCAGATGTAAAGGTGCGCGGGAGTAAGCAGGCTTGCAGCGAGCAGCACCTTTTTCTTCTGCCCTGCCGAGTATTCCGAGATATCCTTGGCGAGCTGAGCGCGGCTGAGGTCGAGCTGACGTAGCACTGTGCAGAAGAGGCTTCGGTCGAGTCTGCGTTCCTCGCAGAAGGAGGGGACAGAGCCCTTCAGAAACGAGGCGTCCTGCGGGACATAGGAAACAATAAGCCCCGATGCAGTCTCACATATTCCGTCAACAAGCAGGTCATCGTCGGTCGTGAGCGCACCCGCCCGATGCAGGATAACTCGCATGAGCGTAGATTTGCCGCAGCCATTCGAGCCGTGCAGAGCAATGCGCTCTCCGCGTCTGACGGTGAGGGTCAGTCCGCTGAACATCGGAGCAGGCGCGCCATCATACTTCAAGGAACAGTCCCGCAGTGTTACGAGAGTTTCCTTGTGGTGCTCGAGCGGAGACATTTTCAGCTCCGCTATCTCCTCTATGTCCTGCAACAGACCTTCCTGCTCGGCTATCTCACGTTGAATGCGGTTCTCCGTGTTTTTCACGCGGCTTTGCATTTTCTTGGTCTTTGCACCTATATAAGAGCGCGTGCTGATACAGCGGTCGGGCTCTTTTAAGGGGTCAAATCCTATCTTTGAACGCTCGCTTTTGTCAGCCCATTCTGCGGTGCGCTTTGCTGCCTGACGGAGTCTGCGTATCTGTTTTCTGTGTTTTTCATTTTCAGCCTCGGCGAATTGGTCGCGGCGCTGCTGATTCTCCTGCCAGCACGAGATATTTCCGCTTTGCACCATTATCGTTTTGCGGTTGAGCACGAGGATGTGGTCAGTGCAGGCGTCGAGCAGGTCGCGGTCGTGCGAGACAAGAATGAAGCCCTTTTTTGAGGACAGGTACTGCCGCACGTTCTCACGTGCCCGCGCGTCGAGATGATTAGTCGGCTCGTCGATGAGCAGGAAGTCGTTCTCGCCCGAGAAGAGTATCGCGAGAAGCACCTTCGTGCGCTGTCCGAAGCTTAGCGTGTCGAACGGACGATACAGTATATCCGCATCTTCACGGAGCTCGGAGAGCTCGCATATCACGCGCCAAAGCTCGCAGCCGCTGCGGAGCTCCTCTGCAAAGCAGGCAGCGGACAGTTTCATCTGCTCAGCAGTGACAGGGTAGGGGAAGTAAGCGACAGGTACCGAGCACACCAGTGTCCCCTTGCCCGAGAGTTCGCCCGTCAGCAGCCGCAGAAGCGTGGTCTTGCCTTTGCCGTTTCTGCCGATGAGCCCGAGTTTCCAGTCGGTATCGAGCGTAAAGCAGGCATTTTCAAATACGGGCTCCGCGGAACCGTCATAGCTGAAAGTAAGTTTATCTGCTCTTATTTGTGACATAAGCATTCCTCCTTCATGTGTTCCGAAAACAAAAACGGAACTGATTGCTGCCAAACAGTTCCGTTATGTTCCGAGAAACCTCAAAGAGCGGGGGAGGAAATGACCATATGCCCGCAGATATCATATGAAAAAGCAAAAAGAGGTTATGAGAACATAATCCACTTTTGGCAGCACAAATCAACAGCATATGCCCATGCATACACTGTAAAAGATATTGATGCGTTCAAAAGTGAATTATTTTTTCATCCTCTCACCTCTCCTGAAATTCTGTAAGTATTATAGCACAGCTCACAGTGAATGTCAAGCAAAAAATCAGAGTTCTATCCTCATGTATCCGCAGGTGAACGGGAAAAAATCAAACGTTTCCGTACCCGTATGGACAGCGCCGAGGCTTTCGTACCAGCGGCGGAGGACGGTATTCTCCTCGACTATGCTTAGCTTCATGACCTTGCAGCCGCAGCTGCGTGCAGTATCCATAGCGTTCCTTACGAGCTCCTCTCCTATGCCTTTGTGACGGTAGTCGGGGAGCACCGAGAGGCTTCCGAGCTCGCACTCGTTTTCACCGCGCATGAGCAGCGAATAAAATCCCACGATCCTGTCATCGGAACAGTACACATACATAAGGCGGTGCTGTTCATCGAGCTGTTCACGCAGCTTTTCCGCTGTAGTCGCAAAGGCTGCGAAGCGGGGCGCATTCTCGGGTGTAAAGCCGAACTCGTCGGCAACTGTCATAAAGCTTCTGCGTATGATGTCAGCGCACACAGGGAACTCGCTTCTGTCAATTTTACGTATCATGCTATCCCTCCTGTTTTACCTCATTATACACTGATAAAAATGGTTTGTCAACATCGTTTTTCTGTTGCATTTCTCCGAGAAAAAATGTATAATGAAAAAAATGTCTGCGAAAAATCACTGACAGCTGTGTCTAATAAACAGAAGCAAGTTTGCAGCACACGCGAAGGAGGAAATCTATGGGCAACGATGCGGATCGCTACCGCCGTTTCCTTGATGGTGATGATAATGGACTCAGAGAGATAATCGACATATATTATAACGGACTGACACTGTATATCAACGGTATCGTAAGGAATTCCGCCGAGACAGAGGACATAGTGCAGGACACATTTGTGAAGCTGGCAGTGAAGAAGCCGCGATTCAGCGGAAAATGCTCGTTCAAGACATGGCTCTATGCCATAGCCCGCAACTCTGCCTGCAACTACCTCAAGCGCCACAGATCGCGTTTCTCGGAGCAGCCTATAGACGAGTACATCACGCTTTCGGACGGCACCGACGTCGAGCGCGAGCATCTGAGAACAGAGCAAAATATCGAGCTCCACAGGAGTATGAAGGAACTTGCTCCCGACTACTATCAGGTTCTGTATCTGATGTACTTTGAAGCACTCGACACAGACGGTATCGCACAGGTCATGGGCAAGTCGAAGCGGCAGGTCGGCGACCTGCTGTACAGAGCGAAGAAGTCACTGAAGTCAAAACTGGAAAGGGCGGGCTTTCACTATGAAGAGTTCTAAAGAGATGGCTGACGCCGTATTCAGGATACGTGACGCCTATGCCGAGAAGAAAAACAAAAGAAAGATCATCATAAAAAGGACGGCTCTTGTGGGGGCGACGGCGTGTATGTTCGGGCTCATATTTGCCGCGTTGAAGCTCACAACGCCCGAAAAGCCGCACCCTGTTGACAGCGGAATCATAGTTGAGACAGAGACAGCCCCTTCCGAGTCTGACGACACTCCGACTATGCCGAGCACTATAGCTCAGTCCGCGCCGAGCACTACATCAGTGCAGACAGCGACCACTCAGACAGTAACATCAGAGGCTGACGAGACTTCGACTTCGGCTCGCTCGACGACCTCATCAGGCTCCCCGACCACGGCAGCGGCACACACGACAACAACAGCGGAAACTACGCAAACCCACGACGATATCCGCGACGAAACAGAGCTTAAGACAGTGACCACCACAACCGCCGCGACTGTGTCGCCTTTTCCCGAAATAGCGGAGACCACGCAACCTGTGATGACGCAGGTCGTTGTCACGGTCGGCACAAGTCAGGCAGTAACAACGACATCACCAACGCTGGCAGAGAGACTTGAAGTGTACCAAAGATTCAGCTATTTGGAGTACAACAAAAAAACATACACCACAAAGGGCTGGGAAGCAAGGTCTATGGAAGTCGGCGAGCTGATAGACTCGACTGTGTTCGTCTCCGACGACAGCCTTATCAGCTGCAATGTGCAGATCTATGAATTTGTCTCAGGAATTGAGGCAGGCGCCTACCCCATTGTGCTCAAATTCGAGGGATATGACGGCTACTGGATATATTGGCAAACTATGTAAATGTAAAGGAGTGAGAGGTATGAAAAAGAAGATGTTAAGTATTATCACTGCGGCTGTTTGCTGCATGGGAGCAATTAACACTATTACGTCATACGGGATAAGTGTTGACCCGACAGCAAGCATCAGCTGCCTCAAAGGCGACGCAAACCTCGACACGAAGGCTACACTGGCTGATTCCGTTGCTATTCTCCAACACATCGCAAACCATGACAAGTATGGTCTGTCACCGCAGGGTCTCGTCAATGCGGATGTTGACGGCAGAGCGGGAGTCACCGCAAAAGACGCCCGTGAGCTGTTGGTGCGCGACTCTTTGAAAAGCGAGTCAAACGAGACCGCCTGCATGACATTCTATACTGCAAAAATGGACTGGACAATGGGACAGAGCGGCTTCAAGGACGATATCTGGAGCAAGATAAAGGACGGATATTCGGGTGTCATCACGAGCGCAGACGAGCTCTATGCATACCTTTCCGAGATATGTACGGAAGAGAATATCACGAAGTATACGGAAATATACAACGAGGACTTCTTTGTCGATAATGTGCTGTTTATGAATGCGATATCACAGAGCGTCGGCGGTGAGTGCGCCCTGTCGATAGACAGCCTTGACATGAGCGATGATCATATCTCGGTCAATACACGGTACGCGCGGGAGATAACCGAGATAGCCGTGATGTCGGTATGTCTCGGTCAGGTCGTATTTGCAAAGGAAGCCTATGACGGACGATCCGTCGTATGGACGTGCAACGAGCACTACGACGTTGAACCTCCCACCTGCACGGAAGTCCCCGTCTACAAGGCGAGCGTCGACTGGACTATGAATCATGACGGCTTCAAAGACGGGATATGGCAGAGGATAAGCGGCGGCTTCAATTCGGTCATCACGACCACAAAGCAGCTCGACATCTACCTCTCGTCTATATGCACCGATGAGAAAAAAGCCGAGTACGCCGAGAAGTACGATGAGGCGTTCTTTGCGGAGAATGTACTTTTCATCAATACTCTCCCGCAGAGTATGTGTGCCCGTCCTCTCTTCACGATAAACGGCGTAGAAGTCGGCGAAAAGATAAAGATATACGCCGAATGGGAAGACCCGCAGGTCGGCGAAGCGGTCATGTCGGTTTGCATGGCACAGGTGGTGCTTCCGAAGTCGGAGTACGAGACACAGGCAGTGGAGTGGTGGATAAGCACAAACGTTGCTTCTCCCTTTGGAGATTCCGATTTTCCTGCCTACAAGAAAAGGGTAGACTATACATTCGGCTACACGGGCTTCAGGAAGGAGAACCGCGATAAGCTGAACGGAATGGGATATTCAGGTGTTATTACGAGCACAGATGAGCTCACGGCTTACCTCACCGAGGTCTGCACCGATGAGAAGATCGCAGAGTACGCTAAGCTGTACGATGACAAATACTTCGCTGAAAAAGTCCTCTTCATGAACGTAATTGAGCAGCGCTCGGGAGCAAGCCCGTGCCTTTACATAGGCAGCGTTGGATTCGGCGACACGATAACCGTCAATGCCGGGTTTGACTATACATATGCAGCAGCGAATATAATGTCCGTATGTGTGGGAGCTATCGAGCTTCCCAAGGAGGCATACAAGGGTCAGAAGGTCGTATGGACGTGCAATGATCCTCAGCCCGAGCCTGCACAGCCCGCAAGTCTGGTTTATTCCGCGAAGACCGACTGGTACTGCGACACGGGCAGCGATATGAAGCCGGAGGTCTGGGACATAGTTGAAAATGGCGATTATTCGGCAGTTATCACCTCATCGGCTGAGCTTGAGGAGTACCTCTCGAAGGTGTTGCGGAAAGACCTTGTGACGGAATATCTCGAGTCCTACAATGGCTTCTTCACGCAGAACGTTCTCCTTATGAACTGTCAGCTGCAAACAAGCGGCGGAAAATGTTGCATCACCGTTGAAAATGCCGAATACTCCGAGGACGGCTGTTCCGTTACAGTAACGTCAAGCCGCGAAAAAGATGGCGGCGCAAGTGAAGATATGCTCTCGGTGTGCCTACAGCAGATAAAGGTACCGAAAGAGCTGTACGACGGACAGACCGTCAACTGGATACTAAGCTGACAACACTTTTACTTCTCCATTCAAATATAAAGGGCGTGATGAACTTCATCACGCCCTTTATATTTGTCGGATAATATTATCTTCTGCCTTTCAGCTCATGGAGCTTTGCAGTTCTGTCCTCAGCCTGCATGAGAGCGGTGCCGACGATAACGGCGTCAACGTTCACCTCACGCAGACGGGCAATCTGCTCGGGAGTGGAGATACCGCCCTCCGCTACGTAGATAACGTCCGACGGAACAGTGTCACGCAGACGAATGCATCTCTCGTGGTCTATTGAGAAGTCGGTGAGGTTACGATTGTCTACGGTAATTATGCGTGAACCCGCCGAGAGTGCGCGCTTGATGTCCTCTTCGGAGCAGCACTCGACAAATGCCGATAAGCCGAGAGAATCGCAAATAGCGATATAACTTCTGAAATCATCGTCGCTGATAAGTGAAGGTATGAGCAGCACAGCCTTAGCGCCGATTATCTTTGATTCATAGATCATGTATTCGTCCACGACAGCTTCCTTGCGGAGGCAGGGGATGGATACCTCATTTACGATAAGGCGGAGATGGTCACGGCAGCCGTTGAAGCCTATTGGCTCGGTAACGACTGAAATGCAGTCTGCGCCGGCATTTTCAAGCTCATTGGCTGTATCCACGATGTGGTGACCTTCGGCTATGGTCCCGATCGTAGGCATAGCTCTCTTGCATTCGGCTATGAACGAGAGCCCTTTTTTGGAGAGGGCGATCTCGAAATCGAACGTATCGTCCTGCATGGACAGAGCCATATACTTCATCTCATCGGCAGAAATGAGCCGCTTCGAGGTCTCGACGCGCTCACGGGTAGCAGCGGAAAGTTCTTCAAGTATGTTCATTGGTATCACCTGTTATCATTAGTATTATCGTTATTGAGATATTTGCTGATAGCGTTTTCAGCCTCGAGCAGTGTCAGCAGCGAGCTGAGCTGTCCGCGGAGGAACTCGCCTTTTTCCTTGGTCATTTCAAAGTCTGTCACAGTAAAAACGTAGCCTGTATCCTTGGTAATGAGCCTTATCTCACTGTCTGTCTCCTCGAGCTCGCCCGAAAAGCTGCGGAAGCGGTTTGGGTAATCGAAGAGTACGAGGTAGAATTTATCGGGAGGGTCGTCCTCGCCCTGCATAATGCAGAGGCAGCCCTCTGCGGAGAGCAGCTTGAGATGCTCATTCCATTCGGGAGTGCTTTTGGTAAGGTCAGCGATGCGGGTGAGCTTTGCCCGCGGTATGATCCTCAAACATTTAGGCATAGAGCATTCCTCCCGACAAAAAACGACAAAATCTGCTATGGTGCTATTGTAGCACGATGAGGCGCGGTTGTCAAGAGGGATTCCGCCTGTTCTGACCGATAATTGTGCGAATGTTGCGCTCTTAACATAATATTAAGAAAAAAATATAGGAAAAGACTTGAAAAAAAACTTGAAATAGTGTACAATATAGTAGTGTTGGTATAATCGTTATGATTTTAACAACCTACTGAAATCGTTTATTTTAAAATGAAAGGACGTCATACCAATGGCAGGATTAAACAAGGTGACTGTAGAAGACATCAACGTAAAGGGCAGAAAGGTGCTCGTAAGAGTAGATTTCAACGTTCCCATGAAGGACGGCGTTATCACGAATGACAACCGTATACAGGCTGCACTTCCCACTATCAACAAGCTCGTTGAGAACGGTGCGAAGGTAGTTCTCTGCTCACATCTCGGCAAGCCCAAGAACGGACCCGAGGCTAAGTTCTCTCTCGCTCCCGCTGCTGCAAGACTTGCAGAGCTCGTAAACACAAAGGTTACTTTTGCCGCTGACGACACAGTAGTTGGCGAGAACGCAAAGAAGGCTGTTGCCGAGATGAAGGACGGCGAGATAGTTGTTCTCGAGAACACACGTTTCCGCGGCAACGAGGAGACAAAGAACGGCGAGGAGTTCTCCAAGGAGCTCGCAGCTCTCGTTGACGGCGAAGTATTCGTAATGGACGCTTTCGGTTCTGCTCACCGTGCTCATGCTTCAACAGCAGGCGTTACTGCTTACGTTAAGGAGACAGCTGTAGGCTACCTCATGCAGAAAGAGATACAGTACCTCGGCAATGCGGTAGAGGATCCCGAGAGACCCTTCGTGGCTATCCTCGGCGGCGCTAAGGTAGCTGACAAGCTCAACGTTATCTCCAACCTCCTTGAGAAGTGCGACACACTCATTATCGGCGGCGGTATGGCTTACACATTCATCAAGGCACAGGGCGGTTCTATCGGTAAGTCGCTCGTTGATGACGAGAAGCTCGACTACTGCAAGGAGATGCTCGCTAAGGCTGAGAAGCTCGGCAAGAAGATACTTCTCCCCGTTGATACAGCTATTGCTGCTTCCTTCCCTGATCCCATCGACGCTGAGATCTCCGTTGAGTACGTTGACGCTGACAAGATACCCGCTGACAAGATGGGCCTTGACATCGGACCCAAGACAGCTGCTATCTTCGCAGAGGCTGCAAAGTCCGCAAAGACAGTCGTATGGAACGGACCTATGGGCGTTTTCGAGAATCCCACACTCAAGAAGGGCACAGTAGCAGTATGCGAGGCACTTGCCGAGGCTGACGCTACAACTATCATCGGCGGCGGCGATTCCGCAACAGCAGCTATCCAGCTCGGCTTTGCAGACAAGATGAGCCACATTTCAACAGGCGGCGGCGCTTCTCTCGAGTACCTCGAGGGCAAGGTGCTTCCCGGTGTAGCAGCTATCGCTGAAAAGTAAGAAGCACGGATAATAAACATATAGTTTATCGCCGCGCATCAACAGTGTTCTGAAAAGAAAAGTGATCGGGGCGGATAGGAATATTCGCCCCTGTTGCGATAAAGGAGAAAAACTATGAAAAAGTTAACTTGTAATTGTGACTGCGCCTCCTTCAAGGAGTTTACCGCAGAGCTTCAGAAGAATGCTCTTTCAATGTGGCTTTTTGCCATATGCTGCTTCCTTCTCGGCATAGTTCTCGGATTCATCTTCTCACCGAAGAAAAGCTTCTCTGTCGGCTGCAATAATTCAGCCGTTACATATGAGGCTGAGGAAGAGAAATGCCAAAAAGGCAAGCACAAGAAAAAGAAGTAAATCATAAATAAAGGAGAAAATACCCATGAACAAGTCATTAAGAAAAGCAATCATCGCAGGCAACTGGAAGATGAACAAGACCCGTCCCGAGGCAAAGGCACTTCTCGAGGCTATCAAGCCCCTCGTAGCAAACGCTGAGGGCAAGATTGAAGTTATCGCTTGCGTACCCTTCACAAACCTTGAGACAGCTATCAACACAACAGCAGGCAGCAATGTAAAGATCGGTGCCGAGAACGTTCACTTCGAGAAGAGCGGCGCATTCACAGGCGAGATCTCCGCTGATATGCTCACAGAGCTTGGCGTTGAGTACGTAGTTATCGGTCACAGCGAGAGAAGACAGTACTTCGGCGAGACTGACGAGACGGTCAACAAGAGAACTATTGCAGCTCTCGAGGCAGGTCTCAAGCCCATCGTATGTGTAGGCGAGCTCAAGTGGGAGCGCGAGTGCAACATCACAGAGGAAGTAATCGCTCGTCAGATCAAGCTCGACCTCTGGTCACTCACAGCAGAGCAGGTAAAGAACGTAGTTATCGCATACGAGCCTGTATGGGCGATCGGCACAGGTCTCACAGCTACCCCCGATCAGGCTGAGGAGGTATGCGGATTCATCCGTGCACAGCTCGCAAAGCTCTTCGATCAGGCTACTGCTGACGCTGTAACTATCCAGTACGGCGGCTCGATGAACGCAAAGAATGCAGCAGAGCTTCTTGCAAAGCCCAACATCGACGGTGGTCTTATCGGCGGCGCTTCCCTCAAGGCTGAGGACTTCAACGTTATCGTTCAGGCTGCTGTAAACGGCTGATCTTAAACAACAAACATTTCAGCGGGCGGAGATACTCCGCCCCTGAGTTTGAATGAAAGGATAATTCAAATGTCAAAAAAACCCGTAGCACTTATAATCATGGACGGCTTCGGCTACAACCCCGATACATACGGCAACGCTATTGCTGCCGCAAAGAAGCCGAACCTCGATAAATACTTCGCCGAGTGCCCGCACACACTCATTGGCGCGAGCGGACTTGACGTAGGTCTGCCCGACGGACAGATGGGCAACTCCGAGGTAGGTCACACCAACATCGGCGCGGGACGCATTGTCTACCAGATGCTCGTCAAGATATCCAAGGACATCAAGGACGGCACTTTCTTCAATAACAAGGCTATCCTCGATGCTATGAACAGCTGCAAGGCAAAGGGCAGTGCTCTGCACCTTATGGGACTTCTCTCTCCCGGCGGTGTTCACAGCCATATGGAGCACCTCTTCGGCATCGTTGAAATGGCAAAGAAGAACGGTCTCGACAAGGTCTACATCCATGCCTTCCTCGACGGACGTGACGTACCTCCGTTGTCAGCGGCAGAGTACATGGAGGAGACCGTTGCAGAGCTCGGCAAGATAGGTCTCGGCAGGATAGCAACTATCTCGGGACGCTTCTACGCAATGGACAGAGACAACGCATGGGACAGAGTCGAGAAGGCATACGCAGCGCTTGTTTACGGCGAGGGCGTGCAGGAGACCGACCCCGTACAGGCTATCAGGAACTCCTACGCTAACGAAGTTACGGACGAGTTCATGCTCCCGACAGTTATTGCAGGCGGAGCGCAGATAAAGGCTGACGACAGCATCATCTTCTTCAACTTCCGCCCCGACCGTGCAAGACAGATAACCCGCTCCTTCGTAGACCCCGAATTCAAGGGCTTCGAGCGCAGGAACGGTTTCTTCCCCGTGAACTTCGTGTGCATGGCACAGTACGATGCTACCATGCCTAATGTGTCTGTTGCATATCCCCCCGAGCAGCTCACCATGACAATGGGCGAGTATCTTGCAAAGCTCGGCAAGACTCAGCTCCGAATCGCCGAGACACAGAAGTACGCACACGTAACATTCTTCTTCAACGGCGGCGAAGAGAAGCAGTTCGAGGGAGAGGACAGGATACTTATCAAGTCTCCCGACGTGCCCACCTTTGACCTCAAGCCCGAGATGAGCGCATATGAGGTATGCGACGCTGTATGCGAGGCTATCGACTCCGATAAGTATGACGTTATCATACTCAACTATGCTAACTGCGACATGGTAGGCCATACAGGCATATTCGACGCCGCAGTAAAAGCGGTCGAGGCTGTTGACGAGTGCGTGGGACGCATGGTCGACAAGATACTCGCAAAGGGCGGCGCGGCGCTTATCACAGCCGACCACGGCAACGCCGACAAGATGATGGAGCCCGACGGAAGCCCGTTCACGGCACACACCACGAATCAGGTGCCGCTCATCGCAGTAGGCGTAGAGGGCAAGCTCACAGATGGCGGCGTGCTCGCAGACCTTGCACCTACGATGCTCGATATAATGGGAGTTCCACAGCCTGCTGAGATGACAGGAAAGTCGTTGCTTGCAAAATAATAGAATACGGGCGGACATCGTTCGCCCGTTATACTGAACAATCAGTTATATCATCCTAACTTGAAAGGAACGCAATTGAAACACTCAATTATTATCGCACCGCTTCTTGCAGTGCTGATATGCACGACCTCATGCAGGTCTTTACAGCCGACTCAATCTGCCGAGCGCGATGTGTTCGCAATGGACACCTTCATGACGATGAAGGCGTACGGAGATGGCGCCGCGAAAGCGCTTGATTCCGCAGAGGAGCGCATACACGAGCTCGAAGCCGAGCTCTCAGTCACTTCTCAGAACAGCGACATCGCTCGAATTAACAGAGCAAACGGCGCGGAGGTCGAGGTCTCGCACGACACTGCTCTGCTCGTAGGGGCTGGAGCCTCATACTGGCGCGACACCGACGGAGCCTTGGATATCAGCGTATATCCCGTGCTCACAGAGTGGGGCTTCACCACGGGTGAGTATCACGTACCCGACGCTGCGGCGATAGCACGGCTGCTGGAAAGAGTCAGCGGCGAGGATATCAGCGTTGACGGCTCAACTGTGCAGATACCCGCTGACAGCAAGATAGACCTCGGAGCCCTCGCCAAGGGCTACACAGGTGACGAGATAATGGCGATATTTCGCGATAACGGCGTCAAGTCGGCGATGATAAGCCTCGGCGGTAACGTGCAGGCTCTCGGCAGCAAGCCCGACGGCTCGGACTGGCGTGTCGGCATCAAAGACCCGTTCACGACGGACGAGAATATGTGTGTGGTCAGTATTTCGGACAAGGCGGTCGTGACCTCGGGCAATTATGAGCGCTGCTTCACCGCTGACGACGGCAGGAACTACTGGCATATCATTGACCCTTCGGACGGTTATCCTGCGGACAACGGACTTGTCTCCGTGACCATTATCGGCGGCGAGGGCTTGCGGTGTGACGCACTCTCGACGGCACTGTTCGTCATGGGTACTGAAAAGGCACAGACTTACCTGAACGGGCATACAGAAGTTGACGCCGTTCTCGTCACGGACGACGCGCGAATCCTGTACACGGATGGACTTGCCGACAAGCTTGAGATAATGAGCGATATGCCCTCGGAGGTGATAGCGCGTGACTAAGGGCGTGAAGATATGCCTCATGGCGGCAATAGTGATATTCGTTGGAGCTGTTGCAGCAATGCTGTATCTGCGGCTGCCGTCTGATAGTACATGGGTCGCGATAACGCAGGACGGCAAGACACTCTACACGTTCGACCTCGCGACTTTCGACGACGAGCAGACTCAGCAAATACGCATAGAAAGTCCCGACGGCGGCTACAATATCGTCGAGATAGATGAGGGCAACACTATTCGTATCTCCGAAGCAGACTGCCCTGACAAGACCTGCGTAAAGACAGGCGAGCTCTCTGACGGCGTGCCTATCGTATGTCTGCCGCACAAACTCGTCATCAAGTACATCGACCCGCCGAAGAACGGAGGCTGACATGAAGACGAGGAGACTTACCGAGCTCTCGCTGCTGACAGCGGCGGCTCTGATAATATTCATCGTGGAGCTCCGCCTGCCCGACCTCTCGAGTATCCCGGGGGTCAAGCTCGGGCTCGCGAACATATTCACAGTCTATGCCGTGTACAGCTACAGGGCGCATGAAGCCGTGATGCTCCTTGTTACGAGGATATTGCTCGGCTCGATATTCAGCAGCAATTTTTCGGCGATAATATACAGTCTTGCAGGCGGACTGCTCTGCATATCGGGTATGCTGCTTCTGAAGAAGGTCATACCGCTGAACTGGCTGTGGCTGTGCAGCGTATTCGGAGCGATATTCCACAATACAGGTCAAATATCCGCAGCGCTCGTGCTTACGAGGTCGCCCGCGGTGCTGGTACACTACCCGACGCTCATAGTCACAGGCTGTATTGCGGGACTATTCACGGGACTGTGCGCGCAGTTTGTACTGAAACGCCTGATACCCGTGAGAAAAAAACGAAACGACTAAGGAGGATAAAGAATGAATCCACTTGCAATGATGAAGCTCAAGCCGTTGTTCGAGACCTTCTGTCAGGACCATCCGAAGTTCCTGATGTTTCTCGGAGCAGTAGGCGGAGCAGTAGACAAGGACAGTATCATCGAGATGACCCTCACCAACTCGCAGGGGCAGACGATGAAAACCAACATAAAGATAAACGACAACGACCTCGAGCTCTTTCAGGAGCTTGCAAAACTGCTGAAAAAGTGAGCGTATCCGAAAGAAAAAGCCATAAGGAAGAATCATCTTCCCTATGGCTTTTGTATTTATCGGAGGCTGTCCTCTTTGCCGAGCATGGAGCTCAGTTCGTCGAGGTCGAAGAATTCGTTTATTGATGCCATACTTGTGTGCGAGATATAGAGGTTGTCGCACTTGTAGAGTATACCGTATTCTTCGCCGACGATGCTGCATCCGTTTTCATCGGAGCGTGTCAGAAAAGCGTATTCCCTGCCGACAATCGGGACCAGACCCGTGCCGACTGTCTCGTGGTAGTAGGTGTTATCGACGTCGTAGTCTTTCAGCTCTGAGCCGTCAGGGGAGGCGTGTGCCTGAACACCGGGGTCACTCATTTTCTCTTTCATGGAGACATAGCCGCCGAGAATACCCAAGCTGAGATGCTCGCCCGCGCTGACTTTGCCAGCAGCTTCCTCAGATACGATGATATCTATCGCCGTGTAGGCAGTTCCGCCGTGCGACTTGAAGCTCACGCTGTCGACGGTGCCGATGATGATATTATCGGCATAAGCGGCGTCTTTCCTGACGTCCTCGATATCCCATGCGAAATCGTAAAGCGGCGTGTTGTCGATGATGTACTTGCCCTCAAGTTCCTCGGGTAGAGCGGGCTCATCGAACAGTTTCTCGGGAAGTGCTTCGTTGTTCTTCCAGACGCCGTCTTCGGTGAGGTCATCGAACCTGCAAGGAATGAGCCTGTCGTAGATATTCTCGGAGTTGACAGCTTCGTATGCGGCAGACACCGCCACCTCGGACACCTTGTACTTCGTCGTGATGTCATCATGAACGCAGTCGGCTGTGCCGTCGGGATAGAATACAAGTTTGAAGGTCTGACCGTCCGAGTTTACGTAAACAAGGGCAGATTCGCCGTCTGCTCCGAGCGGAGTGTCAGCGGGTATCTCCTCCCACGCAGCGAGATTGAACGCCTCAGCGAGCTCGCTGACCTCCTCGGCAGTCGCTTCATAAAGGTAAGGGACGTAAGCCGCGCCCGTGAAACGTACTCTTGCCGCGGAGATATCGCCGAAAGGAGCAATATTTTGGCAGGCGGCTGTTTCGGGTTCGGTCATATCGGTCAGCGAATCATCGGGACGGCTGCTGAAATTACGTATCAGCAGAGCCCCGCCCGAGACAGCTCCCGCAGCGAGTACAAGCACAGAAGCCGCCGCAAGCAGCTTATGCCACAGCGGACGTCGGTATATCTCCACTCCCGAAACGGTGTCCTGCGGCTCAGGGCAGAGTTCGTTTTTTCTTGAATCATAGAGCTTTTCAGCTCTCACGTACAGGCGGGAAACGTCCTTGTCCGTAACCGCACTGTACTCTTCTGACAGCCTTTTTAGTGTTTTATCGTCTGCATTTTCAAGCAGATCAAGGTTAAGTTCATCATTTTTCATATGTGACCCTCCCTAAATGGAAATGTCGGATTTTTCGAGCATTCCCTTCAGTTTTTTGACGGCGCGCGAGCAGCGAACGCGGATATTCTCGGGAGTGAGTGACAGCATTCCCGCGATATCCCGAGCGCTGCGCCCGTAGTAGAACTTCTGCATGATAATGGTCGCATCGGGTTCGCCGAGCTCTGCTATCGTGTCGAGCAGAACTTTTCGGCGCTCGCCGTCATCGGATATTTTCTCGGTGTCCTGCGCATAGTCGGGGAGCTGCAAAGCCTCGTCGTCGAGCGGCAGGTCGGTCTCGCGTGCGCAGCTCCGCCTGTACAGCGCAGCAGCCCTGCGGCGTGCGATAGTGCCGATAAAGCCCGAGATATCCCCGCTCACGTCCTTATCGGTATCGTAGCTGACGAACACGTCTGCGAACACGCTGCACACACATTCCTCGATATCCTCGCGGCTTGCACAGCTGCGGAGCCTGTTGTAAACAATTGTATAAACGTAGTTGCAGTAGGTCTCGAACAGAGCTCTGTGAGCTTGCTCGGGGGAGCGTTTCAGCTCTCTGCGGAATTCTTCATGCGTCATCATCTCACCGCCTTAAAGCTTCAAAATGCATTTATTGGCTTTCACTATATCTATTGTAGATGATACAGCAAAACGTAACAGAAATCAAGAAAATTTTTCGGAGCCACTTAAATTCCAGTGGCTCCGTTGTATATTATGCACTATTTTTGAAATGATGGTTTGGCAATAACAGAGAAAAAATGTGAACTTTTTATGAAACTTCGTCTTTTTTGCCTCTGAAAATCACTTGTTTATAGAAACTTGCGGAATTCTATGTGTGACACCGCAAAAAGGAGGAGTTACAATGAAAAAGCTTATAACATTATCATTTACTATAGGGATGCTTTGCGCCGTTTCGGCGTGCTCTTCGGGGAAGAAGGGCAGCGTCACGCTCAACGAGGTTCAGTACGCCGATGACGGCAGACAGGTACTCACCGTCGCGAGCTTCGGGAGCATCACACCTAAATTTGCGGCGTATACAAAGTTCCCTCTCGATTTCAAGGTCGAGACAGTCAACTACTGTCCCGATGGCACTACCTATGAGGAAGCGTCGCATCAGCTCGACATGGACATGATACAGGGCAAGTCTCCCGATATCCTGTTTGCGCCTCCCGAGAAAATGTACAACTATATCCGAAAGGGCGCAATGACCGACCTTTTTCCTCTTATGGACGAGTACGGCGGCTTGACGAGGGACGAGTTCCTGCCGAATGTGCTCGAGGGTCTGACCGTAGACGGCGAGCTCCCTGCTGTGATAGACAGCTTCTTCCTCAGTACCGCCGTCGCAAAGACAAGATTCATCGGCGGTGAGTACACGAACTGGACTCCCGAGCAGGCTATGCAGTTCTATGAGGATATACCCGAGGGTATGGAGTTCCTTGACGCCGCCAACGAGCAGCTGGCGCCGTATATGCTCGAAAACATAGCGTGCGAGTGCATAGACTTCAAAAACAACACCTGTGATTTTTCAAACAGCAATTTCGTGGACGTGCTCCGATTCTGTGCAGAGCATCCCGTCAAGGACATAAGAGCGTTCGATTACGAGCGCGCGACAGAAATGGAAATACAGGAGCATATCTTCGATGACAGCACACGCGGACTTCGCGATGAACAGCTCGTCTTTCAGTTGAATATCAATGGCTTTGATAGTGCTCTCGCAGAGATGAGCTACGGATATCTGAACTTCGAGGACTTCACCATTGTCGGTCTGCCGAGCAATGACGGCAGCGGCGCGAGAGCGTGGCGTTACCGTCAGACTTGCCCGTACGGCATACTCAAGGGCTGCTCCGACAAAGAGAGCGCATGGAAGCTCGTCAGCAGCTACGTCAAGTACAGAAAGCCGCTCGATAAAAGTGCAAGCGACGGAACTCTCGGCATACCAACGATAAAGTCTCTCTTCGATATCGACTACGAGCGCGGCGAGGACTACAACAACTCGATAAACCGAAAGGTCTACAAGCCTGTACTCGGTGCGAATGAAAACGACAACATAACGGCATATCTCCCGCAGGAGCTGAAGGACAAGCTCCGCGACTACATTTTCAGTGCGAAGATAGACATTTATTTCCCCAATGAGCTCCTCGACATCGTTGAGGAGGAGTATCAGCCCGTGCTTGCGGGGGAGCGCACTCCCGAGCAGGCTGCGGAGATACTCGACAACCGCATAACCACGTATTTAAGCGAGAGATCGTGAACCTGAAAGGAGACTAACTATGAAAAAGCTGTTATCATTACTTATGGCAGTGACCATGCTCGCGGCAGTCGGCTGCACGTCAAAGGGCGGCTCATCGAGCACCGCACCCGAGGCAGTCATCGTCTCGCAGACCAACTACAAGGAGGAGCGTGCCGAGAAGCCGCAGGGCTTCGGCTCGCTGCTCGACATGGCATACGTTGAGGATAAGGGCACGCGCGTCCTGTGGGATTCGACGGGCAAATTCAGCTTTGCCGACTACGACGAGGAGATGAAGCCATCCGCGCCGACGGAGCTGTACTCATGCGATGACTATTTCAACTCCCTCGCGAGCATAGCCGCCGACGGAACGATGTCGCTGTTCATTATCCACGCCGAATTCAGCAAGGAGCTCACCGACCCCGACCATTTCAAGACGGGCGAATACAGCTACGAGATACGTACATTTGACGTTGACGGCGCAGAGCTCTCGGCGGTCGAGCTGACCGACTTCGGCGACTATATCACGCCATATGAGGCGCCGCTGACGCACTTCTGTCCTTACGGCGACGGTTGGATAATCGGCTGTCAGACTGGTCGCTGGCTCATCGGCGCGGACGGCACTGTTTCTGAGAGCAGCGACGACGGCATGACCTTCGAGGCTTATGGAATCGACAGTGACGGAAGATACATCCACGCAAAGGATGTGGAGTTCTGCTATATGGACGGCAAGAGCCTCCGTGACCCTGTCGAGATGACGAAATACGGCGAGTTTCTGCGCCTAAGTCAGGGTATATTCACGGGCGCGGGGGACTACAAGGCGTTCTTCGTTTTGCAGGACGGTATTTTCGGACTGACGGCTGACGGGCAGGTCGTTAAGGTGCTCGGCTTTGTTGAGTCGCACCTAACTCTCATGGAGATATACGCTCTCGCATACGTGGGAGAGGGCAAGTTTGCTCTCTACGGTGGAGACGATGCAGGCACGTATTTTTCACTGCTGACGGTGCGTCCCGATGACTACGTCGAGAACAGGGAGAAGTACACGGTGGGCGTGCTCTCGAAGGATGCCCGCTGGTCGAAAAACCATGAGGAAATGATAGCGAAGTACAACAAAAAAAGCGACAGCTACGAGGGCGAGTTGAAATACTTCACGAGCGGACTTGAAGGGCTCTCGACGGATATCCTCGGCGGAAACAGCCCAGACGTCATCGTCATAAACGGCAGACGCGATATGACGAGGCTTTACAACCTCGGCGCGCTCGCTGATATGAACGAGCTTTCGGAGCAGTACGGCGGCTTCAATGAGGACGATATCCTCGACAATGTGGTCGAGGCGTACAAGTACAAAGACGGGCTGTATATGATGAGCCAGACCTTCACTCTTCCCGTGCTGCTCGGCAAGAAAAAATACTTCCCTAACGGCAATGTCACAATGGACGAATTCATTGATATTGCGTCGAATATGCCCAAGGATATGACTCTCGGCGGAGACTGGCTGTTCCGTCACGAACAGGTAATGGCGAACTTCGTCACAGGCGACCTCTCCGCGTGGGTAGACTTCGACAACGCGGAGTGCTGGTTCGATTCGCCCGAATTCGTAAAGCTGCTGGAGTTCACACATACTGTCCGCCTTGCACCCGAGAGAGACTGGGACGAATTCAACGCATCCATGTCTGATGAGGAGCAGTATATATACAGCACAGAAGTAATGCATTCGGTCGCAAACGAGAAGTCTCTCATAGACGGAGATTCTATAGGCGGTTTGTTTATGCTGAGCGATATCCGTGAACAAAGAGGTCTGAGCAGCGATGATGTTGTGTACCTCGCTACTCCGTCGGATGACCCGAAAAGCAGTTTTAGCGCTCAGAATGACAATATCTTTTCCGTGCTCAAAACAGGAAAATGTATGGAGGGCGGCTGGGACTACGTCAACTTCATAATGAGCGACGATTTCCTGCGGAGCTATCTGCAAACCGAAAGCTTCTTCCATACGCGCAAGGACAGCTTCGAGCAAACGCTTATCGACGGGCAGTACCGCTCACAGCACACTACATGGACGGATGAATCAGGACAGACTCATGCCAGCGTAGAATTTGGAGTTGATATCACCGACGAGGACATCACAAAGCTGAAGGAATATATCAGCACCTGTACGAATCTGATAAGTGCCGACGATGAGATAAGCAGCATTATAATGGAAGAGTACGGCTCGTTCGATTCGGGCGAAGTCTCCGCGGAGGAGTGCGCAAAGCGGATTCAGAACCGCGTATCCCTCATGCTCAGCGAGCAGTCTTGACAAGATTATAGATCTGATGATAAAACTACGAAGGAGGAGTCATTATGAAAAAAACAATGGCATTATTATGTGCGGCGGCGGTGCTCTGCGGAGGCGTGACCGCGTGCGCGGACGGCAAAACGGAGAGCTCAGTCTCGGAAACGGTACAGCTCCGAAGCTACAAAGCGGCGACTATCGGAATGGCTGACTATTTCTCGCGGGTAGTTACCATGAGCAAGGGAAGCGGCGGAGGAGTGCTCGTGTTCGGCGAGCTCAGCGACGGCGGCTATAGCGGCTTTGTGACTGACGGCAAGTTCGCCGACTATCAGGAGTTCAGCTTCACTCCGCAGGAGGACGAGACCGTGCAGAGCGCGGCGATGCTCAGCTACGGCAAGAAAGGCGTGCTCACACAGAAGGACGCCGATACTTTCATTTACATCTACGGCAGCGACAACACGCTTGAGAAGACGCTTGAATGCGGCGAGGTGCTCGGCGAGGACGCTCCGTACGCACGGCTGCACGGTAACGGCGATGACGGCTTTGTTATAAGCTTCGGCGACGAGCGCGGACAAATGCACCTCATCGCACTCTCGGCTGAGGGCAAGCTGCTCGGCGAGGTCAAATGCAGCGATACTGTCGCAGGTGTGGGCTATGATCCCGAAAATAAGCTGAGCGTGCTGCTGACCGATTTCAAGGAGCTGACGGTCAACAGCGTGGACGCACAGTCGCTAAGCACGGTGAAAAAGAGCAGTTATAAGGCGTTTACGTCGTCAGGCTATGCCGTCGGAGCGGGTGCAGGTGACTACAGCCTCATCATGGTCGCGGGCGGAGCTATATACGGTCTGACGGAGACTGACAAGGTCAAGCTCGCGGACTTCACCGACCTCGAATTCCACGACTACGACGTGCAGGACATCGCTATGGTATCCGACAGCGAGATAGCCGTGCTGCTCTATTCGGGCGAGATGTACCTCCTCACAGAGCAGGACGTCTCGGAGCTGAAAGCGAAAGAGGTCATCACGATGGCGACATATTCAGAGGGCTCGATACTCGAGAACGAGGTCAAGTATTTCAATCAGCACAGCGACAAGTACAAGATAGAGTACAAGGAGCTCCCCGGCGAATATTGGGACGACAAGCTGGCGAATCTGCGCTTGCAGATAATCAGCGGCGACGCACCCGACATCCTGCCGCAGGTAATGGCAGTGGGCATAGATACGGTAAATCCTGCGGCTTTTGCCGACCTGTACGAATTCATCGACAATGACCCCGATATCTCACGCGAGGACTTCCTGCCGAATGTCCTCAAGGGCATGGAACGCGACGGGCGTATGGTGGCGTTAGCTCCGACGTTCGAGTTCCACACTGTGACCGCTAAGGGGAGCTATACAGGCGTGCGCGAGAACTGGAGCGTTGACGATTTCATCACCGCCTACAAGAACAAGCCTGCGGACAAGGAGATGTTCAGATTTCAGGAAAGCAGTGCCCGAAGCGGCTATTTCAGCGAGGTCGTGAAGCTCCCGTTCTTCGTTGACTATGACAATGCAGAGTGTCACTTCGATTCGCCCGAATTTATCAAGCTCCTAAACTTCTTCAACGATGAAAAGATAGGACTCTCAATGACGGAATACAACAACCTCTCGGGCGATTTCAGCCATGGTCTTGTTTCTCAGCCTGTAAAGTACGGAAATCTGTTCGTTGATTTTGAGCAGTTCAGTATCCAGTGGTTCGGTCAGTTTCTTGACCAGAAGCGCAACGAATACGGAAACGACTACGTCATAGCAGGCTACCCCTATGACGGTAAACGGAGCGGCTCTTATATTTCGATACAGAACGATGCCGTCGCAATTACCGCTACCTCCAAGCACAAGGAGGGGGCATGGGAGTTCCTGCGTATGATGCTGACGGACGAATACTACACCGAGATAGACTCGAATAAATACCTCTCGTTCCCCTCGCTGAAAAAGCGCTTCGACGAACTTGCCTCCTACACCATGCAGGACGGCTATCCTAACTTTAAGGCAGACGACAGCGGCAGGATAATTCCAGGTGAATTCGAGAAAACAGAGTGGAGATACTATGACTGGGACGATGTGAACAAGAAGATGATAGACGGCGGGAAGCTCGAGCCATTCTCTCAGGAGGAGTACGACTATTTCTACAACTTAGTCACAAATGCGGAGATAATACGCTATGATAACGAGATAAACAAGATAGTCAACGAGGAAACGATGAAATTCTTTGATTACGAATGCACCGCCGAGGAGTGCGCCGATATGATACAGAACCGTGTATCTCTCTACCTCAGCGAGCGCTACGGCTGATATAACGCAAAACAGCGGCACATTGCGTGCCGCTGTATCTTTATGCTTATTTTGAATGCTCGGGGAGAGAGCTGATACTGCCCGCGTCAAGCCTCTGAATCGCGAGCGCGTCGTAAGCAGTTACGCCGTCGCCCGGGTCGAAGCAGTCAGCATTGAGCTTGCCCTGCGGTTTCAGTTCATACTTGTCGCTGTTGGCAATGGACTGGAGTATCGCCACCGCGTCCGCAACAGTGACCTTGCCGTCAACGTTGGCGTCGCCGAGGAGCGTAGCCTGCCCGACAGTAGTTGTTGTCGTGGCTTCGGTAGTCGACTCGGTAGTCGCAGTTGTTGTTTCCTCGGTAGTAGTCACAGTAGTTTCGGTCGTGGTAGTAGTTGTCTCCTCGGTAGTAGTTGTCTCGGTCGTAGTAGTGGTTGTCTCGGTGGTAGTCGTTGTAGTCTCGGTAGTCGTAACAACAGGAATCGCGTCCGCGAAAACCGTATAGTTCATGCAGTTGCCGTTCATACCGTTCTGACCGAGAGTTACCTTTTCGCCCGCCTCGAAAGACTTGGTGTATACGCTGAACTTTACATCGTTGCTCGAAGCAGCCGTCATATCGGTCTTGGTATAGCTGCCGAGCCATGCGGGAGTGTTTCCCGCGTCCTCTACTCTCGTATCGAGGAGGACATACAGGTCGCAATTCTCTCCCACTGTGAATTCAGCGAGGTCAGCGAAGGTGTTCTTGGAGTTGCACGCTGTTAGGATAGCCTCCTTGCCCTTGAGAGCCTCGGGGAGCTCGGTGTATGTGAAGTCTCTGTCGCCGTAGATGAGCGAGCCCGTGCTCGAAGCCTCCGAGAGCGACCACGCGAGCATATTGTCGCGGTCGAGGATGTTGAGGTTCTTGATATAGTTGCCGCTTATGGGCTCGGGAGGAGTGTTGTTGAGCTTTACATTTGGTCTTGCGGGGAGGGGAGCCTCGGTACCGAGGTAGAAGCTCGGGTGCGGAGGCTGGTTGTATGAGCTCTGCTGACAGCCGTTCTGCATACGGTACTGCATATCGTGCATGAGCGTATCTAATCTGTACTTGGTCTCGGTATTTGTGCACCAGATACGGAGCTTGGAGTTATCCTCGGTGCGGAGGACGAGCTCCTCGCGCCAGTCTCCGAAGAGGTCGGCTGTGAGGCACGGAACAGCCTTTGTGCCGTTATTTGAAGCACAGCCCTCTGCTGTGAATATCACGGGATAGTTGTTTATTGCCGCACCGTCTGTGATTGTGATGTTGTCAAGCAGCTCGCGCTCGAGGTCGCCGTCCCAGTAGATGAGGAAGTTCGTGGAAGGCCACTTGTTGCCTATCTGCTTGCCTGTAACGTCGAATACCGCATTGGCGGGTCTTGAGCCCCAGAACTCGGCACCGCTGTTACCTGCAACGATGTTGTCGGCGCAGCAGCGTCCTGTGTCCTTGTCGCCGTCGTAGTGCCAGATTATCTGACCGTTTCTGCCGTCAACGAGGGAAATACCGTACTTTCCGTCCTCGTGGCAGATAAACACTTCCTGACCCTCGTGATTCGGGTCGAGGTCGCCGATGTGCATAGCGTCGCCGTGGAGCTGCTTTGTGGACCAGAGGAGCTTACCGTTGTCGTCGTAAGCGCTTGCGCCCATGCAGACTTCCTGCTTGCCGTCGTTGTCGAAGTCAGCGACCATTACGTTATGGTTGCCGCATCCGTAGGCAGGGTTGCTTGTATCGAAACCTGTATCGAATACCCAGCGCTTGACGAGTTTGCCGTCGCGGACGTCAAAAGCCGAGAGAGAGAGCCTTGTATAGTAGCCTCTGCCATAGATAGCGGAGGGGTGAACGCCGTCGAGGTAAGCGATAGCAGAGTTCATACGCTCGCAGCGGTTGCCGTAGTTATCCTTCCATGTGTCCTTGGCTGTCTGACCTGTCGCGACACCTCTCGGAACGGGAAAATCTATGGTATCGAGAGCACGTCCGGTAGCGCCCTCGAAGAGAGTCATGAACTCAGGACCGTCAAGGATGGTACCGGCACTGTTCACCCAGTTTTTGCTGCCGTCGCCGATGACCTTGCCCGTGCCGTCAACAGTTCCGTCGCAGGTCTTTGTGATGAGCTCAGCCTTGCCGTCGCAGTCGAAATCGGCTACGCACATCTGAGTGTAATGCTGACCGGCGCGGACATTTCTGCCCATGTCTATGCGCCACAGCTTCTTACCTGTGAGGGTGTAGCAGTCAATATAGACATTAGCGGTAAATCCCTGTATGCCCTTATCGGGGTTATGTGTTTGTGAATTATCCTTAGAGTTTGAAGGGTCCCACTTGAGGAATATCTCGTACTGACCGTCTCCGTCAACATCGCCGACACAGCAGTCGTTTGGCGAATACGTATAAGCCTCGCCGTTGATAGTACCGCCTTTCGGAACATCGAGCGGGATATCAAAGTAGTTAGTGCCCGATGTGAAGCGGCAGCTCTCCGAGGATATGACCTCACCGTTTCTGAGCGTGTCAACACGGTACTTGGAGTTTGCGCTGCCCTGAGCGTCCCAGAAGTTGGTAGCCTCGCCCGCCTTGCTTGTGTAGATTAGCTGGTCGTCGCGGTAGAGGCGGAATTCGGCGTCATCGTCATCGTTGGCATTATATCGCCAGCTCACGAACATTCCGTTGCCCGACTTTATCGCGTAGATACCGCGGTCGAGGTACTCCATGATTGCGTTACCGTTGCCGCCCACGCCGTAAGCTGCGTCAGCCGCGAGAGGTGCAGCCTGTCCCGCGAGCATACCTGCCGCAACAGCCAGAGAGGAGACTGCCGCGGTGAGCCTTTTGAATTTGTTCATTGTGGTTAACCCCTTTCAGGTAAGATTATGGAAAAATAACTGTTTTATTCTTTTCTATAGTAACATATTATTCACTTTTGCACAATGACTTTTTGTCTCATAATGATAATATTATTGTGCACAATTGTTCACACAAAAAGGACGCCGTGTGTAGAATAATCGTACACGGCGTCCATGAAAAGACTATTATGCGGCGATAACGAGCTTTCTTATAAGCACCATATCAAACACATCAGCGGAATCGTCTCTGTTGATGTCGGCGTTGAGCCACTGGTCACGCGTGAGCACATCCTCATTAACGAGGTACTTCTCAAAGGTAACGAGGTCGGCTGCGGAGAGCTTGCCGTCGATGTTGACGTCGCCCTTGATGCCTGTCTGCGGGAGAGAAGAGCCCTCGCCGTCTGCTTTGATGATGATGTAGCAGAGGTTGATAGCCTTGTCTGCGGAAGTAAAGCTGAGCTGGAGCTTACCGCTCTCGCCGACTGTAGCATTGCCCTTTACAACAGAGCCGTCGGTCGCGCAGTTGGAAGCTATCAGAGTCTTGGTCGTGCCGTCCACAGCATATACAGAGGGATTCTTCGAGCAGCCCCACGGGTCACGGAACGCCATTTCAATGGTGTAGTCGCCCTGCGGGAGCTCGAATGCGTAGTCGAGGTGGCGGTCGATGTTGTTCTCGTACTGATTCTTTGTATAGCGGAAGCTTACTGATTTATCCTTGCCGTCAGCAGCATTTCCTTCGTCGCACCATGTGTTGGCAGTATAGATGCCTGCACTCTTGGAGCTTCCGTTGTACTGATCGGTGGGATCGTCTATGAGCCCCCACTCCTTGCCCGTTACTTCGTCGGGACCGTAGAGCTGCTCGGTAACGCAGTTGTACATACCGAGCTTATCCTTGCCTGTAACAGTGGAGGTATTGTGGTCGCCGCAGTCAACGTAGTAAGCAATGCTGCTGTCAGCCTCATATGCGGGCTTGACCGCTGTCATATAAATGAAGTCGCATACCTTTGCGGACTCCTTATTGTCATCGGGAGTGAAAACGACTTCGAGAACATCGTAGTCAGTGCCGTCAGCGGTAATGGACTGAGCGCAGCGCTCGATGACATCCTGCGGGATAGTGAGCTTTACGTCGTAGGTGTCCTTATTGCCCGTGTAGTTGAGCTCGCCTGCATAGAGGACGGCATCGCCTACACGGATGCGGATGGTCTTGCCATTGTCAGCCTTGCGGAATGTGACCTTCAGCTGCATGAACTCAGCGTCCTTGTCTATCGCCATACGATAGCTGAAGAATCCGTTAGCCTTAGCGTAGCGGTATGTGCTGTCGTCAGTGACACCCTGAGTGTTATGTTCTATCATGTAGTGGAGATTATCGTTCTCGTACTGACCGTAACCCGGCTGTACAGTATCGGTAGTGCTGTACTTCGCACGCGGAAGCTTCTCAACAGCCGAGCCGTTGCCCGAGAAGTTCCAGTAGATACCGTAGCGCTGCTGATACTGTCTGAAGTGAGGAGTGAAAGTGAGGTCGTGGTCTGTATCCTTGAGAGTGAACTTCAGTGAGCTTCCGTCTCTAACGAGGTGGTCGTTTATGGTCTGCATAAACTGAGCTACCGAGCCGCTCTTTATGTTGATAGTCTCATTGGGGGTAACCTTGTCCTTGGGGATAGTTACCCACATACCTGTCGAGCTCGTAGCCATATTCGACTTGCCGAGCTCAGCGCTGAGGACAACAGGACCATACTTGAATCCGTAAACGGTGTTCTTGTCGGGGAGGGCATAAGCCTTGACCTCCTCGGGTATAGTCAGCTCGATAACGTCGCCGCTGTTGAAGTCGCCCGATACCGAAGCATAGTCGTTGACGGTCTTATAGTTATACTTTGTGCCGTTGACCTTGACAGTCATAGCTCCCGCCTTCCAGTCGGGGATACGGAAACGGAATTCGACCGCACCGCTGCCGTCGATAGTGAACTTGGTCGTATCGCCTTCGGGGATAGTGCTGTTCTGGGTTATCTTCATGTTCTTGTCTTCCCAGTTGAGGATAGAACTCTGATACATATTTACATAGAGGGTATTGTCGCCGTGCATATAAATAGTATCGCCGAGCTTTGAAAAGCTCTCCATACCGCTTCCAGTACAGCACCAGAACTTGTCATACGGTGTGCTGTAGACCTTGAAATAGCCTGTAGCCATCGGCTGGAAGTAGGTAGTCATACCTGTTTCGGGGTTCTGTGAGGAGAGGATAGAGTTGTAGTAGGTACCCTCATAGAAGTCCATGTATTTGCTGTCGCCCGTTATTTTGTACAGCTCGCGGCTGAGCTTGAGCATATTGTACGAGTTACAGGTCTCACAGTTGCAGTTGGTACGCTCCTTGTCGAGGATATCGTCCATACCGAAGTGCTCCCACTCACTGTTTCCGCCTGTGATGTAGGTGTGGTGAGTGACCACCATATCCCAGAAAGCTTCGGCGTACTGGAGCTGACGCGTAGCATCTACCTTCTCGCCGTTGATAGTCTTTCCGTTGCAGATCATATAGCGCTTCAGGGCACCGAGAAACTTAGGTATAGTGGTATTAGCGTGCTTGCCGTTGAGGACGTTTGCGCCGCCCTTCAGTATAGTCTCGTGAAGATTTGTATCATCGAAGTAATGTGCCGCTACAGCATGGTTGTCCTTGCCTGTGATGGCATAGAGCTCGTACATACAGTCATTCATGCCGCCGTATTCGATAGAGAGTACGGTGCGATGCTTCTGGTCGTTCCAGGTCTTGCATCGGTTGTAGACCCAGTCACCGAGATCTGAGCCGAGGTCTTTTGCAGGAGCATACCCCGTAGCGTTGTAGATGTCGACGATACCTGCCATAAGCTTGTGCATTGTGTACCACGGGACCCAAGCCTCGCTTATGATGTTGGACTTGCCAGCCTCAACATTGTCGAACTGGACCTCCACACCTGTCCCGTTGGGATGAGAGGGAGCCCATATCAGACCGGGCTTGCCCTTTGAGTTCTTCTGACACTCTCTGAGTCCGTCGACGAGAGTGGTCATTCTTTTGTAGAGGTCAGAGCGCTGCTTATCGGTGAGAGAGGGGTTCTGATAAGCCAGAGCTATCGCGGTCATATAGTGACCGACAGTGTGACCGGCGATATTGGTATTCTCCCAGCCGCCGTAGCGTGTTGCGCCGTAGGTGTTGAGACCCGCATTCTGGCGGAATCCAGCAAGAAGCTTGTTTGTGTCGAATGAGAGAAGGTACTCGACCTCCTTGTTGAATGCGTTGACGCTGTATTCGTCGAGCATAGTGACGTCTCCGATAGAGAAGTCCTGAATGCCCGCGTCAGCAGCCTTAACTGCGGTCTGACCGAATTGAGGGAACGCGGTCGCGCCGACAGCGATGGCAGCAGACAGTCCGAATGACATCATGCGCCGTAAAAATGAATTTCTCATAGTGTGATTACACCTCCAAAAATATTTCCCGATTTAATTATACGATTTGCAATTTGTTAAATCAACCCATAAAATGCAGAAAAAGTTCACAAAACGATTTGTACGTACAAAGTTAAAGAATTTGGCTATTTCACGCGGTGTGGATTTTGGCGTTGTTGTACTTACAATATCGGCGGGATAATATTCATAAAATATATATTGATTTGGTGTCTCGGAGGTGCTATAATATGTATATATTAACGATAATTTCGCACAAAACATCAGCGTAAAGGAGCAAAATATGGCAAAACGAGAACAATCACGGCCGAGTCTGAAGAACATTCGCAGACTTCAGTTGTCGATGATAATCGGTTATGCTTTTATAATCATCGCAGTAGTATTCATTGTAACGAACTTAGCAGTGAAGAAAACGGATGCGGCGCTTAAAAATAAGGTAATATCAATGTCCTCATCGCTGAACGTGCAGATGAAGCTGAATATGGACAGCTACATCTCGCGCATGGAGACTATCGGCACGCTCGCATTCGGCTCTGCGGACGCCTACACCTATGACGCCACAGACCCGAACAACGATGAGTACGAGGCTATCAACACCGAGAAAGCCATAACGGACAAGCTGTTCAGCCTGTGTATAATGGACAACTTCTGCGACTATGGCATAGTTTACCGCAATAACCGAACCGTCGGCAAGATATCAAACGGCACATCCTCGCTCATGGGCGACACGATGTACGAGGAGCTGAGTTCAATGATAACGAGACAGCGCACTCACGATGGCTGGTGCGCGGGCTATAAGGGTGACCTCAAGCGTATCTACTACGTGAAGCGCGTACATGATAACGCTGTTCTTGTCATGTCCTTTTATACTTCAGAGCTCGAGGCAGTATTCGATAACCCCGAGACTCTTGCAGATATGGACATCCGTCTCGTTGATTCCAACTACGACATACTCTACTCCTCACGCGGGGAAGAGACGGGAAAGCATCTCCCTTCCGAGATAATCAGGCGCGTCGAGGGCAAGACCTCCGCAGCGGTAATGGACAACGACTACCTTGTTTCCGTGAATTCCTGCGTAGACGACTGGTACGTCATCTGCTCGATACCTACGAGGATAATCCTCAACGAGAAGAACGAAATGCAGTATTATATATATATGGTTGGCTTTATAGCAGCCCTGCTGTCGGTAGTGCTTGCGACATTCCTGTCGATACGGATGATACGCCCCGTAAAACGTGCAGTAGCAGCCCTTGACAATAAGGCGAACAGCGACCAGCTGACAGGTATATTCAACAAGCTTGCATTCAACGGCCGCGCTTCCGAGCGCCTTGATTCCTCGCTGAGTATAGAGCGCCATGCGCTGATACTGCTCGACCTCGACAACTTCAAAGGAGTCAACGACACCCTCGGTCACGCATACGGCGACAAGGTCCTCTCCAAGACGGGAAGCATACTCCGTGCAGAGTTCTCGACCGAAGACTTCCTCGGACGCATAGGCGGCGACGAGTTCTGCGTGCTTGTGAACAGCAGTCCGAGCGAGGGCACCGACTACGAGACTTTCATACGCGAGAAGTGCGAAGCCCTCTGCAATGCATACAGGAAGTGCTACTCGGGTGACAAGAGTGACTACAAGATATCGGCGAGCATAGGCGTTTCATTTTTCCCCGAGCACGGCAGCACGTTCGAGGAACTGTATGCTGCGTCTGATAAAGCGCTGTATTCGGCCAAGAAGTGCGGCAAGGACAACTATGTCTTTTATAGCGGCAGCGAGAGCGGGGAGGTGTCTGACGAATGAACGCATTAGGCAGGTTGATAGCCTTCGCGGCGGCATCAGCAATGCTCATTCAGTGCGGCTGTGCAGGCAAGCAGATAGTGCGCTCCCAGAAAGAGCAGACGGTCATCAGCCTTGCATGGTGGGGCAATGACCCGCGTACAGAGTACACGCTCGAAGCCGTACGCATATTCGAGGAGCTCCACCCCGACATAAAGGTAAAGTGCAACTATTCGGAATGGTCGGGCTATGAAGCGAGAAACCGCATACGAATGGTATCAGAGACCGAGTCTGACGTCATGCAGATAAACGTAGGCTGGCTGGATGATTTCTCAGCAGACGGCTCGGGCTATTATGACCTCAACGAGGTCTCGGACGTGCTCGACCTGACGAATTTCCCTGAGAATACGCTGAAATACGGCACAAGAAACGGCGTGCTCAACGCGATACCAATTGCGATGAACACCGAGACCGTATACATAAATAAGACAATATTCGAGGAGCACGGGCTCGGCGTCCCGCAGACGTGGGACGATATGTTCGCAGCAGCGGATGTTCTCGGCAAGGACGGCATATATCCGCTCTGCGGCGCATCCAAGGCGATATGGCTGTATTCGATAGCCTATACCGAGCAAAAGACAGGCAGGACATTTTTGGATGAGAACGGAGCTATCGCCTTCACACCGGATGAGTTTCAGGTTATGATAGGATTCTACACGGAAATGGTCGGCCGCAAGGTGATACCCAAGATAGAGGACTTCAAAAAAGTCAATGTCGAGAACGGCACCTGTGCGGGAGCAGTCGCATGGGTCAGCGACGCAATAAACTACTTCGGCAAGCCCATCGAGCGCGGCGACGAGGTAATTGCAGCTGATTATACGGCATTTTCCCCCGCAGACAGCGGCGCAGGCTGGTATGAGAAGCCTGCAACCCTCTACGCTATGAGCAAGAACACAGCCCACCCCGATGAGGCGGCGCTGCTGCTTGATTTTCTTCTCAACAACAAGGAAATGGCACTGCTGCAAGGAGTTGAGAAGGGCATACCGATAAGCAAGTCGGCAAAGGATTATCTTGACGAGGCAGGAAAGCTCAGAGGCTTGCAGTATGAGGCGTCCGTCGTAATGGACGATAACTCAAAACTCCGCGAAATGTCGCCGCTCATCGAGAATGCCGACATCATCAGTGCCTTCAACGAAGCTGCAAATCTCGTGCTGTACGACAAGGCGGCGCCTGAGGAGGCAGCTCAGCAGCTCTACGACACCTGCGCAGAGCACTTTGACATAGCGCGTGTCTCCTGACGGCGCTGCATCTTCCTCCAGCTGAAAAAGCCGTAAAGGTCATTTGCAAGGAAAACCACGAAGCACATGAGCACCGAAAGGTACGAGCGGTCACTTATCGAAGCGAGCGTCCACAGAACGATCAGCACTGCGTCGTTTGCCGCATAGGCGAGAGGAAAGTATATAGTCCGCCTGAAAGTCAGGTATGCAGCTGCAAAGCTTGTGGCGACGGAGATCGTGCTCGGAATGAGATTTGCTGTGTTGAAGCGACGCAGGATGAAGAAAAACAGCACCGTCACAAACAGCGTGAGCGAAGCCATGAAAAGTGTCTCACGCAGCGAGATGCGGTTTACCCTGACCTCTGCTCCTCTTCCGCCCGACGGGTGTCTTAACCAGGAAATGAGAGATATCACAGCCATCGGCAGCGTCATTCCGAGGTAAGTTATCATTTCGCCGTAATAGGCAAAGGAATAGGATATTATCCCGTACATAGCGCTGAAGGCTATCATCAGCACCTGTGCGAGCGGATTACCCTTAGCGGCGAGGATAAGCGAAGCAGCACCCGTGAGCGAAGCTGCCGTTGACAGCAGCCCGCTGCCGCCCGAAAGGATGGATGCCGCTGTTATCAGAAGCATCGAACCGAACCACAGTACGAGTTCGGTGCGTGTGAAATATCCGCGTGTAAATTTCATATTTTCCTCCAAAAAAAAACACCCGTCACACATCTTCAAGGACCTAATGATGTGAGGCGAATGCTTTCAGCATTTTTTCTACCCGGTGGCAGTAAAGCTATTATATCACTTTTGGGCGGTATGTGTCAAGTTCTGTGAAGCAGTTGATTTTTACTGCATGATGTGGTATCATAAAAATGGTAAAGACAACACCGCACAAAGATCGTGATGAACCGGCACAGTGGGATCATTTGTCAGATGTACAGAAAGACCGCAGGCATACCGATGTATGTCAATGGACTTTCCGTGCAGGATGACGGAGAATATCCAAGCAGATTCGGTGCAAAGCCGTCAGGCGGTCTTTGTGAGGCGTTGCCTGAAGTAATTGGCGAAAGGAGCCGGCAATGAGCGTTATACAAACTACAGCAAAAACTATGCGCGAGCTTGCGGACAGATACCTCTCGGAGAGGACTGCCGAACCCAAGTGTGTACACAGGACACTGCTCCTGCGTTCGCTTGTGATATTGAAGAAGCTATATCCCGAAACAGAGGATTTCTTCGCACCGATGATGAAAACGCTGATGCCCTACGCCAAGCGTCCCGACAGAAAGGGCGACTACGAAAACGGCATGGGGCGTCACTATTACTGTGCGCTTAGCCTGAGCGGCAAGGAGATGAAAATGGTCAACTCCTACTACCGCAACGGCGTCAAGAAGCATACCAAGAGTGCCCGTACCATGTTTGAGGAGGACTATACAATGGCACTCACCATGCAGCACGCGGGCTATATTGACGAGTGCGGCAGATTTCTCGGGCGAGCGGTGCATATGATATCGGATATGTGCTGTCTACCCCACACTGCCTCAATGACGTATTACTCGCTCGGCAGGAGTTTCCACAAGGGATATGAGCGCCTTGCCAAAGCGATATATCCCGAGCTCGTCCCCGAGCAGACGCCCGAGAAACTCCCTAAGCTGTTTGAGTCGCGTGCGACATTTGCAGACGACCTCAATAAGATAGTCCTCGAGACAGCAGGCGGACTTACCGCCGTAGAAGCAGACCCCGTCGAAGCCGTAAAGGAGCACCTTCTCCGCACGGAGCGAGTGATATGTGCATTTCTTATGCGGTTTTACGAAGACCTCACCGCCAAGGAGCGTGAGGCGCACTATATCCTCAACGGCTCGGGCTGCCGACTGCTGAAGGGCACGGACGTGATGACGGTAAAGATAACGGAGAAGGGGCTGATACTCCACGGAGTCAACCCCTCGCCCGAATCGAAGGTCAACGTCACGGATATGGTGTTTTACGCCGCACACCGTCACGACGGCTTGTTCACGCTCTCGCCCGCAAAGGACAGTGATGGGCGCGTGCTCGAGGTCAAGGACGGCAAGCTTCGGCTGAGGAAGTTCGATCCATTGCACGGTGAGCAATTGTTCAGACTATAGGAAGCAGCGCAGTGTGCCTAAAAACAAAGCCAAGGGACTGATGTTCCTTGGCTTTTGTACTTATATGAACCTTATACCTGCTTTTTCAAGCTTTTGATGCGCCTTTTCTATCTTCTTTGCGGGGAAGACCGAAACAGTGCCTCTGCGGAGTATCTCCGCCTTGATACCGCGCTTTGCGGCACCGAGAGCAGTTGAGGTCACGCAGCCGCACTCGTCCAGTCCGCAGAGGTGCAGCATATCAATGCCCTTTTGCTGTATCAGTTCGCGGAGCTGCTTGTTTGAGAGCGCGTCGCCGACGAGTTTGTCGAAGATGTGTTCGGAGACGATATCGAGCCCGCCGTAGAGCTCGGCACCCTCCGTCCCCGCTATTGAGTAGCCGAAGAGGAGACGGTTCGTAGGGAGGTTCTGAATAATGTGTCGGATATAAATGACCTCACACCCATTGTCGCGGTACTCATGTATCAGCGCGTTAACGTCGCCGACGAGCTTGTCCGTATCATAGGTAAAGCGCGGCTTGCGCTTGTCGCAGAGGTAGTCGTTCTGCATATCTATAACGATGAGAGCAGTTTTCATATAATCACTCCTTATCCACGGTTGATGATGTAAGCTGTATATCCCGCATAGAGCACGAGCATTACTGCTCCCTGCCACCTGACGAGCTTTTTCGACCTGAAGCACAAGAGGAGCACCAGCCCGCTCATCAGAATAAGGACAGCCGTATCTATGAAGTTCAGCATAGTGAATTCCACGGGATGTATCGCAGCTGCGACTCCGAGCACGAACAGGATATTGAAGATGTTCGAGCCGATGACGTTTCCGAGAGCCATATCGACCTCATTTTTCTTAGCGGCGACCATCGACGTTACGAGCTCGGGGAGGCTCGTTCCGAGTGCGACCACCGTCATACCGATGAGGTTGTCGGACATACCGAATCTGCGGGCGATGTCGGATGCACCCGAAACCACCATTTTACCGCCGGCAGCGATAGCCGCCATACCGATGATGATGAACAGCACCAGCTTCCAGACAGGCATAGTCTTGAATTCATCATCCGCCGAGGCATCCTGCTTTCTTGCAGTGCCTATCATGATAACGAGGAAGCCAATGAACACGACAAGAAGAATGACGCCGTCGATGTGACCGACCGTCTTATCAGGTCGTCCGAGCAGCATAAGAAGTCCTGCGATGCCTATCGAGAACGGGAAGTCGCGTTTGAGCGACAGACCGTCTATTTTCAGCGGACAGAGCAGCGCGCACATTCCGCAGACGACCATGAGATTGAAAATGTTCGACCCGACGACATTGCTTATCGCGAGTTCATTCTTGCCGGCGATGGCAGCGCTGACGCTGACCGAAGTTTCCGGCAGGCTCGTACCCATAGCAACGATAGTCATGCCGATGACGAGAGGCGAGACCTTGAGCATTTTCGCAGCAGCGGAGCTTCCGTCGACGAAGAGGTCGGCACCTTTTATCAGCAGGAAGAATCCGCCGACGAGCAGTAGATATTTCAGCATAAATGTCTCCTTTATTATCCGTTATAGTCATAGAACAGCCTGTCGAGCAGCTTGTCGAGGTCAGTTCTGTTCCCGAGCGCAGCCCTCACGAACGCGCCCGCATTTTGTATCATCAGACGCAGGTACAGCCAGTCTCCGAGGTCATCGTACTTGCGGGTAGAATTGATGAGGCAGTTATGTCGGAGCACCGTATAGCGCTTGCCCATTGCTTTTCCGAAGGCTTTGAGCCGTTTTGCCGTAGCAGCATCTTCCATAGCTTTTTTCTCTGTGAAGCCGCCGACCTCGGTGAACGTACTTTTCTCCGCCCAGAAGATACCGCAGTACAGCCCTGTAGCGGCAAACGACACGCGGCAGAGCAGATCGTTGAGGTGAAGCGGGAGCGAATACCGCTCGAAGCGGATGGGAGCACCTCCGCCGATGAATTTTCCCGAATTGAGCAGACGGACAGCTTCTCTTATCGTTCCGCGGGTCATACGGTTGTCGCAGTCAATGGTCATGACAACGTCGCAGTTTGCGGCGAAAATGCCTGCATTGCGGACTTTAGCGATACATCTGTCCTCATTGAGGAGCACCCTCGCTCCGAGTTCACGGGCGATGTCGGCAGTATTGTCCGTGCAGCGGTTGCAGACGACGATGATCTCTACCTCTCCGCCGTAGAACTCGGCAGCCTCGCGGATGGAGCCGATACACCGCGCAACGAAGCGCTCCTCATTATGTGCAGGTATCACGACCGATACCGTTCTTTTTTTTCTCATATCCATACCTGTCATAGCTTGTGAACGAGTGATACATGACCCTCAAGCTCGGTGAAACCGTTTTTTCTGTAGAAATCGTAAGCGGGGACATTTTTTTCGGTCTGTAGGAAGATATGGTCTATCCTCATATCCCTGACGATGTCCTCGATACCGTGAAGGAAGACAGTCCCGAGCCCCTCATGCTGTCGGGAGCGGCTTATACAGAACTCATAGATGTAGTATTCGGTGCCCGAACACCAGTGCATGATGCTGCCGAGCGCGATCCCGACGAGTTTGTCCTCGTCGAAGAGACCGAACGCGAGGGAGTTCCTGTTGCCTGTGAGGTCGAGCAGATACTCTGTGAGCTGAATGTCATCGCTCCAGTCGTCGCACCACGGCTCATTCATGAAAACGTCACGGAAGAGCAGTTTTATCTCGCCGAATCTGTCGGCACCGAGCTTGATTATGTCCATACCCGAACCTCCGAAAAAAGTATAGGCAATACCGCACAAAGCTTGTGCTGGAGATGCGCCGACAGATTTTTCGTCAGATTGTATAGAAATTCCGCAGGCATACTGACGTATGTCAAGGAATTTCTGTGCAAGATGACGGAAAATATGCAAGCATATCCAGTACAAAGCCTTCAGGCGGGCTTTGTGCGGTGTTGCCTATATATATTATAACATAAAGAGGAGGTATTGGCAATACGGTCAGCTTATGTTCATTCTTTTACTTTGGACTGCGTGCTGTCAAAGCCCGCGCTGTAACCGCCGTTTGCGACGGCAAAATGCACAAAAAAAGCTTCCTTTCGAGAAAGTTTGAGGCTCAAATGCAGAAATTTTACTTTAAATCGGTTTTCTCTTGAATAAAGAGGCTGATTGTGCTATAATTCGATTTGGTTCGATTTTTTCCTGCAACAGCAGGGGATACGGCTAATGCATATACATTTAAGCTGTTAGCCATTAGCCGTTAGCCATTAGCTCGTGGTGTCCGCTGTCGCGGATCATTCAAAAAATCGCCGTCAGGCGATACCGAAAGCTAAAGGCTAAAGGCTAAGAGCTAAAGGCTTGCATATCAAACAGGAGGTTATTTATGCTGGCAGCACAGATTTTTGCCATAGTCATTTTCGTCGCAATGTTCCTGCTAATCGTCTGGGACAAGATAGAGCGGCACATCGTCACGCTCGGCTGCGGACTTCTCACGCTGGTCATCGTTTTCGGTATCTGCATGAGGAGCTGGACAGCTATCTGGAACACTATCGCTGTCAAGGATTTCGCGGCAAAGGAGTTCTGGTATCAGGTAACCGAGAGTGAGAGCAAGGGTATCAACTGGGCGACCATAGTGTTCATCGCAGGGATGATGATAATGGTCGAGGGCATGGCAAAGGCAGGCTTTTTCCGCTGGCTGTGCATGAGGATAGCCTACCTCGTAAAGTGCAGGACGATACCGATATTCATAACATTCATGGTAATGTCGGCGGTGCTCTCGATGTTCATCGACAGCATCACGGTCATCATGTTCCTTGCGGCAGTGACCGTTGAGCTTGCACAGCTTCTCAAATTCAATCCTATCCCGATGATACTTTCGGAGATATTCTGCGCCAACCTCGGCGGTTCAGCCACGATGTGCGGCGACCCGCCGAACATCATCGTCGGCACATCAATGGGCTTCTCGTTCTTCGACTTCCTGATGAATACAGGAGCAGCTGCGGGCATCTCGCTCGTTGTCTGCGTCGTGTTCTTCTACATAGTCTTCCGCAAGGAGCTCGTCTCCAAGAGCACAGAGCCTGTGGATATGTCCAAGCTCCCGAAGCCGTCGGAGGCTATCACCGACAAGACAAGCTTCATTCTCAGCAGCATCATTTTCGGCATTGCGGTAGTGCTCCTTGTGACACATTCCATGACTCACCTTACCGTAGCAGCGATAGGCACATTCATCGCAGCGATAACGCTAATCGCAAATGCCAAGCACGCGCTCGAGCTGCTCAAAAAGGTCGACTACAAGACTCTGGTTTTCTTCATAGGACTGTTCATCGTCGTATGCGGACTTGAAGAAACGGGCATACTGAAATACATCGCGGACTTCATCAGCGACATCTCAGGCGGAAACATCATGCTCATGGTAGCCATCATACTGTGGCTGTCGGCAATAGCCAGCGCATTCGTAGACAACATCCCCTTCGCGGCGACAATGGTGCCTGTAATACAGAGCCTTGCCCCCATAGTTACCGCAAGCGGCGCCGACCAGCATACACTCGCGTGGGCACTCTCGCTCGGTACGGATATCGGCGGCAGCGCTACTCCTATCGGAGCCTCCGCAAACGTAGTCGGTACATCCGTCGCAGCAAAGAACGGCTATCCCATAAGCTGGGGCAGATACTGCAAGAAGCTCGCCCCTGCAACCGTAATAGTTCTCGCTATATCCACAGTTTACCTGTTCGTAAGATATCTTTGATAAGGGAGGAAAACTATGTCACAGCTAATAATATCAGTCGGACGTGAGTTCGGAAGCGGCGGACGCGTTATCGCGGAGGCTCTTGCCAAGAGATTCGATATCCCGATATATGACCGTCATCTTATCACCGAGATAGCCAACAAGACAGGTATGTCACCCGAGGAGATAGAGAAGCTCAACGAGGCGCCTAATTCGCGTCTAATCTCGAGAAGAGTGCGCGGCTTCAGCAACTCGATAGAGGACAACATCGCAGAGATGCAGTTCGACTTCATCCGCAAGAAGGCAGAGAGCGGAGAGTCATTCGTTGTTGTCGGAAGGTGCTCCGAGACCAAGCTCCGAGACTTCGACGGACTTGTTTCCCTGTTTATCCTCGGCGACATGGACGCGAAGATAAAGCGAGTAATGGAAATATACGAGATGTCCGAGCATGAAGCCAAGAGCTTCATTGAGAAGAAGGACAAGAAGAGAAAGCGCTACCACAATTACCACGTGCATATGCACTGGGGTGATTCGCGTCTCTATGACCTGTCTATCAACAGCTCGCGACTCGGGATAGACGGCACGGTTGATTACCTTGAAAAGTACGTGAGAGCACGTATCGGAGAATGATAAAAAGCCATAAAGAAGCGTCAGCATCTTTATGGCTTTTTTTTCGGGCATGAAGTGTGAACGGGTAAATTTGTGCCTTATTTCATCTTCATATTTAGGTCAGAGGAGAGTTATCGTACATCTTTTTCAGTTTTTGGATCGCGCGCTTTTCTATACGTGAGACATAGGAGCGTGATATCCCGAGCTTTTCAGCCGTCTCGTTCTGAGTATGCGGAGCTTGACCGTACAGCCCGTAGCGGTAGACGATCAGCTCAGTCTCGCGTTCATCGAGACAGCTTGCGAGGAAGCGGTAGAGCTGCTTAGAGCGTATCGTGAGCTCGACCTGTTCGTGGATGTCGATGCCGTCGTCAATGATGTCGATGAGGGTCATGGTATTGCCGTCCTTGTCGGTCTCGACGGGCTCATTGATGTAAACATCGCCGGCAGACTTTTTAGCGGCACGGAAATTCATCAGTATCTCATTTTCGATACACCTGCTCGCATATGTCGCGAACTTGGCACCTTTGGTGTAGTCGAAGGAGGACACAGCCTTTATCAGCCCGATAGTGCCAACGGAAATGAGCTCATCCTGCTCGGCGGCGGACTGGGTATACTTTTTAACGATATGAGCAACAAGGCGGAGATTGTGCTCGATCAGCTTATTTTTTGCGGTTTTATCGCCCTCGGACATTCTCCTGAAGCATTCCTGCTCATCCTTTTTCGTGAGCGGCTTAGGGAAAACGCAGGTATTGTCAACATGGAGGGCGAAGAAAAAAAGACTTTTCAGCAGTTCAAGAAACATCATATCACCTCGAGAAATGATATGCAGAGGAGTTTGTACAATATTTCCGAAGCTAAAGGATCTACTCCGTATAGGAGTGGTACAGCTCATTGAACTCCTCAAGTGCAAGCTTTATCATACGTGAGTTGCTGACAGGGTATTTACCGTTATACTGTTTGAAGCGCACGCCGTTATTATTTAATGATTTACTGAATCGGCGCAGGCGCTGATCGACAGATTCGGGAGTAGAACCGAGCTCTTCCGCGATACAGGGATAAAGCCTGAGAGTGATCTTTTTTATCAGACCTGGCTCGAGAATGCAGAGCTTCATAGCAATACACATGGTGATAAAACCCGAGTTCAGGGTCGAAATGCCTTTAGAGCCGAGATAGCTCATAATATCGAGCATAAGATGCTGTTCATCGGCGGGGAGCAGGTCAATGACAATGTACTTGCATATCTCGCTGAGCAGGTCAGGCATGAGGAAAAAATTGGTAATACCCGCAGCCTCAAATCTTCTTCTCATCTGAAATGATTTGACATAAGACAGGACAAAGATCTTCATATTCGGGTACTCACTGACCATTTTATCGACGAACGAGAAGAGCTCCTCGCTTTCGCTGGTGACAAAGAAGACCAGTGCGTCGGGCTTATATTCAGCACATTTGCCAGCAAGCTCAGTGAACAAGTTGCTGCAGCGGATTATCGAGCAGCCCAGATTGCCGAGCGCATTGGAAAGATTCCAGCCTATTCCGCCGATATTATCCCCAGTAAGGAGGCTGTATTTCATATGATTTGTCACTCGCTATCCTAAAAAAATGTTGTCGCACACACAGCGACGTATGCGCACAAATATCTAATTGTATCATAGTATATCAGGATTTTTTTGTCAACAAAAAAGTGAGTGTGAGTGTCGAAAAATGAGGAAAAGGCTGTATACAGGCAAATCGGCAGAGTACATCTTACAGACTTTTCTGCTTTATCACACATCAGAGGATTGCCTCGAGCGGGATATCATTCTTGAAAAATTAAAAAAAATGTGATATAATAAGTGTGTTCACAACGACCGCCGTCAGGCGGTAATAGCCCGAACTTCGTTAAGGGAGCGCAAATCCATTACACTACAGGAACTTGCACGTCAGATTAATAAGGTCGGGATTTCAGTATATCGGAGGAAACAGCCATGGATATCTCACAGGCAAGAAAACGCGCAGAGGAGCTCACCGAGCTGCTTGACAAATACACATACCAGTACTACGTCCTTGATGACCCCGAGGTCAGCGACTACGAATTTGATATGCTCATGCAGGAGCTCAAAGCCATAGAAGCTGAGTTTCCCGAGCTTGTCAGCCCGTCATCACCCACGCAGAGAGTCGGGGGCATGGCATCGGGCAAATTCGCGAAGGTCGAGCACGCCGTGCAGATGGCGAGCCTGCAGGATGTCTTTTCGCTCGAGCAGGTCGACGCCTTTGTCGAGCGGTGTAATGAGCAGCTAACGTCGCCGGAATACTCGGTCGAGCCGAAGATAGACGGATTATCTGTATCTCTTGAGTACACCGACGGCGTACTGACGCGCGGCTCCACACGCGGAGACGGCTTCGTCGGCGAGGACGTTACCGCCAACATCAGGACTATCCGTTCTATCCCGCTGAGGCTGAAGGACGCTCCCGAGTTTCTCGAGGTGAGGGGAGAGGTCTATATGCCGCGCGCGAGCTTCTTCGAGCTCGTCGAGCAGCAGGAGCTTGAGGGCGAGCAGCCGTTCAAGAATCCGCGTAATGCGGCAGCAGGCTCGCTGAGGCAGAAGGACCCGAAGATAACCGCGGGCCGCAAGCTCGATATGTTCATTTTCAATGTTCAGCAGGTGAGGGGACGGGAGTTTGCGAGTCACACCGAGTCGCTGGACTACCTTCGCACGCTTGGTTTCAAGACCGTCCCGACATACAGGAAGTGTACCAAGACCGCTGAGATAAAGGCTGAGATAGAGCGTATCGGCAATGAGCGTGCGGACTTCTCCTTTGATATCGACGGCGTAGTCATCAAGGTCAACGACCTTGCGCAGCGCGATATTATGGGAGCCACTGCAAAGACCCCGAAGTGGGCGGTCGCCTACAAATACCCGCCCGAGGAGAAGGAGACCATCCTGCGCGACATAGAGGTCAACGTCGGACGCACGGGAGCCATCACGCCCGTGGCAGTGTTTGACTCCATCATACTCGCAGGAACGGCAGTATCACGTGCTGTTCTGCACAATCAGGACTTCATCGACGAAAAGGATATACGTATCGGAGATACAATAGTAGTCCGCAAAGCAGGAGAGATAATCCCCGAGGTACTGCGCTCCGTGACTCATAAGGAAGGCTCATCGGCATTCAGACTGCCCGCGGTCTGTCCCATATGCGGGACCCCGTCCGTCCGTGAGGAGGGCGAGAGCGTGCTGCGCTGCCCGAATGTGGAGTGTCCCGCGCAGCTGCTGAAGAATCTGATACACTATGCCTCGAAGGAGGCGATGAACATCGACGGTCTCGGCCCCGCGAACATGAAGCTCCTTACGGAGACAGGGCTTGTTAAGTCGCCCGCCGACCTGTACGCGCTCGACAGGGACAAGCTCGTTTCGCTCGACAGATTCGCGGAGAAATCCGCCGACAATCTCATTGCCGCGATAGCCGCTTCAAAGCAGGCAGGGCTCGACAGGCTGATACACGCGCTCGGCATCCGCAATATAGGCAGGCGCGCGGCAGTGCTGCTGAGTGAGAGATTCGGCGACATGGACAGCCTCCTTGCTGCCGACAAGGACAGAATAGCGGAGATAGACGGCTTTGGCGAGGTCATGGCAGAGAGCGTGGTCAAAGCGCTCGGCGAGCCGCATATGCGCGAACTAATCGGCAGGTTGAAAGCAGCGGGAGTAGAGATGACTTACGAGAAGCAGACCACGGGCGACGACCGCTTTGCGGGGCTGACCTTCGTACTGACGGGTACGCTCCCAACGATGAAACGCGACGAAGCAAAGGCGCTGATAGAGAGCTACGGCGGCAAGGTCTCGGGCTCGGTGTCGAAGAAGACGAATTACGTAGTTGCAGGCGAGGACGCAGGCAGCAAGCTTACAAAGGCGCAGGAGCTCGGCATAGCGGTACTCTCCGAGGCAGAGCTGCTCGAAAAGACGAATTAAGGAGGAGATCCCATGCTTTTTATATGTTATCCCAAGTGTACGACCTGTCAGAAGGCGCAGAAGTGGCTCGACGGCAAGGGCATGAAGTATGAGCACCGCGACATCAAGGCGGTGAATCCCACGTATGAAGAACTCACCGAATGGTACGCAAAGAGCGGACTGCCGCTCAAGCGCTTCTTCAATACGAGCGGACTTCTTTACAAGTCCATGGAACTCAAGGACAAGCTCCCGACGATGAGCGAGGAGGAGCAGCTCCGCCTGCTCGCGACTGACGGTATGCTTGTGAAGCGCCCTCTCCTCATAGACGGAGACAGAGTGCTTGTGGGCTTCAAGGAGAGCGAGTGGGAAACACTTCTCTGATCCTGATACTGACGCAACAGATAACGGGCGTTCGGAAAGCGCCCCGCGGCATGACAACAATTTGTCATGGTGCAGGGGAGTATCCGTCCGCCCGTTTTACTTATTTCGGTTCAGTTGTATCCGTGTTTTCGTCCTTGGAGTATTCGGCACTTCCGAACTCCTCGGCTACCTTGCGAATCTCGTCCTCGGCAGATATGAAAGCCTCGGCAACGAGCGGGTCAAAGTGGGTACCCGCGTCACTGCGGATTATGTCCATAGCCTTCTCCACGCTGAACGGCGGCTTATAGCTCCTGCGCGAGACGAGCGCATCGAAAACGTCTGCCACAGCCATTATACGTGCCGAAAGAGGGATATCCTCGCCGCTGATACCGTGCGGATAACCCTTGCCGTTCCATTTTTCGTGGTGATACTCGGAGAGGTTTTTAGCCTCATGGAGGTACGGCGAATCGGGCACTATCTCTATAGCACGGTCGATGATCCTGCTTCCGAGAGTCGTATGCGACTGCATCTGTCTGAATTCCTCATCGTTCAGCTTTGCAGGCTTGTTGAGTATCATGTCGGAAACGTGTATTTTGCCGATATCATGGAGCGGAGCGGCATTCATAACGTCGTTTATGAATTCGTCTGTGAGAAGCTCGGGGTAGAAACCGCGCTTCTTCATTTCGGTCATGATTATGCGCGCATAGGCAGCTGTCTTGCGGACGTGGTCGCCTGTACACTTATCACGGCTCTCGACGAGGTCGGCGAGGACCATGATCAGACCGTTCTGCATTTTGGAGATAGTCTCGGTCTTTTTCTCGATATCCTCGACATATCTGAGGCTGTCCTCAGTGGTTTTGAGGAAGGCAAGATAGAGATTCTCTATCTCATCGCCCGTGCGTATATCGAGCTTTCTGAGACGCTCGACGCTCTCCTCGAGCGCACCGTCGCTGTTGAAGGCAAAAGCGCCCGCACTGTAGGCGATAGTATTAACGGGAGTCAGGAGGTTGCTGCGAACGAACCAGAGGCTTATTGCGATAATGATGATGAAAAAGCCGATGAACAGTGCAATGAGCTTCGCGATGAAGCGGTTCTGATAGGCGACGATGTCGTTCATGGAAACATCGGCGGCAGCATAGCAGACGCAGTTTCCGCTGCTGTCGTAGACAGGCTGATAGACAGTCATCAGCCAGCCGAATGAGTCGTTAGTGATGATCGGGTCGATAGGCTTGCCCGCGAGGAGTTCGGGCACAAGGTGGGTGAATGAATCGTCGAACGGCATGACATCGCCCGCTTCAGAGCCTTTGACTTCGTCGGTATCGAGGTCGAAAACGACGTGGCAGCCGTCCTCCTCAATCTTGTAGACGTAGATATAGAGGATATCGACATGGCTCTCGCGTAGCATATAGAGCTTTTCTTCGGTCTCGTCGTAGCCCTCGGCAGCGCTGCCCTTGGCAATGAATTCATCGACTCTGTCCGCGTCGATAGTCCCCGCGACGACCTCTGCTACACCCGTTGCAATGCTTTCGTGGTCATGGATAGTGGCGTCCCTGTAGAGTACGAAGCTTATCACCGTGGACGAGCCCGCAATAAGGAACGAGGCAAGGGTAAGTATCAGAGCAATTTTGATGTTGATGGAGAGTGAGCGCGAACGGCTCTTGCGAACGGCTTTAGCCACATCGTCGGTGAGCGGAGCCTGATACAGCACCTGATAGCGGAACAATTTCAGCAGCTTTTTCGGCAGCAGAATAAATATCAGGAATACGATGATAACGGTCACGGACTTGTCAGCGAGCTCGATCCTGAAGTCAGAGGCGAGCTGCTCAGCGAAGGTGGTCTGGTTCTCGGGATAGAGGAACCATGTCAGAATGCTGTCGGGTATCACAGCGACGATCGTAAAAACAGGGATCGTAGCGACGGTCCTGAAGAAGTTATTGAAGAACTTATGCTTTGAGAAGAAGGCGCCGCATACTCCCATGAGCATCCCGACGAGGCTGTAGTAAAGCGCATCATGGTCGGAGATACCCTTGATAAAGGTGGTACAGAACGCAACGAGAATGCCAGGGATATAGCCTCCGCACACAGCCGCGAGCACTGTTCCCACAGTGTCAAGGTACATACTGACCCCGAATTTGCCGCAGATGAGAGCGCCGAGCATATTCAGCCCGAAGCAAACCGCGCAAAGTGTAATGACATAGGCAGGATTCTGTTTTCTGCCTGTTTCAGTCTGACTCATAATACTTCACCCCATAAAGCATATATATATTATATATTATAGCATATGATTCGGAAAATAGCAATATCTTCAACTAAAAAAACTGGTGTATGGTGCATTCTGTGCTCCATTGCTGTTATCGTCTGGATCCTGTAGGTACGGCCACTGGTCGTACGCCATGACCCCGCCAACACCCGAACAGACCTGCGGTAGACCATAAAAAATGGCAGACCTGAGCCTGCCATTTCGTATCATTTATTCAGCCTGCCAGCTGTTGAGGTATTCCTCCTGCTCGGGCGAGAGCTTGTCTATCTCTATTCCCCAGAAGCGGAGTTTACGCTCGGCGACTTCAATGTCGACCTCACGCGGCACCTGAATGAGCTTCTCGTTGAGATTGTTCCTGTTTTTTGCAAGGTATGCCGCCGTGAGAGCCTGTATCGCGAAGGACATATCCATGATCTCAGCGGGGTGACCGTCGCCTGCCGCGAGGTTGACGAGTCTGCCCTCACCGATGACGTAGACGCTGTTTCCGTTTGCGAGTCTGTAGCCCTGAATGTTATTGCGTGCCTCCCACTGCTCGACAGCGTTAGCCTTCAGCCAAGCTACGCTGACTTCGCAGTCGAAATGACCTGCATTGCAGAGGATAGCGCCGTCCTTCATATTGAGGAAGGAGTTCTCGGTGATGACGTCCTTGCAGCCCGTCACAGTAACGAAGAAATCGCCGATTTTAGCGGCTTCCTCCATCTTCATAACGGAGAAGCCGTCCATAACAGCCTCCATAGCCTTTATGGGGTCTATCTCGGTGACGATGACCTTTGCGCCGAGCCCCTTCGCACGCATAGCAACGCCCTTTCCGCACCAGCCGTAACCTGCGACTACGACGTACTTGCCTGCCACGATGAGGTTAGTAGTCCTGTTTATGCCGTCCCACACGGACTGACCCGTACCGTAGCGGTTATCGAAGAGGTGTTTGCAGTCGGCGTTATTGACGAGCGCCATGGGGAATTTAAGCTGCCCCGCCTTGTTCATTGCGATGAGGCGGATAATGCCGGTAGTGGTCTCCTCGCAGCCGCCGATGACATTGGGGATGAGCTCGGGGTACTCGGTGTGTATCATATTGACAAGGTCGCCGCCGTCGTCGATGATGATGTTCGGACCAACGGAAATGACCTCGGTGAGGTGAGCGTGGTACTCCTCGGGAGTAGCGCCGTGCCATGCAAAGACGTTGAGTCCGCTGTGTACGAGTCCGGCGGCGACGTCGTCCTGCGTGGAGAGGGGGTTGCTGCCCGTGATGTACATTTCGGCGCCGCCTGCCGCGAGCACCTTGCAGAGGTAAGCAGTCTTAGCCTCGAGATGGATAGAGAGTGCGACTTTCAGACCCGCGAAGGGCTTGTCACGTTGAAAATCTGCTTCAATGCTCCTTAGAAGGGGCATATTCTGCTTTACCCACTGTATTTTTCTCTCGCCGCTCTCCCAGAGGGCGGGGTCTCTGATAATACTCATAGAAATACTTCCTTTCGGTGTGATAGATATATTCTAACATAAAATGAAGATGAATGCAAGGGCAGCGGACGATATTTTTCAGTTTTTACGGGCGATAGTTTTTTTGTATAACGCAGCCGCCCGCGACGGTGCTTGCTGATCCTGCAAGCACTTGCTATTTGATAAAATGTATGCTATAATCAAAGCATACTGAAAAAACGGAGTGTTGACCATGAACAAGAAAATAATCAACGGCTATGTTGCGGAATACGAAAACGGCGTATTCACAGCCTCGAAGAAGGACATCTACGTCATTGACGGGAAGATATCATACAGCGGCAGCAGCGGCGAATACGAGGTCATCGACGCATCAGACCGCCTGATAATGCCGGGTCTGATAAATATGCACACCCATGCATACATGACGCTGTTCAGGAACTACGCCGATGATGTCAGCTTTGACGAGTGGTTGTTCAAGCGAATCATGCCCGTCGAGGACAGAATAGAGAAGGAGGATGCCTACTGGACAAATCTCCTCGGCATGATAGAGATGATAGAGACAGGCACGACCTGCTTCTCGGATATGCATATGTTTGAGGGACAGTCATGCAAAGCCGCAAATGAGGCGGGACTGCGTGCATACATCGGACGCGGGCTCGTCGGAGACGACATCGGCGGAGACGGCGCGGAACGTCTTGCTCAGGCACTCCGCGAGCGCGCCGAGTACGAGTCTGACACGATAAGGTTTATCCTCTCGCCCCACGCGATATACAGCTGCTCGGAGCGTTTCTACTCGCAGGTCGCAGAGCTTGCCGCGCGTGAGGGACTTCTCAAGCAGACCCACCTATCCGAGAGCGTGTTCGAGGTCGAGAGCTGCTATGAAAAGAACGGCATATCGCCTGTTGAACTTCTCGACAGAGCAGGTTTTCTCGATGACAAGTGCATACTTGCGCACTGCGTACAGATGCGTGAAGGCGACATAGAGCTCCTTAAAAAGCGCGGTGCGACAGTTGTCACAAACCCCGCGAGCAATGCCAAGCTCGGCAACGGCATAGCACCGATACCTGCATTCCGCGAGAGCGGGGTGAACCTCTGCATAGGCACAGACGGCACCGCGAGCAATAACACGCTGAATATGTTCCGCGAGATGAGTCTGCTTTCGCTCATGCACAAGGGCGCAGAGCGCGACTGCACCTTCCTCAGCGCAAACGAGGTCCTCACCATGGCGACCGTGAATGCCGCAAAGGCGCTCGGAATGGAGGGAAGCCTCGGCATCATCAGCGAGGGAGCGTGCGCGGACCTCATATTCCTTGACCTCACGGCGACTTCCCTTTTCCCGAACAACGACCTCATCACATCGCTGTGCTACTCGGCGAACGGCTCGGAGGTAGCATCGGTGATGGTCAACGGCAAGATGCTGATGAAGGACAGGGAGCTCCTCACCATAGACAGGGAGCGTGTCTACAGCGAAGTCCGCAGGATAGCGAAGAAATACCTGTAAAAACACAAATTGAACAAATAATCAGGGACGCAAATTGTGCGCTATCCTTGACGGAAAAAGCGGGTCACCGAGCTGTGATCTTGCGTTACGCATTCGGTATTCCACGAAACAGCCCGAGGGGGCTCCCCTCTGTGCGCTATTCTTGACGGAAAAAGCGGGTCACCGAGCCTCGAACTTGCGTTCTGAACTCAGTGACCCACGAAACAGGCTGAAGGGACACCCTTCTGTGTTATCCCCTTAACGGAACTTTATAAAATCCTATGTAAACCGAGTGGTTATGAGCCACTCGGTTTTCTTTTAGGCTTGTGATTAAAGCATCACAGGCATTCTGGCTGAAAGGTGTAGCGAATTTTTATGGCACATCCGCTGTTTCTTGATTCTCTTTCACTGACTTCGATATGCCTTGATGATTCAGCCCCTTCACAAAATGCTGTGACCATTTTTGCAGTATTTCCATTTTGACGGGGACTTCCGTTTAATACAAGTATATTCATAGCACACTTCACCAATTTTCATATCGCTGTCCTGTATGCAGTTCTGCCATTCTCTGCATTTCTGCATCGGTCAGCTCAAAGTCAAAGATACTGATGTTTTCAAGGATATGGTCAGGATTCTGTGAACCGGGTATCGTAATATATCCTGCCTGCAAATGCCATCGGAGTATTATTTGTGCCGATGTCTTGCCGTGTGCCTTTGCTATATCCGTGATCGTTTCATTACCAAACAAGTCCTGCGTATGACCTCTGCCTCCGAACGGATACCATGATTCTACCACCGTACCGTATTTGGCAATATCTTTTTGAAACTGCGTGTTCTGATAAAACGGATGATTTTCATTCTGAACTACCGCAGGCTTGATCTCACCGCCCGATGTGACACGCTCATATTCGTCGAGGGTATAATAGTTGGAAATGCCAATCGACCGCAGCTTTCCGTCCTTTACACCCTGACACAGAGCTTTGTAGACCTCGGTATCATTACTTCCCGATTGGTGTATCAGCATCAGATCAATATAATCAAGTCCGAGCCGTTCAAGCGAATCGTCAATAGATTTGTACGCTCTGTCATAGTTGGACGGCATTACCTTTGTAGTGACAAACACCTTCTCACGGGTGACGATGCCATCGTCTATTGCTTTCTGAATGCCCTTGCCGACACCTGTTTCATTACCGTAATACTGCGCTGTGTCGATCAGCCGATAACCGTCTTTCAGCGCTTCGTAGACAGAGTTTTCCGCAGTATCATCGTCCTGTGTCCATGTACCAAGTCCAAGAATGGGCATTTCATAGCCGCTGTTGAGCAATATAGTCTTGTTTTCAAAATCAAATTCTGTTGTCATATTTCGCTGCTCCATTACTTTTCTTCTCATAAGGCACAGGTCAAAAAAGCTCCATACACCGTCATTGTCGAGATCGTAAGGCTTTCCCCGCAAATCTTCTTCTGTCGGTTTCGCAAGAAGAAAATCATTGAGATTCCGTACATCCTGCACGGTGTATTCGATATCTTGGCTGCCGTTCATTTCAAACGTTACGTTCACACCGTCTTTACCGAGTGCATCAGCAAGCCCCGAAGTATCTGAAATATTCCCGATCTTTGTATAGCTGTATGGAGTATCAAAGCTCTCGTAAAACACCACAAGACAGCTATCGCCGTAAAGCATTATATCACCTTCGCTTATATTCCCGACTTTTTCAGGCGAGGAAGGCAGAGATGTATCAAGGTAATAATACTTCTCATTGCCGTTCAGCTCAGACATATCAAGCGTCAGGGGCAGCATTTCCGTTAAAGCTGTGACGGTATCGCTGCTTTCCAAATTTACAGGGAATTGCTTATCTCCTACAGCTATCTGCATACCATTAGCTTCCTTTTCTTCATGTTGTTCGGCGGTTGTGACCTCTTGTTTGTCAGAGACCACAGATGAAACGCTGCTGTCACTTTGCACCGTCACAGCCGAACTATCCTCTGAGTAACTGCCGCACCCGGTCAACATAAGAAAAGAAGAAATAACTGCTAAAAATCTTGCTTTAATCATAAATGTTCCTCACCGCCTTTGCAATGCCGCTTTCTCTCAGATGGTCATCTGAGATATTCGTTGTAGAACGCTTCGAGCTTGTCGAATGGGATAGCGTTATTCTCGCCGCCGTCATAGAGGTCTGTGTGCGAAGCCCCCTCTATCACAAGAAGCTGTTTGTTGTCGGTGTACTTGTTTCCGTTTATCATATTCTCATACGCATCTTTTCCGAAGTAGAAAGAATGTGCCTTGTCGCCGTGCATTATCATAACGGCGGAGCGTATCTCATTGCTGTATTGCAGGATAGGCATATTGATGAACGACATACAGCCGATCTTGTTCCAGCCGCCGTTGGAATTGAGCGAACGGGGGTGATAGCCTCTTTCGGTCTTGTAGTAAGCGTGGTAGTCCTTGACAAAGTAGGGAGCGTCTTCCGGCAGAGGATCGACCACACCGCCGCCCAGCTCATACTCGCCGGACTTGTAATCCTTGATACGCTGGGCATTAAGCGCCTGCTTCATAGCAAAACGTTTTTCCTCGCTGTCATCTGCATCGAAATAGCCCTTTGCGTTCACTCTCGTCATATCGTACATGGTAGATGCAACAGTCGCCTTGATACGGGTATCCAGTGCCGCTGTATTCAGTGCCATTCCGCCCCAACCGCAGATACCGAGGATACCGATACGATCGGGATCAACATTCTCCTGAATTGAGAGAAAGTCCACCGCTGCCATAAAGTCTTCCGTGTTGATGTCGGGAGAAGCCATGTATCTCGGCTGTCCTCCGCTTTCACCCGTAAAGGACGGGTCGAATGCAATGGTCAGAAATCCACGCTCTGCAAGTGTCTGTGCGTAAAGACCGCTGCACTGTTCCTTGACTGCGCCGAACGGTCCGCACACGGCGATCGCAGGGAGCTTTCCGCCTGCGTTTTTCGGAGTGTACATATCGGCAGCGAGCGTGATGCCGTAGCGGTTGTGGAAAGTAACCTTGTTGTGGTCAACCTTGTCGGACTTGGGGAATGTCTTGTCCCATTCCTGTGTTAAAGTAAGCATTTCATCTTTCATTTCAGATACCTCCGTTTTTTCTTAATGTGTAGGTGAAATAGTCGAGGCAGTCGATGCGGTCGTTATACTTGTGAACGCTGTCAAGGAGCGTTTGACGATAGCTTTTCAGAAAACAGTCAAGTGCCTGATATTGTCCGCTTTCGACCATTTGCAGGCATTTCGCTACGCTTTCATCGTCCAAGCCCATATCCCTGAGATTTTCGGTCATGACCGCCATTTTGTCGGCTGCATTTGCCATTTTCACCACCTCCGTGTTTCTGTGATTTAAGTATATCACATCTTTTAGGATATGTAAAATGCCTATATGTAATTGCTTGTCATTCTTGACAGGAATGGCAAATTGCAGTATAATAGTAGTATCAAAAACGGAGGTGCAGTATGGAGATACGGATATTACGATATTTTCTTGCCATCGCAAGAGAGGAGAACATGACAAGGGCAGCTGAGCGCCTGCATATCTCGCAGCCGTCGCTCTCTAAGGAGATCAAAAAGCTCGAAGAAGAATTGGGGCATGAACTGTTTATCCGCACCAATAAGAATATGCTCCTCAATGACGAGGGAATGCTCCTTCGAAAGCGTGCCGAGGATATCCTCGCTATGGTGGACAAGACCGCCGAGGAGTTCAGCCAGCTTGACAACATCATCGGCGGAGAGATACGCATAGGCTGTGCCGAGAGCTATCTTATCAAATACCTTGCAAGGAGCATCAAAGCATTCAAGGAGCAGTACCCGAATTTCATATTTCACATTTTCAGCGGAGATACTGAGCCTGTTGCGGAACGGCTTGACAGGGGCATTCTCGACCTCGCCGTGATCGTTGAGCCGCCGAACCTGTCGAAGTACAACTATCTCTCTATACCCGAAAGCGACAAATGGGGGCTTGTGATGCGCCGTGACAGTCCACTTGCCGAAAAAGAGTATGTGACATTTGATGATCTTTACGGCTTGCCGCTGTTCTGCTCAGAGCAGTCTATCCGTGTGGATTTTCCGCGCTGGTGCGGGGATAATATGGATAAGCTCAGCTTTGCAGGAACTGTCAATCTTGCCTACAACGGCTCGGTATTTGTGAAAGAAGGGCTTGGATATATGCTGACCTTTGAGCACCTTGTAGACACAAGCGAAGAAAGCGGACTTTGCTTCCGACCAATCAAGCCGACACTGGAAACTAATATGTATATCATCTGGAAAAAGTATCAGGTGTTTTCGCCGATAGCAGAACTGTTTCTGAAAAGATTAAAGCAGGACTATAGTTAATTGAATAGCATTATATCACCTGACTGGTGCAGCTTTTCTGTAAAATCTTTCCCAAGGGATTTCTGCTCAACGATTATAGTAACATTATCGTGACGGATATATACATCAATGTACTTTTGATTGCCGTCCACAATGACAGGCTTTTCATATTTCACAAGACCAGTGAGTTTCTCAGCACCGAACACGTCAGTCAAGAGCTGATTACAATAAGTCTGAGTATCACTTTTCTCCGAACCTTTGTCTTTCCAATACGCTGCGAACTCTTTTGCAGCCTTTTTCTGTTCCTTATCGGTCATGTTGGTACCTCCAATGCTCGATTCATTAAGTGCATTTTACCATATTCGGATGAATAAATCAACGGATTTATATAAGAATAAGCTGATACCTGCATTATTGTAAGTATCAGCTTGTGTCCTATTCAGTTTGGTTTGTCATTTGTTCCGCTAAGAGCAGCACACATCATGCTTCCCATTTTGTTTAACCTATGACCTCTATAAGTCTAACCACTGCTTTCGCGAACTCCTTAGCGACGGTGCTCTGAAAGACGCTGAAATTGAAGTCCTCGCCCGCGCTCTCGTCGGCGGAGTCGGAGATCGCACGCAGAATCAGGAAAGGCACATTATTGAGCGTGCAGACCTGTGCGACGGCAGCCCCCTCCATTTCGCAGCAGAGTCCGCCGAACTCTGAGACTATGCGCTCCTTGGCAGCTTTATCTGATATGAACTGGTCGCCGCTGCAAATACGTCCCGAGTGAACGCCGATCTCGGGGAGTGTCTCGGCGATGACCTTGCAGGCGGAGCTCACGAGCTCCTTATCCGCGGGGAAAGCGACCATTCCTGTTATGATCTCACCCTTTTTGAAGCCGAGCGGCGAGACGTCGAAGTCGTGCTGAACAGCCTCAGTCGAGACAACGATGTTTCCGAGAGCGACTTCGGAAGAAAGAGCTCCCGCGAAGCCCGTATTGATGATGTGAGTGGCGCCGAACCGCGAAATGAGGAGCTGTGTGCAGATGCCCGCATTGACCTTGCCCATGCCGCTCCTGACTATGATTACATCCGCACCGCCGAGCCTACCGACATGGAAGACCATGCCTGCGATATTCTCGGTCGCGGTGATGTCAGCCTGTGCGATGAGCTTTGCGACCTCTTCATCCATAGCACCGATAATGCCTGTAATACGCTTCATTTTAATACCTCCGTCAGCTGAGATTATTCACGATACCGATAGAAATGAAATTATCGACGACTGCTCTGAAATCGGTATCGGGTTCGCAGTCCTCGTTGTACAAGCCGTCCACTTCGAGCCTCATACCGCCGTTGAGTAGGTCGGCGGTTTTCTTGTAGCGGTCTCGGTAGAACATACCGTGAGAAACGGCTCTGTTCCGAAGTATACCGCCAAATTCCCCGAGTGTGCACGCTGGGATATTGACGTTGAAGATCTGTCCGTAGCCGAGCTTCTGCTCCATGAGCTCCGCGAGTATCTGCGGCAGGAACTTATCCGCGACATCATGGCAGGAGCTTATCCCCTCGGAGACCGCAATGGACAGGCAGCCCTGAAAAGCTCCCTCGAAGGCGGCGCCCGCAGTGCCCGAGTATTGAATGTCCGTCGCGACGTTGAGTCCTCTGTTTATCCCCGCAAGTACTACGTCGGGCTTATGCGGCATGATACTAAGAGCCCCCACACGGACGCAGTCCGCTGGAGTCCCGCTGCACGAGAATGCGTGTACGCCGTCTATCGGAAAATCGTGTGGATAAATGTCGATATGGCTGTGTAGGGATATCGCGTGTGAAGCGGCGCTCCGCTGGTCGTCGGGAGCGACCACCCACACCTCGCCGAGCTCCTTTGCGAGCTTGGCGAGGCGGATGAGCCCCTCATCATTTATCCCGTCATCATTAGCAATAAGAATCGAACGCATATATGCTCCTTTCAGTGTCTGCCGAGCTGCCAGAAGGCAACAGCGCTCGCAGCCGCGACGTTGAGCGAGTCAACGCCGTGAGACATCGGAATCTTTATCGTATAGTCGCACTCCTCGATAGTGGAGCTGAGCAGTCCGTCACCCTCCGTGCCGAGCACGACCGCAAGCCTTTCAGCCTCGGTAACGCGCGGGTCGCTTATGGTAATGTTGTCACTCCGCAGAGCCATAGCGGCAGTGACGAAGCCTGCCTCGCGGAGAGTGCGAATGTAATCGGGCGAAGCACTGCCGATACGCGCCCACGGTATGAGAAAAACGCTTCCCATGCTGACGCGCACCGAGCGGCGGAATAGCGGGTCGCTGCACCCGTCCGTGAGCAGCACCGCGTCGAATCCGAGCGCAGCAGCCGAGCGGAATATCGCGCCCGTGTTGGTCTGGTTCATTATGTTCTCGAGGAGAACGATTCGGTGCGAATCCCGCAGTATATTGCCAATATCTGGCAGCGGAGCACGTTTCATCGCAGCGAGTACACCTTGCGTGAGCTTATAGCCTGTCAGCTCCGAGAGCGCAGCGGAGTTCCCGTGGAATACGGGAATATCACCCACCCGAGCGATTATGTCAGCCGCCTGACCCGTAACATATTTGTCCTCGACGAGCAGCGAGACCGCTTCTGCTCCCGCGTCGAGCGCAGTGCGTATGACCTTGGGGCTCTCGGCTACGAACAGTCCCTCACGGAGCAGATTCAGCTCGGAGGTGTCGGTATACGGCGAGAGCTCGGCAGCTCTGAGGTCGGATATTTCACGTAATACAGCCATTTTACACCTCTACGACAATATCTGCTTCGTCCTCGTCGGGCTCCTCGAACATGGCGAGGAACTTCGCTTTAAGCCCATCATCGACGAAGTAAGCGTCCGAGCGTCCCTCCGCGACCTCGGCATTGCGCTTGGCGATGCGGCGCTCCCACTCCTCGTCTGTTATCTTGCAGTATCTAAGCTCGCAGTCCACATCCCGTGCTGCGAAGAAATCCCGCGCATCGCGGCGCTCCGCACGCGACCAGAAGCCTTGGTCGAGGACGACAACAGCTCCCGCGCGGGCAGTCTCAGCAGCCTTGCGGAGGATGTACTGCTTTGCGCGGCGGACGTATTCGTCGTGCATATCACCCGTCTCTCTGCCGAGTATGGCTATCATCAGCTCGTCGACCGAGAGTACGACCGCACCGAGCTCATCACGCAGCATGGCAGAATATGTGGATTTACCGCTGCACAGTCTCCCGCAGAGCATTATTACATTTGACACAGAAGCCATAAAGCGCTCCTCCTTGATTTATTCGGAAACCGAACTTTTTACCGAAAGTGTTGCTTTAAATAGATTTTACCATGAAAAGCACCTTCTGTCAACGCCCGACGAGCCTTGCTGCTTGCAAAAGTGCGCAGTCTGTGGTATTATATTCGTAATGATACAACAGGAGGTCACCAATGAACCACACAGGAACATCAACAATAGAGTCAGAGCGTCTGATACTGCGCAGATTCGCTCTTTCCGACGGAGCCGATATGCTTGCGAACTGGATAAGCGAGCCGCAGGTACAGTACGAGTACGGCGAGCCCGTCTATACGGACGAAGCACAGGTCGGAGCACTGCTTGCGAAGTGGATAACCGCCTATGAGCAGCCTGATTTCTACCGCTGGGCGATAATTGAGCGCGTAAGCGGGCACTGTATTGGACAGATAGCGTTTTGCCGCGTATACAGCGACATAGCAGCCGCAGAGATAGAGTATTGTATAGGCAGCCGTTTCTGGGGACACGGCTATGCGGGAGAAGCACTTTCCGCGGTCATCGCCTATGCTTTTGCGAATACGGGCTTTGAAAAGCTCGAGGCTTATCACCGCGCAGAGAATGTGAAGTCGGGGCGTGTGCTGGAGAAATCGTCCATGCACATCACAGATAATGTCGAGCGGTTCCGCAGAGCAGGGGAGACACCCGCAGGCGAGGTCTGCTACTGCATAGAAAAGCCTGTCCGCTGACCGTTACGCTATACAAAAAAAGGTGATACCGTTGTATATCGGGTATCACCTTTTTTATTTGTTATCTGCACAGAGGAGCATTATTCGTATTTGCTGTCATGCGCCTCGATCCGTGTTGTAACGTCATTGGCGTCGAGGAAGCTGAACAGAGCGTTCAGCCAGTAGCCGTAAGCCGCACCCGAGATATGCAGACCGTCGCCTGCTGAGATACTGCCTGCAAGAGCGCCCGTATTCGGGTCTTTGAGCACAGAATTCACGTCGAAGAAGAGTATCTGTTCGTTGCCGTAAGCATCGACAGTGTCTCTTGCGGCATTGTTGAAGCTGTCTATCCTGTCATTGGTGGTGTAGTAGTTATTAGCGGAAACAGGCGTTATCGAACCGATGACCACGGTAACATCGGGAATGTTGTCAACGAGCTGCTGAGCGATGGTGTAAACCGAGTTTGCGTAGCTGTCAGGGTTGGTACCGGGGATATCGTTCATACCTATCGAGATATAGATGAGAGGAGAGTCGCTGTAAACAGCCGCATCGACGGGATTCATCACACCTCCGCCGAGGTCGAAGGAATACCTGCTCAGATTCCAGAGCGCCATAGATTCAGCGGCAACATTGTGCTCGCGCGGTATATAGCCGTATAAGTTGAATCCGGAAGCAATCGAATCGCCGAAGATAACGAGCCTCTCCTGATAGAAGCCGCTGTTCGGGGAATCGGCGCCGACGTAGACCGTATAGTTGGAAACCTGAGGGCGCTCACGCGGAGTATCGTCGGGCTTGTCGGTCTCGGTAGTTACAGCTTCGGTATTTTCTGCGGACGTAGTCTCAATGTCGGTGACGGGAACAGTGGTCGAAGCCGTGGTCGTTGTCTCGGAAGTGAATGAAGCGACGGTCATCGGAGCGGCAGTTGTCACGGTGGAAGCAGCTGATGATGAGAAAGACGTACTGTCAGCGGAGGACGAAGCAGGAACAGTGGGATCGGTGACGGTGGTTACAACGAGCGGGACAGACGTGCGCACATAGTCGGGCACATCGGAGTCCATGCGTTCGGAGCGATCGTCGCCCGTAAAGAGCATGACCGAAACGGAGCCGATGATCACGAGCAGGGGGAGGAGCGGATTTGAGAAGAAGTGCCCGAAGAAATCGTGTATTAGCTTTTTCAAACTTGTCCTCACCTCCTGAGAAAGTAAAATAAAATCCCGCAGGCAGTGACCTGCGAGATGAAGCTGCAAAACTGTTCAGTGACCTAATGCAGTGATACTGTAAAAACAGTGACTTGCGGGAAATAACGCGAACAGCGTGCGCTCCCCGTTGGTGCCGCTGACCGGGGTCGAACCGGTACGGATTTTACTCCGAGGGATTTTAAGTCCCTTGTGTCTGCCTATTCCACCACAGCGGCAATTCATTAACAAAAGCTATTATACCACTTTTGCCAAATATTGTCAAGCATTTTTTAGACAACACCGTACAAAGCGATCAGGAGGTCTTTGCTCGGTGCAGCCTTGATAAAAACGGAGCTGCCGCGTATTGGCGGCAGCCCTGTAATTGAACTTTCTTTTGTTGATTCTTTCTGATTTCCTTATTCGTGCGGAAACACTGTGTCAGTTATTTGAGTCGAGGTCAGCTATGCAGCGCTTGATATCCTTGATCATCGAGTTATTGAATTCGATATCGTCGCTGATGTTCTGTTTTTCCCAGCCGTTGAGGTCGGAGTGCAGCTTATCCGTGAGATCGGCGTTTTTGACTTCATACTCCGTAAGCAGCTCCTCGAGAGCAGCTTTATCCTTGTCAGCTGCAAGCTCGGCGAGAGCGGCACGCTCCATTTCAGCCTGTTCGTTGGATTTTGCGCGGTTGTAGGCAAACTGATTGAGCGGCAAGCTTGTCAGCATCATCTCGTCGCAGTAAACCGTGATGAAATACTCGGGAGCGCTGCCATGCTCGTCGAACTCCGCACCGTCCGAGCTCTGCTCAAAGGCGTAGTATATCGACAGCCCGTAGAGCAGGTCGGGGTCGGCGGGAGCAGCGATAGTGCTGACAGTAGAGTTAGTGTACGAGCTCGAGAGCTTTATCTCCGAGCATTTTCTCAGCATATCCATATCGACGGAGAACTCGCTGAAATTGCCGACGCAGCCGAAGTTGTTTATTGCTTCGTATGCATAGTTGCCGTGAGCGAACAGCTCGGCGCGGGTGAAGTTTGAGTCCGTGTCCTGCGGGAAGGCAGAGCTTCCGTCGTAGTAGAGCGACTCCTCCCACATAGCTGTTCTGTCGGGGAGCTCAATGAACTTTCCGTCGAAGGTGGTGACGATGTCATAGAAGCAGTCCTCGGAGAAGCCCGTTCCCTTGTGTCCGTAGAGTACCGAAGTCAGCGCATAGACGGTCTCGCCGTCGTATCTTATATAGCAGCCGTAGTTCTGATTCGCGATCGAAACAGCGTCGCCGTCCTTGTCATGGAGGAGAACGTTATCCGTATCCGGCGCGAAGTTGAGCGTGACCGCCGCATTGATCAGGTCGGTGTTGATGTTGCTGCCTCCGTGCTTGACCTCGCTGAGGTCGTCGTCGGAGAAGGAGTATACGGACTTAGCCGCAGCAACGATATTTTCCTCGCTGTATTCGCCGATGTACTCGACCGCATATACCTGAGCCGTATCGAAGTTTGTGAACTGTCCTGCGCCGATTTCTCTTATATAAACGCGCACCATAGCGTCGTCCTTGCCGCAGTCCTCGAAGGGGCAGCTGAAAAGCGGCGTTACCAGCACATCGTTTTTTAGGTAATAGTCAAGCGGAACATCGAGCTGCTGATAGTTGTGGAGTTCGGTCTCCTCGTTTATCTCGGTAACTATCTGCTGGTAATTCTTTGTTACAGGGCGGCCGAGATTGGAGAGCACCCGCTGAACGATGCCTGTTTTCGGGATGAAAACGATGCACAGCACAACAGCTGCCGCGAGAGCAGCTATGCGAAGCAGCCTGCCGTGGTCACGTCTGCCCGTCACGTTCTCAAGGTCACTTACGGTGAATCCGCTTTCGTAAAAATTTGGGTCTTTTTCGGGAAAAGCACGCGCGGAGATCTTATCGAAGCAGTCAACTGAATCAGAAAGCTCGTTCATTTTATCCTTCAGCACCTTCTCGAGGTCGCTGTTTCCGATATTCTCATTTTTCACTGTTAACACCTGCCTTTTCCTGTAGGATAGCCATTGCCTTTTGATACCTTGATTTAACCGTAGATTCGGGGAGATGCATGATCTCGGCGATTTCTCTGAATGAAAGATCGCTGCAGCACTTCATGATGACTAACTGTCTCTGTTTTTTTGTAAGGTGCTTGAGCAGCTGATTGATGAAAATACTGTCCTCGACAGTCTTGTCAGCCTCACCGTAGCCCTGAATGAAGAAGTTTCTGTACTCTCTCTCATGACGTCTCAGGAGCTCGTGAGCAACGTTTTGCGCAGTTTTGATGATATATCCTTTTCCGTTGCCTCTTTTCGGGTTGAAGCTGTCAGCCTGCGTCAGGCGGATAAACGTCTCTATCACGCAGTCCTCGGCAAGCTGGTAGTCGGAAGTGATACTGAACGCCACAGCGAACACAGTACCCTTGAACATTTGATAAAGGATGCCGAGGCTTTCTTTTGAAGTCGCACACTGCACGATGAGTCGGTTGACCTCGCCGAATGTGCTGTCGTCAGTTTTTTTGTGCGAAAAAAGAGTCAAAATAGCTTCCACACCTCCATTGTATGTTTTAGGACCTGCTGTCATTTTCAGTCACTCCCTTCCGATATCAGTTATATATGCAGACGGGTCCGCGGCAGCCGCAGGGCTGCACATTGAAAGCTTTCATATATAAGTGTATTTCGGAGGCAAAATAGACGAAAAAAACCGAAAAAAATATGCAAAAAATTGTTATACAAAACTAACAAGCCTTAAATTTCTCAGTTTTCAGCCATTTGAGCAGGGGGAGTAAAAAACTTTAGCTGTGGGAACATTGTTAACCGTGGTTAACAATGTGGTATTTTCTACTATATTATATACTATGTCGAGCGCGAAATCAAATATATTTCAAAAAAGCTTCGGAAACTATTGACAAACGGCAACACGCATGATATAATAAACATATGAACAAGTGTTCATATGTTTAGGAGAGTGATAATATGGAGAAGACATATGAGATACACAACCTCGGCTGTGCGCATTGCGGCAGCAAGATAGAGGAAGCGATAAACAAGCTTGAAGGAGTCGATTCCGCGGTGCTGAACTTCCAGCTGAAGCGTCTGAAGATAAGCGGGGAGCACAGCGAGGGACTTCTTGCACGGATTAACGAGATAGCGCAGTCTATCGAGCCCGACGTAGAGATTGTGCCGTCATCGGGCAAAAAGAAGCACGTCCGCGAACATGAACACAGCCATGAGCATGAGCATGAGCATGAACACCACCACGGCGAGCACTGCGGCTGCGGTCACGACCATGCACACGAGCATGAGCACCACGACCACGAGGAGAACAGCAAGCTCGAGATAGCCGTACTTGCAGCTGGAGTGGTACTGTTTGCGGCAGCGATAGCAGTACACCGCCTCACACAGTTCCTTCCCGCAGCAATAGCACTGTACGCAGCGGCATATCTGGTGCTTGGCATAAACGTTCTCAAAGCAACGGTCAAGAGCCTGACAAAGGGCAATGTATTCAACGAGAACTTCCTGATGACGGTCGCAACACTCGGAGCATTTGCTCTCGGCGAGTATGCTGAGGCAGTGGGAGTCGTACTCTTCTTCCGCATAGGCGAAATGTTCGAGGACATCGCAGTTTCGCGCAGCCGCAAGGCTATCACAGACGTGACGGAGCTCCGTGTTGAGGAGGCAGACGTGCTCCGCGGCGGAGAGTATGTCCGCGTGGACGCAGATGATATAGAGGTCGGCGACATAGTCAGGATAAAAGTCGGCGAGCGCATTGCGGTCGACGGAGTAGTCGAGTCAGGCGAGTCGCGGATCGACACATCCGCCGTGAACGGCGAGCCCGTGCCGATGACTGTCCGAGCAGGCGACAGCATAATGTCTGGCTGCATCAACATTTCAGAGACCTTCACCCTCCGCGCGACAGCCACCGCGGACGATTCCATGATAACAAAGATAGCGAACGCCGTCGAGGACGCTTCCTCCGCGAAGCCGAAGCTTGACCGTTTCATCACTCGCTTTGCCAAGGTGTACACACCGATAGTGATAGGGATAGCGGCAGCGACAGCGCTGCTCGGCACGCTCATCACAGGCGACTGGCAGAAATGGGTCTATTCGGCGCTGACCTTCCTTGTAATAAGCTGCCCGTGCGCCCTTGTGCTGAGTGTACCGCTGGCGTATTTCTCGGGTATCGGCGCGTCGTCGAAGCTTGGCATCCTCTTCAAGGGCGGTGATTCCATAGAGGCGCTCGGCAAGGTCAAGGCAATAGCCTTTGACAAGACGGGGACGCTCACGAACGGCAGCTTCACGGTTACGCGCATCACGAGCGCAGGCAGCCTCAGCGACGAGGAGCTCCTGCATTTCTGCGGCAGCTGTGAACAGATATCGACACATCCCGTAGCCGAGAGCATAGTCAGCTATTGCCGTGCAAACGGCATACACCTCACAGAGCCAGGGCGCTCATCGGATATCGCGGGCAGGGGAGTCGAAGCCGAGGTAGACGGCAGGACAGTTCTCTGCGGCAATATGAAACTCATGCAGGAAAAGGGCGCGGAACTCACCGTTCTCCCTCAGACAGTGGCAGGCACGTCGGTATACGTGGCAGTGGACGGTCGGGTCGAAGGAGTTATCCTCGTATCCGACGAGATGAAAAAGACGTCGGCTGAGGCAGTAAAGGCGCTGAAAAGTATGGGCATAGCGACGGCGATGTTCACGGGCGACGTCCCCGAAACAGCAGAAGAAGTCGGCGCCGCGCTTGGAGTTGACACAGCAAAGGGCGGACTTCTTCCCGACGAGAAGCTTTCGGAGCTGAGAGCACTCCGCGAGAAACACGGCAGCGTGATGTTTGTCGGTGACGGACTCAACGACGCCCCAGTGCTCGCAGGCGCAGACGTTGGCGGAGCCATGCAGACGGGCTCAGACCTTGCACTTGAGGCAGCGGACGCGGTATTCATCAGCAGCGAGCCTATGTCGGTAGTGACGGCGAAGAAGATAGCCGACAAGACGCTGCGGATATCCTGCGAGAACATCATTTTCGCGCTTGTTGTCAAGGCGGCAGTGCTTGTCCTCGGACTTGTCGGACACCCGAATATGTGGCTGGCGGTCTTTGCGGACTCGGGCACAGCGATGCTGCTGATACTCAACTCTATCCGCGCGCTTGACACAAAGAAGTACAGATAAGGAGAAACAGCAATGATATGGGACAAAGTGGCGCCGCTGTACGACGCATTCGAGACACTTTCCAATAACAGTGTATACAATGGCACAGGCAAGGCAGTCACAGAAGAGATAGGCTCCGAGGACATTGTGCTTGAGTGTGCCTGCGGGACGGGAGCTATCAGCAAGTACATCGCCCCGAAGTGCAGTCAGCTCATCGTCACCGACAGGTCTGACAATATGCTGCGCGAGACCTACGCGAAATGCAGAAAGTATGCCAACGTAAAGTACGGCATAGCAGATATAATGCATCTTCGATTCCGCGACGAGCGCTTTGACAAGGTAGTAGCGGGCAACGTGATACATCTGCTTGACGACCCGTACGGCGCACTTGCTGAGCTGCTGAGAGTATGCAGAAAAGGCGGAAAAGTCATCATACCGACATACATAAACGACAGTAATAATTCGCTTCATTTCGCGCAGAAACTTCTTGAAATGATAGGCTTTGAGTTCAAGAGCGAATTTGACATCGACACATACAAGGGCTTCTTCCGCGGAGCAGGACTGACTGAAGTCGAGTACCGCATAGTAGAGGGCAACTGTCCGTGTGCGGTCGCTATCATCACAAAGGAATAAATAAGGGAGAACCTTTCTTCAGAAAGGTTCTCCCCCGATAAATGTCTCGTAATATTCCGTATAGGTAGAGCGCATAAAGTCACGCCCTCATTTTACAATATATATCAAGAACCCGGCAGCAGCGTATTCAGTTCGTCGAGTTCTTTGAGTAAAAAGCCAGTATTTCTGAGGCGTCGCGGGCGTCAGCCTTACCGTCGCCGTTGTAGTCGCCGTTATCCATGAAAACGTAGCTTTTTTCGCCGATAGACTCAGCGGAGTAGCCGTGCAGGAGCATAGTAGCGTCGCGGGCGTCGACCTTGCCGTCGCAGTTCACATCGCCCTTACCGACCGTATGCTCGAACTTGCCGTCGCCGTCAAGGTCGATTTTCAGCGTGAACTTGCCGTCGTTCAGCGTTACGAGGGTCCTTCCTGATGCGGTGAGAGAACAGCTGTGGAAGCCCTCAACGATATTATAGGCATCAGTACCTACTTTTCCTCCTGCGATGAATTCGTTGGATTTTTCGATGTAAGCAGCTTCATCGGCGTCCATTTCGTCAGCGAAAATATCGGTCGTGATGCCGTCGGAGCCGTTGATGACGAGCCCCTCGTCGGTGAACTCGAACTCTGCGTCGTTCTTGGTATCGCCTTGGAAGCTCCATGCTCTGCACCCGAGGACAGGCTCGGATTTTGCAGTTATATGGAGGCGGTAGGGCATAACGCCATCCTTGCGGTGACGACTGTTATTCTCGTCATAGCGCGCAGTGAACTTGTACTTATCGGGACCGAGCTCCGCGAGACAGTCGGAATCGCTGAAGCTGTAGTCTACGTTTTTATTGTAGGTGTAGATGAATGCACTTCCGCCGAAATACGAAAGGAGCTTCTGATAGTCAAAGACATATTTGCAGTTCTTGTCAGCCTTGAACATGAGAAAGTTTGGACCGTTTCTGCGCTTGTAGTACTGCTCGAAGCCTTCATTCATCTTGATGGTGACATCACCCTTTTCCTTATCGGAATAAGACATCGTGTACCTGCTGTCTCCGTCACCTTCGGGGTCGAGCGCGACGATATCGTCTATATACGTATCGAAGCTGTCAGTGGGCTTAAGCGCCTGCCCGTAGTTTATGAGCTTATCGTCGTCAACGGCGATGATGTGGAGCTCGCTCTCGGAGAGTGGGGAATACATCGGAGAATACATCTCACCGTTCTTTGAGTCGATGAAGATGCAGGTATTCTCGTCGAAGGCGTCGGTGCCGTATCCGACATTCTGCGAATCGAGTGTGAGTACGCATTTATCGTAGGACTTGCCGTTGAATTTCCAGCTTCCGTCCTTGATGCCGATACCGACCGCGGAATGAACTCGCTCAGTGGAAGCGATCCTGCTGTTCTCTATTTCGAGATCGGTTTGTATCGTATTGAAACTTGAATACATAATGAGGAAGTATTTACCATCCTTCTGGCATTTCTCGGCTGTCTCGGACATCAACTCCGCCTTCTCCGCGAGCGACTTGCCTTTGAGCAGATACTCGGTGTGATACCAGAACGGCGACCACCTTTGTCTGACGCTCTGATATGAGGTTATGAGCTTGCGGAGCTCATCGCTGTCAGTGATATCCGTCATTTTTTTGGCGTCGGGAGCGATGTCAGCGGGAGTGATGAGCCCGTTGTGAGCGATGACCTCGAGCGCAGATATACCGAAGCTTGAATCTGCGTAGGCAACAGCCTCCTTGTCGAGTTCATCCACGTATTCGCTTTCCTCGGAGAGTTCGACGAAGCTCATATAGTCCCAGCCGACTGATTTAAAATAATAAGCGTCGCTCAGTTTGGGGTTATAGATGTAGTTATGCTGACTGATGTACTCCGTATCCGCGCCGAGGCTTTTAGCGAGAGATTCGAGCTCCGCGTCGGCAGCGGCGGAAGGGTAAGCCTGTATCGGCGATGATACCAGTGCTGCGGCGCTGAGAATAGCAGTAAGTTTTTTCATAGAGAATTCCTCCTTTATTGATCCTTTATTCTTACCGACTTGCAGACCTCAAACAGCGCCTGCTTGTCGAGCTTTGACGATACCTCGAATATATATTCATCATTGTCCCAGAAGAAAGTATGTGTATTATCCTTCATGTGGCTTGTCGTATAACAGATGTACTGCCTGTCGTTCTCGTCGGTCATCACCTCCTGAGTTTCGTAAAAAAAGTCGGAGTAAAAAGCAGATTTCGTATACTGGTAGAAGATGATATATTCGTTTGATTTCCCCTGATATACAGTGCGGATCTTCTTATCGCCCTTTTGGTATATCGTTTTCTCGTAGCCGTCGGGAATATCGGTCAGGCAGTATTCGTTCTCGATAGTTTCGGGATAGTGCTTAGCCACGTCATTGTCTACCGTAAGGCGGTAGCCGTATTCGGTGCCCTCACGTTTTATCTCGTAGGTCGTATCGCGAATCGATGCGGCAGTCAGCACCGACCCGCACATGACCGACGCCGCCGCTATCACAGTTATCACGCGCCGTCCGACCGAGGAGATCAGCGGGTAATACGACTTTTTCCTGCGGCGGATCAGTCTTCGCGCCGAGTCCTCATAGCTCCTGCGGAATTCGTGCGGAGCCTCATCGAGCTGAGCGAGGAAGCTGTCTGTCTCGGACTCTACGACCTCTTGAATTGCAGTTTTCAGTTTATCATCCATTATTTCTCCTCCTCTCCGATGAGTTTTCTCAGACGTTCGCGCGCATATTGCAGACGCTTGCGTGCGGTGGCGGGCTTGATGCCGAGAGAGCGCGCGATCTCGCCGTATTCGAGCTCGAGCACCGCCCGCATATAGAGGATATCCTTATCCTCCTGCGGCAGTCGGCTGATGCAGTCCTTCAGCTCAACGATATCATAGCTCGACATATCGTCGCCGTAGGAATCGAGCTCGTCGGTGTATTTGAGCTGCTCCTTGTACTTTTTTTCTTTGCGGAGAATATCCGTTGCAGCGTTTCTGACTGTTATGACGATGTAATAGTCGAGTTTGTGATATTCCATTTTGCGGATAGTGGAAAAATTTGAAGCGAGCCTGAAAAACGCTTCAAGAGCGGCGTCCTCCGCGAGATGCACATCTCCGAGCATACGGTATGCAACGGCATAAGCCCTGTTCTTATATTGCTCGTACAATTCCTCGAAGGAGCGGCGTTCTTCTGCTCCCTCGGGCATGGTCATAAATATCAAGGACGCCACACCTCCGTTTCGTGTCCATATAGAGTATGACGAAGTATCAGAGTGATTTGTGATAATTGGAATGAAACAATTCTAACATTTTTGAATAGACCTGTCAAATGAAAAAGCACCGTGCCCGACAGCGTAACATCTGTCGGAAAACGGTGCTTAAATTTCACTTTACAATGCCTGCTCAGCGACTAAAAAACTGCATTATACAGTCTGCCCTGCCACGTATCGAGCTCCGCGAGCCTCTTGTCGATCGCGCCGAGCACAGCTATCTTGTCGGCACTCCATTCGGGAGCGATCAGCTGGCGCTTATCGCCGTCGCCTGTAATGCGTTCGATGACAGTTTCGGGCGGCAGAAGTTCGAGCTGCCTGACGATCGTTTCGACGTATTCGTCCCGCGTGAGCAGCGGCACTTTCCCGTCTGCGTACATCTCCGCGAGACGTGTGCCGCGAATAACGTGCAGCATTTGCAGCTTCACGGCATCGGGAGCGAGCAGTGCAGTCTGACGTGCAGTTTCAATCATCATTTCCTGTGTTTCGTCGGGCAGTCCGTTGATGATGTGCAGGCAGGTGCGGATCCCGCGGCTTTTGAGTGACCTGTAGCCGATGAGGAATTCCTTGTGCGAGCAGCAGCGGTTTATCAGCGCGAGAGTTGTCTCGTGTACGGTCTGCATACCGAGCTCGACAGTCAGAGCGGTACGCTCGTTCAGCTCGCAGAGCAGCTCCATTACGTCGTCGGCGAGACAGTCCGCACGCGTGCCTATGGAAATCCCTTTTACGTACGGACGGCTGAGCACGGGGAAGAATATCTCCCGCAGTTTTTCAGCGGGAGCGTAGGTGTTGGTGTTAGCCTGAAAATAGACGATAACGGGAACATCGCCGTGTTTTGAGGAGATACGGTCGTATTCTCTGTCGAGCTGAACATCAGTCCCGAGGCTGCCGTCGGTGAAGTAGCCGCTGCCGCCGTCGCAGAAAATACAGCCGCCCGTTCCTTTTGTGCCGTCGATATTCGGGCAGGTGAAGCCGCAGTCGAGCACAGCTTTAAAGAATTTTTTTCCGTAAGTGGAGCGTAAATAAAAGTTAAGTGTGTGATATCTTTTGTTGTCGAGCGAGTAGGGGAAAGGACTGCGGCTCATAGGTTCACCTCATTTCAGTAAACATAATATCACAAAAACGCAAAAATAGCAAGGCACATATTGCGGATACGTCAGAGTTGGTTTACGCGATGATCGGTCTGTCAATATAAGAAGAGCTTATCTGAAGGCGTATCTGGTCAACGAGCATCGCGATAAATTCGGAGTTTGTCGGACGCACGCTGAAGTAGCAGTAATCGTAGCCGAGCACAAGCGCGATACTTTTTCTGTCCGCACGTTCCCAAGCAGTCTCTATGGCATTGCGGATAGCGCGTTCCACCCGTGCGGGAGTGGTTCTGTTCTTCTCGGCGATGAGACCGTAAAGCCCTTTAGTGATATTATCGAGTAGAGTTCTGTCGCGAAGACATTCGAGCACGCAGGTGCGAATGTATCTGTAGCCCTTGAGATTTGGCGGGATACAGAGTTTTTTTATCATTTCGGTAACAAGGAGCTCGGGGTTGTTGGAGTTTTTGGCAGCGGACCTCTTAGAGACAGCGACCACAGCCTCGGCGAGTTCATTGAAGTCGATAGGCTCGGACATGAAATAGGATGCACCTGACCTCATGACCTGATTCTCGATGAAAGAATTGTGCAGTTCGGAGAGGACAATGAAAGCTGGGAGACAAGCAGTCATCCCGTGGAGTTCGCTGATAAGCGCAACAATATCGGTGTCACTGAGGGTGAGGTAGCCGATGACTACATCAGGAGCTTCAAGAAGGATGGAATTAATGATCGCTTTTTTAGTATTGCTGCGGGTGTAAGCGATAAATCCGCGGTCTTTCAGTGCTGATGCGATAGTTGTTCCGTTTTCTGCGGTGTTGTCACAGATTAAGACTTTGATTTGTGTTTGGTTCATTTTTGTGTTCCTTTCTTAAAAAAATTACAGATAGATTATAGTACCATCTGAGAGAAAAAGCAAGAAAAAAGTTTGCTCAGATGTCGAAAAATAAGCATTTGCCTAATAATGGAGGGATGACTGTGGAATAATTATTACAATTTGCTAAAACCATATAGGAATATACTGTATGTATATGGTATTAGTTATAAAATAAATATTAATATAAAGCTATTGACTTTGATAATAAAAGGGTGTATAATATTTATTGTGATTTGCGAGTGTGCTGGAATAGGCAGACAGGCACGTTTGAGGGGCGTGTGTCGTAAGACGTATGGGTTCAAGTCCCATTACTCGCACCATAGTGGACAGATGGCTGAGCTGGTCTAAGGCGCACGACTGGAACTCGTGTATACGTTAATAGCGTATCGAGGGTTCGAATCCCTCTCTGTCCGCCAGAATTATAACTGAGAAAAGCGGCTGTATCGCGAAAAATAGCGGGATACAGCCGCTCTTCTTATCTGTTCTGAACCGAAATGATTTTCAGCGTTGTGAAATGTTTTTCACGTAAAATAGGCATTTTTCAGACCTATTCCGCACAGAATTCCGCACGGAATTCACAAGAATAAACCACCGGGTGTATACTAATAAGTGTCTATAATACGTTATTTTTCATCAAGGAATTCTATGTCCAACCTAAAGTCAGAATAACGTTACAACAAGAATCCAACTCTATCACGGAGCTGGATTCATTCTTTTTGATACTTGATTTCAAAGTGAAACTCCAAAGTGCAAAATTTGCACTTTGAAACGCAAACAATTTATTTCCCAAAAATAAATAAATCTTGATTTTGGGAAATAGATGTGGTATAATACTTTATAAGGAGCGTGAGAGATTATGAAGCTGATAGAACGAAATGATTATTTGAATAAAGTTATAAATGCAATAGGTACGCCTGATGTTAAAGTAATCACTGGTGTCAGACGTAGCGGAAAGTCAAAACTTCTTGAAGCGTTCAAGCACTATGTGACCGCTAATATACCAAATGCCAATATAATCCATATCAATTTCAACCTTCCTGAATATGATGACCTGACAGAATATCGTCCCTTGTACGATCATATCAATGCTGCGTATAAGGAAGGCGTTGAGAATTTTGTCCTTATAGATGAAATACAGATGTGCAATAACTTTGAGAAAGCTATCAACGGACTTCACGCTTCGGAAAAGTTCGATATCTATATCACTGGATCAAATGCGTTCTTGTTAAGTTCTGACCTTGCAACACTATTAACAGGCCGTACCTTTGAGATCAAAGTCTATCCGTTCTCTTTTGCCGAATATGTGAAATACTTCGGATACACCGATTTATACAATGCCTTTGATAAATATATCAGCGAAGGCGGTATGGCCGGTTCCTATGTATATAAGGCTCAGGAAGCCAAGTATGACTATATCGCCGAGGTCTTTAACACGCTGATTATCAGGGATATTCGCCAAAAGTATAAGATACGTAATACAGCGCTTATGGACAGGCTTTCAGATTTCCTTATGGATAATATCTCAAATCTCACATCTGCAAGAACTATAGCAGATACATTTAACAGCAACAAGGATAAGATCAACCATAAGACCATTGGTTCATATATGCAGTATCTCTGCAACGCCTTTGCATTTTATAAGATACGCCGATATGATATAAAGGGAAAGAAATATCTCTCAACTACCGAAAAATACTATCTCAGCGATCACTCTTTCCGCTACGCAAAGCTCGGAACAAAGAATCTTGACTACGGCAGAGTTCTCGAAAACATCGTAGCAATAGAACTTCTGCGTCGAGGATACGAAGTATATGTTGGCGTTCTATATAAAAAAGAGGTCGATTTCGTAGCGATCAAGAGAGATGAAAAGCTGTATATCCAGGTCTCAGATAACATCACCGATGATAAGACCTTTCAGCGTGAAGTTGCTCCTCTGCTTTCCATTCAGGACGCCTATCCTAAGATATTGATTGCAAGGACTCGCCATGATGAATACCAATATGAAGGTATAAGGATCTTTGACATTGCTAATTGGCTTGCGACTTGAAACGATTCATAGTTAGATAAGAAGGAAGAAATATCGCCGACTTCCTTATGTGCGATTATTTGCAAAGGAGCATTTGAATGAATATTGATAATACATTTTATACTGGCAAACCTGCCGAGCGGCGTTCAGATGTTGAAATGGCCATATACGATATACTTGATTCTCTTGGTATAGATTACAAGCGTGCTGACCACGACTACGCAGATACTATGGAAGACTGTCTTGCTATAGAAAAGGTACTTGGAGCTAAGATATGCAAGAACCTGTTTCTTTGTAACCGTCAGAAGACCAGCTTCTATATGCTCCTTACATTCCCTTCGGTTACATGGTCGATGTAAAGTCTGCCTGCCTCATGGCTGTCAATCCAGCGCGAGGAATCGACATCCGCATCGTAAATAAAGCCGACGCGCAGCGGTGCTGCTTCGGTGTAACGCTTGGAGCCGAAGAACAGCTCCTTGAGCTTTGAGTTCTTCTCGGCGGTTTCTTCCTGCGTGACATATTCGACGGAGCCTGCGTCCGAAACGGAAAGGATTTCTCTCTGGGCAAGCTTGATATTCCGGATAATCTGATCCTTTGTATCTTCAAAGAGCGTATGCATCGGGAAAATTGAAATATACATCAGAAACGCATCGCCCATAGTCATCTGATAGTCATTTTTCAAAAGCACGGAGCATTTGTCCGAAAAGCTGAAATAAGCTGCTTTAAGGTCCTCGCAGAGTTTCCGGTCCCATTTTTGCCCAAGCTCCGCGCCGAGCATGGAAGCGAGCTTCTGATAGGAACCCGGCTCTGAAAAGACGATGTGAATATTCTTGGTTGATTTATAGAAATCAAGATATTCGTAATATACCGTGACCTCTTTGTCATCAGTTCTCTTTGGAATGATGCGGATGACATCGGCAAGAATAAACTCGCTTCCGCCGAATTTGGAGACAGAAACGCGTTTGTTTCCCTCCTGCACATAATACCGGTTCATGAATTCATATACCTTGATCGCATCGCGGATGCCCTCCTCGCGATAGGAGGTATAGAGAGCAGACCATTTCATTGCGAACTCCGTCCCGCCCTACAGAAGCGGCATGAAATTATAGGCAAAAGCGTTGTTTCTTCCGGCTTCCTTGTTTCCGGTGATACGGTCAAGCGGAAGCTCAATCAGCCCCAGATGTGTTTCACCGACGGCGGATTTGACCTCTTCAATTTCATCGAGAACCGGCAGATACGGAGAAATTCCGTATTTCCCGGCGATTTTCACGGCTGTTTTGCCAGCTTTCTGGCTTCGTTGTAATCCTGAATCATATCTGGTTCCTCCTGTTGTGCTGTATACGGTTCAAATAGGGGAATGCGCGCTCGCACTATCCAAATTGTCTGTATACCACAGAATCGCACGAATGTCAAGCGAAATCTCAGCATTTCTGCACAAGGCTCTGCTGCGTGTATCTTTGTTTCAGACTGGAAAAGCGGCGGACAAAAACATCTTTCCCGAAAAGCTGAGGACAGGTATCCGAAAGGATACCTGTCCTCTTTGTGTATTTTTGCCGGGTTTATTACTGTCCAAGTTGTTTGCCCTGTTTATCAAGCTCAGGCTGTTTGGGCGGCTTGGGCGGATTGATGCTCTTGGTTGCCTTGCGGTATTTCTCGACCGAATTTTTCACCTGCATAACACCGTGACCGTCATGGTCTGCGAGGAATTTTTTAATGTAGACTTTGTTGATCTTATCGGGTACGGCAGCTTTGAATTCCTTGCTTTCGCTGAGCGTTTTTGCGGTATCCTTATAGGAAAACGTTACGGCATAACGATAAAAGCCTGTGCTGAGGGAAATGACCTTGCTCCATACGGTGTGGACTGCAATGGCTGCATGACTCAGGAAACATTTGAGGCAGCTATCGGTTGTTCTCTTGATATTCCTAAGAAAAAATCACAGCGTGCGGAATGCAGCTGCGTTCTCGGTACTGATATCGGCGCTTATGATACCTGCGCTCATCTCTGCCGTTACTGTTATGCTAACTCCAACAGAGAAAACGTCAGACGCAATATGAGTTTACACGATTCGAGTTCTCCTTTCCTTGTGGGGACTCTGCTCGAAGGTGAAGAAATCCATCAGGCTGAGCAGATCAGCTGGATTAATAACCAGTTGTCTTTTTTCTGAATATACTAATATCCTCTTGCTTAAAAACGGGAGGTTTTTTATTTTGCAAAAGAGTACAATTATGTAATTTTGTAGGACAATCTCTCAATACAAATATCCTGCAATTTAATAATATAATTAACATAAGCAGGTTATAACATAGAGAGTCATACAAAATGGAATCTATAAGCTAATACAATGGAGGTATGTAAAATGAAAAAGAATGAAGAACCAGCCGTAAAGAAGTCGATCCGTATTCCCACAAAGTTAGCTGAAACAATTCAGATGGAAGCTGAAAAGGATTTTGATAACAACTTCTCTGATGCGGCTAACTACAGAATGCAGCACTATAAGTGCCCGCTTACGCCTAAGATAGTTGCTAAAGTTCAGGATATCGTGAATCTTGCAACAGAATCTATCGAACAAAATTCAGCAGAAAAAGCAGAGAAAGCACAGAAGGAGGTGAAGTATTTATGGAAGTACTTAAGGTAATAACTCGCTCAAGAGGTGGTTTTAATTATATAAACAAAGCTACAAATTATGTGTTAGACGAACGTTGTGCCGCTTCTAAAGGATATGGCTTAGATCCTAAAAATGCATCTTCTGCAAAAGCAGGATTTAAGGGAAATAGCTCGTTTTGGAGAAATGAGGATAAGAATCCTTTATTGCATAACATGTACAGTTTTACAAAAGAAACAGCCCCTACTCTTGAGGATGCGATAAGACTTGTTGATGAAATAAGTAAGCCGTATACCAAGGATCATTTGGCTCTGAGTGTCGGACACGAAGCTGACAGAGATTGTGCTTTAAATCATGTGCATCAGCTTATTGGAACGACTAACTATGTTGATGGATCAATGCTGTATGCAGACGATTCGACTGCCTTTGATCTGGCTCAGCGTACAGCAGATGCTACGGGACAGCCTGTTGAACTGGAAATAGAATCAAATGACGGTAAGAAGTGGAAATGTCCAAGAATATTTGTACCCAAGAAGGATGATGAAGAATAATTGACAACCGCTAAGGAATAACTCTTGATTTATTATACAACTGAAGACAGCTTCATAGTGATTCATAATCATACCCGGCCTTGTGCCGGGGAAGCTGTTCTCAAACTATGTTATAATAAACTACTACTTCTTTTCGGAAAAGCTTGACACTATCGCTGTGATATGATATTATACTCGTATGCTACTAAGTATTAATTCACTAAATTTCAAGAATGATGAGAAATGAAACGAGGCAAATATGTTGATACTAAAACCTGCTAACTACATAGATATTGAGAAAGAATGGCTCTTTCAACGCGATATTCCTGTAGATGAGAACGGTTTTCTCAACGACTATCACGGTATAAGCCGTGAAGATTTTGATAATGCTCTTGAAACGATGATTGCTCAATCAAATGGTGAAAAGCTGCCGGAAGGATATGTTCCGCAGACAGTATACTATCTCTGGGATGATGATAATATCGTTGGCACATTTCTCTTCCGCCATTATCTCTGCCAGTCGCTTATTGAGGGCTCAGGACACGTTGGCTATTACATAGCACCTGAATATCGTGGTAAAGGCTATGCTTCTCAGGGACTAAAACTCCTCATCGATGAGATAAGAGACGATGTTCAGGAAGATGAAATATATCTGCGTGTAAACAGAGATAATCCTGCTTCTCTCAGAGTTATGCTGAATAATGGCGGATATATCCATCATCAAGACGATACTAAGTACTATGTCAGAATCAAAAGATAGGCTGATAATGCGTTTTATAGAACAGGAGAAACAAATGAAACAATACATCGTAGACGCATTCACTGACAAGATATTCTCAGGGAATCCTGCTGCTGTATGCGTTCTGGACTCGTTTCCAAGTGAAGACATCAACCATATGATATGTAATTAGAGATTGGTATCGGTTTGGGTCAGTTATCATTAGCACTCAAAATAAAAGGAGATATAGTATGTTTGATATTGAGAAAAGTATTGTTGAATTATCTAATATTAGACCAATATTTCACTCTGAAGCAGACTTTCAGTTTGCGTTAGCTTGGAAGATACAAGAAACATATCCCCAAGCAAAGATCAGGCTGGAAAAGCGCATACAAGGCATTGGTAATGATACTTCAGAATACTATAAAAATAGATATATTGATATTCTTGTTGAAATTGACGGAAAAGAAATACCTATCGAATTGAAGTACAAAACAAGGAATAACTCAAAGAGTTCAGTATGGATAAATAATGAAGAATACAACCTTAAAAATCAAGGTGCTCAGGATAATGGTAGATATGACTATCTCAAGGATATAAGCCGTATTGAGGAATATGTGAAAGATAAATCTACAAATTGTGAGTGTGGTTACGCCATTTTCCTTACAAATGATCATTTGTACTATGAATCAGGCGATAAATCAAATAGTAAACAGTTTAGAATAAACGAGGATATAAAATATAAAAAGCTTGATTGGGAGAATAAATCCGATAGTTTTAAAAAATACAACGCAAATAGAAATCATATTATTCATTTGAATAATAGATACATTGTTAAGTGGAATAGATACTCTGATGCTTTAAAAGATATTGGTGATGAATTCAAGTACTTAATACTAAAAATAACAAAATGATTAAACAAATGAGCCGTGCGAGTATTTGCTCACAAGTTTAGAATAACAGAAATAACTGGTACTGGTCTTAAACTCACTGTATGATTGCTCCATATTGGAGCAGGAGGTTGAATAAACCGGACATAACCACTTTCCAGGTATCTGAGCGTTCTGGTATCCTGTACTGTGAATGCGTTGATGATAAGGTCATTATCTCTGGTAAAGCCGTACTCTTCTCAATAAATGATATTGTTGGATTATGATAATATGTGCACCGCCTACGGGCGGTGCTTGTTTAAAACTTATTTGTGCAAATATCTGCGAAGTTATTTCAAAAACATATTGATTTTCACATGAATATATGATATAATAATGCTGAAAATAACATGGGAGGTGCTGATATGTACCGGAAAATATCTGAATATTTGTCAGAATGGAAGAATAGTCCTAACAGGAAACCGCTTATTCTTCAAGGCGCCAGACAGGTTGGAAAGACCTATGCTTTGCTTGAATTCGGACGCAAGAACTACGATAACGTTGCTTATTTCAATTTTGAGACTGATCCTAAGCTTGCAGATACATTCGCCGAGAACGTCAGTCCTTCATATCTGCTGCCTATTCTTTCTCACATCGCAGGAACTACCATAGTGTCTGAGAAAACGCTTATCATATTAGATGAAGTTCAGCTTTGCGAACGTGCTCTGACGTCGCTCAAATACTTCTGTGAGGAAGCTCCTCAGTATCATATCATCGTTGCAGGCAGCTTGTTGGGAGTGGCTGTAAACCGTAAGCAGTTCTCTTTCCCTGTGGGTAAGGTCGATATAAAGACGATGTATCCAATGGATATGGAAGAATTCCTGCTTGCTTTAAACGAAGATGCCCTTGTCAAGGAGATACGCAAACACTTTGAGGATAATACGCCTATGCCAAGTGCTTTACATGATTCTGCGATCCAACTATATCGTCAATACCTCATAGTCGGCGGAATGCCCGAGTGCGTTCAGCAGTTCGCACAAACCAAGGACTACCTGCTTGTGCGCCATACCCAGGATACTATTCTGCTCGGTTATCTCGACGATATGAGCAAGTATAACACGACTAACGAGATCAAGAAAACTCGTCTTTGCTACGACAATATCACAGTCCAGCTGTCGAAGAAGAATACACGATTCCTGTATAAACTTATAAAGAAAGGCGCGAGAGCTTCCGAGTTTGAGAATGCTATCGAGTGGCTCAGCCTTTCGGGTATCGTTTCTCAGGTATATAGAGCGGAGCAGATAAAGAAGCCCCTTGAGAATTATAAGGACATTGACTCCTTCAAGATATATGTTTCTGATCTGGGACTGCTATGCGCTAAGAAGGATTTGACCGCCAATGATGTGCTGTATATGGTCGAGGATATCAACGAGTTCAAGGGTGGTATGGTCGAGAATTACGCCAATAATCAGCTTGTGATGAACGGCTACCGCACCTACTATTGGGAGTCCGACCGCGGCGCTGAGGTCGATTTCATCATTCAGCGTGGCGGAAAGCTGATCCCCATTGAGGTCAAGAGTGCTGATAATACCAAGGCTAAGAGCCTGCGTGTATACATGGAGACTTATAAGCCTGAATATGCGATTAAGCTATCCGCCAAGAACTTCGCTTTCGAGGATAATAAGAAAATCGTTCCGCTGTATGCTGCTTTTTGCATTTAAGATATATTTTGTGCCGCCTTTCATTTCATGGTGGCATTTCATTGGCTTCCGAAACCCCCCAGTTTAACTGGGGGTTCAAAAAAGCTTTAGCTATGAGTAGAAAAAACAAACCTCCAATGTTAAAAAAGTTATGGTCTGCCAACCAAACTAAAATAACAAAGGAGGTATCGTCATGACAAGAGACGATATAAGTAGTTTAGCACATTCCAAGTGGAATTGCAAGTATCATGTGGTGAAGTGTGTCGATAACAATCACTTTCAAATCAGGGTGCTCCTGAGAAAACAAAAATTATAGCCGCAGGGAGACCCGCGGCTATTTTCATACTTATTCATTAATCTCAAAGCAAACCGTACACAGATTCATGAAGACCCCGTTGAATTCAAGAGTTACGACAAGGCTGCCGTCATCGTTTGCGAGATAGCTTATCCTTCGTGGAAGAAGAACGGCAGGCAGTTATAGAGGTACTGACGCACATAGAACCAGTCATGCTCGCCACCGTTTACGAGGATATACCATAGGTTGCCCTTGGAGAAATCTGAGGTATACTCAAACTGACTTAGCTTCTTCATTTCCTCTATCTGCGGACTGAGGCTGCCGACTGCGAAATCCGATGTTCCTGTTGCGGACATGATGAAGTACTCGTTCTTTTCCAGTCCTGCCTTGTCAATTGCACGAGCCAAAGCAGCAGGGTCCGCATTGCCCGAACCCCAGTGATGAGCGCCGCTGAGAGGCATGAAATAACCGATTATATCCACGCAGTTTTCAAATGTCGCCCATGTAGAAACGCTTCCCATTGAGAAACCACCGTAAGCTCTGTGCATTCTTGAAGCTTTGAGGTCAGCCTCTGACGTAGAATTTGCATAGGTCGAATACTTTCCCTCAACGAACGGGATAACACTTTGGCGGATCTCCCTCCACACATTTTCGGGATCAGTCTTGTTGAATGTGGGAGTTACTACTATCATTGGTTCGATGTCGCCATTCTGTATCATGTTGTCAAGAACTCGCTGCATTTCACCGTTATCCTTATAAAAGAGAGAATTCTCGTCATCCCACATACCATGCATGAAGTAAAAAATGTTATACCGCTTGTTCTTGTCATACCCGTAGGGCAGGTACACATTCAGCGTATTATTACCGTTTATGCCATTGTAGTTCTCCTTGACGACTGTACCCTTCTGCTGGATATTGTTCTTGTAGCTGTCGGGATATTGTGCGTATTTTTTTGCCGGGTCATAGCTATACGTCTGCTTCGGAGTATCATCCTGCTGCTGAGTTCCTTCTTCGGCAATAAGCTCCTGTCTCATAAGAACGATGTCAAACACATCTATCCTGCCGTCTGCGCAGAGGTCACCTGCTTCCCAGTCAGCAAGCTTTGCGGACTTGTCTCCGAGCAGATACTTCTGCATAAGCACGAGGTCTGCAACTGTGATACTGCCGTCTGCGTTGACATCGCCTTCGACCTCCTTTGCCTCCTCGAGAATAAACTGTTGTCCGCTGCCGTTCCAGTATTCCCACTGACAGATGTTTGCGCCGTCGTCAGTGCTTATCTCGTATACGTCAAGGCAGCGCAGACCGTTTGAAGACAGAGTAAGAAAGGAATATGAGCCGTCGTGGTTGTCCTTCAACCGGAACTTCTGTGACTTATCTCCGGTATAGTCAGCGAGAAGCACATTTGCACCATCTTCTGCAGAGGCGTTCTCAACAGTGAGAGACCTTCCGTTTTTATCGGAAATGGTGTATTCGCCATTTCCAACGCCTTTGATATTCCACGTTTGCTTTTCTGACTGTACGATGTTTCCGTTCTTATCTGCGATATAGCGTCCGCTGTTGACATTCTTCAGCGTGTATCTGCCATCCGGTATCACAACAGGCTTTACGATGTCCTCAGCCGCGTTGTATGCGGAGCGCTTGCTGCCCCAGATGCAGGTATTGTTTCCTGTAGCCGTGAATGTCATACGCTTGGTCTGAGCAGCTGATTCGTCCGCCTGCACAAGAAAAGCCCCCTTGTATGTAACTCCGCCAAAGCTGACAGTCATATTCGGCGTGCCGTCCTTCATCAGCCAAGTTCCTGTAACGTGTCCTGTGACAGTACCGTCTGCGTTGAGGGTGATAGTGTGCGGCTTTTCGACATCTGCACTCTTTTCGTTCTCGAATCTTTGGTCGAGGGTGTGGAAGATGAAGTCGTAGTCGCCTGTAACTGCCGACATCGCGTGTCCGTCCTCCGAGAGGGTCTCGCCCGAGTATTCGTATGGAGCGGCGGTTATCCAGCCGTCCTCGTTCATTATTAACTGATGCACGCGAACTTCGTGCGCACCCCAGTTATCGTCAAATTTGGTGTGATATATGACATAGAGCTTGCCGTCCGTGTCCATGAGGGCGGAGTTATGACCCTGCGCCTTGAATGGCTTTGGATTGCAGCTCCACTGATAGTTGCTCATGAGGCGTTCGCCTGTTTTGCCGCGGATGTTGTCGCCTCCAAATGGATAGACCGCACTGTTGCCATTCTGGTCAACGAACGGACCGTCCGGATTTTCGCTGCGGAAAACACGCATATTGTAACCGCCGTTTGAGTTGAAGAATCCATACGATACAAACAGGTAATAATAGCCCTTGTCGCTGTTCGGAGCCTTCATGTACTCGATGTACGGACCTTCTCCCGAGACATAATTTCCACCTGCCGCCTTCTTGCCCATGTATGCGTCAGAGACGTTGGGTATCGTTTCATATTTCACGTTATAATCGCGCAGACCTGTTTTTTCGTCAAGCTCAAGCATATATATGCCACCGAACCATGAACCGTATACCATTCGCAGATTGCCGTCCTCGTCATAGAATACAGCCGGATCAATGGCGTTGGTACCATAGGAGGCATTCCATGAACCGTTACTGAGATAGCGGCTTATGTCAGGATTTTTGCCAAGCACCTTGGGTACGTCGGTATCCTTGACGTTGTTAACAGCATTATTGGTAAAGCCCGAATACACTATAGTCCCCTGATAGGTATACGGTCCCTCGACCTTGTCTGATGTACACAGCACGATAGAGGAATTCCATACCTGTCCGTTCACGCTGAGGTACATACAGTATTTACCCATGTCCTTATTGTAGATTATGTCGGGAGCCCACATATTGCCCGCGAGGTTATATCCGTTCGTGGTATTCGACCACTTCTCGGGGATAGCAAGGTCGGTGTAGATGTTCCTGAAAAATGTGGTCTGTGTTGAGCCGAGGTGGGAGTTGGCAGCAGACTGCCAGTTCTTCATATCGTTTGATCTCGCAGCGCCTAAATGCGAGCCGATAATGAAGTATCCGCCCTCCTCGAGCTTAACTATTGACGGATCGTGGACTGAAACTCTTGAATAGTCGGCATACGTATCCGTAAGGGTGTATGAGAGGGAGTTCCCTGCAATTACAAATGCCGACAGAAGAGCCGAAATAAGTTTTTTTACCTTCATAATGATACCTCCGTGCCGTCAGTCTGACAGTTTGTTATGATTCCGGAAGCTCTGTAAGGATCCCTGCATCGAGCTTCTGTATCGAAAGAGCGTCGCCTGCGGTTATACCGTCGCCGCGGTTATACACATCAGCATTATCAGCAGCTTCGGCAGAAAGCGGGAATTTGTCTTTGTTTGCGATGTACTGGAGTATTGCTACTGCATCGGATATAGAAATATGACCGTCGAGATTGACATCGCCGAGCAGCGGCGGCTCAACTGCTTCCGTTGTCGTCTGAGTTGTCTCACTTGTTGTTGTGGTATTCTCAGAAGCCGTGGAAACCGTTGCTTCGGCAGCGGTAGTTGCAGTTGTAGTTGAAGTTGTGGTGGTGACGGGCTCGCGGTATTCGGTAACTGCAACAACGTAGTTGACCGCAGTCGTCATATTTATCGCCCCGAGAGCTACCTGTTGACCGCTCTTTGCGTCCTTTCGGTAGACATTGTATGTGATGTTCGGATTGCCGTCATCGGTCATCGTCATCTCAGTCTTAGTCCAGTCCGAGAGCCAGCCTGCATTTGATTCGGCGCGGGTATCTACTCCGACAAAAACGGTGATATCCTGAGCGGCTGTGAAGGTCGCCTCGTCGGAAGTGAACTTCTTGGAATCGCACGCTGTCCTTATCCATTCAGCTCCCCTGAGTTCCTCTGGGACAGAAGTGAATCTGAACTGCCTGTCACCGAACACTTCATTGCCAACGTCAAGTCCCTGCTCGATTGCCCAGTTGTACTGTGCGGCTGTATCGTTGACTTTGAGCGACTTCACAAGCTTGCCGTCGGCTATCTCGAATGGCTTTACCCCGACCTCTGAGCCGCCAAGGACTTTGACAGCGGGACGCTCAGGAAGCTGGTAGCCTGTACCGAGGAAAAAGCTGACATGAGGCGGCTGATTGTAGGAGGACTGCTGACAGCAGTTCTGTGAGCGATACTGAACATCGTGCATAAGTGTGGTCAGGCGGACGTCAGTGGGAGAAGTAGTGCACCAGATTCGCAGCTTCTTGTTATCTGAAGTTCGCATTAAAAGTTCCTCACGCCAGTCACCGAAAAGGTCAACAGTCATGCAGGGAACAGCCTTTGTGCTGTTGTTAGAAGCACAGCCGTCAGCATTGAGGAGGTAGTCTATCTTACTTGTGGAAGTCATCTTGCTAATGGTAGTTCCGCTGAACAGCTCACGTTCAAGGTCGCCGTCCCAGTAGATTAGAAAGTTCATCGAAAGGCTGAGACCGGATATCTTGTTTCCGTTCTGGTCAAGAACAGTCTTTGCGGGTCTTGCGCCCCAGAATTCCGCGCCTTTATTTCCCGCAAATACGTTGTCTGCACAGCAGCGTCCGGTGTCCTTGTCACCGTCCTTGTGGAAGATGACCTTGCCGTCCTTAGCGTCAAAGAGGGTCACGCCATAAGTCGGACCGTGCTCATGACACTGCCAGAGTTCCAGTCCTGCGCGCTCGGGAATGAAGTCGCCGAGATGCATCGCGTCGCCGTGTCCCTTGCCTGACGACCACAGGAGCTTGCCGTTATCGTCGATAACACAGTCACCCATGCATATCTCCTGCCTGCCGTCAGCGTCAACGTCTCCGACCATGAGGTTGTGGTTGCCCTGACCTGCTGCTGCCTTTGAGTCGCTGTTGTTGGAGTCGAATATCCAGCGCACGGACAGCTTCTTGTCTACAACATCTATTGCAGATATTGTCATTCGCGTGTAGTAGCCGCGGTTGTATATCGCTGACGGGTGAACGCCGTCGAGGTATGCGATACCACTGTTGAAGCGGTCGACACGGTTGCCGTAGTTGTCTCCCCACGAGCCGACATTTCCGCGTGGTACAGGGAAGTTTATCGTATCAAGAGCAGCGCCTGTCTGACCGTCGAACAGCGTCATATATTCATTGCCCGAGAGGATATAGCCGCCTCCGTTGCGGTAGTCCTTTGAGCCGTCACCTATGACCTTGCCCTTGCCGTCCTTTGTTCCGTCGGCTGTCTTGGTAATGAGCTCAGCCTTTCCGTCGCAGTCGAAATCTGCTACGCACATCTGCGTGTAGTGCTGACCTGCACGGATATTTTTTCCCATATCCACGCGCCATAGCCGACGTCCGTCGAGTGTTATACAGTCAATGTAGACGTTATCTGTCACGCCCGACTGCGAGTTATCGAGTGCCTTGCCCTCCCACTTGAGGAATATCTCGTACTGACCGTCGCCGTCAACATCTCCCACGCAGCAATCGTTTGGAGTATACTGCGAGCCCGGCTGACTGAGCGGAATATCGAAATAGTTCGTACCGGACCTGAATTTACATTCCTCCGATGCTGCCACCTCGCCGTTCACAACGGTGTCTACACGGTACTTTGAATTTGCATTTCCGCCATTGTCCTGATAGCACGTCGCACCTGTACCTGCCTTGCTCGTGTATACGAGCTGACCGTCGCGGTACAGGCGGAACTCCGCATTGTCTGCGTCATCGGCATTCCAGCGCCAGCTGACGAACATACCGTTGCCGTTTTTGACCGCATAGATGCCGCGGTCAAGATGCTCTACGATGTTCTTGCCTGTGCCGTACTTCGCAGCTGCCGGCGATACTCTGAGTCCTGCAGGAACAATGCTTGCAGCTATCAAAGCAGAAGCCGCGAATGAACTGATTTTCCTGATTTGCATATACATTCTCCTCTCTGAAAACGTGTTTCCCTATGCTTTTATTTTAAAACAAACCATGAACAAACTCAATGATAAAACGGACCTAAAAACACACATTTTGTCTCATAAAAAAGCTGAAAAAAAAGGAAGCGTACCAGTATTTCCGATACGCTTTCTTTTTCTGATTTGTCCCTTACAAATACTTTCGGATAAAAGGAATCTATCTTGGCTGATATCCGATGTTCAGCCAATTATTACTTCAGTATCCGGGCGGTTGTGCAGATACCCGGATGCTCTGTAACCACTTGATAATTTGCTTCGCTTACTTCTTATACCATGGCAGCTCGTCGAGAGTGATGACGTACTCGCTGTTGTAGGTCTTGCTCATGACGTTTTTTTCAGTGTAGGCTTCGTTGTATCTGCCGTTTCTGACTACGAAGTCTCCGCACCATGTTCCAAACCACGACCAGCGCGAATTTGCAGCAACGACGTTGTCAATATCGAAAACAGTACCGTTCTCGGTCAGGGCAATGAGCTTATTTGTATCCGGATATTCGAGCAGCTCCGAGAACTTCGCGTTCTGAGCGCCGTAGCTGTGTTCGCCTGCGTAGATATCCTCGCCGATGACGTCAACATATTCGTCTCCGGGATACCATTCGGGGTTCTGACCGTTCCATACCCATATAAGATTTGTACAGCCGTACTTGTTGGTAAGCTCGTCGTAGAGGTAATACCAGAGCTTCTTGTATGCATCAGGTCCCTTGGCTCCCCACCAGAACCAGCCGCCTGATGCCTCGTGCAGAGGCCTCCACAGCACGGGGACTCCTGCGTCACGAAGTCGGTTGAGCTGCTTTGCTATCTCGGCGATGTCAGCATCGATGAGAGCTTTGCCCTCAGGGTCACGTCCGTCCATAACAGCGGCAATATCAAAGTTTGTATTCGAGGTGTTGAAGCCTCCCCACCAGCGCGGAGTTCCCTGCTCGGTGTCGCCCGGCTTCATATATTTATCAGGTGCGTTCCAGTGCCAGCAGAACGTGGAGATACCGCCGTGCTTGTGGAAGTCTATAGCTGTTTCGACCGCATTTGATCTTGCTCCCTTAGCCTGACGCGAAGGACAGTAGTCCATCATATCAAGTCCAACGATAGCAGGATACTTTCCTGTCACCTCGTATATAGCCTTGAATTCTTCTCCGTTCAGACCGTCATTGCAGACCTGACCTGCAAGGGTGTACTTGCCGTATGAATCGCAGAGGTAGCTGAACAGCTCCTTTGCGTTATCGTCAGCCTTGGGATTTATGAGCTTTTTATCTACCTTGTAGACGTTCGCAGAGATAGCCTCGTCCTCGGTGACAGTCAGCTTATCCATAGTTATCCACCCCCATGACTTCTTCACAGAGACCGTGTGCTTGCCTGCCTTGAGCATTACGCGGCGGAGCGCTGTATCCGTGAACCTGTCTCCAACGCTGTCGAATCCGCCGACATTCTCATTATCGACAAGTATCTCGTTGTACTTGTTTCCTCCAAGTCCCTTTGATGTGAATGTCAGGCAGTAGCTTCCTGCTGTAGGTACTTCTATGGTAAATGTGAGGTTATCGCTGTTGTCGGCAAAGTTTCCAACCGCCTTGCCGCCCGAAGCTCCCTGATCCGCGATTATAGTATTCGCGCCCGAGAGCTTCGCGTTCTCGGCTTCGTATACAGCCTTGAACTCGGTGTGCGGAGTATCCGGAGTCTGAGGCTCGTCCTTGGAGATGATAAGCTTTCTCATTGCAACGAGATCAAAGGCGTCTATCCTTCCGTCCTCACAGAGGTCGCCAGCCTGCCAGTTACTCAGCTCTGCATTTTTGTAGCCGAGCAGATACTTCTGCAAAGTTACGAGGTCTGCCGCGGAGAACTCTCCGTCGTCGTTGACGTCGCCTTTCACGGTCTCAGGCGTATGAGGCTGGCTGCCTATTTTCTTGTACACATTCTCGTACATAGTTTCCGCCCAGAGTTTCTTCATCGCCTCGTAGCCCTCAGAGTTCGGATGAACGCCGTCTGCACTGAGTCCCCACGTATTCTTTTTGAAGAAGTCGTCGAAATCGGGACCGTGAACGAGCTTGTCGCCGTATTCGTCATAGAGCTTGTCCACCATTGCATTGTAGTAGCCGACGTTGTTTCCAACGTCATTGTTCGTTGAAGAAGGTATCTTCGGCAGTACAGGCACCTTACCCGCCTTTATTATCGCGTCTATCATATACTTTGTGTTGCTGTAATAGCTCTGCACATTGTTGGGATTGCCCCAGCAGTCGTTCGTGCCGTAGGCTATGCTCACAAAATGGACAGGACTGCCGCTGAGCCATTGGTCGATGTGCTCTTTGCCGTCCTTACTGGTTATGCCGCCTATACCGCCATTTTCCTGTACAGGGAAGAATCGGCTGTCTATCTGGTTGACATAGTTTGCATAGCTCGTGCCGTAGGCGTTTACCATGCCGCCTGCAGTTATGGAATCACCGAAGAATATCCAGCTGTCGAACACGCCCTGCGAGGCGTCGTGAATGTCAAGATTGAGCGTTACCTTATCGCCGTAAGCCTTGGTGATATTCATGCGTATCCAGTTGTAGCCGTCCATATCAACAATGTGCTGACGTGAACTCAGACCGTTTCCCTCGACAGTCTCGACAACTTCCCAGCCCGATGAGGGATAGCTTCCGCCCTGAGCTTTGTTGACTTCTATCGTATAGTCGATCGGCTCAGCATTTCTGCTCGCGTATGCACCGAGATTGTCATAGCTGCTGAGATTATACCATGCCGCAAGTACCTTTTTGCGCTGTGACTGCGGTACACCCGACAGGTCATACGCAAGGTAATCGCCCGAAGATGAGCTCCACGATGTGAAGTAATGCTCGTCATTGCCCGAGGAGGCACTGTCAGACTTGCCAGAGTATGCTGGAACCCCTCTGCTTATCACAGGATTGGCTCCCCCGAAGAATGAATCTGCGGCATAAGCCTCGTTATACCAGCTTCCCTGTCTGAACATACCGGGGCTTACTGTCGCAAAACTGCTGAAAGTTATCGCTGCCGCGAGAACTGATGAGATTATTTTTTTCATATTTACCAACCTCCTGTAAAAGAATCGTCTGAATTTACTATAACACACCGGGTCACGGATTGGAGTGACATTTTGCGTACTATTTATGACATTTTGAAGCATTCCTCACAGTGTCAACGACCGTTTTTCACGTCTGAACTGTGCAGCAGTCATGCCTGTTTTCTCCTTGAACTGCCGCATGAAGTGGTTCTCGTTGTTATAGCCGCACTGCTCTGCTATCTCGGCGATACGCATATCCGTGTGTTCAAGCAGCTGCATTGCACGTTTTATCCTCGAAGTTATCACATCGTCCTTGATGCTGGTTGAGAAAAGCTGCTTGTACAGCCTTTGCAGGTGACTTTTGCTTATCCCTATATCATGGGAGATGTTCTCGATTTCCCAGTCTCTCTGCGGCTGTGAGACAATGTTCCGCCTGAGACGATAGATAAGCTCTCTGTAATCAGTGAAATTGCTCTCTGCGGCTTTTTTTCTGTCTGTCAGGAACTGCACAGCCTCATCGACCACCCGCTCTATCTCCGAACTTTCCGAAGAACCAAAAACTGCGGTGCAAGTGACAAACTCCGGCAGCCTTATATCTCCGAATCTGTCAAGCAGAGCTGATTCAACTGCCGCTATAAGATTTTCGGAGGTGTTGGCTATCCCTTCCGCGTCCTCAGACGGAATCATCACGGCGTAGGTGTTCTCGCCTATTCTCGCACACAGCCGGTGTATACAAAGCTCAGTGAGGATACCGTCAATAGCAGATCTCGGATCTACCGCACCGATTTTTTCGGGGTAGTATGTGATAAGAAGCAAGTAGCTTTTTCTGCCCTCGTTGTTGTACTGATTAAGCATCTCGGGGATGTGAATAATGAATCCACGCCTGTTGAATATGCCGGTGACCGGATCGGTCTCCGAAAGCTTCTCGAGCTGCTTGCTGAAGTACCGCTCAAACAGCCTCTTTTGCAGGCTCTTGACTCCGTTTGCCACGGAATCGCACCAGCTCACGAAGTATTCGTCTGCGGCAAGGAAAGCAAGGTCAGTGTAAGCTGTAGCTGTGTATCCAAATATCTGACCACTGCAATGCAGTGAGGTCAGCATCACAAGATGAGGCTCATGCGGTTCGCAGAGCGCGGGCAAGACCTGTGCTGTCGGGAAGCTGAAGAAAGCTTTTCCGCTGTTATCCTCCCGCCTTGAAAGCAGCATAAACATCTCGTCAGAATAGCCGTACTGCCTGAAATCGTCGGGATTGTTCATATCGCCCTGCCAGTCGCTGCAAAGGCAGACATCGAGCCATTTCACTCCCTTGAAGATGTGACACACCTCATTGATATGCTCTGACAGCTCGGATACGGACTGTGCATCGGACATACGGTGGATAAAGTCGGTCGCGATGAAAGTCCGCTTCTCACGGTTCATCATTATCATTTCTATGAGATGCGGTTCCAGTGTCGATTCCTTGCAGCAGCCGCAGCTTCTTCCGAAGCGTATGCTTTGTCCGAAAAGCTCCTGCTTGGGCATGATGCCTGCCGTCATTGCGTAAAGACGGCATACTGCATCTGCGCCGAACTGTTTGTCACGTCCCGCTATCGTTGTCACGGAAGGCTGGCATATCAGGCTGTCCCAGCCGCCGTCAAAGCCAGTGACCTTCACATCCTCGGGCACTCTTATCCCATTTTGTTTCAGGCTATCTATCAGTGCGGCAGCCATTACGTCATTGCAGCAGACTACAGCATCCGGACATCCGACAGTTCCGTCAGCAATTTCACGACCGAGCTGCGCGGGAATATCCTTCCAGAACCAGCCATAGCGGATATCACTGTCAGCGACGATTATACCACAGTCTTTGCAGGCGTCCACAAATCCGCGGACGCGCTCCTCGGAAGACTTATGGTTCGGCACCCCTGCAAGACAATACAGCTTTTTACAGCCGTGCTCGTCAGTCATGTGCCGAGTTATACGATACATACTACCGTACTCGTCAGCGTTCATGTTGTTTGCAATCTCAGAACTGCTGCCAAGCACGAGGTACGGCGTGTCAGTCTGCATGAGATAACCGTTTATCTTGTCGATGACATCCTGCGTGTGAAAGCGTTCTTCAGCAAAAATGATACCGTCAAGCCTGTGCACACATATGAGCGTGTATATATTCTCAAGGCCCGAAATATACGAATCATAGCGATATTCACGCAGGCAGTTGTATAGACCTGTATAAACTATGATGTCATAACCGAGCGCCTTTGCCTGAGCATAGACTCCCTCGACGAAATCACGGTCGAGAGGACTGTTTATTTCGGGTATAACAAGCCCGAATCTGCCTTTAGCTGTCATATTCCGCACCTCCTTCTGGGAAAACGTCTTTCTCTTACTATTATTCTATCGCAGACTGTTGAAAAAGTAAATGCGTATTTGTGCTACGATAATAGCACAAATGCAATATTTTCGTTGGCTTTTCTACCATAATTATGATAAAATCAATATAGAGGTGATGAAAATGAAATGTCTGTGCGTAGGATATCATCATATACATGACGAACGATTCGCAGTAGACCGTCCGGACGGTTCAGGCGACTGGCTGCTGCTCATAGTGAAAACTCCTGCTGTTTTCTGTATTGACGGCGAGGAGATACACACAAAGGCAGGCTCGTATATCATTTTTCCGCTCCATGCGCCGCTGAAATACTCCGCTGACGGCGACATATACATCGACGACTGGCTCCACTTTTTCCCGGACGAGGAGGACATGAGGCTCTTCAAGGAGCTTGATATACCTCTGAACAAACCTGTCCATATCGGAGATGTGAACGCTGCTTCCGCTATCATGCGGAATATATGCTTCGAATTCTACTCCGCACATCAAAAACGCAATGAGATAGTCTCGTTGTATCTGCGCATGATACTATACAAATTCAACGACCAGATGATATTCCATTACAGTGATTCATTTCTTACGGAGACCAAGTATATGCACACCCTTTTGTGGATACGTGAATCCATATTTCGCTGGCCTGAACAGGAATGGAACGCCGACTTCTTCGCTGACGAGCTTGGTATTAGCCGTTCTCGCTTCCAGCACCTTTACATCACGGCATTCGGCTCGACCATGATGCAGGACATCATTGACAGCCGCATTCAGCGCAGCTGCGAACTCCTGACCATGACTGACTCCAGAATAGAGGGCATAGCCGAGACCTGCGGATATGGCAGCGCGTCACACTTTGTGAAGCTTTTTCGCGAAAAAACCGGTCTTATGCCTGCCGTATTCAGAAAGAAGAAAATCGAACATAATAAAACCTGATCAGTCAGATATCCTGCAATCAGAATCAGTGCGTTGACTTCAGATTTGCCGTTTTGCAGATTCTCGATCTCCATATTTGTTTTCATCTCGCTGTGAAACTGCTCGCAGGCAGCATTATTATGGTAAAAAATTAAGAGTTTCTTTCTCTTAACACGACTTTCGGAACATTCTATGCGTTAAAAAAGATGAGTTGGTTGAATGTAGTTTCGATGATGATGCAATAGATGACTCAGTAAAATTCGAGAATTATCTGAATACTCATCCCGCTTTTTACACAGGCAATAATTATTGTTCGCCTGATTATGGCGCTTATAAGAAATTCATCAAAGATGAAGCATATCCCTATTTCACATTCTATGTAAATATCAATACAGCGCTATCAGAAGAGATCACACCTGATGAATTTGGATATCCGTCTGATTGGGAAATAGAACCTGTTAACGGTAAGTGGGCAGAACTACAGTTGCTGATGCTGTAACAATTCTCCAGTTCATTGGTAACCGTGACAAATATGAACTCACGGAACAAGGTAAGCTAAATGCAGATGTTGATGACATTGAGGGCATTACTCCAAATGACGCACTCACTATTCAGCAGTGGGATTCACAAGGCAAACTCTAAAGCTTTTATCATTTGAATTTATTCTCCATATAAGGCAAATGGCACTAGTTTGCGTTTCTGTTTTTTATATTTACATACTATCCGTAATGTGCTATAATATGCATATAAGTTTTGAGATTAGTGGGGGCTGAAATGAGCAACATAGTAATACTTGTAGGCAGTATGAGAATAAACGGCAATACTGCGCAGTTGGCACAGAGCTTTGCAGATGGAGCTGTCCAGAATAATAACGTTGAGATAGTGTCTGTTGCCGATTATAATGTCAATCCCTGCATAGGCTGTAACAGCTGTTTCGTGCGCGAAGGCAATAAATGTTTCCAGGATGATGACATGGTGAAGATATATGAGAAGCTAAGGAATGCGGATATTGTCGTCATTGCCTCGCCTGTATATTTCTATGGTATCAGCGCACAGCTGAAAGCTATCGTGGACAGGCTTCACACTCCCATGAGGAACACGTTTCATATCAAGAAACTCGGACTTTTGCTTGTAGGAGCAGCACAGCTCCCGAATCTGTTTGATCCGATACTGATGCAGTACCAAATGGTTTTGGACTTCTTCAAGCTTAAAAGTATCGGCACTGTACTTGTTCGCGGAGTAAAAGACATAGGTGACATTGAAAATAGCTCTGCGCCGGAAGAGGCGTATGAGCTGGGAAATTCATTAGTATAGAAAGAAGGCGATCGTATGAGATACTCCGAAGTACAGAAGATAGCGAAAGACACGATAGAATACATAAAAAATGAGATACATACAGGTGTGAAGCTGACCGAGGTACGTCGCCTTTGCGAGGATAAAATGCTTGCGTTGGGAGCAGATTCGTTCTGGTACTGGGACATTGGTGCATTTGTATTCTCAGGTGACGAGACCACAGTATCAGTCTCGGGCAGAGAGTATGTGACCTCCGACCGACTTATCGCTGCTGACGACATCATAACTATCGACCTCAGTCAACAGAACGACAATATATGGGGCGACTACGCAAGAACGATAATTCTCGAGGGCGGCAAAGTAGTTGACGATATAAGCAGTATCCGCAGTGATGAATGGCGGAACGGTCTGCTTATGGAGGAGAAACTTCACGCTGAACTGCTCAGCTTTGCGACTCCGCAGACTACATTTGAGGAGCTGTATTTCCATATCAATCAGCTAATAACTAATCGCGGATTTATCAACCTTGACTTTCTCGGCAATCTCGGTCACTCGATCGTAAAGGACAAAAACGACCGTATTTACATCGAAAATGGCAACACTGCACTGCTTTCGTCAGTGGATTATTTCACTTTTGAGCCGCATATCAGCGTCAAAGGCTCGAAATATGGGTATAAGAAAGAGAATATTTATTACTTTTCAGGCGGAAAGCTGAGAGATCTTTAAGCGGCGATAAATATGTGTCCCGTCATATCTTTGGATAGAACGACGGCGGACACTTCAATGAGCCTGAGAAGCGTATTGCTAAGGGAATAAATTGGATAGTTTGAGGTGATAACTATGACAATGCAATCAAGAGATTATTTTTATTACAAGGGGCAAAGGTTTACCTTGATTGACGTGGAAAAAGGAAAACAAATCATTGATTACGGACGTTTTAACATACCTAAAGTAAGTAGGGGGTTCTGTTCAAGTTGCTGGCGCGGTTATGAAGCGGTTTATAGTGTTGAAAAAAAGCAGCTTTGGGGAATAATAAAAGAGCGTATTTTCTTGGATGATGAAAAGTATTCTAACAAAGTTCCTGTATACTTTACTGGCAGCTGTATAATCGCATTAGATGACGAAAACGAAATGAACAACTCGGATTTTTTGGAAGCGTATTTAGACTACAAATGTGCTTATGAGTTGCATTTTACGAGAGGAATACTGAACGGAATTAATGATATATCAAAAGCAATTCAAGAAGCAAAAGAACTTGAAAATGCTAATCGAGATGAATACTTCAAGGAGCGCGAGTTACTTGCTCGCAAATACCTGAAATACAATTATGATGAGCATAAAACATATAAATGGCGTTATCCAGCAGTAAAATGGGAAAAGGTTTTTAGTAGCTTTGGGGAATCGAGGCCAAAAAAGAATGAACAGCGATAGTATGTTCAAAAACAAAGTAGCCGTAGTAACAGGCGGTGCAAATGGTATCGGAAAGTGTATAGCCGAGGAGTTCCGCAGAAAATGATGCGGCGGTGTGCGTGATAGACAAGGCTATATCCAACACGCTGAACAAGCTCCGGGTAGGTACTACTGTCAAAATCAGATACTACGACATTGATGCGTATACGAACATCGAAGGAGTAGTGAATGAGCTCAATCCCCCATACCGCAGACTCAAGGTTGTCAAGACTGCTATCTCTTTTGATGACATTTATTCCATAGAGGTGCTCGGTAACATAAAGCGGGGAGGGAACTCCCTTTGCTTTTGATAATGTGTTAGTAGATACTTACAATTGGAGGAATATAAATGTATCTTCAGGTGAAAGACGTTAAGAAAAGCTATGGTAAGGATACAAGCTACATTCAGGTGCTGAAAGGGGTTTCCACGGGACTTGAAAGAGGACAGATGTGCGTTATCCAAGGCACAAGCGGCTCGGGGAAATCCACGCTCCTTAACTGTATCGGCGGACTTGATACTATGGATTCGGGTTCGATAAAAGTTGACGGGACCGAGATATTCGGGATGAAGCCTGCACAGCTTTCGGATTATCGGCGTGATAATCTGGGATTCATCTTTCAGTTCTATAATCTTGTACCCAATCTCACTGTCAGGGAGAATATACAGATATGCCGGTATATAGCCGAAAAGCCTCTTGATATAGACGAGCTTCTGGACACTCTCGGGCTTACAGAGCATCAGAATAAATTCCCTGCACAGCTTTCGGGCGTACAACAGCAGAGATGTGCTATTGCAAGAGCACTTGTGAAGAATCCCAAGCTGCTCCTGTGTGATGAGCCCACAGGTGCGCTGGATTCAAAAACCAGCCGTGATATACTTGTTCTTCTTGAAAAGATAAACGAAAAATACGGTACTACAATGCTGATAGTTACTCACAATAATTCCATAAAAAATATGGTGCATAAGGTCATTATCATAAAGGACGGACTTGTGAAAAAGGAATATGAGAATGAAAAGAGAGTTCCTGCCGCAGAACTGGAGGACTTATAATGAATAAGATACTCAGCAAACGCCTTCTGCGTGATCTCAGAACGAATATCGGAAGATATGCCGCACTGCTTCTCCTTATAGTAATGGGGATATATCTTGTAGTTTCGATAGTCGGTTCTGCGGAAATGATAATTCGGGGAACTGAAAACCACAAGTCGGTGAATATGGTGGAGGACGGTCAGTTTACGGTATTTGTGCCGCTTTCTGATGAGAATATTTCCGAGCTGACCGACGACGGGACGCAGATAGAGCCGATACGTCAGTTAGTCAGGGAATCACGTTCTGCGGTGACGATGATCTGCGGAATGCTTGTTGCGATAATGGTCGTCATGCTGGGACTTGACTGCTATGTGATGTGCAGCAATGTCAGGGACTATACCGTCAGCGACACAAAGTATGAATACCAGTATCTGTACAAATATCCCGAGAAAACAGTCCCCGAAGTCGGAGAGGCTGCATATATCGAAACTCTCAGCACAGACTGTATGGGATATACACTTGATGTGACTGTTATCGGCATTGACGGTAAAAGCAAATATTTCGATGCCAGACCCGAAAAAGGCAAGACAAAGGCTGTTATCAACTCGTCACTGGTGGAGCGTTACGGCTACAAAGTGGGCGACAGAGTTGTGTTCAGCAACTCCGCAGCAGACGCAGATTACAGCTTTACTGTGACGGATATCAGCGATTACTCCGTTGGTTTTACGATATTTATGGACATTGGAAGTATGCGTGAGCTTTTCGGAAAGGACGAGGACTACTTCAATACAGTTTACTCAGATAAGAGGCTGGATATTGACGAGGGCAGACTGTACTCAGTCACAACAAAGGAAGACATAGAGAGAAGTGCAAGCGTATTTGTAAAGCTGATGTTCTCACTTGTGGTAACACTGATCGCGGCAGGAACAGTGGTATTCTGCGTAGTGATGTATCTTATGCTGGGGGTCATGATAGACAGGTCAGCAATGGGAATATCTCTTATCAAAATATTCGGCTATCGTCCGAAGGAGATACGGTCGCTGTATTTGAACGGAAATCTTTTTGTAGTTGCAGTAGGAGCAGCAATTGCCGTGCCTCTTGCGAAAAAGGCTATGGATATGATATTCCCGAGCTTTATCCCGAATGTTGCCTGTGCTATGAAACTTTCTTTTCCGTGGTATCTGTATGTAATGATATACTTTGCTATCATTCTTGTTTACACAGTTATCAACAGCCTGCTTATAAGAAAGATCAGGAAAATATCCCCTGCGGAGATACTAAAAAACAGAGAATAAATATGGAAAAGAGCTTATACTGAAGTGTTATACTGAAAGAGCGGTCTTATTCGGGAGCAAAAAAACGTAAGGCAGCACCGCACAAAGACCGCCTGAAGGCTTTGCACGGTATTGCCTGTACGTATTCAATCTTCTTTTATCAGGAAAGCGCGGCAGGGAGCGCCGTCACAGCCGCCGAGACAGAGCGGAGCAGCACTCAGGAAATATCTTCCCTCAGGGACATTAGTGAGGACTATCCCTTCGAGCAGAGCGATATCCGCCCCGAGCATAATGCGGTGGACAGCTTCAGGCGCGTTCTCGGGACCCACAGTCTGGCTCTCGTTCCCGAAGAGGAGAATGCGGGCATCAGCGAAAACAGCGGCAGCCTCTTCGGTCAGCACAGCCTTTCCGCCGACGAGTATCCGCTCGGCAGCATTGGCAGCCCTTGCATTCTCGAGAATCATTTCAGCGTCCGCTGCGGAGATATCCCCGTCATGACGCGCAGTCCAGCACGTGCCCGCAAACGGTTCGAGACCCATTTCATCAATGGTCCTGCCGCCGTCGAAGAAGTGGAAAGGTGCGTCGGCGTGAGTGCCGTTATGGGCGCACATTGAAAAACTTGTCAGATTGCAGGCATCGCCGTTTCTGATAAGGAGCGTCCGCTCCCTTATCGGAAGCGGGTCTCCCTCGAACACATTGCAGGAGAAAACTTCCTGCGAAATATCAATAAGCATAAGATACCTCCAAAGCGTGGGAATAACGGGTCATCGCCCTGTTACAAAACCTTGTCCGCCGCACGTGTTTCAGCCTCTTGAAGCCTTATCCTCCTCAAGGGTCTCAGCCCATTCGCGGTCTATTTTCATATTTCTTCTCATAGCCGAGATAGGGGCGGAAAGAGCCTGAAATACCTTGCTCGTTCCAACGGCATCGGACACATAATTAGCGGTACGCTCCTTGGAAATGCCGACTTTTTCCGCGACTTCGACCGCGTCGATATTAGCGCCGATGAAGAGGAATTCCCAGCCGAGTTCCTTCTGCTTGCCGATGAGATCTTTTATCTCCTTATAGGTGAACTTGCTGCTGGCATTTTCCATACCGTCTGTAGTGATGACAAACATGGTATGCTCGGGAACGTCCTCGGGGCGGGCGTACTTGTGGATATTGCTGATATGCTTTACGGCGCCGCCTATCGCGTCGAGCAGAGCCGTGCAGCCGCGCACGTAGTAGTCCTTGTCTGTCATGGGAGAAATTTCCGAGAGCTTCACGCGGTCGTGAATGACCTCGCTCTCGTTGTCGAAGAGGATAGTTGAGACAAAAGCAGTGCCTTCCTCTTTTTTCTGTTTTTCGATCATGCCGTTGAATCCGCCGATAGTGTCAGCCTCGAGACCGCCCATAGAGCCGCTTCTGTCGAGGATGAAAACGAGCTCGGTGATGTTGTTGTTGTTGTTTTTCATAGTAATTACCTCCGTTGGAAATGGTTTGTGGTTTCCCTGTGACTATATCATACCATAAACAACGGAGGGAGTGGTCGCCTGACAGGCGACATTTTACCCGCCTATGAGCGGCTGGTCGAACTCAAAGAGCACCTCGTTTATCTCGATGATATCGTAGCGCCCGTGCGAGATGAAATATTCGATGATGATGTCGAACTTGCTGCTGTGCGAGAGCGCGAATCCCGCCTTCATGAGCATATCACGGGTCTCGTCGATAGTGAGCTCGAGCGCCGCCGCGAAAGCGATGACGGTGATTTTCTTGGGCTTGTAGTTTACATCGCTGCGAATTTTCGAGAAGAGCTTGCGGTCGATGTTGGCTTTCTTGTAGCATTGAGCATCGGTCAGCCCTTTCTCGTCGATCTTTCTCAGCAGCATCTGCGAGAAGCTCTCATCCATCCGCGCCATAGCTTCGGCGAGCCCGTCGGGGAGCGCAGCTTCCTCGCAGACCGTCTCAGCCATATTGGAATGAGCCGCCATAGGAGCAGCCATAGCAGCCCCCTCCATGCTTTCGGACTTAGCCGCAAAGCTGCCGAACAGGCGGGCACGCAGTTTTCTGTCCTTATCGGTGTGCTCGGAGACATAGTTGTCATCGACAAAACGGCGTATATCCGCGAACAGCTTTTCACTGACGAGAAGCGACCCTCTGTCGAACACGACGATGTATATCATCATATCGTGCTCCATGAGGAAATCGCTGCACGTATCCATAGCGACACGCAGAGCCTCGGCGCGGGGATAGCCGTACACACCCGCGGATATCAGCGGAAAGGCGACAGTCTTGCAGCCGTTCTCCGCGGCAAGTCTGAGGCTCTCGCGGTAGCACGAAGCGAGGAGCTCTCTCTCTCCGTGACCGCCGCCCTGCCATATCGGACCGACAGTGTGTATCACGTACTTAGCGGCGAGCCTGTACCCCTTGGTTATCTTAGCTCTGCCCGTATCGCAGCCTCCGAGGGTACGGCACTCCGCGAGCAGCTCGGGACCTGCGGCTCGGTGTATCGCTCCGTCGACGCCTCCGCCGCCGAGCAGAGAGTTATTCGCGGCATTGACAATGGCGTCGCAGTCCATTTTAGTAATATCGTTTCTGACAATAGTAAGCGGCATAGCGTATACCTCCCGATGCTTATTCGTGGAACTCCGAATTGAGGAACTCCACTCTGTTTTTGAGCCATTCTATGAGAAAATCGGCAGCCTCCTCCTCGGTCCTGCACTTGCGGGCGGGAGCAGAAAGCTCATTGACAAAATCGCCGTTATTCTTTATATTGTTCCATTTCTGATAGTTTTTCTCGAAGTCGTCCCTGAACTGCACCTTATCGTTCTCGATGAGCTCCACGGTGCGGTCGAAAACGCCGCTGTCATAGGCTCTTGTCCATGTAGACTTCACGATATCGCGGTACCAGTCCTCATGAGCAAGAACGACGAGCCACGGGTTTACGGTATCGTACTCGCCGCCGCCCTTCGAGCCGCCGTTCACATCGGGGACCTTATTCGACGCATAGTAGCCCTTTCCGTCGATACAGCGGTCCTTGTTGCCCATAGCGGAATCGAAGTCCCACGGAGCCTCAAATGTCAGTTTCCTATTGCCGTCAGCGCCGAAGTCGACGTCCATGAAGAAGCTCGACCAGTAGATATCGGCGTCGCAGGTGAGCTCACTGATTATGTACATATCCGCGAGCGACTGCACGTCCACGACATTTTCGACAGCCTGCTGCGGCGTTAGTGAGGACGTCTCGGAAATGGCGGTATAACCGCTGTTGAAGACAAAAGCCTTGTCGTTATACGCCGCCTCATACATAATAGTATAGACGTTGTTGACGAAGCTCTCGATGAAATCGTGCTGTTCCTGCGAATTTACGGTACTTTTAATAGATACGCCAACAGGCTTTACAGGGTCGGAGCTGTCCTTCGGCAGAGCCTGTACCCATACCTCGTCCGAGCCGCCGTCATATGCGAGCAGGGGAGCGTTGTCCGCGAGGTCAAGCGGGAATCCGTGCAGGTCATCCTCGTTGACGTAGTAGCCGTCGAATTCAAGAAAATAGCCTATATCCGTACCCGTATAGCCTTTTTCGGGCTCGGTTACGTTGACTCTGTGCGAGCTTACCTGCTGCATATCAGCGAGCAGGTACATACCGAAGTATTCGCCGTTTATCTCAACCTGTACGAGCTCGGTATCGGCAGCGAAAAGCCCGTCCGCGGAGAGTATCTCCCGCGACGCATAGAGCGCCGCCCTGTTCCTGAGCATGGAAGCGTCCTTATACTCCGCGAGAAGCAGCCAGTTGCGCTGTTCCGCGCCGTCGTTCAGTCCGAGGAGGCTCTGTTTCTCGTCGAATTTTATCCTTAGCGGCTTCTTGTCGTATAAGGTAGTCCAGTTTCCGCGCACCTTCACCTGTGCCGAGCTCTGAGAGAGCGCAGCAGAACCGTCTGCATTTGTTAGTGCTACGTAACAGTCTTCATAATAAGGCTCTGGCGGCATTTTATAGCCTGGAGTCCACGAAGAAATAGCCTCAGCTACGTGACGTGAAACAGGTTCTGTTACGAATTTAATGGCGTCGGGAGAGGTATTCTTGGTCTGAATTGCGAGCACGGGGAGAGATGTCGGGATATTGGCTTCGGTAGGCGCTTCCGCGGATGTTTCTGTAGGTGCGGCTTGGGTCGGAGCGGTCGTTTCGGGGGTGGTCACCGACGATACGGGCAAGCCTTCATCACAGCTGAAGAGTGCTGATGCGGCGAGTGATATTACGAGTAAAAATGCAGATTTTTTCATATTTTCAACTCCAAAAACAGTATATTAGAATCATACCACAAATGCATGGAAATAGCAAGCAGAACAATTGTTCCACGTGAAACAACGAGTGTTGAACAAAACGCCAAATATCATTGTGCAAAACGGACAAATTTCGTAGAAAAACTTGATTCTTTTATTTTTTGTGGTATAATTAATTATATATATTATCCTGAGGAGGAGTTTATATGAAATTGAGAAAAGTTTTGGCGGCTGTAATGGCTTGCAGTATCGTATGCGGAGCTCCCGCGGCTATGGGGACATATCAGACAAACGGCTATATTACGGCTAATGCGGCAGATGAATCTAAAACTGTTTCGATTGAAAAGGACGGCTATACATATAAATTCGTAGTCTTTTCCGACCATGCGGTCTTGGAGCAAGTTGATGTTCCTGTCGACTTGAATGAGAAGAAAAACGTTACTCTTAATATACCAAGCAAAGCAGACAATGTGTCTGTTACCGCTATAGGAAACAAGAATAATTTGATACAGCAAGTCCACGATGAATTAGTTGGGGGATATTTTTTAGGAGATGTCACTATAAAAGTTCCCGATACTGTAACGACCATTAATGAGAGAGCTTTTCAAGGTATTTATTCTTTGAAAAGTGTGGAGCTGCCTGATTCTGTAAAAACTATCGGTAAAAATGCTTTTGGCAGTTGCTCTGGACTTGAAAGCATTGTTCTGCCCGAATCTGTAGAAGTGATAGGAAAAGAAGCCTTTTCTGCGTGTTCGCATTTGGAGTCTATCACTATTCTTAATCCTGATTGTATTATTTTTAAAATGGCAAAAACTATATCAGACGGGTTTAACGGTGAATTTAATGGAACAATTTGCGGATATAGCGGTTCTACGGCTGAAGCATATGCTAAACTATACGACAGGAAATTCAAATCTCTCGGTGAGGCTTCTGTAAAACCGACTTTCGGCGACCCGACAGGCGACGGAAAAATTGACGCAAAGGATTCATCATTCTTGCTCGTTGAATATGCTAAGCTCTCCACGGGCGGGGAATCGTCGCTGACAGAGGCTGAACAGAACGCCGCAGACATCAACAAGGACGGCAAGGCTGACGCAAAGGACGCATCCGCAATGCTGGGCTACTACGCTTACGTCTCGACAGGCGGTGCTGATACTATCGAGGTCTATCTCGGATATGAGGAAGCTAAAGATGTGCTTTTTGAGGCTGTTGAAAACCCTGACCCTGAATTTGACGGACTGAATTATGAATGGCCTGAACCATTTGGAACTATGGAACAGAGGATATATTATTACACACTCGATAACTTTAATCACATAACATCCGTTGAAAGCGATACACCATATCACTATTATCATTATAATATCTATTATTTTGACGCATATATGCATTATTTGGATTTCTACCATGATGCTAAACACACATGGTCTGATAAATGCCTGAGCTATACCAATGATTATGGAGACGAGGTCATTCTGTATCCCGATAAAAACTATCTCCGTTTCTATGGAATGGACTTTAGTTTTGATGAATCGGGCTATGAACCTGATAATAAGAATATAGCCATTCTAAGTAATGGACATGATTTCTTTAAGTATGATTGGGAGAAACTCAAGGATATTTGCGACGTCATTGTAGAAAATGCAAGGTGATATCTTTTTCAAAATCTTTTGTACTAATATGTGTAGGGGGTGCATTCGTGCGCCCCTACATTTTTGCCTCCGCAAACGATTGACACGGCGCCGCAAATGTGATAGAATTATTCTATTGACTGCAAAGGAGAATACTATGGATATTATACTTGCTTCCGCTTCGCCGCGAAGGCGAGAGCTGATGAAGCTCATAACCGAGGACTTCACCGCCGTTTCGGTCGACGCGGATGAGACTGTCCCCGAGGGCATCCCGCCTATGCTCGCCTCCGAGTATCTCGCCACTATAAAGGCACTCGGAGCTTCGCTGAAAAATCCCGATGCCGTTGTCATCGGCTGCGATACGACCGTCATCGCTGACGGTGAGATCCTCGGCAAGCCCGCCGATACAGAGCAGTGCCGCGGCTTTATGAAGCTCCTCTCGGGACGCACTCATCAGGTCGTGACAGGCGTAACGCTGATGTACGGCAGCTCTACCTCCTCCTTCTCGGAGACGACCGACGTTACCTTCCGCAAGCTTACTGCCGACGAGATAGAGGCGTACATCTCCTCCGACGAACCCTACGACAAGGCGGGCGGTTACGGCATTCAGGGCAGGGGAGCACTGCTCGTGGAGAAGATAAACGGCGACTATTTCAACGTGGTGGGACTTCCGGTTTCACGTCTGAATCAGGAACTGAATAATTTTATATCATCAATAAAGGAGTAATAATATGAACTCAACTGCATTCCACAACGCGGATATCCTTATCCCGAACGAGACCGTCGATATGAGCAAGTGGGCGGTCATCGCCTGCGACCAGTATACCAGCGAGCCCGAATACTGGGACGCGGTAAAGGCTGAGGTCGGTGCTGCACCTTCGACCCTGAGCCTTATACTTCCCGAGCTTTACCTCGAGGACAGCGACGTCGCACAGCGTATCGACGGGATACACAAGGCTATGGACAAGTACATAGCCGAAGGCATTTTCACCGAGTATAAGAACGCTATGGTCTACGTTGAACGCGTTCAGAGCAACGGCATTGTCCGCAAGGGACTTATCGGCGCGATAGACCTCGAAAAATATGACTTCTCCAAGGGCAGCACCTCTGAGGTGCGTGCTACGGAGGCTACCGTTATCGAGCGTATTCCGCCCAGAATAAAGGTGAGAAACGGTGCGCCTCTCGAGCTCCCGCACATTATGATACTCATAGATGACCCCGAGGACACCGTCATCGGCGCGCTTGACAAGTCCTCGATGAAGAAGCTCTACGATACCAAGCTCATGCAGAACGGCGGCAGCATCAGCGGCTACCTCGTGGACGAGGCGGCTCAGGAGAAGATAGATTCAGCGCTCACGGCTCTCGCGGAGCCCGACACCTTCAACAAGAAGTACGGCCTCAGCGGACAGCCCGTTCTCCTTTACGCTATGGGCGACGGCAACCACTCCCTCGCGACAGCCAAGGAGTTCTACGAGCAGCTGAAAAAGGCGAATCCCGACAAGGACTTCTCGAACCACCCTGCTCGCTTTGCTCTCGCGGAGATAGTTGACCTGCACAGCGAGGCTCTCAAGTTCGAGGCTATATACCGCCTTGTTTACGATGTTGACTGCGACAAGCTCATTGCGGGACTTACCGAATCTCTCGCTCTTTCCGAGGAGCCTTCCGCTCAGTGGGTGGACATCGTCTGCCGCGGAAATGAGAAGAAGCTCTACATCCACAATGCCACCTCAAACCTTTCGGTAGGCTCGCTCCAGAACTATCTCGACGGCTATATCAAGGCTAACGGCGGCAAGATAGACTATATCCACGGTATCGAGAACGTAAAGGCGCTCGCGGAGAAGCACAGCGGTATCGCTTTCATTCTTCCCGATATGGACAAGTCGGAGCTCTTCCCGACCGTCATCAAGGACGGCGCTCTCCCGAGAAAGACCTTCTCTATGGGTCACGCCGACGATAAGCGCTTTTACATCGAGGCAAGAAGGATAACCGAGTAAGCCTTTGTGCGGTGTTGTATAAATTGTTAGATGATGAAAACAAAAACTCTGACCAATTATTGCGGTCAGAGTTTTTTTGCTTGACAAAAACATAACACTGTGATAGAATATACCTGTACTAATACGGCTGATACAGTAAATGACCAACAGACATTTTTTTCAGCGGTATTTCGCAAAATTACTTTTTTGTAATAATACGTGAAAATATTGACAAACTCTAAAGTGTGTGATATAATTGTCAATATCAAGACGAAAGGAGTATTGTTCATATGAACAAAAACACTATTTTGAGAACCGCTGCAGCTTTATCCATATCTGCGGCACTTCTGTGCGGAGCTGCTTCGTGCGGGATCAACGACCTTATAAATATTCCTATTACTACATATACCGTCGAGCACACCGACGTCGAGAACTTTATAAGCGTTTCGGGTACCGTTGAAGGCTCGAATATCGTTAAGGTCACAAGCGACCTTACCGCTAAGGTAAAGACTCTGAATGTCGGCGTCGGCGACGCTGTCAAGGCGGGCGATGTGCTCTGTGTATTCGACAGCTCGGATTATCAGGAGCAGTATGATAAGCTCAAGGAGACTGCCGATAACTCGCAGGCGAGACAGGACAGCTTCCACGAGAAGAATCAGCGCGCTCTTCAGGATGCCAAGAGCCAGAAGACCGACCTTCTTAAAAAGGCTCAGCGCGGTATCGACAATGCTGTTTCTGCAAGAGATTCTGCTTATTCCAAGTATGATAAGCTCGGAAGAGAGGTAGATGAGGCATACGAGAAGTACGAAAATGAGACCGACAACGCTGCTGCCGCTATGCTCTATGAGCAGTACAAGGTCATATATGAGCAGTACGAGACTCTCGGCGACTCTCTCAGCCAGTACGATGAGGCTGTACAGTCTGCACGCGATGCCTACAACGACACTTCAAAGTCTGCTGACGCTGCTATACAGGCTGCTCAGGAGGCTATCGACGATGAGAAGTTCAGCACCGATAACACGGTACAGGATCAGCTTGATAAACTCAAGGAGAGCATAGACAAGTGTACTGTCAAGGCTACCAAGGACGGTGTCATCACTTCTCTGAGCATTGCCGAAGGAAGCTTCCCGACGACAGAGGCTCTCATGACGATCGAGGATACGACTTCGCTGAGGATAAACGTTTCCATCAACGAGGCTGATATTCTCAGCGTCAAGGAGGGACAGAAGGCTGTCATCACTACCACTGCTACGGGTGAAGAGGAGTTCACGGGCAAGGTAGAGCGCGTTGTCAACATCATGAGCGGTCAGTACACCAATGCGTATACAGGCACGAAGGAAGGCGGCGGCTACTCCGCGGAGATCGTTATCGACAGCGGTGCCGACAAGCTCCTCATCGGTATGACTGCAAAGGCTAAGATAATCCTCGACAAGAAGGAAAACGTGCTCGCTGTTCCCTATGATTCGATAAAGCAGAACGACGACGGCACATTCTCCGTCTTCATCGCCGAGAAGAACGGCGATAAGGGCTATAAGGCAAAGGAAGTAAAGGTCGAGAAGGGCATGGAGACAAATTACCTCACCGAGATAACTTCCTCCGAGCTCAGCGACGGCGATGTTATCCTTACCGACGTTTCCGCAAACGCCGTAACTGACGGAAAGGATGTTTCTATCGCAGAGCCATATACGGATCCCGACGAAAACAGTGGTGAGTAATATGGCAAGAAAACTGATAATGATGAGAAATATCATCAAGCGTTATTATATCGGTCAGCCGAATGAGCTGCAGATACTCAACGGCATCGACCTCGATATACACGAGGGTGAATTTGTTGCCATTGTCGGTGCTTCGGGTTCGGGCAAGAGTACGCTCATGAATATGATAGGCGCGCTCGACAGACCTACCGAGGGTACATATTTCCTCAACGACACCGACGTGAGCCGTCTTAACGACAAGCAGCTCAGCACGATAAGAAATAAGGAGATAGGATTCGTTTTCCAGACCTTTAACCTTATCCCAAGAGCTAATGCACTTAAAAATGTTGAGCTTCCCATGCTCTATGCGGGCATGAAGAAGAAGGAGCGTCAGGAGCGCGCTATGGAGCTCCTGAAGCTCGTAGATATGCAGGACAGATACACGCATAAGCCGAACGAGCTCTCGGGCGGTCAGAAACAGCGTGTAGCCATCGCAAGAGCTATGGCAAACGATCCGTCGATAATTCTCGCCGACGAGCCTACGGGCGCTCTCGACAGCAAGACGGGACATATGGTAATGGATATTTTCCACAGGCTTCACGATGAGGAGGGCAAGACTATCGTCCTCATCACTCACAGCCCCGAGCTTGCCGCTGAAACAGAACGTATCGTTACTATAAGCGACGGCTCGATAATTTCGGATACGGGCGATAAGAATAAGGAAAAGCCTGATGCTTTGAACAGTGAAACGGAGGTGAGCGCTGAATGAACCTCTGGGAAAACCTTAAAATGGCACTTAGCTCCATAATGGCTAACAAGCTGCGCTCACTGCTGACGATGATAGGTATAATCATCGGTATCTGCGCTGTTATCACGATAACAACGCTCGGAACGACACTTCGCTCGACTATCACGACAACGCTCAACTCTCTCGGCTCGAACGTAATGGAGGTATATGTGTCGCCAAAACCGAGTGTCGACTCTGACGTCGCTTATGATTCGATTTCACCTGACGACTTCATCACGTATTCACAGGTCGAGAAGCTCGTCAAGGAATATCCCGATATACGCATAGCTGAATCGAATTACGTCTGCGAAGCATCCAGCAAGAATTCTCTCGGCAAAGACGTCGGGACAAAGATAACAGGCGCCTATAACGGTACTCTCGACAACGATGGTTCGAGACTGCTTGCAGGACGTATGATATCCATGGACGATGTTTCTAAGAAGAAGTACACCTGCGTGGTAACGAATGTTTTTGTGCGGCAGTATTTCAAGAACCATGAGGAGCCGATAGGACAGACCATCAAGCTGGTCGCTGCTGATAACGGACTTCCGTATGAGTTCACAATTGTCGGAGTATGCAACTATAATTCTTTGTTTTCAGGCGTAGCCATGGGCAGGGAGGAGGATATCAAAACTCCCGTTTATATCCCCAATTCCGTAGCGAAAGAGATGCAGGGCAGCTACGGCGAGGAGAGATATATGTACTGGCTGCTCTCGTTTGACCCCAAGACTGACGGCAAGATTGCCAAGGCTAATGTTGCAGCGTTCTTTGAGAAGGAATATCCCGCAAACAAAAACTTCGAGACACTCGTATTCAGCAATCAGGATACAATGAAGATAATCGACATCGTCATCAATGTCATCACCATCTTCGTAGCGGTAATCGCTTCTATCTCGCTCATCGTAGGCGGCGTCGGAGTTATGAACATCATGCTTGTAAGCGTCACCGAGCGTACCCGCGAGATAGGTATCCGCAAGGCACTAGGCGCAAAGAAGTCTACTATCAAGCTCCAGTTCGTTACCGAGGCTATGATAATGTGCCTTATCGGCGGTCTTATCGGCTTGTTCCTCGGTCTGTTCAACGGCTTCCTCGCGGGAGTTATCGCGAACCTCATCATCGGAAGTATCCCGACGGCTAAGCAGGTGCTCGGCACTATAACTATGGTACCTTCGCCGCTGGCTATCGTGGTCTCTATCATCTTCTCCATGCTCACGGGCGTGTTCTTCGGATATTACCCTGCAAGCAAGGCTGCAAAGATGAATCCTATAGACGCACTGCGTTACGACTGATACAAAAAAACCGATGCTTTTGCATCGGTTTTTTGCTTATATGATATAGAACCATGTTTCGTCCTGCGTGAGCTCGGTCTGCTGGACAGGCTTATCCGACGAGAAGTTCACGCGAAGTTCGGGATTTTTTATGCTGACCCTTGCTCCCGCAGGGACTGACTTTGTGATGAACGCATTGCCTCCGATGACAGCGTCGTGTCCGATGACAGTTTCGCCGCCGAGTATGGACGCTCCCGAATATATCGTGACGTTGTCTTCTATGGTGGGGTGACGCTTGCGGTTTTTCAGAAGCTGTCCTCCGCGTGTGGAAAGAGCTCCGAGAGTAACGCCCTGATAAATCTTGACATTGTCGCCTATCTTTGTCGTTTCGCCGATAACTATGCCCGTGCCGTGGTCGATGAAGAAGTATTTGCCTATTGAGGCGCCAGGGTGTATGTCTATGCCCGTGACGCTGTGGGCGTGCTCTGTCATGATGCGCGGGATGAGCGGTACGCCGAGCAGGTGAAGCTCATGGGCGATGCGGTTGACGAGTATTGCGAACAGACCCGGATATGAGAAGATTATCTCCTCTTTGTTGAAGGCGGCGGGGTCTCCGCTGAAGGCTGCCTCGACATCTGTTGCGATGTAGTCGCGTATCTTTGGCAGCTTCTCGAGAAAGTCGAGCGTGATCTCCTTTGCAGACTGCTCTATTTCGCACTGCGGCGCGTTCTCGTACTTGGGATTGTAGCGCAGCACGACCGATATCTGCTGCGAGAGATTGTGTATGATGTCCTCAAGCTGCACGGCTATATTGCTTCTTACCGTATATAAGTGGAAGCGGTCGTTCTTGTAGTAGCCTGGGTAGATGATGTTGCGAAGCCGCAGGATGATCGCGATGACTTTTTCCTTGTCGGGGTGGTCGAATGCAACGGTCTTGTCTATCGTTCGGTTGTGACCGTAGTCGTCTATGAGTGTATCTACGAGGTGGTTTATCCTGTCCTCAAGTTTGTGAGACATATGCGGTTCCTCCTTGTAATGCCTATCGTTTCACTATATTATATCACATAATCATAAAAAATGCAACAGGCGCGGAGGCAAAGCTGCGTTTTTTGTCTTAATGATAGATATTCTTGCAGGATTGTACAGACCAAGTATTCAGATTTGTAAGTACAACTGACCAAATATTGTGGAAGGGGCTGACGGTGATTAGCCGAGAGCAGCATAAATTTAAGGATTTTTTTCACTTACATCAGGAAAAAATAGCAAGAAATAACCGATTCAAAATTATACAGCAAAAAATGACTTGAATTATTCATAAAAACGTAATAAAATATGTACAGAATCTGCGTAGGGGAGGGACACAGAGAAGGGCTCTGCGCCCGACGCGGTATGATTCTATCATTTAATGAAAGGAATGATTCACATGAGATTGAACGGTATCAGACGCTTTGTGAGCGGTGTGGTCGCTGGATTCGTTTGTATGTCGTCCGTCAGCCTCGGCGGACTGATGAGCGCGCACGCTGACAAGGTATTGCAGACAAGCCCGAGCCATACTCAGGATACAGGTACCTACAACGGCTACCACCACGAGATATGGCAGGCGGACACTCCTAACTCGTCCACTATGACGCTCTATGACAACGGAGGCGGCTTCGGAACGAGCTGGAAGTGCGGTCCTAACGGCTCGAGAGGAAACTTCCTCGCTCGCCGCGGACTCTTCTACGGACTCAACAACCCCAAGCACTGGCAGGATTACGGCGGATTCACCTGCGATTTCGATTGCAGCTGGTCGGCAGGTTCCTCGGGTAACTCGCGTATCTGCATTTACGGCTGGACTCAGAATCCTCTCGTTGAGTTCTACATCATCGAGGACTGGAAAAACTGGCGTCCGACTTCAAACAACGCTAAGCAGGTAACTATTGACGGCAGCGTTTACGATGTATTCACAAACCCAATGAATTCCTACACTATCGAGGGAAACAAGGCTTTCACACAGTACATCAGCGTTCGCCGCGATACAAGAACAAAGGGTACTATCAGCATTTCCAAGCACTTCGAGGCTTGGGAGTCCCTCGGCATGAAGATGGGCGGTCTCTATGAGGTAGCCTTCAACGTTGAGGGCTGGGAGAGCGACGGTCAGGCTGACGTTAAGACACTCAACATCACAGAGACTATCCCTCCCGACCACGATGACCCCGTTGATCCTCCCAAGGCTGACGCGAACGGCGACTTCCTCACCGAGAATTTCGAGAACGGTAAGGGCGACTTCGCAGGCAGAGGCAACGGCACTTCTGTTTCCGTAGACAATAAGAATTACTACGACGGCAGCAGCTCGCTCAAGGCTTCCAACAGAGGCGATAACTGGCACGGCGCTGCTATCAAGCTTGATTCCTCTGTTTTAGCTCCCGGTCAGACCTACAGCATCAGTGCAGCGGGTCTCCAGCAGAGCGGCTCGTCCACAACTCTCAAGCTCTCCCTCGAGTACACATCAGGCGGCACTCAGGATTGGGCTGACGTTGCTAAGGAGACCGCTAAGAGCGGCGAGTGGACTAAGCTCGAGAACACTTCGTTCACTGTTCCCTCAGGCGCTTCAAGCATGACTCTCTACATCGAAGCTCCCGACAGCCTCACAGACCTCTGGATAGATTCTCTCCAGATTTCCGAGAAAGGCAAGGCTTCTTCCGTAAAGACAGGCGGCGGTACAGTTGACGGTTCTTCCGTTCCCACTGTTACTACTGCTACAAGCAGCTATTCCGATCCCACAACTACACAGGCAGTTATCTCTTCTCCCGAGGGTATCGCTGCTCATCAGAACAACAATTACACTTACGACAAGAACGGTACAGGTTTCAAGGACTACTACGGCGAATGCTTCCGTCTCGGTACGGCTGTTAATGCCCGCAATATCCAGAACCCGCAGGTTCAGCAGTTCATCAAGCAGAACTTCAACTCTATCACTTGTGAGAACGAGATGAAGCCCGATTCTATCTGCGACCGCAGCCGTTCATCAGGCGACAACATCGCTATCAACCTCTCTTCAGCTGCTCCTATCCTCAAGTTCTGCGAGGAGAACGGCATCGGTCTCCGCGGTCATACTTTCGTATGGTACTCGCAGACTCCAGGCTGGATCTTCAGAGAGAATTTCAGCGATAACGGCGCTATGGTTTCTCCCGAGCGCATGAACAAGCGCCTCGAGAGCATGATCAAGAACACTTTTGATACTATCAAGAGAGATTATCCTAACCTTAAGCTTTACTCATATGATGTCTGCAACGAGCTCTTCAAGAACGACGGCGGCGGATTCCGCGGAGACGGCGGCGAGTATTCAAACTGGTGGAGCTGCTACCACAGCGACGAGTTCGTTATCAACGCATTCAAGTATGCGAGACAGTACGCTCCCGAGGGCTGCAAGCTCTACATGAACGACTATAACGAGTACTTCATGAAGAAGCGCGACGACCTCTACAAGATGGCTAAGAAGATACAGGCAGCAGGCGATTATATCGACGGTATCGGTATGCAGTCTCATATGCACGCTGCTGACTTCGGTAAATCGGGCAGCGCTACAAAGTCTACTGACAACAAGTTCGGCACTTACGCTGACGCTATCGACCTCTTCAACAGCCTCGGTCTCGACGTTCAGATAACTGAGCTCGACGTTACAAACTGTGCTGACCAGAAGGGTGCTGACCTCTTCGTTGACATCTTCAGACAGGCAGCTATCCGTCACAACAATATCTCAAGCGTTACACTCTGGGGTCACTGCGACTCTGCAAGCTGGAGAAATAGTTACGAGGACGGCGGTAAGCCCCTTCCTTTCGACGGCAACTGCCAGCCTAAGTCATTCTACAAGGACATCATTGCTATCCCTGCTCAGGTTTTAGCAGCAGAGAAGCAGACGACAACTACTTCAACTACAACAACCACAACTACTACCACAACAACTACAACAACTACTACCACCACAACAACTACTACAACTACTACAGAAGAGCCGACTACTACTACAACTACTAAGGAAACAACTACTACCACAACCACTACAACAGCTACAACTGCTGCTCCCGCTGATGCTGACTACGGCGACGCTAACCTCGATGGTAAGATAAGCGTTGCTGATGCTGTAGCGATACTCCAGCACCTCGGCAACCGCGATAAGTACGGTCTCAAGGCTCAGGGTCTGATAAACGCTGACGTTGACGGCAACGAGGGCGTTACTGCTAAGGACGCTCTGGTCATCCAGCAGGTCGATGCAGGTACTTACAGACAGTCTGACCTTCCTCTGAAAGGTTAATTGAAAAGTGAAATGACATCAAAACGGAGCGGCTTTTATGCCGCTCCGTTTTTTGGTTGTATCCCGAACCCCCCTGGCTCTGCGAGGGGGGTTCGGGATAAAAAAATTCGCGGCTCAGAAAACTGAACCGCGAAATTGTGTACGCCTGCTTGGCGTGGAGGCGCCACCCAGATTTGAACTGGGGAATCAGGGTGTTGCAGACCCTTGCCTTACCACTTGGCTATAGCGCCGTTGGAGCGGATTACGAGGCTCGAACTCGCTACCTCCACCTTGGCAAGGTGGCGCTCTACCAGATGAGCTAAATCCGCATTGGCGACCCGGATGAGGCTCGAACTCACGACCTCTAGCGTGACAGGCTAGCGTTCTAACCAACTGAACTACCGGGCCAATGGTGGGGACTATAGGGCTCGAACCTATGACCCTCTGCTTGTAAGGCAGATGCTCTCCCAGCTGAGCTAAACCCCCGACCGTATTTGTCGCCTGACGACTTGTATATTATACCACGTCCCGGGCATTTTGTCAAGCGTTTTTTTTCATTTTTTCAAAAAAATTTTTTGAGACCTCATACACTCAATCATATGCATTACTTTGGTGTAAAATTACTCTTTTTTCCGCCATATAAAAGGGGAGAGCAGACATTGCTGCTCTCCCTTTTGACTTTCGGCTGTTTTTATGCTATCGGCAGGTCTTTCTCTGTGAGCATTCCTGCATCTATTTTCTGGATAGTATATGCGTCCATTGCTGTTACGCCGTCCTTGCCGCCGCATACGTCCGCATTGATGAGCCCCTGCGGTTTCAGTCCGTACTTGTCCTTGTTGCCGAGGTGCTGGAGGATAGCGACTGCGTCTGCGATAGAGACCTTTTCGTCGAGGTTGGCGTCTCCGTAGAGTGTCTCGTCGGCGGCTGTTGCAGTCGTCGTGGTCTCTGTGGTCGTCTCCTCGTATGTAGTGGGAGTCTCTGTCGTGGTGGTCGTTTCCTCGGTCGTTGTAGTGGTAGTCGTCTCTGTAGTCGTTGTAGTAGTCTCGGTCGTTGAAGTAGTTGTTTCTGCGGGCTTTTCTGCCGCAAAGGCTGTGTAGTTCATGCACGCGCCGCTCATGCCATTGGTGCCGAGAGTGAGCGTTCCGCCCTCATTCAGCTCCTTGGCATAGAGTGTGAATGCCTTTATCGACTCGCCGTCGTTGACTTCTACTACGTCATTCATGCGCTGGAAGCTTCCGAGCCATGAAGGAGGATTCTCGACGCGCTGGTCGAGTGCGACATAGACCGTGATATCCTTAGCCGCTGTGATAACTGCGAGGTCGGAGTCCGTCTTCTTGGAGTCGCACGCTGTGAGTATCTGCTCGCCGCCTGCAATGTAAGAGGGGAGAGAAGCGATAGTGTGCTCGCGGTCTGCGAATGCCTTATCGCCCGAATTCACATTCTCTTTGATGTTCCAGAGGAAGCCGTAGGAAGCGTCCTTGGGTTCGAGCTTGCTTATGAGCGTGCTCTTTATGCCTTCCTCGGGCTGGTCGGGACCCTGTCCCTGCTGACCCTGCGATACACTGCCAGCATTGTACGCCTTCTGCTGCATACGGCCTGCGAGGTCGATGACAGATGCCTTTGCCTGATCGGGAGTCTGAGCGGAATAGCTGTACATATTGAGGTCGAAGTTGTCGTAGCCGTCGCCGCCTGCTTTGAGGTTGCCTATCTGAGCTGCTTCGTTTCGGCTGCTGACTATCTTGTATGCGAGACCGCTGCCCATTGAGCAGCTGTCGAACTTGTCGTTGTAGGACTTGATAGTTCCCGAGTAAGCGTCGCTGCCCATGTTTACAGCATCGAGCGGGAGATTTGTCTTCTCGAAGTAATTTGCTTCCGAGAACACCTTTGAGTTGTATGAAGCTCCGATACCGTACTGCTTGTTTGTTGTGAAGTAGTTGTTGAAGCTGTGGATATGTGCGTTTCTCGCGCGCGGATTACGTGATTCCGTATTGTTGAACCAGTTGTGGTGGTAGGTTATCCAGTCCTGCATATGAGTCGTACCGCCGCCGACGAGTGAAGTCTTATGGCAGTCCTTGTAAACGTTATATGAAATCGTAACATATTCTGTCCACTTGATATCTGTCGAGCCGTCGCCGTCAGCCTTATCCGCATCGACGGTGCCGTTGCCTGCATAGGCGTTATAGCCTGATTCGATGCTGTTGTTGTGTATCCACATATGTGATGACTTGTTATCGGACGAACCTGTCATGGAGATACCGTCATCGGGGTATTTGCCGAGCCAGAGATTACGAACCTCGCAGCTCTTGCTGCGCTTCATTTCAAATCCCCATTTATCGAGGTTTGCGTCATATCCGATACCCTCGATGGTAACATTCTCAGCATTCTGGAGATAGAGCATACTTGAACCGTCGTTCTGCTTGCCGTCGTTAGCCTTTGCTCCCGAGGGAACTCCGATAGTGCCGATGAATCGGAACACTACGTTTGAAGGCTTCGCACTGTAAAAGATGTCATAAAGTCCTGTTTTTCCGCCATAGGTTATGGTGTCCTTGTTGGCGTTGGTGACGTAGATGACGGTAACGCCGGATTTTAGGGTGCCGTCGTCATTATAGGCTCCCACACCCTTGTAATTGTAGTGAGCATATCCGCTGCGGTCGAAAGCCATAGTTGTGACTGTGCATACTGCCGAGCCGCCCGAGCCTTCGAGCTTTATGTCATATTTGGTATTGCCCTTGAGCCCGGGGATATCAACGCGATTATTGCGGATAAGCTGCGAATCAACGGGCGTGAATGAGCCTGTGCCCGACTGTGCGAAGCTTACTTTTACATTGCTGCCGAGCTTGGAGCTGTCCCACTCGACGAACGCCTCCTCGAACCAGCCTCCGCAGAGCTTGACAGCATCGGAAACCGAGGGATTATCGGGCTGCTGAGGCTGCTGTCCGCTGCCGTTGATGTAGGAGGGAGTCCAGTTGTTCATATAGTTTATGATGTTGATATTTGCTGCGTCGCTGTCGGAGACGGTATGACCCTTTCGCTGTGAGAGGTCGACACGCTGACCGTTAGCGAGCTTTGTGCCGTTCTCCTTGAAGCCGTTGACTGTCTCGGGCTGAACGCCGCTCATGGAGTACCAGCCCTCGGCGCGTATCATGTTGCCGTTCTGGAGGGTGGTGTTCACGAAGAGCACCTTCGCGTCCTGACCCCACGGTCTGCCGAGGTAGCCTGGGGTAACAGCGAGCTGTGTGCTGCCTGTTACCTTGCAGTCCTTGAAGAGGTAGCCCGTGTAATTGGTGATGCTGCCGCTTCTTGCTGCTGTGATGTAGCCGCCTGTAGTGCCCGAGCTGTAGCCCTTCCAGCGCAGCTCACAGCTGTCGAATACGGCGTTGCTGCCGCCGAATATGTAGTCGGTCTGTCCTTCGATAACGCAGTTTTTGTAATACTGCGGTGCTCCGCCCGTGTAGAGCGTGTCCTGACTGGACAGGAACTTACAGTTCAGGAATTCGCAGTATGAGGTATCGGCTGACAAAGCAGCTGCACGCTCGGTATAAGCCTTTGACTTCACGTCAACGCCCTGATTGCGCTGTACGGTGAGCGTCTCATTTGTACATTCAACGCCGTCTGCGAGCTCTTCATTCGTGATATAGCGGTTGAAGGAGTTCTCGAACACGATGTTCTGCGCCTTGAAGTTCGTTGCCTTGGGCCAGAGCTGTACAGTAGCGCCCCAGCGGTAGTTCGCGACGTTCTTGCCCGATTTTGAAGCTGCAAGTGAAGCGTCATAATAGCCCTTGGAGTTGGCGCTGTAGTACTTGTAGCCTATGCCGTAGTACCATGTGAGGACAGCGTCGCCCTTCTGCGGCTCGTCATTGACGAATGAGATGTATGGCGTCTGTACCACTACCTGCTGGCGGTAAGTACCTGGAGCGATGTGGATAGTCACGCGGCTGTTCTCGTTTGAGGGATTGAGGCTTGCCGCCTTGTTTACGGCGTCCTGAACAGTTGAGAAGTTGTTTGCCTTGCCTGTATAGCCTACATACAGGTCAGTGCCCGCGGCGCTGGCAGTCCTCTGCGGGAAGGCGAGGAGCTGACTTACCAGCATACACACGACGGCAAAAACTGCCACAACAGTCAGAGTTTGTTTTCTTGCTCTGCTGTTCATAATAATACTCCTTTTCCATATGCTTATTTGGATAAATTAAACAATTTATCCTCTCGAAAGCATACTATTTATCATATTATATCATAATGTGAACAGCTTGTAAATGACTTTTTGTGCTATGAGACTGATTTTTTATACACAGTACGCCCCTGAGTGGCAGCAAAAAGGGAGCACCGAAGGGGAGCCCCCTTTGGCGGTTTCGCAGGATACCAAATATGAGCCGTTACTTTACGGCTCGGTAGCCCACTTTTTTCCGCTAAGGAGAGCAGCCTAAGTGCTCCCTTGTGGTTATTCAACTGTAACGCTCTTTGCGAGATTTCGCGGCTTGTCGACGTCGAGCCCCTTTGCTACCGATACATAGTAGCCGAGAAGCTGAAGCGGTACTACCGCAAGGCTCGCCGCAAACAGCGGGTCTGTCTTGGGGATATATGCTGTGAAATCGGCGTTGTCCTCAACACTGTAGTTGCCGTAGGTGGTCAGTCCCATGATGTATGCGCCGCGGGACTTGCACTCGACCATGTTCGACACCGTCTTCTCGAAAAGTGCCTGCTGAGTGAGCACACTGATAACGAGAGTGCCGTTCTCGATGAGGGAGATAGGTCCGTGCTTGAGTTCTCCTGCGGCGTATGCCTCGGAGTGGATGTAGCTTATCTCCTTCATTTTAAGGCTTCCCTCGAGGCTGACTGCGTAGTCTATGCCGCGTCCGATGAAGAATGCGTCGCGGATATTCGCGAACTTCGCCGCGAACCACTGAAGACGCTCCTTATCCTCAAGTATCTTCTCGACCTTGTCGGGAATGGTCTGTATCTCATCAAGAAGTTCAGCGAAACGCTCGTCTGTTATCTCGCCGCGCACCTTCGAGAGCTGCATTGCGAGCAGATATCCCGCGATGAGCTGTGTGCTGTATGCTTTAGTCGTAGCGACCGATATCTCGGGACCTGCAAGTGTGTAGAAGACGTTGTCGGCGTCTCTTGCGATGTTCGAGCCGATGACGTTTACAATGCCGAGCGTCTTGATGCCGTTTTCCTTTGCAAGCGTGAGAGCCGCACGGCTGTCGGCGGTCTCGCCTGACTGGCTGATTATTATAGCGAGGCTCTTCTTGTTCAGCGGCATCTTCCTGTACCTGAACTCCGACGCGAGCTCTACGCGGACGGGGATAGTGGTGAGCTCCTCGATGACGTACTGTATCGCCATGCCAACGTGGTATGCCGAGCCGCACGCTACGATGTATATCTGCTGTATCTCCTTGACTTCGTCGTCGGTGAGTCCGAATTCGTCGAGGACTATCCTGCCGTCTTTTACTACGGAGTTGATGGTGTCGCGGATGACCTTGGGCTGCTCATGTATCTCCTTGAGCATGAAGTGTTCGTAGCCGCCCTTTTCGGCAGCTTCGGCGTCCCACTTTATCTCAACGAGCTCCTTGGTTATCTCCTCGCGGTCGATGTTATAGAACGTTACTGCGCCCTTTTCGAGTCTTGCTATCTCCATGTTGCCGATGTAGTACACATTGCGTGTATATTTCAGTATCGCGGGGACGTCGGAGGCAACGTAGCTTTCGCCGCCTGCGATGCCGATTATCATCGGGCTGTCCTTGCGCGCGGTGTATATCTCGTTCGGGTAGTCCTTGAACATCACGCAGAGCGCATACGAGCCGCGTATGCGTATCATTGCGCGCGCGATGGAGTCAACGGGTCCGAGACCGTACTTCTTGTAGTAGTAGTCTATGAGCTTCACTGCGACCTCTGTATCGGTCTGCGACTTGAATTCGTAGCCGCTCTTGGTGAGCTTCTCCTTGAGCTCCTGATAGTTTTCGATGATGCCGTTGTGTACGGCGATGACGTTCTCGTCGTCGCTGGCGTGAGGGTGAGCGTTGAGTGTCGAGGGCTCGCCGTGAGTAGCCCAGCGTGTATGACCTATGCCGCAGCAGCCCTTTACAGCCTTGCCGCCGTTGGTCTTTTCCTCAAGCACTTTCAGCTTGCCCTTTGCCTTTACTATTTCTGTATCATTGCTTCCGTCGCGGACTGCTATTCCCGCTGAATCGTAGCCTCTGTATTCGAGCTTTGAGAGTCCGTCAAGCAGTATGGGAGCTGCCTGAGCGGAGCCTGTGAATCCGACTATTCCACACATAGTTGTTGTCCTCCTCTGACCTGCGGCGTGCCGCAGTTTATTCTATTATACACGTATTGGGCGGGTTTGTCAACCGCGTTTGCTCCTTATGTGAAGCTAAGCTGGTTGCTGTCGCCGAGCTCTTTTGCGGGCTTGCCTGCCGCGGGCACGGATTTTGCGCGGTACTTCTCGAGCTCGGGAGCTTCCTCCTCCGTTATCGTCTTTGCCGAAGCGAGCTGAGCGTTTTTCCTCAGCGTTATTACCTGTACGCCCTGTGAATCGCGCGTTGATTTGGGCAGTATCATCCCCGAATTGAACACGAGGGCGTGTCCCGATGTAGTGCGGATGAGTATGTCCGCATCCTCGTTCACGAAAACTGCCGCAACGAGCGGTGACTTGTCCGAATATGCATTGGCGAGCTTCTTGCGGTTGGTCTTGGTCTCGTACGATTTGAGCGGTATCTTCGCCGCCTTGCCGTTCTCGAAGAAGAATATGATGTAGCCGCTGTAATCGGTGGTCGGTATCATCAGGCGGAGGTTCTCGCCCTCGTCAAAGCTGAGCTTGGCGGGGACATAGTCGCCCATGACGCTCGCCTTTGTGTCGTCGAATGCGCTTGCCTTGGACTTGTACGCCTGAGCCTTGTCCGAGAAGAAGATGAGGTCGGTCTTGTTCGTCGCTTCGAAGGTCTGGCTGATATAGTCGCCGTCCTTGAGTTTCTGCTCGCTGCTCATGCGGAGCGACTGGGGCGTTATCTTCTTGAAGTAGCCGCTTTCGGAGACGAAGAGGTTGACCGCGTAATCGGGCGTATCGTCTACGTCCTCTTCCTCCTCGACGTCGGACTGGTAGTAGAAGAATGTACGTCTCGGCTGAGCGTAGTTCTTCGAGACCTCTTTCAGCTCCTCGATGATTATTTTGCGTATCTTCTTCTTGTCGCGGAGTATGTCCTCCATTTCCGCGATGTCTTTGCGGAGCTGGTCGACCTCCTCGACGCGGCGGAGGATGTACTGGCGGTTGATGTTGCGGAGCTTTATTTCCGCCACGTATTCAGCCTGTATCTCGTCTATTCCGAAGCCTATCATGAGGTTCGGTACGACGTCCGCTTCCTCTTCGGTCTCGCGGATAATCTTTATCGCCTTGTCGATGTCGAGCAGTATCTTCGACAGTGCTTCGAGCAGGTGGAGCTTCTCCTTCTTCTTCTGGAGGTCGAAGTAGGTACGGCGCATCACGCACTCCTCGCGGAAGGCTGTCCACTCTGTGAGTATCTCGCGCACGCCCATTACCTTCGGAGTTCCCGCGATGAGGATGTTGAAGTTGCAGGGGTAGCTGTCCTGCAAGGGGGTGAGGCGGTAGAGCTTCTGCATGAGCTTGTCAGGGTCGGTGCCGCGCTTTACCTCTATTGCGAGCTTGAGACCGTTGATATCGGTCTCGTCTCGGACATCGGAAATCTCGCGTATCTTGCCTGCTTTGATGAGCTCGATTATTTTGTCCTGTATCGCTTCAACGGTGGTCGTATACGGTATCTGTGTGACCTCTATGCACTTGGAATCGCTGTCAAAGCTGTATTTGGAGCGCACTTTCAGGCTGCCTCTGCCTGTCTCGTAGACCTTGCCGAGCTCTGCCTCGTCATACAGCAGGAAGCCTCCGCCCGGGAAATCGGGTCCTTTCAGTGTGCTGAGGATATCGTGGTTCGGGTCCTTCATCAGGGCTATCGTGGTCTCGCATATCTCCGCGAGATTGAAGGGGCAGACGTTGCTCGCCATGGATACGGCGATACCCGTATTGGAGTTCACGAGCACCGTCGGGAAAGTCGCGGGGAGGAGGGTAGGTTCCTGCATGGTGTTGTCGTAGTTGGGGACGAAATCGACCGTGTCGTGGTCGATGTCGCGGAAGAGCTCATTGCATATCTTCTCGAGCTTGACCTCGGTGTATCGTGCTGCCGCGAAACGCGTCTTGCTCGAATACTGCTTTCCGAAGTTTCCCTTGCTGTCGATGTATGGGTGGAGCAGCGACTCGTTGCCGCGGGTGAGTCTCACCATAGTCTCGTATATAGCCTGGTCGCCGTGCGGATTGAGCTTCATCGTCTCGCCGACTACGTTTGCCGACTTCGAGCGTTCCTTGTCGGGGGAGAGGAGCCCGCGCTTGTACATCATGTAAAGCAGCTTGCGGTGAGACGGCTTGAAGCCGTCTATTTCGGGCAGGGCGCGCGATACGATGACGCTCATCGCGTAGGGCATATAGTTGCTTTTCAGTACGTCCGTGATGTGCTGGTCAACTACGCTGCCCGAGCCCTCTATATACGCCTCGTGCTTGAATACGGGCGCCTTGTCTGAGGAGTTTTTCTTCTTTGCCATTGTGTTCTCCTTTGGTTATGTTATGATTATCATGCGGAGTCAGGGTCTGCGCTGTTATGAGATGTCGGCGAGGTCGAGGTAGTCGGCGCCGTACTCGGAGATATAGTTCTTTCGTCCCTGCAAGTCGTCGCCGAGGAGCATCTCGAACACCTCTGCGGAATCCTTGATGTCGTCGACCGTGACCTTGATGAGGCGGCGGGTATCGGGATTCATCGTCGTGAGGCTCATCATATCGGGCTCGTTCTCACCGAGACCTTTCGAGCGCTGTATCGTGTGCTTCTTGTCGCCTATCATCTCGAGTATTCGCTGTTTCTCCTGCTCTGTGTAGGCAAAGTAGGTCTTCTCCTTCGTGTTTATCTCGAAGAGCGGCGATTCTGCGATGTATACGTAGCCCTCCTCTATCAGTTTTGGAGTCAGCCTGTACAGCATCGTCAGTATCAGCGTGCGTATCTGGAAGCCGTCGACGTCGGCATCGGTGCAGATAACTATCTTGTTCCAGCGGAAGTTGTTGATGTCAAAAGAGGAGAGCTCCTTGTTCGCTTTCGAGGTGACCTCGACTCCGCAGCCGAGCACCTTGATGAGGTCGGTGATTATCTCGCTCTTGAATATCTTGGAGTATTCCGCCTTGAGGCAGTTGAGTATCTTTCCGCGGACGGGGATGACTGCCTGAAATTCGGCGTCTCTTGCCAGCTTTACCGAACCGAGCGCCGAGTCGCCCTCCACGATGTATATCTCGCGGCGTGTTACGTCCTTAGTGCGGCAGTCCACGAACTTTTCGACCATATTCGCGAGGTCTATCTTTCCCGTGAGCTTGTTCTTCATATTCTGGCGGGTACGTTCTGCGTTCTCGCGGCTGCGCTTGTTCAGCAGCACCTGCTCGGATATCCGCTTGGCTTCGTCGGGGTTTTCGATGAAGTAGACTTCGAGCTGGTGGCGGAGGAATTCCGTCATTGCCTCGCGTATGAATTTATTTGTGATAGCCTTTTTGGTTTGGTTGGCGTATGAGGTCTGCGTGGAGAAGTTGGAGGATATCAGTACGAGGCATTCTTCGACGTCCTCATACTTTATCTTGCTCTCGTTTTTCTGGTAGCCGTTCACTGACTTGATATAGGCGTCTATCTGCGCTGGGAGCGCGCGCTTGACTGCCTCTTCGGGTGAGCCGCCGTGCTCGAGGAAGCTTGAGTTGTGGTAGTGCTCCTTCATCTTCACCTTGTTCGAGAAGGTGAGCGCCACGTCGAACTTGACCTTGTATTCGGGCTTGTCCTCGCGGTCTTTGCCGCGCCGCTCGGCTGTCCAGTGCTGTATCGTGGTCAGCGAGTTATCGCCGACTATCTCGCTTACGTAGTCGGTGATACCGTTCTCGTAGAAGAATTCGGTCTCATTGAAGCCGCCTGCCTCGTTCTCGGAGCGGAATACGAACAGAATATTCGGGTTTACGACTGCCTGACGCTTCAGGATATCGTGGAAGAATTCGTCTGATATGTTTATATCGGTGAATACTTCGAGGTCGGGGCGCCAGCGGGTCTTGGTGCCTGTCTGCTTGCGCTTTGACGGCTCCTTCTTCAGTCCGCCGACGTTGTTGCCCTTCTCGAAGTGGAGCTCATACTTGAAGCCGTCACGCACGACCTCGACGTCCATATACTCGGAGGCGTACTGCGTCGAGCACAGACCAAGTCCGTTCAGACCGAGCGAGAATTCATAGCTCTCGCCGCTCGGGTCGTACTTGCCGCCCGCGTAGAGCTCGCAGTAGACGAGCTCCCAGTTGTAGCGCTGCTCGGTGCTGTTGTAATCGACGGGACAGCCGCGGCCGAAGTCCTCGACCTCAATGTCGTTGTTTCTGTAGTGGGTGACGATTATCTTGTTTCCGTAGCCCGCTCTCGCCTCGTCTATAGAGTTGGAGATGACCTCGAAAACGGAATGCTCGCAGCCGTCAAGACCGTCAGAGCCGAAGATGACCGCAGGACGGAGCCTTACTCTGTCCGCGCCCTTCAGCATCGTTATACTTTCGTTGCTGTAATCCTTCTTTTTTGCCATGATATCCTGCCGTCGGCCGATGCCGACGCTCCTTTCGCCTCAGAAAAAATAATCCTTAATATTATACCATATCACGCTCTGTTTTGCAAGCTTTTTTATTACGTTTTGCTTTTTTACGCCCGTCCTATGAAAAAAACTGCCCGCTGTCTTCGGGCAGTTCATTCAGTATGTTATATGCAGCACGTACATCGTTTCGTCGCAGGAGTAGTTGAGCGAGTAGCCGAGTTCGGTATAGCCCGACAGCTCCCATATCTCATCATTCCCGAACAGTCCGTCCACCGCGCTTCGGAAGCTTGTCTCGTCCGCGAACATTATCTCCGCGACCCCTTCGTCCGCGTTTTCAGCGAGCACGCGTCCCACCTCAGTGGGGAAATACCCGTTAAGGTAGGCATTGTTCATTACGAAGTAGTTCCTGTCGAGTGAATCGCAGACAGGCACGTAATACTGTCTCTCGTTCAGTGTCCGTGTGCGCAGGAGCAGCTCGTCGTTCATCATGAAGTAGTTGTGGCGGAGCTTGCCGAAATCCCCGCTGCTCTCAGCTTCGGGGTCATCCCATGTGAGGTCTACCCAGTAGTATTTGCCGTCTGTTTTTATGTAGTTCCACGCGTGGCTGCCGCGGTCGCTCTGTCCCGCGCAGACGCCGCATTCTATGCCGAGCTTCTGCATGATGAGGCTGAAAGCCTCCGCATAGCCCTGACACACAGCGCTGCCGTCAACAAGACAGCCGTACGCGGTGCCCCATAGTCCGTTGTAGCTGAGCCCCAGCTTTTCGGAGGCATAGCGCGTATTGTTCACGATGTAGTCATGTACGAACAGAGCCTTGCCGTAATCATCGGAGCCTGCGGGTACCTGTGCAGTGATCTTGTCTGCGGCTCGTATAAGCTCCTCATGCATGGTGCGGAGCTCATCAGCGCTGTAGTCGTTGAGCGTCATAAAGCTGACCGAGGTCGAATCTTTGTTTGTGGTGACTGTGTAGCCGTTCAGCCAGAAGTAATCGGGATAGAAGTGGCATACCTTGTCTACCGCTCCGTCGACAGCTTCCTGTGACAGCACCGCGTCAAATTCGGTGTCGTTGTTATATTCCGAGAGAGCAGCGCTTAACTTCTCGAACACCTCATCGGATGTATAAGACGTCTTTGTCTGCGGATTTGATGTGCTGACGGGTGCGGTGATGCCGCCCGACATACATCCTGTCATCATCACGCACGCCGCTGCGGCTGCGAGCGCTGCCGCGCGCATTATGTATTTTTTCTCTGCCATATCAGAAATTGATATTTATCGTGAACATATTGTCCTCACGGTAATATTTCATTGTGTCGGGTTCGATGTTTGAAGCCTTGTATATCTTGTTGTCGTCGAAGAGGTCGTACAGTGCTTCCTTGTAGGCCGCGTAGTCCGCAAACATGAATTCACAGTGCTTCTTGTCGGAGCAGCTCTCAATATAGGATATAACGTCGTCTCTGTTGTATTCCTTGAAGTACGAGCCGTTCTTGACGTAGTAGTTCTCATCTATGGAGGTGCAGTCGGGGAAGTAGCCCTGTGTCCAGTCCACATTCCTTGAGCGGAGCAGCATATCGCTGTTCACGAGGAAGTAGGTGTGCTCTGCCTGATAGCCGCTGCCGTAGCTGTCCATATCGTCCCATGTGGTGTCGAGCCAGTAATACTTCCCGTCGACCTTTACATAGTTCCATGCGTGATTCGAGCCCGTGCAGATGCCGCTCTCGATACCGAGGGCGTTCATTATGAGCGTGAATGCCTCCGAATAGCCCTCGCATACAGCACTGCCGTCCACGAGACAGCCGTATGATGTGTGGCAGAGACCGGGGTCACCGCTGTTGGCTCCTTGGTGGTCGTAGGTGGTGTTGTCCGCGATATAGTCGTGTACGTAGAGTATCTTGTCGTAGTCACTGCCCGAAGGAGCACCTGCAACTATCTCGTTGACCTTGTCGTCGAGCTTTGCAGCCATATCGGGTACTTCATCCTCTTCGAGTCCGTCGAGCAGTCCGAGGCTCACCTTCGAGCCGTCGGTGACGGTCACGGCAGAGTATCTCTTGCCGAGCCAGAAAATCTCGGGGTGGTCGCTCGGCAGGTGGGCGAGAGCTTTTTTGACGTCCTGATTGGTGATGCGGGTGTGTACGATGCAGGTGGAATTGAATTGCAGTATCTCGTCACACATCTCGTGATACCATTCGTTTGCCTGCATATCCGCACCTGTTATCGTGAGTTCGGGGACTGTGTTGGTGACGGGCTCGACGGGCTCCTTGATGTGCTCCTTCGTCGGAGCCGAGCAGCCTGTGAGCAGTAAGAGTGATGCGGTCATTGCTGTGAATATTCTGCTTGTTTTCATAGTTTCTCTCCTATATTTACCCTTCAGTGCGATTCTTGTGCTTACCGTTTCATAACGGTCACATTTTCAGTCCGTCAAAGCTCTCGTCGAGTATCTTCGCCGAGCTGCGGAACTTCTCCTTTTCGTCTTCGGTGAGCGAAAGTTCGAGGACTTCCTTGACGCCGTTCCTGCCGATGATGCACGGTACTCCGATGAATACGCCGCGGCTGTCGTACTCGCCGCACAGCTTCGCGGAGACGGTCAGCACGCTGTTCTCGTCGCCGAGTATCGCCTTCACTATCCTTGTGATAGCCATGCCGATGCCGTAGTAGGTGGCGCGCTTCGCCTCGATTATCTTGTAGGCGGCAGTGCGTACCTGTTCCTCTATTTTATTCATGTCGTCGGCTGTATATGAGTTGCGGGGGTCGGAGAGTATCTCCGATACCTGCTTGGTCGCGAGCATCACCTGCGAGAGCGGAACGAATTCGCTGTCGCCGTGCTCACCGATGACATAGGCGTGGATATTCTTGGGGTCTACAGTGAAGTAGTCGCCGAGCAGATAGCGAAGTCTTGCGGTATCGAGCGATGTGCCCGTGCCGATGACGCGCGAGGCGCCGAAACGCGAGAGCTCGTAGGTCACTCTCGTCATTATGTCAACGGGGTTCGTAGCGACAAGGAAGATGCCGTCAAAGCCCGATTTCACGACGGGCGTGATTATCGAGCGGAAAACCTCCGTGTTGCGCTGGAGCAGGTCGAGGCGGGTCTCGCCCTCCTTCTGTGCGACTCCCGCAGCGATGACGATAATGTCCGCGTCCTTGCAGTCGTGGTAGTCGCCCGCGTATATTTTCATATTTGATTTCGCAAAAGCAAGTCCGTGGTTTAGGTCCATAGCCTCGCCCATTGCCTTGTCCTTGTTCACATCCACGAGGACGAGCTCGTTGCATATACCGCCCTGATTTACAAGTGCGTAGGCAAAGCTCATGCCGACCATTCCCGTGCCGATGAGGACAACTTTTCTTCTGTCGTTGTTCATATTCCCGCTCCTTTGCAGTGTATTTGATTTAATTTTATACTATTTTGGCTCATGTGTCAAGCTAATTCTTGCTGTTTGTAACATGCTTATTGCTTTCGGAGCTTTTTCAGCCCTGACTTTATCCCCGAGATTATTATCTTCCGCGCCTCTATTGCCTTCTCTTTCGGGAGCGGCGGCGTGTCGGGCAGGGGATAGGGTATCCCGAGCCGCTCATACTTAGGCTTTGCCATGTCGTGATACGGCAGTACGTCCAGCGCTTTCAGATTTTTCAGCGTCGAAAGGAACTCCCCGAGGCGGAACAGCTCGTCGTGGCTGTCCGTGATGTCGGGCACGACTACGTGACGTATCCACACGGGTATGTCAAGCTCGCGGAGATGCTCGGCAAACCGCAGTATATTGGTGTTTCCTATCCCAGTTAGTTCTCTGTGCTTCTCGTTGTCGATGTGCTTGATATCAAGCATTACAAGGTCGGTGTATCTCAGTGCCTCGTCTATCTTTGCACTGTTTTCGGGCGAATACACCCCCGCAGATGTGTCGAGACAGGTGTGGACTCCTTTCGATTTCGCGAGACGGAACAGCTCTGCGAGAAATTCGGGCTGTGCGAGCGGCTCGCCTCCTGTTGCGGTTATACCGCCCGACGTCAGGAACTCCTTGTACGAATCGTACTCGCGCATGAGTTCCTCCGCTGTGACCTCCGTGCCGCCGCCGAAGTCCCATGTATCGGGATTATGGCAGTATCTGCACCGCAGCGGACAGCCCTGAAAGAACACGACATAGCGGATACCTGGTCCGTCGACCGTGCCGAAGCTCTCGGTGGAATGAATGCGTCCCGTCATCTCAGCACCTCCCTTGCGCGGCTGAGCAGAGCCTCGCGCTCGTTAGGGAGCTCGCCGTCTATAACGAGGTCGAGCAGCGTGCGCAGGCACTCGCCGACCTGTCTGCCCTGCGCTCCGAGCGATATAATGTCGTTGCCGTTGACTGCGAGGTCGCGGAGCTTCAAACACGCGTTTTCCTCAATGAAGTGTCTGCCGAGCTCCGCACACTCGTCAAACCACTTGTTCTCCTCGAGCACGAACTCGTTTTTGGCGCAGTTATCGGCTTTTTTGGCTTCGAGCAGGCGAAAGAAGTTCTCTTCGCCCATTTTGGATATCATGCGCTTTATCTGCTTCTCGGAGACTATCTTGTCGCTGTGGCGCTCGATTATCGTGCATACGTCGGAGACAGTATCGTTGTCCCAGCGGAGCCTCCGCATGATGTTCTCTGCCGCCCTTGCGCTGACTTCGGCGTGTCCTTTGAAGTGTCCGACGCCGTTTTCGTCGAGAGTGAACATCTGCGGCTTGCAGATGTCGTGGAAGAGCATGGCAGTGCGGACAGTCGTGTCCTGCGGAGCTGCCTGCACAGCGCGGACGATATGCTCGTACACATTGAATTTATGGTAGCATGAGCGCTGCTCGAAATCGAAGCAGGCGCAGAATTCGGGTATCACCTGTGCGATGATATCACGGTATTTCAGCGCAGTCTCGGCGAAGTTTTCACCCATTACCATTCTGACCAGCTCGTCGCGGCATCTCTCGCGGGAAATTATGTCAAGCAGCCCGCGCAGCTCCCTTGCGGCGGCGGAGGTGCGCTCGTCTATATCGAAGCCGAGCGTCGCAGCGAAGCGGACGGCTCGCAGTATCCGCAGTGCATCCTCTCTGAAACGTTTTTCGGGGTCGCCCACACAGCGGATAATATGTGCGGAGAGGTCGCCGCGTCCGCCGAAAGGGTCGTGCAGTGCGCCGCGGACGTCCATAGCCATTGCGTTGACGGTGAAATCGCGGCGTGCAAGGTCTTCCTCAAGTGACGAGGTGAAGCTCACCGAGTCGGGGCGGCGGGAGTCGCTGTAGCTCCCGTCTATGCGGAATGTCGTGACCTCATACGGAATATCATTGTATATGACGGTGACTGTCCCGTGCTTCAGCCCCGTGGGAGCAACTTTCAGCTCTTCAAAAACAGTCATTATCTGCTCGGGAAGGGCATTGGTCGTTATGTCAAAGTCATTTATCGGGCGTCCGAGGAGGCTGTCGCGCACGCAGCCTCCGACGATATATGCCTCAAAGCCCGCAGCTTCGAGCTTGTTCAGCAGATATGCGTATTCGTTCACGTTTTCCATGTCATCACCGCCTTATAATTCATTACTGTTCATTATACCATATAAAGTCAAAAAATGCAAACCGTCAACAAGCCCGATACAGAGCGGAAATGTCGGAAAGCAGTCGAAAATAGCGGTTCATGTATGATGTTCAAAAAAAGTTAAGGAATATAAGAAGTTTTTTGTTGACAATGCAGGGCAGATGTGTTATAATATTAACGTCGTAATGAAATTGCGCAATGGGGAGCTGTCTGTAGGGATAGCTCTTTTTCTGTATTCTGCGGGAAATATATGCTGTTCGATAAAAAATGAACATCGGTCAATAATTTTTCTGAAAACTATTGACAAAGCAGAATAGGAGTGGTATAATACTGAGTATAAATGACCAATGGTCATTTTGCAAAGGAGGTACAGTATGGCATCCGAGGCAGTTAAACGTATTCTCGAAGCCGAAGCCGAGGCGGATAAACGCTCCGCGGAGGCGCGTGTCAGGGCTGACGGTATCGTCACCGAAGCGGAGCGCAAGGCGTCCATAGCCGTGCAGAAGCGTCTGACCGACGCCAAGACCGAGACGGGGAAGCTCCGCGATGAGAACCGCCGCAGGCTCGAGGAGTACACAAATAAAGCGGAAAAGGAGTGCGCCGCGAAGCTCGGCGAACTCGAAAAGACAGCCGCTTCCAATTCGGATAAGGCTGTTGAAGCCATTATCAGCGGCTTTTTCAGCTGAAACATCTGAATTAGTTGAAGGAGGGTGATATAGCAGATGGCAAAGCTCAGAATGAAAAGGATAGAGCTGATAGCGCCCCTTACCGACAGTAAAAAGATCATAGAGCTGCTGCAGCGCCGCGGAGTCGTGGAGCTGTGCAGGACGGAGGACGAAAGTCTCGAGCAGACCAACGTCACCGCTGTAACAGGCTCGTTCGACAAGTTCCGTGCGACGGCTGTGCAGGCTCTTGATACGCTCGAAAAGTACGCTCCCGAGAAAACGGCGCTGACCGATATGCTCGGAGGACGGACTGAGGTGGAGATACACGATTTCGGCAAGCGCGCGGCTCAGCTCGAAAAGACGATGAATACAGCGGGAGAGATACTCCGATGCGGCAGGACGGTCGCCGACTGCGACGCCGAGCAGCAGCAGCTCGCGACGAAGTGCGACACGCTGAGACCGTGGCTGGCTCTCGATGTGCCGCTCAATTTCCACGGTACCGACACCACGACGGCATTCATCGGTACAGTGCCGTACCCGACGACGTCTGCGGAGCTCGAGGCTAAGCTGCCCGAGGGTACGAGCGTGGAGGTCGTGCTCGCGACAAAGGAGCAGACAAATCTGTTCGTGCTCTGCTGCGACGACAATGCTCAGGAGTGCGAGGACGAGCTGAGAAAGCTGATGTTTGCGACACTCGGCGAGAGCGAGAAGCTCACGCCCGCCGAGCTCACCGAGCAGTTCGAAAAGCGTTCGGCTGAACTCGGAAAGAAGCGAGATACAGCGGAAAAGCGCATAGCCGAGCTCGCGGAATCGAGGAAAGACCTCAAATTCGCGGTCGACTACCTCACAATGAGGAAGGATAAGTACGACGCGCTCAATTCGCTCGGCTTCACGGAGAGTACCTTTGTGCTGACGGGATTTGTCCCCGAGAAATACTGTGATTCGCTCCGCAAGGAGATAGAGAAAAAATACGTCGCCTATATCGAGTTCACCGACCCGTCCGAGGACGAGGAGGTGCCCGTGCTGCTCGAAAACGGGCGGTTCTCGGCTCCGCTCGAGGGCATAACAAGGATGTACGCGATGCCGTCCAAGGACGACGTCGACCCGACCCCCGTTATGGCGTTCTTCTATTACCTGTTGTTCGGCATGATGCTCTCGGATGCGGGCTACGGTATCCTCATGGTCATCGGCACCATGATAGCCCTGAAAAAGTTCAAGCTCGAGGAGAGCATGAGAAAAACGCTCATCATGTTCCGAAACTGCGGCATATCGACCGTAATATGGGGCGCTCTCTTCGGAAGCTGGTTCGGCGATATAGTACAGGTCGTCGGCAAGCAGTTCTTTGATAAGGACATCGGCAGCATCGCGCTTTGGTTCCAGCCGCTCGACGACCCCATAAAGCTGCTGCTCTTCTCGTTCGGGATAGGTATTCTTCACCTGTTCCTCGGAGTGGCGGTCGCGTTCTATATGTCGTGGAGGGACGGGCGGAAGCTCGACGCGATCTTAGATGCGGTGCCCATATATCTCATCATACTGGGAGTTGCACCGCTCGGAGCAGGCATCCTCACAGAAGTGCCTTCAACGCTCAAGACCGTCGGCGGATATATGCTCATTGCGGGCGTGGTACTGCTTGTGCTGACCGCGGGAAGGAGCTCGAAGAACATCTTCGGCAAGCTCTTCGGCGGCTTGTACGCGCTGTACAACACGGCTACGGGCTGGCTCAGCGACATACTCTCGTATTCGCGACTGCTCGCTCTCGGACTTGCAACGGGTTCTATCGCGAGCGTTATCAACCTCATAGGCACGATGCCCGAAAACAAAATAGTCAAGCTGGTTATGCTGATAGTCGTCTTCATCGTGGGACACACTGCTAACCTTGCTATAAATCTTCTCGGCGCCTACGTCCACACGGACAGATTGCAGTTCGTTGAGCTGTTCTCGAAGTTCTACACGGGCGGCGGCAGAGAATTTGAACCATTGACCGTTAATACCAAATATTTAAAATTCAAGGAGGAAAACTCAAATGACTAACGGACTTGTACTTGCTATCTTAGGAGCGGCTCTTGCCGCACTTCTCGCAGGGATTGGCTCTGCCAAGGGCGTAGGACTCGTGGGTGAGGCTGCCGCGGGCGTAGTATCTGTTGACCCGTCGAAGTTCAGCAAGGTGCTGATACTCCAGCTTCTTCCCGGTACACAGGGACTTTACGGACTTCTCACAGCCATCCTTATGCTCAGCCGTATCGGCGTCATCGGCGGAAATGCCGCAGAGCTTACCGCTGCACAGGGTTGGAGCTTCTTCATCGCAGCTCTTCCGATAGCTGTCGTAGGTCTTATCTCCGCTATCTTCCAGGGCAAGACAGCGGCAGCAGGCGTCGGCATCACAGCCAAGAAGCCCGAGCATAACGGCAAGGGTATCATTATGGCGGCAATGGTCGAGACTTACGCTATCCTCGCTCTGCTCGTATCTATCCTTCTCATCTACAACATCAATATCTGAACACGGAGGTGCAGGATATGCCTGGAATCGACGAGATACTGAACATTATCGACTCTCAGCAGAAGCAGACCGAAGAGAACCTCGTCTCCGCAGCAGAGCATAAAGCTTCCGCGATAATCTATGACGGGAACGAAAAAGCCGAAAAGGCTTACGAGGAGCACATAAAGAAGATGACGGAGCAGCTCGCGCATGACTACGACAACGCCTGCTCGTCCGCAGATGCGGCTATGAAGCGGCGTATCCTCACGCGCAAGACCGAGCTCATCGACGAGACCGTTGAGGCGGCTCTCAGGAAGCTCGACGGGCTCCCCGACAGCGAATACTTCGCAGTGCTCGGCAGACTCGCGGCGAAGAGGCTGAGGGCGGGGGAGGGCGTTCTTTCCCTCAGCAGACGAGACCTCGGGCGCGTCCCCGACAGCTTCATGAAGGAGCTCGCGGCGGCAGCCGAGAAGGTCGGCGGAAGCGTGAAGCTCGGCTCTGTTCCCGCTGACATCGAAAACGGCTTTATACTGACCTATGGGCTCATCTCCGAGAATTGCAGCTTCCGCGCCGTTGTTGAGGCGGAGCGCGAGGGCGTGAGAGATACCGCCGCAAGAGTATTGTTCGAGGTGGTATGATGAGCACTGTCAGATATGCAAATGCAGTCGCGGCGATACGCGCTATGGAGAATTCGCTCCTCAGCCGCAGTGACCTCGACCAGCTCATAAACGCCGCGACCAAGTCCGAGCGCGATAACATAGTCGCCTCAAAGAGAGGCGCGGGCGCGGAGGAGTTCACGCTTGAGAGCGTCTGGGAGACCATACGCGGCTATGCTCCCGATTGCAGGGAGCTGGAGATACTTTTGTACAAAAACGACTTCCACAACCTGAAAGCGGCACTGAAGTCGATGATAGCGGGCAAGGAGCCGCAGGGCTACTACATCCGCCCGACGAACCTCGACCTCGATGCGCTCTATCCCGCACTCGCGGCAAAGGAGTATGAACAGCTCCCCGAGCACATCAGAGACACCGCCGCGGAAGCTTACGAGCTCCTGACAAGGACGCTCGACGGACAGCTTGCCGATTCGCTCGCGGATACGGCTTGTATGCGCGCTATGCAGAGGGCAGCAGAGAAGTCGGGAAGCACATTTATGAAAAAGTACGCACAGCTCACCACGGTCTGTGCGGATATCAAGACGGCTTACAGGTGCAGCCGCATGAAGAAGCAGCGTTCGTTCATCGAGACTGCTGTCTGCGGCAGCGATGAACTCGACAGGGACTCGCTCGTGCGTGCGGCTCTCGGAGGTGCCGAGGGGCTGCTCACATTCCTTGAGAATACGAGCTTCGGCGACGCGGCAAGGATGCTCGCGGAGTCGCCTGCCAAGTTCGAGAAGTGGTGCGACGACGTCATCATGGAGCTCGCCGAGACAGCACGCATGGAGGCTTTCGGAGCCGACCCGCTCGCTGCCTACTACATCGCGGCGGAAGCGGAGCTGAAAAATCTGCGCATAATCAGCGTGTGCAAGGAGTCGGGCACCGACAGGGACACTATTACGGAAAGGATGAGAAAGCTGTATGTCTGATACGAACTTCAAGACCGCCGTCATCGGCGATACCGCAAGCGTATCGGGCTTTGCGGCACTCGGTCTGTCCGTTTTCTGCGAGACGGACGGAGCTGAGATATCAAGGCTCATAAACAGGCTCGCAGCCCATGATTTCGCGGTGATATACATCACCGAGCCCGCCGCGGCTCTTGCGGCTGAAACCATCAAAAAATACAGGAGCAGCAGGCTCCCGTCGATCGTGCTGATACCCGCTATCGAGGGCAACACGGGCGACGGCATGAGAGCTCTGCACGAGGCAGTCGAAAAGGCTGTAGGCTCGGATATCCTTAACTGAGAAAGGAGAATCTGCTTTGGCAAGCATAGGAAATATAGTCAAGATATCAGGTCCTCTCGTTGTTGCGGAGGGCATGAGAGACGCCAATATGTTCGACGTTGTACGCGTCAGCGAAAAGCGTCTTATCGGCGAGATAATCGAGATGCACGGCGACCGCGCCTCCATTCAGGTATATGAGGAGACAGCGGGTCTCGGTACGGGTGAGGCTGTTGAATCCACGGGCGAACCCATGAGCGCCGAGCTCGGACCTGGTCTTATCGGCAGCATTTACGACGGTATACAGCGTCCGCTCGACGACATCCGCAAGGTCTGCGGCAACAATCTTGCGCGCGGAGTCGAGGTGCCGTCGCTCAAGCGAGACAAGAAGTGGAAGTTCACTCCCACGGTAAAAGCTGGAGACGAGGTAGTCGGCGGCGACGTGATAGGAACTGTCCCCGAGACGGACATCGTGCTCCACAAGATAATGGTGCCAAACGGCATCAAGGGCAAGGTGAAGTCCGTGAAGGAGGGCGAGTTCACCGTTACGGATACGGTGTGCGTGCTCGAGACCGAAAAGGGCGAGCGCGAGCTCACCATGATGCAGAAATGGGGCGTAAGAAGCGGCAGACCCTACGCTAAGAAGCTGTCGCCCGATATGCCGCTCGTAACGGGTCAGCGAGTTATAGACAGCCTCTTCCCGATAGCAAAGGGCGGAGTTGCGGCGATCCCGGGACCTTTCGGCAGCGGCAAGACCGTTACACAGCACCAGCTCGCAAAGTGGGCAGAGGCTGATATAATCGTGTACATCGGCTGCGGCGAGCGCGGCAACGAGATGACCGACGTTCTCAACGAGTTCCCCGAGCTCATCGACCCCAAGACGGGCAAGTCCCTCATGGAGCGCACCGTTCTCATCGCGAACACCTCCGATATGCCTGTTGCGGCGCGTGAGGCGTCCGTATATACGGGCATCACCATTGCCGAATATTACCGTGATATGGGCTATTCCGTGGCTCTTATGGCGGATTCCACATCGCGCTGGGCAGAGGCTCTGCGTGAGATGTCGGGACGTCTCGAAGAGATGCCCGGCGATGAGGGCTATCCCGCCTATCTCGGAAGCCGTCTTGCTCAGTTCTACGAGCGTGCGGGACGCGTCATCTCGACAGGCACCGAGGGAAGAGAGGGCGCACTCTCCGTTATAGGAGCAGTTTCGCCTCCGGGAGGCGATATATCCGAGCCTGTTTCGCAGGCGACTCTCCGTATCGTGAAGGTGTTCTGGGGACTTGATTCCAATCTCGCATACCAGCGACACTTCCCCGCTATCAACTGGCTGACGAGCTACTCGCTCTATGCGGATTCGCTCGCGGACTGGTACAACAATAACGTCTCCAAGGACTGGATGACATCGCGTGCGAGATTCATGTCCATTCTCCACGACGAAGCCGAGCTGAAGGAAATAGTAAAGCTCATCGGTATGGACGCGCTCTCCGCAGGCGACCGCCTCAAAATGGAGACCGCACGTTCTATCCGCGAGGACTTCCTGCACCAGCTCGCGTTCCACGAGATAGACACCTACACCAGCCTGAAAAAGCAGCTCTACATGATGAAGCTGATACTTGCCTTCAATGACGAGGCTGAGGCTGCTGTAGGCAAGGGAGCAGATATAGAAGCGGTCGCGGAGCTGCCCGTGCGTGAGAAGATAGGACGTTTCAAGTACGTTCCCGAGGACGAGACCGACCGCGAATTCGAGAAGGTCTCCGTCGAGATATCCTCGGAGCTCAACGAGCTTCTGACTAAGGAGGAAGACTGATGCCAAGAGAATACAGAACAATTGAAGAAGCAGCAGGTCCTCTGCTGCTTGTAAAGGACGTTGAGAACGTCACATACGGTGAGCTTGCCGAGATAAGGCTCGCAAACGGCGAAAAGCGCCGCTGCCGCGTACTCGAGATAGACGGCAGCAACGCTCTCGTCCAGCTTTTCGAGAACGCCGCAGGTATCAACCTCAAGGACAGCGCAGTCGTTTTTTCGGGACATCAGATGGAGCTCGGCGTATCCGAGGATATGCTCGGCCGCGTATTCGACGGTCTCGGACGTCCGATAGACGACGGTCCAGAGATAATCCCCGACAAGAGAATGGACGTAAACGGTCTGCCGATGAACCCCGTAGCCCGCAAGTATCCGCAGGAGTTCATTCAGACGGGCGTTTCCGCGATAGACGGACTGAACACTCTCGTCCGCGGACAGAAGCTCCCCATATTCTCTGCGAGCGGACTCCCGCACGCTCAGCTTGCCGCTCAGATAGCGCGTCAGGCGCGTGTTCTCGGAGATAACGAGCAGTTTGCGGTCGTGTTCGCCGCTATGGGCATCACCTTTGAGGAGTCCGAATACTTCGTCAGAAGTTTCCGCGAGACGGGAGCTCTCGACCGTACCGTGCTCTTCGTGAACCTCGCAAACGACTCGGCTATCGAGCGTCTTGCAACTCCGAAAATGGCGCTTACTGCCGCCGAATACCTCGCTTTCGAGAAGGGTATGCACGTACTTGTTATCCTCACGGATATAACAAACTACGCGGACGCTCTGCGTGAGGTATCCGCTGCACGTAAGGAAGTTCCGGGACGCCGCGGCTATCCAGGCTATATGTACACCGACCTCGCTTCGCTTTACGAGCGCGCGGGACGTCAGGACGGCAAGGACGGCTCTATCACCATGATACCCATTCTCACCATGCCCGAGGACGACAAGACCCACCCCATACCCGACCTCACAGGCTACATCACCGAGGGGCAGATAATCCTCTCTCGCGAGCTTTACCGCAAGGGCATAAATCCGCCTGTGGACGTGCTCCCGTCGCTCTCGCGACTCAAAGACAAGGGTATCGGCAAGGGCAAGACCCGCGCCGACCACTCCGACACCATGAACCAGCTCTTCTCAGCCTATGCACGCGGAAAAGACGCGAAGGAGCTCATGGTCGTACTCGGTGAGGCGGCACTTACTCCGACAGACCTGCTGTATGCCAAGTTCGCGGACGAGTTCGAGAAGCGCTACGTTTCGCAGGGCTTCGACAACAACCGCTCTATCGAGGAGACCCTCTCTATCGGCTGGGAGCTCCTGAAGCTCCTCCCGAGAAGCGAGCTGAGACGTATCAGAGAGGAGTACCTTGCAGAGTACTACGACAAGAAGGACTGAGGTGAGCGCAGTTGGCAAGACTAAACGTAAATCCTACGCGTATGGAGCTGAGCAAGCTCAAAAAGAAGCTCGTCTCCGCACAGCGCGGGCACAAGCTCCTCAAGGACAAGCGCGACGAGCTGATGCGTCAGTTCATGATAATGATAAAGGAGAACAGACAGCTCCGCACAGAGGTCGAGGCGGCAATTGCCGAGGCTGACCGATATATGGCGGTCGCGGGCTCAGTAATGCAGAGGGAGGCGCTCGAGACGGCGCTTATGCTCCCGAAGCAGGAGGTAGAGCTCGAGGTCGGGGAAAAGAACGTAATGAGCGTGTATATCCCCGTATTCAGCCCGAAGTACCGTACAGCGGATTCAAACGACATCTACTCCTACGGAACGGCATTCACCTCCACCGACCTCGACGGTGCAGTCAGCGCACTGAGCGACATCTTCCCTAAGATGATAAGGCTCGCAGAGGTCGAGAAGGCGTGCCAGCTAATGGCGGACGAGATAGAAAAGACCCGCCGCCGCGTAAATGCACTCGAGCACATCATGATACCCGACTATCAGGAGACTATCAAGTTCATCACGATGAAGCTCTCCGAGAACGAGCGCTCCACGACCACATCGCTGATGAAGGTCAAGGATATGGTGCTCAAGCAGAGCCACGATTTCAAATGAAAAGGGCAGACCATAAGGGCTGTACCTATACGGAAGTATTACGGGACATATATCGGGGGAAACCTTTCTGAAGAAAGGTTCTCCCCCGAACCCCTTTCCAAAGACTTTTAGTCCAAATTTTGCCCCTATGGGGTACTCTCATTGAAAAGAAAGACTAACTCTTTTCATATCAGGAGAGTACCCCATAGGGGCAAAATTTAAATTGAAAGTTTTAGGAAGGGAGTTTGAGGGAGAACCCTTTTTCAAAAGGGTTTCCCTCAATAAATATCCGTATTGCTTCTGTATGAATACAGTCCTTACGGTCTGCTCTTTTTTTAGCAGAATTCTCCGTATTCGCAGCCAACGTGCGATACGTTTATATCGTCTATGAGCTCCGCCGAACCGTGCTTCTTCTCGAACAGCTTTATCCTGCCTTTGCCTGTGCCGCCGTTCCAGAGGCGGTTGTGCTGCTTCGAGCCGTCGGGAGCTTCGTAGTTCACGAACAGCATTTCCTCTTTGAGGCAGTGTATGCACGTCCTCATAATATACTTCTGATTCGACTGTTCTATCTGCCACACAATCTCCTTGTCAGTCTCGAAGCATCTGAATTTGGTCTTGGGCTGAGTCCAGAATTTCGAGAAGTTGAATTCTATCTCTCTGCCCTCGTAATAGAATGCTCCGAGGAGGATACGGTCGAGGGATACGCCGAACACTCTCGGTCTGCCGCCGCCGATGTCGAATACGCTGTTCTCGAGCTTTTTGCCTGTGATACGGCTCTCCATGCAGCATGACGACAGCCATATCCACGGCGAGGTGAAGTCTGCTCCCCAGTTCTTGTCCGCATAGCCGAAGCTTGTCTCGGGTGTGACGGCATAGCGCCTGCCGTCTATGGTGACTGTGCCCGAATAGAGCGTCTTCATACCCTCGGCGTGCCAGTACATCTCGAAGGCGTTCAGCGAGCGCATGGTGTTTCCCGCGCCGTAGCCCACGTTGAAGGCTACCTGCTTGTCTAATTTCAGTTCCCATGACATCTCGCCGCTGTCGCACATATACTCGGGGTGAGCGGCGGCGTCCTCGGGAGTAACCCTGACGCTTCCGCAGAGCTTATCCTCCGAGCACCAGCAGTCGTCGGCGATTATCGAGAAGGGAACGCCCTCGGACACGCTGATGTCGTTCCACGAAAAGAAGCGGTGGAGCTGTTTTGCGCCTTTTCCCCAGCAGCCTGCCTTTACCATGAGGTATGAGGGCTTCTTCCCCGCAAACTGGTTCTCGGGGAGCTGTCCGAGGACGGGCACGGGTTCGGCAAGGTCGGGGTTGCAGACGAAGAATTCGATGAAGAATGCTTTTTCCTCGCCCGTTTCCTCGTCGATGCCCGTGAACGAGTGCCACCACCAGTCGTAGCCCTTTTTCGCCAGTCTGCCCTTGAGCATACAGGCGTTTCGTGTGATATCGTGTTTATTGAACAGTTCCATTGTTTTCTCCTGACAGAGCAGACCCGCAGGTCCGTTCCTAATATTATTCATCCAGTTTTTTCTCGAATTCCTCGTTGGGGAGGGGCTTGTCGAAATAGTAGCCCTGAGCGAGAGAACAGCTGTTGTTTCTCAGCATCTGCACCTGATTCTCCGTCTCTACGCCCTCCGCGATACATTCCAGTCCAAGCTCCTTTGCCATAGCTACCAGATACTTGAACATTACGCTGCGGGTGCTGTGAGGGTTCTCCTCGTCCGCGGGGAGAAGGCTCCTGTCCAGCTTCAGCACGCTCCACGGTATCTCGCGTATGAGGTTCAGTGAGGACTGACCCATGCCGAAGTCGTCCACCGAAGTACATATCCCGTCCTGCTGCAGCTCGCTCACCACGCGCTTGACTTCCTTGAACTCCACATCCGTCGTGGATTCGGTGAGCTCTATCTCTATGAGGTTATGCGGTATGCGGTTCCTGTCGACTATCTCGATAATGTGTTCGGGGAGGTCAGCGTCCAGCATATGTTTGCGGGAGAGGTTGACGGATATGCGCACCACGGGTTTTCCCTCATCTATGCGTCGGCGGATATCCTGACAGACGCGTTCGAGCATGAAGAAATCGAGCTTGCATATATCCGAGCTCTGCTCCAGTACGGGGATGAAGTCGGACGGCATTATTACTCCGCCGTCGTGCTCCCAGCGGCAGAGAGCCTCCGCGCCTATTATCTCCTCGGACTGAATGTCGGTCTTTGGCTGGTAGTATACCTTGAATTCGCCGTTTTCGAGCGCCTGTGGGAACAGTTTGCGTATATTGGCGAGCTGTTCTTTTCCTGCCTCGGTCTTGCTGTCGAAGAAGACGATGTTCTCGGAATCGCTGTTCTTGGCGGTTTTTGTAGAGGCGACTATCTTGTCCATGATATCGCCGGGGTCATCGTAAACAAAGCCGTCGGGGATACGGAAAACGCCAGTGCTCGCGGAGACCGTCACGCGCTTGGAATTGCCTGCGTCGTAGGATACGGGCACGCCTTTCAGAATCTCGAGGACATCTATGAGCAGTCCGTCATCGAATATGGCAACGAAGTTGTCGCCTCCGACGCGGCACACGATACCGTCGTCGCCGATGACTTCTTCAAGCATGGTGAAATAGTTCCTCATGACCATATCGCCTGCGTTCCTGCCTATCTCCTGATTTATCTGCGAGAAATGGCGGAGGTTGAAGTAGGCGGCGGTGTGTGTGCCGAGGATCTTTTTATCGTTGAGCTGCTCAAGATAGCGCACAAACGAGCGCATATTGCGGTAGCCGCTGTCGTCGTAGAAGGTCAGGCGCTCAACGATCTTCTGAAGCTTGATATTTCCGACGAAGCTCAGCACAGTCTTCATTATCAGGTCGACTTTCTCGCGCTCCTCGTCGTTAAGAGGCTCGGCGCCCGCGGGCATATATACCCTGCACTTCGCGACAGCCATAGACTTGGTAACGATCCTCCTGCCCATGACCTCGCTTCCGTTCTCGCCGCTGTCATAGCAGACAAAAACCTCGCCGCGTCCTGATTTTTCATGGCTCGTGCTTTTGTAGAATTCGGTCACGCCCTTGCACACGCGGAAAAGCTTGCAGATGCCGGCAAGTGGCTCGTTGAGCCTTTCCGGCGTGAAGTGCTCGCTGTCGGACATAGTCGCGATCAGCTTTTCGAGCAGTTCATAGTAGCGTATCAGCTTGTCATTCTCCATAATTTCACCCTTTCTGCGGCAGATGTCGAAAAAAACTATTAATTAATTATAGCACATCTCCGCGGAAATATCAAGCAGCGCGGGAAATTTTTTTGACGGGAGTTGTCGTTGCAAAAGCTTGACAAGTGCAAATGCTTTATGATATAATAAAAGTTGTATGATAAGCGGAGACCAAAGGTGCTCTGCGGAAATATTCACATTATCGGAGGTTGCAGTATGGAAAGCATTAACGAGATAGCTGCTCGTATCCGCGAGCTTCGCGAAGTATGCGACTATTCACAGGAACAGCTTGCGCAGGAGCTCGGGCTCAGCACCGAGCAGTACGCGGGCTATGAGCAGAACGGAGACTTCCCCATAAGCGTCATCTATGAGATAGCAAACAAGTTCAAGGTGGACTTCAACGAGCTCATCACGGGTGAGCCCAGCCGTATCGACACCTATCACGTCGTCCGCCGCGGACACGGCAAGAGTGTGAGCCGCTTCCCGGGATACAGATTCAAGGATCTGGCATTCCGTTATGCGGACAAGATAATGCAGCCCCTTCTTGTTACTCTCGAGCCCTCGGACGAGCCTGCAAAGCTCGTTACTCACACGGGTCAGGAGTTCAACCTCGTGCTCAAGGGCAGCATCGTCGTTATATTCGAGGACAAGGAGATAGTCCTCAACGAGGGCGATTCCATTTATTTCAACCCTCAGTATCCGCACGGACAGCGCTGCAACGGTGATACCAAAGCGCGCTTTCTCACAATGATAGCAGAATAACAAAGGAGTTAATATAGATGCTTTTAGACCGATATCTGCCCCGTATCGAATTTGATTCATACGAGGATTTCGTACAGAATTACCGCGTAAACGTTCCCGAGGACTTCAACTTCGGCTGGGACATCGTGGACGAGTGGGCAAAGCAGGAGCCCGAAAAGAAGGCTCTTGTATGGCTCAGCCACGATAAGAAGGAGCGCACCTTCACCTTCACCGACATCTCGAAGCTCTCGAATCAGACCTGCCATTATTTCCGCAGCCTCGGGCTCAAAAAGGGCGATGTAGTGCTGCTTATCCTCCGCCGCCGCTGGGAGTACTGGGTAATTGCCACCGCGCTCCACAAGCTCGGAGTCATACTCATCCCTGGAAACCTCCTTTTCACTACCCATGACATCGCATACCGCGGCAATATGGCGGAGATATCCGCGATCATCGCCTGCGACGACGAGTACATACGCGGTCAGATAGATGCGGCGGCTCCCGAGATAAAGACGCTCCGCCGCAAGATAGCTGTAGCCGAACCCCGTGAGGGCTGGGACTTCTTCGAGGACGAGATAGCAAAGTACCCCGATACGTTCGAGCGTCCCACAGGCGATGAGGCAACAAAGGCGACCGATACCATGCTCATATACTTCACATCGGGCTCTACGGGAATGCCGAAAATGGTGTGCCACAACTTCGCACACCCGCTCGGTCACATCGTTACCGCAAAATACTGGCATCAGGTACAGGAGAACAAGCTGCATATGTCCATCTCGGACTCGGGCTGGGCGAAGTTCGGCTGGGGCAAGCTTTACGGACAGTGGATATGCGGCGCGATACAGTTCGCCTACGACTTCACGGGCAGATTCAACGCAAAGGATATCCTTGAGGTCATCAGCCACTACAAGCTGACCACATTCTGCGCTCCTCCTACAATGTACAGATTCATGCTTCAGGAGGATATGACGCAGTACGACCTCTCTTCCATACAGAACTTCTGCAATGCGGGCGAGCCGCTCAACCCCGAGGTATTCAACCGCATCTACGAGCTTACGGGCAAGAAGATGCGCGAGGGCTTCGGTCAGACCGAGGGAACGGTCCTCATCGCGAACTTCCCGTGGATAGACCCCAAGCCTGGCTCAACGGGCAAGCCTTCGCCGCTCTACAATATCCACCTTCTCCGTCCCGACGGCACCGAGTGTGACGACGGTGAAGAGGGCAGCATCATGGCGTGCGGCATAGACAAGCAGCACCCCACGGGTCTGTTCTGCGGCTACTATAAGGACCCCGACCTCACCAAGGCAGTTCTCGGCGGCGAGAATTACGATACGGGTGACGTTGCATGGCGTGATTCCCACGGCTATTACTGGTTCGTCGGACGCAATGACGACGTTATCAAGTGTTCGGGCTACCGTATCGGACCTTTCGAGGTAGAGAGTGCTCTGCTCACTCACCCCGCCGTAGTAGAGTCCGCGATAACAGGCGCTCCCGACCCGATAAGAGGTCAGGTAGTAAAGGCTACCGTAGTGCTTGCGAAGGGCTACACTCCGTCTCCCGAGCTCACCAAGGAGTTGCAGGACCACGTAAAGCATGAGACTGCGCCCTACAAGTACCCCCGCGTTATCGAGTACGTGGACGAGCTCCCCAAGACGCTCGGAGGCAAGATAAAGCGTGCGCAGATACGTCACACCGACGAGGAAGCAGCCGCGAAATAACCGAATACAGCTGTATGAGGCACCTTTTTTCGGAAGGGTGCCTTTTTTGCTTATTCCCGTAAAAAGCAGGGGATTGGAAATGTCGGTAAAGTGGTTGGATTTGTCGGTGAAAATTGAATGTTGTACCTGCATATGTTAAAATTAGGCTGTAGTATATAGAATAAATATAAATTTATATATAAAACCAAATAAAAAGCGAGGGAATATGCGATGAAAAGACTGTGTCGGCTGATAATTGCGGCGGCTGTGCTGATGTGTTTGCCGATCATGGATTCCCGTGCTGCCGACAGCGTTAGCATAGTCTCCGACAGCATCGACAACTCATCTGCGGGGGACTGCGTGTTCCGCGTTTATGCACACGGCGGAAGCGGCATAATGGGCTTCCGCCTGCATTTTGACTATCCCGCGGACAAGCTCCGTCCGTCAGCCGCAGGCAAGGGCAGCATCACCGCAAATGGTACGTTCACAGACAATATCGGCGTTGAGGAAGGGAGCTTTGATATCCTCTGGAACAACACCGAGGAGGTACCCGCGGAGGGCGAGCTCGCGGTGATAACTGCGGAGATACTGAGAGCAGGCGAGCCTTTCACCGTGGACGTCAGTTTCTCGCAGGAGGACACTTTCAACGAAAAATACGAGGACGTCGTGTTCGTATGCGAGCCCGTAAATACGGCTGATAAAGCCGAAACAGGCAGCTCCGTGACCGACGCGGGGAGCTCCGCTGCTGCACTGATGACCGAGAGCGTGATGAAGTCGGCTCCCGAGGGCGAACTAACAGACGCTCGGAAGCAGGAGCTGCTTGACAGGGCAAATGACGGTATAGAGCGCGCAACGGGCGAGAAAGACCACTTCGCGGACTTTGACGAGCTATGCGGCGAGTACGGAGCTCTGCTGCTCGGGAAGCTGCCCGAGGAGGCGGAGAAGCTCCCGACAGACCTGTCGGCGGGGGAGATAATTGCCGAAGTGCTGACCGAACGCGGCGAGGCTGAGGTCACTGCCGATAATGCAGGTGCAGTCACGGAACGCCTCGAAGCAGAGGGACTCGACAGCGACTACGGCAGATATATAAACAAGGATGATATCGCAAAAGCGTACGAGGAGATACTGGAGGAGAGCGGCGCGGAGATGCCCAAGACAGCTCCCTCCGAGCATGGTAAAGCTGATAACCTGCCGTATATCGCGGCTGCGGCGTGCATTGCGGCTGCGGTGGCGGGTTCAGGTATATTATTATACTATGTTAGGAGGAGGAAAAATGCACAAAAGTAAAAAGCTGCTGAGACGCATGGTCTCGGGATATACAGCATTCTCACTGGCTGCTCTGACAATGTTCGGACAGCTTGCGCCCGCTTCTGCTGCGGCTGAGAATCACGTCTACTCGACTGCGCAGACAGCGGCGGCAGGTGAGGAGGCTCACATTCCCATATTTATCGAGAACAATACGGGCTTTGTGAGCTTCAACATTTACCTTTCGTACGACCCCGACGTATTGACGCCGATGTCGGTCTCCACGGAGGGCAGTGTCCTCACGGGCAAGGGCGATGTGAACGATTCGATAGGCGGACATCTGAAAAATCTCCCTGAGAATACCGTTCAGGTGACCTTCACATCGTCGGACTATACCAATGCAGACGCCGACGGACTGATGTTTGATCTTGTCTGCGGCATAAGCGAGGAGGCTCAGGGCTCGACGGCAGTCAGGCTCAGCTATGATCCCAACCCCGATATCACGTTCAATGCCGACGATGAGGCGGTAGCTATGAACTGCACGGACGTGGAGCTGACTATCACAAATGAGGCTCTGGACAGCCTGCCGTGCGCTGTGCTGTCGGCTGAGCCGTCCGAGGCAGGCGGCAGTCTTACCCTTGCCGCAGCTTATGCAAGGAAGCCCGAGAGTTTCGGAGATATGAGCTTTGAGCTCACTTACGACAAATGGACGTTCTCGGCTCCCGAGGTATCAGCGTTTGAGGGCACTGTCTCCGACGTCATTGACGAAGACGGCAGGCTCGCTTTCACTATCACAGGTGCGGAGGGCAAGGCTTCTCAGCCATTCGCCGTCACTTTCAAGGTGGACGAAGCAGCTGCCGAGGGCTCATACACATTCAAGGGCAAAGGCAGCGCAGGTGAGACAGCCTTCAGTCTTACAGGCTGCAAGGCAGAGATAAGCTCCGAGATAAAGGGCGCTTCTCCGATAATAAGCGGTCCCGAAGGTCTTTCCGCAAGGAAGGGCGAGGAGCTCACGGTACCTGTCGCTGTCGGCAGGAATACGGGACTGATGGGCTTCATCACTGAGTTCAGTTTCGACGATACGGTGCTCGAGATCGTGAGCGCTGAATCGACGAAGCTGCTTCCAGGTTCGATGAACAATAACGTAGGTGTCGAGAAGGGCAAGTTCATCATAAGGTGGTCTAACACCGAGAACACCGATGCCGAGGGCGATTTCATCACGCTGAGATTCAACGTAATCGGCGAGGCTGAGGCGGATACCGTCATCGGCATAAGCTACAGTCCCGAAGACACATTCGATGAGGCTTATAACGACGTTGCTCTCATCTGCAAGGACATCACAGTCGCGCTGAACAAGTCGGAGACTACCACTACGGCATCGAGCACGACAGCGAGCGAGACCGCAGCTTCAACAACTGCAACGTCGAGCACGACAGCGAGCGAGACCGCAGCTTCAACAACCGCAACATCGAGCACGACAGCGAGCGAGACCGCAGCTTCGACAACTGCAACGTCGAGCACAACAGCGAGCGAGACCGCAGCTTCAACAACTGCAACATCGAGCACGACAGCGAGCGAGACTGCAGCTTCAACAACTGCAACATCGAGCACGACAGTGAGCGAGTCGGAGACCACAACGACTGCCACCACAGCTTCCACGACAGCGATAGCTTCGGAGTCGACAGCTGCGACCACTTCTGCTGTTACTGCAAGCGTGAAGATAAGCAAGCTCGGCACGGACGGTACACAGCTCGCAGGGGCTAAGCTCAGTCTCACGGGCGTGAAGAACGACGGCTCGGCTGTAGAGTTCAGTTCCGAGAGCATACAGGTAGCAGACGGTCAGCTCATAAACGGCGTAGGCAGCTCGCTCGTGTGGATATGCGGCGCAGAGGCGACCATCGTTCTCGCCGAGGACGGTACATACACTCTCCACGAGGAAGCAGCTCCCGCAGGCTATCTCTTAGCTGACGATATCGTCTTTGTTGTCAGCGGCGGAAAGGTGACTGTCAGCGGCGCGGACGCCGAGAGCGTGGATATGGTCGACGAGAAGGAGACTTCAACGACTTCCGCAGCAACAACGCTCACAACGACAGCTGCGACCGAGTCCGTGACGACTGCTGTGTCCGAGACAACAACTGCTTCTTCATCCGAGAGCACGACTTCGGCTTCAAGCACTGTATCCGAGACTACAGCCGCAGTCAGCACCTCCGCCGAGACAACGACTGAGAGCGAGACAGCGACCTCGTCAGAGACAACTGCCTCTGCGGAGACAGCCGCATCTACCGAGACGACCTCGTCCGCGGCAAGCTCCACAACAACGGTTTCCGCTTCCGAGAACACAACAGCTTCCGAGAGCACAACGACTTCATCCGAGACCGTGACAACTGCTGCATCGGAGTCGGCAGTCACCACCGAGACGGAGACGACTTCAAGCGCGGCGAGCACTACGGTGTCTGCGGCTGAGACGTCGTCCAGCACAACGTCAGTCGAGACTACAGCTACCGAAACTCAGACTACAGCAGAGACATCGGGCGGGACTACGGCGGCAACTACAGCTACAGCGCCCGCTGTTCCCGACGACGACATCGGAGATGTGAACGAGGACGGAAGAGTTGACGCCAAGGACGCTTCCGTTGTGCTGATGGCATACGCTAAGCTGTCCACGGGCGCGGATGACGGTCTCACCGATAAGCAGCGCAGAGTTGCAGACGTAAACGGTGAAGGCAAGGTCGACGCCAAGGACGCTTCCGCGATACTCGCGTTCTACTCGTTCCTACAGACGGGCGGAAGCGGCAGCATGAAGGAATACATGGCAAACAGCCAATGAATAAAGGAGGAATAAACACATGAGACACAGTACACCAAAACGTTTGTTGGCAGTGGTTCTTTCGCTGCTGATGATGTTTACGGTAGTTCAGTCGTTCCCTGAGAATATTTTCAGAGATTCGGCTATAACAGCGGATGCTGCAAGCGACCCGATAACTGATAAGATTAATATTATCAAAGGTTTGTTCCCGACAGGTACAGCATTTACTGCAAACGGATATAAGAATAATCCTAAAGATAAAAACGCCAATGCAAATTCTAACTGTTATCTGCCGAATATAATGAAGAGTAATCCGAAGATAAAATCGCTTGGATTGAAATACGACCCTGCGGTATACTCAGACGGTTATTCATGTTATTCATTTGCAAGTTTTTTATATGGATACATATTTGGAAAGAATTTTAAAACTAATTCTATAGAGGAAAAGACAACCTCTATCACTGATAATGGAATGTCATCATTCTTTTCTCAATGCAGAAAGGGTGACCTTATTGAATGGGGGTACAAGTATAAGGGAGGACATCATTATGTTATCTTCCTTAGTTATGATGCTAAGTCTAAGACAATGTATTGCTACGATAACAATATGCGCGGAGAGTGTTCGACAAACTATAATCATGGATACGGACACAAATGGTTCATGAAGGGCGATTATACGGTCTACTATCTGAAGAGATACCGTGCCAAGAACTATGACAAGGTATCTCCCGTATACTTCCCGAAGCTTTCAAGCAGCGCTTCACCTGCTTCAAGCAATACAGCAGTAACGCTCAAGCCTACTATGGACAGAAACTTCGGCGTTCAGACATGGTCTTACTTCATAAGTACGGACAAGAGCGCTATATCCAAGACTGACGCAACCAACTGCAAGAACCATAAGAACAACGGAAGCGTTGAATATGTCAGAGCATATGACTACGGCTCGAATCTGAAAAGTCAGAAGAGCGTCAACATCAACGTAAAGACCTATAAGAAAAAGGAATTACAGGCTAATACCACATACTACTACAAGGTTGCGGTAAAGGTATACGGTCAGTGGTATTCAACGGGCGTCGGCAGCGTAACGACCTCCAACAGCGTTCCAGGCAAGACAACAGTCAAGGTATCCAAGGGTAGCGATATCATCGGTATCGGCGACCAGGCGGGTATCCTCTGGGACGAGGCTTCCAACGCCAAGAGCTATGATATCATCGTCAAGGACAGCGAGGGCAACACAGTCCAGACCAAGACAGGCATCACAGGTCTTTCCTATGCGCTCGACGGCTTTGCAAAGGAGGGCGTATATACAGTAGGAATCACCGCTATCAATACAGCAGGTAAGACGGAGGGCGTTTCTGCTGATATCACAGTCAAGCCCGACGTAAAGGTGAGCTTTTATGATTCCATAGACGCCGAGGGCAAGGACATCAAAACCCTCATCGAGACTGTAAGCGTTCACTACGGTCATAATGCTGACCTGCCCAAGTCTCCCGCGCACGAGGGCTGCACGTTCTCGAAGTGGAACGGCACATACGAGGCAGTAACAGCCGATTCTGAAGTGGTTGCAGAGTACGACTGCGCATACTACACGGTAAAGTTCATCGACAGCTTCACAAACACCGTGCTCAGCACACAGAGGATAAGATACAGCGCTTCCGCGACAGCTCCCGAGGTAACAGCTCCCGAGGGCTACATCTTCACATCGTGGAACAAGGACTTCTCCAACGTAAAGTCCGACCTCAGCGTAAGCACTGTTTACAAGTGGGCGGACGAGGACCATTCCGCTACCGTAAAGATCGACAAGGCACGCAAGAACATCACTGACAAGGGCTATGACGTTACAGCGACCGTTACAAACAGAACTGACGAAATAATCAGCGGCAGACTTGTGGCAGTGCTCCTCTCCGAGAACGGCACTATCCTTGCCAAGGCGGAGTCTGCGGCATTCGCGGTCGACAGAGCAGCTGACGGCGCACCTGTTGACAAGGAAGTCAGCTTCACGGTCCTCTATCCCAATCTTGCCTCCAAGATAGAGGTCTACGCAGTGGACAGCTACGACAGTCTCGGCAAGCTCTCCAAGACAGCCTATGCCGCTGCTGACAACAGCACGCTCACAGACTGGACAGACTATATAACATACACCGATGATTCCGAGGTGCCCCAGAGCAGTGATACGCTCGAGGTAGAGAGCGGTCTCAATCCCGTTGAGAAGACATACTACCGCTATCAGGTCAAGGAGAGCACGACAAACTATGCTACCACACTTGACGGATACACTCAGGACGGCTACACAGCCGTAAAGGACAGCACGGGTACTATCGACTACGTATCATCGTGGCCGTCGGGATTCAACAAGTCCAATGCAGTTTATACCAAGTATAACAAGACGCCTGTCAAGGCTTCCGAGAATGCAACGAGCCTCGTGAAGGTAGATTCGACCTCGACGGTCGGCTATATCTACTGGCACTGGTGCTCGGGCAAGAAGCTCGAAAAGCCCTACAACAGGACTATCGACTACAGCAAGACAGGCACACACACAACTTTCCACGCATTCTATTCCACAAAGAACGTGACAGAGATGTCCCCCCAGAAGGACGCTTACAAGTATTCTGACATCGACCATTGTGCAGACACATACTGGTGGGGCAGGATAAACGTCACAAGGCAGAACTACACCACCTACAAGAAGCTTTACAACTACAGCAAGGTCGGCGCATACACCGAATGGACAGAGCTCAAGGAGGGCGAATCCCTTCCCGTTGAGGGCGCTGCAACAGGCGACGACAAGAACAAGACATACGCAGGCGTCGAGACAAAGACAGTGACCGAGAAGCAGTACCGCTACAGAGCGAAGTCCGATAAGGAGATAGCTCTTGAAGAGCCCGTTGTATCGGCTGAGAGAATAATTGACATCAGCGGCAGGGTCGATGCTGCCTCCGCAGGCAAGGACGCAACTGTTTGGGTATACAAGTACGACCAGGCATCCGACTACACGACCGAGTTCGTAAAGGATACAAAGGTCGGCGAAGACGGAACGGTCAAGGTCGAGAAGGCAGCACTTCTCGAGGCTCCTTCCGTTGATACGGGAGATTTCAGCATCGTTCTTTCGATAGACGGACAGACACAGTCAGTAAGTCTCGGAACGATAAAGGCACCCAAGCCCGAGTACACAGTCAAGTTCGTTGACTTCGACGGCGAGACCGTTATCAGCGAGCAGAAGGTCAAGGAAGGCGAGAATGCAGAGCTTCCCGACAGAGCCAAGCTCACAGTTCCCGCAGGACGCAGATTCACTAACTGGTCTGAATCGGTCGTAAACATCAGAAGCGATATGGTCGTTAAGCCCGAGAGCGAGGCAGAGGTCTATACCGCTGCATTCGTAAACTGGGAAGTCAAGAGCGTCGAGCTCAGGAAGTTCAGCTACGGCGAGCAGCTCGTTGCAGACAGTATGCCAGAAGGCAAGGACGGATTCATCACCGAATGGGTCGTTCAGGACGGCAAGGATGAAATGACCATCGACGAGTTCAACGCGTCGGGCAAGACAGTCACATCCGATATGATAATCGTTACAAGAAGCACCCCCAAGAAGTACACAGTCACATTCCTCGCAAGCGACTCACAGGTAAAGATAGCCGAAAAGATAGAGGCATCCGAGACACTGGACATCGAGGACTACAAGGTAGCTTCCGAGGTAGTCGTTGAGAACGGCGAGAACATCAATTTTGAAGAGGCTCAGGAGAAGGTCGAGGAAAACCCCGACATCGTGTTCCTCGGCTGGATAAACGCAGAGACAGGCGAGGCAGTCGGTGATACCACCGCATACGAGTCGGCAGTGCTCTATCCTGTATATTCCTTCAACGAGACCACAGAGGACCCTGTATCCGACATTGCTACAGGCGAGTACACAACTCCTCAGAAGGTCACTCTCAGCAGCGATACGGAGAACGCTGTCATCTGGTACACACTTGACGGCAGCGACCCGAGAACATCCTCAACAGCAGCCGAGTACAAGGAGCCCGTTGAGATAAGCAAGTCCTGCACTCTCAGGATGTATGCGGGAGCAGTGAACCACAACGACAGCTCCGAATCAAGCTATATCTACGTTATCAACAATGGCGAAACGGTATATCACATCGTTACAGTCACAAATGTATTTGATGTTGATACTGGTATCGACGGCTCTACAAAGGTATACCTCGTTGCACACGGAGCAAAGCTCAAGGATTTCACATCCGACGAGTTCGAGGGCTATGAGTACGATTCACTCTACTTCGATGAGGAGTTCAAGGAGCAGTATTTCGAGAATGAAGAGGTCATAGGCGAGACCCAGACTCTCTTTGCCAAGTACGTATCAAAGAAGTACAAGGTTACATATGTTGACGACGCAGGAAAGGTCATTTCGGAGCAGGAGGTAGCATACCTCAACAACGCAGAGGCTCCGAAGGCTCCCGAGCACGAGGGCATGGTATTTGTCGGCTGGGACAAGTCAGGCGAGGGCATCTCCGCAGACACTACAATAACAGCAAAGTACATCGCCAAGGAGGCATATGCCGAGGTATCCCTCAACCGCAGGAAGGACATCTATATCACGGTTGACGGCGCCTACAACAAGCTTGCAGCAACGATAACACCGTCAGAGCTCTCGGCATACGAGCTCAGGTGGACATCGAGCAATCCGTCCGCAGCTGACGTTGACGAGGAAGGCAAGATAACGGCTAACGGCGTAGGTGATACCGAGATCACGGTTACTATCGTCGAGACAGGCTCGTCCGCTTCCGTAAAGGTACACGTTACGGGTCTGACGCTCAGCGGCAAGGCTACAGCGGGATTTGACAGTGCAAGGAACCTCAGAGGCATCAAGGCAGGCGAGAATACAGCCGCACAGATAAAGGCGCAGTTTGCCAACGATGAAGTCACTATAACCGCAGCAGACGGCACCGTTGCAGCTGACGACGCAGTTGTCGGAACAGGAGCGAGGGTAAATCTCACAGACTCGGACGGTACAGTCATCGACTCTGCTATCATCATAATCTCGGGCGATTACACAGGCGACGGCAATGTCAACAACAAGGACCTTGCCAAGCTGAATGCATACGTAGCAAAGACAGGGACCGTAGAGGCTGACGATATGCAGATGACAGCACTTGATGTTAATGGAGACGGAAGCATCAACAACCGCGACTGCGCACTTCTCTCACGCTATCTTGTAGGCAAAGAGGAGATATAAGAGCGATTGAGCAGTTAATGATGCATGAACGCTGACAGGCAGGAAGTCGGCTTCGGGGTATCCGAAGCCGACTTTTGCTGATTATCATTGAAGTTCGGACTATCCCGTGAAGCTTGTGTCACAAGCAGCCCGTTATCATGTTGTACGGCGCTGACGGTACTTGTCTTAACGCGGAAAATGTAGTATAATATGGATACATCCAAAATGTCAGGAGACGAAATATGAATTATATCGTATATTTTTTGACTCTGATAGACCAGACCATACTCGGCGTGTTTTTCTACTCACAGTTTTTGCGCCTGAAAACGCACTTCATCATTCCGTGCTCGGTGTGGTTCACGACTTATTCTGTTTCATTCATTCTGTTTCATCTGCTCGGAGAAAAAGCCCCTTCGCCGTATGTGCAGATGATCATTTGTATGCTGTACCAGACAGCTGTGCTCTTCTTCTTTGAGGGGAGCAGATTCAAGCGCTTCTGCACAGCCTGTCTGTTCATAATTCTGGGCGGAGCAGCAGAGCTGCTGACGCTCGGCATCCTGTGCCTCGTTTTCGATATGTCTCCGACGGAATTCTATGTATTTCAGGACGAGAACGTGATCGTCGCGATCGGAAGGGTCTACGCCATAGATACGCTGTTCCTTTTCACATTTGTGACCTGTCTGGTATTTGCCTTCCGCCATATAAAGGAGGAGTTCCTCATACGCGATGTTCTTCTCATAATCGGCTTTGATCTGATCCATATGATATACCTTTTCATATTCTACACCGACCCTGCGAACCGCTACAGTGAGGCAAACAACATCATACAGTTCGGTATGCAGACCCTGCTGATAGCGATGATGTTCCACCAGTTCTACAAAGGCCGCGAGGTGAGACAGCTCGAGAAAGCCAAAAAGAAGCTTGAGGTCATCAGGAAGGAGCGCGAGCGTGAGATCGACTATTACAAGGCAGCAGAGGAGAAGTACACGGAGATATCCATGATACGCCACGACCTCGTGAACCACCTTACTGCGGTCGAGGCTCTTGCGGGACAGCCCGAGTGCAGGGCAGAAGCACGAAAGCTGCTGAATGAGATAAAGAGGCGCACCTATGCCATAAAGGTGCCTGGGAACGAAAATGAGAAGAAGGCAGGAGAAGCATATGCAGAGAATACTGATATATGATGACAGGATAGAGCACTGCAATGAGCTCAAAAAGCTTTTGGAGGAGCTCGGCGAGCCGTCTCCGAAGGTGAGCGTGGCGGTAAATGCAGCGGAGGCTGAACGGCTGCTCTCGCGTGAGAGCTTTACGGCAGTGTTTCTTGATATCGAGCTTGAAAACGAGAATAACGGCATCACCTTTGCCGACAGACTTCAGAAGCAGTATTCGGGTATGAGCCTCGTATTCATAACAGCGCATATCAGATACTGCGAGGACATATTCGCTACCAGTCCCGACGCATTCCTTCTGAAGCCGTTCACACTTGAAAAGGTGCGGCGCGTTATGCAGATAATTGAGTATAAGCAGCAGAGCGGGGGAGTGCTGAAGATAAATTCGGGACGGAAGATGATAGCGCTCCCGCTGAGCGACATCTCCTATATCGAGAGCATCCGCCGCAGACTTGCCGTATTTGACCTCAGCGGAAAATGCATAGGCGAATACTACGGGATATCGCTTGCCGACATTCAGGAGCAGCTCCCCGAGTTTTTCCTTCACTGTCACCAGAGCATCTACATAAATATGAAACAGATAATGACGCTGCGGCGCTTCTCGCTGACGCTCAAATGCGGTACAGAGCTCCCGATAAGCCAGAGCCGATACCGCGAGTCCAAGCAGCGCTACATTGACTTTTTGGGGAGTGAGATATGAACGACCAGTTGATGTATATCGCAAATCTGTATTTGCAGCTCTCTATCGGCACCTTCATATTCTTCGAGCTCGGACACCCCAAGCGCGGATTCTTCTTTATCAGCGTGCTGTGGACAGCCCTGTTCTACGCAGTTCACAGGGTCTTTATCTTTTTCGAGACCAGTGCCGTCGAGGAGATATTGCAGACAACGGCAAAGTTCCTGACCTTTGTTTTTGTACTCGCATTCTTCAATGACAGTATAAAGACAAAGTTGAGGCTATCGATATACTTTACCTTTGTAGCGATCATCGCCGAGCCGCTGACCATGCTCCTGACCAGTCTTGCGTTCAGGCTGCCGACAACAGTCTACTATTCGCAGAACGATATGAATGTCGTACTGATAAGCGGCAAGATAATCATTGTAGATATCATGCTGCCGCTGACCACGATGCTTTGTATGGTAGTCAAGCGGAAAGAGCACGACCGCGTGCGGATGAAGGGGCTGTGGGGCATCATACTGTTCACGCTCCTGCACATCGTATTCATATTTGTGTTCTTCTCGGTCAACAAGGACGACCTCACATACAGGACTGTATGGTGCCACCTTATTTTTCAGCTTCTGCTGATAATCATGATATACCTGCAATACTTCAATTCCGAGAAAGCCATAGACCTTATCAACACCGAGGCGAAGCTTGAAAACGAAGCAGGTGAAGCCGAGAGCAACAAGCGCTACTACGAGCTCGCACAGAATAAGTACGAGGCGATAACCTCCTTGCAGGAGCACCTTTCCGAGCAGCTCGTCAGGGTCGAAGAATCGCTTGACGCGGAAGGCACAGACGAGGTCTCGAGCATAATCGGCGGTATAAGAGCGAAGCTCAACGAGATACGCGCAGTCAACTACTGTGCAAGTCAGACGGTCAATTCCGTGCTGACGATAAAGCTTGAGGACAAGGCGATGAAGTCGATAGACACCGAGATAGACCTTCGTGACTGTGATTCGGTGCCGTTCGATGAGTATGAGCTCTGCTCCATAATCGTGAATGTTTTCGACAACGCGGTAAACAGCTGCAAGAAGCTCCCCGACACGGCGGAGAAGTACATCAGGCTGAAAAGCGCAGCAAAAAACGGTTATTTTATAGTGCGCTGCGAGAATACGTGCGCGGAGGACGCCGCAGCCGAAAAGACGGATGTCCGCGAGGGACACGGCTACGGACTGAAAATACTCGAAAGGCTGTGCGAGAAGTACGACGGCGAGTTCACGCTGCGCTATGCAGACGGAATGGCGATAGCTACAGCCGCGGTATCGCTCACAGGGCAAACGTAAAAGAAAGTGCAGGGTATCGGCAGCGATACTCTGCACTTTTTCATTCCTCCTCTATTTTCCGCATAAACTCGGCAGAAGAGAGCAGACCGTTCCTGTTATAGCGGCCTATACCGTAGAGGCAGTCGGGGTCGCGGGAGATGTAGTTCGGACGCTCGCGGCAGGTCAGGGTCATCAGGAATCCGTTCTCGCGGATGACGGGCAGGCTCTCTCGGCTGACAGCTCCGAACGGGTAAGTGAATATGCGCGGCGCCATGCCGAGATTTGCCGAAAATTCGGATTGCAGGCGGGAGATGTCTTCACCGAGCGCCTGACGGTACTCCTCCTCGGATTCACCGTCCGTGCGCTTGCAGCCGATTCTCCCGCTGTAGAGGGAATGCATATCGTAAGTATGGTTCCCGAGTTCAACTCTGCCCGAGCCTGCGAGAAGTACGATATCGTCCCATGTCAGGTACGAATAGGAGGGAATGTGCGGGTCGCGGGCAGCGTCGTTGTCGGTATAAGCACCCACGACGGAAATAACGGCTGTCATATCGTACTTCTCAAGCAGCGGGAGCAGGTATGTCAGGTTGTTGTAGTAGCCGTCATCGAGGGTTATCATCACGGGCTTGAGAGGAAGACCGCCTCTGCCCTGAGTATAGTCAATCAGCTGCTGTGCAGTCACTGACTTATAGCCGTTTTCGCAGAGCAGGCGCAGGTCGTTCTCGACCTGAGCGGGCGTCACCACATATTCGGACGGCGTACCGTCGTATATGCTGTGATACATTATCACGGGCAGCCTTACGGGAGCCTCGGGGCTGCTGTCCGCAGACGTGAGAAAGTTCCTGCCCACGAGGAAGGAGCCCGCACAGAGCGTGAATATCACAGCGTCCGCGAGCAGCAGCCAAAGGAATCTCGATACACTGTATGACCTGTACATCTGTCATCACCTCAGAATATCTTATTCGTCATATTTCGCGATTATCACATCGGGCGGGGAGCATTTTTTCAAAACTTCGCGAATATGATGTGATTAATGGAAATACTATTAAGGCAATACCGCAGACAGTATTGATACAGTATTGCCGAAGCAATAAGGATGAGCACAGCTCATCGGACGAGGTGAGTGTATGACAAGATACAAGCGCAGGAAAGCAGCCTCTGCGATAAGGCTGCTGCTTCTGCTGTCGCTGCCGCTCGGGGCGGCTGTCTCCGCAAAGGCTTTACCCGCCATGAAAGAGGCAGTAGTGAGTGTAGGCAGCCTGCACGTCGGCAGCTCTGACAGCACTGTCAGGACGGAGCAGACCACACGCAGTTTCAGTGACTCGGACGCCAAAGCCGACATACTCCGCAGCAGCATCACGCTCTCGGAGGGATATGGCCTCGCGGATGAGGAGGATACCCTTGTGAAGCTAATAAGTCCGCGGGACATGGTCTCTCGCAATGCGGGACCGAAGCCTTATCCGTCAGACACCGACTACACGGAGGGCGGAGATATCATACGTACTACCTACGGAGTATACAGCGGCACTTCGTTTTTTGACCTTCCTAACGGCGGACAGGTCAACAACAAGACAGAGCTCGCGAATGACACACTCATCGCGGAGAGCCGCTGCCTGCCTAACTTCACGGTTACGGACACCGACGAGCCGCAGATACTGATATACCACACACACACGACCGAGAGCTTCGAGCCGTACGTCCGTGATAAGTATGACGCTGATTTCAACTACCGCACCACAGACGATACCAAGAATATGGTGATGGTCGGGAACGCGATACAGGCGGAGCTCGAGGCGGCAGGCTACAGTGTGATACACGCGACAGATATCCACGATTATCCGTCATATAACGGCTCGTACGGGCGCTCGCGCGAGACTATACTGCCTATCCTCGAACAGTACCCGAGCATTAAGGTCGCTCTTGACATCCACCGCGATGCCATTTCGGGCGAGGGGACAGCTGCCCAGCCGTATATCGGCATAAACGGCAGAGAAGCGGCACAGGTGATGATAATATCGGGCTGTGACGACGGGACTCTCGATATGCCCGACTATATGAAGAATTTTCATTTTGCCTGCTGTCTTCAGCAGCAGCTCGAGTCGGACTATCCGGGTCTGACCCGACCTATACTATTCGATTACCGCCATTACAATCAGGATCTGACCACGGGCAGTCTGCTCATAGAGGTAGGCTCGCACTGCAATACCCTTGAGCAGGCACAATACAGCGGACAACTTATCGGGCAGTCGCTCAGCCGCCTGCTCGATTCTGTCAAGGAGCAGTAAAATGAGGAAAAAAAATAAGACCGCAGTCAGTATCGTACTCGCGTACGTCGTACTGACAGGCGGCCTGCAAATGTTTTTATTGTCGTGCGCCAATTCCCACAACAAGCTAAGCGAAGAGAGCATATCATCGGTGAGCCTCACAGTCGGGGAGGCGTCCGCACAGCTCGTTATCCTCGGGCACAGTGTTGACCTCGGTTATATCGTCGGGAGCGACAGCAGAAGTCTCCTTGCGGCATATCTGCTCACGCCTGACGAGTTACGGGCGGCGGCGCTGCTTGCCTCCGCGCTCTCGGACAGGCGTTAGTTAGCCTTTGAGGTAAAAGTTCTCGGGTATCTGCTCTCGGGGCGGGACATCACATCGTCGTAGAAGCTGTTGAGCTCGCCTGCATAGTAGAGGGTCGCATTCGGGAATTTGCGGAAATCGTCGGGAGTATACAGACAGAACGACTTCTCGAGCGGAATGCCGATCTTATCAAGTGTATACGCCACGAATTGCGAACAGACGAAGTTCTTTTTGCGCTTCCATTCTATGTTCATATACACGGCAAGGAGGCCGAGGATATTGTACGAGTAGATATTGCGGTTATCCACGAAATGGCGGATAATGCGGTTGTACTCAGCCTTTTGCTCTTTTGTGACGGGGATGCGGTAGATCTCGCATGGGATATATCCGAACTTGCCAAGCGTGCCCTTGCCGACAATTTCTTTATTGAAAGTTGCGGGAAGCGGTACGGGGCAGTAGGTGCGGCAGAAGCTGTACATTTCGGAGAGTGTCACATCTCCCGAAAGAGAAACATGATTGAACGGCTTTTTGGTTATAAATCTGAAAAATCTTGCAGGACCGGTTCCGGTCTGCGCGACGATCACGTAGATATAATCCTCCAAATTATCACCTCCGTCAACATTTTCGAGCCTGTTTTTGGGACTCCGAAAAATTTCTCTATAAATTATACCACAAACACTTGCAAAATTCAAGAGTTTTTGATATAATAGTATTTGTAATTTTGTTATCATAGGTAATGCTAAAAAAATGCGCCTGTAGCTCAGTGGATAGAGCAGTGGCCTCCGACGCCATGTGCGCAGGTTCGACTCCTGTCAGGCGTACCATGATGGCATAACAAAATTGATGACATGCCCAAAAAAGCCCGAATATTCGGGCTTTTTTGCTACCCAAATTTCAGAAAAGTTATTGAAAAAATGAGGGATGACATTGGGGCGTTTTAAGGCTTTTTAGGGAGTTGAACCCCCACAAAGGTAGTTTTGGAGCTCTTCAACGGTCGATATACCGGCTAATCTCAGATTTTTCAGCTAAAAATAGTACACAAAGTTTCGGACTCGGTTTTAGTGGTTTTCACTAATTGTGAAAACTCTGGAATCGAGTCCTTTTTTTATTTTCCCCAAAACAAATGATAGAATGCCTATCAGCGATTTGTGAGCCGTTTTCGACGGCATCGGCAGCAGGTCGAGAAACTACACCACCGATGACAGCAAAAGGCGCTGTGAACGATTTGTGAGCCTCCTGTGGCAGATACATAGAAAGCAGATCACGCCTGCTGTCTATGGAATAATAATGTCAGGAGGAAAAGATATGA
>FNZT01000010.1:193946-204678 GCA_900109435.1 Ruminococcus sp. YRD2003 | reverse complement strand
GTCCCAAGGGTTTGGCTGTTCGCCAATTAAAGCGGTACGCGAGCTGGGTTCAGAACGTCGTGAGACAGTTCGGTCCCTATCTGTCGTGGGCGTAGGATATTTGAGAGGAGCTGTCCCTAGTACGAGAGGACCGGGATGGACGCACCTCTGGTGCACCAGTTGTCACGCCAGTGGCACAGCTGGGCAGCTATGTGCGGAACGGATAAACGCTGAAGGCATCTAAGCGTGAAGCCGACCTCAAGATAAGATATCCCATCGTAAGAGTAAGACCCCTCAAAGACTATGAGGTTGATAGGTGCAAGGTGTAAGCGTGGTGACGCGTTCAGCCAGCGCATACTAATCGGTCGAGGGCTTTTCCTTTTGATTCATGTGAGAGTCTCTCTCAGGCGCTTGCTTTTCTTTGTTCAGTTTCAAAATTTCTTTTTAAATTTGGAAAAATCGCTTGACAAACGGTCACGTTTATGATATAATATATAAGCGATGTAAATGCACCATTAGCTCAGTTGGTAGAGCAACTGACTCTTAATCAGTGGGTCCTGGGTTCGAGTCCCCGATGGTGCACCAATACGGCCCGTTGGTCAAGCGGTTAAGACACCGGCCTCTCACGCCGGTAACACCAGTTCGATTCTGGTACGGGTCACCAAATTTCATAGTCGGTGCTTATTGCAGTGAGGTCACACCCGTTCCCATTCCGAACACGGAAGTTAAGCTCATTCGCGTCGATGATACTCGGCTGGTGACGGCCCGGGAAAGTAGATCAGTGCCGACATTGATATTCCTCCTTAGCTCAGTCGGTAGAGCACTCGGCTGTTAACCGAGTTGTCGCCCGTTCGAGCCGGGCAGGGGGAGCCAACAGAGCGTCTGCAATAGCAGGCGCTTTCTTATTTATACGGTTCTAAGCTTCTCACGGGAAGCTTTTTTTGTATCCTGAAATATTTGTCGGGATTTTGCACCATTTTGGTCTTTTGCAGGGTATGCTTACGGCAAATGTGTTAGTGATCACAGGCAACAAAAGAGAAGGGACAGAATCTCTATTCCAACTATCGTCTTACAGCCGATAAAGTTAAAGAGGAAGTGCAAAATAAAGTGGGACGCAGCCATACGTTCAGCAAGAAAAGCGCTCTTTCCATGGACAATATGAAGAAGTAATAAAGATAAAAAGAAGCAAGGCACAGGAGGGGAGCCCCTACAGATGACTGCAATATTCTGGAAGTTGTAGGGGCGAGTTCCGCTCGCCCGTTGGTTCGTCAATGTACTGCGGGCGCACGGAATGCGCCCCTACACCGTGTAACCGTTAATTATTATGTGCGGGACGCTGAAGGCGGCGCCCCCTACAATCCAATGGAAAAAGCTCCCCGAGAGGGGAGCTTTTTCTGTTAATTGTTAGGGCTGGAGGAGTAAAGGGGGAGTGCCTTTATCACGCCTGCGTCGAGCTTCTGTATCGCGAGAGCATCGTTAGCGGTTACGCCGTCTCCGACGTCAAAGCAGTCGGCGTTTGCCAGACCAGCATCGGTGAGCGCGTACTTGTCCTTGTTAGCGAGGGACTGTAATATCGCTACAGCGTCAGCCACAGTGACCTTCTTATCGTTGTTGGCATCGCCGCAGAGCGTCGCAGAGGCGCCCGATGACGTTGTCTCGCTTGCTGTAACGGTCGTAGTCTCGGTCTGGGTGGTAGTAGCTGCGGAGGAAGTAGCAGTAGTAGTCTTCTTGGTAGTAGTTGTGATGTCGGGTACTTCGATTCCGTCGATTATCGAGTAATAAGCGGGCTTAGCCTCGTAGTCCTTGGTGAAGAGGAGCGGATTCTTTGATGCACGCCAGCTCTGGTCGTCGGTCGTACCCCATACAACTACTGCGGAAACATAGTCCTTATAAGCAACGATAGCGTCGAAGATGTCGCTGTAGTACTTCGCCTGAAGCTCGTAATTCTCGCCGTCAACGGTGGCGTCGAGCTCGGTTATCTGTATGTCGAGACCTGTCTTGCTGAACTTCTCGAGAGCGTTCTTGTACATACCCGCAGTCGGGAACGGGTCATTTCCGCCGTTATTAGTGACATTAAGGTGCGACTGCATACCGATGCCGTCGATGTAGTGGCCATCGGAATTGATCTCCTCGGCGAGCTTGACGATAGCATCCTTTTTGTCCATGTACTCATTGAAGTCGTTGTAGAACAGTTTTGTGCCCTCGGGAGCGTACATCTTAGCGTACTCGAAAGCGGGCTTGATGAACGAATTATCGCCGAACACCTTTACCCAGGGAGAAGCCTCCCAGTTGTTGCTCTCTTCGGGGAAGCCTGGCTGACGGGGCGCGCCGCCGTCTGTAAAGGCTTCATTCACAACGTCCCACGCATAGAAGTCAACGTCGGGATATTCCTCCTTGACAGCCGCGAAAACGTTCTTGATGTAGTTTTCCATACGCTTGAGCATCTTCTCTTTAGACACCCACTCGCCGTCATCCTTGTAGTCCTCCTTGAAGAACCAGAGAGGAGTCTGCTGATGCCAAACGAGAACGTGACCTCTTACGGAGATATCATTTTCTCTTGCGAAGTCGAGGATAGGCTTAGCGTTTGCGAGAGTGACCTGCGGGTTGGTATCGTCGCCGTCAGCGGCAAGTGCGAGGCAGGCGTTCTTGTCGAGCACGGAATCGGGCTTGAGCTCATTGCCTGCCGTGATGCTGTTGAAGTGGTGCTTCACGAGCTCCTTAGTGGAGGCGGGAGCTATCTCGCCGGCAGTAGTAGCGGTGCCGAATTTGAACATATCAGCGTAAACGTCCTTGAGACCGACGAGGGTCTTGTCGAGCTTATTAGGCGCGAGCGTGATGGTGAAATCATCTACGCAGAGGTCGTTAGCCTCGCCCGTGGTCTCGATGTAGATAGAAACGTCCTTTTCGCCGTCGCCGAAGGAGAAGCTTGTTTCGAGGGTAACGTAATCGCCCTGAGAAACGCCCTTGACGAGGTTGGTATACTGCGGCTCTTCTGAGCCTCCTGGAGTATGCTGCAATGAGAGGCAGACGGTATTATACCAGGCAGCCTTTACCTTGACAGAAACGTTATACTTAACGTTTGGCTCAAGCAGACCCTCAGCCGCGAGCGACGGGCCGTTCCAGCTCTGGTCGCGTCCCGAAACGGACATTACCTTGCTTCCGCTGGGAGCCTTGTCGTCCTCGATAGCCTCGATGACAGATGTGTCGTTGTCGCCGCGCTTAGAGAATCTGGAAACGTCGCCGTCCTCGAAATCGGTGGAGAATACGACGCCCTCGGTGTCAGCAGCGTCAGCAACGAGCGCCTCTGACGCGGGGAGCGAAGACAGCGTCATAGCTGCGGTGAGTGCAGCGGCTGTCAGCGCGTTGAATGGATTGTGCTTCATGATAGATCATCCCTTCCGGACCCGACTAAAGGGTCCAATATATTATGCACCGCCCCTGCCTATAACGGGGCGGAACATTTACTACAATTTTATTGTAGCACAGCGGCAAAGACTTGTCAATAATTACCCGAAAACTACGCAATTATTGACCACCGACCACAATTCTGGTCAGAAAAGACCGCCCATACAGCACAAGCACGTACGATACGTAATCATCACGAAACAAAACAAGGACCCCTTTCACAGGAAAGGGGTCCCCGATAAGTGACAGATAATACATCCGTACGATACGCCGCTCATGCTGAACAGGCGTCATTCACATATTTCTTTTATCTCAGATCAAACGGGGAGCTGAGACTCTCTGAGAGCGCCTGCATCCACCTTCTGGATAGTGAGGGCGTCGTTAGCTGTAACGCCGTCCTTATTGCCCGAAACGTCAGCATTGGCGAGCTGTGTCTCATTGAGCTTGTACTTATCCTTATTGCCGATAAACTGGAGTATAGCAACAGCGTCAGCGACTGAAACATAGCCGTCGAGGTTGACGTCGCCGTACTTTGTTACCTTGCTTGCGGGCTGAGTAGTAGCAATTGTGGTTGTAGTAGTTGTTGTAGTGGTAGTAGTTGTAGTGGTCGTTGTAGTAGTTGTGGTAGTTGTTGTCTTTGTGGTAGAAGGTGTAGTAGCGGGAGTGCTGCCGCCCTCAGCGTATACATTGATCGAGTCAACAGTGAATTCGCCGCTGTTCACCCACCATGTACCGAACTTGAGCTGTCCGCCGTATGCAGTCTGGATTATCTCGGCAGTATCTGAAGGAACATTCCAAGTGATAGTTGCTGAGTTTCCGCTGGGAGTAGCCGACATATTGTCAGTCATTGTCCAGTAGTCGGGAGCAACGGTAGTAGATGTACCGAATGCACCTTCCCACTTGCCGATAGCGCCGTTTGCGGAGATGTTCACCTCGACCTTGCTGATCTTAGCGCCGCTCGGGAGTTTGAAATCAGCCCAATCCCAGCCGATCATCTTGTCATCAGCATTCTGGTCGAATTTAACGTGCTGCTTGGGGCTTATGGAGTAAACACCGTCGCCGCCGGGGTTAGTGGAAGGAGTAGTTGTAGTGGGCTGCTGCTGAGTCTGCTGAGGCTGAGTAGTCTGAGCAGGCTGAGTCTGCTGAGTCTGAGTTGTCTGCTGAGGCTCGGTTGTCTGCTGGGGCTGAGAGCCGCCCTTGTATATCTTGGTAACACCGTTGATATTGTTGTCGATAGAGCCTGTCTTCTTGAAGTGGTAAAGACCTGCTGCTGAGCCTACGAGACCTGCGTTATAGTCGATAGCAACCTCGTTGCAGACATAGTCAGCCATGTTATCGTGATAGTCGCCGTTTGCGTTGCAGGGACCGCCTACAAGAGCACCGATGAGGGGCTTTGCATTGGGACCGTAAGCACAGAAGGGGCTCATATGGTCGCCGTTGGGATCCCAGCCGTTCATATTGAACTGCTCATAGCTTGTATAGCCTGAAGCCGCTCTGTGGTGAGCGTTCTTTGCACTGTTGCTTGCAAAGCCTGTAACGAAGCAGGTCTTTGCGGGGTTATTGCCGAGGATGTAATTCATCTGCCCCTGAGCCCAGTTTGTATAGTTGCCTGCGCCTTCCTTTGTGGCAACAAGAGACATGAACTGCATAGAGCAGTTAAGTCTTGCGCTGCCCCACTTGTCCATGAAGAGGTATCCGCTGCCGTTGCACTTTTCGCCGAGGTACTTGTTAGCAGCGCTCCAGTCCTTGTTTACGATACCGTTCATAACAGCGGCACCGAGGTTTGCGTCGTTCCAGCCGTACGCCCAGTAAACGCCGATAGAATTTATTGCCTTGACATCGTTCTTATAGCCCTGATCGCCGGTAGCGAGTGCGAGACATCCCGCAGCCATTGCCTGCTCATCAGCGCACTTGGATGAAACGTAGAAGGTATCGGGACCTTCCGTTGCGCACTGGTTATACTGCTTTGAGAACTTATAGAGTGCCTTAGCGTACTTGAGGTCCTCTTCGTTGCCGAAGTTCTTGTAATTGATAGCGAGGGCAGAAGCGTAGTTTGCAGCGATATCGCTTGCGCCGTTGCTTGTCCAGTACATCTTGCGGTTGCCTCCCTGCTGCTCGGGCGGGCCCCAGTACGAGTGGTCGGGATTTCCCTCACCCTTCTGGTAGAGGAAGCTGGAAACGTTGTCACCGTTGAGCTTGGTAGACTTCTTGAAATATGTACAGAAATGGTTGAGGATCATCTTGATGTGATCTGCCTGACCTGTCTGCTCATACGCGTCCGAGAACTCATAATAGCTCAGACCGAGAGCAGCAGCGGTATAGCCCTGAGGGAGACCGAACATTACGTGGTCGCCTGCATCGTGGAAACCGCCGGGGATCTCATCGGTGGTATGGCAGTTGCTTCTCCATTCGAGACCGCATCCGGTAACGTCACCGCACATATTGGCGTCGTAGAAATAGAGGGAATACTGAAGGAGTCTTGCGTAATTGTCGTTATCTGCCGCAGTTGCAGAGAGAGAGGGAGCAGCCGCGGAGAAAGAACTTGCAGCCGAGGTGAGTGCGAGGGCACCCGTCAGGACTACTGATGTAAATTTCCTGAATTTGAACATACTATTCACACTTCTTTCTGATTAGTCGTATCGCGTTTTGCCTATAATATGCCTCACGGACTATTATACATAATTTCGCCGCGTTTTTGGTTACAAAGCGGAAACATAAATATTACAATACGGTTACACAAGGGCGATATTTTGCAGATTCTACCTATTGACCTAAAATGATATATCCGATTTGTATATATTGACGTAAATATTACAGACTATTGTGAACGATGAATGTATAAATCCAAATTTATATGTACAAAATTGCCTGCAAAAAGCAATAAAGTACCGATGTACAGAAACCTTCTTGTACATCGGTACCAAAATAACATATTTAATTTTGTGCGAAATGCAAGTCTGGGAACTTAATCCTCGATAATTTCGGCTATGGGCAGGTCAGCCTCGGTGTATTTGCCCGAGTCCAAAAGCTGGAGCACAAATGCGTCCTTGGCAGTGACGCCGTCGCCGTTCGCGTAAACGTCGGCGTTCTTGGCGCCCTGCGGCTTCAGTCCGTACTTATCCTTATTGGCAATGGACTGGAGGATAGCCACCGCGTCCGCGACAGTCACCTTCTCGTCGAGGTTGGCGTCGCCCCAGCGAACCTTCGGAGCAGCAGCGCGCTCGAGCTCATATGTCTTCTCTACGGTATTCTTTGTCAGGAACATAAATAAGGTCTTGGGCTCATCGGGCATCTTGTATCCCTCGGGAACAGAAGTGATAGTTGCTGTCCATGTAACGTCGTTGAGATCATCTACCCATTCTCTCGGGCAGGTGAGGTCGTTCACGCCGTCGAGGGTGGTGTATTTTTTCTCGGGAAGCTGCTTTTCGTAGTCCTTGCCCGAGATAACGACTTCAACGCCTGGTATGTACTCACCCGTTATCTTGTCCTTGACGATGAGCTCGAAAGTCAGCTTAGACATATCGGGCTTCTTGGCGAGAGTTACCTTTACATCGGCTTTTCCGTTTACTATGCTGAATTTAGTGTTCACAGGGTCGGGCATTGCATATTCATCGGGAATACTTTTCAGTGTTAATTCCCAGTATATAGCGCCCTTGAAAGCTTCGGCGGATAAGTCATGCCAGTTGACATCATGTGTAGCGGCGGTCTCGCCGGAAGTATATTCCTTCTGACCGAAGTATGCGCCGTTTTCGCCGTAGCCGGATATCTGGTATTTAACGCCGGGTACCTGCTTGCCCGTGTCGGGGTCGAGTATGCTGACGTTTACGACAGCCTCGGCGCGGTCGGCAGTAGTTGTGACCGTAGTCGCAGTCGTTTCGGTCGTTGTTGAAGCAGTCGTAGTCGCGGTCGTTGTGGTCGCCTCGGTGGTGGTCACGATATCGGGGTTCTCGTACTGTATATTACGCTCCACGCCGTTGACCATGCTGTCGGTCTTGCCTGTCCCGAACTCCTTGTACAGACCTGCCGCCGCCGCAACGAGGGTAGCGTTGTAGTCGATACCGACCTCAGAGGAGGTGATGTCGTTGAGCGCGTCCTTGTACTGGAAGCTTGCGTCCGCGAAACCGCCCTCCAGCGCACCTGTGAGGGTATAGCCCTTGCCGCCGAAGGTCTCGCCCGCAGCGTTATACTCGTCCCAGCCCTTCAGACCCGAAGCCGCCTCATGGTGAGGATACTTCGCGGAAACGTCATTAAAGCCGACAACGAGGCAGATGTTCTTGGGATTCTTGCCGAGTATCATGTCCATCTGACCCTTGCACCATTTCGTGTGGTCAGCCTTCTCGTGCTTTTTGAGCAGCAGACCGATAAACTGTGCCGCTGTGTTGTAGCGGGCAGCGCCCCAGCCGTCGGGAGTGTACCACTTGCTCGGGTCGTTCATTCTCTGTTGAGCGTATTTCTCGGCGATGCTCCAGTCGCCGTTTATCTCGCCGTTGAGGACGGAGGCACCGAGATACACGTTATTCCAGCAGTATTCCCAGTTAGGGTCATTCTGATGCTGCTTGAGGAAGGAATTATACTTCTCGTCCTTTGTCGCGAGGTAGAGGAATCCCGACGCGAACGACTGGTCGTCAACAGCCTCCTTGGAATCGTAGAAGCCGCCTGTGCCGTCAGTCGCTACCTGATTGTACTTGGTCGAGAAATCGAAGAGCGCCTTTGCGTATTCGAGGTCCTCATTGTTGCCGAAGTTGAGGTAGCTGACAGCAAGTGCAGCCGCGTATTCGGCAGCGATATCGCTTGCTCCGCTCGAAGTCCTGAACACTTTTCGCGATGAGCTGTCCTGCTGCTCGGGAGGTCCCCAGTAGCTGTTGTGGTCAGCACCGCCGTCGCCTATCTGGTAAACGAAGTCAGTGACCGAGCCGCCGCTGAGGGTGGTGCAGTCCTTGAAATACTTGCAGAAGCGGTCTGTAATGAGCTTCAGGTGTCCCGTCTGACCGAGCGAGTCGAAAACGTCCTTGTATTCGTAGTAGCTCCAGCCGAGCGTAGCGCCCGAATAGCCCGCAGTGATGCCGAATTTGACGTGGTCGCCGCAGTCGTGGTAGCCGCCTGGCACAGCGTCATCGGTATGGCAGTCGCCGCGCCACGAGAAGCCGCTGCTCTCGTCGACGTCGCTGCCGCACATATTCGCGTCGTACATATAGAGCGAATATTGCAGGAGTTTAGCGTAGTTGTCGGTGTCTTCGGCAGCGATGACCGTCGGAGCAGCAAACATACCTGTTGTTGAGCAGGCAGCAGCCGCCGCGAAGGCGGTAAAGCCCGAGGTTATCCTGCGGACAAGGTTTTTGTTCTTCATTTTACATCCCTCTCGTCTCATAGTGATATAGTCGCGTACCGCGCGGAGCTCCGCGCCATACACACCATATTATACCATAAATCGAAGTTGTATTGCAGACAAAAAATGAAAATAAAAGAGCTGCGGCGGAATTTTTGTAGATTCTGTAGAAGCACGGGTTTAAAAATTGTATAAAACGTCGATAATGATTTGTATTCCTCTTGCAAATTATTACCCATTGTTGTATAATAAAGCTATGATAGTGCTCAGACGGGACGCCTGTTAGGCGCGTCCCCTGCATTTTGATAACGCGTAGGGGCGCATTACAGCAAAGCTGCATATAGCATCATAATCCAAATCAAAGATTTGGTGTGCTGCTTATCCGTGCGCCCGTAAATGAATACGGTGTCATCGGGCGAGCGGAACTCGCCCCTACAATAGGCTGACGGCTTGAAATCACGAATTATACGGGAGGCGAAACCATGCCGAGATTTTTTACGAATGAGATAGACGAGAACAACATCACCCTCACGGGCAGCGACGCCCACCACATCGGACACTCGCTCCGCATGAGGGCAGGCGAGAGCGTGACGGTCTGCTGCTGCGGCACAGACTACAACTGTACGATATCGCGCATCACCGCCGATACGGTATATCTTGACCTTGTGGAGAAGGTGCGCTGCGCAGCCGAGCCCGACATCGAGGTGACGCTGTTTCAGGCAGTCCCCAAGCAGGACAAGCTCGAATACATCATACAGAAGAGCGTGGAGCTGGGCGTGAGCAGGATAGTGCCCGTGCTGACGCGCCGCTGCATATCGCGTCCCGACGAGCGCGACTTTGCGAAGAAGCTGCCTCGTCTGAACAAGATAGCTGCCGAAGCTGCAAAGCAGTCGGGCAGGGGAAAGATACCCGAAGTCACACCTATCGTGGACTGGCAAACGGCAGTGGAGATGATGAAGCAGCTCGACGTGACAGCCCTGCTCTACGAAGAGAAGGGCGGCTGCTCCTTCGGGGACATCGACTTCAGCGGAGTCAGGACAGCGGGACTTGTCGTAGGCAGCGAGGGCGGCTTCGACAGCTCCGAGGTCGAAAAAGCCGATTCCGACAATATTCGGCGCGTGTGGCTCGGCAGCCGTATACTGCGTTGTGAAACTGCACCAATAACAGCACTGTCTATTTTGATGTTTTTAACAAATAATATGTAAACGGTTGAATTTTGAAAACGAGTGTGATATAATAGTAATGTAGTTTATCGGAGTCGTTCGCAAGCGGCACGGTAACAGGATTTCCTTGCGAAGAAAAGAGGAAAAAATATGAGTAAGAAAAGAGGAATTAGCATGAACAACATTCTTGCAGGTGTACTTGTAACAGGCGTGGTCGTTGCAGCAGGATATGCAGCATATAAGATCATCAAGAACAAGAACTCAGAGCCCGATTACGACGATGATATTTATGATTATCCCGATCCGTACGATACAGATGAGAGCATAGACTTTGAGATCAACGACTCTACAGTAAAGGATCTCGCGGATGATGCAACAGAAACAGCCGAGGAGCTGGCAGATGGTGCAGCAGACGCAGCAGAGGATGTCGCAGATAAGGCAGGCGACTTTGCAGGAGAGGTCAAGGAAGCGGCTACAGACGTGGTCGGCGACCTGAAGGACGCAGCAGAGAACATCGTTGACGATGTAAAGGATGCATTCAAGAAGAAGAAGTAATAACGGAGAGGGGCTTCATGCCCCTCTTTTTGTTTTCGGGGACACCGCAGGCAAAAATACCGCTTGACAAGTCGTGACATTTCTGATATAATGTAAAAGCTGTCCGAAAAAGGACGATAACGAGGCGTAGCTCAGTTTGGTAGAGTGCTTGGTTTGGGACCAAGATGCCGCAGGTTCGAGTCCTGTCGCCTCGACCAGGCGCGGTGTCCGCGCCGCCAGTTCACGCGGACGCTCGTAAGCTCGCTCACTTACATTGAAGCGGCAGAGATTTCCGCGAGCCTTACCGTTTTTGATGTAGGGAACG
>FNZT01000010.1:135187-193626 GCA_900109435.1 Ruminococcus sp. YRD2003 | reverse complement strand
CGCAGCCAACGGCTGCACGTACCCTCTGTCAGCTTCGCTGACATCTCCCTACACCGTAGGGAGTCACTCGGCGTTCCGCATAGCCGATAAAAATGTAGGGGACGGCGTCCTCGACGTCCCGCAGAACACCGCCTCACAAAAAATCTCAAAAAAATTTCAAAAAAAGCTTGACAAGCGTAATCGTTTGTGATATAATAATCAAGTCAGTTAAGCTGGTGTAGCTCAGTTGGTAGAGCAGCTGATTTGTAATCAGCAGGTCGGGGGTTCGAGTCCGTCCACCAGCTCCACATTACGAGGTCGTCGACCTCGTAAAATTTTCAATCTTTCTAATGGGAGAGTTCCCGAGTGGCCAAAGGGGGCAGACTGTAAATCTGTTGCTTTTCAGCTTCGGTGGTCCGAATCCACCCTCTCCCACCAGAAACGCCCCGATAATATCGGGGCGATTTCTTTGACTAACACATTTCAGCGACACCTTGCAAACTCTGCAAGGGCTTTTTTATGTCAGGAAAAAAGGAGCTTTTGCACGAAATACCGCATTGTTGTTAAATAAATGTAGGGGAGGTATATATATGATTTGCAGAACATCCTATGCAGACAACCTCAAAGCCCGATACATAAAGAAACATACGGAGGATAAAGTCAAGTACATAGTCCTGATGATAGTGCTGCTGGTCATCGGCTGGATAGCGTTTGGAATGGCGATGCTCTACGGAGGCGTGGGTGCGACGCTCATCGCCGTTTTGGGTCTCGGAGGCGGAGCGCTGTCCCTTGCGGCGGTCGTGTACTGTATCTTCACCAAAGACAGGGATTTCAAGGCTTTCGTGGCAACTGACGACGACATCGTCTTTATCGACTGCGCCGCCGCCTTTGCCGACAGCAGAGTATTCGGAGCGATGATAAACTGGAATTACCGCTCAGCCATGGCGACGGACATCAAGGCTGTGAACAATATCAGCAATATAAATACGGCTTCCAAGTACGACGAGTTCATACAGTCTCCCGCGGTGTGGCAGATGCACGGCTGCTTTGTCAAGGAGGTGCTGAGTGTCACCGAGGGCAGGAAGTACGTGAAGATAAGGTTCAAGCGTCAGACCTGCGGCTCTGCGGAGGGCAGCCTGCTTGACATCATGCCGATGACAGTACATATCCCGACAGACTACATAAATCTCGATGAGATGCTGATGAGACTGCGCAGTATGTCATGATTGTTAATATATCCATTGGAAAGAAAAGCTAAAGGTTATTTTAAGGAGAGATAAGTATGATAAGAGAAGATTTAAGAAACATCGCGATAATCGCCCACGTTGACCACGGCAAGACCACTCTCGTTGACGAGATGCTCAAGCAGGGCGGTGTATTCCGCGAGAATCAGGCAGTTGCCGAGCGAGTAATGGACTCGAACGACATCGAGCGCGAGAGAGGTATCACAATCCTTGCGAAGAATACCTCCGTTATGTACAACGACATCAAGATAAACGTCATCGACACCCCTGGGCACGCCGATTTCGGCGGCGAGGTAGAGCGCATCCTCGAAATGGTGGACGGCGTTCTCCTGCTTGTTGACGCAGCCGAGGGCCCCATGCCCCAGACCCGCTTCGTGCTCTCGAAGGCGCTTGAAATGGGCCACAAAATAATCATCGTAGTCAACAAGATAGACCGTCCCGACGCCCGTCTCGACGAGATAGGCGACGAGGTGCTCGAGCTCCTGCTCGACCTCGACGCGAGCGAGGAACAGCTCGAATCTCCGCTGCTTTTCTGCTCTGGCAGAAGCGGAACGGCATCGCTTAGTCAGTACGAGGCAGGCACCGACCTCAAGCCCCTTTTCGAGACCATCATCAACTACATCGAGCCCCCGAAGGGCAACGAGGAGGAGCCGCTCCAGATGCTCATCTCCTCCATCGACTACAACGAATACGTGGGCAGGATAGGCATCGGACGCATCGTCCGAGGCAGCATCAAGGTGAACCAGCAGGTAACAGTCTGTGACTACACAGGCTCGAAGAAGAATTACAACTCCAAGATAGTGTCGCTCCTCCAGATACAGGGACTCAACCGCGTGCCCGTTCAGGAGGCAACAGTCGGCGATATCGTGTGGGTATCGGGAATAGAGGGCATCACTATCGGAGATACTATCTGTGCGCCAGAGGCACCCGAGCCGCTTCCCTTTGTCAAGATAAGCGAGCCGACCGTCGAGATGACTTTCTCGGTCAACGACAGCCCCTTCGCAGGGCGTGAGGGCAAGTTCGTCACTTCGCGCCAGCTCCGCGAGAGGCTCTTCCGCGAGCTCCTGAAGGACGTTTCACTCCGCGTTGAGGAGACCGATTCCACAGATTCGTTCAGAGTAGCGGGCAGAGGCGAGATGCACCTCTCCATACTCATCGAGAATATGCGCCGCGAGGGCTATGAGCTTGCAGTTTCGACTCCCCGCGTGCTCTTCAAGAAGGACGAGGAGACAGGTCAGAAGCTCGAACCTATCGAGCGCCTTGTCATCGACGTCCCCGAGGACTGTGTCGGCTCCGTAATGGAGAAAATGGGCAGCCGCAAGGGCGAGCTTGTCTCCATGCACCCGCAGGGCAGCCGTATGCGTGTCGAGTTCCTCATACCCGCGAGAGGTCTTTTCGGCTATAAGAGCGAGTTCCTCACAGATACCAAGGGCGAGGGCATCATGAGCCACGTATTCGAGGGCTACGAGCCGTACAAGGGCGACATCGACCGCAGAAACACGGGCTCTCTCGTTTCCTTCGAGACAGGCGAGGCTGTTACCTACGGTCTGTTCAACGCACAGGAGCGCGGACAGCTCTTTATCCCCGCAGGCACACCTGTTTACGAGGGCATGGTAGTAGGCGCATCGCCCAAGACCGACGACCTCGTTGTAAATGTCTGCAAGAAGAAGCACCTCACAAACACCCGTGCGAGCGGAAGCGACGACGCGCTCCGTCTCGTGCCTCACCGCATACTCAGCCTTGAGGACTGCCTTGAATTCCTCGCAGACGACGAGCTTCTCGAGGTAACACCCGAGAGCCTGCGTATCCGCAAGCGCATACTCAGCAACTCTCAGCGCGCGAAGGTAAGAGCAAAGCAGTAACATGGGCTCGGATCGTAGGGGCGAGTTCCGCTCGCCCGTCGATTTGTCGGATTATCTCGGACGCCCAAATGGCGCCCCTACGGTTATGTTTAATCTCGCCTTGTAGAGGCGGATATTATCAGCCCGCTAATCCCGATTTCGATTGTCGGGCGCACGGATAAGCAGCACACCAAATCTTTGATTTGGATTGTGATGCTATATGCAGCTTTGCTGTAATGCGCCCCTACGGTTTGATTGAATGAGCTTTTGCAGGGTCGGACGGTATCCGCCCGCGAGATTTCATTCTTTGTGCATAAAGGCAACATACAGCTTTCAAATAACGGAGATAGAATTATGAAGAGAATGGCATTATTGTCTGTACTGACTGTCCTTGCGGCTCTGACCGCAGGCTGTTCCGAGACAGGCACAGGCAGCGATTCGGTGGCGGAGAGCCCCACATCTGCCGCCGCGGCTGAAACGGATATCGAACCCGACACCTTTATCGACGAGGACGGCAACGTCTACGACGAGAAGCCCACAGTCCACGTCAGGGACGTAAAGGAGTCCACCGATTTCGAGTATGTCATCGAGGACGGCAATACAAAGATAACGAAATACGTCGGCAATGAGCAGTATGTCGTCATTCCCGACAGCATAGAGGGCGTGCCCGTTACAGAGATAAGCTACTACGCCTTTGAGGCGAACTACGATATCGTATCGGTGCAGATACCCGAGAGCGTAACTCTCATCGGCGAGAACGCCTTTATGGACTGCTCATCGCTTGCAGAGGTCAATATCCCCGAGGCGGTGACAGGCATAGACAGAGGCGCGTTCGTCGCCTGCACGAGCCTTACCGAGGTCACTATCCCGCAGAACGTGGAATATGTCCATGAGGAGGCATTCACAGCCTGCGAGGGGCTCACCACCCTGCGTATACTCAATCCCGACCTGAAATATGAGAACTGGGGACTTGAAGACCTTCCCGACCTCATCATCTACGCTCCCGAGGGCTCGGAGGTGCTGAACTGGGCACAGGAGAGGGGCTTCAACTACATCGCGATATAAAGCGGAGGCATGGCAATGAAGAAGAGAATACCTGCCGCAGTCGCAGCAGCAATATGTCTGCTTGCCTGCGTTTCATGCGGAAAAGAGGCGGAGATATCGGTAAATGAGAACGTATCGGTGAACACATCACCGAGCGCCGCAGCCGATACCGCACCCACAGTCGGCGACATCGTCGAGCCGAAGGAGGGCAGCGAGGAATACGACCTCGGAAGCTACCGCGTAGCCGCCGACGGAGTCAAGTTCTACTATGAGGAGCCCGTTTCCGAGGAGCTGATGTTCGCGCTTGACAGATACTTCACGTCTTTCCAGAACGAAGACTTCGAGACATATCAGGAACTCATCTACCCCGACTACAAGGAGCGCTACGGCACATATTTGCAGGAAGAGTATGAGTACGGACTTGAAGACTCCTTCAAGCTCAACTGTGAGAATCTCAGGACCATAATGCAGAATGCGGTAGCGGGTGACGACGGCGACAGTTCGCAGTATACTGGCGATTTCACCATTACCCGCATAAAGGCGGAGCAGCCCGAGCTCAGCGAGGGGGAGACACTCGACGACCTGAAAGCGGACCTCTTCAGCTATTTCGACGAGATATTCGACACCGACTACTACGAATATGTCAAGGCGAATTCGGATGACATAGAATACGTCAGCTTTTATATATACGCCAAGGGTGAGGACGGCGCAGAGCACCGTCTGATAAGCGGCTACGAGATAGCCTTTGCCGTAGTTGACGGCAAGTATTACACCTTTGGCTGACAGGAGGAAGAGAAATGAAGAAGATGAACAAGGCAGCCCTCGCAATATTGCTTGCGGGAGCCATGCTGACAGCGGTATCCTGCGGTGACAAGGGAAGCTCATCGACATCGTCATCATCGTCAGGCGTGCGCATAGACGGCGGAGAGAACGCCCGCAAGAACATGACCGACGAGGAGTACCATTCGGCGTATATGGCGAACGACGACCTCAAGCCCGCAGATGACAGCAATGTCAGCATACAGATAAGCTACGACAACTCCTTCTGGAATGATTCCACGGGTTATGACGAGCTCTACATGGTCAACAAGTACGTGGAGGCACTCAACAGCGGCGACTACGAGGCTATAGCCGCCTGCTACTACCCTGGCTTCCTCGACGGCGTATGCAAGGCGAGCGAGAGGTACGACTCCGAGGAGAAGTTCATCGAGGACTACTATACGACCATGGAGCAGACCCTGTGCGAGGGCTTCAAGATAAACTTCATCGAGATATCGGACTGTCGTCTTGCAGGCGATACCGAAGCAGACGCGAGGTTTGAGTCGCGCGACCAAAACCTGAAGACAGTGTTCGGCGACGACATCATCTCAAAGATAACCGACCGCAAGCTGCTCACAATGGGCGGATACACCTACTATGGCAACGAGGAAAGCAATTATATCACTGAGCTGACGAACGTGCTGCCTGAGGGTATGCTCTTCTGCGTGTACACCATAGACGGCAAGCCGTATATTTTTTAAGCGGTCAGAGCTCAGAGCTCAGATATTGCGAAAAGCACTTGACAATTGCAAATCAGCGTGGTATAATAATTATAACCACATAAGAAAATATGTATATGGTTTTCACCAACAAGCGAAAAACCCCGAGAGTGGCACCTCTCGGGGTTTTTCTTTGTGGGCTGTTTGTCGGCATTATGACTGTTTAGCCACTTGCTCACGAAGTCACCAACTAAGCGAGCCGTAACAGCCACGATAAAAGAAAATATGTAATTCACGGTTTTCACCTCCTTCCTATCGGAAGAAGCCGACACTATGAGTATAACATAAACCGAAATTTTATGTCAAGAAAAGCCCCGCATATCGCGGGGCTTTAGCTGTTTTATATCTGTGTTGAATAGTTGGGAGCTTCCTTTGTGATGTAGATATCGTGGGGATGGCTCTCCTTGAGACCCGCGCCTGTGATGCGTATGAACTGAGCCTTCTCATGGAGAGTGGGGATATCAACGCAGCCGCAGTATCCCATACCCGAGCGGATACCTCCGACGAGCTGGAACACAGTGTCCGCAACGGAGCCCTTAAACGGCACACGACCCTCAACGCCCTCGGGAACGAGCTTCTTTGCGCCCTCCTGGAAATATCTGTCCTTGGAGCCGTTGGCCATAGCGCCGAGGCTTCCCATTCCGCGGTAAACCTTGAACTGACGGCCCTGATATATCTCGGTCTCACCTGGAGCCTCCGCACAGCCTGCGAGGAGCGAGCCGAGCATAACGACGTTAGCGCCTGCCGCGAGAGCCTTAACGATATCGCCGCTGTACTTGATGCCGCCGTCGGCGATAACGGGCACGCCGTACTTCTGAGCCACACAAGCGACGTCATAAACGGCAGTTATCTGCGGAACACCGATACCTGCGACAACGCGGGTAGTGCAGATAGAGCCGGGGCCGATGCCGACCTTTACGCAGTCAGCGCCCGCCTTGATGAGGTCCTCAGCGGCTTCTGCTGTAGCGATATTGCCTGCGATAACGGGAGTATCGGGGTACGCCTCCTTTATCATGGAGAGGCACTTGAGGATATTGGCGCTGTGTCCGTGAGCGGAGTCGAGCACAAGAACGTCAGCCTGAGCCTCGATGAGAGCCTTGGCTCTGTCGAGCACGTTGGCAGTCACGCCGATAGCGGCGCCGCAGAGGAGCCTGCCCTGAGAATCACGGGCGGAGTTGGGGTACTGCACAGACTTCTCGATATCCTTGATAGTGATAAGGCCCTTGAGGTAGCCCTCATTGTCAACAATGGGGAGCTTTTCTATCTTATGAGCGCGGAGTATCTCCTGAGCCTGAGCGAGAGTAGTACCCACAGGAGCTGTGATGAGGTTATCCTTGGTCATGACCTCGGAGATCTTAGCCTTGAAATCGGTGAGGAAGCGCATATCGCGGTTAGTGATTATGCCGACCAGCTTGCCGCTGCCGTCAACTATCGGAACGCCCGAGATACGGAACTTGCCCATAAGCTCGTCCGCATCAGCAACGATGTGATCCTCGGTGAGCGAGAAGGGGTCAACGATGACGCCGTTTTCGGAGCGCTTCACCTTGTCCACTTCCTCAGCCTGCTGTTCGATAGACATATTCTTGTGGATGATGCCGATACCGCCTTCACGGGCGATAGCGATAGCCATACGCGAATCAGTAACGGTGTCCATAGCGGCAGTCATGATAGGCGTGTTGAGGGTGATAGTCTTGGTGAGCTTGGTGCCGAGCTGTATCATATTGGGGGTGACGTCCGATTTAGCGGGTATGAGCAATACGTCGTCGAAGGTCAGACCCTCCTTCTGAAATTTGCTGTTCATGTCGGTCAGCATAAAATTTCCTCCTCCTTATTATATTATATTACCTTTAATGATACCAATTTTTTGTCGTTCTGTCAATACCTGAGCGGGTAAAACGGATATAGAAAAATTATACGAAAATATGGTTTAAATATGTTTATTCGTGTCGCATTAAAGCGACGAATCACTTAAGGCAATACCGTACAAAGCCTTCAGGCGTGCTTTGTGCGGTGTTGCCTTAAAGAGTGGAGAGCCGCGCATACTCGATGAGTATCTTTGTAGCGTCCTTTGCGTCTATCATCTTATCGGGAGACATATCGCCTACGATCCTCTGCCACGGGCTGAAAGACAGCTCAGCCCCCGTAGAGGCGCTTGAGTATTCGGCGAGCACAGCCGAAGCGTCCTTGGCATCGACCTTTTTGTCCTTGTTTACGTCGCCGACGAGGTAATTATCGGGGTCGAGGAAGTCGAAACCGTTCTCGTTGGCGTAGGTCTCGGCAGAGCTGCCTGTTTTGCCGCCGATGATAAAGCCCTCGGTCCTGACGGTATAGGACGAGTGCGCGTCAGACTGATAGCCTATTGCGGAGTATCCGATATCCGTGACGCTCTCGGGAATGAGGGTATCGAGCTCGGGGCAGCCGAAGAAAGCCTCTGCGCCGATAGTTTTCAGACCGTCGGGGAGGTAAGCCTCCTTGAGCGAGCTGCACGAGAAGAAGCATTCATAGGGTATATCCTTCACGCCCTTGCCGACAGAAACGGTCGTGAGGCTGTAGCAGCCCATAAATGCGCTGTCTTTGATGAACTGCACCGAATCGGGGATAACGAGCTGCGTCATCGCAGTGCAGCCTGCAAACGCCGATTTTTCAATATATTCGAGCTTGCTCGGGAAATACACGAATTCGAGCTTTGTCTGCCCGAGGAAAGCCTTCTCGCCTATGCCGATGACGGTGTGACCGTCTATCTCGTCGGGGATAGTCAGTGCGCCCTCGGCGGGTGTAGCGCTCATTATCGTTATTCCCGCAGGTTCCGAGTCCTCAATGGTGTAGGTGTAGGTCACGCCGTCGACAACGGCGGTGTGTCCGTCAAAATTGCCCTCAGCGTATGCCGAGGCGGGGACTGCGCATACCGCGAGCACGGCTGCTGCTGCGAGTGCAAAAATACGTTTCATATTATACCTCCCTGCGGATGAATTGTCCGTTTATAGCTACGAGCGCGGGCTCGCTCATCAGTCCGAGCGGGTCATCGCCCTTGCGGTAGAGCTGAACGTCCGCGTCCTTTCCGACCGCGATACTGCCTATTCTCTCCTCCGCGCCTATTATCTCGGCGGGAACTATAGTCAGCGCGCGCAGAGCCGTCATCTCGTCGAGCCCGCCCTTTACGGCAGCCTGAGCCGAGAGCGGCAGGTACTGTATCGGGATAACGGTGTGGTCGGTGCATATAGCGAGCTTAACGCCGTTTTCAGCGAGAACGGCGGCATTTTTGAGTTCCTGACCGCGCATCTCGGGCTTGCAGCGGTCGCATATTATCGGACCGCATATCACGGGGATCTCCTCCTCCGCGATGATATCGGCTATCTTGTAGCCCTCGGTGCCGTGGATTATGACGGTATCGAGCGAGAATTCCTTGGCTATTCTCATTGCGGTGCAGATATCGTCGGCGCGGTGACAGTGGAAGAACGCCTTCTGCTTGCGGTCGAGCAGGGGGAGAAGAGCCTCGAATTTCGCGTCATATTCGGGCGGGTCGCAGTTCTCGTTGTCGGAGTAGTAGCTGTCCATATCGTGGGCGTAGCGGCGGGCTTTGTAGAGCCCCTCGCGGATGAGTGCGGCAGTAGCCATACGAGTGACGGGAGTATCGTCCTTGTCGTTGTAGACGCGTTTGGGGTTTTCGCCGAGCGCGAATTTTATACCCGCATTCACGACGAGCATATCGTCGACGCGCCTGCCGACGGTCTTTATGACGCATATTTCGCCCCCGCAGGCATTCGCACTTCCGGGGCAGACCGCCGCCGCAGTGATACCGCGCATACGAGCTTCCTCGAAGCAGCGGTCGAACGGGTTGATACCGTCGAGCGCGCGCATCTGAGGCGTAAAAGGGTCGGTAGTCTCGTTGCAGTCATCGCCCTCGAAGTCGAGCCCGTCCTCGATAATGCCGAGGTGGGTGTGAGCGTCTACGAAGCCTGGCAGGAGAGTACCGCCCTGCGCGTCGATATCGCCGTCGGAGACAGAGTCGGGCATACCGCTTCCGAGCGCGGATATCTTCCCGTCCGCGAGTTCTGTCCAGCCGTTTTCGATGACGCCGTCCGCGTCCATGGTGTAGATCTTGGCGTTGTAAATCTTCATACGTGGCGACCTCACTATCGGTATTTCTTCACGGCGTCGGCGATCTTCTCGGCGGTCTCGATAGGACTTCCGCCGCAGTCGATCTGCACGTCGGAGTGCTCGATGTAGAGCACCCGCCGCGTATTGAATCGCTCACGGAGCTCTTCCTTGCTTGATGAGGCAGCTATCGGGCGGTTCTTGTCGTTGCAGATACGCTCATAGCAGGTCTCGAAGTCGGCGTCGAGGAAGACGACCACGCCCGCCTCCGAGGCAGCCTTAGCGGTATCGGGGTTGAGCATGGCACCGCCGCCGCAGGCGACCACTGCCGCCTTACCGCAGACGGACTTCACGATATCAGCCTCGACCCTGCGGAAGTATGGCTCACCCTTCTGAGCGAATATATCGGGGATAGACATTTTCTGGTCATCAACAATGAGGTCGTCGGTGTCGCAGAAGCCGCAGCCGAGCTTTTTCGCCGCGAGCTTGCCGACAGTAGTCTTGCCGCAGCCCATAAAGCCGCAAAGAAATACAGTCATGGCGTTCTTGTCCTTTCTAAGCCATTAGCCGTTAGCCGTCAGCCATTAGCTAATGGTATCGCCTTACGGCGATTTATTTAAATATTTGTCCGCGAAGCGGACACCGAGAGCCAAAGGCTAATAGCTAAAGGCTCTTAATTGTTCATAGCGTTGACGTGCTCCTCGACGTCGACGATTATCTTCGAGATATCCTCGGCTGAGAATTCGCCGCCGTACCAGTATTCGTGAGCCTTCACCGCCTGATACACGAGCATGGAAGCTCCGCCGACAGCGACCTTGCCGAGTGCGCGTGCCTTTCTCATGAGGAGTGTCTCGGTGGGGTTGTAGATGACGTCGAAGAAGCTGCCGCAGTCGGCGATGACGTTGTCGGAAACAGCGCAGTTTTCGGTCTTGGGGAACATACCCACGGGTGTCGCATTTATGAGCAGGTCGAAGCCGCCCTCGATGTCGTCAACGAGGCAGATACGCACATTTGCGCCGCTGCACTTGGCGAGTATCTCCGCCATAACGAGCTGAGCGTTCCTGATATCCTGCGGGATAACGGCGATAGTGAGCTCGGCGCCGTGAAGAGCGGCTTCAATGGCTATCATGCGTCCGACGCCGCCGCAGCCGACGAGCAGCACTTTTCCGCCGAGGGGGAGGCACTCTGCCGAGCGGAGGAAGCCGTCGCAGTCGGTATTGTAGCCGACGAATTTCCCGCCGTTATTGCTTATGCAGTTGACGGAGTTATATCGCAGAGCGCTCTCGCTGAGCTCGTCTGCGAAGGGGATAACGGCGGTTTTATGGGGGATAGTGATATTGAAGCCCCTCAGCTGCCTGAGCTCCTCCATGCGTGTTTCAAGGTCGGCGGGAGCGATGTCGATGAGCTCATAGCTGTAGTCGGAAATGCCGCTGAGAGCGAAGAGCTTCTCGTGAATGAGGGGGGACATAGAGTGTCCGAGCGGGTGACCGATGAGACCGTACTTATCCATAGATTTCCTCCGATTTTTCGAGAGTTTCGAGGTTCTCGACATTGAACGCCCTTACGTCTGTGAGAGTTTTCTTGACGAGCCCCGTCAGCGTCTTTCCGGGACCGAACTCAACGAAAGTGTCGGCGCCGTCGGCGTGCATGGCAGCGAGCTCCGAGGTAAAGCGCACGGGCGAAACGATGTGCTTTGCAAGGAGAGCGGGCATATCGCTGAAATCGGTCAGCTCGCCGCCCGTCACATTTGAGTAATACTTCACGTGCGGAGCCTTGAACGGTATCTTCTTAGCGGCTTCGTAGAACTTATCCGCAGCAGACTGCATCAGCTTCGAGTGGAAAGCGCCCGCGACGTTGAGCCTTACGACCCTCGCCTTCATTTCGGCGAAAATCTCGCTGACCTCGTCGATGCCCTCGGGAGTACCCGCGATAACGGTCTGCATGGGAGAGTTGTAGTTGACCGCCGCCACGTAATTCTTGGCGCTGCTGCATACCTCCTCGATTTTCTCGGGAGCGAGCTTCATAACGGCAGCCATAGCGCCCTTGTGTTCGCGGGCAGCCTCGTCCATAGCCTCGGAACGCGCCTTAATGAGGCGGAATACGTCCTCAAGCGAGACCATACCCGACATCGTGAGCGCCGCATACTCGCCGAGCGAGTGTCCCGCAACGCCGTCGAAGCGGAAGGGGATACCCGCCTTATGGACGCGGGTTATGGCAGCGGAGTTGCAGACGAGCGAAGTGAGGAGCACAGCGGGCTGCGCGTTGATAGTCTGCGCGAGCTCCTCGGGAGAGCTCTCGAAGCAGACCTTACGCATATCGCGCCCGAGCACATCGGAGGCGATATCATAGAGCTCGCCCGTGTGCGGGTAAGCGGCGAGGATATCATTTCCCATATTGGGGTATTGGGAGCCCTGTCCCGAAAAGAGAGAAATAATCATGAAGAGGAAGTCCTTTCTGTGAGATTTTACCGAATATCACAAGAGATATTTGTGAAAAATAACGATATCTCTTTTTTAGCAAAGCAAAGGGAAAAAATATCGTTGAAAAAATTTCGGAAATGATTTATAATATATATTGTATACTGCTATGGCTATATCCCGTAACAGTATAGATATAATATAGCACATTATTACTTAAAATGCAAGTGTCAGGTGCTACGGACACGGAACACGGAAATTACAATTGTAACCGATAAAGTTACATTTAGTACATTGGCAGAACGGCATAGATGTGATAAAGTGGAGTTAGTCCGCAAATTGTACCGTGCGGAGGTGAACTATCGTAGGGGCTGCCTTTGGCAGTCCGACGGATTCACCGACCTGCGGACGCCCGAAGGGCGCCCCTACGGCAGTTACGGATACTCGTTAATATAGTTCCACATACAAAAGGAGACAAAATATGGGCATAAAAATACTGGGAACGGGGTGCTACCTCCCCGACCAAAAGCTCACAAACAACGATTTCACCAAGTTCGTCGATACGAATGACGAGTGGATACGCACCCGCACAGGCATAGCCGAGCGCCGCATGGCAGGCTGGGAGCCCGTGTGGTATATGGGCAGCGAAGCCGCAAGGCAAGCCATAGCGCAGGCAGGCATCGCCCCCGAGGATATCGGGCTCGTCATTGCCGCGAGCGCCACGAACGACTTCCACACGCCGAGCATCGCCTGCCTCGTCCAGCACGAGACGGGCGCGGTAAATGCGGCTGCATTCGACGTAAACGCAGCGTGCTCGGGATTTGTTTATGCGCTCGATACCGCAAGACGCTTTCTTGAGACCGACACAGGCATGAAGTACGTCCTCATCGTGGCAGCGGAAGCGCTTTCCCGCTTCCTTGACTTCGGCGACCGCTCATCGTGCATTCTTTTCGGAGACGGTGCAGCAGCCGCGGTGATAGAGCGCAGCGACAAGCCGTTCACCTCGGCTCTCGGAGCTGACGGCAGCGGCGGAAGGCTTCTCTACGCAAGGAGCGTCGGAGTAGCAGAAGAGATAAAGGTCGAGCACGAATTCGACGACGGCTTCCCCGAGAAGCGCCTGCACAAGCTTTATCAGGACGGCAGGGAGGTCTACAAATTCGCAACGAAGGCGCTGCCGAAGGCATTCCACCTCGCCGCGGACAAGGCAGGCATCACCCCCGAGGACATCGACTGGTTCGTACCTCATCAGGCGAACATCAGGATAATCGAGACAGCCGCCAAGAACCTCGGAGCCCCGATGGAGAAGTTCATCGTGACCCTCGACCACTACGGCAACACCTCGAGCGTGTCGATACCGCTTGCGCTGCACGAATCCATAGAAAAAGGCGTCATAAAGCGCGGCCAGAAGCTTGCACTGATAGGCTTCGGAGCAGGACTGACATACGCGGGCGCCATCTTTGAATACTAAGGAGAATAACTATGAAAACACGTATAACCGAGCTTTTAGGCTGTAAATATCCGATAATACAGGGCGGCATGGCATGGGTAGCCGAGCACACACTTGCCTCCGCGGTATCGAACGCGGGCGGCATCGGACTCATCGCTGGCGGCAGCGCACCGATAGACTACCTCCGCGACCAGATACGCAAGTGCAAGGAAAAGACCGACAAGCCGTTCGGCGTGAACATAATGCTTATGAGCCCCAACGCAGACGACCTCGCACAGCTCTGCATCGACGAGGGCGTGAGCGTGGTAACGACGGGCGCGGGCAATCCTGGCAAGTACATCGCCGCATGGAAAGAGGCAAATATCAAGGTAATACCGGTCGTTCCGTCGGTAGCGCTCGCCAAGAGAATGGAGCGCGCGGGTGCAGACGCAGTAGTCGCAGAGGGCACCGAGAGCGGCGGACACATCGGCGAGAATACGACGATGTGCCTTGTTCCGCAGGTAGTTGACGCACTGGAGATACCCGTTATCGCGGCGGGCGGTATCGCCGACGGCAGAGGCATGGCGGCGGCGTTCATGCTCGGAGCCGAGGGCGTGCAGATAGGCACGCGCTTCCTTGCGTCGGAGGAGTGTCAGATACACCCGACATTCAAGGAGCTCGTCATCAAGGCAAAGGACACAGACAGCGTAGTCACGGGGCGCTACACAGGCCACCCGTGCCGCAATATCAAGACGAAATTCTCGAAGAAGCTTGCCAACGGCGAAAAGGACGGCAGTCTCTCGCCCGAGGAGTTCGAGCAGATAACACTCGGCTCACTCCGCAAGGCAGTCGTAGACGGCAACGTTGACGAGGGCTCGTTCCTCTGCGGAGCTATCGCAGGCATGGTAAACGAGATAAAGCCCTGCAAGGACATCGTTGAGGAGATAATGGCAGGAGCGGAGAAATTGCTTGCCCGCTAAATAAGAACGCGGACGGAACGCCGAGGGCGGCGTTCCCTACAATAGATACGGTGGCATATTTTACGAATCTGTATGCCGCGCGGATATCGTTTCCGATTTGAGCAGATTATGGCGCGAAATCGGGGGTGCAGGGGACGCTGTTCCCTGCCGGGGTCTGGGGCAGAGCCCCAGCAGAGTAGGGGCTGTCTTTGGCAGTCCGACAAATCTGTTTATCTGCGGACGCCCGAAGGGCGCCCCTACAGAGGGAAATTCGTATATATCGCCGTCAGGCGATACCACCAGCTAATGGCTAACGGCTAACGGCTAATGGCTAACAATTACACATCAGAAATACGGAGGGAATATAATGGCAACAGCGATAATAACAGGAGCATCACAGGGCATCGGAGCCTGCATAGCGAAAAGGCTTGCCAAGGACGGCTACGACGTAGCGATAAACCACTATCCGAGCGACGGAGACAAGGAGAAAGCGCTTGCGGTCGCGGAGGAGTGCCGCGCATTCGGCGTAAAGGCTGAGTGCTACGCAGCCGACGTGTCCAAGTATGCAGACTGCGAGGCTATGGTCGATAAGGTAAAGGCAGACTTCGGCACTATCGACGCCCTTGTAAACAACGCAGGCATAACGAAGGACACCCTTCTTGCGCGCATGAGCGAAGACATCTACGACGCAGTCATTGCAGTGAACCAGAAGAGCGTATACAATATGATGAAGCTCGTCTGCAATGTCATGGGCAAGCAGAGGAGCGGCAGGATAGTGAACGTCTCATCGGTCGCGGGACTCTACGGCAACCCGGGTCAGGTGAACTATTCGGCATCAAAGGCAGCTATCATCGGCATGACGAAGTCAGTGGCGAAGGAGTACGGCAAGCGCAACATCACCTGCAACGCTGTTGCTCCGGGACTTATCCGCACGCCCATGACGGACGTCCTCTCAGACGAACTCAAGGCAAAAATGCTTGAAGCGGTAGCGCTCAAGCGCTACGGCGAGCCCGAGGAGATAGCCTCGGTGGTATCTTTCCTCGTGTCGGACAACGCAAGTTACATCACGGGACAGGTCATCGAGATATCGGGCGGACTTTCAATGTAATGCAGGCCTTCGGCTTGCAGAGCTCGGGCGGGACGCCGTGGGCGGCGTCCCCTACAAAGGCTTGCCGTTGACGTTTCTGTCATTGCGGACGCCAGAAAGGCGCCCCTACAAGGAAAAATCAGATATATCGCCGTCAGGCGATACCGCAAGCTAATGGCTAAAGGCTAACGGCTAACGGCTTCTCAACAAAAGATTCAGAATACGAAAGGGTAATATATGAGCAGAAGAGTTGTAATTACGGGTATGGGAGCTGTGACTCCCCTCGGAACAGGCGTTGAAAAATTCTGGGAGGGCATCAAGGCTAACAAGATAGGCTTCTCCTTCATTGATAAATTCGATACAGAGCGCACGGGCGTCAAGATAGCGGGCATCGTCCGCGACTTCAGCGAGGAGGACTACTTCGATGTTGAGGGATGCTTCGACAAGAAGGAGTCCAAGCGCATGGATACGTTCACCAAGTACGCCCTCGTTGCGGCGCATGAAGCGCTCACCGACGCGGGAACTGATTTCTCCGACCTCGACCCATACAGAGCAGGCGTTATCGTCGGCTCGGGAATAGGCGGAATCGACCTCACACTCAGCGAGTACGGCAAGTATCTTGAAAAGGGACCCGGCAGAGTTTCCCCGTTCTATATCCCCATGATGATAAGCAATATGGCAGCGGGAACTATCTCGATGAAGACGGGCTTCCGCGGAGCTAATTTCGACGTAACTACAGCCTGCTGCACAGCGACTCACGCTATCGGCGAGGCATTCCGCAAGATAAAGGACGGCTACCTTGACGCAGCTATCGCAGGCGGCACCGAGAGCACCAACGTAGAGTTCACATACGCAGGCTTCTCAAATATGAAAGCGCTGACAAAGAGCGACGACCTCACCCGCGCGTCGATACCGTTTGACAAGGAGAGAAACGGCTTTGTCCTCGGCGAGGGCAGCGGCATCGTCATCCTCGAGGAGTACGAGCACGCCAAGGCACGCGGAGCGAAGATATACGCGGAAGTAGCAGGCTACGGCGCAACCTGCGACGGTTATCATATGACCTCGCCCATGCCCACGGGCGAAGCGGCGGGAAAGGGAATGTCCCTCGCAATGGAGGAGGCAGGCTTGAAGCCCTCCGACGTAGACTACATCAACGCGCACGGCACATCCACGGGACTGAACGACAAGTACGAGACAGCCGCAATAAAGCTCGCATTCGGCGAGGACGCCTACAAGGTGAAGATAAACTCCACCAAGTCGATGACGGGACACCTCCTCGGCGCGGCAGGCGGCATAGAGGCGATAATCTGCGCAAAGACGATAGAGGAGGGACTTATCCACGCTACAGTGGGATATAAAGTCCCCGACGAGGAATGCGACCTCGACTACTGCGTAAACGGCAACATTAAGCAGGAGGTACGCGCGGCGCTGTCGAATTCGCTCGGCTTCGGCGGACACAACGCGACCCTCTGCTTCAAAAAAGTAACAGACTAAGGAGAACAAAGATGAACGAGATATTCGGTATGACCGACCTTGACACGATAAGCAGCCTTGCGGACATCATCAACAGCAAGGAGCTTTCGGAGATAACGATAACGGAGGGCGGCAGGACTATCACGATAAAGGGCAGGAAGTGCATCCCCGCACCTCCTCCGCAAATGGCAATGCCCCCCATGCCGCAGATGAGCGCAGGAGCACCTGCCCCCGCACCGCAGACAGCGCCCGTCCCCGACGAGGCAAACGGCGGCAACATCGTAAAAGCGCCGATAGTAGGCACCTATTACCGCTCGCCCTCGCCCGACAAGCCGCCCTTTGTAAAGATAGGCGACAGAGTAAAGAAGGGCGACGTGATAATGATAATCGAGTCGATGAAGCTGATGAACGAGGTACAGTCCGAGTTCGACGGCGTAGTCGAGCGCATACTCGTTACCGACGGTCAGGCTGTTGAGTACGACCAGCCGATAATGATAATCAAATGAAACCGTCGGAGCTCACCTACATCACGCAGGACATCATAGACAAGGGCACGTTCAACGTGACCTCGCCCGAGATGCTCGAAGAGGCGCGGCGCTACAATATGGACGCCGTTACCAATAATTCCAAGCGAAAGCGTATGACGGTCACGACGGGGATATGGCTGATAATACAGATACCCATTATCATTGCCTCGATATGTATGTATCTGACGCTCGAGACGCTGTCAGACCATAACGCGTTCAGGGCAGGCGATTTCGGCTTGATAATGTCCTACGCGCGCCTCGGAGCGATGTTCCTCGGGCTGTTCGCGTATCTGGGACTGTTCGGCTACTACATCATCTTCCGCTTTCAGCGTGACCCGAAGATAATGTTCCTTTGTTCAGCCCCCGCTATGCTGACGACCTTCTGGGGCGTTCTCATCGTGATAATAAACGTTGTTGTGGCTTATATTTACGAGCACAAGGAGGAGAAATTCTCCGAGGAGGCAGGCTATCCCGCATTCGTGCGTCTCGCGGTCACTACCGTAGAGAGCGACGCAAGGAGCATACAAGACCTCACCTACGACAGCATAAAGGAGCGCACGAAGCACTGGCGCGCGGAAGGAGATGAGTTCCTGTGACGATAAGCGACCTCAAATACATCACCCCGCTCGATATACAGGCAGCTCACCTCAACGTGACCTCAGCGGAGATGTACGCCGAGGCTAAGGATTTCAACAGGCATATGTACGATATGCAGCGTATCCGCCACCGCTTCCTGCGGGATATGTGGGGGATACTGATACTCAACGTTGTGGTATTTGCGCTTGCCCTGCCCACTGCGGCGAGCAATTACACATCCCTGCTTTTCGGCGCGACGGGCGGAAGAGGCCCGCTCGGCGTGGCAGAGGGCGGAAATCTCACGCTGACGTATCTGCCCGCGCTCATATACGCGGCGGCATTCATATACTTCATACTGATAAAGAAGCTTTACAACTGGAAGCTCATACTCGTTCTGAGCCTTATACCCATACCCACGCATTACGCGTTCATCGCACTTGCGATAGGCAACACCCTGCTTGTCAAGAAGATGAACGACACGGACAACGAGATGAAGGACGAGGTAGGATATCCCCACTTCGTCGAGCTGACGCTTTCGTATATACGCGACGAGGAGAACGCCGAGGACAACGGAATGGAGTCCTACAGCGAGGACGAGAAGTCCGACGACCTGATAAGCGAGCGAAAGGAGAATCCCTTCGACAAATACCGCACGGTATGGGGCGAGGGCGGCGGTTCGATGCTCGCAGACAATGATATAAGCACCGCAATAAATAAAGATAACATAGCTAAGGAGTAAAAACTATGTCCGAAATACTTATGAATAAAGAGCAGATAATGGAGATAATCCCGCACCGCGACCCCTTCCTCCTCATAGACGAGATAGTTGATATGGAGGTGGGCGTAAAGGTACACGCCCGCAAGTACATAAAGGAGGACGACTTCTGGTTCAAGGGACACTTCCCTGGCTATCCGGTGACTCCGGGCGTGCTCATGGTAGAGATGCTTGCACAGGCGGGAGCTGTATGTATGCTTTCCAAGCCCGAGTTCAAGGGCAAGATAGGGCTGTTCGGCGGCATAGACAAGGCAAAGTTCCGCAGACAGGTAGTTCCGGGCGACGTGCTCGACCTTGAAGTCGAGATAATCAAGCAGAGAGGACCTATCGGCACAGGCAAGGCGCTTGCATCGGTCGGCGGAGAGAGAGCAGTCTCCTGCGAGATAACCTTCGTTGTCACTGATGGAGAAAACAAGTGACCCCTATCTGCAATTTTTGAGCCATTAGCTATTAGCCATTAGCCATTAGCTTGTGGTATCGCCTTCGGCGATATATTCAGATATGTCCGCGCAGGCGGACACAACGAGCTAAAGGCTAAAGGCTAAAGGCTAAAGGCTCGACCAAGCAAGGAGATAAATACAAATGTTCAAGAAAATACTCATCGCCAACAGAGGCGAGATAGCGGTACGCATCATAAGAGCCTGCCGCGAGCTCGGGATACGCTGTGTCACGGTGTATTCCACAGCGGACAGAACGTCCCTGCACGCGCAGATAGCCGACGAATCGGTCTGCATAGGCCCCCCCGCGACGAAGGACAGCTACCTCAACATGAATGCGATAATACAGGCAGCCCACAACGTCGGCGCGGACGCCATACATCCGGGATTCGGCTTCCTTTCGGAGAACGCGGAGTTTGCGCGTCTCTGCGAGAAGAACGGCATCACCTTTATCGGACCTTCATACAAGGCGATAGAGATGCTCGGCGACAAGGCAGCCGCGAAGGAGACCATGGCAGCCGCGGGAGTCCCCGTGATACCGGGCTCAAAGGGCGCAGTCAAGAGCCTTGCCGAAGCAAAGCGCATAGCAGAGCAGTGCGGCTACCCAGTGCTCGTCAAGGCATCCGCAGGCGGCGGCGGACGCGGTATACGCCGCGTGGATTCGCCGAAAGACCTCGAATCGCAGATGACAGCCGCCAAGCAGGAGGCGCTCAGCTTCTTTGGTGACGATACCGTATATATCGAAAAATTCCTGATAAACCCGCACCATGTCGAGATACAGATGATAGCCGACGAACAGGGGCACTACATCTACCTTGGCGAGCGCGACTGCTCAATGCAGCGCCGCAATCAGAAGGTGCTGGAGGAGTGCCCGAGCCCTATCGTTGACGCCGAGCTCCGCAGACAAATGGGCGAAGCGGCGATAACAGCAGCAAAGCAGTGCGGCTACTACAACGCGGGAACGATAGAGTTCCTCGTAGACGAGAACCGCGACTTCTACTTTATGGAGATGAATACGCGCATACAGGTCGAGCACCCGATAACCGAGGAGGTAACGGGCTTTGACATAGTCAAGGCGCAGATAGAGATAGCCGAGGGCTTGCCGCTGCACGTGACGCAGAGTGATATCAAGCTGCGCGGACACGCGATAGAGTGCCGCATCAACGCCGAGAACCCGAAGCTTAACTTCCGCCCCTCACCGGGCACGATAAACGCGCTGTACGTTCCGGGCGGCCCGGGAATACGCATAGACGGCGCAGTATATCAGGGCTACACGATAACGCCCTACTACGACTCAATGATAAGCAAGCTCATAGCCCACGGCTCCGACCGCGACGACGCTATCCGCAAGATGCGCTGGGCGCTGTCCGAGTTCATCGTTGACGGCGTAGACACGAATATAGACTTCCAGCTGCAAATAATCAAGCAGCCCGAATTCCTGAGCGGGAACTACGATATCGGATTCCTGAACAGGTTCATGGAAAAGAGCGGGAAGTAAGGGGGGAGACAGCAGATGTTTGACGATTTTTTCAACGTAGTTAAGCTGCGCTTCAACGGCGGAGACGAGGACGAAGTGCCCACCTTCAAGTGTCCGAGATGTCAGAGCCCCGTCCCCAGAGACAAATACGAGGAGCTGCACAGGGTATGTCCCAACTGCAACTACCACGGCAGACTGCCCGCCTCCGAGCGAATTGCTATAACTGTTGACAAGGGCAGCTTTACGGAGTTCGACTCCGAAATGATAAGCGGCGACCCTATCGACTTCCCCGAATACGGCGAAAAGCAGAAGGAGCTCCGCAAGAGCACGGGTCTGAAGGACGCCGTAGTCACGGGCACAGCGAAGATAAAGGGCATAGAGACCGTGATAGGCGTCATGGACTCGAACTATATGATGGGAAGTATGGGCAGCGTAGTGGGCGAGAAGATAGCCCGCGCATTCGAGTACGCGACCGAAAAGGGGCTTCCCGTGGTTCTTTTCACGGCTTCGGGCGGAGCCCGAATGCAGGAGGGCATAGTCTCTCTCATGCAGATGGCAAAGACCTCGGGAGCAGTAAAGCTCCACAGCGATAACGGCGGCTTGTACATCACAGTCCTCACAGACCCGACAACAGGCGGCGTCACGGCGAGCTTTGCCTCGCTCGGAGACGTGATAATCGCCGAGCCGAAGATACTCATCGGCTTTGCGGGACGCCGCGTCATCGAGAGCACGATGAAGCAGCGTCTCCCCGAGGACTTCCAGCTTGCCGAATTCATGCAGGAAAAGGGCTTTGTGGATATGATAGTCGAGAGAAAGCGCATGAGAGCGACCCTCGGACATATCCTCGCGCTCCACGGCTATAAGGAAAAGGAGGTCTGACCTGTGGACGAGAAAAAAACTGCGTGGGAGCGACTGAAGCTTGTCCATACCAAGGGCAGACCCACGATAAACGACTATATACCGCTTATTTTCGACGAATTCTACGAGATGCACGGCGACCGCTTCTACGGCGATGACAAAGCGATATTGGGCGGCATCGCCTCTCTCGACGGCACCCCCGTGACAGTGATAGCACAGGTCAAGGGCAGGGACATCGACGAGAACAAGGCTTGCAACTTTGCAATGCCGCTCCCCGAGGGCTACAGAAAGGCACTGCGTCTTGCAAAGCAGGCGGAGAAGTTCCACCGTCCGATAATCTGCTTCATCGACACTCCTGGCGCATATGCGGGAGTAGCGGCGGAGGAGAGAGGACAGGGCGAGGCTATCGCCCGCAATATAGCGGAATTCATGACATTGCGCACGCCGATAATCTCGATAGTTCTCGGCGAGGGCGGAAGCGGCGGAGCTCTTGCACTGGGCGTTTGCGACGAGCTCGCCATGCTCGAGAACGCACAGTATTCGGTAATATCGCCGCGCGGTTTCGCGAGCATCCTGTGGAAGGACGCCGAGCGTGAGGAAGAAGCGTGCAATATAATGAAGATAACCGCGGAAGATATGGTGCGTCTGGGTGTCGCAGAATCCATAATTGAAGAGCCTCTCGGCGGCGCACACAACGATTTAGACAAAATTTCGGAAAATATAAAGGAATATTTGTCATATAAAATCCCCGAAAAATGCAAAAAAGATATTGACGTTTTGCTGAAAGAACGTTATACTAAGTTTAGAAAAATCGGAGAGTTCACAGAGTGACAGATTTTTCATCCTTCTGCGCGGGCAGGAGGGCCCATAAATATAAAAAAGAAACGGAGGAAAAAATATGGTATTTGATAAGCTCAAGGAGATCATCGTAGAACAGCTCGGCGTTGAAGAGGACGCTGTAACACCCGAGGCAAACATTCAGGAGGATCTCGGCGCAGATTCTCTCGACATCGTAGACCTTATCCAGACGATCGAGGACGAGTACGACCTCTCTATCCCTGACGAGGCTGTAGAGGAGATCAAGACGGTTAACGACATCGTTAACTACATCGAGAAGAACACCGAGGAATAATTCGGTAATAAAATCGGCTCCCGTCATGGGAGCCTTTTTTGTTTGCTTTGAAGGTTATTGCTTGTCATAGTATTTTTTACCCGAATCGGGACGGAAATATGTCCTGATGTAGCCATCTGTGGATAAAACAACGAATTCATTCGTGCTCTCAATATAGAACACGTCATCGCCGTCTTCCTTTTCTGTTTTGTGCAGTGCCGCGACGTTGTTGATGACGTTGCTCGCGCCTCGTTCGTATTCCTCTGCGGTGGTGTAGCCGAAATCGTCGGCAAATTCAGCGCCGTGTTTGGAAAAATGCTGGTTAAGGAGCGATTTGCTGCGGAAATGATATTCAACGTACACTTTTTGTGTAGTTGTTGTTGCAGTTGTTGTGGTAGTAGTGGTGCTGGTTGTCGAGGTAGTTGTAGTAGTAGTTGTTGTTGTTGTTGTCGAGAGCACGGCAAAGTATTCTTCAAGCGGCTTTGTTCCGCCTGTGGAAATGTATGAGTAATACGCAAGTATCATCGACGCGTCCTTGGAATCGGTCATGCCGTCACTGTTCAGGTCGGCACGCGCCTTTTTTTCATCGGTGAATGAGCCTGCCTTGTCAGTTGAAAGGAGCGAATATTCCGCAAGAACCTCCGAGGCGTCCTTTGAATTGACTGCGGTGTCGCCGTTTACGTCGCCGAGTGAAAAGCTCTGAGCTGCGGCTGTATCAAGAGGAATGCCCGCAGAATTGGCAGGAGCGTTGAAGACTGTGCATACGAGTGCGGCGGAAAGCAGAGCTGCTGCTATTTTGCGGATAATCATGATTTGACCTCCTTGGTTTTTGATAGTTTTATTATATTATAAGCAGCGGGTGTTGTCAAGTTTTTGCTGTTTACTATAGTCTTAACTCTCTCTTGGGACGAAGTCCCAGTATGACCCGAGAAAAAGTACTTGCATTTGACAGTGTAAAGTGGTATAATATAAGTTACAGGATTTTTTATAAGCCTAAATGAGGACAAATATGAAAAAGATAACCATTATCACAGGTCACTACGGAAGCGGAAAGACCAATCTCTCGGTAAATCTTGCCGTAAGAGCCGCTGAGGAGGGCAAGAAGGTCGCAGTTGTCGACCTCGACCTCGTAAATCCCTACTTCCGCACAGCCGACTTCAAGGAACTTTTCGAGCAGAAGGGGATAAAGCTCATTGCCCCCGACTTCGCGAACACCAACCTCGATGTTCCGTCGATACAGTTTGACGTCGAGCAGCTCGCGATAAACGAGGACTGCCTCATCATCGACGTAGGCGGCGACGACGCGGGAGCCACCGCCCTCGGGCGCTATGCCGAGGCGATGCTTGAACGTTTCCCCGACGATATAGATATGCTCTACGTCATCAACCAGCGCCGCACGCTCACCTCAAACGCGAACGAGGCAGCAGCGCTGATGTACGAGATAGAGGCGGCATCGCGCATGAAGCACACCGCGATAGTGAACAACACCAACCTCGGCTGCGAGACGACCATAGATATCGTGGAGCAGTCGGCGGAGTTTGCAGCGAAGGTCTCGGCGAAGACGGGGCTGCCGCTCGCGTTCACGACCTGCCCCGAGGAGCTGTGCGAGCTCACCGAGAGCAGCGGCATACTGCCGATAAAGGTCTACGTAAAACTGCCGTGGGACAAATAATGTAGGGGACGGCGTCCTCGACGTCCCGCCAATGAACTCAATTGTAGGGGACGGCGTCCTCGACGTCCCGCCAATGAACTCAATTGTAGGGGCGAGTTCCGCTCGCCCGTAAATTTGTCGGCAATTATCGGGCGCACGGATAAGCAGCACACCAAATCTTCGATTTGGATTGTGATGCTATATGCAGCTTTGCTGTAATGCGCCCCTACACGATATTGATATAATATAAGGTAAAAACGCGGAAATTCCGCTTTACAATATACAGCTATGCGAAGGGAGTGAAAAGAATGGCAAAGATGACTGTTATTACCGAGCGCTGCAAGGGCTGCGGACTATGTACTGCTGCCTGTCCCAAGAAGATAGTTGCTCTCCAGAAGGAAAAGCGAAACAAGAAGGGATATTTCTACGCTGAGTGTACAGACGAATCAGCTTGCATAAGCTGCGCGATGTGCGCAACTATGTGCCCCGACTGCGCTATCGTTATCGAAAAGTAAACATTCATTATTGAAAGGAGCTGTTTAGCTTTGGAAAGAAATCTTATGAAGGGTAACGAGGCTCTTGCCGAGGCTGCTATCAGAGCAGGCTGTAAGTGCTTTTTCGGCTACCCCATCACTCCCCAGACAGAGCTTGCCGCATATATGGCAAAGCGTATGCATAAGGCAGGCGGCGTATTCCTTCAGGCAGAGTCTGAAATTGCCGCTATAAATATGGTCCTCGGCGCTGCTTCGACAGGCGTCAGAGCAATGACATCATCGTCATCGCCGGGAATCTCGCTCAAGAGCGAGGGCGTATCATACATTGCAGGTTCCGACCTCCCCGCTGTAATCATCAACGTAGAGAGAGGCGGCCCGGGTCTCGGCGGTATCCAGCCCTCACAGGCTGACTACTGGCAGGCAACGAAGGCTCTCGGCCACGGCGACTTCCAGCTTCTCGTTTATGCACCCGCATCCGTTCAGGAAATGGTAGACTACGTAGTAAAGGCATTCGACCGTGCCGACAAGTACCGTATGCCCGCAATGATACTGGCTGACGGACTTCTCGGACAGATGATGGAGCCTGTTTCCTTCCCCGAGATAAATCCCGACGCATACGACAAGAGCGGCTGGGCTGCTAATGGTCACAAGAACGCAAGAGACCACCACATCATCAACTCTCTCTACCTCAAGCCCGACGAGCTCGAGAATTCCATCATCGAGCGCTACAAGAGATATGATATCATCAAGGAGACCGAGACAGAGGCAGAGCTCTACCTCACCGAGGACTGCGATATCCTCCTCTGTGCATTCGGTGCGACCGCAAGAGTCGTAAAGTCCGCCGTAAACACAGCAAGAGAGCAGGGCATCAAGGCAGGACTGTTCCGTCCCAAGACCTTGTGGCCCTTCCCCGTAAAGGAGATAAACGAAGCTGCAAAGAGCGCGAAGGCACTCCTCAGCGTCGAGATGTCCATGGGTCAGATGGTAGACGATATCAAGCTCGCTATCAACTGCTCAAAGCCCGTTGAGTTCTTCGGAAGAACAGGCGGCGTAATCCCGACACCTGCCGAGGTACTTGCTGAAATAAAGAGAATAGGAGGTACACTCTGATGTCAGTAGTATTTGAAAGACCCCATGCACTCATTGATGTGCCTACACATTACTGCCCGGGCTGTACACACGGAATCGTACACCGCATACTCGCCGAGGTCATCGACGAAATGGGCATCGAGGGCGACACTATCGGCGTATGTCCTGTTGGCTGCTCGGTAATGGCATATGATTACTTCGGCTGCGATATGATAGAGGCAGCTCACGGACGTGCTCCGGCTGTAGCTACAGGCGTAAAGCGCACAAATCCCGACAAGTTCGTATTTACATATCAGGGTGACGGAGACCTCGCCGCTATCGGTACTGCCGAGACAGTACACTCCGCAACAAGAGGCGAGAACATCGTCGTTATCTTCATCAACAACACTATCTACGGCATGACAGGCGGCCAGATGGCACCTACCACACTCCCTGGTCAGGTAACACAGACGACCCCCTTCGGACGCAGCCCTCAGCTCGCAGGCTACCCCGTAAAGGTATGCGAGATGCTCTCACAGCTCACAGGTACAGCTTATGCAGAGCGTGTAGCTGTTGACAGCGTACCCCACGTCAAGGCAGCAAAGAAGGCTATCCGCAAGGCATTCGAGAATCAGAAGGCAGGCAAGGGCTTCTCTATCGTAGAGGTTCTGTCTACCTGCCCGACAAACTGGGGTCTCACACCTCTTGAGGCTATCAAGCGCCTTCAGGACGAGATGATCCCGTATTATCCCCTCGGCGTATACAAGGACGTTGAAGAGGGAGTATTTCCCGCAGAAGGAGGCAACGAATAATGGCAACAACTGAAATTCTCCTCGCAGGCTTCGGCGGACAGGGCATCCTCTTCGCAGGAAAGATACTGGCATACTGCGGACTCATGGACAACAAGGAGCTCTCATGGCTCCCTTCGTACGGCCCCGAGATGAGAGGCGGCACGTGCAACTGCTCGGTATGCATCTCGGATGAGCCCATCGGCTCACCTCTGGTACTCACCCCCGACCTCCTCATCGTAATGAACCAGCCCTCGTTCGACAAGTTCGTGAAGGACGTACGTCCTGGCGGAAAGGTATTCTTCGACAGCACTATGATAGAGGCAAACACCGACAGAACAGACATCGAGCTGTACGGCATCCCGTCGCAGCAGATGGCAGACGACAACGCTCTCAAGGGCGGTTCGAACATCATACTGCTCGGCAAGCTCCTCAAGGAGACGAACATCTGCTCGCTCGACACGATGAAGAAAGCTATCGAGAAGGTAGTACCGCCTAAGAAGGCAGCACTTATCCCGAACAACTACAAGGCTATCGAGCTTGGTATGAATGCATAATCAAGAGCTAAGAGCTCAGAAAAGGGCACACCTTTAGGCTGCTCTCCTTAGCGGAAAAAAGTGGGCTACCGAGCCGTAAAGTAACGGCTCATATTTGGTAACCTGCGAATCCGCCAAAGGGGGCTCCCCTTGGTGTGCCCTTTCTTTGCATGGGGAGTTTTGCCGTGTGACAAAATTGACATAACCTCTCTGATATGCTATAATAAAACAAATCTGAGAATTGCAGGTGATAATATGACAAATATAGAAAAGCTTGTAGCGCTGTACCGCAAGATGTCGCGCATCGAGAAAGATTATGACGGACAGTCTTTCGACTATGCGGTCGGGATGAAGCTTGGCGCAATGGCAAAGGACGGCGAGGAGGTGCTTGCCGCCGTAACAGGCGACGCAGTAGAGAATGCGGACGGCAGCTATGGAATGCAGCTCATCATCGCGCCGAACGGAGGCAGGAACTATTTCATCATCTTCCCGAATACCGAGACGGCAGCGGATATGGGCACAGGCTATACGATGTGCAGTCTCTCGCAGCTTCTGGAGCTCGCGGACGAAACGCCGCAAATGGCAGGTCTACAGCTTATTCTCTCTGTAGACAAGTCGACGGGACGTTTCGGCTCGGGCGAGATAAACGAAAACATGGTAAGGATAGCGGTAAACTACTCAAAGGAGAAGAAATAAGAAAGTCCCTGCCGAAGCAGGGACGGTAGAGCGTATCAGTAGCCGCGGTTATTTTCGCCGTTGCTGTGGTATTTCGAGCGGGTGCGGGCGATACTTTCCTCGCTGCGCTTGATGAGGTTGAGCAGCGACGACGAATATTGCGCATAATCCTTTTGCAGAGTAGAAGTAGTGATGTAGAGAGTATCGAAGTTGTCGATACAGTCATTGCCGTCGAGGGCGATACCGCTTGAAGCGGCTTTGATATCGGCTTCGCTCATAGAGATGATAGCGTTCGAGCTGTCGTTTGCGATGACCTTGGGGATGCGGAAGAGCTTCTGGTCGTTGTGGGGATTAGCGTTATAAACGATACGGAAGAGCTTGTAAACGGACAGCATGAGGTAAGACGATACCTCTTTGATGAGGGTAATGCTGTTAGCCTTCTGCGCGAGTGAGAAGAGCAGACTTATCGAGTTGTTGATGATACGTCTGTTGAAGTTGATTATCTCGGGCGAAGGCATCTTGAGGGTATTGTTTCCGTCGTCGTCGGGGATATCCTCGATAGTGATGACCTTTCCCTCGGGCTCGGGAGTACGACCGAGCAGGTAGTCGCAGGATACATTATAGTAATCAGCGATCTTGACGAGGAAATTCAGACCGCACTCTCTGATGCCTTTTTCGTAGTGAGAGAGCAGAGCCTGAGAAATGCCGAGGTCTGCGGCAGCCTGTTTCTGACTGATGTGGCGTTCTTTTCTCTGCAATGTGATGATACGTGCGAAATCTGAATTCATGGGGATTCCCTCCTAAAAAGAAAATTTGATACAAATAGCATTATGCGGATGGATGCATACTGAAAGTATATTTTTGCCGTAATATTATTATATAACAATCTGTATAAATTGTAAATATGCTGAAATATGGAAATACGGGCAGATTTCAAGTGCTAATTTGTAAGAATTACCAACAGTCATAAAAAACGGGCTGCATTTTGGCGGTTTTGCATAATGAGAAGGAGCATAATATGAAAGGATACAGGATAAGCGTTATCCGCCACGGACTGACCGAGGCGAACGAAAAGGGAATATACATCGGAAAGACGGATATGCCGCTCTCTGCCAAGGGAGCAGCCGACCTTGCGGCGAAAATGGACGAATTCGACTACCCGTCCGTACACAGGGTCTACACATCGCCTCTTCTGAGGTGCAGGGAGACCGCGGACATTCTCTTTCCCGAGACAGAGATAGTCCCCGTGGACGACTTCCGCGAGCTCGACCTCGGCGAATTTGACGGCAAGAGCGTGGATGAGCTGATAAACCGTGCCGACTACAAGGCGTGGCTCCGCGGGGGCAAGGACGCGCGTCCGCCGAAGGGCGAGAGCCTTGAGGAGATGACGGCACGCACGTACACGGGACTTCACGCCATCATCACGGATATGATGCAGAGCGGGCTGACGCACTGTGCTCTCATCACGCACGCAGGGATAATATCGAATATGCTTGCGGGCTTCGGCATACCGAAGTATTCGCCCTCGCAGATAACGACGGAGGCGGGCGGCGGATTCGACATACTGACGACGGCGCAGATGTGGCTTAATTCCCAGTGTTTCGAGATACTGGGCTACTGCCCCTACGAGCGCATAGAGGACGACGGTCCCGATTTTGAATAAAATCCCATAAAGCTCACATAATACCAGTGTAATTCGGAATGCGAAATTCGGAATTATAAGCCTTTAGCCGTTAGCCTTTAGCTTGCGGTATCGCCTACGGCGATGATTTTAAAATTGTAGGGGCGCCCTTTGGGCGTTCGTGTGACAATAACGTTGTTTTATGCAGTCGGCGGAACGCTGCCCCTACATTTCAATTATTATCGGCGAAGCCGATACCATAAGCTGACGGCTAAGGGGAGCCCCCTTTGGCGGTTTCGCAGGATACCGAATATGTACCGTAAATTTACGGCTCGGTAGCCCACTTTTTCCGTTAAGGGGAGCACACTAACGGCTAACGGCTTTAATCTTAGCTCTTTTGCGAATTGTGTGTGGGAGTGGTTATTTGAGTATATGGCAGCTTATCGGCTATACACGGCGGCGTATCCGCGGCAGGCGGGCGGAGCTGCTGCTTGTCTGTCTGCCGCCTATAGCGGCGGGACTGCTTTTTCGGCTCGGCGAGGCGGCATTTTTCAGTATGCTCCTTTACTTCGGAGCGATGCGCCCTGCCGAGCTTTTCAGCGGGAGTTTTGCGGGACAGCTCGTCCTCGCGGCAATGCTGACCCTCCTGCGCTGGGGAGTCACCGCACCGCTGAAATGCGCGGCAGCAGCGAAGCTTAGGAGCGCGGTCACAGACGGAGCGGAGGACGTTCCCGTGTCGGAGCTGCTTCTCCGCGGGAGCTTCGTGCGCCGCAGTATCACGGCATATGCGGCAGGCAGGCTGCTGTGCTTTGCGGCACTGGTGCCGACGGCTCTGCTCGGAGCATACACGTACACTCTCATTGCCGACGGAGGCGTGGGCAGCGAGCTTTTTGCTGCATGGAATGCGGCGGCTCTTGCCGTATTATCGGCATTTTTATGGCTCGCAGCGCGGCTTTGCGTGACGGCAGTGCCCTTTCTGCTCGCGGAATATCCCGAGCACGGCGGCATCTCCTGCGTGCTGATGTCGCTGAGCTTTATGCGCGGCAGGAAGCGGCTTCCGCTGGGACTGGCGGCGGTGTATTTTCTGCCGCTGGCTACGGCAGTCGGCATACCGATATTTCTGCCCGAAGCTGCGGCAGCGTTCGCGACGGGCATTTCCATTTTCATAAAAGAGGACGAATACGCGCATTCAGCGGTGCGTCGCGTCCGACGGGCGGGGTGAAACAGTGGCGGAGCTGAGATTTATAGTAGACACGGAGGAGCCCGTGACGGTCAAGACCTTTCTGCGCGGGAGAAACGGCGTATCAGCGCGGCTTCTGGCGAAGTTGAAGCATCGCGAAGGCGGCATCACCTGCAACGGGAGCCCGATACGGAGCATAGACACGGTCAGGGCAGGGGACGTCCTCGTCCTTGATATGGGCGAAAACGCCGCAGCAGAGCCGAATCCGCAGCTCTGTGTGCCGATAGTGTACGAAAATCCGAGCCTTGTGGTGTTCGACAAGCCCGCAGGAATGCCTGTTCACGAGTCGCACGGGCACCGCGGAGACACTCTCGCGAATTACTTTGCACACCTGTATCCCGAGAGGTCGTTTCGCCCTGTAAATCGGCTTGACAAGGACACATCGGGGCTGTGTCTGGTCGCAAAGGACGCTCATGCGGCGAATCTGCTTCAGGGGAGCTGCGAAAAGGTCTATTTTGCGGCGGTCGAGGGCATCACCGACGACGCGGGCGCCATCGACGCCCCCATTGCCCGCGAGCAGGAGAGCGTGATACTGCGGTGCGTGCGCGAGGACGGCAGACCGTCGGTCACGCATTACAGGAAAATAGCCGAAAACAGGCACTTTTCGCTGCTGGAGATAAGGCTGGAGACAGGACGCACCCACCAGATACGCGTGCATTTCGCGTACATAGATCATCCACTGGCAGGGGACGATATGTACGGAGGCTCGGTCGCGGATATAAGCAGACAGGCTTTGCACTGCGGAAAACTGACGTTTACCGTGCCGCTCACGGGCGAGAAGGTCACTGCGGAGGCAGAGCTCCCCGAGGACATAAAACGCCTCTTCACCGATGAGGTCGGCAGACCGTGACACAGGGTCGCGTGACAGAATGTTCCACGTGGAACAAATGTTTTTCGGACGTAAAAACAGGGAAAAATCCAAGAAAATGCTAAGTTTCAGCGTATATAAGCGTGTATATCAGATTAATGATTTAGCATACCGCGTCAACTTATAAAACAATATATACGCTTTAACGGACGCAAAACTGTGCTCTGCTGTTGGCTGAAAAACCTGAGCTTGCAGCGACAGCCCCGCGTGTCTGTCCGCAATAATTATGCGGAGCCGACAACGCGCGGAAGTGTCCCTGCGCCTGTCCACGGGAAGCTGAACACCCGCAGATGCCGATTTTTCGGTATGTGTGCTTGTTTGCGGTCGGGTGATATCTGCTCCTGCGGGTCGCTGCTGCACTTGCACAGACGACGGTAAAACAGTTAGCTAAGGCAACACCGCACAAAGCCCGCCTGAATGCTTTGTACTGGATATGCTTGCATATTTTCCGTCATCATGCACAGAAATTCCTTGACATACGTCAGTATGCCTGTGGAATTTCTATACAATCTGACGAAAAATCTGTCGGCGCATCTCCAGCACAAGCTTTGTGCGGTATTGCCCTAAATACAGCCTGATTTTTGTGCAGACCTACAAAATTCCCGCCTGATGACTTTTTTCGAGCCCTTTTCCCGTTGTTTTTTTCCAAGAATAAGCTATAATATAATGTGTCTCCAATAACCGCTTTTAGGCGGTTATTGCCCCGAACTTCGTTCGGAGAGCGCAAATTCTTTACAATATTTGGAATTTGCGCGCCGCATTAATTGAGGTCAAGCTCTTTTTGCCACGAAGGGCAAAACAAAGTGCAAGAAAATATCAATATCCTTGTTTTTCTTGCACCATGACAACTAAAAATCGGCTTTAAAAAGCTATATGATGCCAATTTTTAGTTGTTGAGCAGACATTGATATAATGTGTCTTCAATAACCGCTTTTAGGCATTTGCTGACCCGAACTTCGCTCGGGAACGCTGATTGTTAAAAAAATTGCAAATTTTCGATTTGCATTTATTGGCGTCAGGCTCGGTCTGAACTGAAGGGCAAAATGGACGAGCTGACATTAAAACTATGGAGAGGAGTATCGCTTTTTGGGCATTTTCCATAACGCAGCCGACGCTGTGACAAGCCTTTTTGTCCGCGCCGCTCACTGCACTTTCAAGTTCATTGCGGCTATACTGCTCGCCGTGATAAAGACCCTCTGCTTCATCGCCGCCGAGCTTCGGGACATGTTAAAGGCTGTTGGCGGCGGTATTTTATGGCTCTGGAGAGAGTTTACCGAGTCATTCCGAAGCCGTGTCAAGCTCTCGAACGAGCTCACACGAAAGGTGCGCAAAGCTAAAAAAGAGGGCAAACGCGAGTACATCACCGCGCTCGTCAACTTCGTCGGCTCCTTCTTCTTCGGCGAGAACGGCGTCATCTACACTGCCTTCAACTACACGCTCCCGATACTCTGCATCGCCTTCCTTGTGGGGGTCGTGCGCTTCGGCTCGGGTCTCGAATACGGTATTGCTGTCGAGTACAACGGGCATGAGATAGGCATTATCTCAGCAGAGTCCGACTTCGATTCCGCCGCGCGCGATGTCAAGCAGAGAGTCGCTTACTCCGATAACGGTGAGGCTCTTGATATGTCCGCAAAGCTCTCGCTCCGCGTTATATCCGATGACGACAAGTTCATTACCGCGGGTCAGCTCGCGGACAAGATGCTCGAAGCTTCCGATGAGGACCTCACCGAGGCTTACGGTATCTACATCGACGGCTCTTTCGTCGGAGCTGTCAGCAACAAGAAGGCTGTCGAGGATGCGCTCGAGGACAGGCTCCTCAACTACGATGTAAAAGGCACCGTCAGGGACGTTTCCTACGTCAATAAAATAGAGTATACAAAGGGTATTTACCTCCGAAACAGTGTAAAATCGGAGGACGAGACCATCGCTCAGCTTACCTCCGCAAAGGAGAAAAAACGCGTCTATGTCGCTCAGGCGGGCGATAATATCGTCACCGTCGCACAGAAGTACGGTATGGAGCTCGAGAAGATAAATGAGCTTAATCCCGATATCGGCGTTGAGCTCAGAGACGGTCAGATGATAAATGTCATTCAGACCGAGAGCTACCTGCCAATTCAGTATGTCCGCGAAATGGACACGCTCTCCTTCCTCGAGTATGAGACCGTTGAGGTCGAGACAAGTGCGCTCAATGTCGGCGTCGTTGCTACCCTGACAAAGGGCGAGCGCGGCGAAAAAGAGAGCAAGGTGGAGATAACCTATATCGACGGCATCGAAGCGTCGCGCAAGGTCATCAGCAATAATATCACTAAAAACCCCGTCATGGAGGTCATCGGCTACGGTACTTACTCCGCTATGCCTGATAACCCCGATACCTGCTTCTTCGGTCAGCCCCTCACGGGCACGGGAGAGTTCGGCTGGCCGCTCGACGGCGGCTGGGTAAGCGATACCTTCATCAGTGACCGTAACCATAAGGGCCTTGATATCGCTGCTCCCGAGGGTACGGAGATATACGCTGCCGAGGAGGGTGAGGTAGTGTCGGCGGGCTGGAACTCGGGCGGTTACGGAAATGTCGTTATGATCGAGCACCCAGGCGGCTATGCCACCGTTTACGGTCACATGATATCCGTTTATGCGGTCGAGGGCGAGTACGTACAGAAGGGGCAGCTCATAGGCTTCGTCGGCAATACGGGCAACTCCTTCGGCGACCACTGCCACTTCGAGGTCCGCTATCAGGGTATCTGCTATGACCCCGCCTCCTTCCTCAATACCGAGAATATGGCTGAGGAAAAGAAAAAACGCGACGAGGAGAAGGACTGATTTTGCAGAGAGGCGGGATATCCCGCCTCTTTTGTAGTTATGCTGCGCGGAGGTATCTGCCGATTTTGACAAGGTATGGCGCGAACATTGGGATTCCAAAGGGGCTGCGTCCCTTTGGCAGGGTCTGGGGCAGCGCCCCAGCAGGGTGTGGGACGGCGTCCCACACCAAAGCGCGCTCCGCAAGGGGATGAATCGAAAAACAGTCCGGCGGACTGTTTTTCGAGATAAGCTGCGTACCAAATCTTTGATTTGGCTTTCGCAGCTATATGCAACTCTGTTGCTGGGGACGCCCTGCAAGAGAGGGCGTCCCCTTGTGGCAGTTCACAATTGATATGCCCGCGGAATTATTCCGCGCGCGATGACAACGCCTTTTTATTCGGGCGCACGGAATGCGCCCCTACAATGCGTGTCCCTACATTATGTTAATTGTTCGTTTGATTTGCGGGGCGATGTGGGCATCGCCCCCTACAAAGCGCTCGTTGTGACAATCTCACAAAATTTTGACGGAATTATCTGTAAAGTTCTACAGGCAAAATTTTGCCAATGCTTGCATTTGCCCTCAATATATGGTATAATTGTCATTGTTGAGCGCACCCTGATCCGTGCGCGACTGCAAAAAGATATGCGAGGAAGCGGAAGGTTGCTGTCGGTCTGACAGGGAATTTCCGTGGAGTATGTCCGATTTTAAACCGGGCGAATGGGATAATGAACACAGTTCGTGTTATGCATCAGGCGCAGCTTGCGTATGCGCTTGCTATGCTCACTTTGTGTCTCAATATGTCTGAACGCGGCTCGGAAAATAACGATTTTTCGAGCTTTTTTAATACGGTCAAGCATGAAACACACGGAAACGTGTGTATCCCAAGAAGCGTCCCCAAAATTTTTCAAGGAGGCGAAATCATGGCAGTCAACGAAAAGATCAGATTCAAGATCAAGGGCTACGATCACGCTACAGTAGACATCGCTGCAGCTAAGATCGTTGAGGCGGCTAAGAGAAGCGGTGCGAGAGTTTCGGGTCCTATCCCGCTCCCCACAGATAAGGAAGTTGTTACTATCCTTCGCGCTGTACACAAGTACAAGGACAGCCGCGAGCAGTTCGAGATGAGAACTCACAAGAGACTTATCGATGTTCTCCGTCCCACAGACAAGACATCAGCTGCTTTCGAGAAGCTCGAGATCCCCGCAGGCGTAGACGTTGTTATGGAAGTCAAGTAATTGACCGATATTACGCTTGAAATCGCCGCTCGGGAAGCGGTATGGCGGTAGTCCGCCGGTCATGTTGACGACCTTCGTCAACCAATAACCTAACAGGAGGAAAATGATATGCAGAAAGGCATTATCGGCAAGAAGATCGGTATGACTCAGATCTTCGACGAAGCAGGAAAAGTGATTCCTGTAACAGTAGTTGAAGCCGGTCCCTGCGTTGTGGTACAGAAGAAGACCGTTGAGAATGACGGCTACGCTGCACTTCAGCTCGGCTACGGCGACGTAAAGGTACAGAGAGTAAACAAGCCTATGAAGGGCCACTTCGATAAGGCTGACGTTGCTTGCAAGAAGAACCTCAAGGAGTTCAGACTCGATGACTGTGACGCTCTCAATGTGGGCGACATCGTTAAGGCTGACACATTTGCTGTGGGTGACGCTATCGACGTCATCGGCACAAGCAAGGGTAAGGGCTTCGCAGGCGCTATAAAGCGTCACAATCAGCACAGACTCAAGGAAACTCACGGTACAGGCCCTGTTCACAGACAGGCAGGTTCCATGGGCGCTTGCTCGTCTCCTTCCCGTATCTACAAGGGCAAGGGCATGGCAGGTCACATGGGCGCAGAGCAGGTGACTGTTCAGAACCTCGAGATCGTTAAGATAGACGCAGAAAACAATCTCATCGCTATCAAGGGTGCAGTTCCCGGTCCTAAGGGCGGAATCGTATATATCGTTGACAGCGTTAAGGCTTAAGGAAGGAGGAAACGTTAATGTCTACAATTTCAGTATTTGATATGGCCGGCAAGCAGGTATCCGAGACAGAGCTCAACGACGAGATCTTCGGTATCACTCCCAACGAAGCTGTTATGCACGCAATGGTTGTAAACTACCTCGCTAACCAGAGACAGGGCACACAGTCCACTCTTACAAGAACCGAAGTAAGCGGCGGCGGCAGAAAGCCCTGGAGACAGAAGGGTACAGGTCATGCAAGACAGGGCTCGACACGTGCTCCTCAGTGGTACCACGGCGGCGTTGCTCTTGGTCCCAAGCCCAGAGATTACAGATACGCACTCAATAAGAAAGTAAGAAGACTTGCTATGAAGTCTGCTCTTTCCACTAAGGTGCTCGATAACAATATGATAGTTCTTGATGCTCTCGCTCTCGACAGCTACAAGACAAAGACTATCGCTGATATGCTCAAGGCTCTCGGCGTTGAGGGCAAGGCTCTCATCGTTACTGCTGAGGCTGACGCAAAGGTTATAAAGAGCGCTGCTAACATCCCCGGTGTTAAGACAGCTGCTGTAAACACCCTTAACGTATACGACATCCTCAACTATGACAAGTTCATCGTTGTTAAGAATGCCGTAGGAAAGATAGAGGAGGTGTACGCATAATGAAAACAGCACAGGATATCATCCTCAAGCCCGTTATCACTGAGAAGTCTATGGACGGTCTTCAGGCAGGAAAGTACACCTTTAAAGTAGCTAAGGACGCTACTAAGCCCGAGATAAAGAAGGCTGTTGAGAAGCTCTTCGGCGTTGAGGTCGACAAGGTCACCACAATGAACGTGAGCGGCAAGGCTAAGCGCCTCGGCAGATATGAGGGTATGACTGCTTCTTGGAAGAAGGCTATCGTTACTCTTACCGAGGATTCAAAGGCTATCGAGTTCTTCGAGGGTATGTATTAATAGTTGATACCTTTTAATAAGGAAGAACAAGTATGGGAGTAATGCTCCCGCGAAAACGCATTAAAGGAGAAAATTGAAATGGCTATTAAAACCTACAAGCCTACTACTCCTTCCAGACGTCAGATGACTGTTACCGATTATTCGGTACTCTCTAAGGTAGAGCCCGAGAAGAGCCTTCTCGAGCCTATGAAGAAGAAGTCGGGAAGAAATAGCTACGGCAGAATCACAGTTCGCCACAGAGGCGGCGGTAACAGAAGAAAGTACCGCGTTATAGATTTCAAGCGTGACAAGGACAACATGATCGCTGTTGTTCAGACTCTTGAGTACGATCCCAACAGAAGCGCTTTCATCGCTCTCGTTCAGTATGAGGACGGCGAGAAGAGATACATCCTCGCTCCCAACGGTCTGAAGGTTGGCGACAAGGTAGAGTCCGGCCCCGAGGCTGATATCAAGCCCGGCAACGCTCTCAAGCTCGAGGACATCCCTGTTGGTACATTCATCCACGCTATCGAGCTTTACCCCGGCAAGGGCGCTCAGCTCGTTAGAAGCGCAGGCAACCAGGCTCAGCTCATGGGCAAGGAGGGCGGATATGCTCTTATCAGACTTCCCTCCGGCGAGATGAGAAAAGTTCCGATAGGCTGCAAGGCTGCTGTCGGCCAGGTTTCCAACATCGACCACGAGAACGTAAACTACGGTAAGGCCGGTCGTGTAAGAAACATGGGCTGGAGACCTACAGTCCGCGGTTCTGTTATGAACCCCTGCGATCACCCGCACGGCGGTGGTGAGGGTAAGTCACCTGTCGGCCGTCCCGGACCTGTTACCCCTTGGGGCAAGCCCGCTCTCGGCTATAAGACACGCAAGAAGCACCACAGAACAGATAAGTTCATCGTAAAGCGCCGCAACGGCAAGTAATCTGAAAGGAGGAACTTGATAAATGAGTAGAAGTATCAAAAAGGGACCTTATGTCCAGGAAGTTCTCCTGAAGAGGGTCGTTGCAATGAATGAGGCAGGCGAGAAGAAGGTTCTCAAGACATGGAGCCGTTCTTCCACGATTTTCCCTGACTTCGTAGGTCACACATTCGCTGTTCATGACGGTCGCAAGCACGTTCCGGTTTATGTAACAGAGGATATGGTAGGTCACAAGCTCGGCGAGTTCGCACCTACAAGAACATACAAGGGCCACGCAGGCTCCAAGACATCCAACAACGGTAAGAAGTAAGCGAAAGGAGGAGCTGAATGATGGAAGCAAGAGCTTATTTAAGAAATGCTCGTATATCACCCAGAAAGGTGCAGATCGTTCTCGATCTCATCAGAAACAAGCCGGTTGACATCGCACTGGCTACTTTAGATCTTACTCCTAAGGCTGCAAGTCCTATCGTTTCAAAGCTTGTAAAGTCTGCTCAGGCAAACGGTGTGAACAACTTCAGCATGGACGGCGATAACCTCTATGTTGCAGAGTGCTTCGTTACACCCGGTCCTATAATGAAGAGGATCATGCCCAGAGCACAGGGTAGAGCATACAGAATTTTAAAGAGAACATCACATATAACAGTTGTTCTTAAAGAAAAAGAATAATCCCAAGGAGGTCTGATTATGGGACAGAAAGTTAATCCGCACGGACTCCGTGTCGGCGTTATTAAGGATTGGGATTCACGCTGGTATGCCGATAAGGCACACTTCGGCGACACTCTCGTTGAGGACTACAACGTTCGTAATTTCATTAAGAAGAGCTTATATGCTGCTGGTGTTCCCAGAATTGAGATCGAGCGCTTCAACGATAAGGTGAGGATCCACATCCACTGCGCTAAGCCCGGTATCGTTATCGGCAGACAGGGCGCTGAAATAGAGAAGCTCAGAGTACAGCTCGAAAAGATGATGAAGAAGCAGGTATTCGTGAACATCATCGAAGTTAAGCAGCCCGATATGGATGCTACACTCGTTGCCGAGAAGATCGCTCTCGACCTCGAGAACCGCGTTTCTTTCAGAAGAGCTATGAAGCAGTCTATCGGCAGAACAATGCGTCTCGGCGCGAAGGGTATCAAGGTCAAGGTTTCAGGCAGACTTGCCGGTGCCGAGATCGCAAGAAGCGAGAGCTACCACGAGGGTACTATCCCGCTCCAGACTATCCGTGCTGATATCGACTACGGTTTCGCTGAGGCTGATACAACATACGGCAAGATCGGCGTAAAGGTTTGGATATACAAGGGCGAAGTTCTCAAGGGCGATGCTGCTAAGGCTGCTGCTCAGAGAGAAAAGGTTGAGAGAAAGAACGACCGCGGAAACGACAGACGTCGCCGTGATGACAGACGTGACGGCAACAGACGCGGCGGCAACGGCAGAAACTTCAACCGTGACGCTAAGAGAGAAGGAGGTAATCAGTAATGCTGCTTCCAAAGAGAGTAAAGTACCGCAGAGTCCACAGAGGACGTCTGAAGGGTAAGGCATACAGAGGAAATAAGGTAACTTACGGTGATTACGGTCTTCAGGCACTCGAGCCCGCTTGGATAACCTCCAACCAGATCGAGTCTGCCCGTATCGCTATGACACGTTACATCAAGCGTGGCGGTCAGGTTTGGATAAAGATATTCCCTGACAAGCCCATCACAGAGAAGCCCGCTGAAACACGAATGGGTTCAGGTAAGGGTTCACCCGAGTACTGGGTAGCTGTTGTTAAGCCCGGCAGAGTGCTCTTCGAGATCAAGGGCGTTGCTGAGGAAACGGCAAGAGAGGCTATGCGTCTCGCTATGCACAAGCTCCCCATCAAGTGTAAGTTCGTAACTAAGGCAGAGCAGGAGGTTGAGCAGTAATGAAGGCATCAGAGATAAGAGAAATGTCAGTAGATGAGCTCAACGAGAAGCTCGTAAGCCTGAAAGAGGAGCTTTTCGCTCTCCGCTTTCAGCACGCTGTAAATCAGCTCGACAATACAGCACGTCTTAACGCTGTAAAGAAGGATATTGCTCGCATAAAGACGTCTCTGCGTGCCGCAGAGCTCGCGCAGCAGTAAGAAAGGGAGGATTTAGCTAATGTCTACTGAGAGAAACCTTAGAAAAACAAGAGTAGGTAAGGTTGTAAGCGATAAGATGGATAAGACCGTCGTAGTTGCTATCGTTGATAACGTTAAACACCCGCTTTACAAGAAGATCATCAAGCGTACCGTTAAGCTCAAGGCTCACGATGAGAACAATGAGTGCAGGATCGGCGACCGCGTTGAGGTCATGGAGACACGCCCGCTTTCCAAGGATAAGAGATGGCGCGTTACCAATATCATCGAAAAGGCTAAGTAATTTTGATATAAAGCGTTAAGCTTTGAAAGGAGGAACTCGCTGTGATACAGATGCAGACTTATTTAAAGGTCGCTGATAACACAGGCGCTAAGGAGCTTATGTGTATCAGAGTTCTGGGTGGTACACGCCGCAGATATGCAAATATCGGTGACGTAGTGGTTGCTTCCGTTAAGAAAGCAACACCCGGAGGCGTTGTAAAGAAGGGCGACGTTGTAAAGGCAGTTATCGTTCGTTCAGCAAAGGGTCTCAGAAGAGAGGACGGAACTTATATCCGCTTCGATGAGAACGCTGCTGTTATTATCAAGGAAGACAAGAACCCCAAGGGTACCCGTATTTTCGGACCTGTTGCTAAGGAGCTCCGTGAAAAGGAATACACGAAGATCCTCAGCCTCGCTCCCGAGGTTCTTTAATGGAGGTGTCATTCGATTATGAGTAAAGTTCACGTAAAAACCGGTGACACTGTTATCCTTCTCACAGGCAAGTATGAAGACAAGTACGAGAAGAACGGCGACAGAAAGACCGGTAAAGTCGCACAGGTAAGCCCCAAGGAGGGCAAGGTCATCGTTGAGGGAATCAACGTTATCACAAAGCACGTAAAGCCCACAAGAGTCGGTCAGCAGGGCGGTATCGTCAAGACTGAGGCTCCCGTTTACGCTTCAAAGGTCCAGCTCGTTTGCCCCAAGTGCGGCAAGCCCACAAGAGTTGGTCACGTTATCGAGGGCGACAAGAAGCTCCGCGTTTGCAAGAAGTGCGGCAAGTCTTTTGAATAATAAAGGAGAAACGACATGGCAAGATTAAAGGATTATTATGTTAGCGACGTTGCTCCTGCACTTATGAAGAAGTTCGGCTATAAGAGCGTTATGCAGATCCCGAAGCTCGACAAGGTCGTTATCAATGTCGGCGCAGGTGAGGCAAAGGACAACGCTAAGGTCATCGACGCTATCATGACCGATCTCGCTGCTATCACAGGTCAGAAGCCTATCGTGTGCAGAGCTAAGAAGTCGGTCGCTAACTTCAAGCTTCGTGAGGGTATGCCTATCGGTGTTAAGGTAACACTCAGATCCGAGAAGATGTATGAATTCGTTGACAAGCTCTTCAACGTTGCGTTCCCCCGCGTTCGTGACTTCAGAGGCATCAGCGCTAATTCGTTCGACGGCAAGGGCAACTATTCAACAGGTATCAAGGAACAGCTTATCTTCCCCGAGATCGAGTATGACAAGATCGACAAGGTAAGAGGTATGGATATCAACTTCATCACAACAGCTAACACGGATGAAGAGGCAAGAGAGCTCCTCTCTCTCCTCGGCGCTCCGTTCATCAAGTGATCAGGGAGGAAGAAAAATGGCTAAAAAGGCAATGATCAATAAGCAGCAGAGAACTCCCAAGTATTCCACAAGAGCATATAACAGATGCAAGATCTGCGGCAGACCGCACGCATATCTCAGAAAGTTCGGCATCTGCCGTATATGCTTCAGAGAGCTTGCTCACGACGGACAGATCCCCGGCGTTAAGAAGGCAAGCTGGTAAAAATACGAAAAGGAGGTCATCTGTATGCAAATCACTGATACAATCGCTGATCTTTTAACAAGAATCCGCAATGCGAATACTGCTAAGCACGCCACAGTTGACGTTCCCGCTTCTAATGTTAAGAAGGCTATCACTCAGATCCTCGTTGATGAGGGTTACGTTAAGGGCTTTCAGGTAATAGAAGACGGAAAGCAGGGTGTTATAAGGATCACGCTCAAATACGGCGACAATAAGTCACCTGTAATCACAGGGCTCAGAAGAGTTTCCAAGCCCGGTCTGCGTATCTATTCAAGCTGCGCAGATATGCCCAAGGTCCGCAAGGGTCTGGGTATCGCCATCGTTTCAACTTCAAAGGGTATCGTTACCGACAAGAAGGCAAGAGAGCTCAATGTCGGCGGCGAGGTACTCGCATACATCTGGTAAGGAGGAGCTATTATGTCAAGAATAGGAAGAATGCCTATCGCAGTTCCCGCAGGTGTAGAGGTCAAGAACGATAATAACTGCCTCACAGTCAAGGGACCTAAGGGCGAACTTACAAGACAGTTCAGCCGCGAGCTCGGCATCGAGATCGACGCTGCTGCTATAACAGTTACAAGACCCAGCGATGACAAGCGTCACCGTTCACTTCACGGTCTTACAAGAACTCTTATCGCTAACATGGTAGAGGGTGTTACAAACGGTTACTCCAAGACTCTCGAGATCGAGGGCGTTGGTTATCGTGCTGCAAAGAGCGGCAACAAGGTTACTCTTAACCTCGGTTACTCTCACCCCGTTGTTATTGAGGAAACAGACGCTATCAAGCTCGATGTTCCCCAGCCCAACAAGATCATCGTTAACGGTATCGACAAGCAGGCTGTAGGTCAGTTTGCAGCTGAGATACGCGAGAAGCGTCCGCCTGAGCCGTATAAGGGCAAGGGCATCAGATATGAAGGCGAACATATCATCCGCAAGGAAGGTAAGGCCGGTAAGGGCAAGAAGTAATTAGGAGGAGCAAATTGCTATGGTAAAAAAGTTTGACAGCAATAAGGCAAGATTAAAGAGACACCGCAGAGTACGCGCGAAGATCTCCGGAACTGCTGAGCGTCCCCGCCTTAATGTATTCCGTTCATCAAAGCACATCTATGCACAGCTCATCGACGACATAAACGGCGTTACTCTTGCTTCTGCATCCAGCATGGACAAGGGCTTTGAGGGCAACGGCGGCAACGTTGACGGTGCACGCAAGGTCGGCGAGCTCATCGCTAAGAACGCAGCTGATAAGGGTATCAGCGAGGTCGTTTTCGACAGAGGCGGCTACCTCTATCACGGCAGAGTTCAGGCTCTGGCTGAGGGCGCTCGCGAAAACGGATTAAAGTTCTAAGAGGGAGGTAAAACAATGGCTAATATAGAAACACAGGCTCCCGAGTTTCAGGAGAAGGTCGTTGCCATAAACAGAGTTTCAAAGACTGTTAAGGGCGGCCGTATCATGAAGTTCTCGGCACTCGTTGTTGTCGGCGACGGCAATGGCACAGTAGGCTTTGGTCTCGGTAAGTCGGGAGAAGTTCCTGACGCTATCCGCAAGGGTATCGAGGACGCAAAGAAGAACCTCTGCAAGGTAGCCCTCAAGGGTACAACTATCCCTCACGAGGTCATCGGCGCTTTCGGCGCAGGCAGAGTCCTCATGAAGCCCGCTGCACCCGGTACCGGCGTTATCGCAGGCGGTCCTGTTCGTGCAGTCATCGAGGTAGCAGGTATCAAGGATATCAGAACAAAGTCTCTTCGTTCCAATAACCCCTGCAACGTTGTAAGAGCTACTATCGACGGCCTCAAGGCTTGCACTTCCGCTAAGGACGTTGCTGAAAAGAGAGGCAAGTCTGTAAAGGAAATTTTAGGTTAAGGAGGACTGACAAATGGCTAAGAATATCAAGCTCGTAAAGAGCCTCATAGGCAGAAAAAAGGATCAGATCGCTACTGCTCAGTCACTCGGCCTTCGTAAAGTCGGCGACGTAACTACTCAGCCCGACAACGCTCAGACACAGGGCAAGATCAACAAGATCTCACACCTCATCGAGGTTACAGAAGCGTAAGCAAGGAGGTGCAACAAGAATGAAAATTCACGAATTAACTCCCGCAGCTGATTCCAACAAGGCTGTTAAGCGTGTAGGCAGAGGTCACGGCTCGGGCAACGGCAAGACAGCAGGCAAGGGTCACAAGGGTCAGAATGCAAGAAGCGGCGGCGGCGTAAGGATCGGCTTTGAAGGCGGTCAGATGCCCCTCGCAAGACGTATACCCAAGAGAGGCTTCAACAACATCTTCGCAAGCAAGTTTGCGATCGTTAATGTATCAGACCTCAACAAGTTCAAGGACGGTACCGTTGTTGACGCTGAGCTCCTCAAGGCAGCAGGCCTTATCAAGAAGGAGTATGACGGCGTAAAGGTCCTCGGAAACGGAGAGCTTACCGCTAAGCTGACAGTCAAAGCTGCAAAATTCTCACAGAGCGCTGTTGAGAAGATCGAAAAGGCAGGCGGAAAGACTGAGGTGATGTAATGTGTTTCAGACACTGAAACGTGCTTGGAGCGTTCCCGAGATAAGGAAAAAGCTTTTATACACATTACTCATGGTCATCATCTTCAGATTGGGAAGCGCTATCGCTGTTCCCTATCTTAACACGGAAGTAGTCAACGCCTGGATGGACAGCAATGCCGTAAACGGCAACTTCCTCGAGTACCTCAACACTATTACAGGTGGTGCGCTCTCGCAGGCTACTATCTTCTCACTCTCGATCACGCCTTACATCAATGCGTCGATCATCATGCAGCTCCTCACCTACGCGCTGCCGCCTCTTGAGAGGCTCAGGGACGAGGGCGAGGAAGGCAGAAAGAAACTCAATAAGATCACGGCGGCTGTTGCACTTGTGCTCTCTGTTGTGCTCGGTGCAGGCTACTACATGATCCTCAGACGTATGACGGGTGTTACCGACAACGACGGCAATCTCCTCGGAGATGCTCTCAAGTATGCGGACGGCGGTTACGGCATATTTGCTGCTATCGTTATTATCGTTACTTTCGTTGCGGGCGCTTCGTTCGTAGTCTGGATGGGCAACCGTATCAGCGACAAGGGTATCGGAAACGGCGTTTCCATGCTCCTCTTCGCAGGTATCGCAGCCCGCTTCCCTGTTGATGCAGGCAAGCTCATCGGTTATACTATCGACGAGCCTTCAAAGTACCTCTGGGTAACTCTCGGATACCTCGTATTCATCATCTTCGAGTTTGCGTTCATCGTATTCATGAATGAGGCTGAAAGACGTATCCCGATACAGTACGCTAAGCGCGTCGTTGGCAGAAAGCAGTACGGCGGTCAGAAAACGCACATACCCATGAAGGTTATGATGAGCGGCGTTATGCCTATCATCTTCGCTATGTCGTTCATGGCTCTCCCGCAGACCATTCAGCTCTTCAAGGAGAATCCCCACGACGGCAGCTTCTATGCTAAGTTCTGCGACTTCTTCTCAACAAGAAGCCTCGGATACGCTGCGATCTATTTCGTACTCATTATAGCGTTCAACTATTTCTACGTTTCGATACAGTACAACCCCGTCGAGATAGCCAATAACCTCCGTCAGTCCAACGGCGGCATCCCCGGCATCAGACCCGGTAAGCCCACTGCGGACTACATCCAGAGAGTTCTCTCCAAGATATCTCTCGTAGGTGCGGTATTCCTCGGAATCATCGCTGTTATCCCGATATTCTTCTCTATGGCTGACGAAAAGCTCAACCATATGTCTATGGGCGGTACTACTATCCTCATCGCAGTAAGCGTTGCGCTTGAGACTACACGTACACTCGAATCACAGCTTATGATGAGACACCACAAGGGATTCCTTTCATAAGCCCCTGACATGGAGGACATAAATATGAATCTTATTTTCTTAGGCGCTCCCGGCGCAGGCAAGGGTACACAGGCTGAGGTAGTTTCCGATGCTCTGAATATCCCCCAGATCTCCACAGGTAACATTCTTCGCGAGGCTGCCAAGAACGGCACTGAGTACGGTCTCAAGGCCAAGGCTGCTATGGACGCGGGCGCGCTCGTTTCCGACGATATCGTTATCGGTATCCTCAAGGAGCGTATCGCCGAGGACGACTGCAAGGACGGTTTCATCCTCGACGGCTTCCCGAGAACAGTTCCGCAAGCTGAGGCACTCGACGCTATGGGTATACAGATAGACAAGGTAATTGAGATAGACGTTGCAGACGAGACTATCAAGCAGAGAGTTTCGGGCAGACGTGTCTGCCAGGGCTGCGGCGCTTCTTACCACGTTGAATACAAGCCCACTAAGGTCGAGGGCGTTTGCGATAAGTGCGGCGACAAGACTGTTATCCGCAAGGACGATCAGCCCGAGGTAGTGCTCGACCGTCTCGCTACTTATCACGAAAAGACAGCTCCCCTCAAGGACTATTACGAGAAACAGGGCAAACTTGTTACCGTAAAGGGTCAGGAGGAAGTTGCTGAAACATCCAAGCTCACACTTGCTGCCGTAGGTGTCAAGTAATGAGCATAACCATAAAATCAAAGTCCGAATTAGCCATAATGCGTGAGGCAGGTAAAATTACCTGCGGCGCAATATGGTATGCGGGCGAAAAACTTAGGGCAGGAATGTCTACGCTCGACGTCGATAAGCTCGTCGGAGAGTTTTATGCCAAGCACGGCGTCAAGTCCTGCTTTAAAGGGCTTTACGGATTTCCCGCGAATGCCTGCATCTCGGTAAACGAGGAGGTCATCCACGGTATCCCTAAGGCAAGCCGAAGGTTAAAGGAAGGCGATATTGTAAGCATCGACACGGGAGCTGCGTTCAACGGCTTCAATGCCGACAGCTGCTGGACCTTCCCCGTAGGCAAGATTTCTGATGAGGCAAAGGCATTGCTTGAGGTCACCGAGAAAAGCCTGTTTGAAGGCATCTCGAAGGCTCAGGCGGGCGCAAGAGTCGGAGATATCTCACATGCTGTGGAAGAATACTGCGCTTCACGAGGCTACGGGATCGTAAGAAATTACTGCGGCCACGGTATCGGCAGAGAGGTACACGAATCACCCGAGGTGCCGAATTGGGGACGTGAAGGTCACGGTCCCAGACTGGTTTCGGGTATGACGATATGTATAGAGCCCATGATAAATGTCAAGGGCGACGATGTTAAAACTCTCAAGGACGGTTGGACCGTGGTTACCAAGAATGGTTCACTGTCAGCTCACTTTGAGCACATGATCGCAATAACTCCTGATGGTCCCGTCATTTTGACACAGCCCTGACGGAGGGAATTATTGTGAAGATATACGTAGGTTCGGTCGTGAAAGCCAATGCGGGACGCGACGGCGGAGGGTTCTTCGTCGTGACGGCTGCGGAGGGAAACAGGTGCTCCATCGCGGACGGCAAGAGCAGAAAGCTTGATAAGCCCAAGCGGAAGAATATAAAGCATCTCTCACCGACCGACAGCATGATAGATATTAACGGTATAACTGATAAACAGCTCAGGATAAAGCTCAGGCAGCTGAGCGCTGAGTAAGGAGGTTGTTCAAGTGTCCAAAGAAGATGTGATCGAGGTTGAGGGCGTTGTTACAGACGCACTTCCCAATGCAATGTTTAAGGTACAGCTGGAGAACGGTCATGAGGTTCTTTCTCACGTTTCCGGCAAGCTCAGAATGAATTATATCAGAATCGTTCCAGGCGATAAGGTGAAGCTTGAAATGTCACCGTATGACCTCTCGAAGGGGCGTATCACCTGGCGCGTAAAGTAAACGAGGACTAAGGTCCGCTATCCGCTAAGGAGGTATTTTCAATGAAAGTCAGACCTTCAGTAAAACCTATTTGCGAAAAGTGCAAGGTTATCAAACGTAAAGGCAGAATCATGGTGATCTGCGAAAATCCTAAGCATAAGCAGCGTCAGGGCTAATCCTCGGCTGCAATAATGGAGGTAATAACAATATGGCAAGAATAGCTGGTGTTGACCTTCCCAAGAATAAGAGGATCGAGATCGGTCTCACTTATATCTACGGAATCGGTCGTCAGACTGCAACTAATATCCTCGCTGCCACAGGCGTTGATCCTGACGTTAGAGTTAAGGACCTCGCAGAAGAGGATGTAGCTAAGCTTCGTGACTATATCGATGCAAACTACACCGTTGAGGGTGATCTCCGCCGTGAGACTGCACTCAACATCAAGAGACTTGTTGAAATAGGCTGCTACAGAGGCGTTCGTCACAGAAAGGGTCTGCCTGTAAGAGGTCAGAGAACCAAGACAAACGCAAGAACCCGCAAGGGCCCTGTAAAGACTATCGCTAACAAGAAGAAGTAAGGAGGTCATGAGCTTTGGCACAGCAGAAAGGTAAAAAGGTCTCTACTATCAGAAGACGTAGAGAGCGCAAGAATATCGAAAGCGGCGCAGTTCATATCCAGTCCACTTTCAATAACACAATCGTAACTATCACTGATACTCAGGGCAACGCTATCTCCTGGGCAAGCGCAGGCGAGCTCGGATTCAGAGGCTCTAAGAAGTCTACTCCCTTCGCTGCACAGACAGCTGCTGAGACAGCTGCTAAGGCTGCTATGGAGCACGGTCTCAAGAACGTTGAAGTTTACGTAAAGGGACCCGGCGCAGGCCGTGAGGCTGCTATCAGAGCACTCCAGACCGTTGGTCTTGAGGTAAGAATGATCAAGGATGTTACTCCTATCCCGCACAATGGATGCCGTCCGCCTAAGAGACGCCGCGTCTGATGAAAGAGGAGGTAAATTGATATGGCAGTACAGAAAGAACCTATTCTTAAGAAGTGCAGATACCTGGGCATCAGCCCCGCTGTAATGGGCGTCTCAAAGAAGGAATCCATCCGCTTCAAGAATGCTAATAACAGAAAGAAGATCTCCGAATACGGTCTCCAGCTCAAGGAAAAGCAGAAGCTGAAGTTTATCTACGGAGTGCTTGAGAAGCAGTTCAGACACTACTTCTCTATCGCTGAGAAGATGGAGGGCAAGGCCGGTGATAACCTTATCACTGTTCTCGAATCCAGACTCGACAGCGTTGTTTACAGAATGGGTCTCGCTCTCACAAGACGTGAGGCAAGACAGCTTGTCGTTCACAGCCACTATACTGTAAACGGTCAGAAAGTTAATATTCCTTCTTACAGAGTTAAGGTTGGCGATGTTATCGCTCTCAGAGAGAAGGACAGAACTTCCGAGAAGTTCAAGGCTACAGTTGAAGAGACTAAGGACAGGATCGTTCCTACATGGCTCGATGCCAAGAAGGACGATTTCTCAGCTACAGTTACTCGTATGCCCTCAGCAGAGGATATTGATTATGAGGTAGCAACACACCTCATCGTCGAGCTGTACTCCAAGTAATCGTAGGATCGCTTGATATATCAGAACTCGAAAATAATTATTATTGCGAAACAGGAGGGTCATTATGCTGGAAAAGATCAATAAGCCTGATATCGACATCGTCGAGCTTAAAAGTGACGGCAAATACGGCAAATTCGTTTTAGCACCGCTTGAGCGCGGATACGGTATTACACTGGGCAACAGCCTCAGACGTGTGCTGCTCTCCTCACTTCCGGGTGTGGCTGTGACTTCCGTAAAGCTCTCGGGCAAGGACGGTACGGTTCATCATGAGCTGTCCACCATCCCGGGCGTTAAAGAGGACGTCACAGAGATCATCCTCAGCATCAAGGGTCTTACAGCTAAGCTCTACGGAGAAGGTCCCAAGACTGTATACGTAGAGGCTGAAGGCGAGTGCGAGATAACTGCGGGCGATATCAAGACCGATTCTGAGGTCAATATCCTCGATCCCGGTATGCACATCGCTACGCTGGGCAAGGACGCAAAGCTGTATATGGAGATCACTATCGACAGAGGCAGAGGCTATGTTTCCGCTGAAAGAAACAAGAAGCAGATAAACCTCCCCGTTGATGTCATCGCTGTTGACAGCATCTATACGCCTGTTCTGAAGGTAAACTACACCGTGGAGGACACACGTCTCGGACAGGTTACCGACTATGATAAGCTCACTATGGAGGTATGGACCGACGGTACTATCTCCGCTAAGGAGGCTTTATCACAGGCAGCCAATCTCCTCAACGAGCATCTGAAGCTGTTCATCGAGCTCTCTGAAGAGTCCGGAATCGCTGAGGTCCTCGTCGAAAAGGACGAAAAGGGCAAGGAGAAAATCCTTGAGATGACCATTGAGGATCTTGACTTATCGGTGCGCTCCTTTAACTGCTTAAAGAGAGCGGGAATCAATACTGTAGATGACCTCATCAATAAGTCTGAGGAAGAAATGATGAAGGTTAGAAACCTTGGAAAGAAATCCTTCGATGAGGTCAAGGAAAAGCTCCAGTCACTGGGCTTTGACCTCTCATCCGAAGAAGAATAACTAAACCATCACTTAAATATTAGTAAAGGAGTGAAATACATGCCGGGTACAAGAAAACTGGGCAGAACATCTGACCACAGAAAGGCTATGCTCAGAGGCATGGTAACTTTCCTTCTTGAGAACGGTCAGATCGAAACGACTGTTACAAGAGCAAAGGAAGTTCGTGCGGTTGCAGAAAAGATGATCACTATCGGTAAGAATTCCGATCTGCACTCCAAGCGTCAGGTAATGTCATACGTAACTAAGGAGTCCGTCGCTAAGAAGCTCTTCGACGAGATCTCTCCCAAGTATGCAGACAGAAACGGCGGTTATACTCAGATCGTTAAGATCGGTCCCCGCCGCGGCGATGCTGCTGAAATGGCTATTATCAAGCTTGTGGACTAATTCACATAAAACGTGCGGCTGTCAGCTCTCTGGCAGCCGCATTTTTTTGTAGGGCGCCCGCAAATAACACATCGCTTGCCGCTTACGTAATTGTGGGACGTCGAGGACGCCGTCCCCTACAATTGGTTGGTTGGGGCGTGTGTTGGCGGGCGGCGGGACGCCGCCCCTACAGAATGGGAACGTAAGGTATGAGAGGAGCAGCGGGTCGACGTGGGCGTCGACACCTACATAATGTCGTTTCACCTGTTCGTTTTCGGGCGGATGATATCCGCCCCTACAGTTGGTTGGTGGGGCTTCTCACCGAAAAATTCGGCAAAATGCTTGCATTATCCTTTGGAATGTGTTATAATATACCTTGCATTGATATTTTTACGGAATAAGGAGTTATAACTATGAAAAGGAAATTAGCCGTTATTATACCGACAGCTCTTATGACTGCTGCGGCGTCAATGAACTGCGCTGTCAGCGCTTTCGCTACCGAGGCTGCCGCTTCGGGGGACACTGCACAAAAAACCGCAAACCCGCTGCTCACTTTCGTTCTTCCGCTCGGTTTCTTCTTTGTTCTGCTCTACTTTATGCTCATCAGACCCCAGAAAAAACGCGAGCAGGAACAGAAAGAGCTCCAGAGCAATGTACAGATAGGCGACGAGGTAATCACAACGGGCGGTATCATCGGTATCGTTGTCCGCGTGGCTGAGGATAATATCGTTCTCGAAACAGGCGGCGAGCGTACCAAGATAAGAATGAAAAACTGGGCTATCGCCGAGAATGTAAGCGCTAAGGAGCGCGCTAAGGCGGCTGCTCCGAAAAAGAAGTCCGCTCTCGAGACTGCTGCTGCTGTCGATGAGACAGAAAAGAATTCCAAGAAGAAAAAGAATAAGGACGAAGAATAATCGCCGATGCCTCCGCATAGAATCGTATGAACGATACTATAAGGAGGCATTTTTTATGCGCCGACACCGTCAGAGCCTCTGGGCTAACCCTATACTCAGCCTTGCGGCTGCTGTGCTGTGCGGGAGCGCTGCTTTGCTCATTTCGGTCGTCGTTTCGGCGGCTTTGACGTACTTCGTGCTCGCAGATATGCAGTTTGTCGGATTCTTTGCTGCACTCTCCGCTGCGCTCGGTGCTTTCTCGGCAGGCTATATCTACGGCAAGTTCCACCGCCGTCACGGTCTTATCGGCGGCATAGCGTGCGGAGCGGCACTGTATGCAGCTATCAGCATTGTCGGACTTTGCACTGTCGGTGCTCCGGCAGATATAAGAAAACTCCTCCTGCTGACCGTTGCGGGTGCAGCAGGAGGAGTTGTGGGGGTCAACTCGGTTCGACCAAAAAGCCTTACCGATTAGAAGTCACCCGAGGTATCGGGCATGAGCTTGAATTCTATATTGTAGTAGCTTATGTCGCCGTCCTTAGTTACGTGGGCACACGTTGCGGGTACTTTGTCTCCTGCGGCGTAGGAGGCGCTTATCGTGTCGTAGAGGTCGTCGTAGGTCTTGATGGACTTGCCGTTGATAGCTGTGATGAAGTCGCCTGCCTTGAGGTCGGTGTTCGCAATGTCGCAGTTCGGGTCGAATGCGTCGATGTACACGCCTTCAAATCCTTCGGGGATGGGGAAACCAAGCTTCTCCTCTATCGTCTCTATCTTCGATTCCGAGGACATATCAACAAGCGTTATGCCTATACGGAATCTTCCGCCGATAAAGCCGTTGCTGATGAGCTCCTCGATTATGGGCTTTGAGTCATTTATCGTTATGGCAAAGCCGAGTCCTTCATATGAGCTGCTGACGTACTTCGAGGACGTGATGCCTATTACCTGTCCGTACATATTTACAAGTGCTCCGCCCGAGTTGCCAGGGCTGATAGCGGCATTTGTCTGTATGCAGTTCATCTCGAAGCCCGTGGAATCGCTGCGTATCTTGCGCCCCACTGCCGAGACTATGCCGTCTGTCACCGTGTTCGACAGTCCTGCGGGATTGCCTACGGCGATGACCTTCTCGCCTACTATTACTTCGTCGGAGTCGCCGAGCACTGCGGGACACAGCTCAGCATTGTTGACCTTTATGACTGCGATATCGGTCTTGGCGTCTCTGCCCACTATCTTGGCATTGTAGACCTTGTTGTCGCAGGTGTGGATGTCGTGGTAGCCGTCTGCAAGCAGTACGTGCGCGTTTGTCACTATGTAGCCGTCTGCCGTGAGGACTACTCCCGAGCCCGTGCCTTTCAGCGTCGAGCGGAAGGGGTCGCTGTAGGTGTATATCTCGACGATAGACTCCTTCACCGCTGCGGCTGCTCCTTCGGTGGTGTATCTGCCGTTTTCATCGACAAAGTTTTCAAGGTCGTTCGCGCCCTCGGGTTTGGAGTTCTGATAGAGCACTACGTTCGTGCCGCCTATAGCCTTCATATGGTCCTTGCTGCGTATCAGGTCTGCCGTTATCCCGACTATGCATACGGTCAGTGCAAGCAGCACCATGAGGAAGAACAGCACGAGGATAGCCCTCTCGCGGGCTGTGCGGAGCTTCCTTTCCCTGCGCTCCTCATCTGCCTTTATCTCGGCGGCGCTCATCCTGTCGTATTCGTCGAAGCCTATCGGCTCATACATGAACGAGTCGTATACGGGTCTGTGCGGGCGGGGCGGCTGCGGGGCGGGAGCGGGCTGCTCCTGCTGCGGGGCGGGCGCCTTTTCGTGCTTGGGGATATATGTATTATCAGAGGCGGGCGGTACTATGCCGCCGCCTGTGTATATGTTGTTATCGTCCATATTTGCTCCTTTGGCAGTGCTGCGAATGCGTCAGCTCTGCTTTTCTTTTTTCTCTGTATCCTTTTTGTCTTCTTTTTCTCTGGGGTCGACGGGTATCTGTATCTGGAATTCGGTATACTCGCCTTCGACGCTCTTGACTACGATGTGTCCCTTGTGGAGATGCACTATCTTGCGCGAGATGGACAGTCCGAGACCGAGACCTGTGGTGTCTTTGCCGCGCGAGGAGTCGGTCTTGTAGAAGCGGTCGAATACCTGACGTATCTCGCTGTCCTTCAAGCCCTCGCCCGTGTTCCTGATACCGACGATGCAGATGTCGTCTTTCTTGTCAAAGCGGAATGAGAGCGTTCCGCCGTCGTTTACGAACTTCACGGCGTTCTCTACAAGGTTGTATATCACCTGCTGCATGAGGTCGGCGTCGACTATCGCTGTGAGGCGGTGGCTGTCGAGCTCCTCGACATTCAGGTGCTTCTCCTCTATCTTCTTCTCGAACATCAGCACGACCTGTATCACGAGGTCGGTGAGGTTGGTCTCGCGGAAATTCGGGCGCATCGTTCCCGACTCAAAGCGCGTCATGTTCAGCATTGATGTTATGAGTATGCGCAGACGCTTTATCTCGTTCGACACGAGGAAAAGGTACTCCTGCTGGCGGTTCTTGGGGATAGTGCCGTCGAGTATGCCGTCCACAAAGCCGCCGATAGTGGTGATGGGCGTGCGGAGCTCGTGCGAGACATTCGCGATGAACGTCTTGCTGGTGTCTTCGCTCTTTTCGACGTTTGCTGCGAGCGCGTTCACGCATTCGGAAATATCTTTCAGATTTCCAGGCAGCTCGGTGGGGAGCTTCTCGGAGAAGTCGCCCTTGGAGTATTTCTCGCTCACCTTGAGGAAGTGCTCTTCAAATGCGATGTGCTTCTTGATGCTGTTTTTCAGCAGGAGATAGCACAGCGTTACGCCGATGATGCCGAAGAGCACATACAGCGCGACTATCTTGATGGTGAAGAGGTTGAGCTCGTCGGTGCTGCCGTATACAAGGACGTATACGGGCACGTATTTCATCGTGGACTGTTTGAGGTATACCTTCGAGCCGTAGATGAGATAGGGCTTGTTGTGGGATATGGTGTTCGAGCTGAGGTCGAGGTAGTCGTCGTCGTCGAGCGCCTTCTGCATATTGACGGGCAGGGGAGCGGTCTCGCTGACTGCTGCGCTGTCGCCCGACAGCACACAGCTTCCGTGCTCGTTATAGATGTATATCCTCACGTCGTACTGTCCCATGAACATCTCCTGCAAGTGCTGTGCCTGCCCGAGATAGCCATCGCCGCTGCGCTGGTATTCCTCCGTTATACTGCTGATGTAAAGCTCGCCGACGGACTGTATCTCGCCAAGCTTCGACTTCTTGTAAATTGCCGAGCACAGGCTCATCATCACCGTACCGATGAGCAGCAGCACGAGGATTACGATTATCAGCGCAAGCCTGAACAGCTTGTAGTATGAGCTCTTTTTCTTGTTCATGGGTTATCACCTCGCAAAAAAGCAGGGGACAGCCTGTCCCCTGCGATGATGACAAGCTTCGGAGCAGGCTTATTCCTCTTCCTCTGCTTCAAATTTGTAGCCTACGCCCCATACGGTCTTGAGCGCCCACTTTTCGGACACTCCTTCCAGCTTTTCGCGGAGACGCTTGATGTGGACGTCGATAGTACGCGAATCGCCGTAGTATTCAAAGCCCCATACTTCGTCAAGAAGCTGGTCACGGGTATAGACCCTGTTGGGGTTGGAAGCGAGATAGTAGAGAAGTTCGAGTTCCTTCGGCGGTGTGTCGATATTCTTTCCGTTTACCTTCAGCTCATAGCGCGTCATATTCACCACGAGCTTGTCATAGCGGACTTCCTTTATCTCGGGCTCAACGTTGATGTTGCCCACTCTGCGGGTAACTGCGTTGATGCGTGCTATGACTTCCTTGGCGTCAAACGGCTTGACTATGTAGTCGTCTGCACCCAGTTCGAGGCCGATGACCTTGTCGATGGTCTCGCCCTTCGCCGTTATCATTATTATCGGGACATTGGACTTTTTGCGTATCTCGCGGCATACCTGCCAGCCGTCCATTCCCGGGAGCATTATATCAAGAAGCACCATATCGGGCTTGAGTGCGTTGAACTTGACTACCGCTTCCTCGCCGTCGTGAGAGAGTATAACGCTGTAGCCGTCCTTTTCGAGGTAGAGCCTGAGCAGGTCGCATATATTCTTATCATCGTCGACGATAAGGACCTTCAGACTTTTTTCGTTTGCCATAATATTACCCTCTTTCTATGAAAATTTGAATAAATTATCACTTTATATTATAACCTACTTTTATTAATTTGTCAATAAATTTCTGCAAATTACTGCTGCATAAAAAATTTGCATTTGGGGATAGGTGACGGCGTGTGCATACGGGCGGTTGAACGTTAAAGGACGTCCGCTCAGCGGACGTCCTTTCCTTACGATTTCGGTGCTTCTTCGGGCTCATACTCCGTCTGAGATGCGTCCTTCGGACGAAGCATCTGCGCACGCGGGTCGAGCTGGATTATCAGCTTCTTGATATCTTCGTCAAGCGTGAGATTGTATGTTATCTTCATCGCCTGTACTGCGTTCTCCTTGTCGCCGAGTCCCATGTAATGCGCGGCAAGCTGTGCAGATACCTCTATTACGTGCTTGTCGGGGCCGTATTCGATATCGTACTTCTTCATTACCGCTACCATTTCCTCAATGGACGGCTTCCTGATAGGCGTGCCCTTGAGGTTCGCAAGATGCTGCATCTCGTAGGGGACTGCGGGGTTAGGTGCAAACATTACGCTCGCTACATAGAACGCTGCCGCGTCTTCGTAGTCGCCCGAATCGGTCAGCGCGTAGCCGATGTTGGAGTAGCAGCGGGCTATCGACAGCGGTGAGTATGCTACTCTCAATGTCTCGCGTGAGACATCCAGCACCATTTTCTTGTTCTTGATGAGCTTGTATATCTCCGCAAGCTCGAATCGCGGCGCTACGTCGATGGGATTGAACGCTATCGCCTTTTCAAGTACGGGGATAGCGTCTATGTTTGCGCCCGTCTCGATGAGAATGTAGGCGTAGGTGGTCAGGTACATCGTGAAGTTGAACGGGGTGCGGTTGAGTATCTTGTCCTCACTGAAAAGAAACTGGCAGAGGTTGTCCTCGAACGGGTTGCGGAGCGATACGAACTTCGCCTTTTCGGTCTCCGCGAATTCAAGGCATATCTTCTTGTAGAGCTTTTCTGCCTTCGGGAGAGCTTCGAGATATTTCTTCTCCTTGACGAGAGCTTCTATCTCGTCGTAGACTTCGTTGAGGCGCTTGCCGTCGATGTATGTGAGGCGGTTGAGCTCCTCGCGGCGCTCTTCGGGCATATTTTCCATAATGAGCTCGCCTACTGCTTTCAAACCGTCGTAGCTGCCTTCACCTGCGAATCTCTTGCCCTCTTCTTTAAGTATCTTTTCGTTTTCCTCGGGCGAGTCTCCGAGCTTTGCGCGGAGCTGCTCAAGTATATCATTGTATGCCATTGATTTCCCTCTCATTTCTATTATTATAATATCAACGCAGGACATAACGGGTATGTCCTGCGCTGTTTAAGTCATATTGCCGTACTCACGGGGAAAGGTTACTTCAATAACCGCCCCTCTTTGCCATTTCCTTTCTGAACTTGGCGTCTATCTTCTCCTGCTTCTTCATCGCCTTGAGCTCTGCCTTTGTGAGCGGTCTGTCGTCGACAGGCATGGGCTTCGGAGCGGGTCTGCTCGGCGCTGAGGACATTGAAGATGTGCTCCTTGCGGGGGCTTTGTACTCCTGAAATGCAGGGATGCTCTGCTGTACCTGTGCGTCGACAGCCTTCTTCTGCTTTATGGAGTTGTCACCGAGCTGTGAGAGTACGTCCTCGATAGAGCCGATAACACGCGTTCTCTGCTGGAGTCCCTGTGTGTCTGTAAGGCTCTGGTTCGCGTATTCCTTCGACTCGGAGATAGCGTTGATGAAAGCCTGTGATGTAGCTCTTGAATGCGGATTCGTCGCTATCTTGGACACGTTCGCGCTTATGGGCGAGCCCTTCGCTGCTTCTGCTGCGGCTATTCTCTGACCAGGTGTCATATCGTGAGCTGAGGTGGGTACCTCCTGTGCTGCTCTGATAGCCTCCTGAAGACGGGTGTTCTTGTTGAAGGGCATCTCGAACTCGGGTATTTCCTGTCCGGGAACGGGTGAGAGGACGGGCTGTCCGTTCTCGCCGTAGCCTGTTATCTGCATCTGGACATATGTGTATATGGGCTGCTTTGCAGCGTCATAGCCTGTTATCTGAGGTACGGAGATGACCTGTCCCATTGCGGGCATTCCTGCGGGAGCTGCGGCTGTCTGCTGTACTGCGGGTGCGGGATTTACAGGCGCGGGCTTTACGGAAATGGGCTTCACGGGGGCGGGTGCAACTGCCTTGGGTGCGTTCTGAGCGGCTGCTGCTACTGCGGAGGCGATGTCGTCTATGACGGGTGCCTCTTCCCTGGCGGGAGCTGCCTGCTGAACGGGTGCGGCTGCCTTGGGTGCGTTCTGAGCGGC
>FNZT01000010.1:0-135037 GCA_900109435.1 Ruminococcus sp. YRD2003 | reverse complement strand
GCTGCTACTGCGGAGGCGATGTCGTCTATGACGGGTGCCTCTTCCTTGACGGGAGCTGCCTGCTGAACGGGTGCGGCTGCCTTGGGTGCGTTCTGTGCAGCTTCAACTGCTGCGGATATATCGTCGATGACGGGCGCCGACGCCTGATATACGGCGGGCTCGATAGCCTTGGGTGCTTCTTCGATCACTGATGCAACGTCGTCGATAGCGGCTGCCTCAGCCTGATGAACGGCAGGCTCAAGAGTCTTGGGCGCGTTCTGCGCAGCGTCTACGGCTGCGGATATATCGTCGATTATCGGAGCCTCAGCCTGATATACGGCGGGCTTGAGCGCGCTCGGTGCTTCTGCGGCGGGCTCGGCTGCCTTGGGTGCGTTCTGAACGGCTGCCTTGACGCCGTCGTCGGCGGGAGCTGTCTGCTGTGCGGGCGCCTCTGCCTTGGGTGCGTCGTTGTTGACCGAGTTTACGCCGAAGAGCTGGTTCGCAATGAGATCCCACTCGCTTACGGTCTCTGCATCCTTTGCGGGCGACGGTGCCTGTTCGGGTGCTTCATACCCTGGAGCGTTGGTGCGGGCTGCTTCGAGAGCTGCGGATATATCGTCGATGACGGGCGGTGCTGTGGGCTTTGCGGACTCAACAGCGGAGAGGCTCTCCTCTGCCACGTCGATAACGCTCGAATCGTTGTCATATGTACCCGCTGAAGGCTTTTCGGGCGATTCTATGGAGAACATACTGAGAATGTCGTCCTGTGCGGAGGGAGCGGGGGAGGGTGCTGTCTGCACGGGAGCGGGCGCAGGCTCGGCTGCGGGCTGAGGTGCGGGCGCTATATTTGTATTTGCAGCTGCGATGGCTGCGGATATATCGTCAATAACGGGCGGAGCTGAGGGTGCTGCCTCCTGAGCGGGGGCGGGCTCTGACTGAGAGGGTGCGGGGATCGCGAACTGTGAGAGGAAGTCGTCCTGCTTTGCGCTCTCGGGAGCGGGTGCCTCGGGCTGCGGCTTGTTCACTGCGAACTGAGCAAGGAAATCATCCTGCTTTTCGGGCTCGGGAGCGGGCTCTGCCTGCGGCTTGCTGATAGCGAACTGTGCAAGGCTGTTGTCGATAGCGACGCCTGTTCCCGGGATAGTCGCGGCTGGATTTGCGGGCCGGGCGGGAGCCTCCTGAACGGGCTCCTGAACGGGCTTCTGCACAGGCTTGGGGGCGGCGGGCTTGGCTGTCTGGTCTTTGGTGATCTTTGCCGCAGATCCGCCGAGCGGCACGATGCCCTCGTCTACTATGCCCTTCTTTGCTCTGAGCTTTTCCTCCTTGAGAAGGAGCTTCATCTCCTTCTGGTCGGATTTTATCATTTCCTTGGCAATTTTTGTCTTGCATTTTTCACAGGTGAGCTCGCCGAGGTCGGTCATTATGCCGCCTCTGTGGTAGCGAGTCACGTTCTCGGACTTCAGGAGGTTTATTCCACAGCCTGTCTTCTTTTCGTTGAAGGTGCCGTGTACCTCGTCGTTGAAGGAAGTCGTTACGAGCCTAATATCCATAACATTCTCCAATCCTGCGTTGACCGCAGCTCCGCTTTACGGCAGCGAGCAGCCGATTTCTGTGACCGAACTATCGGTCCCCCAAACGCTTTGCTCTGACAGGTGGCAAACGGCTTGAACAGAAAGAGCGACAGACTGCCACAGGACACAAAGCGATACCATTACAGGTATATTATACCCGATACAACAAAAAAAATCAACAGTTTTTTCATAATAAAACCGAAAAATTATACCAAAAATTAATTTTTCGGCGGAAATAACAAATTGTTATTGATTTTTTTGTCAGAATCTTCTGTTTAGGTTAGTAAAAAATGAGAAAAGTATACATTTTGACTATGCTGTTTCAATGTTTTACTGTAAAAAGATTTAAGTGAATTCATATTTATGGAGAGTTTGAAAAAATATATGTGAAAATTTACAAAATTACCCCTTCGGCTATTGCAGTATCCTTTCGTTTGTAGTATAATTAATGGTGTATTTATTATTGTCGGAAACGGCTCGCGCCGCTGTACGATATCCCCGAGGAGGCAGACAATGAAGCTCATTTCAGTCGTTGTGCCCTGCTACAACGAGCAGGAGGTGCTCCCGCTGTTCTACGACGAGATAATCAAGGTCTCGAACGCCATGAAACAGGAGCATCCCGATATCGATTTTGAATTCCTTTTTATTAACGACGGTTCAAAGGACCGTACTCTCGAAATTTTCAGAGAGCTCGCCGATAAGGACGAGCGCGTAAGATATATCTCCTTTTCAAGGAATTTCGGAAAGGAGGCAGGTATGTACGCGGGCCTCAAAAACGCCAAGGGCGACTTCGTGGTCGTCATGGACGCCGACCTTCAGCATCCCCCCGCTTTCCTGCCGCAAATGTACAACTATGTCAAGGACGGCGAGTTCGACTGCGCAACAACACGCCGTGTCAGCCGCACGGGCGAGTCAAAGATACGCTCGTTCTTCGCGAGAATGTTCTACAAGATAATGAACAAGATATCCCAGACCGAGATAGTCGACGGCGCTCAGGACTTCCGCTTCATGTCGAGGCAGATGGTCGATGCGGTGCTCGCTATGTCCGAGTATAACCGATTCTCAAAGGGCATTTTCAGCTGGGTAGGGTTCCGCGTTCAGTATATGCCCTATGAGAACGTCGAGCGCCTTGCGGGGACTACTTCGTGGTCCTTCTGGGGTCTCTTCAAATACTCGCTCGAGGGTATCATGGCGTTCTCGACCGCGCCCCTTTCGTTCTCGATATTCTTCGCCATTTTCGGCGCGCTGCTCTCGGTGCTCTTCGCAATTGCGGGTATCGTGACCATGTTCTTTATGCCCGCTCTCGGAGCTGCTCTGCTCGTCATCGGCGCACTCCTCCTCGTCGGCGCTTTCCAGCTCGGCTGTACGGGGATACTCGGTATGTACCTCGGCAAGACCTACATGGAGGTCAAGAACCGCCCCATCTACCTCACGGGCGAGACCGACGAGATGTACCGCGAACGCAGAAAGAATGCCGATAAGTAACAGCTTTCGGGAGGTGAGCCGCCTTGAATAAGCAGACAAGGCTGGTGGTGTCGTTCCTGTTCATCATCCTGATAATCCTTGCGGCGGCGATAACACACTTCTACTTCAGCGTTCCCGAGAATACTGCTACGAAAAATTCACAGTCGGAGATAGTGCACAAGGGCACTGCCGACGGCAGCGGCCGCTATATCTTCACCGACGCTAACGGCAGATACGGCGTCGCCGACTCCGAGAACAGGATATTGATAGCATCGGAGTGGACAGACCTCCGCTTCGCTGACCCGAATATGTGCATCGCGGCGCGAGGTATCGGCAACAGTAAACAGTTCGGCTGCGTCGACTTCGACGGGAATGTGGTCGTACCGCTGATATACAGCGGTATCTCCAAGCTCGAGGCGGGCGGCGGTACGTACTATTCCGCGGAGAGCAGCTCCGACGGGCGGTATGTCCTCTACGACAGGCACTTTGAGCCGTGCTTCCGCAGAACGTGGAGCTCGTGTGCGGTGCAGGACGACGGGCTGCTGCTCATCGACGGAGGCGGAAGATATTCGTTTTCCCACAGCAGCGACGGACTGCTGTTCAACCGTGCCGTGTACGACGGCGAGGCGGGTACGTGCCCGTACAGCGTCGAGATAAACAGCCGCGTGCTGCTCTCAAAGCTGTCGCCCTCTATGATCGAGGATATGACGCGTATCACCGAAAAATACATAGAATATGCCTTCACGGGCAGCAGTGAGGCACTCTCGGAGATAACCGAGAAGAAACACGCAGAGGATTTCAGACAGCTTTTCCGCGGCGACAGCAGGCTGCTCTCAAAAAAGCTCGTCGGTATTTCCGATGTCCATATCTACTCCGTGAGAAGCAAGAACGATATCCCTTGCTATGAGGTGTCGTTCGCGGCGGATACGGAGATCGCATATTCCGATGAGGACGGAGAACAGAAGGCTCTCCGCGATAAGTATAAGGCGGCTGTGAGATTCAGCGGAGGCTCGGAGAGCGAACTCAAGGCGGTATCGGCTCAGTTCGAGAAGGACGCCCCCGATTATCCGCAGCCCGAGGTAAAGGATGAAAAGCCCTCCGATACAGGCGAGAGGGCGGAAAATACAGAAGGAGAATAGAAAATGTCTAAAAAAGTTGCAGTTATCATGGGAAGCGACAGCGACTTCCCAGTTGTAAAGTCGGCTCTCACCGAGCTCAAAAAGTACGGCGTAGAGTTCGAGTGCCGCGTCATGAGCGCGCACAGGACTCCCGCTGAGGCGTGCGAGTTCGCTTCAAATGCAAGAGCAAACGGATTCGGCGTTATCATCTGCGCGGCAGGTATGGCGGCTCACCTTGCGGGTGTGGTCGCGGGACATACCACGCTCCCCGTTATCGGTATCCCGATGAAGTCGAAGGCTCTCGAGGGCGTGGATGCGCTCCTCGCCACTGTTATGATGCCTCCCGGAGTGCCCGTTGCTACCGTCGGTATAGACGGGGCGAAGAATGCGGCTGTGCTCGCGGTGCAGATGCTCTCCCTTTCCGACGACGGGCTCGCCGAGAAGCTCACTGCCGAAAAGAAGGCTATGGCTGACGGCGTTGCCGCTAAGGATAAGGCTCTTCAGGAGCAGATAGCCGCACTTTGATGAAAAACTATAAATACCTTTTATTCGACCTCGACGGTACGCTCACCGATTCGCGCGAGGGTATCATGAACTGCCTGCACTATGCGTCGGACAGGCTCGGTTTCGAGTTGCCCGATGACCCCGACCGCTTTCTCGGTCCGCCGCTCGGAGATTCGTTCGCGATGTTCTGCGGTATGGACAGGGAGCACGCAGATGAGGCTGTGCGAGTTTTCCGCGAGAGGTACTCGACCGTCGGGCTGTTCGAGAACAGTGTCTATGACGGCGTGGAGGAAGCGCTCGCGGCTCTGAAAAGCGCGGGCTTTTACCTCGCGGTCGCGACCTGCAAGCTCGAATGCTATTCCGTGAGGATAATGGATAAATTCGGCTTGACAGACTGCTTCGGCGTCATCGGCGGCGCGGACGCGTCGGTCGGGCGTATAACCAAGGCACAGGTCATCGAGGATGTGCTCGCAAGGGCGGGCGTCACGGACCGCTCGCAGGTGCTTATGATCGGCGACAGGAAAAATGATGTCGTCGGCGCGCATCAGGCAGGCATAAAATGCCTCGGCGCACTGTGGGGCTACGGCTCGCGGAAGGAGCTCGAGGAGGCGGGCGCGGACTGTTTCGCCGAAACTCCGCGGACGCTCGCTGATATGATACTCGGAAAGGAATGATACCATGTTCGACAAAAAGGAAAAAAAGCGTGCTCGCTTTATCGTCACTCATGAGCAGAGGCTCGAAAAGACGCTGGGTCTGGGCGCGCTTCAGATACTCGTTGACACCGAAACAGGCGTCAACTACATTAATACCGTCGGCGAGGGTTATTCGGGCATTACGCCTCTCCTCGGCGCGGACGGAAGAGTCATCGTGACAACTGTCACCGACGACATCACGGAGGAATAAGCTCACAATTTCCGCATCGAAGCGGGATTGCATATACATTTATAAGGCAACACCGCACAAAGCCCGCCAGAATGCTTTGTACTGGATATGCTTGCATATTTTCCGTCATCTTGCACAGAAATCCCTTGACATACGTCAGTATGCCTGCGGAATTTCTATACAATCTGACGAAAAATCTGTCGGCGCATCTCCAGCACAAGCTTTGTGCGGTATTGCCATAAATCTCAAGGAGGATTTTTGAAATGGAAAACATCGTTAAAAAGGAACAGCTCTATGAGGGCAAGGCCAAGAAGGTCTATGCTACCAACGACCCCGACCTCGTTATCGTTGACTACAAGGACGACGCTACCGCGTTCAACGGCGAGAAGAAGGGCACTATCGCAGGCAAGGGCGTCATCAACAACAAGATGACGAACTATATGTTCAAAATGCTCGAAAAGGAAGGCGTTCCCACACATCTCGTAGAGGAGATAAGCGACCGCGAGACTATCGTTAAAAAGGTTTCCATCGTTCCCCTTGAGGTCATCATCAGAAATGTTGCAGCAGGCAGCTTCTCAAAGAGAATGGGCGTTGAGGAAGGCAAGCAGCTCCTCTGCCCGATACTCGAATTCAGCTATAAGAACGACGACCTCGGCGACCCCTTCATCAACGACTACTACGCTCTCGCTCTCGGTATCGCTACAAAGGAAGATATCGACACTATCTCAAAGTATGCGTTCAAGGTGAACGAGTTCATGGTGAAGTTCTTCAAGGGTCTGAATATCGACCTCATTGACTTCAAGATAGAGTTCGGCAAGACAAGCGACGGCACTATCATCCTCGCTGATGAGATATCTCCCGATACCTGCCGCTTCTGGGATTCCACCACTCACGAGAAGCTCGACAAGGACCGCTTCCGCAGAGATATGGGCGGCGTTGAAGAAGCTTATCAGGAAATCATGAAGAGACTGATGGGAGAATAAGCTATGGGCGGATTTTTCGGTGCGGCTTCCAAAAATGACTGCATAACTGATGTTTTCTTCGGTACGGACTACCACTCCCACCTCGGCACACGCCGCGGCGGTATGACGTCCTACTCCGAGGACAAAGGCTTTCAGAGGAACATTCACAGTATTGAAAATTCACCCTTCAGGACAAAATTTGAAGACGACGTTGTTAATATGAGGGGCAAGCTCTGTATCGGCTGTATCAGCGATACTGACCCCCAGCCTATCCTTGTACGCTCGAAAATGGGGCTGTATGCGGTGTGCTCCGTCGGCATAATCCGCAATGCAGACGCTCTCGTGGACGAGCTCCTCGAGAACGGCTGCGCAAACTTCGAGGCTATGTCGAGCGGAAATATCAACTCGGGCGACCTCATCGGTGCGCTCATCGCTCAGCGCGGAAGCTTCGTTGACGGCATCCGCTACGCTCAGAGCAAGATAGAGGGAACTATGTCCCTTATCATACTCACCAAGGACAGCATCATCGCTGCCCGCGACAAATACGGCAGGCTCCCTATCGTCATCGGCAAGCGCTGGGACGGATACTGCCTCTCTACCGAGAGCTTCGCTTTCCAGAAGCTCGGCTACGAGACATACAAGGAGCTTCAGGCGGGCGAGATAATCCGCATGACTGCCGACGGCGTGGAGGTGCTCGCTGAGGGCGACCCCTCGCAGATGAAGGTCTGCACCTTCCTGTGGACTTACTACGGCTATCCCACAGCCTGCTATGAGGGCGTGAACGTTGAGGTCATGCGTACCCGCAACGGCGAGATAATGGCTGAGAACGACATAGCCGCAGGCAAGCTCCCCGATGTGGACTATGTGTGCGGTGTGCCCGATTCGGGTACTCCTCATGCTATCGGATATGCAAACAGGAGCGGCATACCGTTTGCACGCCCCTTCATCAAGTACACACCTACGTGGCCGCGAAGCTTCATGCCGACGAACCAGAGTATGAGAAATGTGGTCGCGAAAATGAAGCTCATTCCCGTTCACGAGCTCATCGAGGGCAAGAAGCTCCTCTTCGTGGACGACAGTATCGTACGCGGTACCCAGATGCGCGAGACCGTCGAGTTCCTCTATGAGAACGGCGCCAAGGAAGTGCATATGCGCTCTGCCTGTCCGCCTATCATGTACGGCTGCAAGTACCTCAACTTCTCGAGAAGCCACTCCGAGCTCGAGCTCATAGCACGCCAGATAATCGACGAATTCGAGGGCGAGGAGGGCGTCAAGTACATCGCCGAGTACAGCGATACCAACACCGAGCGCGGCAAGCGTATGCGCGACGAGATATGCAAGCGCCTCAAGCTTACATCTCTCGAGTTCCAGTCGCTCGAGGGCAAGGTAAAGGCGGTAGGGCTCCCCGAGTGCAACCTCTGCACCTACTGCTGGAGCGGAAAAGAATAACAAGCCGTCAGCCTTTAGCCGTTAGCCGTTAGCTTGTGGTGTCCGCTTCGCGGACATAGCCGAAAAGTCGGCTCAAATCGGCATTAAAAAATATCGCCGCAAGTCGATACCATTAGCTAATGGCTAAAAGCTAATGGCTAAAGGCTTTCATCAAGCATTGAAATGATATGGAGGACTAAAACATGAACAACAGTTTTTCCGAGAGCTACAAGAAGGCAGGCGTTGATGTGACCGCAGGCTACAAGTCCGTCGAGCTCATGAAGCAGCATATCGCCCGCACTATGATACCCGGCGTTCTCGACGGTATCGGCGGATTCGGCGGCCTCTTCGAGCTTGATCTCACAGGCATAAGCAAGCCCGTTCTCGTTTCGGGTACGGACGGCGTAGGCACTAAGATAAAGATCGCGTTCATCATGGATAAGCACGACACCGTCGGCATCGACTGCGTCGCTATGTGCGTGAACGACATCATCTGCTGCGGTGCAAAGCCTCAGTTCTTCCTCGATTATATCGCCTGCGGAAAGAATATCCCCGAGAAGATCGCAAATATCGTTTCGGGTGTGGCTGAGGGCTGCGTACAGGCTGAGTGCGCCCTCGTGGGCGGCGAAACTGCCGAGCACCCAGGTCTTATGCCCGAGGATGAGTACGACCTCGCAGGCTTCTCCGTCGGCGTTGTCGACAAGGATAAGATACTCAAGCCCGATACTCAGAAGGCGGGCGACGTCCTCATCGCTATCAAGTCGAGCGGCGTTCACTCCAACGGTTTCTCGCTCGTAAGAAGCGTGTTCGACGTGAACGAGGAGAAGCTGAATATGCACTTCGATGACCTCGGTGCTACCCTCGGCGAGACTCTCCTCACTCCTACAAGAATTTACGTTAAGGCTGTGATGAGCCTCCTCAAGGCGGTAAACGTGAAGTCGATATCCCACATCACGGGCGGCGGCTTCTATGAGAATATCCCGCGCTCGCTCCCCAAGAACCTTGCGGCTAAGATAGAGCGCAATGCTGTTCAGGTACTGCCTATTTTCGACCTCATCAAGCGCTGCGGCGATATCCCCGAGCGCGATATGTTCAACACCTTCAATATGGGCGTCGGTATGGTGGTCTGCGTGGACAAGAACGACGCTGACAAGGCTGTTGCAGCTATCAAGGCAGCAGGCGAGGACGCTTATATCCTCGGCGAGCTCGTTGAATCGGAAGAGGGCGTAATCATCTGCTGATTCCACTGATATCGCGCGGAATAATTCCGCGGGCGAACGATTATGGAACGGAAGAAGGGGACGCCTTCACTTCTGAACATACCCTTAACAGAAAAAGTGGGCTACCGTGCCGCAAAGTAGGGAAGGGTGTTCAGTAAATTGCGAAACTGGCTGAAGGGACACCCTTCCTTGCAAGGCGTCCCCTCTCGAAAAACAGCTCACTGGGCTGTTTTTCGATTCACCCCTTGCGAGGCGCCTTCGATTAATTTCGCCGTTCTTTAAAAACTGTGAACGGCGACCAAGGGCGCTGCCCTTGGAACCTGCAAGCCTTTGAAAAGGCTTGAGCGAAACTTTCGGTTTCGCGCGGAAGATACACAAACATTAAGTAGTTCTCCGCGATCGATACGATAAGGTGATGTTATGAAAAAGCTGACAGTATTGGCTGCGGCGGCAGTTGCTATTATGACCGCGACGGCTGTTCCCGCATTCTCTGCGGAAGATATCCCCATGGACTATAACTCGGACGGGCGCGTCGATTCATTCGACCTCATCTCTGCACGTAAATCAGGTGCGGATAAGGCGGAATTGCAGGCTCTCTCGGATTTCGTTCTCGGCAAGCCGACCTCGGCTTCGGGCGGCTATGACAGCGAGTTCACCATCGACGAGAGCTGTATCCTCGAGCCCAAAGGCACCGTCCACACGGGCGAGGGTACCTTCTACGGGGGCGGTTACGAGGGCGGTCATGCTATGCTCGACCCCGTATCACGCGATTACTGGATTGTCGCGATGAACCATTCCGACTACAACAGCGCTCAGCTCGCGGGGGCTTACCTTGAAGTCACGGGCGAGCTCGGCACCATTAATATGCTCGTCACCGATGAGCTGCCCGAGGGCAAAAAAGGCGACCTCGACCTCTATACCGACGCTTTCCCGCTGATAGCGCCCGTGGAAAAGGGGAGAGTGTCCGTAAGCTGGAAGATAGTACCGCTCGATTCCGCGGAGGACGCTCCCGTGTGCTATAAGTACAAGGAGGGCACAACACAGTTCTGGTGCGGAGTTCAGGTGCGCAATCACCGCTATCCGATAACTAAGCTCGAATATCTGAAGGACGGCGAATGGACTGAGATAGAGCGGCGCCCCTATAACTACTTTGAGTCGCGCGAAATGGGCGCGGGACCGTTCGATTTCCGCATTACCGACATCTACGGTCAGGTCATAATCGACAGAGATATCCCGCTCTCGGAGGACGATACCGAGATAATTCAGGGACACGTTCAGTTCCCGAAATAAAGAGGAGGGTATGCGATGAAGGTCGGTCTTCCCGATTACATCTGGGCAGTCGTTTCATTCATAATTGTCGGCGTGACGTTCCACTACGGCTGTCTGCTGTATGGGCTCCTTGCCATATACCTTCTTATGGTGGGGCTCTTTATGTGGCATATCTCGACCGTCAGAAAACGCATGAGCCGCACTGTCGCGGTATTCGGCACTGTCTCCGACTACCACGAGGCTGTGGAGGTGCGCAGACATTATTACCCGATAATGAAATATGAAACGGAGGACGGCAGAGCCGTCAGCTCCGTCTATACTGTGGCGGATACCGTTATGAGATACGAGATAGGCTCGCAGGAAATGATATGCTATGACCCCGATGACCCTATCTTCTTCTACTTCGCGAACAGAGAGAACGATATGGTGAAGGACTACTACCGCTTTATCATATTCGGCAGCGTGCCTGCGCTGTTCGTGCTGATGATAATCGTGTTCGCACACTGACAGGAGGGCTCACCAATGAAAAATATAGTTGTACTCGTCTCGGGCGGAGGTACTAATTTGCAGGCTCTTATCGATGCCGAAAGATCAGGTATCATCAAGGGCGGTAAAATTACCTGCGTCATCTCCTCGAAGGAGGGCGTTTATGCTCTTGAGAGAGCCTCGAAGAACGGCATTAAAAGCCGCGTTATCCCGCGGAAGGAGTATCCCGATATAGCTTCATATACGAAAGCAGTCACCGATGCTCTCATCGCGGAGAAGGCTGACCTCGTCGTTTATGCGGGATTTATGACGATTCTTGATGAACAGGTGACCAAGGCGTTCCCGTACAAAATGATGAACGTTCACCCTGCACTGATACCGTCGTTCTGCGGTAAGGGCTTCTATGGGCTGCACGTCCATGAGGCGGCGCTCGCGGCGGGAGTAAAACTCTCGGGGGCGACAGTACACTTCGTGACCGAGGTCTGCGACGGAGGTCCGATAATTTTGCAGAAGGCTGTTCCCGTTGAGAACGATGACACGCCCGAAACCCTCCAGAAACGAATCATGGAGCAGGCAGAGTGGAAGATACTCCCCGAAGCCGTTTCGCTCTTCTGTCAGGACAGGATAGAGATACGCGACGGAAAGGCTTACGTAAAATGAGCTTCGCGGAGATAAAGGAAAAACAGCTCGTTCAGAAGGCTTTCCTGTGGTTCTGGATGTATGCGGTGTTCGGTTGGTGCTATGAGGTGTTCATGGAGGTCTTCATCAAGCATTGGGGATTCCACAACAGGGGAGTGCTCTTCGGTCCGTACTGCCCGATATACGGCGTGGGGGCTCTGCTGTTCCTGTTATGCTTCGGGAAGCTGATGAAAAAGAAGGAGCCGAAATGGCTCGTGTACGTAAAACCTGTGGCTGTCTTCGTCGGATGTATGGCTGTCGCGACTGCGGTCGAGCTGATAGCTTCCTACATCATGGAGTTTCTCACGGGCGCGTGGCCGTGGCAGACGTATTCCGAGTATAAGTATAATTTCCAGGCGCGCATCGCTCTGCCGACGTCACTTCGATTCGGGCTCGGCGGTGTGCTCTTCCTCTACGTCATTCAGCCCATATACGAGTGGCTCACGAATAAGCCGAGCAGAAAGGCTCTGAACATCATCGCTTTAGCCGTGCTGCTCATAGTCGCCGCGGACTTCATCTACGTCAAGGCAACAGGTTATGAGCCTGTTCTGGCGGAGGTACCGTCGTCCTAATTGTAGGGGCGCCCTTTGGGCGTCTGATGATAATACAATGTTGCGGACTGCCAAAGGCAGCCCCTACAAATCGTTTTCGTATAGTAAATATGTGAGGCGCAGGCGCACGGATAAGCAGCGCACCAAATCTTTGATTTGGATTGCGATACTATATGCAGCTTTGCTGTAATGCGCCCCTACACAATATGAATCAAACTCAAAAAATCCGAAAGGAGTTAATCAATATGAAAAAGTTAGACATCGCACAGGAGCTGAGTTCGAACGCTTACCCAGGAAGAGGTATCGTTATCGGTAAGTCCGAGGACGGAAAGTTCGCCGTTACCGCTTACTTCATCATGGGCAGAAGCGAAAACAGCCGCAACCGCGTTTTCATCAAGGACGGCAAGGGTATCCGCACCGAGGCTTTTGACCCCTCGAAGCTCACAGACCCGCACCTCATCATCTATGCACCCGTGAGAGTGCTCGGCAATAAGCTCATCGTCACTAACGGCGACCAGACCGATACTATCTACGAGCTCATGGACAAGCAGTATACTTTCGAGCAGTCGCTCCGCTCACGCGAGTTCGAGGACGATGCTCCCAACTATACGCCCCGTATCTCGGGCATCCTCCGCTTCGACGACAAGGGCTTCAACTACGCTATGTCTATCCTCAAGAGCGCTAACGGCAACCCCGATTCCTGTCAGCGCTATACTTTCAGCTACACCAATCCCATAGCGGGTGAGGGTCACTTCATTCACACCTACATGGGCGACGGCAGCCCGCTCCCGAGCTTTGAGGGCGAGCCCAAGCTCGTCGGCATCAGCGGCAGCATAGACGAGTTTACCGATATGCTCTGGAACAATCTCAACGCCGACAACAAGGTTTCCCTTTTTGTCCGCTATGTGAAACTTGATGACGGTTCCGAGGAGACACGTATCGTAAACAAGAACAAGTAATGCAGGGGATAAAAAAACGGCTTGCGGTGCTTCTTGCGGCGGCACTTCTGCCTTTTGCAGGGTGCGGCTCAAAGAAAGCGGCGGAGACTTTAAATATTGCCGACCTGCCTGATACCGTTTCGGACGAGATAGTGGACTTGCCCGAAAATCAGGCTGCGTACAGACGCACATCATATCAGTATGAGGACGGCGAGATGACCTGCAAACGCTATGACGACTTTGACGAGCACGATAACATTATCAGGTCAGAGACCGTCGGCGACCCCGAAAATATGCAGATGACCGAGGTCTACTGCTATACCTATGACGAAAACGGCAACGTCACGGAAAAGACCCAAAGCTATATAAACCCGCCGTCTACCGACAGGAAGACTTTCTTCTATGACAGGTTCTATTATTATCCCGATGGAACGATGAATTATCATGTGAATTACATGGAGGACAATGATTCGGGACTGTGGCGGAAGAATTATTGCAGGGAATATGACAGCCGAGGAAGTGAGATACTTTATCTGAACTATGACGCCGACGGGAAGGTCTTATACCGCTCTGAAACAAAATGTGAGTACGGCAGCGGCGGTGAGCTTATAAAGGAAACGTGGCAAGACGACGGCTTGTCACAGGTGACCGAGTTTACCTACGATGAAGCGGGAAATGTTCTCACGAAGGTGAGGACGGAGTCCTCGGATGATTCAGACGATAGCACTGTGTACACAACAGAGTGTTCATACGACAGCAAAGGTGATCTCATAAAAGAGACACAAAAGGTCTCAAACGGCGATTCAAGTTCAACAGAGTATGAGTACGACGACAAGGGACGCCTGATATCCAAGGATATCGTTGAATTGAATGCAGACAAGCATACTGAGTACAGCTACCGATACGAATACGAGGACATAAATAGCTAATTATGATTTATTATAAGGAGGACATTATCATGTCAAACGAAATGCAGTTGAAATACGGCTGTAACCCCAATCAGAAGCCTTCAAGAGTCTATATGGCTGACGGCAGCGAGCTCCCGATAGAGGTGCTCTGCGGTCGTCCCGGCTATATCAACCTGCTCGATGCTCTCAACGGCTGGCAGCTCGTCAAGGAGCTCAAGGCTGCTACGGGTGTTTGCGCAGCAACTTCCTTCAAGCACGTTTCTCCCGCGGGTGCTGCTATCGGCAGACCGCTCAGCGATGACCTCAAAAAGATATACTGGGTGGACGACCTCGGCGAGCTCACTCCTCTCGCAAGCGCTTATGCAAGAGCACGCGGCGCTGACAGAATGTCCTCTTACGGCGACTTTATCGCTCTCTCGGACAAGGTCGACGTATGCACCGCAAAGATGATACAGCGCGAGGTTTCCGACGGCATTATCGCTCCCGACTATGACCCCGAGGCTCTCGAGATACTCAAGTCCAAGCGCAAGGGCACTTACTGCATACTCAAAATAGACCCGAGCTACAAGCCCGCTCCTATCGAGACTAAGCAGGTTTACGGCGTTTCCTTCGAGCAGGGACGCAATGAGCTCGATATCAACCGCGAGCTCCTCTCCAACGTCGTTACCGAGAACAAGAATATCCCCGACGACAAGAAGGACGACCTCCTCATCTCGCTCATCACGCTGAAATATACACAGTCCAACTCCGTATGCTACGTCAAGGACGGTCAGGCTATCGGTATCGGTGCGGGTCAGCAGTCGCGCATACACTGCACACGCCTCGCAGGTCAGAAGGCTGACAACTGGTGGCTGAGACAGTCTCCGCAGGTAATGGGCTTGCAGTTCGTTGACGATATCCGCCGCGCAGACCGCGATAACGCTATCGATGTCTACATCGGCGACGAGTACGAGGATGTGCTCCGCGAGGGAGAATGGCAGCGTATCTTTAAGGTTAAGCCCGCTGTTTTCACACGCGAAGAAAAGAAGGCATGGCTCGCTAAGAATACGGGCGTTTGCCTCGGCTCCGATGCTTTCTTCCCCTTCGGCGACAACATCGAGCGCGCTAAGAAGTCGGGCGTTGAGTTCATCGCTGAGCCGGGCGGCTCTATCCGCGATGACAACGTTATCGAGACCTGCAATAAGTACAACATCGCTATGGCGTTCACAGGTATCCGCCTGTTCCACCATTAAGTGCGAAGCTCCCGACTTTCAGTCGGGAGCTTTTTGCGTGGTCGTTCCTACAGTTTGCAGCCGCGAGTTGGTTGATAAGGCGCGGACGCCCAAAGGGCGCCCCTACGAGTGGTTGCAGGAGGGGCGTTCGTGTATTAATGGGCGGTCGGGGACGCCCGCCCCTACAGGTGGTTGCCGCGGGGTGGCGGTGTGTTGGCGGGCGCAAAAATCCCCTCTTTTTCGCAAAAGAGGGGATACGTTTTATTCTTTTTCGTCGCTTTTGGCTGCCTCGGGCTCCGATTCGATCACCTCTGCGGGAAGCTCTGCCTTCTTCGTCTTGCCGCTATCTACTATAAGAGGGTCGCTGAACATCGTGCTCTTGTACTCTGCCACACGCGCTTTGTCGCCGTAGCAGTCTATCTCTATCTCCTCACGGCTTCGGAAGAACCTTATCGCTCCGAACAGCAACGTAAAGCTGACTGCGTTCACAAGTACGCTGAAATATACTCTTATCCCGAATATCGCACCCATCATCCCAAAGAATATCATTCCGATACAGATGACTACCGATACCTCGTATTTCGTGTTGTCGGGGTCGAGCTGCAAAAACGAGAAGCAGACCGCTCCCGACACTACTGCGTGTACTATGGCGAGCCACATCGAATACGGTTGGTAGAACTCTATCCTGCCGCTGTTAAGCTCAAGTACCATTATCAGCGCTTCGAGTATGATGTACGCCGTATAGCTGACTTTCAGCAGCCGCCTCAGCCTGAGTGAGACCGAGAGCAGATAGTCGGAGTACAGCAGTAAGCCGAAGCCCAGAAATTCTGTGCAGTATGCCGTCGTCTCGAGGACACGCGAGAAAATGGAATCTACATGGAATGTCAGGTAGTAAATGTAGCATATTATGCCGAAGGCAACGAACAGCGCATTGCCGACGAGACTCAATAACAGTCCCTTTTCAAGCTTTTCCTGCATAGTCCGCTCCTTAGCCGAGCGCCTTGAGGGCTCTCTGTCCGATGTCTTTTCTGTAGTGAGCTCCGTCAAAGCTTATTGCCTCAACGCCCTTGTAGGCTGTCGCCAATGCCTGCGGGAGAGTATCGCCCTTTGCCGTCACGCCGATGACGCGTCCGCCGTTCGTGAGGAAGCTGCCGTCTTCACCGAGCTTCGTGCCCGCGTGATATACGAAGCAGCCCTCGACCTGTCCCTTTTCGTCGAAGCCGTTCATCTTTATGCCCTTGGGATAGCTCTCGGGATAGCCGCCGCTCGCCATTACTACGCAGGCACAGCTGCCCTTGTGCCACTTGATGTTCACCTTGTCGAGTGTGTGGTCGTATATCGCCTCGAATACCTCGTAGAGGTCCGCGTCGAGCATCGGGAGCACTACCTGCGTTTCGGGGTCGCCAAAGCGGCAGTTGTACTCTATTACCTTGGGACCCTTGGGGGTGAGCATGAGTCCGAAGTAGAGGCAGCCCTCGAAGGTGCGACCCTCTGCGTTCATTGCGTTCATGGTCGGGAGGAATATCTTCTCCATGCACTCCTTCGCTATATCTTCGGTATAGTAGGGGTTCGGGGAGACTGTACCCATTCCGCCTGTGTTCAGTCCCTTGTCGCCGTCAAGCGCGCGCTTGTGGTCCATTGAGGATATCATCGGGACCATTGTCTTGCCGTCTGTGAAGCTGAGGACAGATACCTCGGGGCCCGTAAGGAACTCCTCGATGACTATTCTTGCTGAGCTCTTGCCGAATTTCAGCTCGTCTATCATATCGTGTACCGCTTTGACTGCCTCGTCCTCGTTCTGTGCGATGATAACGCCCTTGCCGAGTGCGAGTCCGTCTGCCTTTATTACCGCGGGATAGCTGTTCTGCTCTTTGAGATATGCGATGGCTTTGTCGCTCTCGGTGAATACCTCGTAGAAGGCTGTGGGGATACCGTACTTCTTCATCAGCTCCTTCGAGAATACCTTTGAGCCCTCGATTATAGCCGCGTTAGCCTTGGGACCGAAGGTCATGAAGCCTTCTGCCTGCAACCTGTCTACCATTCCGAGCACGAGCGGGTCGTCGGGAGCTACCACTACCATATCGGGCTTCAGCTTCTTTGCGAGCTCGACTATGCCGTCAATATCGGTCGCGCTGACGTTGAAGCACTCCGCAAACTTGGAAATACCGCCGTTTCCCGGAGCGCAGTACAGCTTGCCTACGTGTTTGCTCTCCGCGAGCTTCATTATTATGGCGTGCTCGCGCCCGCCGCCGCCTACTACAAGTACATTTTTCATATCATTTTCCTCCGTTGGTCACTTTATTTCTATCTGTTCGTACAGCTTTCCGAGCTCTGCCGTGAAGTCTTCGTAGCCCTCCGCGGGAGCAAGTATCTGTACCTTGTATGCTGTGCCGTGCTCGTCAAAGTAGTATATCTCGCGTTTTAAGTTCATATAGTCCGATTCGAGAACGCATGATACGCAGATTGCTTTTCTGCCCAATATTTCCGATTCGCTCACCGCTACGTCCGTTATCTTGTCCTTTGCGCCGAACTCCTCTGCGTCTGCGGCGGAGAGCTCCTGTGCGGTGCTTCCCGATGTGTCGGCAGTTATTTTCAGCGAGCCGTAGTGCTCGGGCGTGGTCTCGGCTATGTTCGGGCGAAGTGCCGCCTCGGTATCGCTCTTCGAGTGGAAGAACCAGTCCTTGTCGGCGCTGACGGTGAAGTATTCGGTATCGTGTGTCTCGGTCTCGGTCTTTGCCGCTTCGCCGTGATAGGTGATGCCTGCCATTATGTCACTTACCGCTTTCGGTGCCTCTTCGGGCGTGTCCTTCGGGACTGTCGTCACGAGCACGAGCAGGTCGCCGTTTCCGTAGCCTATCGCTTCGTGGTAGAATCTGAGCTCGTTTTTCTCCTCGCTCTCTATGCTTTCCTCGTCCGTGAACTCCGCTTCAAGCAGGTATGCGGGGTGACCGTCCTCGGTCATTTCTGTCTCGGTCACGGAGCCGTACAGCTCCTTGTAGTGGTCGATGACCTCTCCGCAGAAGTATCTCGGCGAGATGTGAGCTTCGCTCATCTCAAGTATGCCGACTGTCGTGCCCTTTTCCTCGTCGACGAACATGAACTCGAAGTCCGAGGGGTATACGCCGCTGAATCGGGAAAAGCGGCTGTTGAGGTCAAGCGTGAAGAGACCGTCTTTTGTGGTGTATTCGGTCTTCTCCGTCGTCTGCTGAGCTGCCTGCGATGCTGAGCCCGAGGAGGAGCTGCTGCCGCTGTCAGCACAGCCGCACAGCGCGAGGAGCACTCCTGCCGCCGCTAAAGCCGCAGCTATCCTTGTATGAATCATTTTTATCTCTCCAATGCGCCGAGCGGGCGCGCGCAGTTTCACGGTTCACTTCCTTTGAGCCGCAAATCGTTTTCCGCGCCCCATAGCGTGTATGGCTCGGTTTGTTTTCACAATATAGATACAGTATATCATAATCGTGCTTTTTTTTCAAGGCTTTGCGCGAAATAATCCTCGCAAACTGCGAAAATTCCAAAATGGGCGGTTACAAGGAGCGGCTTTGACAGTCTGTTTTTTTGTGCATTAATCTGAATTGTTCGTGAATCAGTTGCATTTTTTTAGATTTGTGGTAAAATGTATTTATCCCAATTCGTTAAGGAGGTTTATAATGAACAAGAAGAGATTATTTGCAGGTGTGCTGTCACTCGCTATGGCTTTCAGTACGCTGCCCACGCTCGGCGCTGTATCTGCTGTGTCGTTTGCGGCTGAGTCGGCTGCTGCCACAACAGGAGCGGCTACGGCTGAGGAGGATAACACTGTCGTTATCGACAGCCTCACCTACAAGGTATACGCAGACCGTGCTGAGTTCATCAAATGTGAGGATACTGTAAGCGGTGACGTCGTTATCGCGGATGAGGTCTCGGGCGTGCCCGTTACGAGGATAAGCGGCAGGGCTTTCACCTTTTGCGATAGCATTACTTCCGTAAAGATACCCGCCAAAGTTACCAGCATAGGCGATCACCTTGCGGGCTATGCAAAGGCGCTCGAGAAGTATACCGTCGATGAGAAGAACGAGACTTTCTGCGCTGTTGACGGCGTTGTGTACACAAAGGATATGAAGAAGCTCGTTGCTTATCCCACGGCTTTCCCCTCGACAGACTTCACAGTGCCGAGCTCCGTTGAGGTCATCGGTGACGGAGCTGCATTCACAGCCAATATCGTGAACCTCATCATTCCCGATTCTGTTACGGAAGTTGAGGACTTCGCTTTCACCTACTGCAAGAGCCTCAAGACCGTTAAGCTCTCCGCTGCTCTCAAAAAGATCGGCTTTTCGGGATTCGGCAACACTGCTCTCGAGAGCGTGGAGCTCCCGTCCGCGATCGAGGAGATAGGTCCGAGTGCATTTGGTGGATGCAGGGCGCTGAAAACCATTACGGTGAACAACCCTGACATGAAGATCGGTTCGAGTGCCATAGAAACAAACGAGGAGCTCGTTATCCGCGGCGGCGAGAACTCGACAGCTCAGGCATACGCTGCGGAGAACGGCGTGACCTTTGAGAAGGTCGGGAACATACCTGCGGGAACCGCTGTTGTCAGCGGGACTTCCGCAACTACTACCGCTGCAACTACTACGGGTGCTGAAACTGTCACCACTTCAACATCACAGCTCGCCGAGACTGTCGACCTCAAATTCGGCACTCCCACGCCGATAGTCAAGATCATCAACCAAAAGCCCTATGAGGTCAAGGCAGCGGGCAACTATTCCGTATCGGGCGAAAAGGTGCTCGACCAGACAGCCGACTCCGAAAAGATAGAAGAGATCAAGAAGGACGTTATTGCGTCGGTATCGCAGGCTGTTCAGAATAATAAAAACATCACTCCCGAGAATTATAAGGCTTATTATTACGAAATAAGACAGGATGCTATAAAGTATTTCAATAATAACTATGCCGCTTCAACAGGCTATACGCTGACTGCGATCTCGATCGCTACCTTAGTCATCAAGGAGCAGGAGGCTTCCGTTGTTACGGCAGGCACTACCACAGCGACCTCGGCGGCTTCGACCACTACCACTACTACAACCACAACAGCTCAGCCTACAGCAACTACAACAGCTTCGACTACAGCAGGAACAACTGCCACAACAGCGGCAACTACTACAGCTTCAACAACGACCTATTCTATTGAAACTACTCACCCGATATATCAGTTCGACAAAGTGGTTTCCTACCCCACTAAAACAGTGTACAACTGCAAGGAAGCACTTGATCTTTCAGGTCTGAAATTCATAGGAATACGCGGAAGTGAATCGCTTACATACGATGAAAAGAATGTAGGAAATGACTATCAGACGAAAAAAACAGTTGTTGAAGAGGACGGAACCAGCCATGATTACAAAGAATTAGCTTCTCTTCCCGTCGGACAGTATACCGTCAAAATAACCGGAGAAGCCGGCGATTATTACGCTTATAACTATTGTAAGAACGTTGATATTTCTTATGTGATCACAATCGTTGATAGCAGTTCCGGCTCCACAACATCAACGACTGCCACATCGACCGCAACGATCACAGCTTCCACCACATCAACATCTGCGACCACAACAGCCTCAACAACTTCCACCACAGCACAGGAAACGACTACCACAGCAACTGCTCCCGTGGTTTCTTCAGAGCCCACACTCGCCGAGCGAGTAGTCGGCACATGGAACTTCAAGAAGTTCGTTGATGAAAACGGTGCTCCGATAGATGACCTCTTGAACACCAATGCGACAGTTTCCTTCAACAGCGACGGTACAGGCTATATGGAGGTAATATCCACCGAGGTCGAAAACGAGAAAAGCACGCTGACATGGTCGATAGATGACAATAAGGTGAAGGTCTCGCAGCCCGGCTATGCCGAGAACGAGTTCATCTGGTTCAGCCTTTCCGAGGACGGATACCTTCAGGGCATAAGGAGTGACGGACTGCTCATCTTCGAGCGTGAGCCCGAAAAGTCAGGTCTCGGCGACGTCAACGAGGACGCAAGCATAAACGCTAAGGACGCTTCGTTCGTTCTCGTTGCCTATGCAAAGGCTTCAACAGGCTCGGATGACGGGCTCTCCGATACTCAGAGAGCGGCTGCCGACGTCAACGCTGACGGCAAGGTCGATGCGAAGGATGCTTCCGCTATCCTTGCGTTCTACTCTTACCTCTCTACAGGCGGCAAAGACAGCTTTGAGACGTTTCTGAAAAAATAATGCAAAAAGCTCCCCTCGGGGAGCTTTTTTTGTTGGGGTGGTGTGTTGGCGGGACGCCGAGGGCGGCGTCCCCTACGATTGGTTGAATGGACAGGGTATCGTAGGGGCGGACCCGTGTGTCCGCCCGCGAATAGGAAGAATCCGACGGGCGGATGATATCCGCCCCTACGCTGAGTGCAGGCGGGCTGTTGGTATGTCGGCGGGCGGCGGGACGCCGCCCCTACAGAATGGTGCAGGTTGGGGATGATCAAATCAAAAAGCCGAGGAGATGTTCTTCTCGGCTTTTTGCTGTTTGGGAGGTTGGATGTTTGCTGCTTTTTGTGCAAGTCTACAAAGTTAAAAGCCTTTTTTTCAATAATCAATGGTTTTTCATTGACTCATGGGCTTTTTCCGCTCCATTACAGAGGGGCTTGTACAGCTCCTCGGAAGGAGGAGTTATGTCAGAGAAGGATGAACTCAGATACAGACAGAGGCGATTCTGCTGCTTGTATGCCGCCCTCGGCGACCCCGAAGAAGCCGCGGTGCGCGCGGGATTTCAGCGCGAGGAGGCTCTCGGTGCTGCGCTGAGGCTCCTGAAAAGCAGGTCCTGCCGCAGACGTATAAAGGAGCACAGAGAGCTCCTCGCGGACGAAGGTTCGGTGATGGCGGGGCTTCGCCGCCTCGCTTTCGGGTCGTGCAATGATGCCGCGAAGCTGGCGTTCGCCGATGAGCTCCCGCCGCAGGAGGAGCTCGACAGGCTCGACCTGTACAACGTCGCGGAGATAAAGCGCGTTCGCGGCGGAGGTGTCGAGGTCAAGGTGTTCGACCGCATCAAGGCGCTCGAGAAGCTCTGTGAGCTGGAAAGAGCAATGAGCGACGCGGAAAATGCCGAGGCGCTGATACGCGCTCTGACGTCCGACGGAGAGGAGGACGGCGAATGAGCATCGCTTTCAAGGGTAAGCAGAAAACTGTCTTTAAATGGTGGAATATGCCTGCCTATCGCCGAAAAGACGCTATCATCTGCGACGGCGCCGTGCGGAGCGGGAAGACCCTCTCGATGTCACTGGGATTCGTCTGCTGGGCATGGGCGTGCTTCGACCGCGCTGCCTTCGCTGTCTGCGGCAAGACCGTGACCTCCCTGAGAAGAAACGTCATCGTCCCGCTGACTAAACATCTCAGCGAAATGGGTTTCTCCTGCGATGAGAAGGTCAGCCGCAGCTTCATCGACATCTCCTTCTCGGGCAGAACTAACCGCTTCTACCTGTTCGGCGGCAGAGATGAGGGCTCAGCCGCTCTGATTCAGGGCATCACCCTTTCGGGCGTCTTCCTCGATGAGGTCGCTCTCATGCCGCGCTCGTTCGTGGAGCAGGCTCTCGCAAGGTGCTCCGTCGCGGGCTCGAGGATGTGGTTCAACTGCAACCCCGATGACCTCTCACATTGGTTCTACCGCGAGTGGATACAGAAGGCGGATGAGAAAAACGCGCTGTATCTCCACTTCACTATGGACGATAACCCCTCGCTCTCCGATGAGGTCAGGAGGCGCTATCAGAAGCTCTATTCTGGCATTTTTTACGAGCGCTTCGTCCTCGGGAAGTGGACTGCGGCGGAGGGCATCGTCTACCCGATGTTCGACCCCGCTCTGCACGTCTTCAGCGGCGATGCGCCCGAATGCGAGCGCTACGTCATATCCTGCGATTACGGAACTGTCAATCCCTCGTCTTTCGGTCTGTGGGGACTTCACATGGGCGTTTGGTACCGCATCGGAGAGTATTACTACTCTTCAAGAAAAACGGGTGTCCCGCGCACAGACGAGGAGCACTATGCCGCTCTCGAGGAACTGGCAGGCGAACGCGTGATAGAACGTGTCATCGTCGACCCGTCAGCCGCAAGCTTTATCGAGTGTATCCGCAGACATGGAAGATTTACGGCGGCTAAGGCGGAAAATGACGTTGTCACGGGGATAAGACGCGTCGGAGCGGCTCTGAAGGACGGCAGGCTGATGATACACGAGTCGTGTTCGGATATCATCCGCGAATTCGGGCTCTACCGCTGGAAGGAGGGCGAGGGGACCGATGTCCCCGTCAAGGAGAACGATCACGCCATGGACGATATGCGTTACTTCGTGGCATACGTCTCGAAGGAGGCGGCTGAGGAGGACTTCTTCTTCGCCATGTCCGTGGAGAGGGATTGAAGGTCGCCGCGGGGCGTTGTGCAAGGCGTGGGACGTCGAGGACGCCGTCCCCTACAATGGGTGCCGTGAGAGATTTTGTAGGGGTGGGACGTTGAGGACGCCAAATAACCGTCAAATATGCGGCGACCCTACAAGGCGTTACCGTTGGTGTGTTCGTATATTCGCGGGACGTCGAGGACGCCGTCCCCTACAGTGAGGTGCCGCGGGTCATTGTGAAAGGGGTGGGCGGATGATATCCGTCCCTACAAAGGCAAACAAACCCAATTCTACAAAATTGGAGGAAAAATGAAACTATTTAAAAAGAAACACACACGGGCAGCTCCGCAGATGATACTGCCCGACCGCGACTGCGGGAGCTGTCTGACTCTCCCGCCTGTGGCAGGTCCGCTCGAAAAGGAGCTATTCGACAGGCTCAGATACGCCGTCCCCGTCATCGACGCCGCTATCATGAAGATCATCCGTCTTACGGGCGGATTCAGGCTCGTATGCTCGGACGAGCGCTTTCAGGAGCAGCTCGACCGCTTCTGCGAGAATGTTCCCGTCGGGCTGACGGGTACGTCGCTCGGCTGCTTCGCCGACGTCTTCCTCGACAGTATGCTAACCTACGGCAGCGCTGTCGGCGAGATAGTCATCGACGAGGAGGGTCGCCGCATTGCAGGTCTGTGGAACGGCGATACGACTTCTACGACCGTTTCCGCGGGGGCTTCTCCGTTTGAGCGCAGATACGCTGTCCGCAGACAGGACGGCTCGCTTCGCGAGGTCGCTCATCCCGAGCGTATTCTCTACGCCTCGCTGACGAACGGGCACTCGCTCCTGCGAGGGCTTCCCGCTATCAGCTCGATACTGCTCCGCATTTATCAGTGTATCGGGCAGAACTATGACCGTGCGGGCAACGTGCGCTATGCCGTTACCTACAAGCCTCAGAACGGTGCAAGCGATATCGCCTCGACCCGCGAACACGCCATGCAGATAGCACGCGAATGGGCTGACGGCATGAACTCTGCCAAGTGCGGAAGAGTCAAGGACTTCGTCGCAGTCGGTGATGTCGATATCAGGGTCATCGGTGCGGACAACAAGCTCTTTGATACGAATGTGCCCGTCCGACAGATAATGGAGCAGATAGTCTCTAAGCTCAGTATCCCGCCGTTTCTCCTCGGTCTGAACTGGAGTTCCACTGAGAGGATGTCCTCTCAGCAGGCGGATATTCTTACGTCCGAGCTCGACTACTACCGCAGGCTCCTCACGCCCGTGCTCAGAAGCATAGGCGACGCCTACCTCTGCTCGGCGGGCGCGGAGGCGGTCTGCTCTGTCGAGTGGGACAACATCAACTTGCAGGATGAGTCGGTCCTCGCCGAGGCAAGGCTCAAAAACGCGCAGGCTCGCGAAATAGAACTGCGCATCGAAAAAAACGATTCTGAATAATGGAGGATATGTGTATGTATAACGATATCAAACTTGAAAAGGGTCTCTATAATCTCAGCGGCAAGTCGTTCACTTCCGCCCTCGAGGAGCTCGACCCCTCCGCCTCTTATGTCGGCACCGAGCTCGCGGCTCTCGACGCCTATGAGCGTCAGCTCAAACGCTATAACATCAGAGTGAGCGGGGCGGAGTGTGATATGGTGGAGAAGTTCTTCGCTTCGACCGAGACTGCCGTGCTCTTCCCTGAGTTCGTCGCACGCTGCATTAAGAAGGGATTCGACGATACTGTGCTCAAGGCTGTGACGGCTGTGAGAACTGTCAGCGAGAGCAGCCAGTACCTCGGCTGTGTGCTCGACGACAGCACCGCCTACGGTACTACCGCTCAGACTGTGGCTCTGCCAGCTTCTACGGTGACTGAGGGCACTACTGCCGTTGCCCTTGAAAAGATAGGCAGACTTATCAACGCCTCCTATGAGGCTGTACGCAGGCAGCGCCTTGACGTGTTCGGCGTCATGCTCAGAAGTATCGGCATAAAGCTCGCGAATACCGTTGTCAGCAAGGCTGTCGCTGTCCTTAAAGCGGACGCTGTGGGTATTACGACTTCTTCGCTCAGCTACTCCGACCTCGCCGACCTCTACGGAAAGTTCGATAACTTCAATATGACGACTGTGCTCGCTTCTCCTGCGATTGCTGCAAAAATAGCCGCTATGGACCAGATGAAGGAAGCGAGAGCTTTGGCTGACGGCAAGATGTTCCTCCCCTTCGGCTCCGAGCTCGTGAAGTCTGCGGCTGTGGACAACGCTACCGTTATCGGTCTCGACAGAGACTTCGCGCTCGAATTCATCACCAGCACGGGGCTTGTTCTCGAGACTGACAAGCTCATCGACCGTCAGCTCGATTGTATAACTGTGTCTGTGACCTGCGGATTCCGCAAGGTGACTCCCGACGCGGTGAAGGTGCTCACTATCACATCATGATGCAGGGGACGATGTCCCCCATCGTCACGCCAATGTTTCGGTAAAATCGTGTAGGGGCGAGTTCCGCTCGCCCGCACATAAAAAAGCGGACTGCCAAAGGCAGCCCCTACAAAGAATAATGCAGCCGAAACCAATGTAGGGGCGGCGTTTCGCCGCCCGCAGGCAAACGCAATCGGTATCGCGGGCGCACGGATAAGCAGCGCACCAAATCTTTGATTTGGATTGCGATGCTATATGCAGCTTTGCTGTAATGCGCCCCTACCGCATTTTTCACCAACCAAAGGAGGAATTCAATGACACAGGAAAATCTCGACAAGATAAACAAGTTCACTCGCCGCGAATTCGCTGCGGACGAGCTCTTCGCCTTTCACGTTATCCTGTGCGATAACGAGATAGACCGCGACTGCGAACGTTTCTCGGATAATGCCCTCGAACAGCTCAAGGCTCTCTTCGTCGGCAAAACAGGTATCTTCGACCACGATGCCTCTACTTCCAATCAGACCGCCCGTATCTTCGATACCGAGGTCGTGACCGACAGCTCCCGCAATAATAAGTGCGGCGAGCCCTATAAGTACCTCCGTGCCTCTGCATATATGGTGAGGACCGAGGACAACCGCGACCTCATCGCCGAGATCGACGGCGGTATCAAAAAAGAGGTCAGCATTTCCTGTGCGGCGGGAAAACGCAGATGCTCTGTCTGCGGTGCCGACAAAGCGGTGCAGTCATGCTCGCACGTCAAGGGCAAGTCCTATAGCGGACGTGTATGCCACACCGTCCTTGATGACATCACCGACGCCTATGAGTGGAGCTTCGTTGCTGTGCCCGCTCAGGTAAATGCGGGCGTGACAAAGCGCTTCGCAGAGGAGGGGACGGAGAAGTCCGCAAATGCTGAGGCTGCCGAAAACGAACGGCTGCTCCGCTGTGAGATCCGCCGCCTCGCTTTCATTTCGGGCGGGCGTAAGGCTGCTTTTGCGGCGGAGCTTGCCGCTCACGGTCTGAACGAGGTGCAGCTCGCGGGCATGAAAAAGGCTTACGAGAAGCTCGCAGGGCGCGCGAAAACAGAGGTGCAGCTCTCGACTGCGCCCGAGACCGAGCAGATGAACTCTGCTTTCAAGCTCTGAGGAGGTCGCTATGATAGATATTACCAACGTCAAGGCACTGTTCGAGCTGTTTTCGGGGGAATCCGCCAACTCCGAGTGGTTGCCCGTCATAACCATGGCTGTGTATGAGGTCAGGAATATGCTCCTCCCCGACGCCGACGATACCGATACCCGCCTCGAATTCCTTGCGGCTTCCGTCGCCAACTACCGCGCACAGGAGATAAAGCTCTCTTCGGGCAGGCGGGAGTATGAGTATATCGGCAGAATGGACGGCGGCGGTGCGAGGACTTCACTCGCGGGCGCCGAAACGCTCATGCGCGAGTACGTGCAGCTCTGCCGCGGCCTCATCAAAGCCGATACCTTCGTCTTTGAGACGATACCCGCAAAGGAGGGATGATATGCGCGAGATACTGAACGAATTGAAGTCGGCTCTGCTCGCCGTGGGAAATCAGGACGTTTACCTTGCTTTCGACGCGCTGCCTGTGCGCAGCAAGGGCGGGCGTTTCACTGTCCTCGGGATAAGGAGCTTTGAGGCCGCTGCACCCGTTTATTCGCTGTCTAACGTGTTCCTGCCGTTCAAGGCGGAAGCTGAGGTCAGCGTGTATGCTCGCGAGGACGAGGATATGCTGTCGCTTTTCCGATACTTTGAGGAGAGGGTGAGACCCGCTCTCGACGGTCTGGCAAGCATGACAACGCGCATTTGCAGGCTGAGTATCAGACACGACAGCAGCCTGAGACGCCTTGTGCTCACGGCGGGAGTGTCCGTAAGCGGCGTGCGCAGAACAGCGAGGGCAAGCCTATGAGTACGATTTGCAGCCGTGAGGCTGTCCCCGTGACGATAGGTCAGTTCACGCTCTACTGTGAGAGCTTCCGCGCGGCTGCCTCGACCGTGCTGTACGAGCAGCCTACCGTCATCGGCGGGACGGTCATCTCAAACAGGTGCGTCAAGGCGACGAGGCTCACGCTGGCGGGCAGGGTGTACTGCGGGGCAGGGGATATCCCTGCGCTGACAGTGCTGAACAATATGAACGGCGGGTCGGGACTGACTGTGATATACCGCGGAGTGAAGTTCACGGACTGTACCGTGCAGGGCAGTACCGCCGAGGACAGGGGCGATGATATGCTCTATGTCACGCTGACTCTCGCTACAGCCGCACAGGCAGAGAATGCGGAGGAGGTATCATGACCGCTACACTGAGCATAAAGTCGCCGAATGCGAGCGACACCATATTCAAGGTGCTGTCTTTTAGCTTCACCAAGGACGCCTATACGCCGTTCACGCGCCTGACCGCCGTTTTCGAGGCGCATACGGCTGTCCCCGAGACTGCGCAGCTTGCGTGGTTCTACGTGAACGGGAACTTCATCCATCAAGGCTTCATCGACACATTCCGCATCACGGAGGAGGGCGGCTTCCGACGCGGTATCATCACCTCGCGCGGGTTTACGGCACAGTATCTCCAGAATCAGCTCGAGCCCGGGCTCTACACGAATATGTCCCTCAACGACCTCATGGACGAGTATATGCAACTTCCCTATGTCACTCACGAGGACTGCGGCACATCAAGCTATATCTTCGTGAAAAACGGCTCTACGCAGTGGGACGGCATTGTAAATATCGCGTTCAAGGTATATGGGAAGCACCCCTATATCCGCGGTACGAACTGCGTAATGGTCAACAGGGACAGCTCCGCCAATACCTTCGCATATGACGAGGCGAGCCTGCTCTCGCGCGGCTCCGAGAGGGATACCCGCGGGCTCGTCTACTTCTGGAGCATGGAGAATATGCAGGAGGAGTACGGCGACTACACCCTCACCGACTCCGACGCCTACGACAGCTATATCCGCAGATGCCGCTATTTCGAGCTCGACAGGCGATTCCTCTACGAGCCGCAGAGAGCACCTGAATTCCGCGACAAAATGGCTGCGCGCGGCTGGAAACGCAGCTTCTTCTCGTACAGCGGCTACCGCGGAGAGGACCTCTTCGACAGTGCGCAGGCAGGAGGTGTGACGCGCGATATCACCTCCGTGCGCATTACGGGCGGAAAAAACGGTATCATCACCGAGATAGGTATGTACTCCGATAAGTTCGTCAACCCGCAGTGACAGTTGACGCTGCGGGTGAATATCATAATAGTGAGTGCGGCGGATCATTCGCCGCACTCCGATCTCTTACTGAAAAATGAATGGCGAAGAGCCAATGGGAAGGGTATCGCTTTTGTCGGCTCCTCCTAACGGAAAAATATGGTCAGGGGCTCCCCTTAGTCGATGCTTTTCGCAGCTCCGCTGCTGTTCATTATTTCCGAGGTGGTGGATACTATCGCACAGACTGTTCTGAGCTCCCTGCGCGAGGGCGATACCTGTACGGTTTCGGGACTCGAAAATCACGGCGCTATGCGGCAGCGGCTCGGCGAGCTCGGCTTTGTCAGCGGCGTGCAAGTGACCTGTTTGCAGAGGAGCTTTCTCGGCGACCCTGCCGCTTATTCCGTCAAAGGGGCGGTCATCGCTCTCCGCGATTCGGACGCGCGGTGCGTTGCTGTTGATATAAAGCAGGGGCGCGCTTAGAGTGCTTCCCTTAAGGCAGCACCGCACAAAGCCCGCCTGAAGGCTTTGTACTGGATATGCTTGCATATTTCCCGTCATCTTGCACGGAAAGTCCTCGACATATGCGGTCTCCCACGATGGGGAGGTGTCAGCGGGGCTGACCGACAGACCGATATGCCTGCGGTCTTTCTGTGCGGTCCGACGGTATATCATCAGACGAATCTACAGTGTGTTATCAACTTAACACTTACGCTTTTGTACATATTCACAGTTTTGAGGGATATGACTTGATTTTATAGAAAAAGGTGGTAAAATATAATTAGCACTCAGAGAAAGAGAGTGCTAAACATTGCATATAATTATTTCAGGAGGTATATATCATGACTATCAAACCTTTACAGGACAGAGTTGTTGTCAAGATGGTCGAGGCAGAGGAGACCACTAAAAGCGGTATCATTCTTTCGGGTTCGGCTAAGGAGAAGCCCGAGGTGGCTGAGGTCGTTGAGGTAGGTCCGGGAACTCCCGACGTGAAAATGGAAGTCAAGAAGGGCGACAAGGTGCTCATCTCGAAGTATTCGGGCACTAATGTAAAGCTCGAGGGAGAAGAGTACATCATCGTTAAGATGGAAGATATTCTCGCGACTGTTAAGTAAGAACTCAGTTTGTAGGGGCGAGTTCCGCTCGCCCGTCAGTTCGATTATTGCTTTCGGGCGCACGGATAAGCAGCACACCAAATCTTTGATTTGGATTGTGATGCTATATGCAGCTTTGCTGTAATGCGCCCCTACAGCATTGAAATTATGATTTAAAGGAGTAGATAACTATGGCAAAGGATATCAAGTACGGCGAAGACGCAAGAAAGTCACTTCAGGCAGGCATCGACAAGCTTGCCGATACTGTACGCATAACAATGGGACCCAAGGGCAGGAATGTCGTTCTCGACAAGAAGTTCGGCGCTCCGCTCATCACTAACGACGGCGTTACTATCGCAAAGGACATCGAGCTCGATGACGCTTTCGAGAATATGGGCGCTCAGCTCGTTAAGGAAGTTGCTACAAAGACAAACGACGCAGCAGGCGACGGTACTACAACAGCTACACTCCTCGCTCAGACTATCGTTCGCGAGGGTATGAAGAACATCGCTGCGGGTGCTAATCCCATGGTGCTCAAGAAGGGTATCGCAAAGGCTGTGGATACAGCTGTAAAGTCTATCGTTGACAACTCAAAGGCTGTTGCGGGCAGCGAGGACATCGCAAGAGTCGGCACAGTTTCGTCTGCTGACGAGGCTGTCGGCAAGCTCATCGCAGAGGCTATGGAGAAGGTGACTTCCGACGGCGTTATCACTATCGAGGAGAGCAAGACTGCCGAGACTTACAGCGAGGTCGTTGAGGGTATGCAGTTCGACCGCGGCTATATCTCGCCTTATATGATAACAGACGCAGATAAGATGGAGGCTGTTTACGATGACGCTTACGTTCTTATCACAGATAAGAAGATATCCTCCATTCAGGAGATACTCCCCCTCCTTGAGCAGATAGTCAAGATGGGCAAGAAGCTCGTTATCATCGCTGAGGACGTTGAGGGCGAGGCTCTCACAACTATCATTCTCAACAACCTCCGCGGCACATTCAAGGTAGCTGCTGTAAAGGCTCCGGGCTTCGGCGACAGACGCAAGGAGATGCTCAAGGATATCGCTGTTCTCACAGGCGGCGAGGTCATCACATCCGAGCTCGGTCTCGAACTCAGCGAGACCACTATCGAGCAGCTCGGTCAGGCTAAGCAGATAGTTATCCAGAAGGAGAATACTATCATCGTTGACGGCGCAGGCGACAAGAAGGATATCAAGGCTCGCGTTGCACAGATACGTGCAGCTATCGAGACCACAACAAGCGATTTCGACCGCGAGAAGCTCCAGGAGCGCCTTGCAAAGCTCGCAGGCGGCGTAGCTGTTATCAAGGTCGGCGCTGCAACAGAGATAGAGATGAAGGAGAAGAAGCTCCGCATCGAGGACGCTCTCGCTGCTACTAAGGCTGCTGTTGAAGAGGGTATCGTTGCAGGCGGCGGTACTGCTTACATCAACGCTATCCCCGCAGTTGAGAAGCTCGTTCCTACACTCGACGGCGACGAGAAGACAGGCGCTAAGATAATCCTCAAGGCTCTTGAAGCTCCTGTACGTCAGATCGCCGAGAACGCAGGTCTTGAAGGCAGCGTTATCGTTGACAAGATCAGACGTTCACGCAAGCTCGGCTACGGCTTCGATGCTTACAACGAGGTATACACCGATATGATACCCGCAGGTATCGTTGACCCGACAAAGGTAACAAGAAGCGCACTCCAGAACGCTGCTTCCGTTGCTTCTATGGTGCTCACCACAGAGAGCCTCGTTGCTGACATCAAGGAGGAGAATCCCGCTCCTGCAATGCCCGCAGGCGGTATGGGCGGAATGTATTAATTCATAACGTTTGATTCATAATGCATAATTAAAGGCGAACCGTAAAAGGTTCGCCTTTATTTTTGTAGGGGCGGATATTATCCGCCCGCAAATATGCATTGATTGGCGGAACGCCGTGGGCGGCGTTCCCTACGAATTACTCGTCTGCATTGCTGTGTTTCTTGAATTTAGACTTCTGCCCGAAGTTGAGCGACGCTGTGAGTATCTTGTCGGAGTTGAAGAGCCTGAGCGCGAAGAACATACATATCACGAACACCACGAACTGATAGGCGAGTCCGCCGAAGAATATCGGCATATTTCCGAACATGATGTTGTTCATGGCGGAGAATGTATGCGTGAAGGGGATAGCGTATACGACCATTCTTATCGCTGTGGGAAGACTGTTGATATCCGCCATCATCGAGATGAGATAGGGCACCATTGCCATTATCATCAGAGGCATCATCATTGTCTGCGACTGCTTTGTATCGTTTACGAGCGCGCCGAGCATGAGCGATATCGAAAGACATATCATTATCGTGAGGAAAAGCTGTGCGCCGATGAGGACGTAGTCGCCGACTCCGAGGGTAAGCCCGAGCTTTTCAAGGGCGGAATCCACGGAGATGTACTGTCCGACGAGCTTGCTGCCCATCTCCTCGGAAACGGAATCGGTGGCTCCCGACATAAATGACGAGAAGCCGAACATATAAACGACTGCATTCAGCAGGGCTATTATCGCTGCCGCAAGCATTTTCGCACCGAGTATAGCTGTTCTCGACACAGGCGCGGAGAGCAGTGTCTCGAGGGTCTTGTCTATCTTTTCGTTGCTTATCGCACCCATGAGCATATTCGATGTGAACATGATGAGGATGAACACGATTATGGGAAGTATCATATTCTTCATCATAATGCCGCTCATTATACTTGCTGCTCCTATGGGAGCCGACTTGTCCTTTACGACGGTCTGCTCGGTGACGGTCACGGGCATTTGCAGGAGCTCTACCTGCTCGGCGGTCAGACCTGCCTTGGCGGCAAAGGCAGAAGAGATGCAATCGGATATGAGCCCGATAGCACCGCTGTTGCTGTTGGTCATGTTGGACATTGCCGCCGCTGACTTCATGCCCGAAACACTTATCATCTCGGGACGCTCGCCGTTTTCGAGCTTCTCCGTGAAGCCCTCGGGGATTATGACGAGCGAGTCCGCGTCTGCTTCTCTGAGCACGGCTGAGTAGTCGTCGCCCGAAGTATCGACCAGCTTGAGCGTTGCGCCGCTCTTTTCAAGGGTATCGGCGAGCAGATGGGTGAAGTCGGTATCATCGCGGTCGCTGAGCGTAATGGTGTACTCGTTCTCAACGGCTTCCTTGATAGTGCTCTTCATCAGGTTGCCGAGCATCATGAGCATACCCGTGACAATGACAAGGGTCACGATAGTCTGAGCGGTGAGGAGCTCGCTGAGCTCCTTTTTCAGCAGATTAAAGAATTTCATTGTCCTTCACCACCCTTTCAAAAACTTCTTCGAGATTCTGTGCGCTGTAGCGTTCCTTCAGCTCGTCAGCCCTGCCCGAAACGAGCAGGTGACCCTTTGCGATTATGCCTACGCGGTCAGAAACGAACTCTATCTCGAGCATATTGTGCGACGACAGCAGGAAGGACATTCCCTCCTCAGCCGCGAGCTGCTTTATCATCTTGCGTATCTCTATCGCATTCAGCACATCAAGGCCGCTCGTCGGCTCGTCGAGTATCGCGAGCTTGGGCTGGGTCATGACAGCGCGTGCGAGCAGGAGCTTGCGTATCATGCCGCGGCTGTAGGTGCCTATCTTGTCCTTTAGTCTGTCACCGAGGCCGCAGATGCGCTCCGCACGCTCAACATAGCGGTTTATCGTGTCGATATCTGTCGAGAAGAGCCCCGCCATGAAGCGCAGGTAGCTCTTGCCTGTCATATTCTTGTAAGCGCCTGCTTCGTCGGGGAGGTAGGTTATGCACTCGCGGACTTTGGCTGCGTCGCTGATGATGCTGTGTCCCGCGACTGTCGCGTCGCCCGAAGTGGGTTTGAGCAGGGTCGATATCATGCGGATAGTGGTAGTCTTGCCCGCTCCGTTTGGACCGATGAGTGCGAATATCTCGCCCTTTTCGATATCGAAGCTGACCTTGTCTGCCGCGAGTACTTTTGTGTACTGCTTGGACAGTCCCTTGACTTCAAGAACTTTTTCCATTGTTATATCCCTCCATGTAAAAAGATGTAAATATTGTAACATATCCCGCAGAAAAAATCAAGCCGAAGGTGCGGGTCGGTCTTGTCTTTGCGGACGTTCGCGCGGCGTAACGCCTCGCATATTCCGACGAACGGGCTCAGAAGTAGAACAGCTCCTCGAACTTCTTATCGAGTGCAATGCAGAGTATGAGAGCGAGCTTTGCCGTCGGCTGATACTGCCCCGTCTCTATCGAGCTGATAGTATTGCGCGAGACCCCGACCATTTCCGCAAGCTGCGCCTGCGAGAGCTTTGCCTCTGTACGTGCCTCTTTGAGGTTGTTGCGAAGTATGAGTTTATCATCCATAGGCTCACCTGCTTATCAGGTCGGTTACATAGCCGTATACCATTACCGCAGATATTCCGATGAAGCAAAGGGCACTGAAAAGGTGTACCTTTGATTTCGTCCGCGTGAAGATGCAGAAGTCGTGTATCAGCTGCATAGCGCAGTATATCAGCCAGTAGCCGCAGTTGAAATGTCCCGTGATGAACTGCTCCGCGGCAAGGAGCACCGCACACAGCATACCGCCTGCGATACGCGCGATACTTCCCGCATACTTGTAGGTGTTCTGCTCATATTCGGAATTGTTTTCGCTTCGGCTTTTAGCAAGTATCTCTTCTTTGTTCATACTGTTCCTCCTCTGCCAAGCTGACTTTGCATCGGCTTTGACTGTATTATAACACTGCCAAGTTCACTTGTCAAGAGGCTGCCAAGCAAACTTTGCAAATTCGTCGTTTTGCACAACAGCCCGCGACGCCTTTATGCACATAAGCCTCATTGATGTGTACTATGACGTTACACCTATTATATATAGCCTTTTGCCTTGACAATACTTTATAAATTTGTTATAATTATCTGTAAGGTTTTATGCAGTTCGGCTATACTGCTTCAAATATCCGCAGACTTGGGCAGTCTGCTTCATATCCCGTAAATTCGGCATATCCGCACCGTTCAGTGCAGTGTGCCGCTCCTCTCACTCCCCTCACGAAAGGCGGATGGAATTGAATTTTATAAAGCTCAGCCGAAGGATATCCCTCGGCATATTGTCATGCTTTGCTGCGGTCAACAGCCTGACCGCTGACGCTTTCGCCGCAGACGCGCTCACAAGCACGCCCGTAAAGCTGACAAACAACGACTACTTCTGCATAGAGCCCGTGGATACGGGCATACCCTCATACAGCGACTACTACGACCGATACTGCGGCGAAAAGCGCCCCGACAGGGAGATAACTATCCGCCCGACTGCGTACAAGTCCGCGGAGGACGGCACATTCTCCACGGGCAGCTTCGGCGCCGACGGCGATATGCGCGACGGCTGCCTCATATGGGAGAGCCCCGACGGCAGGCTCTCCTACGACATCGACGTCGAGGAAACAGGCATATACTGCCTCGGGATTAGCTACTTCCCTATGGAGTCAAACAGCACGCAGATAGAGCTCTCCTTGCAGATAGACGGCAGATCGCCATATGATACCGCCACCCGCCTGACGCTCAACCGCGCATGGGTCAACGAGGAGGATATCCACACCGACTCGCGCGGAAATCAGGTGCGTCCGCCGCAGATACAGCGCGGGATGTGGATGGAATGCGCTTTCGGTGACATCGACGGTCTCTTCAGTGAGCCGCTCTTCTTCTATCTCGAAAAGGGCAGGCATGAGGTGAGCTTCACCTCCGAGCGTGCGGAGTTCGCGATAGAGAGCATGAAGTTCTATACTCCCGCAGAGCTCCCGACGTATGAGGAGTACCGCAGCTCTGTCGGGGCGCCCGACGCATCAGACGCGGACATCATCCGCATAGAGGGCGAGAATGCCGAGCTCAAATCCGATTCCACCCTCTACCCGACATACGACAACTCCAGCTACCTCGTATCGCCCTCGGACCCGCGCAAGGTCGTGTACAACACCCTCGGCTCGGGCAACTGGAAAAAGGCTTTGCAGTCTGTGACGTGGACTATCCCCGCCGAAGAGATAGACTCCGACGGCTGGTACAGGATAGGCATAAAGTCGCGCCAGAACCAGATGCGCGGCTTCTACTCCAACAGGAGGATATACATTGACGGCGAGGTGCCGTGCAAAGAGCTCGACCAGGTCAGATTCTTCTACGATACCGACTGGAGCATCGTCACACCAAAGGCTGAGAACGGCGACGAAGTGTATGTCTACCTGACCGCCGACTGCGACCACACGCTGACAATGGAGTGCGTGCCCGGCGAGATAGGCAACTCGCTCCGCAGGCTCGACGAGGTCGTTGCCGACCTCAACACCTACTACCGCAAGGTGCTGATGATAACGGGACCCGCTCCCGACCGCTATACCGACTACTACGTCCATGAGAAAATACCCGACCTCGTGGAGGAGTTCGACCGCCTCTCGCATGAGCTCAAGGACATACAGGGCGAGATAGAGGGGCTTTCGGGCTCTGCGGGCTCGGAGGCGGCTTCCCTCGAGACAATGGCGGTCATACTCGACAAGTGCGTCGAAAAGCCGCTGAAAATACCGAATTACCTCTCGCAGATAAAGGACAGCATAGCCTCTGTCTCCGCATGGGAGCGCGACTACCGCGACCAGCCCCTTGAGGTCGACTACATCGAGCTCGCGACAGAGGGAAAAAAGTTCACGGGAGCAAAGGAAAAGCTCGGCAAGTCGATAGTGTTCAGCGTGAAATCTTTCATCGGCTCATTCTTCGAGGACTACACCACCCTCTCCGATGTCACGGGCGAGGACGCTGTCGAAGTATGGGTGTCCCTCGGACGCGACCAGGCTCAGGTAGTCAAGGAGATGACCGAGAACGAATTCATGCAGGAGCATGATATCCCGATATCCGTCAACCTCGTTGTCGGCGGCGTAGTTGAGGCTACGCTCGCGGGAAAGGGTCCCGACGTGGCGCTCTTCCTCGGAGGAGAGTTCCCCGTGAACCTCGCGGCGCGGGACCTGACTGTAGACCTCTCGCAATTCCCCGACTTCCGCACCGTCAGGGAACGCTTTCAGGAAAACGCCATGACGCAGTATCAGTACAGCGGCGGTACATACGGTCTTCCGATAAGCCAGACATTCCCGATGATGTTCTACCGCACCGACGTCCTCACAGAGCTGGGCTACACCTCTCCGCCCGAGACGTGGACGGAGCTGACAGATATGCTCCCCGCGCTCCAGCGCAACTATATGAACGTGGGACTCATCCTCCCGCCGACGAACATCTCTCCCGCCACCGAAACGGGACACACCTTCGCGATGCTCCTTCTGCAAAAGGGCGTGAACTACTACAACGCCGAGCAGACCGCATCGACATTCGACTCCGCAGAGGCTGTGCAGTCCTTCGAGGAGTGGACGGACTTCTACACCAAGTACAGCTTCGTCCAGCAGTACGACGCGTTCAGCCGCTTCAGGACGGGCGAATACCCGATAGTGATAAATAACTACACGTTCTTCAACCAGCTCGCCGTAGCATCTCCCGAGATAAAGGGACTGTGGGACTTCTGCCCCGTTCCAGGTACTCTCCGCGAGGACGGCACTGTCTCTCACGCAGCCAACTCCAACGGAGCGGGAGCTGTCATCTTCAAAAAGGTGAAGAACAAGGAAAACGCGTGGGAGTACATCAAGTGGTTCACCGATACGGATACGCAGGTGCGCTATGCGACGCAGATAGAGGGGCTCCTCGGAACTATGGGCAGATTCGATACCGCCAACACCGAGGCTCTCGCGCAGCTCTCGTGGTCGCGCGGGGAGTACGAAAGGCTCGCGGCTCAGCAGGCAGAGCTTGCGGAGATACCCGTTATACCCTCGTCCTATGCGGTTACCCGCAACATCATGAACGCGTTCAGAGAGACGGTCAATGAGCACGAGAACCCGCGTGACACGCTTATTTGGTACAACCGCGACATCAACGACGAGATAGCGAGAAAGCGCAGGGATCTCGGACTTGACAAAAAATAAGGAAGGAGGAACGTCACTTGGCTCAGATAGCTGCCGAAGATATCGGCAAAAGGACAAAGCGTGAAGAACGCGCCATGCTGTGGCGCTCGTTCAAGGCAAGCAAGTCGTGCTACCTAATGCTCGCGCCCTTCATGATATTCTTCATCGTGTTCACTGTCATACCCGTTGTGATGTCCCTCCCCATGGGCTTCACCGACTTCAATATGGCGCAGGCTCCGAAATTTGTCGGTCTCTCTAACTACACTACGCTTTTCCTCTCGGACAAGATATTCGTGAAGTCGATACGCGTTACGATAGTTTTCGCGCTCTTCACGGGACCTGTCAGCTACATACTCTGCTTCCTGCTGGCGTGGCTGATAAACGAGCTCCACCCGAAGCTGAAAACCATATTCACGCTCATATTCTACGCGCCGTCGCTCGCGAATGTCTACACGGCGTGGACACTGATATTCAGCGGCGATATGAACGGCTATGCGAACTCGTTCCTCATCAACCTCGGGCTCATCAACTCTCCCGTTCAGTGGCTCACAGACGGACGCTATATCCTCGGCGTAACTATCGTGGTGCAGCTCTGGATATCGCTCGGAGCAGGCTTCCTCGCTCTGCGTGCGGGCTTTCAGAATATCGACCGCTCGATGTATGAGGCGGGCGCTATCGAGGGCATCCGCACCCGCTGGCAGGAGCTCATCTACATCGTTATCCCGTCAATGGGACCGCAGCTCATGTTCGCGGCGGTAATGCAGATAGTCAGCTCGTTTACGGCGGGCACGGTCGCTCAGAACCTCGTCGGCTTCCCGAGCACCGACTACAAGGCTCATACGATAATGACCCACGCCTACGACTACGGCTGGGTGCGCTACGAAATGGGCTATGCCTCGGCGATATGCATGGTGCTGTTCGTCGTGATGTACCTGCTGAACAAGCTGATAAGCAAGGTGCTCAGCAAATATATGGACTAAGGAGGTGGGAAAGTGGCACAGGTCAACACCGTGAAGCTGAAGGCTTCAAATAAGCAGGCAGGACGCAAAATAGGCGGAACTATCGCTATATTCGCCTTCCTGACAATACTCGGACTATTTATGCTGTTCCCGATATACCTCATTCTGATAATGTCCGTCAAGCCCGTAGAGGAGCTGTTCATTTTCCCGCCCAAGCTCTACGCGATGCGCCCGACACTCGACAATTTCAGCGATATGTTCGAGGTGCTCAACAGCAACCGCGTACCGTTCTCGCGCTATGTCTTCAACAGCGTGGCGGTCACGGTCTCGGTGACGGTATTGCAGTGCATATTCGCGTCAATGGCGGCTTTCGTCCTCGCGAAGTGCAAATTCCCTGGGAGCAAGCTGATAAACAGCATAATCGTCGTTGCACTGCTGTACCAGTCCAACGTCATATACATCATGCAGTATATCGTCATGGCGAAGCTCGGTCTCATCGACAACCCGCTCGCGCTGATACTGCCGTCGATAGCCTCGCCTATGGGACTCTTCCTCATGAGGCAGTCGATAAGTCAGGTGCCCGACGCCATGATAGAGGCGGCTAAGGTCGACGGTGCGGGACTTTTCCGCATCTGCTGGCAGGTAGTGATGCCCAACCAGAAACCCGCCCTCATGACTATCATTATCTTCGCATTTCAGGCGGCGTGGAGGATAGAGGCTGGCTCCGTGGTATTTCAGGAGCAGTACAAGACCCTCCCCACCGTCGTGAATCAGGCTGCTTCGGCAGGACTCGCTCGTGCGGGCGTAGCCGCAGCCGCAGCAGTATTCATGCTCATACCGCCTATCGTGGTATTCATGCTCGCACAGCGCCAGGTCATCGAGACTATGGCACACTCGGGCATCAAGGACTAAGGAGGCGCGCATGGAAAAACTCACACGCAGACTTCTTTCACTCGCGCTGTCGGCAGCTCTGCTCGGCGGCTGTGTATCGGCTCTGACCGCCTCCGCGCGCGAGCCCTATGACGTCTACAACTACGACCGCTGGGGAGAGGCGATACCATCTCAGGCGGGATATATCGCCGAGCGCGCTGTTTCGGGCAGTGACCTCGGCGTGGGAGCGTTCGAGTCTCCCTCCGACATCTTCTGCGACCACACCGACACCTTCTACATCGTGGATTCGGGCAACAGCCGCATAGTAGCGGTGGACTCCGACTTCCGCGAAGCAGTGAAGGTCTACGACAGCTTCACCATGCCCGACGGCTCGCAGACCAAGCTCAAAAATCCGCAGGGCATATTCATCTCCGCGGAAAACGACCTCATGTATATCGCCGACAATGAGAACGCACGCGTGCTCATATGCGGCAAGGACGGCAGGGTCGTGCGCGAGATAACCAAGCCCGCATCCGAGATATACGACCAGAAGCGCACATTCCTGCCCCAGCGTGTCATCGCCGACAAGGCGGGCAACGTCTATATCGTACTCGGCAACATCACCACGGGCGCGGCTATGTTCGACCCCGAGGGAGAGTTCATCGGCTTCTACGGCGCGAACCGCGTTCAGCCGACCGCCGAGATAGTCGGCAACTACCTCACGAGCCTATTCACCTCCGAGGAGAAGCGCGCGCGCCGCACAAGGAATGTCCCGACGGGCATCACGAGCTTCGACATCGACGGCGACTTCATCTTTACGTGTACCGCGTCTTCGACGCAGACCACCGATACCGTCAAAAAGCTCAACGCCGCGGGAAACAACATCTTCGCGAGCAATGACGCTGTTTACGGCGACTATGCGCCCATGTACGACACCTCGCAGAACAAGCTCCTCGCTCCCGCGATAGTCGACATCGACATCGCCGAGGACGGCAATATCAACTGCCTCGACTTTACCACGGGACGCGTCTTCCAGTACGACGAGGACTGCCACCTCCTGTTCATCACGGGCACTATCGCCAAGCAGGTGGGAGGCTTCGACCACGCCGCGGCTCTCGAATCAAAGGGCGAGAACCTCTACGTCGTGGACAGCCGCAAGGACACCGTGACCATATTCACCGAGACCGACTTCGGCAGGATAGTCCACAAGGCGACAGCCTACTACAATGCGGGCTACTACGAAGAAGCGCTCGGGCCGTGGCTGGAGGTGCTCAAGCGCGACGGCAACTACCACCGCGCGAACATCGGCGTAGCGTCAGCTCTGCTCCGCAAAGGAGACTACGAGGGCGCGATGAAGTATGCGAAGCTCGCAGGTTCGGGTTACATATACAACAAGGCTTTCGAGGGCTATCGCATGGAGTTCCTGAAGAAGCACTTCGGGACGGTATTTGCGATTGCGGCAGTATTTATCGCAGCCCTGTTCGCGCTCGGATATACGCTGAAAAAGCGCAGACGCGCTCTTGCGGCAGCCGCGAAGGCTCCCGCGGACACCGATATAGCCAAGCTCGACCTCAACAAGGGCGAGGCGGCAGAGGCATTGCGGGCACTCGAAGCCGAAACAAAGGCTGACGAGGAAGCCGCTCGGCTGAAAGCCGAGATAGCCGCAGCAAAGGAGAACTCTGCGGCAGTCGAAAACAACAGAAGGGAGGAACAGCAAAATGATGGACCTGAGACCAGCTGAATGGGTAAGGCACGCAGTAACTCACCCCGTCGAGGGCTTTGAGGATATGCGCTGGAAGAAGTCGGGCTCGCTGAAAATAGCGTTTCTGATAGTGTTCATGCTGTTCCTCTCGGAAATAGCATACGGAAGGCTGTACGGCTTTCAGTTCTTCGTCACCTACGACAAGGTGTTCAACATCATCCCCTATATCACCAAGACGATAGTGGTGTTCGCGGCGTGGGTCATCGGCAACTGGTCGATATGCACCCTCTTCGACGGCGAGGGTACGATGCGCAATATCTGCATATACAGCGCATACGCCCTTGTGCCGTTCATCGTTCAGCGCTTCATAAACGTGTTCCTGTCCCATTTCCTTATCCGCGACGAGTACGTCTTCATGCAGGCTATAGAGATAATCGGCACGGGCTGGACGCTCATACTCCTGTTCTCGGCGATAAAGTCGGTACACCAGTACAGCTTCGGCAAGACCGTAGCCGCGATAATACTGACGATAGCGGCAATGATGATAATGCTGGTGCTGCTGGTGCTGTTCATGTCGCTGATACAGCAGGTATATATCTTCGTCTCGACGATATACACAGAGCTCTCCTACAGGATAAGAGTCTGACGGGGGCGGTGATGCATATGAGAAACAAGATAAGACGCACTCTGCTGTGCCTGCTCGCCGTCTCGACGATGACCGTGTCCGCAAACATCTACGCCGAAAACGAGGGCGAAGCCGATACCGCAGCCGAGGCTTCGGAGGACGGAGAGTCCGAGGACGGAGAGGCTGCCTCCGAGGAAAAGGCGGCAAAGCTCAAAGAGTCCGAGGAGAAGGTGCGCGCGGAATTTGACGACATAACAAAGTATCTGCGCAAGGTCGGCTCTGCGGACGGTATAGACATCTACGCCAAGGATAAGGGCTTCGAGGACGATATATGGGCGAAAAACGGCGGCGAGCCCGAGAAGAAGTCCGACTACACCGAGGCTCAGGAGGCAATAGCCGATATGATTGGCGACCTCAAAAAGCTCGGCGACCTCGTGGCTGTAGACCCCGAAAAGAAGACTGCTCTCGCGGACTTCGGCGACAGCAGCAAATGCGACGAGGGCAAGCTGTGGGTCAGCGGCGCAAAGCGCTACCTTCTGTACACCGACGCCGACATCACCCGCGTGATACGCATACGCCGCGTGATATCCACGATAGACGACCCGACGCTGTTCAGCTCGATAGACGGCAAGACCCTCGAGCGCATGGACAGCGACTGTAAGAAGGTGCTCGCGGTCTTCACCGAGAGCGGCACCGAGGACGGCAAAAAGGTCTACTATACCGACGACCGCTCCGCTTTCACATGGCTGACAGCCGACGGCAGGCAGGTCATCGGCACGTACAGGCAGTGCGCAGAGAATGACAGCTATATCCTGCTCGTCGACGACCGCCTCGGCAACCTCGGGCTCAAAAATAAGCAGACGGGATACATATGGTGGTCGTCACCGCTCGGTGCGGCACGCGACAAGGTGGCTACTCCGCTGCTCGTGAACGAGCTGCGCTCGTCGAATACGCTCCGCTACGGCATACCGTCGAAGCGCTCGAACAACAACGTTCTGCGCTCGGGCACCGACGACTGCGAGATAAAGGTCAGCGACGTCAGGGACGGCGTCAGGGTGACCTACTACTACAAGGCAGGATTCAGCTTCCCCGTCGAGTACACACTCGAAAAGGACTGTCTGAAAGCCTCGCTGAAGGTCTCCGAGATAAAGGAGCCGAAAGACGAAAAGATAGCGACCGAAGTCACGCTGCTGAACAGCTTCGGAGCTGCCTCCGACAAGGAGGACGGCTGCTTCGTCATACCCGACGGCAGCGGAGCTCTCGTGCGCTTCAACAACGACAAGACTATGGACACAAACGCCTATCAGCAGCGCGTATACGGCAATGACGTGACCGCTGTGCCGACGAGCCGCGGAGCTGTCACCGAGCAGATATACCTGCCCGTATACGGCATAGTCAAGGAGGACAACGCCTTGCTGGCAGTTGCCTCCAAGGGCGACTCCAACGCCTATCTCACCGCGCAGGTGTCAAAGCAGTCCAACAGCAGCTACAACCTCTGCAACTTCACGTTCATACTCCGCGGCACGGACACCTTCTATATGTCGGGCAGCAACAGCGACAAGCTCACGGTATTCGAGAGCGGCGCGATAAAGTCCGACGATATCGAGCTCCGATATTACCCGATATCCAAGCAGGGCGCGAGCTACGTAGATGTAGCCGACCGCTACAGGCAGTACCTCATCGAGGAGGAGGGCATCGAGCCCAAGACCTCGGGCGCTGCTATGTACGTCGACCTCTACGGCGGCACGATGAGGAAAAAGCCCGTCCTCGGCATACCCGTTTCGATGAAGCAGCCCGTCACCAAGTACGGCGAGGCGCTGGAGATACTCACGGAGCTGAAAAACAGGGGAGTGGACGATATGGTCGTCACCTACAACGGCTGGACTAACGACGGCATAAAGCGCAAGGTCGATACGGGAGCCTCGCCTTCGGGCACTCTCGGAGGCAAGAGCGATTTCTCCAAGCTCACCGACTTCATCGACGAGAACGATATCGGATTCTACCCCGCTTCAAGCAGCAGGGACTTCTACTCGGGCAACGGCTACTACTCGTTCACAAGCACCTGCGTGAGGGTATCGGGCTCGTACTCGCGTATAGTCAGCTATGACCGCGCATACGGCATTCCCGATGGCTTCAGGAAGAATATGTCGCTGCTCTCGCCGAGCTGCTTCGGGGAGGTCTACAGCGATATCGCGAAGAGCTACGCGAAGGCGGGGCTCAGTGGTGCGGCTGTGGACAACGCCGCTTCGTCGCTCTACGGCGACTACGGCAAGAAAAACATCTCCCGCTACAAGGCAATGACTATGGCTGAGGAGGCGTTCGGCAAGCTCGGTGATTCGCTCGATAACGGCTTCATCGCCGACGGCGCTAACGCCTATGCACTGCCATACATCAGCCATATCACGGACATTCCGCTCTCGTCGAGCCGATTCGACATCTTCAACGAGGACGTTCCGTTCTATCAGATAGTCATGCACGGACTTATCCCTTACTCGACTACTCCCGTCAACGGCGACGCCGACCCGTCTGAGCTACTGCTCAGGGCGGCGGCTACGGGAAGCTGCCTCAGCTACGATATGATATACAACGAGACGAGCAAGCTCAAGGACACCGACTACGACAAATACTACTATGCAAACTACCACTACTGGGCAGACACGGCAGCCGAGGAATACAAGCTTCTCGCACCTCTGCTCGGCAGCGTGAGCGACAGTACGATAACAGGCTACGACGTCAGCGATGACGGCAGCCTCATAACCACGACATTCTCAAACGGCACCGTTGTAAAGACAGACCTCGAAGCCAAGACTGTTGAATACGGCGGGAACAGGCTCTCGCTCGCAGACTCTGAGGAAGGAGGCATCGGCTGATATGGCAGAAGAAGCTATAAAGACGGAGGCGGCGGCTCCCGCAGAGGAGCAGTCGGCGGTAAAGCCCGCAAAAAAGCGTCGCGAACTGCCCTACGAGAAGCGCAAGCAGCTCTACGGATACGGTTTCATCTCCATATGGATGATAGGCACACTGATGTTCTTCCTCGTACCGCTCGTGAAGTCGTTCTGGTACTCCTTCAACGAGGTCTCTATCGGTGACGGAAAAACGCTCACGGATTGGGTAGGAACGGCTAAGTTCGACTATGTCATCAACGCCGACCCAAAATACACGGTATTCCTCAAGGAAACTCTCATAGAAACAGCGTGGAAGACTCCGCTGGTGCTGATATTCTCGCTGTTCATCGCGGTGATACTGAATCAGAAATTCCGCGGCAGAACGCTCTCGCGGGCGATATTCTTCCTGCCTGTCATCATCGCGACGGGTCCCGTATACAAGATAATCAGCGGCGATATGAACTCTACGGGCAACACGGGCGCGGCACAGTTCTCGACGATGTTCTCGACCGACCTTGTCGGCGAGCTCCTGCAATTCCTCGGAATATACGGCATAAGCGACAATATGAGCACGATGATATCCACCGTCGCGGACAACATCTTCGGCATCGTCTGGTCGAGCGGCATACAGATACTGCTCTTCCTCGGCGCCTTGCAGAACATTCCTCCGTCGGCGAAGGAAGCTGCCCAGATAGAGGGCGCGACCGCTTGGGAATTCTTCTGGAAGATAACACTTCCGTACGTCAGCCCGTTCATACTTGCGAACCTGATATTCACTGTCATCGACTCCTTCACAAGCCCGACCAACAAGGTCATGGAGCGTATCCTCGCAATGAAGGAGGAGTGGAAGTTCGGCGAAGCATCGGCTATGGCATGGATATACTTCCTGATAGTCTTTGCGGCGATAGGACTGGTAACGCTGATAATAAACAAGTTCATTTACTATGAGGTAGAGTAAGGGAGGCGATGAAATGACTGATACAACAGGCGCCGTTGTCAAGAGCGAAAGCGAGATAGGCGGCGGACTCACTCCCCGACAGGCGAAGAAGCTCCGAATGCAGTCGATGACCGCCGAGGAGCGCGGCTATATCCGCCGCAAGGCTGTCATGGACAGGATTTTCCCGTTCTTCCGCTTTGTGATACTGTTCGGACTCGGCTTTGTCATACTCTATCCGCTCATCTACATGGTGAGCTGCACATTCCGCGAGCGGGCGGATATGAACGACCCGACCGTAATGTGGATACCGCGCCATTTCACACTGAACGTGCTGAAGGAAACGCTGACGGCAATGGACTTCTGGAACACTCTCCGCACGACGCTGATACTGAATATCGGCTGCTCGTTCGTGCAGGTGCTGTCGTGCTCGGTGACGGGCTACGGCTTTGCACGCTTCAAGTTCAGGTTCAAGGGGCTGCTTTTCGGCATCGTCATAATGATGATACTGGTACCGCCGCAGGTCATTGGACTCCCGCTGTATACGCAGTTCCGCTCGTTCGGGATACGCGGGCTGTTCACGGTAAACCTCATCGACACGATGTGGACGATGTACCTTCCCGCGATAACGGCAAACGGCATTCGCTCGGGACTGATGATACTCATATTCCGCCAGTTCTTCCGCGGGCTGCCGAAGGAGCTCGAGGACGCCGCCTACATCGACGGCTGCGGACCGCTGAAAACGTTTATCCGCGTGATGATACCGAATGCGGGCTCGGCGTTCCTGACGGTGTTTCTGTTCTCAGTGGTGTGGTACTGGAACGACTACTATTTCGGCTCGACCTTTTTCGTCAACACAAACACGCTCGCACGAATGCTGACGAACCTTGACACGGAGCTGAAAATAAGACTTTTCAAGTCTGCGACCGTGGAGATAGCACCGCGCGAGCAGATAGTGTGGAAGGAAGCGGGCTGTCTGCTCTCGATAACGCCGATACTGGTGATGTACGTCTGCCTGCAAAAATACTTCACCGAGGGCATAGCGCGCTCGGGTATCACGGGAATTTAACAAAACAGCGAAAGGCGGACATTGTCCGCCTTTTTTCGTGCAGTGGTGTTTTTACAAGTACAGGGGCTGGTACTCGCAGCAGCCTCATTCTCACAAAGTTTGCACGCCTCACAAAATTAATTGACATAATATTAACAAACTGTGCCGAGAACGTAAAATTTTCGTATACAGCTATTGCAAGTTGCAGAAAGCTGTGTTATAATAATAATGTGTGCAGTTTTGCACGGCTTACTATGTAAAGAGAGGGAGTGCGCTTTATGGTAACAGTTGAGAACCATATCGGCAAAATTTCCGTTACAGAACAGTATCTTACCGAGCTTATCCGCCATGCAGTATGTGACTGCTTCGGTGTAGCCGATGTTTGCAGCGTGAATACGTTCCGTTCGGCGGTATCGTCGCTGACGGGAGGTCGTATGTGCAAGCGCAAGGGCGTGCTCGTGCGCACCGACAAGGACGGCGGACTTATAATAGACCTGCATATCAAGGTCACTTACGGCACGAACATAGCTGCTGCCGTAAACAGCATAACCCACAAGATAACATTTACGATAGAGGAATCAGTAGGCATCGGCGTCAGCAAGGTAAACGTGTACGTCGATGATATGAGCTGCTGAGCGATTGGGAGGAAATAGAACGTGATAAACGGTGCTTTATTCAGAGACGCTGTTATTTCTGCCGCGATAACGCTTAACAACAGGAAGCGTGAGGTCGACGAGCTGAACGTATACCCCGTACCCGACGGCGATACGGGCACGAATATGTCGATGACCATCGGCAACGCGGTCGAGGAGCTGAAAAGGCTGCCCGACAATGTCAGCGTGTCGGACGTGGCTTCAGCGGCTGCTTCGGCTTTGCTGAGAGGAGCGCGCGGCAACTCGGGCGTTATCCTTTCACTGATATTCCGCGGCATATCAAAGGGGCTCTCGGGGCTGAACGAGGCAGGCTGCGAGGACTTCGCAAGAGCTCTCGAGCTCGGTGTGAAGGCAGCATATAAGGCGGTGATGAAGCCTGTCGAGGGAACGATACTCACAGTATCGAGATGTGCGGCTGAAAAGGCAAAGGAGAGCGCTATCTCGAACAGCAGCGACGTTATCTTCTGGTCGGATGTCTGCGCCGAGGCGGAGGCGACCCTTGCTAAGACGACGGAAATGCTCCCGCAGCTGAAAAAGGCAGGCGTTGTAGACGCAGGCGGAATGGGCTTCACTATAATCATCAGGGCAATGTACGAGGTCTTCAACGGCGGAAGCATAGCTGAGCCCGCTGAAGTTCCCGCAGAAGAGGAGAACTCGATAGAGGCGTTCAGAACGGCAGTCAGCCAGTACGACGACGACATAACGTTCACGTACTGCACGGAGTTTATGCTCGAAAAGAACGAGAACTGCCCCGACCCCTTCATGCTGAGGGCATACCTCGAGACTATCGGAGACTGCGTAGTAGTAGTCGACGACGAGAAGATAATCAAGGTACACGTACATACCGACAATCCAGGCAAGGCGATACAGAAGGGGCTTGAATTCGGCTACTTCATCAATGACCCGAAGCCGAAGATAGAGAATATGCGCATCCAGCACCAGAATAAGGTCAAGGAGGCGGAGCAGCTCGAAAATGGCTTTGCGCCCGCAGTCCCCGAGAAGGAGTTCGGCTTTGTGGCGGTGGCAGCAGGTCACGGCATAGAGACACTGTTCACCGACCTCGGCGTTGACTTCGTAGTGCGCGGCGGACAGACAATGAACCCGTCCACAGACGACATACTCCGCGCGATACTTGCGACTCCCGCAAAGACGGTATTCGTGCTGCCGAACAACAAGAACATCATCATGGCAGCCGAGCAGGCGGTCAAGCTTACCGACAAGAGCGTGTGCGTGCTCCAGACAAGGACTATACCGCAGGGCATATCGGCGATGATGGCGTTCGACGACAGTGTCGGACTTGCCGAGAACAGGATCAATATGACGAAGGCGTTCGAGAAGGTGCAGACAGGACTTGTCACCTACGCCGCGCGTGATTCCGAGTTCGAGGGACACGCTATCAAGGAGGGCGAGATACTCGCGCTCGACAACGGCAAGCTCGCGTTCACCGAGAAGGACATCAATAAGGCGACCGTGAAGCTGACGAAGAAGCTTTGCAAGAGCGGAGCGAGCTATGTTACCGTTATATACGGCTCGGACGTTACTGAGGAGAACGCTGAGCAGCTCCAGCAGCTGTTGCAGTCGAAGCTGAGCGACAAGATAGAAGTAATGCTTGTAAACGGCGGACAGCCCGTATACTATTATATTATTTCCGTAGAATAAGCAAAAAGCCGCCGATAAGGCGGCTTTCTTCATGTCCGCTAACAGCGGCAGCCGAGCACGACTGCCGCTGTGCTGTTCGGTCATCGCTTACCGCGAGATGACTGTAAAAAAATCAGCACCCTCGATAAACGAGAGTGCTGAATGCAAAACTCATCCTGTCAGGACGTCAGGCTGTTCGCTTCTTTTTGCGTTTGGAATAGAGAATAGCACCAATGGGTACCGTGGGCACCACGAATAACAGAAGTGCTTTACAAAGCGAGCCGGGTATACCTGTCGGCAGTATGCCGTTTCTGGTGTTCGTGACAAGGAGCTCGGAAGCCGCCAAAAACTCAAATGTAACAGAATTGGTGTCTCCCTTATCCGTTTCGTCCAGCTTCATACTTGCTGTGTAATCCTCTTCCGTTTCGGTGATGGTAACATCGCATTCCAGCGGGAGAGTGAATACAGCAGTGTCGCCGTCTGCAAGGGTGAATGTATCGCCTGAACGGATGCTTTCCTGTTCTTCGCCATTCAAAAGCCACGCAAAGCTCTCTTCGGCAGAATTCATGACTTCGAGTTTGAATTCAAAGCGCTTTGTTTTGTCGCCGAATAAGCCTTCGACCTTTTTCTTGACAGTAAGGTCAGCAACGTGTACACCCTTGAGGTTGTTGCCTGCTTTGATACGGACGATCACCTTTCCTTCCTCGGATGTATCGCTTACGAGAGAAACGCCCTGCGGTTTATTTATAAGTTCTACTTCTCCAAGCTTCGTTATGTTAAACTCGATCGGATCAACGAATCGTTCATATCCGTTAGGGGCGCGTACTTCTTTCAGGAAGTATCTGCTTGACGGCAATGTTTCGTCTATTTTCGGGATAATACCATCTGCTCCCGTCACAAGCGATTCATAGTCGGCGAGGGGATAATAGTTTTGCAGATAGCTTCCGTCGGATTGTTTAGTTCCCCTGTAAAGCGAAAATTCGGCTTTTGCCAGAGGAGTATCCGAGCCTGATGCATATTTGATCATGCTGAGCGACAACTTCTTATTGTAAACGGTGATCTCGCCGATGAGTTCCTTCGAGGTGATATCTTTATGATTGACCCAGCCGTCATCCTCGGGATTAATGATCCTGATGCGATCACCTTCAGCAGTCTCTTCAATATAGAAGTTTATCGGTGTTTCAGTACCTACCCATGTTGTCGTCGCAGCGGTCTGGGTGAGCGTGTAGACGTTGTTTTCGCCCTTTTTGTAATCATAAAGAACAGCGACGGTTCCGTTTTCGTCTGAGATAAACTCTCCAAAATCTATCTCATCGCCGTTCAGCTTCAGTGTGAATGCTCCGTCCGCCAGTGCTGCTTTGAAAGTTCTGTCTGCTTCTGTTCCGTTCCATTCGCTCAGTCGTATCTTGACACCCTTTTCAGCAGGAGTGTTAGTGACTTTATCCTCACGGGTATTCTTCAGCGGTTTGCCCTCGGCATTGTTAGCGGTAGATTTGATCTCGCCGTTTTCGTAGGTGACGTAGTATTCCTTGTTTTTCATCTGAGTGCTGCCTGTATTGCGCGCTCCTACCATAAGAGTATCCGTTGCACCTTCGCCGAGCGGTATTGCTGTTCCGCTGTAGGTCTGAACATTTCCGTCTTCATCAACACACGGCTGACTTAACGTTTTAAGTTCACGGACTACATAATTACTCAGATCGCCGTATGAGCTGCTCAGATACCATTTGACCGTGGTATTCGGATATTTTAGCTGCTTGACAGTGTTGCTCACCATTGTTTCGGAAGTACCGTTTTTCTTATATAGAGCAAAATATACGGGCTCATGTTCAGAAGCAACATATTTGTCCGCCCATATTTTTTCAGCAGATATCCCTAAGCCGCGCTCATTCTTTACATCCATGGCAGGATTGGAGGCCTCTCTGACAATACCTATGTTTTCGGGATCGTTGGGATTAACAATATAAGAGTTCTGGTCTCTTTTGTACCCTTTCAGATTGTATCCGAGCGGTGTTTCGCTGAAGAACTCATCGACCCTGAATTTCGTACCGACAGGCAGATCAACGACCTGCACCTTATGCCATGCGGGGATCTTGGAGATAGAGCCGTTCGGAGAGGTGAAGAAAGTGAGCTCTTCAAGCTGTGCTTCGGCAAGTCCTTCAATGCTTTCGTGGGTTGTCTCAACAAACCGCCCCGAAGACGGATCCCACTTTGATGTTATTATTCGTGTTCGGCGTGACATCGAAAGCGGTCGCATCAGCTTCCGGGACCAGAGCCATAACTCCCTGATTTCCGTCGGTCGTCATTTTCATATATACCTTTTCTTCGCCTATCAGGGTATATATGAGGTATTTGTTATCATCATTCTTATTAAAATACCATACGGCTGCATTGTCCATATCGTTCTTAGTCGTTTTTTGGATTACTGTAATGGGATTGTTTTTATCGTTGTGATTTGTAGTCTGCCCCATACAATAATATGAATTACTGCCTTCCTTATTGGAAATTAAAAATCCCTTACCGTCCAGTTCCTCGACTGTTTGCGCTGTAATCGTTTCATCGGGGAGCGGCTCCGGAGCAGTCACTATCTCATAGACCGAAAAGGCAGTCGCTTCAAAGCTGATGATGTTATCTGTTATTGAAAACTCCGTGATACGCTCACGGGTGCCGTCGTCTGCGATATGCCAAAGCTCGATATAAACGGAATCAGAGATAGCGGGATCGCTGATCTCGACACGTATCGGGTTTGCCTCACCCGGCTGATATTCCTCTTCGCCGCTGCTTATCGTTATGTCATAGGCTGAAACGCCCTCGTGCTGCTCGGAAACATCGACCGCTTCTGCGGTCGCGCCCTTCGGCATCAGTCCGTTCAGCGTGATGACCTGTTCAGCCTCTTCGCCGTTGGGATAGAGGGCGATGTTCTGTTCTGTCAGCACCTCATCCGAGCCTGTCAGAGCCGTTTCGCTGATCTTTGCGGAAGTCTCTGATGAAAAAGCCGCTGTTTCGGCAGGAGCGGCAGAAAAACAGGTCGCCGCAGATGAAAGCATCATTGTGAATGCACAGGCGATACTTGCTAATTTTTTAGTTATTTTATTCATTCTTCTTTTCCTCCTCACTCTGATCACGCTTGAAAAGGAATGCGAAGATCGCTGTCATTGCTGAGATCAGCATGACGAGCCTGATCGCGTGAGCCGGAAAATTATCTCCGGTCATGATATCACTGATAATGTCAGTACTTTGTTTTTTTGTTGTCACAGCAGTTGTCGTTGAAGTGACAGCAGTAGTAGTGTCGGTTAATGTTGTCATCGTAGCAGTAGTAGTAGTTGTTGTTGTTGTCGTTGTTGTCATTGTTGTTGTGGGAACCTTCTCCGCAGCAGAAAGCACGATATCCTGAAAAGCAATGCTCTCAGCCTTGCTGTCACTTCCCGTGCTGCAAGCTGTTATCGAATAACGCAGACCGCCGTCTTCGGCATTTTCCGCATACACAGTGACAGTATAACTGCTGCTGTCATATTGTATATTTTCGTTGCTCCCTGCAACCTCATATATATTATAGATATAAGTTCCCGGTTCTGTAATGGATATATCAAAAGTTCCCGTGCCGTCCTCGGAGATATTGAGGCTGTCACTGACAGGCTTGGGAGCTTCTTCATTTTTCGGTTCGATCTTCACTTCGTAGGTGTGTGTATTGTCACCGTAGACCGTAAAGCAGTCCACGGGGATCGTTACATTTATCGCTTCATAAGCGAATGCATCCGTCCTTACGGAGAAAAACACCCAAAGGGAGAGCAAGCATACCACAGCCGGAATAAACATCTTTATAAGCTTCATATACTTTCCTCCCTTCTTGATCATTCGCTGTCTCTGATATAGCAGAACACCACGACTCTTGTTACCGAATTGGCATCAACGCAGGTAGACAGCGCGAGGATACGGCTGTCTTCCTCCTGTGTCAGTACAACAGCGTTGTCGTGGATAAACTGTCGTATCTGGTCCTGCTTCATATCAAAGACGATTTTTTCTTTTGCGCTCACCTTCATAGAGGCAAAGCATTCAATGTCATAAACTTTCTCAGCGTTTCGTCCGACCATGAGGGTCCCCGACGAATGCTGCTTTAAATATTTTTCATTCAGAAAGTCATCAAGGGCGCCGAACATCTTGCCGTAGTCCATATGATGACCGTAAACGACAGAGTATTCGTCCGAAAAATCGGGAGAAGACCTGCTGTCAAGGAAAATGCTGCCGGTCAGGCTGTAGTTTCCGAACGGATCGGTATTCAGGTAAGAATTGTTATCTTTTCCCTGCATGACAGGATAATCTATATTTGTTCCGTCTACAGTGAGCCATCCTGCCATATCATAGGTGATCGGGGAATCGGCTGTTGCTTCGGGCTTCTTGGGATCGGGTTTGTATCTGAGAACTCTCTTGTCAAGCGTATGAGTATACAGATAATAGTTGTCATACACCTGCCATAGACCGATTAGCATGACGAGCCCGAATACGGCGATAAGTGACCAGCCGTACAGTTCGTTCAGCCGTTTCCAGAATTTCAGCAAGGCTTAGCCTTCCTCGTACCCTGCTTTAAGTCTGCCAGCCGATAAGTCAGGCAGAATTCGCCGTCCCTGATGGTAGGGTAAGCGCAGTTGGTGTGACAGATGTGGATACCTGCAATGAACCTGAAGATAACGGCAAGAACAAGTGCAGTTACTGATATCTTGACAAGAAAGTGTAATGCATAGCTTTTCGCAGTTCTTTTTTTGTGCGGCTTCACCTGAGATACTGAAGCCTTTTCATCCTTTACGGGTCCTGCTCGGGATACATTGCTTTCGGCAGTGTCAGTATCCATCATCATCCTCTCTTTCGCTGCCTTGAGGGAGACATACTTCCGAAAGCCGACGCACTCCGTGACATACGGCAGCACTCGGAAAACTTGCCGTAAAGCGGCACACGCCCTTCTGAAAGCAGAATGTCTCCTGTTTTTTGTCCTGTTATCATTTGCATACTGTGATCGTCTCCTTTGCTTTTGTGATGGCAGTTATCCTGAATACTGCTGAACAGGTGATTATATGCTTATATATATGAGTTTATTCAAAACCGTTATAGCACAAAATGGCTCAAACCCGCAATAGGCAATTCATACCAATTGAATAGTAATTGTTATTGCACTAATTGTAAATCGTGACGATTGAATGTTGAGCCGATGATGGTGTACTTCGATATCCGTGACAGGTTGACGAAAGCGCACGGAGAATAAAAAAACTCCGGGAGATCACTCCCCCGGAGATATGTCACACGTAATACTGCCGCATGGGACAGCGCATGATGCGTCCCTTTCGGTCACAATATAAGGCCGAGAAACAGGTAAGTCGCGTACATGGCGACGAAGGTCATCGCGAGCGACATCACCGCCACCAGAAGCGTATTGAGTATCCTTACTCCGCCCGCCGCGAATATCTCCTCGCGCCTGAGCTCGCCCTCGCTGTGCGCTCTGAGCCGCCTGAGCGACTTCAGCACGAAGCGGTAATACAGCTTATTGCTGAACAGGCAGAACGTGATGCGTATGAGCATATCCGCCACATTGCACACGTCCACGAGCATGGAGAGCGTATGGCGGTTGTCGTATATCTTCTGTATCAGCTCGGCAGGGAAAACGCTGTAGCTGCCCTCGATACCGTCCGCGATGAGGTAGCTCACCGCCAGCGGCATAGACAGCAGAACGGTCACGATGAGCGACAGCAGAGCCCAGAACCACATCCTCCTGTTTGCGAAGTAGACGGGCGGGAATACGAAGCTTATCAGGTTGAAGGAAATGCTTCTCCCCGTGTCCTTCATCCGCTTGAATATGGGGATATAGTAAATGGTGTTCGTCTTCACGAAGTCCGCAACATCCCTGAGCGGCGAGCCGCCCATATCCTCCTCGGGATTGAAGCCGAGATAGGGGCGCGGCACTCCGAAGACAGGCTCGTCCTCCTCATCGCCTGCCTCGTCGGGGGAGAGGTCGGCGCCGCATCTCACGCAGTTTTCGGCGTCGAGGCTGTTCGGGAAGTGGCACGCGGAGCATATCACGAACTTTCTCTCGTTATTCTCCTCCTCGTGCAGTTCCTCGGCAGAGCTGTGCCAGCTCTCGTCCGTACCGTGGAGGGCAGAATTCGCGCATTTGTTTTCAGCCTTGTAGCAGGCGCGGTGGTGCGGCGAGCCGCATTCGGGGCAGACTACGATATCGTCGCCCTCGGTGAATACCTCTCCGCAGGCGGCGCATTTTTCTCCGATAAAGTTCATATTTCCTCCCTCCTGTCCAGATGAGTTCATATCACCACTATTATACCACAGCTTTTTTGATTTAGCAACAATTTTCACCATATTCTCACTGTTCCGACAGTCGGGAGGCGTTCGGCGAGCTCCCTTTCACGCGCACAAATTCACGCTTATCGCCATATAATGTACAGAGATTGCCGTTAGCACACGCGGACGGCAGGTCTGAATCTTTGTCAGAATGGAGAACGTTATGAGACATGATATAAAGATACTTATCGCGGGCGGCGATATGCGGCAGGCACACTGTGCGGCGCGGCTCGCGCGGAGATACGGAGTTACGCTCGCGGGCTTTGACAGCTCTGCTCTTCCCGCCGATATCCGACACCTTGCGGGCGCTCCCGATACTGTCGGCGAGTTCGACTTTGCGGTGCTCCCGATGCGCGGGCTCGGCTCCGACGGGAATATCACCGCTCCGCATTTCAGCGCTGTCCTCGCCGCCGCGGACGTCGCCGCTGCTGTCAGGGAGGGCGGCACTGTCTTCACGGGGCTTGCGGACGCCCGCCTCGCAGAGCTCTTCCCGCGGCACAGCCTCGTCAGCTACATGGAGCGCGAGGAGCTCCTGCTGAAAAACGCCGTCCTCACCGCAGAGGGCGCGGTACAGCTCGCGCTTGAAAGGCTCGACGTTGCACTTTGCGGACTGCCCGTGCTCATTGTCGGTCTCGGCAGGATAGGCACATCGCTCGCGATGATACTGCGCGGCTTCGGTGCGGACGTTACGGCAGCCGTGCGCAGTCCGAAAGCGGTGGCAAAAGCGGAAATGCTCGGCGTGAAGTCGGTGTACACGAACGACATCGGCGGCGGGCACGCTCTTGTTTTCAACACCTCGCCCGAGACGGTGTTCACGCGCGGGAATCTCGGCATATCGCACAGAAACACGCTGTTTATCGAACTTGCCTCGGGCGAGGGCGGCTTCTCGCGCGAGGCGGCTGATATGCTGGGAGAGAATCTCATACGTGCGGGAGGTCTGCCCGCGAAGAAAGCTCCCGTGACTGCGGGAGAGATAGTCGCGGACGCCGTTTCCGCGCTTGTTGAGGAAGGAGGCGGAAGCTGTGGAGACTAATCTTATCGGTATCAGGATAGGCTACGTGATGACGGGCTCTTTCTGTACTTTCGCGCGGAGCTTTGCACAGGCGGAGAAGCTTAGGGAAATGGGTGCGGAGCTTGTACCCGTGATGTCGGAGACTGCCGCTTCGCTGGACACGCGCTTCGGCACGGGTGCGGAGAACACCGCACGGCTCGCGGAGATATGCGGACGCGCGGTCATCACGGACATCTCCTCCGCCGAGCCCATAGGTCCGAAGGATATGACCGATATCCTTGTCGTTGCGCCTTGTACGTCGAATACGGCAGCGAAGCTTGCAGCAGGCATCACCGACAGCGCCGCGACTATGGCGGTGAAGTCGCATCTGCGCCGCGGCAAGCCTGTTGTGCTGGCGATAGCGTCGAACGATTCGCTGCTCGGGTCGGCGAAGAATATCGGGGAGCTGTTCAACCGCAAGAACTACTACTTCGTGCCGATGCTTCAGGACGATATCGAGCGCAAACCCGCGTCACTGGTGGCAGAGTTTGAGCTGCTGCCCGAGGCGGTGAATGCGGCTCTGCGCGGAGTTCAGCTCCGTCCGATAATCTACCACCCTACGGAAGCGATACGGGACCGCGCTGTTAGCGGGACCCTTTTTCAGAAGGATTTCCCTCAATAAATACTCCGTAATACTTCCGTATAGGTACAGACATTAGCGGCTGTTTTCATTATTGTTCGAGCTCGGCGAAGAGAGCGCCGACCGTGGGTATAAACATACACAACGCGAGAGCATGATGAAAGAGCGATTTTCCCGATGCAGTGCTGCTGTTGAAGGCATTACAGCCGATCATCGCGATCACCCACGTGACTGTGAAAGTGAAAAGCAGATACTTTGTCAGTTTTGAAAGCTTCAAATCGTCACCTCCGAATTGCATGAGCGCCGCGGTTATATTCAAAGGCACCCCCTCTGTGGTCTCAAAAACAAAAAAGCGGGCTACCGAGCCGTAAAACTGCGTTACGTATTTGGTAGCCCACGAAACAGCCCGAGGGAGTTCCCCTCAGGCTGCCTTTGAGTTTTATTATTACTTTTTGCTGCCTGTTGTGGAGTCCTGGAGGACAGTCTGTGCAGCAGCCTGCGGGTTCTGAGTGAGGGCAGGGGAGGTCTTGAGCGTGTGCTGGAGCTTCTCCTTTGTGCGCTTGATGTCGAGCAGCGACTTGTTGTGGGTAGCCTCCGCGTCGTTGAGCATCTGAGCTACCGAGAGAGCTGCGTTCTTCTGGAGCGCAACGGAAGAAGCCTGAGCCTTCTGGAGGATATCCACAGCCTTCTTCTTTGCCTCGGTGACGATAGCCTCCTGAGAAACTATCTGCTGAGCTCTTTCCTCTGCCTTGCGGATAATGCCCTCTGCGTTGAGCTTAGCCTCGTTGAGGATGCGCTGGCAGTCGAACTCTATCTTCTTTGCCTCTTTGAGCTCGTGAGGCATATTCAGGCGGATATCGTTGATGAGCTCGCGCATACGCTCGCCGTCAACTATCTTCTTGTGTGAAACGAAGGGTACGGACGTAGACTTGTCAAGAAGTTCGTCCATTTCCTCAAGGATCTCATCAATACTCATAATACTTTACCTCTCCTTTATTAGTCGTGACTGTATGTCGTCAAGAATTTCGTTGGGAACAAAGTGGCTTATATCGCCGCCGAAGTAGGCTATCTGCTTGACTACGCTCGAGCTGAGATACATATTTTCCGCCGCCGTGGTGAGAAACACGGTTTCCGCATTCGCGTAGAGCTTCTTGTTTGCGAGCGCCATCTGGAACTCATATTCAAAGTCGCTGACGGCTCTCAGACCCTTTACTATGGCGACTGCGCCGACGTTTCTGACGTAATCCGCAAGAAGTCCGTCGAGGATGTCTATGACCACGTTGTCGAGGTCTTTCGTGACGGCTTCTATCATCAGCATACGCTCCGTGGCGGTGAAGCTCGGCTGAGCCTTGCCCGCATTTCGGGAAATAAGCACGATGACCTTATCGAACAGCCTGGAAGCACGTGTTATTATGTCAAGATGCCCCAGCGTCACGGGGTCGAAGCTTCCAGGGCAAACGGCTATCCTTCTCATTCTTCTTCCTCCTCTGAGGGCTTTGTGAAAACGGCGACGTTTATCTTGCCGTAGCTGTATACCTTTTTCAGCGCCATACCCTCGGGAGCCTCGGGCGTGCCAGCCTCCTTCTCGTACTCGCAGATGACGAAGCCTCCGCTTTTCAGCTTAGCCGCCGCCATTGGCAGGAGCTTGGGGATATGGCCGCATCTGTACGGCGGGTCGAGAATGATGATGTCGAAGCTCTGCGACGTGAGCCTGATATAGTCGTAGCTGTCGCGTGTGATTACCTCCGCGAGCTTGTCCAGCTTAGTGCCTTTCAGGTTCTCGTTGATGCATTTTACCGCCTTTGCGGAGCTGTCCACGAACACGGCGCGAGCCGCACCACGGCTCAGTGCCTCAATACCCATCTGACCGCTTCCCGCGAAGAGGTCGAGCACATAGGCGCCCTCTATCTCGAACTGTATCGAGGAGAAGACTCCTTCCTTGACCTTATCGCTTGTCGGACGCGTATCGAGCCCCTCGGGGGCGGCGAGCTTATGACCCCGCGCAATACCTGTAATAACTCTCATTTAGTATAATTCCTCATATACGAATATATTTATCCGACTGACTGCCGAAATCCATATACAAAGACATTATACCTCATTTTTGCTGATTTGTCTATAATTTTTATAAAGATAGGTTATTTTTACTAAAAAACCACGTGCTTATTTATGGCATATTGCCTGTATTGATATGCAAAAACGTTACATTTCGGCGATATTTGTTACGATTTTAATGTTTGTATTGATTAATCCTGCGATATCATGTATAATATGAGTAAGACCATTCGGGGAGGTGCCTGTCTTTGAAGCTTGTGAGAAAAACAGCTGTATTCGCACTTGCGGCGGGGATACTGTCTGCCGCAGCAGCGTCCTGCGGGCTCAGAACAGAAACATACAGTATTAATATAACAGTCCCTCTCGACGACATCGACTTCACCGACGGGAGCTGTCACGGGATAAGCTTCATCAGCGGAATCAACGGCACTGTCATAGTCATGTGCGATGACGTCGAAGAGCCCGAAATACGCGTGAATGTGGAATTCGGCGGCGGTCTGAGCGGCAGCCGCACGGCTGAAAAGCGCAAGGAAGAGCGTGACAATCTCGTCATAACACATGAGCTCAATGACGGCATACTTGTGATAGACTTCAAGGACAGGACTACGGGGCAGTCTGCGCAATCTTCATACAACCCATTCAAGGAGGAGTTCAACGGTGTGCTGTTCAGCCACGCGCAGTCCATTGTGACCATGACTCTGCCGCGGAGCTTCGACAGCTTTCAGATACGCAACAACGGCGGAGACCTCGGTGCGAAGGAACTCTGCGGACACATCGACCTTGCTTCAAACGACACGCTCACAGCCGAGAATATCGCCTTCAACAACGACGACGGCAACATGGTCATCGGGGATAAGGGTGTGGTGGTCAGCACCACTCGCTGCGAAGAGGGGCACGCGGACGCCCTTATCATTTCGCGGTACGGCGATATCACCTATGTTATGCCCGAACCTGCCGAAATGACGGGGGCTTCAAAGGCTGACACCATACAGATACTTTGCTCGGAGGGAACTGTAAAGGTCGACCTCAACGGCAATGTGTGCGCCGACACGAATGAGCTCGACAAGGAGAAAAACAGGCAGTACGACTACTCCGCCGCCCACGGAGCGGCTCTGCTCGATATAGAAGCTTACGGAAAGGACGTAACATTCACGAACGGCGAGTACATCAATGTTCGCAGGAACAATAAGGAGGAAACATGAAAAATCTGTTCGGAAAGCTTGCGGCGCTCACGCTGACCGCCGTTACCCTGCTCGCGGGCTGCGGAGCCTACGAGGAGACCATAGACAGACCGCAGGAGGTCACCTACTCGACATTGCAGGTCTACACCGAGCCCGAGACAACAGCTCGGACGACCGAGGCTTCAACAACTGCGGCAGCCGACAAGCAGACAACGGTCAGGTCTGCAACAGCGAAGCAGACTGACAGGTCCGCCAAGACGACGGCTAAGACCACGAAAAAAGCAGTAAAGACCACGGCTGTACAGACTGCCGAGCCAACGACTGCCGCCACAGCCGATGCCGACTACGTTGAATACCGATTCCGCAGCAAAAAGCTCCTTGAGCAGCACTTCGAGAAGCACGGCGGTGAGTTCGGGGACGAATTCGGCTATAAGACGGCACGGGAGTACGAGCAGGGTGCGAGCGACGTTATCAACAACGACGAAGCCCTCAACAAGACCGAGAAGGATGACGGCGACTATGTCTACTACATCGAGGCGACGAACGAATTTGTGGTGCTGTCGAAAGATGGCTATATAAGGACGTATTTCCGCCCCGATTCGGGTAAGAAGTATTACGACAAGCAGTAGCATTTTCAATGCGTAATTATGCTGCGCGGAGGTATCTAACGCTCCGAACAGACTGCCTCGCGAAACCGAAAGTTTCGCTCAAGCCTTTTCAAAGGCTTGCGGGTCGAGGGCAGCTGAACAGCCCGTCCCCTCTGTCGCTTCGCGACATCTCCCCACACTGTGGGGAGTCACCCCGCAGGTTCTAAGGGCAGGCTCAACGAGCCCGTCCCCTCTGTCAGCTTCGCTGACATCTCCCCGCACTGCGGGGAGTCACCCTTAATCGCCGTCTATGGCGGCGAAATACTCCATATCACACAAAAGCCGCCCTTCGCAAACAATCCTGTGAATTGTTTGCGAACATGATAGCTGACGTTTCAATGCGGGCGCCCAAAGGGCGCCCCTACAAAATGTTGCCGCAGGCAAACGCGTAAGGCACGGGGCGATGTGGGCATCGCCCCCTACGTCGTGTTCACACGAATAGTTTGGTAAGGCGGCGGGCGCACGGATAAGCAGCGCACCAAATCTTTGATTTGGATTGCGATGCTATATGCAGCTTTGCTGTAATGCGCCCCTACACATTCAAATTCATCGGCGAAGCCGATACCACGAGCTAACGGCTAATGGCTAAAGGCTTATAATTATGAATTATCAGAACGCGCCAATCTCACACGTGATAACAATTAAGGAGTCCCACTATGAACGAACGGCTTCCCTATCTCCGCGAAAAGACCTCCAAGCTGACCTCGTCGGCGGGCGTCTACCTGATGAAAAACAGGGAGGGCGCCATAATCTACATCGGCAAGGCGAAGAACCTCAAAAACCGCGTGACGAGCTATTTCCGCGAGAACCCCGACCACACGCCGAAGGTCGCGGCGATGGTGTCGAACGTCTACGACTACGACTACATCGTCGTCGACAGCGAATACGAGGCTCTGCTGCTGGAGTGCAGCCTTATCAAGCAGCACAAGCCGAAGTACAATATCCTCCTCAAGGACGACAAGGGCTATCACTACATCCGCATCTCCGACGAGGACTACCCCCGCATAACCAACGTCAAGAACACCAAGGCGGGCGGGACCTACCTCGGACCGTACACCAGCGGCTCCATTACCAAGGAAGCCGTCAACGAGGCTAACCGCGTCTTCATGCTTCCGACGTGCAGGCGCAGATTCCCGCAGGATTTCGGCAAGGAGCGCCCCTGCCTCAACTATCACATCAAGCTCTGCATGGGAGTCTGCCGCGGCAGGATAGACAAGGAGACCTACCGCTCGGCTGTGGACGAGGCTGTAAACTTTATCAAATCGGGCAGTGCGCAGTCGGTCGAGCGCATGGAGCAGGAGATGAACGAGGCGGCGGAGGCTCTCGAATTCGAGAAGGCGGCGATGCTCCGCGACAGGATATCCGCTGTCAGAAAAGCCGCCGAAAAGCAGAAGATAATCAACAGCGGCGTCGATTCCACCGACGTCATCGGCATAGCCGAGGACTACGACGGCATCTTTGTTTCCGTGCTGATGTACCGCGAGAACCGCCTCTTCGACAAAGCGGTATTCGAGTTCGCCAAGCCCGACGACGGCGAGGATATCCTGAGTCTCTTTCTCGCGCAGTTCTACCACGGCAGGGAGGATATCCCGCGCACTGTCACCGTAGACCACATCCCAGAGGACGGCGCTCTAATCGAGGAAATGCTCACAAAGCAGGCGGGCAGGAACGTCAGGCTCCACCAGCCGCAGAGGGGCAGGCTGCCCGAGCTGATGCGGCTCGCGAAGAGCAACTCCGCGGAGTACGCCGCACTGAGAAACGACCGCACGGGCAAAGAGGTCATCGCGCTCGAACAGCTCGGCAAGAGCCTCGGGCTTGCGCGTCCGCCGCGGTATATCGAGGCGTACGATATATCGAACCTGTCGTCGGAATCAATGGTCGCGGGCATGGTCGTCTTCGAGGACGGCAGACCGCTGAAAAAGGCGTACAAGCGCTTCAACATCAAAGAGCAGGAGTACCAGAACGACTACGGCAGTATGCATGAGGTGCTCCGCAGACGGCTCACGCACATAGTCGAGCAGGACGGCGACGAATACTTCAACCGCACTCCCGACCTCATACTCCTCGACGGCGGAACGGGTCACGTACACGCGGTAGAGCCGCTCCTGCGGGAGTTCGGGCTCGATATACCGCTGTTCGGCATGGTCAAGGACGACAAGCACCGCACCCGCGCGATAGCCGAGGGCGGGCGTGAGATACAGATAAACGAGCTCCGCGCGGTATTCGACCTCGTAACGCGCATACAGGACGAGGTACACCGCTATTCTGTGAGCTTCATGCACCAGAAGCACAAGAAAAAGACGTACAGCTCGGAGCTGCTGACCGTCAAGGGCGTCGGCGAGAAAAAAGCCGCAAAGATAATGATACGCTATAAGACAAAAACGAACCTGCTGAGAGCGACCCCCGAGGAGCTCGCAGCAACAGCAGGCGTTTCCCTCGACACAGCCCGCGAGCTGTGGGAGGTCATTCAGAAGATGTAAAAAAACGGCATTGCGCTTTGCAATGCCGTTTTGTCTGTTTACTTGGAAGAAGCGGGCAGCTTGTCGATCACCTTTGCATCGAGCTGCTGGATAGCGAAAGCGTCCTTGGCAGTAACGCCGTCACCCACGTCGCAGCAGTCGGCGTTAGCCGCGCCTTCAGCCGAGAGCCCGAACTTATCCTTGTTGGCTATGGACTGGAGTATAGCTACCGCGTCCGCAACAGTCACCTTCTTGTCGCAGTTGGCATCGCCGATGAGGGTAGCCTTTGCGCCTGTGGTGCTGCCCGAGCCTGTAGTCACAGCGGAAGTGGTTGTTGTGGTTGCAGCCTTTGTAGTTGAGGCTGTGGTCTTGGTCGATTCGGGGTGCGGAGTACCCGAGGGCTCGCCGTAAACGATGCCGCAGCCTACGGTAGACATATACACTTTTCCGAATTCGTCCATATCACCTACGAGGTAGTTGCCGTTGCCTGTACCGCCGTAGAGGTGTTCGGTGTTTATGCAGACCCAAGTCTTGCCGCTGTCCTGCGAGCGGTAGATACCCTCGGGGTCGGACTCCTCGGGCTTGCCGTACATGAAGAGCGTATTGGGGTCGCCCGACTTCTCGGGAGCGCCGTAGCCTACGCACTTGGCATAAGCGACGGTGTCGAGCTTGGTAACGGTTTTGCCCTTGTCGGAGATGAGGAACATACCCTGATTAGCGCCTGCGAAAGCGATAGTACCGTTTCCGAGGTAAGCGGGGTCGCCTGTCTCCTCGAATTTCCATGTGAGCTCCCAGTTATAGGGGCAGATGAGTGTCTCGGTGAATGTAGCGCCGTAGTCCTCGCTGATATAGAAGGAGTAGTGCGCCTCGTCGAGTGTGGGCTCCTTCTTGGACATATCCGACGACCAGTATTCGTTGTACTGAGCGCCTACAGCGTATACGGTCTTGGCGTCCTTGGGGTCAACGAGAGTATAAACGGTCTTTGAAGCCTTTATGCCCGAGCAGGTCTTCCACGTAGCGCCGAAGTCATCGGAGTAGGAGACTGCTCCCTTAGTGCTGGAGTTGATTATTCTGTACTTGCCCTTGGAGAGCTCTGTAATGGAGAGCTTGCCGCCCGTGCAGGCAGGCTTGAAGGTGTTCCATGTCTTGCCGCGGTCGAGAGTGTAGTAGCCGCTGCCCGTATTGTTGCCGTCGCCGTTGGCAGTTCTTGCCCAGACGTCGGTGTTCTGCGGGCAAACCGTGATAGCGGAGGTCGAACCCATATTGGGCTTGTACTGCTCGGGGATATCATCGGTATTTTCGTGGATGAAGCCGTCATAGTCGCCGATAGCCGAGAGGTCGAGACCGTCGGGAGTGCTGTAGAAGTCGAGACTTACGCACTCCTCAACGCCGTCGGGCTGGAAGTAGAACTGCACGCCCATCTCGTCCCAAGCATTGTCGCAGGCGAAAACGCCGTTGCCCGATGTGAGGAGGAGACGGTCGCCCTCTTTGTCTCTGGGGTCGATGACGATGCTGCTGCCCCAGTGGCAAGCCTTGCCGTATATCCAGTCATACCCGCCGAGCGACATAGGCAGCGAGACGAAATTCTTTACGCCCACGCCTGTTGAGTAATCTGTCGGACCTGCACCGGGAGTGATATCCTGCCATGTCTTGCCGCCGTCGCTTGAGCGGAAGAAGTGGTCGCCCCAGGCGATAGAGTCATCAGTCCAAGTCTCGCTGAACCACTGGTCGGAGAATACACCGCAGGTACGTGCAAAGAGCTTGTTGGGGTCTTTATTGTCAGCCTCTATCATGCCGATAGAGTTGTTGGAAACGGAGAGCTTCTCAGCCTTGCCCGACGCGATGTTATACTTGTAAGCGCCGCCCGCAGCTCCCGCGAAAGCGAGACCCGCGATATATGTGAAGAAGAGATTTCCGTTGTGGTCGCTTGTGATAGACAGAGGGTAATTGTCGTTCGGGAGAGCCTTAACAGCCTCGAACTTGTCGTCCTTGACGCTTGCAACGTGGACATTGGCCTTGCCTGTTATGGAAGTTCCGACGTACACCTTGCCGTCCTCGACGAGGATACAGCCGATGCCGTTCTGCTGGTTATATTCCTTTGTGGGCTCGGTGCCTCTTACCATATGGTCGGTCCACATGGGGTACTTGAGCTCGCCGCTGAAAAGACCGAGAGCGTCATATCCCTCTACGGGCTTCCACGACTTGCCGCCGTCTGTGGACTTGATGAGTGCGGATTTGCCTGCGGTGACGTCGCCGCCCGCATAGATAGTGTCGGGGTTATCGGGGTCAACAGCGATAGGCTCGATGCACTCACGGCCGTCGCCGTTTCCGTGTACCTGGATATGCTCGGTGACGTCAACGCCTTTGAAGGTCTTGCCGCCGTCGGTGGTCTTGTAGATAACGGTCTTAGCGTCAGAGAAGTAAGCACAGCCGCAGAGAAAGTAAGCTGTGAGGTCGTCGGTGGGGTCGATGGCTATGCCCTTGCAGCTGAGGAGACCTCTGTTGTCCTCGTTGATGAAGTCGAAGAGCTGTACCCATCTGTTCTGGTCGTAGTCGTATCTGTACGCGCCGCCCACGTCGGTACGCAGGTACATTTCGCTCTTACCTGCAACGATTCCCGAAACGAAGCCTGCACCGCCCATTCTGAGCGTGTCCCAGTTGTAGCTTGCGGAGATGTCCTTCGTGGCAGCGTACGCCTTATTTACGCTGTCCGAGGAGTTTCCCTGAGCTGCACAGGCAGCTGTGATGCCTAAAGCACAGACGCCTGCGAGAGTTTTTCTGAATAAATGCATAAGATTATCCCTCCATTTGGATTCCTGCCCAATGCCAAGGCAGATTCTTAAACTTATTGACTAATTGTCATAAGTTCTTCATGTTTTCCTGCAAGTATATATTATCATCATTTTAGCCACTTGTCAACTGATTTTTTGGAGATTTTTACGAATAAAACGTGACTTTTCTATGAACTCGAACACTATTTTACATATGCATAAGATTATAGTGCTTAAAGGCTGCTCTTCGGATTGTTAAAAGAATAAAATATATATCGGACACTTGACTTTCAGAAACAGACGTTCTATAATATAATCACAAGGAAGAGAACAAATGTTCTCAAAGCTGCCTTACTCCTCCTCAGACCCGTTGAGGGGGCGTTATCTCCCTAAATGTACTACATACACACCAACAACGGCAAATGCCGTGCCGAATTCTGCACGGCGTTGTCACAAGGAGGCTTGACATGGAAAAAATGATAAACGGCTACGTGGAAAGCTGCGCGAAGGTGAGGTCGCGGATAGCCGAACTCACGCAGCAGCGGAACTTTCTGAAGCAGCAGGGCGATATGGATAAGATAGAGGAGCTCGACCTCGAGAGGCGGATAAAGCTGCTCTACAGCGAGTACGGTCAGATGCAGGAGGTGCTCTTCGCTCTGAGGTCGTACGCAAGGAGGCGGGAGCAGAGTGCCCAGACGTGAGAGCTATTCCGATACCTATACGGGCGAAGCGGACAAGAATATCCGAGAGATACTTTTCGGGAGCGAAGACTCGCAGTACGCCCGCCTGAAAAGAATATTGTTAAAAGTGATAAATAATGAGCTTACTCCGAGACAAAAGGAAATAATTATGCTATACTATTTTAAGGATAAGGACACCACGGAGATAGCCGTGCAGCTCGGAGTCAGCCCGCAGGCTGTCAGTGCCGCGCGTGCAAGAGCGAGACTGCGCCTTTTCAAGGTGCTCAGATACTATATGTGAGGTATGTTGAATGGATACGCCGATATACGATTTTCTTAAAGGATACGCAGCGTCGGGAACAGTGCGCTGCCATATGCCTGGGCACAAGGGCAGAGCGCCCGCACTCGGCTCAGAACTTGACATCACCGAGATATCGGGCGCCGACAGCCTTTTCGAGGCAAGCGGCATCATACGTGAGAGCGAGCGCGGTATGTCCTCGCTTTACGGCACAGCCGATACGTTTTACTCTGCGGGAGGCTCTACCCTGTGCATACAGGCGATGCTCGCCGCAATGAAGCAGGAGGGCAGGACTGTCGTCGCCGCGCGCAATGTACACCGTGCCTTTCTCAACGCGGCGGCTCTGCTCGGGCTCGACGTCAAATGGGTGATGCCCGACTACACCGACGGCATACTCTCGGGGACGCTCAGTCTCGGAGATATCAAGCACGCCCTTGCAGATACGCCGAATGCCTGTGTATACCTGACCTCTCCCGACTACACGGGCAGAATGGCGGACATACGGGCAGTTTCCGCGATATGCCGCAGATACGGTGCCCCGCTCCTCGCAGACAACGCCCACGGAGCTCATCTTCGCTTCATGCCAACAGACTGCCACCCTATAACTCTCGGAGCGGATATGTGCTGCGATTCGGCGCACAAGACCCTCCCCGCACTGACGGGTGCGGCGATGCTGCACACATCCTCGGAGCACTATGCGGGAGTGCTGAGACAGTGCATGAGCCTGTTTGCCTCAACGAGCCCGTCTTACCCGATAATGGCATCGCTCGACCTCTGCCGAAGATATGCGGCAGAGCAGATAAGAGCGGATATATCGCTGAATCTTGCGGAGATAGACAGGCTCCGCCGAACGTTTGTCGAAAGGCTGTCCTTCGCGGACGGCGACCCCTTCCACATCACGCTGAGAGCGGCTGAGAGCGGCTATGACGGCTGCGAGCTTGCAAAGCTGCTGCGGGAGGGCGGAGCCGAGTGCGAATATGCGGACAGCGGCATAGTGATACTGCTGATGTCACCGATGAATACACGTGAGGACTACGCAAGGCTGACAGAAGCGCTCGAAAACGCACTGCACGCAGCAAAGAGGCTCGCCCCGCATTCGGACGGCATAGTCCTGCCGCTGCCGAGGAGGGTGATGAGCATACGCGAGTCGGTATTTTCTCCGAGCGAGGAGATACCCGTCGCCGAGGCTGAGGGACGCATCTGTGCGGCTGTGAAGGTGCCGTGTCCGCCTGCGGTGCCGATAGCGGCGAGCGGCGAGGTCATAGACCGTGAATGCATAGAAATATATAAAAGGTATGGGATAACGACGGTGAATGTGGTTTGCCGCTGATTCGGCAAGGCTCCGTTTTATCTCAGCAAAATCTTGCTATTCAAAACAATATGTGTTATACTGGAGATTGGTTATATGGCTACGGATAAGGGCTATCTTGAATATATCACGGAGCAGTTGTCGTCACTTGACGGGCTCTCGTACAGGGCGATGATGGGCGAATACATCATCTGTTACAAGGGCAGGATAGTCGGCGGGATATACGATGACAGGCTGCTCGTGAAGCAGACAGCGGCGGCGGAGCGGCTCATGCCGAACGCCCCGCGTGAGCTGCCTTATGAGGGAGGGAAGCCGATGCTCCTCGTGGAGGACGTCGACGACAGCGATTTCCTGTGCAGGCTGATAGAAGAAATGTACGACGGTCTGCCCGAGCCGCGGAAACGGAAGTAAGGTGAATGATATGAAAAAGATATACGGAAACAAACAGCTCCTTGCCACCCTTGCAGGTATGCGCGAGAGCGGCAGGACAGCCCATTCGCTGATATTTTACGGCGAGAAGGGCAGCGGCAGGAAGCTCATGGCTGACCACTATGCGGCTCAGCTGATGTGCGAGGCTCCCGTCGGCGGCGAGCCCTGCGGCAAGTGCGCGGCGTGCAGGAATGTGAGCACGATGTCGCACCCCGACGTGATATATGTCCCGACTGAGGGCAAGCTTGAGGGCTATACGGTCAAGATAGCGCGCTCTGTCATCAGTGACTCCATAGTCATGCCGAATAACGCGACAGGCCGCAAGGTCTACATTTTCCGAGACTGCCGCAAAATGAGCGTGATAACGCAGAATATGCTCCTCAAGCTCATAGAGGAGCCGCCCGACCACGCCTATTTCATCTTCACGGCGGAGTCTAAATACGAGTTCCTGCCGACCATAATCTCGCGCTGTGTGTGCTTCGGAGTCTCTCCGTGTACCGAAGAGGAGGCGGAGCAGTCGCTTCTCGAGAGCGGATTTGCCGAGGGAGAGGTAAAGTCGGCGGTGAAGTGCTTCCACGGCAATATCGGTATGTGTACCGACTATATCGTAGACCCCGAACTGCGCAAACGCGTGGATTTGACAAAAAGGCTCGCCGATAGTATAATAGGTAAGGACGAGTACGGACTTAATCTGGCGCTGTTCTCACTGGGCAGCAGCAGGAACGATATCCGCGAGGTGTTTTCCATGACGGACAAGCTCATGCGCGACTGTGCCGTACTCAACCGCAGCTCCGACGCGTCACTGACAGGCTGCTACCGTGAGGGAGCCGAAAGGCTCGCGAAAATGGTAACGGCGTATCAGGCAGCGCGTATCCACAACAGTATCGAAAAGGCGTGGGGAGCTATGGAAGCAAATGTAAATCCGCCGCTCGTGCTTGCAGCCCTGAGCGCGGATATGATAGAAATAGTCCGCTGAAACGGACGGGCAAGGAGCTTTTTATGAAAGAGATAGTGGGTATCCGCTTCAAGAGCGTCGGGAAGATATATTACTTCTCGCCTGGGAATATCAAGGCAAATATCGGCGACCGTGCGATAGTCGAGACAGTAAGAGGCGTGGAGTGCGGCGAGGTCGTCATCGCCAACAGGCAGATAGATGACAACGCGATAAATTCGCCGCTGAAGCCGATAATCAGGCTTGCCGACGCGAACGACCTCAAGACGGTTGAGAAAAACAAGCAGCGCGAGAAGGAAGCCTTCCGCATATGCGAGGAGAAGATAGCCCTGCGCAAGCTGAAAATGAGCCTTGTTGACGTCGAGTGTACCTTCGACAACAACAAGATGCTTTTCTACTTCACAGCCGAGAACCGCGTTGACTTCCGTGAACTGGTAAAAGACCTCGCGGCAGTGTTCCGCACACGTATAGAGCTGCGCCAGATAGGCGTCCGCGACGAGGCTAAGATACTCGGCGGACTGGGCATCTGCGGCAGAGAGTTCTGCTGCAAGGCGCATATGGGCGATTTCAACCCCGTGTCCATAAAAATGGCGAAGGAGCAGGGGCTCTCGCTGAACCCGACCAAGATATCGGGCACCTGCGGCAGACTGATGTGCTGCCTGAAAAACGAGCAGGCGGCGTATGACTCGCTGCTGAAGATAACGCCGAAGGTAGGCGCTATCGTCGTGACTCCCGACGGAGACAAGGGCAGGGTAGAGGATGCGAACCTCATCACGGGCAAGCTGAGGATAAAGACCGAGAAGTCCGAGGTGCCTGTAACTCTCGACAGGAGCGAGGTGAAGCTCCTCAAGGACGTTGAGGTCAAGCTCAGCAAGGAGGAGCTGAAAGCTCTGAAAAATCTCGAGGACAAGTAATGCAGAAGCCGAATTACGGAAAAATGCTCGACGCCAAGCTCGCCGAGCTGGAGAAGAGCGGCGAAAGACCGCGGCTGATGCTCCATGCGTGCTGTGCTCCGTGCAGCAGCCATACGCTGCTGTATCTGTACGGGCATTTCGACATCACGGTCTACTTCTGCAACCCGAATATCGCTCCCGAGGAGGAGTACAACTACCGCAAGAACGAGCTGAAACGGCTCATAGCGGAGCTCGGGCTCGATGTGGACATGATAGACGAGGACTACGACCCCGTGCCGTTTTACGAGCTTGCAAAAGGGCTCGAAGACCTGCCCGAGCGCGGTGAGCGCTGTCAGAGGTGCATAACCTACCGACTGCGCAGAACAGGCGAAAAGGCGCATGAGCTCGGCTGTGACTTTTTCACGACCACACTTACGATAAGCCCGCATAAGGACTGCGCCTTCATCAACGAGTGCGGCGGAGCGATAGCCGAGGAGTGCGGAGTTGCCTACCTTTATTCCGACTTCAAGAAGCACGACGGCTACAAGCATTCGATAGAGCTCTCGCGGCAGTATAATTTATACAGACAGAATTACTGCGGGTGCGTGTTCAGCAGGAGAGATACGGAGAAAGAAAATGGCTAAGGAACTGAAAACTAACGCGATGCGTTTCCTCGACAAGAACAAGATAAGCTATACCGTTCAGACTTACGAGTGCGAGGAGTTCATCGACGGCTTACACACCGCTGAGGCTCTCGGACAGCCCGCGGAGGAGACCTTCAAGACCCTCATCGCGCACGGAAAGTCGGGGAGCTACTACTGCTTTCTTCTTCCCGTCGCAGAGGAGCTCGACCTCAAAAAGGCGGCAAAGAGCGTGGGGGAGAAATCGGTGGAGCTGCTGCACGTAAAGGACATCACCGCGGTGACGGGCTATGTCCGCGGAGGCTGCACACCCATCGGTATGAAGAAGCAGTTCATGACCGTGGTACACAGCACCGCCGAGCCCATGGAGCTCTTCTACATCAGCGGCGGACGCATAGGCACGCAGATACGCCTCTCTCCGACCGCGCTCGTCAAAGCGATACGCGGCAGGTTCGAGGACATAATAATGTGAACGAAAACGAAAGGGCGCACATAAGGGCTGTATTCATACAGAAGCAATACGGATATTAATTGAGGGAAACCCTTTTGAAAAAGGGTTCTCCCTCAAACTCCCTTCCTAAAACTTTCAATTTAAATTTTGCCCCTATGGGGTACTCTCCTGATATGAAAAGAGTAAGTCTTTCTTTTCAATGAGAGTACCCCATAGGGGCAAAATTTGGACTAAAAGTCTTTGGAAAGGGGTTCGGGGGAGAACCTTTCTTCAGAAAGGTTTCCCCCGATAAATGTCCCGTAATGCTTCCGTATAGGTACAGTCCTTATGTGCGCCCTTTCGTTTTTGCATTGCAGGGAACGTTGCCCTCACGACTTCTGCTCTTGTTCACCCGATAATATCCTTGTCGAACAGTCTCATCGTATCGAGTTTCAGAGCGCGGTGCTGAGGCTTGCTGAGCGTGGGGTCGTTCGCGAGGATACGCTGAGCGCATTCCTGCGCCATTCCCGAGAGCTCCATGCTGCACGCCACATCTGCTATTTTCAGCGGCGGAAGACCATGCTGAGCGCTCCCGAAGAAGTCGCCTGGACCGCGCATTTTCAGGTCCTCCTCGGCTATCTTGAAGCCGTCGGTGGTGTGGGTCATTATCTTCATGCGCTTCATGCAGTCCTCGTTGGTGTTGTCGGTGATGAGGATACAGTAGCTGAGAAACTCGCCTCTGCCGACTCGTCCGCGGAGCTGATGCAGCTGAGAGAGCCCGAACCGCTCGGCGTTTTCGATGACCATGACAGCCGCATTCGGGACGTCCACGCCGACCTCCACGACCGTAGTGCAGATAAGCGCCTGTATCTCACCGTCGCGGAACTTTTTCATGACCTTTTCCTTTTCTGCCGCACGCATACGCCCGTGCAGCAGAGCCGTGGAATACCCCTTGAGATTACCGTTTGCGGCGTCCTCGGCGTAGGTCTTGACCGCGAAGAGGTCGCTGTCGCTGTCCTCTATCATCGGGCAGACCACATACGCCTGCCGCCCCTCGTCGATGAGTTTGCGCACGAAGCCGAAAGCGTCGGCGCGCTTTTTGCCCGTGACAGCGTAGGTCTTGACGGGCTGTCTGCCCTTGGGGAGCTGTGAGATGACGGAGATATCGAGGTCGCCGTATATCATCAGCGCAAGAGTGCGGGGGATAGGCGTCGCGGACATTACCAGTCTGTGCGGAGAGTCGCCCTTTTCCGCGAGCGCGGCGCGCTGAGCCACTCCGAAGCGGTGCTGCTCGTCAGTGATGACGAGCCCGAGCGCCTTGTATTCCACGTCCTTCTGTATTATCGCGTGAGTGCCCACGATGACGTCTATCTCGCCCGCCGCGAGCCTTGCGCGGATATCGTTTTTCTTCTTAGCGGTTGCCGCGCCTGTCAGCAGACACACGTTCAATCCGAGCGGCTCGAGCAGAGCCGAGAGCGTGCTGTAGTGCTGTGAGGCGAGTATCTCCGTCGGAGCCATAAGAGCCGACTGTATGCCGTTTTTTGCGGCAAAACAGCACGCGGCAGCCGCAACGGCAGTCTTGCCGCTCCCGACGTCGCCCTGCAACAGGCGGTTCATCGGCGTATTGCGGCAGAGGTCGCGGATGATATCAGCGACCGCCGAACTCTGCCCCTCTGTGAGCTCGAAAGGCAGATTGCGCGAAAAATCGTCGATGCTGACAGAGCTGTCCATGGCGAATGCGGTAGTTTTCCTGCGGCGGAGCTTCATCATCGTCATTCCGAGCTGCAACTTCAGCAGCTCGTCGAAGGCAAGACGTCGGCGAGCCTCTTCGGCGGCGGAATCACTTTCGGGGAAGTGTATATTCTCGAGCGACCACATCAGCGGCGGGAGCTTGTATCCGTCGAGTATCTCCTGCGGGAGCGTCTCGAAGGGGAACTTCTCCATAATGCCGAGAGCCTGCCGCATATTCGTGCGCACCATATTAACGGAGAGCCCCTGCGTCAGGCGGTATATCGGCTGTATCAGCACGCTCTCCTCCGCCTTGATGAACACGGGAGCGGATATCTCGCGGCGCATGAGGCTGCCGTTGACCTTGCCGTACATATAGTAGGTCTGACCCTCCTGCATAGCCTGAAAGCCGTAGATGTTGTTGTAGACGACGATGACTATGGAGTCGATGCCGTCGGTGGCTATGGCATTGCAGATCACGAGCCCGCCGCGGACGCGCTGGGGGCGGTTTTTCTGCAATATCGTGAGTTTGAGCACATTGTAGTCGCCGAGCTTAGACTGGCATATCGGGACATAGGCGCGGAAGTCGAGGTAGGCGCGCGGTATATGGTAGATGAGGTCGTAGGGGGAGTTTATGCCGAGCTTGCGGTACTTTTCGCCGCGCGCCTTGCCTACGCCCTTTAGGTATTCTATTTCGGAGAAGAGGTCGGCAGCCATGGAGAGCTCCTTTCTGGAGGATTATCCGAAAGGCGGAACTAAGCCGTCGGTATCGGAGCGGCGACCGCCCGACGGCGGTCATTGAATACACATTAATTATAGCGCAGGCGCAGAAAAGTGTCAAGCCGACCGCGCTGAGGATCGGATGATCAATAATACATTGACATTTGGTAATATCACGTTATAATAAGATTATGGGTACTGTGTAACGGTAGGCGGTTCTCCCAATTCGGGAGGTGATGCCCTATGACATTTTTGGAACTCACAGAGTTTGTAATTATGCTCACAGGCGTTATCACTTTGGTGTATTTGGTCACAAAAGACCATTACAACAAAAAATAATTTCTTTACATAAAAAGAAATAACCGCCCCTCTTCCAAAGTCGGCGGTTATTTCTTAATCGTTTAAACTATTGGAGAACCGCTTATCGCAGTACCCTTTTTTATTATTATATCACGAAAATCAAAAAAGTCAAGCACTTTTTCATTATCACCACCACGTCGTCGGGACGCTGACCTGCGGTGTTTCAAACACGAAGAGCTTGTCGGGGTCATACTGATATCGGCTGTTATATCCGACAGCGAGCGAATCGCTTGGGGCATATCTGCGTGCGAGCATAAGGAGACTGGCGGTCCTGCCCGACAATCCGCAGAAATACGCGCCTCCGTCACCCATGCGGTACTCCGCACCAAGCTCGGGTACTATGTAGTACACCTTGCACATCCTGTCATCGCCGCTGCCGCTGAAATCGTTTGATTCCACGAGAGCGATAAAAGCGTCATCGGTCTGGATGGACTCTGCCCATCTGAATCCGTCAAACTTCATTTTCAGCCTTTCGCGGTTTTTGATATCGTAGGTATAGAGCCAATTGCCGCTTATGTCCTCGAAGCTCGCGATACAGAATTTGTCCTTCCAGAGCAGTATCTTCGAGTAGAAGTTGAGGTCGGTCTGCACCGTGTAATACTGGGTCTTAACGGTTATGGACGTGTATTTTTCGCCGTCGAATCCGCCCGTCACTTCCGCAGGCACGCCGTCGCAGTACACCGCACCGTAGTACGGAGGGGAGGTGCCGAGGCTCTCTGCCTGTTCCGCGGTCAGAGACTCGCCTATCTCCTTGGTGGAGAGGTCAAATTCCTTAGCTTCCATGGCATCGGTGCCGTTGTCGACGTAAAAGACAAAGCCTTTCTCGCTTTCATAGAAATACCGTATCAGCCCGCTGACCTCGCAGACCGTCTCCTCCTCGCCGCTTTCGGGGTCGATTGAGCGGACAGAGGTCTTGACACCGCCGTTTTCCTCGTCGGGGGAGTCAATGCAGTACATGAGCCTGCCGTGAACGGCGCGGATATTCCTGAAGCTTTCGTCGCACTCGAGCCCCGAGTGCGAGACGAGCTCCCTGCACTCGCCCGTTTTCAGGTCGTAGCGGTATAGTGCGGAGTCGTGCTCGCCGCACCAGTCATCGTAGTTTACACCGAGGAAGAACTTGTCGCCGATAAATATGGCATTGTCGATGAAGCCTTTGCACGGCTCGGAAAGTATCCTTCGGCACTCCTCCTCTACCTTTTTCAGCATGGTCTCATCAGAACCGTAATAATTGGAATAATCGCGGTCGCTCAGGTCAGCCTCAGCTTTGCAGGGTGACATTCTCTCCCCGAAGCTGAGACCGCTGAGGTCAGTGCAGCTTATCTCCGCGGGCGGCATCCCTTCGATGAGGTCGGACTGAATGTCGACGGGTGTGAAGTCCGCCTCGGTGAGTTCGACGAACTGCGGTTCGGCGGAAGTCTCGGTCACAGCGGGCGCAGTCACGTCACCGACGGGCTCGCTGCTGTCGGGCTTGTCCTCGCAGGAGCACAGCCCCGCGAGCAAAGCGCCTGTCAGGATAAGAGCTATATATTTTTTCATGGTCGTTACCTCCTTGTATCTGATAGCAGTTTCCGCGTGTACACACGTGTTTGACCTACTTGAACCAATACAGCTTCTCGGGCAGCCCGCGACCTGTACTGAAGCCGTTATCGCTGCGCTCGGGCTGCCCCATACCGAGCAGATACGTCGTATCGCCGCTCGCAGCTTTCACGTACTGCGAAGCGCGTTCAAGCGTATACACCGTTCCCAGCTTGGGGATGAGCATTTCCAGTTTGTAAGCCGATTGATAGCTGTAGCCCATGTCCGTAGTTGATACCGCACCTATCATCATAAGGGCGTCCACCGTCTGGAAATCATCTCCCCATCCGCCGCTGTAGGCATCGAACTTCATCTTGAGGTGTTCACGGTTGGCAATGTCGTAGGTGTGGAGGTAATCGCGGCTGTAGTCGTTATCCTCGACGATGCAGACCATATCCTTCCAGAGGTACAGCCCCGAAAATTTCACAAGGTCGGTGGAAAGCGTGTAATACTGAGTTTTCACGGTTATCGGGACCCATTTTTCGCCGTCGAAGCCGCCCGTCACCTCCGCAGGCACACCGTCGCAGAGGTATTCGGTCTCCGTGCTGACAGCCTCGGGAGCCTCGGGAGGCTCGTAGTCGTGCAGCTCGCCTGTCGTAAAGTCGTACTCCTCCATGCGGGACTCGTCCGATATCTGCTCAGTAACGGCTTTGTGTAAGAAAAAGCCTTTTTCGGTCTCGACCATACCGAAAACGCTCGTGCCGATATCGAAGAGTTTCTTCTCCTCGCCGCTCTCGGGGTCAATGGAGTAGACGGATGTCGTATTTGAGCCGCCTGTCAGTATTGTTTCGACGCTGTCATCGCTTCCCATATAATAGATGTAGGATTCTTCGTTGTCTGCGCCGATATGGGTTGTATCGTAGTAGATTAGCCTGCCATGAGCTGTCGTCAGCCCGCAGAAGCAGCCGTTGTATTCAAGACCCGTGTGCCTTACGAGCTCCTTTATCTCGCCTGTTTCCGCGTCGATGGAGTAGAGCGACGAGTCATGGCAGCCGCACAGGTCGTCGAAATTGACAGCTATGTAGAACTTACCGTCGAGGAAGACGCCGCTCTGAAACATTCCCTTGCACTTTTTTTCGAGGAAAGTGTCGGGCTCGTTCACGGATTTGTAAACTCCTTCCATGGTCCAGCTCCCGTTGTTCAGGTATTTCTCGTACAAGTCCTTGTCCTTGCAGGGGGAGCATCTCTCCCCGAAGTCGAAGCCGCTGAGGTCGAGGGAGTTCAGCTCCACGGGCGGAGCTGTGTCCGTTTTATCCATTGCGATATCCACGGGCGCGAAGTCAGCGTCCGTGAGCTCGGGCGGCGGCAGCTCGGTGAGAGCGGTCATGTCGCCGTCTGCGGGTATATCCTCCGCGGCGGTAACGGGAGCAGTAACGTCGACGGGCTCGCTATTGTCGGGCTTGTCCTCGCAGGAACAGAGCCCGCAGAGCAGGACTGCGGCAGTCAGAAAAGCGGTATATCTGTTCATAAAAAAACCTCCTTTTAGGTAGACATACCTATAGTATCATATATAAGTGATTTTCAGAGGCAAAATAGACGAAAAATTTTGAAACTTTGTATGACTGCACAAATCAGCGACATACTTTTTATGCATTATGAACTATTTGCAGCTGCTGTCTTAAAATTGCGCAAAATAATTGACACCGATAATGTGTTATGCTATAATAAATATGTATATGCGGTCACGCATACATCATATTATATGATACAGACAACAAAAACGGAGATAGAAAATGGTAAAAACTATTAACGGACTAAAGATAAACTACGAGGAGAAGGGGGAGGGCGACCTCATCGTCCTGCTTCACGGCTGGGGGAGCAATATCAAGCTCTTCGCCAACCTCATCGACCTCCTCGCAAAGAAATACAGGGTAGTCGCCATGGATATGCCGGGCTTCGGCGAGAGCGACGAGCCCAAGGAGGTCTGGGACGTCGGCAGCTACGTCGATTTCGTCATCGACTTCATCAAGGACTACGGCGTCAGCGAGGTAATGCTCCTCGGGCACAGCTTCGGCGGACGCGTCATCATCAAGATGCACAGCCGCGAGAGCCTGCCCTTCAAGGTCACGAAGGTGATACTTGTGGACAGCGCAGGCATCATGCCTCCCAAGACCAAGAAAAAGAGCTGGCGTACACGTTATTACAAAATGGGCAAGGCGGTGCTCTCCACGGGGCTCGCGAAGAAGATAGCCCCCGACGCGCTCGAGAACTTCCGCAAGAAGATGGGAAGCGCGGACTACGCAGCAGCCTCACCGATGATGAGACAGGTCATGGTAAAGGTCGTGAACGAAGACCTCGAACCGTATCTGCCGAATATCAAGTGCCCGACGCTGCTCGTGTGGGGCGTGAATGACACGGCAACACCGCTCTCGGACGGCGAGAAAATGGAGAAGCTGATACCCGATGCAGGGCTTGTAAAGCTCGAAAATGCGGGACATTACTCCTTCCTTGAGCAGCAGTTCATCTTCAACCGCGTGATGTGCTCGTTCATGAAGATAGAGGAATAATTATGGAAATTGTCAGATTTCCCGACAGCGAGGCGGTAGCCTCCGCGATACGGGACAACGAGCCGCTCATGGCGGTCATAGCGTTCGACGGCACAAAGGCTGTCGTATCGCAGCTCGACGATGCTGTCGAGCACCATATACTGCTGATGAAGGCAGGATACAGAGACACTGATATCGACCGTTTCTTCCGCATCGTCTTTGACAGAGACGGCGCGGACTGGATGTTCGTGTGCCCGCCCGATTACAAGGACATCCCCTTCAAGGATAAGCGCATCCGCGCATTCTACAGGGACGGGCTCGGCGTTATCGGCGATTTTTTGCAGGAAATGGGCTATATCACGGGTATAAGTATCCCGAAACGCTACAGCAGACATCTTGACGTGCTCTCTGAGGACGTTTATTAAGGAGACTTCTGATGAATATAATTATATGGCTGGTGTTCGCGGCAGTAACGCTGCTTGCGACAGTATTTCTGGGGCTGAGGGAGTTCCATATGCTCCAGCTCAACGGCTACAAGACCCCCGAGCATTCGTGGTGGATGAAGAAGAACTTCAAGCGCTATATACCGCTGATACTGTTGTTTATCGGGCAGTTCACACTGCTGGCGTTCCCTGTGATACGCAGGGGCGGCGGAGTCGGCGATATGGAGGAGCTCAATGCCAAAATAGTTACGGGTATCGTGGCTCTTCTCGGCGTGATGAACCTCGTCATTGCACTGCTCAACAAACCAGGCAAGAAGTTCAAGAAGCCCTTCAAGTATACGGCGCGCGTAAAGCGTATGCTCACGACGTTCTTCATACTCATTGCGATAATCATTGCGGGAGCGTACTTCGCCGCCGACAGGGTGCAGCTCTACGGAGCAGGCAGCACAACGGGTCGGCTGTACTTGTGGACTCATACCTACCACGTGAATTTGCTGCCGTATATCCTCGTCGGCTCTGCACTGTATCTCACACCGCTGCTTGTGCCGCTCTCGAACCTCATAAACAAGCCAATTGAGACAGCTATCAACAACTGGTACATCAACGACGCGAAGAAAAAGCTCGCCGCCATGCCTGACCTCCACAAAGTAGGCATCACGGGCAGCTACGGCAAGACGAGCATGAAGTTCTACCTCAGCGAGCTGCTTTCATCGCAGTACGAAACGCTGAAAACTCCCGAGAGCTTCAATACTCCCATGGGCGTGACGATAACCGTCCGCCGCGACCTCAAGCCCACGCACGAATACTTCATCTGCGAGATGGGCGCGAGACGAGTTCACGAAATTGCCGAGCTCTGCGGCATCGCGAATCCGCACGACGGCATCATCACCTCCGTCGGACCGCAGCACCTCGAGACATTCGGTTCGATAGAGAACGTCGTGAATACGAAGTTCGAGCTCGCCGACTGCGTGAAGAAAAACGGCGGAAAGATATACCTCAACTACGATAACGAGCTCATACGAGCAAAGGTCAGCGAGTACCCGAATGCCGTCACCTACGGCACCTCCGAGGGCAGTATGTGGCGCGGCTCTGACGTCACGGTCTCCGACCGCGGCACCGAGTTCACGGTCACAGCTCCCGACGGCAAAAGCTGCCGCTTCGGTACGAAGCTTCTCGGCGAGCACAGCGTCCAGAACCTGCTCGGAGCTATCGCATACGCGTGCGGCACGGGCATACCGATGGAGAAGCTCGTCCTTCCCGTGAAGCGCATAGCGGCTGTACCGCACAGACTTCAGCTCCTCGACAAGGGCGGCGGAGTCACCTACATCGACGACGCATACAACTCCAACCCGAGCGGCTGTCGGGCGGCTCTTGCGGTGCTCGGGCTCTTCGACGCCTGCCGCATACTCGTCACCCCTGGTATGGTCGAGCTCGGCGCAAAGCAGGAGGAGCTCAATTTTGAGTTCGGTCAGGAGGCAGCAAAGGCGTGCGATTACATAGTCCTCGTCGGCAAGGCTCAGACTCAGCCGATATACGACGGCATCAAGGACGCGGGCTTCGACATGGAAAAGGTGTACGTCGCGGACGGGCTCAATGACGCCCTCGCAAAGGCGAATTCCTACCCCACCGACAAGAAGAAGGTCGTCCTCCTCGAGAACGATTTGCCCGATAATTATTGATAATAAGCCGTTAGCTATTAGCCTTTAGCCATTAGCTTGCGGTATCGCTTCGCGATAAAATCTGAAAATGTATCGAGGAACTATAGCTAACGGCTAATGGCTAACAGCTAAAGGCTCGAATTATAAAGGAGAGGTTACTTATGAAGATAAACTTAGCGGTAATTTTCGGCGGAAGAAGCGTCGAGCACGAAGTCTCGGTCATTTCCGCAGTTCAGGCAATGGCAAGCATGGACAAGGAAAAGTACAACATCATCCCCGTCTATATGACAAAGAAGAGCGAATTCTGGACGGGCGAGAAGCTCATGGACATCAACAGCTTCAAGGACATCCCCGCTCTGCTCAAGGAATGCACCGAGTGCGTATTCGTCCGCAGCGAGGGCAAGGTACAGCTCATACGCCAGAAGATAAAGAAATTCGGCTCGAACCTCATCTCCGACGTTGATATCGCATTCCCGATAGTTCACGGCACAAACGTTGAGGACGGAGCTCTTCAGGGCTATTTGCAGACTCTCGACCTGCCTTATGTCGGCTGCGACGTGCTCGCCTCGGCTGTGGGAATGGACAAATTCGTAATGAAGATACTGCTCAAGGACGCGGGCTTCCCCGTGCTCGACTGCTGCCGATTCTCGTCGTTCGACCTCGACAAGATAGACGATATGGTCGCACAGGTCGAGAGCAAGTTCGGCTACCCCGTCATTGTAAAGCCGATAAACCTCGGTTCGAGCGTCGGCATCTCGAAGGGCAAGGACAGAGACAGCCTCATCAGGTCGATAGAGGAGGCATTTGAGTTCGCAGACCGTATCCTTATCGAGCCCTGCGTTACAAACCTCAAGGAGATAAACTGCTCCGTCCTCGGAGACAGCGAGTCCGCGGAGGCTTCCGTCTGCGAGGAGCCCGTACAGGCGAGCGACGACGATATCCTCAGCTACGAGCAGAAGTATGTCGGCGGAGGCAAGGGCGGCAGCAAGGGCATGGCTACCCTGAAGCGCAAGATACCTGCCGATATCACTCCCGAGCAGGACGAATTCATCCGCAAGACTGCCGTAGACGCCTTCCGCTATCTCGGCTGCAACGGTGTTACGCGTATCGACTTTATGATAGATATGGACACCGACAAGGTCTACATCAACGAGATAAACACTATCCCTGGCTCGCTCGCATTCTATCTCTGGGAGCCGAAGGGCGTGAAGTACCGCGAGCTCCTCGAGCGCATGATACAGCTTGCGATGAAGCGTCACAGACAGTCCGCGAAGATAAGCTACACATTTGATACGAATATTCTTTCAATGGGCGGGAGCTTCGGCTCGAAGGGCTCAAAGAGGTAATCAGAGCTCAGAAAAAGCCGTTAGCCTTTAGCCATTAGCCTTTAGCTTATGGTATCGTCTGACAGCGATGAATATTAAAAAATGATTTGCGCACTGTTTGTAGGGGCGGCGTCCCGCCGCCCGTGATACCGATTGCGTTTGCTTGCGGGCGACGGAACGTCGCCCCTACATGGATAATCATTACCGTAACAATTTGTAGGGGGCGATGCCTACATCGCCCCGTCCGCCATTACGATTTATGCGGGCGGATAATATCCGCCCCTACAATTCCAAAATCATCGGCGAAGCCGATACCACAATTACGCATTAATAAAGGAGGGTTAATTATGACCGAAAAGGAAAAACAGCAGGCAGGCGAACTCTATTTCGCAGGCGACAAGGAGCTCCACGACGAACGTGTCAAGGCAAAGAAGCTCTGTGCGGAGTACAACGCCATCGAGTACAACGACTACCAGAAGAGAGAGAGGCTTCTTGACAGACTGCTCGCTCTGCGCGGCGAGAACACCGTAGTTGAGCCCAATTTCTTCTGCGACTACGGCTACAACATCATAATCGGCGACAACTTCTACGCCAACCACAACCTCGTTATCCTTGACTGTGCGGAGGTCACCTTCGGCAACAACGTGTTCATAGGTCCGAACTGCGGCTTCTACACGGCAGGGCATCCCATTGACGCCGCTCAGCGCAACAGCGGGCTTGAATACGCAAAGCCGATAAAGGTCGGGAATGACGTATGGATAGGCGGTAACGTCTGCGTAATGCCTGGCGTGACTATCGGCGACAACGTCGTTATCGCAGGCGGCAGCGTCGTGAACAAGGATATCCCCTCGGGTACTGTGGCTGCGGGAAATCCCTGCAAGGTCATAAGAAACATCGGCGAGGATAAGCCCTCCGAGGCGCAGAAGTCCGACAAGAAGAAGTAAACACAGAGAGGAGCGCTATGAATACACTCCACTTCAAATACGCGGTAGAGATAGAGAAAACGCGCTCTATCACGCAAGCCGCCGAGAATCTGTATATGGCACAGCCGAACCTGAGCAAAGCTATCAAGGAGCTCGAGAATTCGCTCGGCATCACGATATTCCGCAGGACTTCCAAGGGCGTGATACCGACCGATCAGGGCATGAAGTTCCTTGCGTGTGCCAAGCAGATACTCATGCAGATAGACAATATGGAGGCTATCGGCTCGCCCGATAAGCCCCGTGAGCGTAAAATGCGCATATCCGTGCCGCGCGCGGGATACATCTCGAAGGCACTGTCGGAGTTCATCGCCGCGTCGGACGCCTCCGACGATATGGAGGTCTATTTCTGCGAGACGAACTCTCTGCGCACGATAGAGAATGTCCGCGACAACGGCTATAATTTCGGTATAATCCGCTTTAATGCGGCGCACGAGAAGTATTTCACGGACTATCTCGCCGAGAAAAATCTCGAAAGCCAGCTTTTGTGGGAGTTCGAGGAGCTCGCGGTGATGTCGGCGGAGCACCCCGCGGCAAATGAAGAGCTCACATACGGCGAGCTCTCCGCGCACTATGAGGAGGTCGCACAGGGCGACGAGGCGGTGCCGTATGTCCCGAGCGCCGTGGACAGGCTGTTTGCGAACAACCGCCCCGCAGATACGAAGGTGCGGCGCGTGTATATGTTTGACCGCGGGAGCGCGCTGGATTTTCTGCTGACAGTGCCGACCTCGTTCATGCTGGATTCGCCCGTCCCCGAGAGCTTGTGCGGCAAGTACGGGCTTGTGCAGAAGAGATGCGAGTTTGCGGACAACTGTTTCAGGGATATGCTGATATTCTCGGCAGGCAGGAAGCTTTCCGCAAGTGAGCTCGCCCTCGTGAACAAGCTCTACGAGGCACGCAATGAGGCGGCGTTTGCGAGATAATCGAAATTGTAGGGGCGAGTTCCGCTCGCCCGTCAGCATTTCATTTATTTGCGGGCGCCCGAAGGGCGCCCCTACGGAATGTTACCGTAAATATTCCGTATATTTGCGGGCAGATAATATCCGCCCCTACTGCGCGGAACGCCGAGGGCGGCGTTCCCTACGTCATTCAGCCGTCAGATTCGGACATTTGCGGACACGCAATGCGCGTCCCTACAAAGAAAACACTTGAAATTTGCGTTATTATATGTTATAATAACACGTATGCTATGCAATGCCTGTATCCGTGTCCGTCAACGGCGACGGCATGGAGATTCCCCGCATTGCAAATCCATTTGGTTAGAAGGTAAAAGACAATGTTTGAAATTCTTGAAAAGAAAAGTCTCAACCCTACTGTCACACTGATGAAGATATACGCCCCGAGAGTAGCCAGGAAGGCTGAGCCTGGACAGTTCATCATCCTCAGAACAGACAGCGAGGGCGAGCGCATACCGCTCACAGTAGCCGATTACGACCGCGAGAAGGGCACTATCACCATCATCTTCCAGATAGTCGGCGGCACAACCGAGAAGCTCAACCATATGAATGAGGGTGACTGCCTTCAGGACTTCGTCGGACCGCTCGGACGTCCTACCGAGACAGAGGGTCTGAAGAAGGTGGCTGTTGTCGGCGGAGGCGTTGGCTGTGCTATCGCATATCCCGTAGCAAAGAAGCTCCACGAGCTCGGCGTTGAGGTACATTCCATCGTCGGCTTCAGAAATAAAGACCTTGTTATCCTTGAGGACGAGTTCAGAGCCGCAAGCTCGAAGTTCGTGCTCATGAGCGACGACGGCACGGCAGGCGAGAAGGGACTCGTTACCGACGCCCTCAAGAAGCTCATCGAGAGCGGCGAGAAGTACGACCGCGTCATCACTATCGGACCGCTGATAATGATGAAGTTCGTCTGTCGTCTCACAAAGGAGTACGAGATACCCACTGTTGCTTCCATGAACCCCATTATGATAGACGGTACGGGAATGTGCGGCGGCTGTCGTCTGACTGTCGGCGGCGAGACAAAGTTCGCGTGCGTTGACGGTCCCGAGTTTGACGGTCACCTCATCGACTTCGACGAGGCTATGGCAAGAGGCGCTATGTACAAGCCCTTCGAGCGTCATGCCTACGAAGAAGCGTGCAATCTGTTCAAGGAGGTAAAGTGAAATGGCTAATATGTCTTTGAAGAAGAACGAGATGCCTGTTCAGGTTCCCGACGTCAGAAATAAGAACTTCTCCGAGGTAGCTCTCGGCTACACGGAGGAGCAGGCAATAGACGAGGCAAAGCGCTGCCTCAACTGCAAGAACAAGCCCTGTACTACAGGCTGTCCCGTACAGATAGATATCCCCGCATTCATAGCACAGGTAGCCGAAGGCAACTTTGCCGAGGCTTACAGGATAATCACACAGTCAAGCTCACTGCCCGCAGTCTGCGGAAGAGTATGTCCGCAGGAGAATCAGTGCGAGGGCAAGTGCGTCCGCGGCATCAAGGGCGAGCCCGTAGCTATCGGACGACTCGAGCGCTTCGTTGCCGACTGGCACAATGCACAGCCCGAGACTCCCGTTGAAAAGCCCGCTCCGAACGGTCACAAGGTAGCTATCATCGGCTCAGGTCCTTCGGGTCTTGCGTGCGCGGGCGACCTTGTCAAGAAGGGCTATGATGTTACTATATTCGAGGCGCTCCACGTTGCGGGAGGCGTCCTCTCCTACGGTATCCCCGAATTCCGTCTCCCCAAGGCTATCGTGCAGAAGGAGATAGAGGGACTGAAAGCACTCGGCGTCAAGGTCGAGACAAATACAGTAGTCGGCAGAACAGTTTCCGTTGACGAGCTCATGAAGGAGGAGGGCTTCGAGAGCGTATTCATCGGCTCGGGCGCAGGCCTCCCCAGATTCATGAATATCCCTGGTGAGAACCTCAGCGGTGTTTACTCCGCGAACGAATTCCTCACACGTATCAACCTCATGAAGGCTTACAAGGAAGGCAGCTCTACTCCCATAAAGGCAGGCAAGAGCGCAGTTATCGTAGGCGGCGGAAATGTTGCTATGGACGCAGCCCGCTGTGCAAAGCGTCTCGGCGCAGACGTTACTATCGTTTACCGCCGTACAGAGAAGGAGCTCCCCGCGCGTGCAGAGGAAGTCGAGCACGCAATGGAGGAGGGCATCAACTTCAAGTTCCTCACGAATCCCACCGAGATAACCGCCACCGAGGACGGCTGGGTAAAGGGCGTTATCTGCCAGCAGATGGAGCTTTCCGAGCCCGACGCATCGGGACGTGCAAAGCCTGTTCCGATAGAGGGCGCATTCTTCGAGATAGAGGCTGACTGCGTTATCATGTCGATAGGCACATCACCGAACCCGCTCATCAAGTCGACAACAGCAGGTCTTGACACACAGAAGTGGGGCGGCATCATCGCAGACGAGGACGGTCTTACCTCCAAGGAGGGCGTTTACGCAGGCGGCGACGCTGTCACGGGCGCAGCGACCGTTATACTCGCAATGGGTGCAGGCAAGAAGGCAGCGGCAGCAATGGACGAGTACCTTCAGAACAAGTAAAAGCTGAATATACATAACAAGGCGCACTGAGGGTGATCCCCCTCGGTGCGCTCTTTTTGTAGTGGGCTGTCTTTGGCAGCCCGCGATATGCACGGGTCTTGACATAACAGCTTGCATTTTTCATCGGGATATGATATAATTATAATAGAATATTATGCGTTTACGCACATAAAGGAGTTATTATAATGAGCGGTAACAGAAACAGCTACGAAAGTCCATTCTGCACACGTTATGCAAGTGAGGAAATGCAGTACATTTTCTCGGCAGATAAGAAGTTCACCACATGGCGCAAGCTTTGGGTAGCCCTTGCAAGAGCCGAAATGAAGCTTGGTCTTCCCGTGACGGAGGCGCAGGTAAAGCAGCTCGAGGAGCACGTGAACGATATCGACTACGAGGCAGCGGAGGCACGCGAGCGCATCACGCGCCACGACGTCATGGCTCATGTCTTCACATACGGACAGGCTTGCCCCGATGCCGCAGGCATCATCCACCTCGGAGCAACATCATGCTATGTCGGCGATAACACCGACGTTATCATCATGCGCGACGCTTTGCAGGTAGTCCGCCGCAAGCTTCTGAACGTAATGAACAACCTCGCCAAGTTTGCCGACGAGTACAAGAATATGCCCTGTCTGGCGTATACACACCTCCAGCCTGCACAGCTCACCACAGTCGGCAAGAGAGCGACGCTGTGGCTCAACGAGCTCCTCATGGATTTCGAGGACCTCGAGTACCGCATCTCTACCCTCAAGCTCCTCGGAAGCAAGGGCACTACGGGCACACAGGCATCATTTATGGAGCTCTTCGAGGGCGACACCGACAAGATAAAGCAGCTCGAGAAGATGATAGCGGAGGAAATGGGCTTTGATGCGGTAGTACCCGTATCGGGACAGACCTACTCGCGCAAGGTCGACTCCAAGGTGCTCGAGGTGCTCAGCGACATCGCCCAGTCTGCAAGCAAATTCTCGAACGATATGCGCATACTCCAGTCCTTCAAGGAGATGGAAGAGCCGCGTGAGAAGAAGCAGATAGGCTCGTCCGCGATGGCATACAAGCGCAACCCCATGCGCTGCGAGAGGATAACCTCGCTTGCGCGCTACGTGATGATAGACAGCCTCAATCCTGCGTTCACAGCGGGCACACAGTGGTTCGAGAGGACACTCGACGACTCCGCGAACAAGCGCATTTCCGTAGCCGAGGCATTCCTCGGAGTTGACGCTATCCTCAACATAATGATGAACGTGACCGACGGACTTGTCGTATACCCCGAGATGATACGCCGCCGCGTAATGGCAGAGCTGCCCTTCATGGCGAGCGAGAATATCATGATGGACGCTGTAAAGAAGGGCGGCAACCGTCAGGAGCTCCACGACCGCATCATGGACTACTCCATGGAGGCGGGCGCAAACGTAAAGGTGCGCGGACTTGACAACAATCTCTGCGAGCTCATTGAGGCTGACCCGATGTTCATGGTAACGAAGGAGGAGCTCGATGCAGTCCTCAAGCCCGAGAATTACGTCGGCAGAAGCCCCCAGCAGGTGGACGAGTTCCTTGCTGAGTGCATTAATCCGATACTCGAAGCAAACAAGGAGCTTCTCGGCGAAAACTTTGAGATGAAGAACTGAGCGCTTGAAGCATTGTAGGGGCGCATTACAGCAAAGCGCATATAGCATCGCAATCCAAATCAAAGATTTGGTGCGCTGTTTATCCGTGCGCCCGAGACCAAATCAAGATATGACGGGCGAGCGGAACTCGCCCCTACAGGATAATTCTATGTAGGGGACGCCGCCCTCGGCGTCCCGAAAGTGTAAAGGAATAATTATGAAAAAAGGTGCAAAAATAACCGTCGGCGTATTGGCGGCGCTGACTGTTCTCGGCGGTGCGGGCTTCTACCTCTCACAGACGCTCATCAAATGGAAATTGATGGAATATGAGATACTGCCCGTTTTCACGGACGGAGAAACTGTTACCGAGCCCTATCCCTACGCGGATATCGAAGTACCCGACGAATTCAGGGCGTGCTCGATAAAGGGCATCGACTTTGAGGCACCCGACGGGCTGTTCTGGATGTATCCCGATGTGACGGAGGGCTTGAAATCGGGGATTATCGTCGATAACGACAACGTTGAAAAGCGTGAACTCCTCGTCTGCGTCATGGACAAGGGCGAGCCTGAGGACGAAAACGGACCTGATATCGACCACTTCCGAGAAGTCGGCTTCTTCGACAAGCGCATGAACAAGGGACTGAAAAAGCTCGGATATGAGCCGCCCGAGAACTACCACGATATGATTTTCCTGTGCGAGACCTTCGACTATAAGAAGTGCAATAAGTTCTCGCCCTCCGAGGTCAACGCGATGTATAAGCTCATGGAGCTGAAGGCGATAATGGTTCCCTCAATGTTATTGTACAAGGGCGTTTCGGGAGATGAGAGCTATACCGAGGATGTCGAGGCTGAGCGCTACTACTACGACAACGGCAATATGAAGTCGTTCATCACGCAGACCACTGGCGAAAACGGCGCGTATGAGCTGAATCTTGAAGTTTACGACGTCAATGACCTCGACAACTGGCAGAATGTGATAATTCTCAGCAAGGACCCCGAGGTCGCACGGCAGATAGCCAAAACCGTTCAGATAGCGGAGGACTGAAATGAAGAAGGAATTTCTTGAAGCGGGCAAGATAGTCACGACCCACGGCATCCGCGGCGAGGTCAAGATAATGCCCTATACCGACACACCCGAGCTGCTCGCGGAGTTCGGCCGTCTGTTCATCGGAAAGGCGAAGGACGAGGTAGTTATCGAGCGTTCCCGCGTGTTCAAGAACATGGTCATTGCCAAGATAGAGGGCGTGGATACACCCGAGGCAGCCGAAAAACTGCGGAATAAGGTGCTGTATATGCACCGTGACGACCTCGAGCTCGACGACGGCACCTATTTTATACAAGACCTCATCGGCATGGAGGTGCGCGATGCCGACTCCGACGAGCTATATGGCGTCATCGACGACGTGATGCAGACGGGCGCAAACGACGTTTACGTCGTAAAATCGGGAGACAAGGAACTGCTTGTACCCGCGATAGCGGACGTAGTTATCTCCACGGACATCGACGGCAATGTGATGAAGATACGGCCACTCGACGGACTTTTTGACTGACGGAGGCCACATGAAGATAGAGATAGCAACACTTTTCCCGGAGATGTGCGAGGCAGTGCTCGGCGAGAGCATCGTGGGCAGGGCACGCAGGGCAGGGAAAATCGAGGTGCATTGCCGCCAGATACGCGAATATACGCAGGACAAGCACCGCCGCGTCGACGACACACCCTACGGCGGAGGCATGGGCATGGTAATGCAGTGCGAGCCGATATATAACTGTTATATGGCAGTCTGTGACGAAATGGGCAGCAAGCCGCATACAATATATATGTCGCCGAAGGGCAAGGTACTGACCCAGCAGAGGGCAGTCGAGCTCTCGAAAATGGACAATATCCTCATAATCTGCGGTCATTACGAGGGCGTAGACCAGCGCGTCATCGACAAGATAGTCGATGAGGAGCTCTCTATCGGCGATTACGTCCTCACAGGCGGGGAGCTTCCCGCAATGGTGCTGACCGACTGTGTAGCTCGTATGTGTGAGGGCGTGCTCTCGGACGACATCTGCTTCGAGGAGGAGAGCATATACAGCGGACTGCTCGAATATCCCCATTATACGCGCCCCGAGGTGTGGGAAGGGGAGAGCGTGCCGCCGATACTGCTGTCGGGGCACCACGCCAACATCGAGAAATGGCGTCATGAGCAGAGCCTTGAGCTCACGAAGGAGCGCCGCCCCGACTTGTATGAGGCGTATATTAATAAGGAATGACAAAGCAGGCAGTGTCTTCACTGCCTGCTTGGTTTATATAATGGTGCGATGTGCAAAAATACAGCGCGGGCGCTCGGAAAGCGCCCCTACAGAAATAGTTCGTTTTGTCTATGCTTGTAGGGGCGAGTTCTGCTCGCCCGAAAATGACTTGAGGGGATAAACAGGATTCAGATTTAAGCGGAAGCCTGATTTTTGATAGGCTCGCTATCAGCCGATTTATGGGCAGTTTCAGATAATTTAAGCGGAATAATTTAGCTAAACGCAATTTGATGGAACAGGACTTTTCGGGCGGATTTATAAGATAAAAAATTTATCCAGTTCTTACAATTGCTATATAATCTGAATATATCTCTATAGCAAATGCACATAAACAGGCTGTATAGTAGAAAATGCTTTTTCCTTTTAGCAAATGTAAACATATTCTTGCGGGGAAAATATACAGATTGAACAATAAAAATCCACTGTGATTTGTAGTGATAATTCACAAGCAACCTGTATAATTCTATCGGTCATTTAATCTAAATGTAGAATTTAGAGAAAACAATCACTTTTGAGACAAAAATGCGTTGACTATGAAAAAAAATGAATGTATAATAGATAACAGCAACGAAACAATTTGCATGAAACGCCCGCATAGCACACGGGCGACTACAGAGAATAGGAGAGTTGTATTATGTTTGTCAGAGAAGTAATGGTAAAAAATCAGGTAGGTCTCCACGCAAGACCGGCAACATTCTTCATTCAGAAGGCTAACGAGTTCAAGTCGTCTATCTGGATAGAGAAGGAAGAGCGCAGAGTCAATGCCAAGAGCCTGCTTGGAATCCTTTCCCTCGGTATCGTAGGCGGAACAAATGTAAAGGTCATCGCAGACGGTGCAGACGAGAGAGCAGCTGTTGACGCTCTTATCGAGCTTGTAGACAGCGGATTCAGCGAGGAAAACAGATAAAGAGATCCATTGGCACAAAATCGGGGCGTTACAGAAGTAACGCCCCTTGTTTTTGATATGGTCTACTGCGGACAGCCGAGCATATTTTCCGCGAAGATCGCGTATCCGCGCGTCGGATCGGAGACGAAAACGTGCGTCACAGCACCGATGAGCCTGCCGTCCTGAATAATGGGACTGCCGCTCATGCCCTGAACTATCCCGCCTGTTTTGGCGATGAGGTCGGGGTCGGTGATGTGGATGACCATATTTTTTGCAGAGTCCGAGCCGCTGAAGTCGACAGATTCTATTTCGGCGGAGTATTTCTTCGGGACAGAGCCGCAAACGGTCGCACAGACCTGCACCTCGCCCGTTGTGACGTCCTGACGGTAGCCGAGGGGGTATTCCTCAGCGCTGTCGGCAATGGCACAGAGCGCCTCGTCGGACATCCGTCCGTAAATGCCGCTCGGGCAGTTACGGTCGAGCACACCTATCACAGGCGAGCGCGTGAAACGACCGCGCAGCTCTCCCGCCTTGCCGCTTACGCCCTTGCGTGCTCCCGTTATCTCCACAGGGACAGCCTCGCCGCTCTGTATGGGTATGATCTCACCCGTATCCGTGTCGCAGACTGGGTGTCCGAGCCCCGCAAATTCGCCCGTATCCTTGTTTATATAGGTCAGCGTACCGATGCCCGCGATGCTGTCGCGCACCCACATACCGCCGCGCCATGTTTTAGCGCTCTCGGAGAATACGGGTCGGAGGCAAGTTGTCAGCTCCGCGCTGCCGCGTGTGAGCGACAGAGTAACTTCATCGCCGCCGCTGTCCGCGATAACGCGCTGCAAGTCGGCATTTGAGCTCAGCTCCACACCGTCCGCGAGCCGAATGATGTCCCCAACCTCTACCCCCGCGAGCTCGGCGGGACAGAGGTCATCGCCCGCGCAGTCGACCTTGCCCGTCGCTGTCACCATTACGCCTTCCATGAGCAGCTTCACGCCGAAGGGCGCACCGCCCGCAATGAGAGTAGGCGGCTCTTCGCGGCGGACGCTCACGCTCTTGACGGGTATCGCACCGAACAGCGAGAGGGTAGCCTTGTCAGACGCGCCGCGCGGCTCGGAGATGCTGCCGATGCAGTGCAGCTCGGGGTACTGCGCGAACTGCACGCTCTGAGCCGAGCCGACGGTCACGCTTTCGGGCAGGCGGAGCGAATAATAGCCCGCAGCACCGAATAAGCCGACGGCAGCCGCAGATAATACTACCGCAGCAGTTTTTTTGATTTTTACGAATAATTGCATTTTATAGTCCTTTCAGTCGGAAGCGCCCGACTAAAAATAGTATGTATCACAGTCTGCGCGATATGATTGTGAATTACTCACAGCAGAAGATATCCCTCAACAGTCGAACAGGAGTAAAAATATGGAAAAAAAGCGCCGAAACCCGCTTATTACAGTCCTGAAAGCGGTCATGCTCGTGCTGACAGCGGTTTACCCGTTGTTCATGGTGTGTATGTCGGGAGCGGGACTCATATACAACAGGGAAAGCTACGGCAGCGAGCTTGCTGCCGTGGGAGTTTTCCTCATAGTTTCGGGACTTGTCATGACACTCGGAGCGGTGCTCGCCCTGCCGAGGCGGAACCTTCCCAATATTGCAGCGATAGTGTGCTCGGTGAGCGGACTTGTGCTTTGTCTTGCAATGCTGTACATGCTCTGCACTCATGCGGATGCCGCAGGCTGGACCGACAAATTCGCTCTCACGCCGATAAGCGATATGTACCGCGCGAGGATACTGCCGTGTATTGCTCCCGCAGCGATAGCGGCGGTTGTGGCAGCGGTGCAGCTTTTCTCGTATGAAGCAGCCGAGGAGCGCAGGAAGCACCGTGAGCGCGAGGAAGCCCCCGCGCCGAAAATAATCGATGACTGAGTATAGTATACCACGAAAAGAACGCGAAATGCGTTCTTTTTTGTTGTGCGGTAAATTTGTAGGTGCGATTTCTGCTTGCTCGCAATATACGGAAAACTTGTAGGGAACGCTGCCCTCGGCGTTCCGCAAAAAATAACGGAAAACGCGTTGTAGGGGCGGATATTATCCGCCCCAAATATATGAACGGCATACACGGGCGCACGGATGCGCCCCTACACAAGGAAAGGGCTGCCCGAAAGGACAGCCCTTTCCCCTCATAAGGAGGTGGAGTTTATGAAATTGAAGATAGCGTAGGTTATGACTGCTCGCTGACCATGATAGATACACGGTTCTGGATTATCTCGGCAGTCTGCTTGGCGGTCTTCTCGCCCGCAAAATAGGCACTTATCTCTTCATGGACGATATCGTTCACTTCCGAGTCCCATATCGCCATACCATTCACCTTGGCATTGTAGATAGTATCCTTGATGAAATCGCGGTCTTCCTGGGAGAGGTTGGGGATAGTGACGGTCTCGTTGCCTACCTGAGCTTCATTGGCGTAATATTCTTTTTTGCCGCTCTCGTCAGTCATATACGGGTCTTTCATAGCCTCGTCGAGTCTTGACTCGAAAACCGACTTCAGAGCAGGAATGGTCCATAAGTTCTTGTTCTGGTACTCTTCGGTGAAGAACTTGCTTATGAAATTCCAGCACTCGTCCTTATTGGGCGAATCGCTGAGGATAGAGAAGTAAGAGCTCGGGTTCATGCACATACCGCAGCCGTCGGTCGAGGGATAGCCCACGAGAGTTATGTCCTCGCCGAATGTGACGGTCTTTTCTCTGTTATAGTTTCTGAGGTCATAGAAGTCGATACTGCCGATGAGCGACTTATCCTTTCTGATAGCTGTCTGCTGATCATCGTAGTATTTCTTGTACTGTTCCTCTGACATATTTTCCCAGTCGGGTTCTTCCTCTGTCTCGGGGAATTTGTTAGCAAATTCGAGTATCTTGATGAACTCGTCGGAATCGTAGCTGCAAGTACCTTTATTGTAGTCGACGAAGTTCATATTCTGAGAGAGCAGATCAAAAACACCACTCTTGGTGGAATCCCACTGTGTGAGTTTCGAGCCCTCGGGGAGCTTGTTGTAGGTCTCGATAAGGTCATCGACAGTCCAGTTCTCCTTGTCGCAGAGCTTTGTCTTTACGGCAAGAGTAGACATACTGAAGGAGGGAGTGAGCGAGTAGAGCTTGCCGTCCTCCTCGCAGGCACTGAGCAGCGGAGGCATGATGTCGTCCTTTGAGACAGCGCCGTCCTTGCCGAGGTAATCGTAGAGGTCAACGAAAATGTCCTTGTTGGAGAGCCCCTTTATAGCGGTAGGATCGGTGAAGAAGATCATATCGGGCGATTTGCCTGCGATGATGTCGAGCTTGAACTGTTTAGCGGGAGTATTGAGGTAGCTTTCGTTCTCCTCATCCCATTCGTAGTATTTGCTGTAGTCATTGATCTTGATGCGGTAATCCTCGCTTGTTCTGTTAAACGCGTTGACCTCGTTCGTGAAGTTGTTATCGCCGTAGACCACAGCGATAGTGATGAGGGTCTTATCGGCGAGCTCGGAGGCATCGCGCTCGGTAATGCGGTAGAATCCGTTAGCGGACGGGTCGGAGTAGTCATGGATATAGATGACGAACTCGTTGCTGCCCATGCTCATCACGCAGCGAACGCTGTCGCCGTTGAGGTCGGAGTCTATCCAGGAAGTGAGCTCCTCTATGGAGCCGTCGTCCTTTATGCCGTATAAACCGCCGTAGGTCGTGCCGTAGTAAGCGTAGTTGTCGTCGCCCGAGATGAGGGTGCTGACGTTGTCGTTATCGAGCCCCTTGATAGCGAGAGCGGTAGCATTGACCTTGAGCGACTCGATATCGAGCGTACCGATGTAGTTCTGGTCATTTGACCATGAAGTGAAGGCGATATTGCCGTCGGGAGTAGCACATATCGAGCCGAGCCACACATCTGCGGGGAATATCACCTCGTTGCCGAAGGTGCCGTCGGAATTGAGGATATGGTATGTCTCGTGCTCACCGCCTACATATGCGAGAGCGTGCTCGCTGTCGAGAGGAGTAACAGATCCGAGGTATGGTGTCACCATATCGCTGTCCGCGCCGTCCAGGAATTTGTCCATATTGACCTCAGCGTGCTTTATCTCCTTACCCGTGCTGTCGAAGGTATAGATATATGTCTTGCTTTCAGCGGCAGCCTGATAAGCGTCCCAGTCGAAGCTGTCGTAGTCGAAATCGGGGTCTTGCCAGTCGGGCTGCTTGAAATCGCCGTAATCGGTAATGGTAACGACCTCGTAGATAGTGCCGTCGAGAGCGGCAGCGATATTGCTGTATAATTCCGAGTTCTCGCCCATTTCGTAGTCAGTCTCTATCTCCTTGAAGTTCTCGAAGCTGAGGTCGGTGATGAACATTTTCGACACGCCGTTATCGTCGTTTCCAACGACGAGTACGTTTTCGGTGCTGCCGAGACGTGTAATGCTGTTGACATACGCGACATTCGGCAGGCTGCCGAACTGCTCGGCGCGGTAGGAGTGAGTGATGACGTCGGAAGCTGTCTGCTTGGGCTTTTCGGCAGTGCTGCCGTTTCCGCTGCCGTTGTTCATTCCCGGGAGCGAGCATGAAGCAGCCGAGAGGAGGCATACAGCTGCAAGTGAAGCAGCCATTGTTCTGAGTGCGTGGTTTCTTTTCATTTTCATTTTCCTTTCGTGGGGGATTGTGATGATTTATATGTTATCTTTCTTTTGTCTGCGGCGGTATAACGCCTTTTTATAAGCTTCTGCCAAAGCCGATACCAGCTTTCGTCCGCTTCTTTTCAGTAAGCGGGCGCCTTTCCATATCAGCCAGACAGCGGTGACCACGGGCAGCACGAAGCAGAACGTGCGCAGGAAGTATATCGGAGCGAGCTTGAATTCCGCGATACGCGAGGCATTCTCCCAGTACGGGTAGACCAGCGTATCCTTGCGGACAGCGAGGTCTGCACGCTTCCTGTAAGCCTTTATCATTTTCGAGGGCTTGAACCGCTCTGTATTGTTGACGACGGCGTAATTGCTGCCGCCGAAGCTTTCCTTGAAGTGTTTTTTGACCGTGTTGTAGGTGAAGTTCTCCACGGGGTCGAACATGATGCATTCGTAGCAGGTTATCTTCGTGAGTTTTTGCGGCGCGTCGCCGTTCTTGCTGTATCCGTCTGCGGTGTACTGCACCTGCGGGAGGCTCTCCGCGCCCTTGTACGAGACATAAACGCGCGGCTTTTCGTCTATCGTACGTTTTTCGTACTTGTCGGACGGGTCGTCGATGACAGCCGCGATATAGAACTGCACATCGTTGATGTAAATTAGCTGACCTGCCACATTTGACGAGCTGTAGAGCGAATACGCGAGCGAGCGCTCGATGACGGCACCGTCCTGCATGATGTCATTGTCGGTGAAGTAAGCACCGCTGAGCAGCTTGAAATCGCGGAAGAGGAAGAAATCTCCTCCAACGGCGGTGATATCGGCTTCACCCTTGCCCGTGGAATCGCAGGTGACATTGCCCGAGCCTATCGGCGTGCTGTAAGCGTCGGCAGTCTTGGGGAGCTTTCCGTCGGGAGCGTTGACGGCTGCGGTGAGCTCGGACTGAAGCTTCGCGCGCAGAGCATACATACCGTCGGTATTGAAGCCCGCATCCTCGGAGAAGAAGCAGCTCACCTGCGTGCTCCTGTCGTCCCTGTCCCATTTGTGCGCCGCGTAGTTATAGCTCTGCGAACGGGCTATCGCCCCGCCTGCGAGCGAGAGAGCGAGCGCGGCAGTGAGCGAGAGCGCATTTGCACCTGCTATCACGGCGTAAAGCAGTGGTTTTTTCAGTTTCATCGCCCCACCGCCTTATTTATCCTTCATGCGTACTTGGTCTTTCGGTTCGACGGGCTTGCTCGAAGCGGTGATGATATATTCGCCGTAGCCGAGGTTGCCTGATACAGCGCAGGATGTTTCATCCGATGCGAGCACCTCCACGGCTACGCGTTCAGCGTAGTAGCGGTTGCCGAGCGGCGAGTTCTTTGACACGACCGTGAGCACGAAGTCTCCGTCCTTGTCATGACCGACAGCGTTCTTGGGCACGATAGAATCGTAATTGCCGCCTCCGCAGGGGATAGACAGCTCGACAAACGAGCCCGAATCCACGTCGCCCGTAACGGAGAAGACGATTATCTTGTTCTTCGAGCCTGCAACGGAGTCGCTCTTGATGTCGGTAACGACGGCTTCTACCCCGCCGAACCAGTTGTTGACCACTTCTGCGGCAGTACCCTTCTTTATCTTCTTAGCCTTGTCTGCTTCAACGCTTATCTCGACCGTATATCCCTCCTCCGCGAGGTCTATCGTCATCAGAGGAGTGTCGGGCAGAGTCGTATCGCCCACCTTTGCGGTGAGATTGTTCACGATACCGCTGTACTTGGCGATGATATCGGTCGAGCCCGTTTCGGACTTGAGCTTGTTCACCTTTTCGCGTGCCTTATCGACCTCTTTCTTCTTGGCGCTGAGGTCGAGGTCGTTCATTTTCTTGGTGTTCTCGTCGGACTTCTGCGTCTTGCTGAGGGCGTTTATCTGGTCTTCGAGGAGGCGCTGCTTTGCGGTCACATCGGCGTTGAGGTCGTCTATGCTCATACCCGCGCCCGTATTCTCGGACTCATACGCCGCTACCTGAGCCGCATACCATTCGGCTTCGGACTCGGCTTCAGCGAGCTTCCCCGAGATATCCTCACGCAGCTCGAATTTTGCCGTCTCATACTTTTCGCGGGCCTCATTGCGGGCTGTCTCCTTAGCCTCCATATCCTCCCTTGCGGCAGTCATTTCGGCTTCCGTAGCAGTCGAGCCCTCGGCAGAGAGCGCCGTATATATGGCGCAGGAGGCGTTGTAGTCGCTTTCGGCGGTATCAGCCTCGCTTTTTATCCCGAGGATATCGTTCGTGTACTCGGCGGGAGCCGTGCTGTACACGTCGGAATCAATGGCAGCGATGACGCTCTGGAGCTTAGTCTGCAACTTTGTATAGTAAGCGCTCTGCTTCTTGTCGTCCTCGTATTTTTCCTTAGCCGCACGAACGCCGCTCTGTCCCGCGACAGCCGCATCGCGCTTGGCTATAGCCGCCTGCAAGTCCTCGCGGGCGTTCTTTATCGCCTGATTCTCGCTTGAATAGTCGGCAGCGGGAGTGAGTATCGCCTTCTGGTAGTCGAGTTCAAGAGCTGCGAGAGCGTCCTCGGCGGCAGTGAGAGCCTCGGAATCGCCCGCACTCACAGTGAGGAGCACATCTCCCTTTTTTACCTCCTTGCCGTTCTTGCAGTTTATAGCCTCGATGGTCTTGTTCCCGTCGACAGTGACGTCCCACGACTGATTGGACATCACCATTCCGCTTCCGCGGATACGCTCGGTTAGCTTTCCCGAGTTAGCGCGCTCGGAGGTTATCTCCGCGAGCGAGCGGTTCATGATGGTATTCGAGAAGAAAGTCAGCACGAGCAGCACCGCGAGGAAAATGATTATCACGGTTTTGATTATCTCACGTTTTTTCCTCGGGTCTTTTATCTCTTCGTCGCCCTTTATATCCTTGGCGGCTTTTATATTCTCTGTATTTTCAGCCATGGTGTTGTACTCCTTATATTGTTTTTGAGCTGTTGTGTGTAAGCCGTTAGCCGTTAGCCTTTAGCCGATAGCTCGTTGTATCGCCTTACGGCGATATTTTTTGAAATAATCGTCCGCGGAGCGGACACCATAAGCTAAAGGCTGATGGCTAATAGCTAATGGCTATCCTTTTATTCCGCCCGAGTAGGTTATGCCCTCGACGAGGTAATCCTCCCCGTAGAGGAACATGAGTATCGTCGGCACCATATAGACAGTTCCGACAGCGAAAGCGAGACCGATATCGCCCGTATTTATCTGCGAGAGAAAGACCGACAGCGGGTGCAGGTCGGTATTCTTCATCAGGACGAGTGGCTGCTCGACCATGTTCCAGTAGTCGATAAAGACGAGCATCGCGATAGAGACTATCGCGCCCTTGCACAGCGGCATATATATCTTTGAGAGTATCTGCAATTCGCTTGCTCCGTCGAGCTTTGCCGCCTCGACGTACGAGACGGGTATGCGCTTCATTACCTTAGTAAGCAGGAAAATGCTGAACGGCGAGAATATGCCTGGGAGGATAACCGCCCATCTCATATTCTCTATCGACTTGTTTATCGTCTCCGCGAGCTTTGCGGGAGCGAACGAGACGACCGAAGCCGCATTGTCCTTGATGAAGTCGGCAACGAGGAAGTTCGGCACGAGCGTTACCTGATAGGGCATTATCATGAGAATGATATAAGCGAAGAAGATGATGCTCTTGAACTTGTTCGGGTAACGTGAGAAGCCGTAAGCTGTGAGTATCGCGAGGAGCACCTGAAACACCGTAATGGGAACGGTAAGTATCACCGAATTCCAGAACTTCAGCAGATAATCGGGGCTTTTGAAGAGCACGCTCGCGTACTGGTCAAAAGTGACTTTGTCAGGGATGAACTTGAGGTTGACGTTTTCGGAGATAAAAGTTTTCTTGTCGTCGGTCATATTGCCGAGCATCGCTCCGTAGTTGGCTGTTATCTCGTTTGACGTCATAAAAGAGTTAGCTATCGTCAGTACGGTCGGGAGCAGGAACATCACCGCAACGGTACCCGTGAACAGCATGATAATGATGTTGAAAATACGTTTTCTTGTATGTCTGCTAATACGTCTGCTCATCAGCTTTCCACGTCCTTTCCGAAAATTTCCTCGGCAATAAGGAGAGCGGCGATGATGACTATCATGACCAGCGAGAAGAGCACAGCCGCAGCGGACAGCTTCTGGTAATCGAGGCTGTTGAAGGTATTGTTCATGAAGTGCTGGAGCATATACATCTTGTCATAGGGGTGGTCGCCCGTGAGCAGATAGACCTCGCGGAAGATCTTGAATGAGTTTATCAGCGAGAGTATCAGCACGAACAGGATAGTAGGGGAGAGGTACCTGAGCTTGATATGGAAGAACTGGTATATCCTCCCAGCGCCCTCAAGCTCGGCGACCTCGAGGATATCGCGCGGCACAGCCGCGAGCGCCGACATGAAGAGTATCATGTTGTAGCCGATGTTCTTCCAGAGGAACATGACGATGATGATGAGCTGACCGTGGCTGGACTTCATCCAGTCGACGCCCTGCACCCCGAAGAGTTCGAGCATTTGGTTTATGGTGCCGTGGTTGTGGAAGAGCACCTGCCAGACCAGCACGACCGACGCTGTAGGCACCATTATCGGGCTGAGGAAGAAGGTGCGTATCACGCTTTTGTAAGGGATATTGCGCTCGAGCAGAGTTGCGAGCCAGAGGGAGATGACCATCACGAGCGGCACGGATATCAGCGAGAACGTGGAAGTGTTCAGAGCGGCACTGCGGAAAGCAGTGGCTTGGAACAGCCTCTTGAAGTTCTCCAGACCCACGAACTGAGCGGTTATGGGGTTATTTATCACGGAATAGTATACAACGATGCAGAACGGTATGAGGAAGAATACGAGCACGCCTGCAAGGCTTGGCAGCACACACAGGTTGCTGAAAATGCGTTCTCCTCTTCTGCCGCACTGACTGTTTGGTTTCTTCATTCTATCACTACCCTTGTTGTTTTATCTCTTTTGTTCATTTGCCGTGAAAAGTGTTTCTATATATAAGTGTCATTTGCGGGCAAAAAAGACGAAGTTTAAAGAAATTTTTATTTTTTAACATTCGCAAAAATATTCTTTACGTATATTATGATATAACGTTAACAATAAAAAGTCAATGGATTTTGCAAATATTTTGCAATTTTTTAGCCGAAAATTCGCAATATTCGAGCAGGAGCCCGATGCTCCCGCAAGTGTTCGGGGAGTAGGCGCGAAGGCTCCGAGCAGGACTGAGCAGAGAGCGCGAGCTTGTCAACCGAGGTTAACAAAATCGGAGGACAGACCGTTGTTATTGTACTAATGATGATAGTACAGCTCCTACGGCTATTATGATATCACTTTGACAAGCAATTGTCAATAGCTTTTGCAAATATTTTGCACATCGGTACAAACAGCGCAAGAAATGGCAAAACTCACCGAATTATGGTCAGCCGCGACTATAGTTTTGCGCTCAAAAGGCGCATAGAGAGGAAGTGTTTTTTGTACACTTTGACTTTTTTTAAAGCTCGCACTTGACAGGCGAAGTCCATTGTGGTATAATGTTTTCTGTTGAAACTTCGTATGCGGGTGTAGTTCAATGGTAGAATGTCAGCCTTCCAAGCTGAACACGTGGGTTCGATTCCCATCACCCGCTCCAGCACGGTGTCCGTGCAGCCAGTTCGCGAGGTCGCTCGCAAAGCTCGCTTAGTCTGTGCGGAACGGTAGTCTGCTTTCGCGGTTCTGACCTGTTCGTGCGGCAAGTTCTTTTGGCTTCGGCAATGTTTTCAGATGCGCCTTTAACTCAGCTGGATAGAGTAACTGCCTTCTAAGCAGTAAGCCGCTGGTTCGAATCCAGCAAGGCGCGCCAACGCCGAGCGGGCGCGCGCGGTTCGCGTCGTCGCTCGCAAAGCTCGCTTAATCTGCGTGGAACAGTAGTTTGTTCTCGCGGACGATAGCAATGCCGAATATGGCAACAACTTAATATTGATGGTGGGTGTAGCTTAGCTGGTTAAAGCGTCGGATTGTGGTCCCGAAGACCGTGGGTTCGAATCCCATCTCCCACCCCAGAAGAATAGGCACTTTCTCGTTTGAGAAAGTGCCTTTTTCGTTGTTTTCCTACATTTTTCCTACACTTTTTTGCAATTCTTGCAAGATCAAGTACGGATAAAGACAATTAATAATCAACGGAATAGTTCTTTCGTCCTTCGGGGAACGGTTCTTCTGTTAAAGCGTCTTGACTACTCAATTTTGATTTATATAATATCAGTTCGTGCTCCCTCGCGGAGCACTTTCATTTTATTCGGCATATTGCTTTAGACGGGCTGCTGTGATATAATATGTTCAGAAGCACTTATGGATACAGTTGAGAATTTGGCTATAAATAGCCAATGCAACGGGGATTAACGTGATTGTTAACGTTTGTTGACGGATTTCCAAGCGCAGTTGGTAGACTTCTTGGAGCTGAAATGGTACGATGTATTCATCAGAAAAAAACTATCGCCAAACGATAGAAGGAGGAATTCATCTATGAGAAAATTCATCAAAAACATAAGCCCATTCAACAACAGAACAGATATGCCGGCCGCTATGTTAGTTATTAAAAAGCTTCTTGCGTTCATACTATGCTTTGCGGCAGGCACACTTTTAGGCAATGCCGTTGTCATAGGCGCGATGATCGTCGGCGGAAAAAAGTTTTTACAGGGCGAGACTTTCACCGAAAGCACTATGGAACTGCTGGGTCTGTATGCTATGGCAGGAATGATAGCCGCAAGTGTTCTTTACTGGAAGATCATAGAAAAAAGAAATCTCTCCGAAATGGGTGTGACCGGGCGCATCGGAGGCTTGTTTGTAGGCGCTCTCATAGGCACCGTATTGCTGTTTGTCTGTGTTGCTGCGATCATGTTAACGGGCAGTATCAGTTATGAAGGCTTATCCAAGGATACGAATATTCCGATGCTGATGCTTATGCTCGGCGGGTTTATTATTCAGGGGGCGGCTGAGGAGTTCCTGTGCAGAGGACTTGTACTCTGTTCGCTCAAGGACAGAGTGCCTATGCCTGTCGCTATATCAGCAAGTACGTTCGTATTCACCTTTAATCACTGGGGCAATTTCACGGGCAGCGAACCGAAATATATTTTCTCAGGTGTGTTCTGCCTGATCGTTATTTCGTGCGTATTCTCGTTTCTGACACTCAAAACCAAAAGCATATGGGCTGCCTGCGGACTTCACTCCGTGTGGAATTTCTGTCTGTGCTGTGTTCTCGGACTCAATCTCAGCGGCAGCGAGGGAGCTTCAACCGCGCTCATCAATATGAGAAGTGTTGGAAACAATCTTCTCAACGGCGGGAACTACGGCATAGAAGCAAGCATTATCGCTGATATTGTCATAGCTGCGGCAGCTGTACTGCTGTGGCAAATATATAAAAAGAATAATACAGAAAGGCAGGCATGAAATATGGAGTTCAATAATAAACTTTACGAACTGCGTAAACAGAAGGGATTTTCTCAGGAGGAACTCGCGAACAGGCTGAATGTCTCGCGTCAGACTGTCTCGAAGTGGGAGGTCGGCGATTCTACGCCTGATATGGAGAAGCTTGTCGCTATGAGCGACCTGTTCGGCATTTCTCTTGATGAACTGGTGCTGGACAAATCTCCCGAGCCTGCACCCGTTGAGCAGGTGCCTGTAAAGTCTGAGCTTTACAGCGATATCAAGAAACACGTCCTGACTGATGATAATAAGAAAAAAGTCAGGAAAGGCACAAAGATAGCCCTTATTGTCTTCGGTATCATTCTTGCAATAGATGCAATATCATTTGTCGTATATGTTGCCTTTAATGGTTTGCCCAAATAAAACACGCAGGCGCTCCCTATTCAGGAACGCCTGCTCTTCATTTATCCTTCATTGCTGTCGCCGAACAGATCCGTGAAGCAGCTGGTGATATAGTCCATTTCAGTCTTTTTATCTGAATCGTCGGTATGGCTGTACACGTTGAACGTCGTGAGGAAGTCGCTGTGTCCTGCGTAGTCCTGCACCTGCTTTACCGAGAACGCGGTATTATTGGCAAGGAGACTGATACATGAGTGTCTGAGTTCGTGAAATCTTATGTGCGGAAGCTCGTTTTCGTCGAGGAGTTTTATGAAGTAATGTGTTATACTGTCCGGCGTTATTAACGCACCTACAGGGTTAACGCAAAGGAAATCACGATATTCATTCGTCTCCCTTATCATATTATCCTGCTCCGCTTTCAGAGCCTTAAGGTAGCTATAAAGAGCATCGTTCATAGTGAAGCTTCTTTCGCTGCTTTCGGTCTTGAGAAAGTATTTCAGTATAATATCCTTCGGTTTACGGCTGTTTGTGTGACCTATGACCTTATACGTCCCATGTGGGAGTATACTGGAATCGCCTACAATAACACTCTGATTTATGTGCAGCAGTCGGTTCTCAAAATCAACGTTGTCCCATGTGATACCAACTATCTCAGACCTTCTGAGTCCGAGCACCATAGCGAGTATAACAGGCGTTTCTATGTATGAGCCTTTAGCAGCATTTGCAAGAGTATTAAGTTGCTCGGCGTTATAATAACGGCTTTCCTTCTTGACCTTAGTCGGTCTGTCAATGACCCTCATAGGATTCTTGATGATAAAGTCGTTCTTTTCGGCGTATCTAAATGCAGGACCGATAAGGCTGAGAAGCTTATGTACAGTCTTAGGACTTCTTCCTTGTTCCAGTATATGCTCACAGAATACCTCTATATCATGTGCTTTGATCTCTTTCAGAGACTTGCCGTCCTTGAAGTATGGGGTGATATGCTTATTAAGAGCACAGATGTAATCGTTGTAGGTAGTCGGAGACATCTTGGTCTTGTTGTTTTCAAGGCAGTATTTTGCACACTTGTCCAACGTCCATACGGAAAAATCACTGTCAACGATGCCGTCAAATCTGGAAACTATCTCCTTTGCCTTTTCATCTGCAAGCTTCTTATTGATAACCCTTCCGTATTTATCATGTGCCTTTACGCCTGTGGAAAGCTGCTTGCGTTTGTTCTTGCCTTTGATGTCTGCAACGTAGAAATTGACGTGCCACAGACCTTTGTTTATGTGGAGCTTATAATCTATCATAGTTATCCTCCTTAAAAATCCGGCTGCTGTTTATCTCAGCAGCCGTGATTGTGGTCATTAGTTATCCATTGAATGTTTGTTCAGATACTCGATGATGTATATCTTCGGTATCTTATGCGTACTACCGATACGGATAGAGTGTATATCGCCTTTTAACAGTTCAAAAGCCTTATTTCTGCCAATATGCAGCATCTGCATCATCTGCTTCGGCGATACGATATCGGGGTACTCTGTGAAAGTGTTTTCCTTAGTCAGCATAATCGTCCTCCTTTCCGAGCAAGATACTTGACCTGCTCCGACTAATTTAATAAAATATATGTATCGGTGGCTCCCCGAAGGGAGCGCCCGTATTAATAACAACCATAAAGCTCCTTGAATTTGTCGTAGAGCGGAGTCTCGACAAAATCGACCATTCTGCCTTTCAGCGTGATAGGCTCATTTTCTTCGGTTTCCTTGTTGTAGCCGTCAAACTCATCAATAGTGTCACCAGCCTTGAATGTGTTGAAACCAGCGTCAGCAGCGTTGCTGTAGCCGAGTTTCTGGGCCACTCTATCCTCGGATTTGCCAGGACGGCAGAAGCCCTTCATGTTTGCCTGTTTCATCACATCTAGTTGTGAACTTCCCTGATTGAAGTAATCCTGGGTTGCTCCAGCCAAAGCAGTATGGAACTTGCGTCCCTGCTTCACAATTGTCTGAAGAGGAGCACCCGTGCTGAAATCTTGATCTATAAGCTCGTCGATAGCTATAGATACGAATCCAGAGTCATGGGACATCTGCCAGTTGAAGATGCTACCGGCTAGCATATCAAGAAGCTGGTGGTTACCGTCACCAACTTCATTACCGAGATTGATGACGATGATTTTTTTGTTCTCTATAAACAAATCATCCCATGTCTGCTCATCGTATCCTACCGCACTGATATCAGCAAGGACGGACTCGAGGCGGTCTGCTATCTCAGCACCGAAAGCTCCTGCCTGCTCCAACTTAGAGCGGAGATTATTAAGGTCGATAGAGTATTCCTTATCCTTAAGATAATCAGACAAGAACCCTTTAAGCTTTCTTGATACGCTCTTGTCGAGAGCGCCTGTAGCTGCACGGAGAACGCTATATATAACTTTTTTCTTATCTGGAAGAGTCTCACAGCCTCTCAGAGAGCCGAGGTCAATAGGTACTGGATCCTTTCCAGCACCGACATTGATGAACTTAAAGAGCTTTTCAACAACCTCTACGGGGAGCATCTTCAGAAGCTTTTTCTTCGTGTAGCTGTCGCTGACATCGAAAACAACCACTATATGACCGAGCATGAAGAGCATAGGCAGTATCTGTGCTATTGCCCAGCTTTTGCCTGAGCCAATTCTGCCTGTTCCAAAATAGACATTGTTTTCTTCAGCTTCGTAGCGTAGCATCTTGCCAGCAAACCTTCCGTCGATAGTCTTGACCAACGGAAGTAAGCCTTCGGGAATCTCATCGTACCGGAAGAGAAACGCCTCTTTGTCGATGAGCTCGAAGCGTTGACGATTCTCCTGCGTAAGTAAGGTGTATTTTATAGCATGAACGTACAGGGGATAAGGAACTCCGTCTGATGTTATTGCCGCTATCCTGATGCTCTTCTCACTTTTGGCATTGTTCGGAATATATCCACAGCTGTAAAGAGCAGCTGTCAGGCTATCAGAATCAGCCAAAGACGTCATCTCATCCTTTGCGATAGCAAAACTGTCTGCAGTCTCGATATAGATGCGGCGCTCGTCCTTGTCTATTACTATGGTATGAGTACCCTTGTCATAAGGAGTGACCTCATCCTTCGGTATAAGGCGGAAGTATCCGTCGGTAATCTTCTGGTTCAGAATCTTGCCAAACTCCGAACAAATCACATCATGTAAAGGCTGTGTATCCTGCTCCTGAGAGCTGAGCCAATCTATTATGTATTCCTCTATATCCGGACAGAACAGTGGAGTGTACCACTCATTGTACATCCTCAGTGCCGTCATGAGCATGATGTAAGTATTGTGCTTCGAGCGTGGGATTCTATCCGGAATATTGCTGCGAACTTCATCGACATATCCATTGAAGCCCTTGATAAAATCTCCGTCATTACAGCCGCATTCGGTTCTGTTGATGAGATTATCGTCGAGTCGCTTGAGAGCTGTTTTGTATGCCTCGGCTGTGTATTCGACCGATACGTCTCCGAACTCAAGGACACAACATACTTCCTTGGGAATATACATATCTGCGTAACCGGATATCAACGCTAAGCTGTGATGTACATTGTTGCTTTTGTCCGTAGCTCCAGTAGCATCACTGATCATCAGATCGTATCCCTTTTCAGCCTTTTTCACTTGATCAGCAGCAAACACGTCAATTGCAATAACCATACCATCGTTGATGGTTTCCAGATCAAGCTTCAACGGTTTGATATTCGGACCTATCGGCGGTGCATCCAGCGAGTCATAGCGGGTATTCTTCAGCATAGCTACTGACAGAGCCACAGGAACTTCGGTCGATGGTTTAACAATCAAGATATTGTCCGAATAGACATCCTTCTTAGCGAAGAAGGATGAATGCCAGTTCCCAAATCTGTACAGGAGCAGGAGCTGAAACTCTTTCTGTTCTGCAAACAGTGATTCCAATATCGGCGTTATATCTTCATCTGGCTTTGTTGAAGCACATATGGGATACTGGCGATTCAGTACGCCTTTATCAAGATATGGTCTAATTTCCTCACGAAGCATTCTCGGCGGTGAAAACCTTGTTTTTCCGTCTTTGTTCTTGGAGAACCCCTGTATCGTACCGAAGTATTCAAGCGTTTTCGGATTTGATTCTCTTGTATACTTGGTCAGGATATAGCAAAGCAACTTTCCAATCTCTTTTGTGTCACTTGCATTTTCACCTATCAACAGTTGAAAATGCTGAGTTATTCGATCTGGAGTAAAGTCCTTACCAGGAACAACAGCGGTTGCTGCCGCAACTTCTCCTTCGCCTGGTGAATATCCAACTACAATAGCTTCATAGCCTTCGGGACCCTTGTTATAGCCTTTAACCCAATTTGTGCGGAACGTTAACAAAAATGTGATAGCTTCAATCTTACCGTTCCTCACCCTCAGCTTAAACCATGTAGTTTCACTGTCGTTGCTAACGTAAATATCCTGATTCAGATGTGCAATAAAATCCGGATTACGCAGAAGGTCAGCCATGCTGTTGAACTTTCCGGAAATCTTGTGAAGATTTTTGTCAAACATCGTCAGTGACAGTCCGAGACGTTTCTGAGTATTAATCAATTCCACTGCTGTTGGCAAAGCAGGATTTGTATCAGGCTTGATAGAACTCACGTCTGGAAAAACTTCTCCTGCTAATACTGGCTCTTTGTTCATGATTTTTTATCACCTTTCTTAAAATAATTTTTCGAGCAGTCCGGAATGCGGTGCAAATTGAATTTTGTTCTCTGCAAAACATCAAAAGCCCCATTTTGATGCTTGTGCGGAAACCAAATTTTTATAATTACCGCATCAATGACACTCTGCAAATTTTTTTGCAAGTAGGGTATTGCCGCTTGCATTTCGATTTGCTATAATTATTTTAAGGATAGACGCACGACGAGATGAGCTAAACAAGTTGTGATCTTGTCTCGTCTTGTTTTAAGGTATATTATAATAATTGAACAATTTTTAGAGGAGGTATTGCAATGGCTAAAAACGGCACAGAGTTTTCAAAGTATGCTCAAGCGTTTCATGAAGATATTGATGGCAAGAAAACCAATAATGACATATTAACGCGGGATTTACTTAAAATGGGATTGACCGATAATGATAAAGCTTTTATAGATGATGAGTTCCAGACATATATTGATGACGAAGGAGTGCGTCATTTTGAAGGAAATAAAGGTGGTACCCTCAGAAAATATTACGTCGGAGAGAATGACCTTAGCAGATTAATTCCTAAGCTTGAAACTGAGTTCGATGAAGAATTCCGAGAACGCTACTGTGAAGAGTTACAGGATTATGATGAATCAAGGATAATGAAATTTGCTCGGGATTTAAATATAGCCGTTAATGAGGATGACATTGATATAGTGTCAGAAGAAATCGCTGAGTATTACACTTCTATTGTCATAGGATCGGCAATTAAAAAGGGCGGAAAAGGTAAAAAGGTTAAAGATGAACCCGAATCAGACAGAAGCAAAATTTTACTGTCATATACACTTGAGGAGCCTGAGAAAAATGCTTTGGTTAAGTTATGTGAATTGACAAATGAGACTTTGTGTGATTTAAAAAAACAGACTGACAAAATAAGTGATAAGCAGCATGAGCTTAAGAATCTTACTGATTCAGCGGAAGACCAGAGCTATAAGCCTTACCTTGTATGCGTTATAGATTCATTGAAAGAAAGTATTGATGAAGACTATCCTAAATTAGAACAACTGTGTGCTGATCTTGTCGAATTGATGAAAACTAAAAAAGGTATCCATAATAGCTTAGATACTATTATTTCCATTGCAAGTAACATACACAGCGAAGAATACAAGATAACGTGTCCGGACAAGTTTAATTACAGGATGTTTTCAAATATGGTGACAAGCTTCAATGATAGCTATAACCATCTTCTTCGTGATATAGATAAGCTGTAAAACAACGACAAAGCCTTATGTCATATGACCATAGTCGTATGACATACTCAAAAACTGTGTCATATAAGTTGTTTTTCGGTTTTTGCAATATTGCAAATATAACCGACACCCTAATGAAAGAGAATTGAGCCGGCAGTGCCGGCTCGCTCCTGTTTATGTAATCTTTCTTTTGTACTCTCTGATCCGGCGGTAGAAAGTGTTGGCTTGAAGTCCCATTTGTTTCTGAAAATCCACGGCTGTGATATTTCCGGACTGCCACTGCTCATACAGCTGCCCGAACTTTACCCAGTCGATAGGAATAGGCTGCCGACCTTTGTATTTCCCCTGTGACTTTGCAATAGCGATACCCTCACGCTGACGCTGTAATGTCTGTTCTCGTTCGAGCTCTGAGAGTGCCGCGAAGATAGACAGCACAAAGCGTCCTTGCGGAGTGTTGGTATCGATGTTCTCCTTGCTGCTTACAAGAGTAACCTGTTTTCGCTGAAGCACGTCTATAATGTTGAGCAGGTCTCGCGTGGAACGACCAAGCCTGCTGATACTCTCAATGTACAGGGTATCGCCTTCACGGACGTATTCGAGCATAGCTTTCAGCTCGGGACGGTCAGCATTCTTACCTGACATTTTCTCAGCATATATGCGCTCCACCTGATACTGCTTCATCAGCGCTTCCTGACGTGCGGTTTCCTGATGTTCCGTCGATACACGGATATACCCGATTTTGCCCATTACCAGACCCCTCCGTAGCAGCTTTTATACAGGCTTTCGCCGCACATATACTTCACATCTCTGAGAGCCTCATGGAGCAGGTTCGTATCCATGAGCATTTCTTCTATCTCATCGCAGGTATATCCATACTCCAGCAAAAGCTCAACGTCCTCGCTGTCAACACCATAGCAGCCGCAGTATGCGAGAAGTATCTCTTCGTGTATATTATAATAGGAAGAGTCATCGTACCAGCTCATGTACTTGGAGCGGTAAAGCTTCGGTTCAAATTCCGAGCGAGTGATATCTCCGGTCCTGTCAATACGAATGATATCGCCCTCATCTGTTTTGATCCGTTCATTTGCGAACTTGTGAAGTCCAACGCACTTCAGTGCATTTTTCATGATACTTTCAGTGGAAGCGTATACATACAGCCCGATATCCTTGAAGTGTAGCAGGCACATCGGGTTGCTGCCTTTTATGAAGTATAGGCTGTTACTGTCATCAAGAACTGTGAAGGTGAAGTTGCCCTCCACCGTTTCCGCCATGTATTTTAGGCTATCGAAGTCCAGCTTGTCCTGCGATTCTATGAGCTGACAAGCAGCGTAGCTGTCAGTCTCTATGTGTGTATCGGGTATGAGCTTGTCTTTGCGAAGTTCCTTATCATTCCAGAGTACGCCATTATGGGCAAAAGCGAAAGAAGTATCGCCGGCAAAACCGGCGAACGGATGATTGTTGTAGTTGTATTTCTCATTGCCCTGTGTAGTCATACGGGTATGCCCCATAACTGCTCTTGTTCCTTCCGGCGGATTGAAATGAAGTTTGTGCGCAGGCTTGGGGCGCTTATATATAACGACCTTACCTTCGTTTATGTAACTGATACCCGCAGCGTCAGTACCTCTTTCCTCAGCAGCATTAGCAAGTGCTTGAGTGAGTTTTCGTAAAACTCTGTGAGGGATAATTCCCTGATAATCGAGCCAACCAAATAATGAACACATATTATTTGTCCTCCTTTAAAATTATATCTATCATCGGCTTCTTCTTTTCGTCTGCGATCTCCTTTAGCCTGTCGCTTATCATATCTACAACAACTGTTGCAGTGACAAGTGCGGCTACTGCTATAATTTCACCTGCGGAACTTGCAATGACCTTTTTCATATCAGCTTTCATTACATATCCTCCTCGTTTGCGATATCTTCGTTTACATACAGCTTTCGCTCTTTGAGGTATTGAATAAGCTCAGTTTCGTGTAAGGTATCTACGAACTCAGACCATGACATCTTCGACATACCTTCATCGGTGAGATTGATAGCAAGGTCGCAGATAGCGTTGACAAGTTCCAGCGCAGCTATCAGTGTATTGTATTTGAGTGTACCTCTGAACAGGCGGAACTCTATCGTTGCCCAGTTCATCAGGTTGACGGCTGCATACCTGCCGTTGTTTCCCTTTTTAGCCTTATCCAGTATCTCACGTCCTGTCTTTTCAAAGCCGTAACGGGCAGCCCAACGGTTCATACTGTACTCGGAACGGCGGCTGAACTTCAGCATCTCGTTCCAGTGATGCTCCACAAAGTAGAGGATCCTGCCGATAACATCGTCCTGAGTATCCCTGTCGTCACCGAAGCAGTCCCTGTTAACGTGGATATGTAAGCCGCAGGTGCTTGTCTGGTGAGAGCGGTATCCCATAGATATAGCCTTCTTCATTATCTCTTCCCAACAGAAGCTCTTATGATAATCAAGGCTCATGGGATGCGTTACAAGCTCCATACCATCATCAAGACTACCGTCCCCTTTGATGTATATGTGCTCGCTGTTACCGTCTGAATTGGCTATTCTAAGTATTTCATCAGCGTTATCGCTGTCCTTTCCTGCTCCGTCAATCTCCAGCTCAACGCCGAAATATCGTTTGGAATCACCGTACATGATAGGCTCCGGCTTATAACCATAATCGTGGATACTTCTGTTACGATCAACTTCGTCATGATAGCATTCACTGCAATAGTCGTATCCGTCCAGGTGGTAGGCGTCATCCTCGTGAAGCAGTGTATCGCAGCAGCTACATCTGGTGTAGTGGTTCTCATAGCAGTGATGACAGAGAGTAGTGTATTCGTCCCCGTAACTATCGTCTGTCCAGATAACTGAGCCGCAGCGGTCGCAAGTAGTGGTATGACGTTCATAGCAATCCGTGCAGACTATCTCACCATTGACCTCTTCATAGTCATCATCTTCGTCAATAAGTGCTCCGCAGTGCGAGCAGTATAAAGAGTTCTTGTTGTTATCTTCCATTGTAAAAAACCTCCATAAATAACGATAGCCAGCCCCTGAAGGGCTGGCCTTATTTTCAATATTCGTTTGCAAGTATCATGGTGCTGTGGTCGCCGTCGTCTATGATATAGACCTTATCGGCGATTGGAGTATCCAGCGGGAGCAGGTACTCCATGTGATACTCTGGTTCTTCTGAGCTGTGCGTTATCGACTGTAAACAGCCAACAGGCTTTAACTCGAACACCTGTAGGTAGTCTTTTGGAGCAGGCATTCGTTCAACGCACTCCCACAGGAACAGCTGTAATTCAAGTGGTATAGTGCTGTCTACCCCGCACGTCAGATAGCGCTTATTGTCAAACATGATTCAGTCCTCCTTTCTGAATTTGATTACCACGAGCATGGTATCATCATAATAATGTATATACAGAAAAGAAGAATTCTCGGAGTAGAAGGCTATAAATAGGGAAAATAAAAGCTTTTATTATGAAATAATTATTTCATAATAATTATATATGTTTACAAAATTAAAATTCTCGAAAAGTAATACAATTTCGTCAAAAAAGTATTACTATATGATAACCTGTAGAGCGTAAGCGACCTGTATTAAATATAAATAATAGAGGAATAAGTAATGGATAACAACAATAAGGGTATTAGTATATATGAACATATGTATGTGTGTAATATACAGTACCTGAATATGGAGTTATAGGTATTACACGCTTTATGGGAATATAATACGAAAGGAAAACCACTATGAGAAACAAAGAAGACTTAAAGACCGTCCGTAAGACTGTACTTATGACGGAAGCAACCGCTAACAGCATCGAGCGTGAGGCGGCAGAAAGAGGCATTAAGCCTAACGCAGTCATGAATGAACGACTGAACCACTCGAAAACAGACAATACCCCACCTAAAATGATGCAGTTCCAGAATTACGCTAATGAAGCTGTGAAACTGCTCGCAAAGTATTCCGAAGAAGATGCTAAGAAAATGGAAAGAGAGGCGCATTCATTATGGATATTCTGACACAGAAGAGAATTACTGATAACGGCGAAGGAAGAGGTTACTTCCGTAATTGCGTTGAATACGTATACAAGGATAAACCGGAGCCGGATGAAGAACGCGTAGATACAATGGGCTACGGTGTGTGTGATTCAAACGTGGATTATACATACGAACAGATGATTGCGATGAAGAAATACTACGGAAAAATCGGTGATAATCCGGTAATGCACTTCATGGTTGCATTTGATAAGAAGACTGTGCATGATGAAGCGACAGCTCGTAAGTATACTGATGATATCGCTGCTTTCTTCAAGGATCATCAGACGATAGCAGCTCTGCATAAGGAGAATCAGGGCAATTCTCTTTATCATGTACATTATATGGTTAATTCGGTAAATGCAAAGGACGGAAAGCTGTATCACAGCGGCAAATCTGAACTGAAACAGCTTGCCATGCACGTTCATGAGGTCACTGGCAACTACTGCCGTGGTTACATGAAGAAGCCAGACGAGAAATAAACAACTATAATCAACATATTACCCAAATCCCCTTATAGAGAAAAATAATCAAACAGCTAGTTTTTATACTTAAAGTGTCTCCCCGACAAGGGGAGACCGGCTGTTTGTAGGCGTTTATCAGCTATGAAAATGCAAATATCCGCAATGTAACTGTTTTAGCGATCAACTGATAATGACAACTAAAGTCTAAGTATATGAAAATCCCCGCTATTACGTTCATTGTGAGCGTAACAACGGGGATATTATTATTCATCTTCTGTCAGAAATTTGTATGCAGGAACGTCAAGAGCTTCGGCAATATCGAACAGCGTATCAAGCGATACAGTCCTGTTCACGTTGGGCGCTTCCACTGCTCCGATGAATGCGAGATTTTTTTCAATCTTTTCAGCGAGTTGCTCCTGCGTTAGTCCGCGGAGCTTGCGGTAGTAGCTTATCTTCAAGCCGATCGTTCTGTATTTATCAAAATATTTTTCTTTCATACCGTCACCGTCCTATGAAAATATTTTATCATAGTTGATTGACAATATGAATTTGATGTGCTACAATAAATATTGTATAGAATACAATAACACAAAGTGCGAGAAATACTGTGCTTATTCAGCAGACATAAAAATCGCCGCAAATTTATATAATTCAAGTAATTATATCCGTTTTACGCCATATGTAGCCTATTCTGATACTGATGGTGACGAGTTTTTTGACGGCAAATAAGCTTTAAGCAGCAGGAGTGATAAGGCTCATACAGTACGCCTTACGCTCCATTGAACTATGAACATAGCGGTTCAGTGTTGTTTGTACACCCGCATGACCGAGTATCTCCGAGAGCGTCTTTATATCAAAGCCTGCTTGCAGACAATTTGTGGCGAACATATGGCGGAGGCTATGGTACGTTACTGACGGCAAATCCGTTTTTTTCAGCATAGATTTGAAGCGGTTCTGTAGTGTGCGAGGTTCGATAACTCTTGTTGTATTGGAAAGTATATATCGGTCATTATTACTGCGGAATTTCCGCAGTATTTTCATAAGGAAAGACGGTATAGGTATCATGCGCTGTGACGTTCTGCTCTTGGGAGTACCGATAATGAGCTGAGTGCCGTCATTGCCTGTGCGTATACGCTGTACAGTTCTCCTGACGGTCAAAAGACTTTTATCAACGTCAATGTCGCTCCACATAAGACCGCAGACTTCACCGACACGAAGTCCCGTATAGTAGCTCAATAATACGCACAATGACGTTGTATTAAGATTGGATAAAAGATACTTATACAGCTTACGCTGCTGCGTAGGAGTAAGCAGCGGCTTTTCTTCCATAATGCAATTAGGCGTTATAACATCTGCAAGAATGTTCCTTGTACTATGTATCTTGGCAGTATGCTTCGCCATAGCTTTGAAAACAACGATAATATCGGAAGTGTACTTCGGGGAAAGACCTGAATTTAGCTTATCATCAATAAATGCATGAAGCATTTGTACCGTCAGCGTTTCATAGATAAGACCACCGAATTTAGGAAGTATATGCTTCTCAACCTTCATCTGATAATTAGCGTAGGTAGAAGGCTTCACTCGGAGCTTTATTGCGGACAGCCATTCGCTGAAAAGCTCTTTTACCGTCAGATGACAGGAAGCAGTCATAGTAGGAGCGGCGACCTTCAAGGAAACAAGCTTCGCCCTTGCCTCTGCATAGGAATGACCGTATACAGAGCGATATTTAGCCTTCCCATCGCCTGTGAAGCCGCACTTATAACGTTCCTCCCAACGTCCGTCCTTGCGTTTATAAATATTTTCCCCCCTACGTGCCATAGTTCTCACTCCTTATTGACCATATTTCTGACGGTAAATACACTGTCGAACCATACAAACTAAGGCTTTACGCCTTGTATAAACTGCTGGTTTTTGTTTGGAATTTGTAAATTTTTCTTATATTACATTGAAGAAAATGTGAAATTGTGGTAAAATCATACATATAAAACAAGCTGAATGACCGCCGCAGATTATATAAATTTGCGAAAAGCAAAAGCTGTACCCGATATTTTTATTATACATCAAACGCCGAATACTATTCAAGTTTAGGAGGAGCTATTATGAAAAACAATAACCTTGTCGTTATCGAAAGAGATGTGTTCTGCCCGTATTGCAATCAGAACTCTGCCGTTCTCATAAGCGAGACAATCAAAAAGAAGAAGACTATCGGCTGTGCGGCAATAGGCTGCAAGGACGCTTTGCTGTTGTATGTGACAGGCTGCTGCTGGGCTATTGTATGCGGTTTCCCGTTATTTGACGTCAAAGAGGATAACCAAATAAGTATGTACGGTTTCTGCCCTTGCTGCGGCAATACATATCCAGTTATCAAACCCGAAGCCGATACGGTCATTGACAAAATGCAGAACACGCAGAAGCGTATCTCTAAAGTTGCAAGTCAGGCAAAGGGCTTGCTTAATAAAGGCAACGCTGCCCCCGAGCAGATCGACTACGACAGCGATGAACAGTCATGACGGATAAGGAAATCATCAAAGCCTTTTATAAAGCGCGAAAAACTGAGGTATGTAAAGCAGTCATAAGACCAAAGTTTACGATGTACAAGGAGCTTCTTCAATTCGTCGCTGCGACCGCCATACTAATTGCTGCTATTCTTGTACGCGCATACCTATCTACGCCGATATTTATAACACTTCTGTGTGCGATATCTATTGCTTTCATATTCAGTCAGGCGAAGAATATACTGCTCCTGATGCTTTTTGCCTATCAAAGATTTGCGCCAAAGCTGCTGCGTTCAGCCTGCCTGTTTCAGCCAAGCTGTTCCGAGTATATGAAGCAGTGCATCATAAAGTACGGCGTGTTCAGAGGCGTAAAAAGAGGCTTTAAGCGCATAAAACGCTGCCGTCCGCCAAACGGCGGACTTGACGAACCATAACGAGGGGGATATTATGAGCGATAATAATCAGAAGCCCGATGCTTGGGGACAGAATAAGAATATCCCCGATTCATGGGGGAAGAATAACAAACTGCCGGAGAATTGGGGCAAACAGAGTTCAAATGCTGACAGCGGTACGCCCTCCGGTGGAACGAAAATAACATCTTCTTCCAGTGTGGAGAATACTGCAAATCTTTCGGATAAAGCAAAGTCAGGCATAGGACTGCTCGCTGGTGCGGCAAAGAAAGTCGGCGGAGCTGCAAAGAACGCCGCTGGTAACGCAGTTGAGTACGCCAAATCAGATGATGTCAAGGATAAGCTGAACGCTGCGAAAAATAAGGCTAAGTCCATTGCGGACGGTGCAGGCTCTTCGCTTGCTGATATGAAAGAGAAAACAAGCAACGCCATAAACGAACGCCGCGTCTCCAAGTCTGAGTTATCCGATGACAATACCTCTGACGAGATAATCGAAGATACGCTCGATACCGCGATTGCAGAGGATAGTTCTATTGTCGATTCATTTGACGACGCATCTATTGAAGATGATGAAATGTCCGCAGAACCGTCAGCAGAAGCAGATACAGTTAATTACGCCCCCGATGAAGCAGATGATGAAGTATACGAAACCGAGCAGGAAGAGGAGTATGCTTACGCGGGAAATGACGTGGTTGAAGAAACGTCAAGCGGTGGAAACTTGAAGAAAAGTATTCTTATCGGCGCTGCTGTTCTGGCTGTCGGGATCGGCACTATTATAGGCGTTGGATTGATCTTCAAAAAAGGAGACAAAAAGCCAAACAGCAATGATTCATCTATCGAAACAACAGCAGAAACCAGTACGGCGGCGACTTCAACAGTCACTACTGCTGAAACGACAACAAGCAAAGCTCAAAGCTCAACGACTACTGTTGTTACAACATCAGAAAGTGATAAATCCTACACATTGGAAAAGAATTCTGTCAAAATAAAAATAGGCGAGACAACAAATGTCAACATTTTGCACTACCCCGAAGGGTGCGATGAAATCAACGAATATTGGACATCAAACGATTATAATATCGCTTCTGTAAATGTTCATGGGTATATAACAGGAGTATCAAGTGGGGAATGTATAGTCTCCATTTCTTGCAAAGATAATCCGGCTATAAAGACTGATATCTCAGTTGTCGTAGTAGACGAAGATAGTACACAATCAACTGAACCAACAAAACATCAGCCTGACGCACAATTAGGCATGATGTACAACAAGTTTTTCATTAGTTCGCTTTCCGGAGGAAGCTCGGGAGGATATATCGAGGATTATAACGGTGATGGTGTCGATGACCTTATATGTTGGAGAGCCAATGCTGGATATGTAGTAACCTATTACAAAAACGATGAATTAGTCTACGATACTATTCCAAATACTTTTGGGTACGCCTATAACGAGCCGCTTTTTGGCATGAAAACTGAGTATTACGACGGAAACACACTTAGAGAAAAATGCCGCGAAAAAGCTATTGATTGTGGATTTACGATCAATAAAGACTTTTATATGGGATCAACAAACGCCATTGGCTATGTCAATACCAGTGACATAAACAGTACGCTTAATGTTCGTTCAGCTCCAAGTACAGATTCAGATGTTTTGGTTCAAATTCCAAACGGAAAGCTCTTTAATGTTATACCTGAATCGACGGGACAATACGGTGTGTACAACAATAAAGGCTGGTACTACATAAGCGTTAATCAAGACAGCACCAACTATATGGGATATATATCAGCCGATTACGCTATTGCATGGGATAATGCAATTTAAGGAGGGAACTTTATGAAAGCAACGAAAGTTTTATCTATAATAACCTCAGCCATTCTCTCAGTTTCATTTTTAAACTTAGACATAGATAAATATGCTCATACTGCTGTCGCTGCTGATGCAAGCACACAAACATACAATTCGTGGCAAGAGGCATATAGGGCAGTTCTCGATGAATATATGCAGTCTGATTCGTTTGATGGTACAGATGAGAAGTATGGAGAAAAGTACGAGCTATATGATATAGATACAGACGGCACGCCTGAGCTATTCGTTTCAGGCGGTGAATATCACTTTTCTGATCTTTATGTATACACTTTTGTTAATAATATGATTGTTTGTCTTGGCGATGAAAATATAACAGGGGCATATGGTAAGGCTAATGTTATTCCAACAAAAAAATATGTATTTTTTGAGGGCGGAAGTCAAGGATATTCATGGAAGATCGTATATGAAAAGAAAAGTGATCGATTTGAAAAAGTAGCTACGCTTGAAGATACATCGGCAGCTATTCAAGCTGAGTATTATGGCTATAAATTCAATGGAACGAAAATAACAAAAGCGCAGTATGATTCATATGTTGAGGGATATACTACTGGATCTATTAATGACATAGGAAGAAAGAACAGCTTTAATGACCTATATTATAAAACAGAAAATATATACTACTCTTATTATTTCGATTACTACGAAGCATATTCGGTAGTGTATGGATCAACTGCAACACAGCTTTCAATAGCTAATACTGTCAACAATCTGCCTGTAACCCATATCGGGAAGAACTTCCTTTCTGGCACAGAAGTAAAGGTATTAAATATCCCTGCAAATGTTAACTCTTATTACCTTAACGCTTTCGACTGTGATACCCTTACAAACATAAACGTCGATTCCAACAATAAATATTATACAAGCAGAGAAGGCGTTATGTACAGCAAGGATATGACCAAGATAAGCAAATTCCCGTCTGGTAAGGACACTTCATCGTATACATTCCCTCAAAGCGTAACTCAGATTGGGAAGTGTGCTTTTGCATGGTGCAAAGGCGTCAAAAAAATAGATATTCCTGAAACGATTGAATCTATACAAGAATATGCGTTTTATGAATGTCCTAACTTGTCCTCGGTTACGATTAGAAATTCACGTTGCAAAATTACCGATCAAGTAAGCCAAAAGAAGCCCATAACATTCTGCAATACTTATGATTCTACGCAAGGCAAGGGAAACTATCTCGGCGTTATATGCGGATATAATAATTCTTCCGCACAGCAATATGCAGACATTTTTGACTTCACTTTTATCTCATTAGGCGACGATCCTAAGATGACTACAACTACAAGTACAACAACTACGACCACTACAACGACTACTACCACAACGACTACTACCACGGTCAGCACAACAATGGCATATTCCAATGCTGATACAGGTCCTGCTGCGGGAGATTTAAGCTGTTTTGATGAATTTGATGTAGATCAAGCAACTGTTAAGCCCACGCTGGCATTAAGCAGGATAGAGCTTTCACTTGAAGAAGCAAGAGCTAATCCGATATGTACGGTGGATTTGTCAGTAATAGGTGCTGCGGGGAAATACGCAGCAACAGGTATACATATCAATTGGGACAGTCGACTTTCCCTTAATGGTGATAAAAAAGCTATACAGTCCGGTGAGGCGATAAAATTGTGTCATCCGAGTGCTGTAAAAATTGATGATAATTGTATCTTTGTTGCAACAGCAGGCCTTCCTGGGGACGGTGCTGACGGCGTTATGTGGTCATTTCCGCTGATTATTCCCTCGGATTGTCAACCAGGCGATATTTATCCAATACAAATCGAGTACATCAACAATGATGCCGCTGCTGATGAATTTAGTAATGCACCACCTTATTATGAACGTGAACAAGATCAGCTTATGGAAGCATGGACATTTACACGCGGTATCATTCAGGGTTATATCATAATAAAAGAAGAAAATGCAACGCCTGTTGATTATACGCTCGGAGACGTCAATAACGATGGAAATATCAACGCTGTAGATGCTTCCACCGTTTTGGCATATTATGCGATGTTGTCAACAGGACAAGACGGAGGCTTCACGGAAGCTCAGAAATCAGCGGGTGATGTTAATAATGACGGTAATATAAACGCTATAGATGCATCATGTATCCTCGCTTACTATGCATATCTTTCAACAGGCGGAAAAGTCAGCCTTGAGGATTTCCTCAACAGACCGACAATAAATGATTTCCCGCTTTATAAGTCACGATTAAGCTATATTAAGGCAAATTCAAAAACAGAATCTGATTGTATCAATGCAGACATATCAACTCAGTATTCTTACGACACTGAAAGGAAGTATGCACTAATGGACTTAAACGGAGATAAATCGCCTGAGCTTATCACAGTATCAGGTACTTTGAGCAGCGGTGCTCCTTCGATATCTGAAATATACACTATAAACAACAATCAGCTTGTGCGCCTTTGTAAAGGGGCACAAAGATCATGGTATTACTTATGTGATAATAATATAATTGCTTGTTCATCTGTTTATGGAATGGGACATGGTGGGGCTTACTATAAATACAATAGCGGTTCAGAACTCAATAACATAGAATCGTTAAATTATGATTATCGTGATGGAAGTTTGACGATAACGTATTACGCTGGAAAAACTCAGAAAACTATTTCCGAAGCTGAAGCTAAGTCTATTGGGAAAAAATACAAAGAAATTGATTATGAACTCACAACATTCTAATTTCTAAAAAAGTAAAATGCGTTTAGACTGAGACAGAGGACAACAAATATTTATGGCGGTGCTATTGCACCGCCATTCTTTTGTATTAGTTCTTATCAAGCAACCAGTCAACTGCATTTACGACTTCGATACCTTCATAGTCACCGAGGGTAAAACGGTCAAGAGAGATATATGAGAAAGTTTATAGCGGTTTCTCTCTATTCCATATTAAAATGCCGAATTAGGAATTTTAAGTTCATTTGCTTGGAGAATATTCAGAAACCGGAATTCATCGATAATTTGATTCGTACCACTTATACCACTTTTTTCACGTAAAAGTTTTTTCCGGAACAAAAAAAGTCCTCACAGCCGAAGCTATGAGGACTCTGTTGTTTTATTCAGATAAACACATTAACGTGAATATCGTGCCAGCTTAGTATTCTGCGCTTAGTAGATTTTGCGTAAAGGTATTCTTTAGCATCGTCCAGATTCAGCGTAAAATAGCCAATCTGAGTATATTTCCGAATTACTTCTTTTCGCTTATTGCAGCCTGTGTTGCAACCAGTGAAAAATGAAGTATCAACAGTAATTGTCTGCAATATTTTTCCTACACTTTTCCTACAGTTAGACAATTTTTTCTGCAAAGGCATTACACGGCAAATCTGCTCAAATCCTCGAAATATAGGCGCAAAAAAGTATTTTGATAAACCGGATGAAACTGCGGAATATCCGTCAGCATAGGCTTGTGGTCCCGAAGATCGTGGGTTCGAATCCCATCTCCCACCCCAGAAGAATAGGCACTTTCGAGAAATCGGAAGTGCTTTTTTCGTTGTGTTACTAATGTTTTTACTAATGTGATATCAAAATTGCTCTAAAGTTGGCGACTTCATGTAATGCTGAACTCGAATAGTCAGGAAAAGCATGAAGGAGGACTTTGTTATGTCAGAATGTTACAGCGAACCACAAATACTCACTTGTAAGGAGGTCATGGATGTGCTGAGAATAAGCAGAAGTCTGTGTTACCGTTATATCAAAGAGGGTAAGATCAAAGGCTACAGAGAGGGCAACAAAATCAAGGTACCATACAGTTCAATAGAAAGCTACATTACTGCCCGGATGAAAGAAGGAGCGTGATTATCACGCTCTTCTTTCACAGCACAAGATCGTACAAGATAGTTAAAAATAACACTTAGAGAGGAGGAAATGTACATGAAGTACATAGTTAACATAGGAAGAACGCTCTTCTTTCACAGTTCAAGGTGTTAAAAGATACCGAATAATAACGAATCGAAAGGAGGTGAACATATGCGATACATAGTAAATGTCGATAAACAGCTGCTGTCAGTACATGAAGCAGCCTGCTTATATGACATGCTCGATGATAAGCTCTATTATCTAATAAAGAGAGGAGCTATAAAGTCCAAGAGAATGGGTTCTCGTTTCATGGTGTATGGTAGTAGCATTGAAAGATTCATCGAGGAGACTGACAGAATCTGCCAGCAACAGAACAGAAGTTCTCGATGAGAGAAGGACCCGATTTCGAGGTGACTCGAACTATGCGTAGAATAGGGATTATACTTTTGTAGAAAACATACTTTGCTATATATAGCCATCTATTGACACTCGTCAGGGAACCGATTGCGTAGGCTGAGGTATTACTCGATCGCCCCTGATGCGCTAAAGACACCCAGCGTGTAGATCTCTACACGTAGCTTCCGACGATGCGACTATCGGAAGTTGGGTGTCCTTAGCGTTTCCGTATACGTAAGATTAGATAACTTTAAGTACAATTATGTTCAACGAAAGTTTACAAAAGGTACAGTGCTATGCGCTTGCATTGTTTGTTGAATTGTGCTACAATTAACATGGGGTAGTTATAGAATTTTGTGTGGCACTTGGTGCTGTTCTCCAAACTACGATACAAAGATTATAAAGGAGTAATAGTATGGACAATCAGATTCACAATCAGATCGTAAGTTTTATCTGGGGCATTGCAGACGACTGTCTGCGTGATGTGGTGGAACGCGTCAAATTTCGAGATGTTATCCTTCCAATGACTGTCATTCGTAGACTTGATGTTCTCTTGGAGGATAGCAAGCAAACGGTTCTTGATATGAAGAAGAAGCTCGATGAGGCCAAAATCGACAATCAGTGGGGCGCACTGTGCAATGTTGCAGGACAGGCGTTCTGTAATGCATCCCCATTCCGTCTGCGTGATCTTACCAGCCGCGCAAAGAAGCAGGCGCTGCAAGCAGACTTTGAAGCATATCTGGACGGATTCTAGCCTAATGTACAGGAAATCCTTGAAAAGTTTGGCTTCCGTGAACAGATTAAAAAGCTAAATGAAGCAGATGTTCTTGGTGCTGTAATAGAAAAATTTGTTTCCCCGGACATAAACCTTAGTCCCGATCCAGTGTATAAGGACGAAGCACATACCATTATCAAACATCCTGGGCTTGATAATCATGGTATGGGAACCGTATATGAAGAACTTATCAGAAGGTTTAATAATGAAAACAATGAAGCCGCTGGTGACTTTTGGACTCCTCGTGATGTAGTTGAACTGATGGCTGATATTGTTTTCGTACCTATTGCTGATAAGATTAAGGATGCTACATACTCCTGTTACGATGGTGCTTGTGGAACCGGAGGTATGCTAACTGTAGGTCAGAGCAGACTACAATCTCTAGCTCAAAAATACGGAAAGAAAGTGTCGATTCATCTATTTGGTCAAGAAATATTAGCTCCAGTCTATGCATTGTGCAAAGCAGATATGTTGTTAAAAGGTGAAGGTGAAGAGGCAGAACATATCAGCTTTGGCTCAACTCTCTCTATCGACTGTAATGCGTCACGACAGTTTGACTTCATGCTTTCAAACCCGCCTTACGGAAAGAGCTGGAAGGTGGATGCAGAGAAAATGGGCGGCAAGAAGGAGATTCTTGACACCAGATTCAATGTGTATCTGGAAAGTGGCGAACAGCTCTCCATGATTCCGAGAACAAGTGACGGACAGCTGCTGTTCCTGCTTAATAATATATCAAAGATGAAGGATACTGAGCTCGGCAGCCGTATCGCTGAGGTTCATAACGGTTCTTCCATCTTCACTGGAGATGCAGGTTCTGGTGAGAGCAATGCCCGGCGTTATATAATAGAGAACGATCTTGTTGAAGCGATCATTGCAGTGCCTGAGAATATGTTTTATAATACTCCTTTGGGAACGTTCATCTGGATTCTGTCAAACCGTAAGGAAGAACGCCGCAAAGGTAAGATTCAGCTTATCGATGCGACAAAGATGAAATCACCACTAGATAAGAATATGGGAAAGAAAAACTGCGAATTCACACCAGAAATCCGTGCAGAGATTCTCCGCATCTTCATGGAAATGGAAGAAAGCGATGTTAGTATGATTTTTGATAACGATCAGTTTGCCTACTGGTCTATTACTGTAGAGCGCCCACTGCGTTTACGTGTGTATCCTGACAGAGAAATTCCATCAGACACATTTAAGAAGACGGAAGAGTTGGAAGCAGTTAGGAAAGCACTTGCTTCTGTTCCGACAAGTACTCCTCTGGATGACTGGAATGCCTTTGCAAAGGCAACAAAGCTGAAAGCCGCTGCCCTGAAGAAGATTAGACCGTTTATCACTGAGAAGGACTCGACCGCACAGCCTGTACTTGGTGAGGCAGATGTTGAACTGCGTGACACTGAGAGCGTTCCGTTCAAGTACGAGGGCGGCATCGAGGCATTTATGCAGAACGAGGTGCTGCCCTATGCTCCTGATGCCTGGGTTGATGAGAAGAAAACTGTCATAGGATATGAGATTAGTTTCTCCAAGTATTTCTATAAGCCTGTGGAGCTACGTGAAATGTCAGATATCATTGCAGAGCTTAACACTTTGGAGAAGCAGGCAGACGGCATGATAGCTGGTATTATGGAGGGAATTTCATGAGAGTATATGAAAGCTATCAAGCTTCAAACATTGATTGGTTGCCTTCAATCCCAGAGACATGGTCTGCCAAAAGAATAAAAGGTCTTTTCTCGTTACACGATGAACGGAATAATAAACCTCTAAACGAAGTCAACTTGATCTCTTTGTACACACATCTTGGTGTGCGACAACATTCCGATCTTGAACATACAACTGGTAATAAGGCAAGGAATGCTGATGGATATAAGATTGTTAATATTGATGATATTATAGTAAATATCATGCTTTGCTGGATGGGCGCTATAGGACGTTCTGCATATAATGGAGTAACAAGCCCCGCATATGATGTTTATACGCCGCATGACGGAGTTAACTCCTCTTATTATCATTATCTGTTTAGAACACCGCTGTTTTCACAGCAGTGTTTCAAAAATGGTCATGGAATCATGATGATGCGCTGGCGTACTTATTCCCCAGAGTTTACAAGTATTGTTGTGCCAGTTCCGCCACGTGAAGAGCAAGACCAGATTGTGCGCTTTCTGGACTGGAAGGTTTCGGAGATAAACAGGTTGATCTCACTACAGAAAGCTATTATTCAAAACTTAAGTCAAACAAAGAGAAAAATCATCAATAGTCGCATTACATCGATCTCTGAACGTATTCGATTAAAATACATTGCTAAATGTAATTGCTATTCACTAAGTGAATCAACAGATCCGGAATACTCTTTTCGATATATTGACATTGGCTCTGTTAACTATACAGAAGGCATTACACAATACGAAATGGTAACCTTCAAAAGCGCTCCTTCAAGAGCAAGAAGAATAGTTAAAAAGCATGACATTATTATCTCAACTGTTAGGACCTATCTCAAAGCTATAACAACGATTATTGATGATGAAGATGTCATAGTATCAACTGGATTTGCTGTAGTACAACCGGATTCTGCACTTGTGGATAGTAGATTCTTAGAATATTGCTGTAAATCAGATTGGTTTTGCGATGAGGTTATCAGACATTCAAATGGAGTAGCATACCCAGCTATCACTTCTGATGCTCTGATGAATTTACTAATCCCATTTTGTGATTATGAAGATCAGAAAAGTATTGTTTCATATCTTGATACAGAGTGTAGTAAAATTGACCACATCATCGACATCAAGGAAAAGATTATAGACGAGCTAAAGGAATTTAGAAAACGCTTGATTTCCGATGTTGTCACGGGCAAGATAGATGTTCGAGGCATTGAAATACCAGAATACGAATACACTGACGAGGAAGCTGACAGCGATTCAAAAGTAGATGATGAATACCTTGATGAAGGAGCTGATGATGAGTGAACTTTACCAATACCAAAGAAGCAGGCTTTGAAACCCTCATCGTTAAGTGGCTCACAGAACACAACGGCTATGAAGAGGGCAACAACAGCGACTACAACAAAGAGTATGCTATCGACGAGACAAGACTGTTCCGTTTCCTGTACGATACTCAGCCTGAGGAAATGGCTAAGCTCGGTACTGACAGGTCAGAGCAGAATAAGAGACAGTTCTTGAATCGCCTGCAGGGAGAGCTTGCCAAGCGTGGTATTATTGATGTGCTGCGTAACGGTGTAAATGCTTATCCTGCTGATGACCTTATCATGTTCTATGGAACGCCTTCTGAAAAGAACGACAAATGGAAGGCTTTGTTTGATAAGAATATCTTCAGCGTAACCAGACAGCTCCGCTACTCGCAGGACGCAAGCAAACTGGCTCTCGATCTGTGTATCTTCATAAACGGTCTGCCTGTCATTACGATGGAGTTAAAGAACTCGTTTACGAAACAGAGCACAGAAGATGCTGTTAAGCAGTATAAGAATGATCGTGATCCCCGTGATATTCTGTTCAGCTTCAAACGCTGCATGGTTCATTTCGCTGTGGACGATTTAACAATCAAGTTCTGCACACAGCTCTGTAAGGAAGACAGCTGGTTCCTGCCGTTCAATAAGGGATATAACGACGGTGCAGGGAATCCGCCGAACCCTGATGGCATTATGACAGACTACCTCTGGAAGGATATCCTCACCAAAGCAAAGTTATCACGTATCATAGAGAATTACGCTCAGGTAATAGAGGAAACCGACCAGAAGACGAAAAAGAAGAAGTACAAGCAGATCTTTCCGAGATATCATCAGCTTGATGTAGTAGAGAATCTGTTGGCTGATGTCAGCAAGAATGGTGTCGGCAAGTGTTATCTTATACAGCACAGCGCAGGTAGCGGTAAGTCTAATTCTATCGCATGGCTGGCTCATCAGCTCATTGGACTGGAACAGGACGATGGCAAACCGCTTATTGATACAGTAATTGTTGTAACTGATCGTAAGATTTTGGATAGGCAGATTCGTGATACGATAAAGCAGTTCATGCAGGTAAGCAGCACAGTTCTATGGGCTGAGCATTCCAGAGACCTCAAAATGGGGATCCAGAACGGCAAGCGCATCATTATCACAACTGTCGAAAAGTTCCCGTGCATAGTTACTGATCTTGGTCAGGAACATAAGGACAAACACTTCGGAATTATCATTGATGAGGCGCATTCTGGGCAAAGCGGCAGAAACTCCGCACAGATGAACCTTGCGCTGTCTGCTCTTGCTTCTGATGATGAGATCGATAACGAAGACAAGATCAATATCCTAATGGAAGGCAGAAAGCTTGTATCGACTGCCAGCTACTTTGCCTTCACTGCTACACCGAAGAACAAGACACTCGAAACCTTTGGTGTACCTTATGAGGAGGACGGCGAGATAAAGCATCGTCCTTTCCATGTGTACACTATGAAACAGGCAATTCAGGAAGGTTTCATCCTCGATGTCCTCCAAAACTATGTAACAATCGACAGCTTCTACAAACTTATGAAAACCGTAGAGGACGATCCAATGTTCGACAAGAAACGGGCGCAGAAGAAGCTCCGCAACTTCGTCGAGAGTAACGAGTATACTATCGCCAAGAAAGCTGCTATGATGATTGAGCATTTCCATGAACAGGTAATCGCCAAGGGTAAAATTGGTGGTCAGGCTCGTGCAATGATCGTTACTGCGAGCATTCCTCGCTGCATCGAATATTACTTTGCAGTAAACAGATGCCTTGCTGACAGACATAGTCCCTACAAAGCTATTATCGCTTTCTCGGGTGAAGCTAAGTATAAAGGCTATGATCAGCCGTTAACGTCCGCAGGCCTGAACTGCTTCTCGGATAAGGACATTCCAGAAAAGCTGAAGTCCGACCCATATCGTATTCTGATTGTTGCGGATATGTTTCAGACCGGCTTTGATGAGCCGTTGCTACACACAATGTATGTAGATAAGATGCTCTATGATATCAAAGCGGTACAAACACTTTCGCGTCTGAATCGTTGTCATCCGAAGAAGCATGATACTTGTGTACTGGACTTTGCTAACAAGCCTGAAATCATCGAGAAAGCCTTTTCTACATACTACAAAACCACCATTCTCTCCGGTGAAACTGATCCCAACAAGCTGTACGATAAGGTACAGGAAATGGAGGAGTATCAAGTATATGGACAGGATGATGTCACAAGAATTGTTGATGCATATCTGAACGGTGCTGAGCGTGATAAGCTCGATCCGATTCTTGATCCATGTGTGTTCATATACAAAAGCCTTGAAACCGAAGATCAAATCAAATTCAAGAGCGCAGCTAAGGCATTTGTCAGAACTTACGGATTCCTTGGCGCTATTCTTCCTTATGGTAATCCTGACTGGGAGCGCCTGTCTATCTTCCTGCACCTGTTGATTCCGAAGCTGCCCTCACCAAAAGTTGATGATCTCACACAGGGAATATACGAAACCATTGACCTTGAAAGCTATAGAAATGAAGCCAGAGATTCTATGTCTATCGTATTGGAGGATGATAATGCAGAAGTAGCTCCTGTTCCTACAGGGGGCAGCGGGCATATCGTTGATCCTGAGATGGATCTACTTTCAGCTATCATACTCGAATTTAACGACATGTTTGGAAATGTACAATGGAACGACAAGGACAATGCACGTAGGCAGATCCTTGAAATCCCTGGAATGGTATCAAAAGATGAAGCGTACCAGAACGCAATGCGTAATTCTGATAAGCAGAGTGCCAGAATGGAAAGTGAACGTGCGCTACAACAGGTTATCTTTAGAATCATGGCAGACAACATGGAACTATTTAAACAGTTCCAAGATAACCCATCGTTCAAGAAGTGGCTCTCTGATATGGTATTTAACGTTACTTACAACCCAAATGGCACGCCGTTTACATTGCCTGACGCCAAGTCGTAACTCGCAACTCATACACTACATGCTCTTTGATGGCTTCTCTCAGATATGACTATACCGGAGTAACCCAGTACTACTAATACTTTACTAATACTATCTCCGTTAACTTTCCAACGGTGATTCAAGAAATCAGTGACAATCAGGCTATTTTAAGCCACTTACAGAGCTTAAAGAGAGTGCTCGAATATGGTGAAATCTTTAGGGATTCGGCTTGTGGTCCCGAAGACCGTGGGTTCGAATCCCATCTCCCACCCCAGCGGCGAGTCGCCGCAGACAGCTTCGCGGTTCAGTTTTTATGGACCGCGAATTTTTTTCCGCGCTCCATACCGTATCTAATTTGTAACACATATACAGAAGAATAGGCACTTTCGAGAGATCGGAAGTGCCTTTTTCGTTAGTTTTCTAATATTTTTTCTAATATGAAATTTTTCTAATACAAAAATCTTCGCAGTTGCGTGTACTCACATCGACTTTATTATATTGACTAAGCGCTTATAAATTGATATAATTAGAGCAAAGGGAGTGGATATTAATGAGCACTGATAAAAAATATGAGCCTATAAATTGCAAGGGTAAGATACACCTGATAGTTTAACGGCTCATTTTGAAGATTGCTGAATAATTCTTTCACCTCGTCTAGCGTATATATTTCCTTTTCCGTTTGTTCGATTTTCGGAACAACTACTCTTCTGCAGGGATTGTCCGTCAGCATACCCATTCTAACAGCATAGTTGAATACATCACTTATGAAATTTAAGTGATGTACAGCAGTTTTCCTTGAAAGAGACTTACCGTTGTTCATATTCTTTTCGTTCACAAGCAGACCAGTGATAAATTTTTGTATGTCTCTGGACGTTATCTTGTCCAAACGTTTGTGACCGAGCGCGGGATATATACGCCTAGTGACCTGTATCATCTTTGAATACGATGTAGCTCGCAGATTGATTTTGGCATATTCTTCAAGCCATTGCTCGGCGAATGTTTCAAACTTGATTGCAGATGTTATTTGTCCTTTCTTGCATTCCTCCTCGAACAGCACCGCCTGCCTGTTAACCTCTTTTTCTATTTGCTTGGGGCTCATACCGGGTTCCGGATAGTAGCTTTTGTATTGATTATGCTGCCTTCCGTCAACACCATAGCCGCATGATACTTTTATCTCAAATGAACCGTTCGGCCTTTTTCTGATAGTCGCCATATATTTTCCCTCCTCCATTCATAAATATGGCGCGTTTTTGCCAACGACATCATACCACAACTCTCTGTGTAAGTCCAGCAAAATCACACCGTTTGTACTATTTATTTTTACGCAGTCTCGCCGCGCAGATATCTAAGGAATAATTCCTTATTTATTAGATATTTCTTACCCGCCATGATATACGGCACCTGACCATTGATGCACATCTGACGTACTCTGTATTCAGTCAGCCCTTCTACAAGAGCTGCCGCCTCCTTTATGGTAAGCATTACGATTTTAGTTTCTGTTTTGTTTTCAGCCATTCAATCATACTCCTTCTATTTGTCTCGTGGTTGTGTCTGATGTGATTTACATTGTTCATTTTTCATTACTCCTTTGTAAATATTTGTTATAGGTACTGTCGTTTGACGTACCATTTGCTGAGCCTGCGATTTGCCGACTCAGGTTTATGAGGTGGCGGTTTACCACCTCATAGTCATGACGGGATATTTCATCCCACCATACCGAATTTCCATTTTGGGAACTCGCTCCCGAGGTGGGAATGAGTGCAGTCCAGTTTCGGTACTTCAAGTACCGTTACGGTAGTCGTGTCCCTATTTTAGAGAGTCATCGTTTACCCCATATGCATACCGAGATCTTCTTTTTTCCGTATCTCCTTAGCCAGTGCCTTTCGGTCAACATGTTCCCGAGCGTATTCGGTATCTTCGGCGGACTCGTCCTCAATTATCGAAGCCACAGCAGCAATACTACCGACGATATCAGGTGCAGAAACTCTATCAGCACCACCAGTCGGAGCAATCTGAAGCCTTGACTTCTGCTCTGCTCTTCTGAGCATTTCAGCTGCGATAAGGTCCGCTCGTTCAGCTTCCCAGCCTGTGAGACGAGGTCCTTCGCCGCCTGATCCAGCTTCGACACCTCTGCCGTCACGTTTTGCGACGTTTGCTCCTGTATCTCCTTCCCCTGTTCCAGCAACTGATCGTAAATCGTCTGCTGATTTTTCAGGTACATTTTCATTTGTGCGTATGTCATGGTCACATCTGTCTGAGCCTTGACTTCGAACAACGTATCTGTCAGTAGTTTCAGCTGTGATATCAGCGCAAGCCAATTGTTTTCCTGAACGCAGACCATAGTTGGTATGTCCTGTGCTTCCTCCAAATTCTGCTTGGAGGCTTCTTTCACTTCTTCGTATTTCGAACTCATATTCCATATTCTCCTTCCTGTATTTTGCTTCATGAAGCTTGTTATCACGGCACTTTATTCCGTTGGGACAAGTGTACGTGATGTACTTGCGGCTATCTTCCCACTTAACATCGTAGCCACACTGCTTCATGTAGAAGCGGAATTGTTTCTTGCTCTTAGCTCTTTTCATGACAGCGTCAATGGTATTGGACAAAGCCATTTTCCAACTCTCACCTCGCATTGCAACACGATACTCACCGTTAGTGACACCATTGCTCTGCTTGTGAATCTCAGGTTTGCTGAGAGTTGTCACTCCATACTTCTGACATATCTCGTCTGATAATTGTCGCAAATCTTGCAGTGTGAACTTGTTGGAGTGGTACTTCAGACCTGTGTCAGCGTTGACTGCGTTGAGTACGAAGTGCGAGTGTATATGGTCGGCGTCGGTGTGAGTTGCCACTACAACTTCATGTCCCGGAAAGGCTTTCTCAGCAAACTCAACAGCTATCTTATGAGCAAGTGACGGCTCTATCTTGTAGCCGCTCGGGTGCGACTGAACGAAATGATAGTAACGCACTCCATCTGTCTTGTTGTACATCTCCCTTGTGTTTTTGAACTCCTGATAGGCTGTGGGCAGCGAACAGTTCAGAGCCGTCACATATTTCTTGCCCTCGGTCTTGTCATCGCGGCAAATGTAGTCGAGACTTTTCTTGCCGCCGCCACCGCCCTTTGTACTTATCGCTGTGACCGTCGCCACTATTTCACCTCCCGAAGCAGCTGACCTATCAGCTCCGTGACCTTCCTGTGCTCATCGAGGAGAGGCTGAAAATTCACGGCGGTCAGCCTGTCCATGTTTGCAAGTGTAGCTATCTGGTTGAGGTTACGTCCGATAGCTTTCTGTTGCCTGACTATCTCATCGATGCCATTGGCAACAACGATTTTCTTGCCGAGAGCACACCGCATTACGAAGTCGCTCAGCTTCAAGCCGTGCCTCTCAACGAGCTCATGGATACATCTGCTCTCTTCCTCTGTGCAGCGTATCGCTATCGTAGTATTTTTCTTTCTCATGTTATCGTTCTCCTTTTCTTATGCCAATTAAAGTGGGTTCGGGCTTCTGCCCGACAAGCAAGGCGGCAGGCGGAAAGCCAGCTGCTATGCTTGCCAACCCAGTAGGGTTGATTTTTCGCCCCCAGCCACTGCTTCTGACCTCTGCGAATAATTCTGTAACGATTCGTTACTGTTTTATTCGCCACACTCGCTCGACGTTGCGCCACAATCGCTTCTGTGGGCTCAGGTGGTTACCTGTCCGATTTCGGTATCGGCGGCAAAAACGGCGCGTTTTGTGCGTGATTTTACCGTCACCCGAGAGCGTTATACCGTCACCCTGAGGCACCTATGCCGTCACCCGTATTTTTACCGTCACCTGCCTCAAACAAAGGTAAATAGACGTATTCTGAGTTTCGGGTGCCGGCATGGTCAGCAATTTCTACCCACAGCAGGCTTCCATTTTTACTGTCACCCGACTGGTCATAAATGAGTTCCAGTATTCGTGCACCATGACTTCTGCGAGCTGTGAAAAGCACTCCGTATGTTTTGAGCTCATTCGTGTGCTGAACAAGATTTCTCGTTATCCAGTTCGGAGCATACTCACGTCCGAAGTGTTTGTACATAAGTTTGCAGAGCTCAGTCGCCGAACCTGTGAAACGTTTCTCATCGACCATGAGATCATGTATAGCGAAAGAGAAAAGGTCTGGCTGACGCTCAGGCACATCATCAACTACATTCCACCTGTGATTGTTAAACTCCAAATTCAATTCAAGGTGTTCGATATCACGACCAGCGCAGTGCAGTTTAGCTTTACCGCTGCCGCGCCTTTGTTCTATCATGACCATGATTCCGTCGACGCTGCCGATGATACCTGTCGAGCCAGAGACCATATTGAACGGATCGCTGTCATAACACTTGCGGGTATGATGCACGACAAGTATTGCGACTTTCAGCTTGTCCGCAAGCGCTTTCAGTACAGAGAGCTCTTTGTAGTCTGAGCCATAGTTGACATCTGTGTTGCACCTTACTTTCTGAAGTGTATCAATAACAATCACTTTCAGATTCGGAAGCTCCTGCTTACTCTTTTCAAGTTCTTCCTCAAGACCGTTGCCTATTGACTGCGCTTCTATTGCGAAGTTCAAGTTCTCACAAGGTTCATCTGTGAGATCGTATATCCTGTTCTGCAAGCGCATGAGGTTGTCCTCGAGACTCAGATACAATACCTGACCAATATTTGTATCATGTTTGAGGAACTGCTCGCCGTTAGCGACAGACAAACATAAGTCCAATGCTAACCACGACTTGCCTATCTTCGGTGCGCCTGCAAGGATATACAGTCC
>FNZT01000008.1:186355-219869 GCA_900109435.1 Ruminococcus sp. YRD2003 | reverse complement strand
TTTGCGTGGATGAAGGACTTCCTTAAAATTGGCGGTATCTCAGGACTTGAATCTTTTGTCAGGAATATTGCGTATATGCTCATGGTCTCGCGTATGGTGAATATGGTCGGAGAGCAAGGGACATATTGGGTGGCAAATAACTTTATATGGGGATGGATGCTGCTGCCTATAACTCAGCTTGGAGAGCTGATAAAGCAGGAAACTGCCAAGGACAAGAATGCTGTAAAGAACAATACACTCGGCTATTTTACGATAACGGCTGTGACCTGCCTGATATGGGTGATAACAATTCCGCTGTATAAACCGTTTATGTCCCATATTCTCGGATACAGCGACGTGGATAAACTGTTCAAGATTGTAATGGTATTGTTCGTGTTCTATGTTATGTACGCCTTCCAGAACGTATTTGATGCTACATTCTATGGCAGAGGCAAGACGTACTATATGCTGTTTGAGTCAATAGTTACCAACATCATATATTACGGAACGTTCTTCGTTCTGTACCTATGTGGAATATGGCATCCTACGCTCATCGGTATCGCTTTGATGTTCGGATGCGGGAATGCATTTGATTCGGTTGTTTCCTATATTGCATACCGGCATTTCCTTAAAAAGGAGAATGCTATGAAATGACATAATTAGAATAGACTCACAAAATCATTTTTTATATACTGCACCGCCTTTGGGCGGTGCTTCTGTTTATGTATTCATTGCCTATTATTTTGGCTTCTGAAATAGATATTATTTATTTGAGTAATATCTCGGTATGTGCAATCATCGATAAATAGCCGTAGAAAATGTCTCCACGTCATGGGGAGACGGCTGTTTGTCAAATCAGAATTATTTTTCAAAGTACTTGACATTCGTGTACTTCTGTGATATACTGAATACAGTAAAAAATTAAAGGCATTGAATTTTAGGCACGTTACACTTATGGGTGTACTGTGTTCAAAATTCAATGCCTTTTTTGTTATGTCAGCAGCTTGACAAACCGCGTCGGGAGACGTTGCATAGAGCGCCGTGAGGCGCGCAGGACGGAGTGAGAGACTGCTTCGCCCAATCTCCGTCTGTAAATCGGTGCTTATAGAAAGTATGCATTGCGGTTCGGGAGCTTCCAAGACTTGCGTACCTGTAAGCCAATGTCTGCACAGCAGACGCCGAGCGGAGTGAATCAAAAACAAAGTCTCAATTATTTACAGAATCAGTAAACCCACGGAATGACAGTGTTTGCTGTCAGAAATATAGCCCCGATTTCGACATTGAGACAGGAGGAATGATCATGAGTACAGTACCCTTTATGGACCCTTTATTTGAACTGACACCGGAAAATTCTACAGAGGAGGAAAGACTTAAGTTTCTCCTTGACTTTTTATCCACTGATGAAAGAATTAAGGATAGCCTTGATGATGATCTTTTCGATTTTGAAGACAATGAAGACTATACTTCTTGCGAAGACGATATTACTTTGGAAGACGAAGAAAACGATGAATACGAATACTTATACGGGAGGAGTTTTTATCAGGCGACTTTCGAGCCGAGAAAGCGCCAGATAGAGGGACTGACAATGGAGAATGCAGAGTTCGCAGACAGGACATTCGGTAATTTTTATCTCGAAAACGTTACTTTCAATAATGTCTCTTTCAAAAACTGCACTTTTGACCGAATCTACTGCGAAATCGCAAAGTTCATACACTGCGAATTTGAGGACTGCAATATTAATTATTTTTCGGGCGAAGGATACGGATTCATTGACTGTATATTTACAAGATGCCATTGGCTCAGTAGTAACTGCATAGACGACTGCTATTTCTATAGAAAATGCGAGTACAACGACTGCCAGGTGGACTTCGACGAAGACTGAACGAAAGGGAAAGGTGTTTATATGGATAATAAGGATTTTGATATGATGAACCGTAAGCTCATTGACAATTATATTTTCCGTCAGAAAAATACTCAGATGCTCGATGATGACAGCTATCCCAACGGCAAGAAGTACCGCATATCACATTGGGATCAAAAGTTTGTTGGCAGAAACTTGTATACGCCTTTTCACAGGGATGATGTTATGAAGTATTCAAAAAATGATCTCAGAATGACAAAAGTAGGAAAGTTCAACCTCATCAATTTCACCCTCATTGATTTGAAGTTTGAGCGCATGATAGCCGAGCATTGCTCCATAATGAATGGCACTTTCAAAAATGTCGAGTTCTTCCGTTTCTGCATTAAAGGCAAGCCTCTTAGCGAAAGATACGAAGCATTACAGAACATACCATTTAAGGAGAATGAGTACCACGAATACCGTAATATCGTCATGAACTGCAAGTTCATAGACTGCACGTTCATGAACTCATACTCAGAGCATACCGACTGGATAAACTGCGAGTTTATCAACTGCACCTTCATCAACAGCGAACTCTGCTGCGAGGGCTCTCAGCAGCAGAACTGCAAGTTCACGGACTGCGATACGATGTATTTTAAGGCGTGAGGACTTGACAAATGCGGAAGTGAGTGATATAATAAATGCAGATAATATTTGAAAGGCAGGGCTGCTGTGAATCAAGAAAATATGGTATCGCTTTTTAGTGGCGTGCTGTGTCTTCTTGGTTCCGGCAGCTCTTTTGTTGTTCTCAGTGCTTTTCCACTCAGGCTCTCTGCGGCAAGGCGTTGCTGTTTTTCACAAGCATCAAAAACTCAGGAACACAGTTCCGCTTGACTGCCCCTCAGCAGTATAGAGGGAGAATGGAGTATTATTATGGGAAACAAAAATGAGTACATGGGCAGAAATTTCGTTGTCAGCGATTTCGAGGTCGCGCCTTATGACCCTGACGAGTATGAGTATAACGGCGACTATAAATGTCACGGACAGATCATCGTGAACAAGCTGGAGAAGACTATCACTTTCAGGCATATTTCCGGCACTAAGCCAATATTCAATGTCGTTCTGGCTGTTATGGCTCTTAACAAGAATTGGTTCAGCGTATTCAACGCTGAAGAATGCGAAGCTAAGTATGTAAACAATATGCTGTTGATAAGAGACTGGCCTGCTGCCTATTATGTCGCGCATATGGGAGGAAACGGGCTGCCTGTAGTAGACCAGATAATCGATCACGTCCCGTATTTCAAGGATGTTGAAGAGTTCACCCTGACCGAGCTGGAGTTTTATCTGCTCGCTGAATTCAAAAGTATGCTTTATTTTTCGTCCGGCAGTCTTAAACGAGACAGGAAAAGATTCGCTAAATACTGGGAATTCAGGTATATCATATAATGGTCAAAATAGAACGGCTTCCTTTACGGGAAGCCGTTGCTGTTATAATTCGATCTTGCACTTATAATTACCGCAGGAAGCGTAGGCGAGCATGTCAACGCTCCTTTTGATACATCTGCTTTTTGCGGCGTTATGAAGACGCCTCCCGTATGGGAGGCGTCTTTTGTTGTATCCCGAACCCCCCTGGCTCTGCCAGGGGGGTTCGGGATACAACAAAATGCTGCCCGTGAGGGCAGCATTTCTTTTATGTTCAGAAGCATTGTACAAGTCTGTTAGCCACTCACAATACTAATGAATCGTTTTGAGCTGACAGGTGCTTTTTTGTGACAATTGTAATCAGCAAAGTGACAGTCAGCCTCTTCCAATTTCAGGAAAAATGCTTATAATTACAAGTAAAGACCGCATTCAAAGCTATAAAACACAGAAAGGACGTGTTCTTATGAAAACAAACGCTGTTTCAGGTACATTGAACAAAGCGCAGAACGACCTCGCTTCAATGAAAAACAAAAATATCTTCCAGAGTATGTACTGCGCATTTCAGGGTATGCAGGCTGCATGGAAAGAGGAGCGGAATTACCGCGAGTATACCGCAATATACGCCATTTTTGTCGCTGCAGAGCTGATGTTGGGTGTATCCCTGACGGAGTTCCTCATCGGATTTGCTCTCGTATGCGGAGTCTTCGCAGCAGAATACTTTAACTCGGCGCTCGAACGACTGCTGGACACGAAATTCCCGGAGATATCTGCCGACAACAAGTTCATCAAGGACACCGCGGCTGCCGGAGTATTCATTCTTTCCATTGCATTTTTCGTTTCGCAGGGTTTGATCCTGATACCTAAGATACTGGAGATGATGTGATGAGGATCCTCGTTATGTACGCGACTTTAATGCCGGTCGTTATCGGCGGTGCCGCAAATATGATATTCACGAAAACGACGCTTTACCGCCGGCACCGTTCACCGATAGACGGCGGTAAGAGCTGCCCGGACGGCAGACGCATATTCGGCGATAACAAGACTTGGGCAGGCTTTTTCGGAATGATAGCCGCAACGTGTATCGCGCAGATGCTGTGGGGGCTCCTCTCCGCTTCGTCGGACGCTGTCGGCAGCCGGAACGAGCTGTACCGCCACTTCGACAATACGCTCCTTTTCAATGCCGCAGCAGGTGCGATATTCGGTCTGGCCTACGTCCTCTGCGAGCTGCCGAACAGCTTCATCAAGCGCCGTATCGGCATACAGCCCGGCAAGACAACAAGCGGTCTCAGGGGCGCCGCGTTTTTCATCATTGACCAGATAGACTCGCTGCTCGGAGTTGTCCTGATACTGGCTATAATAGCAGGTCTGACAGTTCCGCAATACATTCAGTACATAATACTCGGTGCGCTGACCCACATTGCGCTGAACGCAGCGCTCTATGCTCTGAGGATACGCAAAAATATATGACAGGAGGCGTTTTTTATGGTAAAACGACTTAATATCTACTTCAAGGAGATGTACCCGATAATTCCGAGGCTGATTCTCGGCGGCATAGTATTCTTCGAGATCTACTTCATTATCCTGCTCAATAACGGAGTGACAAATTTTCACATAACACTGGCTGAATTCATCGGAGGCTTCACAGTATTCAGCTTCCTGTGCTGGCTGAGGATAGCCGACGATTTCAAGGACTACGAGCTTGACTGCCGCCTGTTCAAGGAGCGTCCGCTCCCGTCAGGCAGAGTGAAGAAAAAGGACCTCGCAATATTTGTTAGCCTGCTGATAGGCGCAACGATCCTTCTCAACGTCTGCTTCATGAACAATATCCCGTTTTTCGTATTCCTGTACGTCTACGGCACGCTGATGTCGCTGTGGTTCTTCCACAAGAAAAAGATTCAGAAAAGCCTGCCACTCGCACTCGTCACCCACAACCCCGTGCAGATGATAATGAACATCTACATCATTTCTTTCACTTGCATAAAGTACGGTCTGAGCGCCTTCACCCTCACTACTGTACTTGCCGCATTCACGCTGTACTTCCCTGCTCTGATATGGGAGATATCGCGCAAGATCAAGGCTCCCGAGGACGAGACCGAATACGTCACATATTCCAAGCTTTTCGGCTACAAAAAGGCTACGCGCTTTGTCCTCATACTCACGATAGCTGACATCATCACAAACTTCCTGTTGGTCTACAGGCTCAGCTGGCTCTCCGTCATCGCGCTCTTCATCAACGTCTGCTGGATGACGTGGAAATTCATCGAGTACATACACGACCCGCACAAGTTCAAGCTCGTCGAGAAGGTCGAGCGCTACACATACATTCAGGAGAGCATCATGCTCCTGACAGTTGCGGGCTACATCATTTTTTCGAGGTGAGATAAATGATCATCAATACCGATAATTTCACCGAGTTCAGCATCGGTGCAAAGGCTGAACGCCTCTTCAAAATGAAGCAGCACGGCTTTAACGTGCCGGAGCTTTTCTGCGTGACAAATGAGACTCAGGAGGCTGAGGTACGCGATTATATAAGCCATAATTTTCACACAGAAGCGCTGTTTTCCGTCCGCTCGTCAGCCTCCGCCGAGGACAGCTCATCGTTCTCCTTCGCCGGACAGCTCGAGACCTTCCTGTTCGTTCCGGCTGACAAGGTATGGGAGAGGATAGAACAGTGCCGAGCTTCTGCCGATACCGAAAGCGTGGCGGAATACCTCCGCATAAACGCTCTGAACCGCGGTGAGCTCCGCATAAATGTCATCGTGCAGGCAATGGTAGATGCCGACTGCTCAGGTGTCATTTTCACGGCGAATCCGCAGGGCATACTCAGCGAGACCGTCATCACAGTCGGCGCCGGTACAGGTGACAATGTGGTGGAGGACAAGGTCGCGGTCAGCACCTATTACTGCGACCGCTCCGACAAGAGCTTCTATGCGGAGCTGAACGAGAACGCACCTGCACTCAGAAGAGAAAAGATCGTCGGGCTGCTCGTGACAGCAGAAAAAATCAGGGAGCTGTTCGGCTGCGAATGTGACATCGAATACGCTGTCAAGGACGGCGTGACATACATTTTACAGGCACGCCCGATAACTACTCTCCACGCTGACGGACACATAATCCTCGACAGCAGCAATATCTCGGAGAGCTATCCCGGTATCTCCTCACCGATGACAATAAGCTTTGTCAAGGACGTCTACCACCTCGTTTTCAGCAGCTGCGTCCGCCGTATTACCCGCAATGACTGCACTGCCGAGAGGCTTGACGGCGTGCTCTCCAACATGACCGACGCCGCAAACGGCAGGATATACTACCGTATCAGCAGCTGGTACGACGTCATCACGATGCTGCCGTTCAGCAGTAAGATAATCCCTATATGGCAGGAGATGCTCGGCGTTTCTGACAAAAGCGTAACTCGTTCAGCAGAGGCTCCGAACCGTATGACAAAGCTGAGGGTGCTGATGTCATTTGTTCAGCTCATATCCGCGAACGAGCGCAATATGAAGAAGCTGAACCGCAAGTTTGACGAGATATACCCGCAGTTCAGCGCAAGAATAAGTCAGACCGATTCTCCCGCGGAGCTGTTCACGATATACGTTGAGCTGAAAAACACTCTTGCCGACTGTTGGGACTTAACACTTGTAAATGATATGTACGCATTCATTTTCACGGGACTGCTGAAGCATTCATTGAAGTGCGAAAATCCTGAAGACACGGCAAATCAGCTCATCTGCGGCTCGGACTCGATCGAGAGCATGAAGCCGGTCATGATGCTGAACGACATCTGCGAGTCTCTCCGCGAGGAAGGCAGCTATGATGGATTCTGCGGCATTTCAAGCAATGAGGAGTTCGAGCGGTTCGTCAGCAGACCGACGCGCTCGGCTGAGTTGATAAAACGCTATATCAGCGAATACGGCGACCGCTGTGCCTGCGAGCTCAAGCTCGAGGCTGAGACATACCGCACAGATCCGCTGCTGCTTGTCGAGACTATATCCACGTTCAGCGCGGCACCTCCGCGAGCTGAAAAGTCCCGTCCGAAGCTTCACGGTCTCTCAAAGCTGTACGCGAAGAAGGCGTATAATGGCATACTTCTTCGCGAGAGGTCGAGAATGTCACGTGGAAAAATCTACGGTCTCATTCGCGAGATCGTCCTGAAATGCGGCGCTGACCTCAGCAGACGCGGTCTCATAGAGCATCAGCGCGACGTATTCTTCCTGAGATTTGACGAGCTTGAAAAGGCTGCAAACGGCAGCATCTCCGGACTCCGCGAGCTTATTGCCTCGCGCCGCAGACAGTGGGCTTCCTTTGAAGCGATACCTCCGCACACGCGCATCGTCTTTGACAGCAAGGTATTCGACAAGCACCCCGCAAATTTCGTATCAGACACGATGTGCGGCGATGATACGCTGATCTACGGCACTCCGTGCTCATCGGGCATAGTCGAGGGAGAGATAACGCACATCTCCTCGCTAAGCGCTGACACTGACGCCTCCGGTAAGATAATTCTCGCCGACGTCACTGATCCGGGGTGGGTATTTGTCATTTCACAGTCGCTCGGTATAATATCAAAACGTGGTTCGCTGCTCTCACACACAGCGATCATCTCGCGCGAGCTGAAAAAGCCGGCAGTTGTCGGCGTCGGCAATGCCTGCGAGCATTTCACCGACGGCGATATCGTCCGTCTAAATGGCATTGACGGCACAGTACAGCTCATTCGCCGAGCCGCATCATAAAGGAGAAAGCTATGAGATACAGAGCAGTTTGCTTCGATACACGGAATGAAAAAAATGTACGCAGGTTCCTGCGTTTCCCGTCCTCGCTCTACTCAAAGGAGCAGCTCACACAGGATATCGCCGCGGAGAGGGCTCTCCTGAAAGGCGAGCATATCCTCAGCCATTATTTCACCGTTTACCCATTCCTTGTATCCGACGAGAACGGCAATACTGCGGCTCGCTGTATGCTTACCGTTTACCACGGTCAGACCTGTGCCTACATCGGTTTCTTTGAGTGTATCAACGACCGTTACGCCGCACACTGCCTGTTCAGGGCTGCGGAGGAAAAGGCGCGCCGGCTCGGCTGCGACCGCCTCATCGGACCTGTTGATGCGTCCTTCTGGATACGCTACCGCCTCAAGACCAACTGCTTCGACCAGCTGCCGTATACGGGCGAGCCGTACAATCTCAGCTATTACGAGGGCTTCTTCCGCGAAAACGGCTTCAGCGTCAGCGGAGAATATGTCTCAAATCGCTACGGCAGGATACCGCAGAGCGCACTTGACGGGAGGAACGTCCGCAGACTGCAATATTTCGCCGAAAAGGGCTACACGATATCCAGCCTCGAAAGGGAGAGCTTTGAAAAGACGCTGCGTGAGATATACCGCATGATGATCTCACTCTACAGCGGCTTCCAGACCTTTTCGCACATTACAGAGGAGGAATTCTGCAAGCTATACTCTCCGCTGAAAAATGCCGCTGATCCCGATATGGTCAAGATAGCGTATCTGAACGGAAAAGCAGTCGGCTTTTTCGTCACGCTGCCGAATTACGGAAATGCAGCCTGCGGAATGCTCACGCCCTCAAAGCTGTGGCGTATTTGCAAGGTGAAAAGGGAGTGCAAGGACTATATCCTTCTGTACCTCGGCACAGAGCCTGAGCACCTCGGACTGGGCAAGGCTCTTTCGGAGTGCCTTCTCGGTGAGATGTGCAGCAGACAGGCTGTATCAATGGGCGCACTCATACGCAAGGGGAAGGTCACCGGGAGCTATTTCAGCAGACTTATAGAAAAGGAGTACACCTATGCGCTGTATGAAAAGGCGCTGTGAAAGCTCCGCAAATCAGGCTCCTCTATTTATTGATGATACTTATTAACCTCAGTTAACGTGCCTAATTTAAACAGCGTATCAGACCAATAATAGTCCGAAACAGCTTTCGCGGACGGAAATCTGTCGTCAGGCACGAATACTCTGAATGAGTGGTTTGTGCCTGACATTGCAGTTCCGTCCGCGATTTTTTGCTTGATTACCAATTAGTCTCGTCAGTCAGTCTGTGTTTCGGGCTCCATGCGGGGCTTGAAGCCTGCACCGTAGCTCTCACCGTGACCGCGCTTGAGGAAGCATTTGTCTGTGCCTATCTGTTCAAGCGAGCCGTACCAGTCAGACGGCAGTTTTCCCGTGAAATCAGCACAGCCGCAAAGCACATCCGAGATGCCCTTGCCCTCTGAGCCCGGGAGATAGCACATAACGACGCTGTCCCAATCTGTGTAGTTTTTTTCGTCGAGGATAACGTTCCTGCCCGCAACGATGCAGGTAACTGTAGGCTTGCCGAGCTCCTTTGCTTCTTTAATGGCTTTGGCATTTCCCTCAAGTCCCAATGAGCCGCAAAGCTCGAGGTCCTCTGTATCGCCGTTCCACTCGGCATAAGCCTGCTCGCCTACGCAGAGGAGTACCGCATCTGCATCTGATGCCTTTTTGTTATCGGTTATGACCTCGATACCGTAATCATCAGCATATTTCTCAAATGCCTCCAGAATCGTGGTCACTCCGGGGACGTCCTCAGTCGGAGCACCGTTCCACAACATAGTCCAGCCGCCGCACTGCGCCTGTCCGTTGTCAGCGGCAGGACCTGTAACGTATATCTTTGTGCCCTCCTTGAACGGGAGCACTTTATTCTTGTTTTTGAGAAGCACGAGGCTTTCCTCTACCAACTGCTCGGCAACGGCTCTGTATTCGGGCGAGCCTGTGTCAGATTGTTTGGTAGTGATATTCTCACAGAGCGGGTCGTCGAAAAGTCCCGCATCCTTCTTGACCTTGATTATGCGCGTCACAGCGTCGTTGACACGTTCCTCGGCGATATCACCGCTGTCAACGGCGTCCATGATGATACCCTGTGCCTCGTCAAAGCGGTCTGTCTCCATGAGCATATCTATGCCTGCGTTGACGCTGTTTATGACCTGCTCTGCGTAGGACGGAGCGGAAGTGTTTCCGACTGCACCCCAGTCGCTGACGATGAATCCCTCGAAGCCCATTTCGTTTTTGAGCTTCATGATGTACTCGGCGTTTTCGTGCATCTTTACGCCGTTGAGTGAAGAATGGCTTATCATGATAGTCTGGACACCTGCGTCTATCTGAGCCTGATATACCTTCATAAGCGCATCTATCTCAGAATCCGAGAGCTGAGCATCGCCGCGGTCGATGAGCATATTGACATCACTCTGCTCGCCTGTGCCGTATACTACATTGCCGTCTGCGAAGAAGTGTTTGGTGCAGGCAACAAGTCCGCCGTCGATGAGTCCCTTTGTGTAGGCGGTGCTGAGCTTTGTAATGGTTTCAAGGTCGGAACCGTAGGATTCATATGTTCTTCCCCAGCGAGGGTCAACCGACTGAGCAACGCAGGGCGAGAAGTTCCAGAGCATATGGCACAGCTTTGCCTCGTCAGCAGTGATAAGTCCTACCTGATAGGCAAGCTCCTCGTCGTTGGCGGCTCCCTGTCCGATATTGTGCGGGAAGATAACAGCATTCATGCAGTAGTTGACGCCGTGAACGTCGTCCTGTCCGTAGATGTAGGGTATACCTGATTTTGACTTTATGGCTGCTTTCTGGAATCCGTCAACAGTCTCTCGCCATTCAGCAGCGCCGATGCATTCCGTAGTCGAGAGTATGCTGCCGTAGTCGTTCTTCTTCATGTTTTTTTCAGTGATATTGTAAACGACAGGCTGTACCATCTGAGCAGCCTTCTGCTCAAGGGTCATCTCAGCGACTATCTCCTCGGGAGACATAGAAGCGTACATCTGATACCTGTAATCGTATTCATTTCCGTTCGCGTCGGTTATTATTTCTGTTGCATTTTCGTCGTCAGAAGAGTTGTCTGAGCAGGCTGTCAGTGCTGTCAGCATGGACAGTGAGAGGATAAATGCTAAAGTTCTTTTCATTGTGTGCTCCTCCTTTCAGGGCGGTGGCAGTGTATGTTTATTTGCGCATATGGTAATGAGTTATAGATATTTCATATTATACCATTTCTTTTTACAAAATGCAAGTTTTTTCTGTACAGTATTATGAGTGGTGTATCACGGTTCACTTCCGAAAAACAAAGGCAATGCGTTGTACACGAACTCCATGGCAGAATAGTAATCGTGCTGACCGCCCTCTTTCTGATAGAAAACGTAATGGTCAGGTGTGAAGACGTTGCTTCGCGACAGCATATCCTCTGCCATATCGACCGACTGAGCTTTTAAGTCGTCATTCGTGCCGACACCCTGATAGATGAAATATCCCCGCTCATCAAGGTCATTATCATTTACGAGCTGTTCGATGAGGTCAACATTTTTCTTGGTCTGAAAATCGCCATATCCGCCGTAATACCAGCACGCTCCGCTCATGGGCAGAAAGTATTCGATATAGTCACAGCTGTGACAGAACATCATCCATGTTGTGACCGAGCCGAGAGAAAATCCCCCGAATGCTCTGTGATGACGGCTTGCTTTCATGTCATCGGACGAGGTGCTTTCGGCATAGGTGTGGAATTGTCCCTCGACCGCAGGCATCAGGTGCTCTTCAAAATCCTTATAGAACACTCTCAGCTCACTGACGGAGCTGTCGTAATCATCCGAGGAGCCTGCGCTGTAAAACGACGGAGAAACAATGAGCGTCGGCTCAATATCGCCTTTTTCTATCATATTGTCGATAAGCTCCCTGAAACTGCCGTGCTCGAAAAAGTCGCCTGCATGACCTCCTCCGCCGTGCATCAGATAGACGATATTATAGCGGGTATCGGTATCATTTCCGTCGTAACCGTATGGCAGATATACATAAGCGGTCTTTGTAATGACGCTTTCATCACGGACATAGTCGCGGCTCTCGTAGTCTATCTTAACGACCCTGCCCTGCTGTTCTGCCGTTTTGAAGTATTCAGCAGGAATGACAGAAGTCATTCCTGTCTGTTCGAGTTCCCGAACAGTATCTACCTGTGAGCTGACCGCTCCGTGCTGTTCATGACCACAGCCCGTAAGAAAGCACATCAGCACTGTAACTATCAGTGCAGACTTTATCACGGCGTTCATCGCGTTGTACTCCTTTCAGCTCCGAGCGAAGCAATCTCATCGTCAGTCAGCTGACGGTACTCTCCTTCACTTAGTGCGGGGTCGAGCGTCAGTCCGCCTATGCTTTCGCGTCGGAGATAGAATATCCTGCATCCGACCGTTTCAAGCATACGCTTTACCTCGTGCTTCTTTCCCTCGTGTACGCTCAGGCAGGCTGAAAAAGCGGGACCTTGCGGATTCCTGAGATACCGCTCCCTGCGATATTCGGGCATGAAGGCTTCAAGCTCAGCTATGCGGTATTGCCGTATCAGTCGGAACTCAGCCGAACGCGCGGTCATTCCCGACATAGACAGTCCGCTTTCAAGCCGTTTTATCTTATCGGCGTCGATGCTCCCGAGAGCATAAAAGAAGTAGGTCTTGGAGACGTGCCTGTTCGGCTGCATTATTCTGAAGTCGAGGTCGCCGTCGTCGGTGAGTATCAGCAGCCCGCAGGTATCCTTGTCGAGCCTGCCGACAGGATGCAGTACAGCCGCAAGCTCAGCAGGGAAGTAGTCCATGACCGTCCTGTGAAGTGCGTCGGAGCGTGCGGTTACGCAGCCCTGCGGCTTGTTGAACATATAGTAAAGCATATATCATTCCCACTCATAAACGTAAGAGATCTTATCATTGCATTCTATGATGCAGTGCATTTAAATAAAACTATGTTGCTATTATACCATATGTTAGTTAAAATAGCAATGATACATTGCGCTTTCCGAAAAAACAAGAAAAGCGCTGTATTTCACAGTTTCTGCGGAATACAGCGCTTTTTTAAAGAACAGGATCCGTCAGCAGCTTTGATTTCCTCCGATTGACTTTCTCTCCATTCTGTGCTATAATTGACCATAACAAAGCTCTTCAGCAATTCAGTATTACAGGCGGTATTTAAATATGGATTTGGTAATACTTTTCATTCAACTTTTTTTAAGCTGGATAGCAACTTATATTATATCAACGATTATTCACGAACTCGGGCATGTAATCTGTGGAGTGTTTCACGGATGGAAACTGTATCTTTTTGTTGTTGGGCCGTTGAAGATATACAGAAAAACACTTGATTCTGCTATCAGCATAGGAATTGAAAAAAATCCAGTGCTTTGGTGTGGCGTTGGTGGTACTTTGCCATCAAGCAAATCGGAAGAAAACATCAAAACATGGGCGAAAATCTTACTCGCCGGTCCAATCGCCTCTATTCTTCTTGGAATTGTAGCCGGAATCGGATTGCTTTTTTGGCGAAACATTTTTATGCTTTTACTCTGCTTAACACCTATCGCAATGGGTATTATGTGCGCTATCCCTATGAAAATGAAAACAGGTATACTGTACAATGACGGTACCCGATATAAGCGACTGACTCATGGTGGGCAGGAAGAGCTTGAAGAAATAGCGTTGTTTCAACTTGTCGAAGTATCTGTTTTTGGTGGGGATAATCTGGTTTATCCAAATGATTTAGTAGCCACGCTGGTCACAGCTAAAGATATTGAACTAAATTATTATGGTTTCTATTATTCGTATTTAAATGCAATTAGAAATCATAGTGAAGAAGAAATGAAAACTCAGCTTGATCATATGGAAAAAATCAGAGACAAAGTTCCAAAAGCAATCGTTGAGGATTGCCCGATAAAAATGTGATCTTTCATAACTGAATCTATTAAAAGCACTTGCTCCGGCAGGTGCTTTCGTTTTGCCCTGCCGAACACAGCCTCTGATTGACTTTTTCTCCCTGTTATGGTATAATTCAGGTGTGGAGGAAGCAGGAGCTTTCTACGTTAAACCAAATCGGAATTTCATGGAGAAGGTGTCATGTACCGTCAATGATAAGAGGAGTTGAGTTGATAGTTATGGCTTTTGAACGTATTAAAACAACACATGAAATTCGTATGAGATTACTAAATCAATTGAATATTAAATACAAGGAATATTATGTATGTCCAATAGGGATGGATTGGATGACCGGTGTTTATGATAATGAAAGCGGAATTTTTCTAACACAGATATACAAAATACCGGATGGGCTTTCACACGCTGGAGATTGTTATGAATATGCAGTATTGTTAGACGATGGACGTGGTTTCAGAGTAACGGCAAATGGCGATAATAAACCGTTTTTTATGTTGCCGCCGAAATTTACTAACTTGACTGAATTGATACTGTCGGCAACCATTGCCTACGGCTATAATTTAGAGGCTTATAGATTTCGGTTAACACTTGATCAAAGTGAAGTAAATCGAATTACAGAAGAGATGAATAGCAGGGCTAAAATCTTATAGAGGAAAATCTGACTTTGAGGTCTACAAATTCAGGGTTTATCGCATTAACTGAATATCCACAAAGCACTTGCAAACGCAGGTGCTTTTGTTTTCATGTTAGTTTTGAGTCTTCCCATTTTGGGGAGGCCGGCTGTTTGTCTGTTGATTCATCTAAGTACAATGATAACTGTAAGTATCGGTGACGACATTCAATATGGAGCATTGCTGCTAGTGGGAAATATAAGGGGATCCTACCTGCGTCATAAAAAAAAGAGGGACGCGAAGTCCCTCTTATCCTGATTATTGTTGATAACTATGACGGTGAATCAGCGTGTTGCTGAAGACCATTCTGCAAGATCTGCTAATATGTCTCCATCGTCGTCGCCGTCATCAGTATTGTAAAGAACCAAATCCTTATTAAAAACCATTGGTGTTCCTCCTTTCCGATTATTTTTTTGTTAGTATTATTATACCATAAGTGCCCGAAAAAGTAAAGAACATTATGCAGATTTTACAATAAGTTCATAATTCCGATTGTATAAGCTTTACGCGAAAGCGGAGCAACAACTGTTGTGTCAAACAATTGTATCTATATTGGATACCACTTTGACGTTGTTTTGTACAGAGGAGAATGACTCAGTTTTGCGGAATCAGGTATTACGAGTTATAAGCTAAAAGTCAATCAGCCTTTTATTCCCATGATATCATATATGGAGTACTGCCCGTTTCGCGTAACTTCAATCCAGTCCTGCTTCAAAGCTGCTTCATTGGATATCAATGACTGCATAAAGCCTTTCATAGAAGTATTGCCTCTAAGTTTATCATCATAAAGCTTAGCATTCTCACATTTTTTATCAAAATCAGCAAGCATTTTAGTGTGCATTCCTACAAACTGTTCGATAAGTTTTTCATGTATTGGGATCCGTTTTATTCTTTCTATGTTCTCAATATAATCTCGCCTGAAAATATAATCCTGAGGTTTTCTATATAGAATGCCTTGATTCTGTTCAATAATCCTTCTGTTAGCGGCAGCATAATCACGAGAATTATACGTTATTCCTAATATGGTGCGGAAACCAACATCATATTTACTAAGATTATCATTGATAAACTTGTATAACGGAGCTGTATTATTTGGAGATAGTTCCAATTTCTTTACTCGTTCATCTATTACGTTTTTACAATTAAGAATATCTTTTTCTGTATTACCCATGTTTTTATTAGCGTAATCCTTGAGCATAGCAACACATCTTTCTTGTATTAGCTGTTCTGCTGCTCTTTTGCTTCTCGCAGGAAATCCAAGCTCAGATATAACCTCATTGATAAGTTTTCAGCATTCTTTAATATCATCAAATGACGAACCCATATTAGCTATAGCAACGTTTTTGACAATAGTGCCTAATCCTTCCGCTAAATCTACACCCAAATAATTTGCTATAGCAATTATTTCCTTGGAATTCTTCAAATATTTCTTGACAAATGCAATATAGTATTCAGATTGATATGGGTCGAGCTGGAGTATTTCTAAAGAAACTTCCCTAGCTTTTTCTTCAGGAATGATATTAAAATTATTGAACAATGCACGAGCTTTTGAACTTGCTTCTGATGTTATAACATCTTGATATTTAGAATCTTCAAGTATTATATTTCCAAGATTATTAGCAGAAGCTGAAATACCATTAATCAGTTTTTGCCTGTATACATGGCTTTTAAAAAACGCATCAAGTTCTTGCTGAAATTGCTTATTTACAGCATTATTAGCAGAAGTTGCTTTGGCATAAGCAAATGCAGTACCTAACCCAGAGGTATATAAGTAAGCATTATGCCTTGAATTGGAATTGTTGACAATAGCACTCCTAAATGCAGCACTTTCAGTAGAGCTTGCCAACTGATTTCGTGCTTGATTATTATTACTTATTGCGATATTTCTCTTTTGGTAAAGGGATTCAAAAGCATTATTGTATTCAGCTAATGCGTTTAATGCTGGATTTAGATAACCTTTTTCACTACAAATCCTGCCTATAGCTTCTTCGTCAATAGTATAACATTCAACAGAAACAAAATCCTTAACAATTTCTTTGTTTATGCAATCAGTAACAGTAATAAAATCATTAAGATAATTATTGATAATAGAATTTGAATCCTTATAGCTTTTCAACTTATCAGCATATTTCCCTACAGCGACAAGCGAGAGCTCATTATATTTTTTTCTAACCTGAGAATGCACCCTACGTTTAGCGGGGAACACAAAACACTTCCAAGAAAAGGGAACTCAATACTCTCGACTTCGTCTGTTAGTATTTCTTTCAAACTCTTCATACTGTGACCTCCTCTGTGGTATTATAGTAATATGGATGATACGGCTGCCGTAAATAATTATAATTCACGCTGCACTCAATGTATACTTTATATGTATGATTTCAACACAATGCGAAACATCTTTCAACAGATTTTGATAACTGTTAACAAATAATATACAAAAATCAGCATTTATAATAATTGAAATAGTTCTTATTTGTTACAATTAACGGTTTTGATACGTCAGAATCATAGTGAAGAAGGAAGTGATATGGATTGACGCAGATGGAACGTCAATCAGAGTAAAGATATGAACTAGTAAGAACGATATAGATTTAATTGTTGCTTTGTGATATATCGGTGCCGCTTTCATGGCGGTGCTTTCTTTTATAAAAAAATGATTAAAAGTGACTTTGTGCATAATAGCGAAAATATGTTCTTGCTTATTGTTGACTGTGATGAAGTTTTAGAAATTGAATAAAAGTCCTTGACAGAACGTCTGTTCTGTGATATGATATGTTATACAGATTGAGAACAGTTGTTCTGCTTCGGAGGCGTAATCATGGTACGAGTGTATATGTGTATTGATTTAAAGAGCTTCTATGCTTCCGTGGAATGCGTTGCCCGTGGCTATGATCCGTTCAAGGTTCCTCTTGTTGTAGCTGATCCGACCAGAGGAGATGGCGCTATAACTTTGGCTATTTCTCCAGCTTTAAAGGAGCTGGGGGTTAAGAACCGCTGTCGTATATTTGAGATACCCAAGCACATACCATATGAGATAGCTATGCCACGAATGCGTAAGTATATCGAGGTATCGGCTCAGATCTACGGTGTTTATCTTCAATACATCTCTCCTGACGATATTCATGTCTACTCAATAGACGAAGTATTTATCGATGCTACCCCATATCTGAAGACGTACAACTGCAAGGCTAAAGCCTTCGCCAAGCTCCTGATGCAAGCGGTTATGGATAAGACCGGTATCTGCGCTACTGCCGGTATCGGTACTAACCTCTATCTTGCTAAGATAGCTATGGATATTGTTGCTAAGCACGTTCCGGAGCATATAGGTATTCTTACGGAGGAGCTGTATCAGAAATGTCTATGGAAGCACCAACCTCTTACCGACTTCTGGAACGTTGGTCCTGGTACTGCTACAAGACTGGCTAAATATGGCGTGTATGATATGAAAGGAATAACCGAGCTGCTAGAGGAGCTGCTACATAAGGAATTTGGCATAAAAGCCGAGTTTCTCATAGACCATGCCTGGGGACGCGAATCCTGTACAATGTAGCAGATCCATAATTACAGAGGTAAAAGCCGTTCACTCTCCAATAGTCAGATACTCTTCGAGGACTACGACATTGACTCTTATACCAATATTGAAGGTGTTGTGACTGAGATAAATCCTCCTTATCGTCGGCTGAAAGTCGTTAAAACGGCTATTCCATTCGAGGATATTTATACCATTGAACTACTGGGCAAAGATGTCCTGTTTTGAAAATCGATAAGAATAATTATGGTCTCCCCATGACGGGGAGACCGGCTGTATCTAAATTATTATTATGAATCCTTGGTTTACATGATTCACTGCGAGAATAAACGACAACAGCCGCACAGTGAATCAGACCAATAATAGTCCGAAATCACTGTCACGGCTGGAAATCTATCGTCAGACGCGGAATGCGCTGAATGTGTGATGGGGTGGGCTTATGCCTGCCCTATAAATTCCCCTGTCCTATCAATTCCAATTTGCCTTCAGCTGTTATTTCCCCATTCTCATCAAACTCAACGTACTCGTGTTGATCCCAATCATTAATCCTATCAATTTTTCCATTTTCATACCATACATAACTTTTTCCTACACACCTGTTATTCTTCTTAACTATATAGTTCATAACCTTACCCGATTCATAGAAGTTGACTTCTGCTCCGTCTTCCAAACCATCTTTAATATGCATATAATACCACAAGTACGGTTTGCCATAATATAATTGATATAACACGCCGCTGAACCGTTTGCTATAATCAGGATAGCCCCAATCATCACGATAGCACAAATATGTTATGCGTTTCATGATGCACTCTGTAATATCAACCTCATCCCAATCTGTTCCGTGTTCGAAAACATAATCCTGTGATAAGATCGTTATCACTTTATTTTCAAGTAAGTAGTCAAGGGAAAATTTACTCGGATCAATTGGTTCCATATATTCTCAGACCTCCTTAAAATCGTGCGAAATCGCTGTCGCGGATAGAAATCTACTATCAGACGTGGAATGGTGTCACGCACCGCCGCGTGCTTCCGTCATATAGTCCTGATAGATTCCATTGCTGAGCAACTCAAGCTGATGAAACAACTCCCTGATCTTTGGATTGTCAGAACAGCGCAGATATTTCAAAGACCATATTTCCTGGAAAATGTCATCATTCTTTAGACAATTCTCAACGGGGTTCCCGTACTTAGAAAGCGCACCCATCATTTTTTGCAGCTTGCTGATGATTTTATTCTGATCTTCACGGGTGCCGCCGCTTTTGCTCTTCGCCTGCTGATAAAGCTCTGTGATATCCTCTGCGCTGGTAATTGTTGTGTAATAGAGCCATCTAAACTGCTCATAGGTATAATTTGTCTTATCAAGGGCAGCACCGCCACTTCCGAACTCAGCCGGCTCGAGCATCGAAAGGTATTCAACGATCAAATGATTCGTTTCGTAGTCATCCATCTTTGTGACAGAAAGCCAGAAGATATAATTATTATCCGCGAAGCCGACAATAATCACATCATTGTTCTCTGCATAATGAGCATGGATACAGCGAAACTTCTGATTCGGCCAGTAATTCGGCTTTTTCGGAATCAGACAGTTCAATTTCTGAATCTCAGCAAATCTACCGAATTCTCCTGCTGAACCGAGACTGTCCTTGATTTTGCGATAGTATGCAAAGATATCGTCTGCCGTTGCAGGCAGTGAATAGTAAAACAGCTTTAATTGTTCCTCCGTGTAGTAAGTATCGGCGATCACAGAATGAATATCTGCGTATTTCTTTGGCTCTATCCCTGAAACATGGTCAAAGATCGCACGAACTGTATTTTCATCCTTTGCATCGGTAACAGAAAGCCAGTATACGCCGTGGTCTGCAATCATCCCCGCAATGATGATATCATCTGCATTCGTATAGAAAACTTTGATATATGGTTTCTCATCCGGATTCTTCTGATCAATTTCATGCAGTTCTTCGCTGCTGTCAATGCAATTATGCTTTAGAATCTCCATTATGTAAGCACCCCTTTCTGCGCTGAATGTGTAACGTATGCCTGTCCCTGCCATTTCTGTCTTGTTACTTTTTACGGGCGATGCAACGATCCAGATATTCTGAAATGGAATCGTATATCTTTTCGCAGTTATCATATTGGACTTTGTATACAGCCCCGCTTTCATCAACAGTAATAACGATTCCGTCGATTCCCGCATTTTCAAGGGCAAGCATCTTCGGTGGAAAATCATCATTGATACTTCTTTCCTGCAAGGTCATAGTAACCACATTGCAGTTTCCCTCAACATTCAGTCCTGTCCACTCTGTAGCGAAAAAGTCGATACATCCGAATTCACGAAGATAAGCCACGTATTCAGGAGGAAAAACCATTTTGAGAGCCTGCTGTGCATCAGAAAGCTGTTGTTCTGTACAGCCTCCGGCTTTCCAAAGCTCTTGAATTCCGTTAATCTTAGCTATGATATCAGGCATATCCATACGCTCCTTCTGCACATCTCAGGATGTGCTGTATTCTGTTTTGATTATACCACACTCACGCCGAAATTGTAAAGGGGGTGTCCCATGTTTTTTACACTTATTCTTGAAAACGCTATGGTGACCGAGTGGACATGAACGCTATAAGAGTATAATTGTATACTTGATTCGGGCTGAGGTCGCTGGACAGGCAGATATTGGCTCCTTCTGATTGACTTTTTCTCCCTGCTGTGCTATAATTCAGCTATGAATGAATCACAGGAGGCGATAAAGATGGGAGTTACGATATGTTTTTCATTCGGAGGAGGAACCAATCATCCGCTTTCAGACCATGCCTATTGGGATGAGCATATGCGTGATTCGCTGCATATGCCAAACGGCGGTGCGGCAGTTCTCGTCAATATTTTGTGTCTGAGCGGTGGACGGCTTGCAGAAACCGAAAGCCAGAAGCGTATGATGGTATATCTTGCAGAACAGAATCAGACTGCACTGGGACTTGGAAATGTCGATCTGGATATTGACTGTCTCCCGTGGGACAGGGTGCATTTTGCAGAAGACAAGGCATTCATGCTGCGTGTGATCGAAGGCGCACGGCAGAAGCTCGGCTGGGAAACGCTCCGTGACCGGTATGAACCGAATGCGGAATGTGTGAAATGCTATCTTGACGGGTATCAGGTTTTGATGGAACGCATGACAGAAGCCGATATCAAAGATGAAGTCCTAACTGAATGGCTCGATTGGCACGATCCGGATGAACCGCCGAAATGCGGTTTTCCCAAATGTTCAAAGCATGACGCATATATTGCCTTATACGGCTGTCAGGTCTGCACGAACTGAATACCGCACGAAAAGCGGAATGCACATCTATGGAAAGCGTGAAGCTTTCTGATTGACTTTTTCTCCCTGCTGTGCTATAATTCGGGTATGGAAAGGAGTGTCGATATATGAATCATTTTGTCTATGAAGGGAAAAAAGTGTTCTATAAGGAAACAGGTTCAGGAAAACCATTGATATTTCTTCATGGAAATACTGCCTCCTCTCGTATGTTTGAACAAATTTCAGATAAATACAGCAAGGATTTCAGGGTTATTCTGATTGATTTCTTAGGACACGGAAAATCAGACAGACTTGATGTGTTCCCCTCAGATCTTTGGTTTTATGAAGCTCAACAGATCATTGCATTTCTAAAAGAAAAGCAGTATCAAGATGTAAATATAATCGGCAGTAGCGGCGGTGCAATGGTAGCAATAAATATTGCACTTGAAGCTCCAAAACTTGTAAATAAAATAATAGCTGACAGCTTTGAGGGCGAATTCTCCAGCAGTATATTTACGCAGAATCTCTTGAAAGACCGTGAAAATGCAAAAAACAATGCAGGTGCCAGAGGATTCTATGAATATATGCATGGTTCGGACTGGGAACAAATAGTTGATAATGATACTTCTGCAATAATAAGGCATCAAAAAGAAATAGGACATTTTTTTCACAAACAGTTGGAATCACTTGAGACCGATATTTTGTTGACCGGTAGCACTGAAGATAAATTTATGTATAGTATTTCGGATCATTATTATGAAAAAGTTTATGGCGATATAGTCTCAAAAATTAAAAACGGAAGTATACATCTCTTTTCTAAAGGAGATCACCCTGCTATAATAAGTTGTTTTCAGGAGTTTTATCCATTGAGCATAGATTTTTTATTATCCTAACGATTTTACAATGAGCAGTCCTCCGGGGCTGCTTTTTTCATGCCCTCACGGAGGAGGTGAAACCGTATGGCAAACAGAATCAAGGGCATCACGGTCGAGATCGGCGGCGATACCACCAAGCTGATTGGAGGTCGCTGGACAGGCAGATTATGATTCCCTCTGATTGTCATTTTGCTCCCTGGTGTGCTATAATTCGGGTATGAGAAGGCACGGAGCTTTCTCTGCTGATTTTTCAAAGAAAGGTGGATTATAACGATGGGAGTTACGATATGTTTTTCATACGGAGGAGCTGATCATCCGCTTTTAGACCGAGCCTATTGGGATGAACATATGCGTGATTCTCTGCATATGCTCAACGGCGGCGCGACAGTTCTCGTCAATATTCTGTGTCTGAGCGGCGGACGGTGCAGTTGTGGCGAATCCGCCGAGCAGCCCCGACGCGAGCATTACAAACCATAGCCGCCGGTAGAACGGCTGAGCTTCCGTACTGTTTGTCATTTGTTTTCACCCTTATTGTTGGATTTCTGCACTAAAGCAGCTCCACACATTAAACCACACTCCACCTCTAAAGTCAGCATTATACTGTTCGTTTTCCCCTTCATTTCCGTATCTGTCACAAATCCTCTGCTCTGACGCGCCGAAGCTGTCAGGGGCGGACGAATTTCGCCGCGCATCCTTGCTATTCCAGACATAATATGATATACTATAGAAAAGACCAAAGGGGAGGTCAGTGCGTTGCTTCATACCGCAAAGACGGAACGGGATTACTTTGCAGCTTTTGTCATAGCCATTGCTTTCGCGTTCACTGTAAATATCCTGTCTCAGTTTTCATGGTTCCCGATGTGTATCCACACTCCGGCATCTATTATGTACAGCTTCATCATCATTGCATGGGCAGCGTCTGTTGTACAGAGGATAGTACATAAGTGTATCCGGCGGCATATAGTTGCTATCGCTGTATTTCTGCTTATGCTGTTTATCGTACGCATCTGCCGGTGGATGCTGTTTACACATTCTGCTCTTGCTGACCGATATCTTTACTACTTGTTCTATATTTCGTTTATTTCATTGCCTATGCTTTCGATGAGCGCAGCAGTGTATGTCAGCCGTGATGAAAGTACGGCTATGCCTGTACCTATAAAGGTATTCTGGGCTGCGGCAGGTGTTCTGATGTCCGGCGTTCTTACAAATGACCTTCACCACTTTGTACTTTCGTACAGCAGAGCATCTGACACAAGTGATCATATCAGCTTCCACTGGCTCTACTATGTCATATTTGTATGGGCGTTCGCTTTCACGCTCGGTTCCTTCCTTCTGCTGATAAAAAAGTGCAAGCTGTCGCAGTGCCGCAGGAAATGGTATATCCCGATGATCCCGTCGGCTGCTGCTTTTGTTCTTGTTGTGATCTACTATATCTGCGGCGGAAATTCACCGCATATGCTTGGCATCAGTCTTTACAACATACAGGAGATATACCTTATTTTGTATATGGGACTTTGGGAAGGCTGTATCAGGATAGGGCTCATACCTTCAAACACGGGATACAACAGGCTGTTTGAGATAACTCATATCAATGCGGAAATGGAAAGCGCTGACGGAGAAACGGTATACCGTTCAGGAGCTCACACCGATACCGTGGGGAATACTGACTTCATACGCAAAACCCATACTATCAGGGGCGGAAGCGTGACATGGAGCGAGGACATCTCCGCTCTGGACAGGCTCAACAGCGACATTGCGGACTTGACGGAGCAGATAGCAGGCGAAAATGATCTTATCGAGGAAGAAAACCGTTTCCTCGCTGAAAAGGCAAAATATGAAACGCAGAACAGGCTGTATGACAAGATCGCACGCCATACGCATCCTCAGCTTGTTAAGATAGACGGGATAATGAACGGCAGCGGCGGACTTGAGCAGAAAATGAAGCGCTGTCTGCTGTTAGGCACATACGTCAAGCGCTGCTCAAACCTTATGCTTGCCTCCGACCGCAGCCGCACGATGTCAACGGACGAGCTGTATTTCTCGGTCAGGGAAAGTATTGAACAGACAGGGACGCTCGGTATCGTCTGTGAGCTGGTAAACGGCGGGGCAAAGGAAATATCGTCGGGAATGCTCATCGCAGCATATGATGTGTTTGAAGCTGTCATTGAGTCTGTGACAGATACCGCAAGTGCTCTTTCCGTGAAGATAGTTCCCGATGAGAATACTCTGCTCTCGATAGAAACAGACAGCGAAGTCCGCACCGACAGCCTCAGTATCCACCATACGGGACTGGAACTCACATCATACACCGAGGACGATATACAGCATATTACTCTTGCCATAGGAGGTGCAGCAAATGGATAGCATCATGCAGAGCATTTTAGGCGGACTTACGCTGTGGCTGATGATTTGTTGCTGTGCATTCTTCCTGACGATAATCATTCATCTGCTGCTGGACGGAAATGTTCGCCGTATCGCGCTTTCTTTTGCAGAGATGCTTGTCACGCTGCTGCTGGTACAAGTATTGATCGACCATATCGAATATCATAACAGAGCGTTTATAGAAAAGCCCGTTGTTATTTTGCTGATCGCCCTTGTTTTGACGGGGATTGCCATTATGGAGATAATAAGCTGTATCAGGACAAGAAAACGCAGTCTGACGCTGATGTCCGTTAAGGAATGTATGGACGAGCTGCCTGTCGGGATATGCTTCTATTGGGACGGCGGACTTACAAAGCTGACAAATCGGAAAATGAACAGCATTGCCTGCAAGCTTACGGGCAGCAGCGTTATGGACGCAGAGAAATTTCAGAGATCCGTTTTCTCAGGCAGGGGATCACCCGTTGTCTGCTTGGAAGACGGCTCGGCTTACAGCTTTGCTCACCGCGAAGATAAGCTTGACGGCAGAACGATACACGAGCTGCTTGCCTTCGATGTCACGCAGGAGTACCAACTGACAGAGGAGCTGCGTGAAAAGCAGAAAAAGGTGCAGAAGATAAACCGGCGGCTGAAGGCGCTCAACTCCTCGATACAGTACATCATTATGGACAAGGAGACATTGCATATCAAGATGCACATTCACGACAGCTTCGGCGAAATGCTGCTGATGACCAAGCATTTTCTCGCCGCACCCGAAAATACCGACACAAAGGAAATGCTCTCGCTGTGGCGGAGAAATATCGCTCTGCTGAAGGATGAAGAGCGTGAAAGCTGGCAGGAGCCGTGCTTTTTCAGTCTGACACACGCAGAGAGTCTCGGTATCCAGATCGAGCTGAGCGGCGAACTCCCTGAAGATGAAACGCTCAGCTCTGTTGTTGACTCAGCGATAACCGTCCACGTCACCAATGTCCTGCGTCATGCTGAGGGCGATATTGCGTATATAACGGTAGAAAAAACAACGGACGGTTATGTTATGCGCTTCACCAACAACGGCACACCGCCCTGCGCACCTGTGAAAGAGACGGGCGGACTTGCCAATCTCAGGCGCATGACAGAGAAAACAGGCGGTACGATGACAATAAACAGCTCTCCGCAGTTTGAAATGATACTTCATCTGCCGGAGAAAGCACAGGAGGAATACGAAAATGGCATACAGGATAGTGATAGCCGATGACCAGAAAATGGTGCGGCAGATGTTCGAGACGGCAGTGAAAAGCTCGCCGGACTACGAGCTCGCAGGAATGGCACAGACAGCAGAGGAAGCTGTCCGGATATGCTGTGAACAGGATATAGATCTCGTGCTGCTGGACGTTGTTATGGGTATCGGAATGGACGGTCTTGATGCGGCAAGGCAGATAAAGCAGGAGCGTCCCGAAGTGAAGATACTGCTTGTTACCTCTATGCCGGAGGTCACCTACATCGACAGGGCAAAGGAGATAGGCGTTGAGAGCTTCTGGCACAAGGAGGTGCAGGAACAGCCGCTTCTTGAGATAATGAACAGGACTATGGCAGGCGAATCCATCTATCCCACAACAATGCCTGTGATACAGTTCGGGCGTATCGTCAGCACAGAGCTGACAGACATCGAAATGGATGTGCTGCGCGAGCTGATGGCGGGAGCCTCCAACAAGGAGATAGGCGAACGGCTGTATATGTCGGAAAGCACGGTAAAACGGAACATCGCAGAGATGCTCGCGAAAACGGGCTTCAAGAGCCGCTTGCAGCTTGCGATCGAGGCAAGAGGCGGCGGACTTGTCATCAATCACGGTGAAGTATAATAACTGAGGGGAGTCCCCCTCGGGCAGTTTCGCAGGCTGCCGGCTATGAAACGCAAGTTTATAGCCGGCAGCCTGTTTTTTGTTATACGTAGAAAAGCAGTGTCAGCCCCTTTGTGAGCTTTGTACATATTTGTTGATAAATATTTGGCACAAAGATGACCTTCTTGGGTCAACTTTGGCTTCCGTTATTGCCTCGCGGACGGTCTTGCTGTAAAATAAAAGATATACTAATAATAATATACCCTGTAAGGAGGAACAGACTATGGGACTATTTGACAAGCTGAAACAGACGACCGAAAGTATCGCGCGCGATGCCGTAAAGGCAGCCGGAAACAAGACAGTTCAGGTACAGTTCGCGAAACTGCCGGATACCCTTGATGAGTTCAGGGCTTTGCCTCAGGCGCAGCTTGCAACGCCGTTCGATACGGCAGCACTCACTGTGCTTGCACTGTGCTTCTATCCGCAGAACGCAGAGCTTTCACTGCAGATGCTCAACTCTCTCAAGGGACCTCAGCCGCTTTCCGAGCACGACAAGCAGTTCATACGCGACCGTTTCATGGGCAAGGACTATGTTCCGCGCTCGTACTTCGTCGGAGCTGTGCCGCAGAACGACTACACTCCCGCTGAGCCGTATACGATAAAGGTCAGCGAGAACCCGTATTCGTATCAGGAGCAGGGATATGCCAAGATGTTCATACAGTCCGGCGGAGCTGATTCTCCGAGGTATGTTCAGCTCAGGCAGGCAAAGGACGGCAAATGGTACCTCTGGGAGCAGTTCCTGCTTTCAGATATAAGACAGCCCGAGAGCGCAGATCCGTGGGCATAAGGAGGAAAAATATGAGTATTGTCGGAAAATGGAAGATAACAGACGCAAATGTCTTTGATATGAGCTTCAAGCAGACCTGGCGAAAGGTCGCGGACGTCCTCGCTGACGAAAATGTCCACCCAATGCAGAAGGGCATGGCTCGCACTGTCTACGTGTTCGAGGAGGACGGCAAGGCACTCATGCTCATTCCCAAGGGTATCGCTCCTGACGGCGAGGCAGAGAGCTACGATGATGACTACGATCTGATGAAGTCGTCTGAGTGGAAGGAAGAGGGCGGAAAGCTTTACATCGCCGCATTCGAGAACGGCAATACCGAATGGAACGAGATAGTTCCCGACGGAGACGGCTTCATACTCTTCGATATGCACAGGGTCGAAAAAGCCTGAACAGGCATGAGCCGTTAGGATAAAGGAGGAATTATTATGGAAATCATCGGAAAATGGAACATTGCCGAGACACAGGTCTTCAACAGCAAGACATTAAAGCTTGACTGGCGGAGCGCGGCTGACATTCTCGCAGACGAGAATGCCGAGGACTACGTAAAGGAGTCGCTCGCATACAGCTACATCTTCACCGAGGACGGCAAGGTGCTCGTTGTAATGCCGATACCTGCTGACGTTCCGAAGGAGGAGATAGAAGCTGAAGCGGCTTCGGGTGAGCTAACTCTCTATGACGGATCCACGATGATACTCGAAGAGAAGGCGTGGAAGGAAGAGGACGGCAAGTTCTTCTTCGACAGCGAAGCCAAGGGCGAGGTGCTCGGCGAGGAGGTTTCTTCTTGGGTGGAGATAACGGAGACCGCCGATGGAATTGAGCTTATGACTTATCGTCTTACCAAGGAACAGTGACAAGGAGGAGAGAGACTATGAATAAACTGAAACGCCGTATCTTAGCAGGTACGGCAGCAGCGGCAATGCTGCTGTGGAACTTCGCAGACCTGCCGCAGGGCGCTCTCGGGAGCGCTGTGCTCTCAGCGAAGGCTGCCGTTGTCAGCGCGCCTGCTCTGACCGGAACGGCAAAAACTGCTGAGCCGAGTATGACACCGTTTGAAAAAGACACTTTCATAAAAACTCTTTGGAAAAATTTCACAGTTTACGAGTCAGAAACGGTGGAAAAGTATAATTCGGGAACATTGGTCATAAGCTATCATGGTTACGAGATCAGATGGTATAAAGGTGAAAACGGAGAGCCTTTCATTCCGTACCCTGTCACGACCATACGAACTGAAAACGGCGTGACCTATGTTGATAATTACGAAGTTGTGAGCATAAGAAATGCTTTTGCAGGCAACAAGAAAATCAAAAAGCTGATGCTCCCTGCTTCGGTCGAAAAGATAAGCGATGAAGACTTCAAGGACTGCGAGAATCTCACTTCTGTCAGCTTTGACAGGCGCAGCCTTATCATCAATGAGGATAACGAAGCTGAGAGTAAATTCTACATCAAAAATCCTGCGCTCAGCTCTATCGGAACAAATGCCTTCAAGGACTGTAATAAGCTCGAAAGCTTTGAATTTGGCGTGCTGAGCAATCTCAGAAGCATAGGCTTGTCAGCTTTCAGCGGCTGTGAAGCGCTCAGAAGCGTTGAATTCGACTACGATAACACCGGCATTGATCTTTCAAGAGATGCATTCTCAGAGTGCAAGGCTCTGAAGAGTGTCGTTTTCCCGAAGAGCATTGACCACATCTCAGAAAACTGCTTCAGATATTGTAATGCTCTTGAAACTGTCGATTTCGGAAAGGTCAAAGCAATATATAATCAGGCATTCAGGGATTGTACGAGCCTTAAACTGAACGCTCTGCCCGAGGTCGAGGAGCTCAAATACGGTGCGTTCTATAACTGCCCGAAAGCTGAGTTTACTGAGCTTCCTTCGACTCTGAAGAAAATCGAACCTTCAGTATTCAGCGGCTCGGGAATAAAGGGGAGTATTACTATCCCTGCGGGTACAGAGTTTGAGCCGACGGCATTTGTAAACTGCCCGAACCTCAAATATCTTGAGCTCGAGGATATGACAGGTGGTTTTGTCTCGCTGAACGGTATAGTATACAGGAAATTCAGCGATGACAATTTCACCGTTGCAGTATGCCCTCAGGGTATCGATAGTATTTACGTAGGCAATATCCCTGCAATACTGGGTGCAAAGCATATAGAATCCTTCGCATTCAGCGGAACAGATCTCAGATATCCCGTCATCGACGGCAAATATATAAAGAAGATAGATTCGTCTGCGTTCGAGGGAGCAAAGATAAATAGGCTCACCATCACGAATTCTTCTGACGACGGCGTGCCTATCGAACTCTCCAGCTGCGTATTCAGGGGCGCTGAGATAGATGAGCTCGTGATAGATACAGACATCACCTCTCATTATGACGGAGTCGGTGAGATATTCAAGAACGCTCATATCGGCACCGTTACTATCACAGATAAAGTGACCAAGATACCCAATGATCTCTTCGGCTATAATTCGTCATCTACATTTAGGGATGACGAAGAGATAGCGGCAGGTTACCCGACTATCGACAAGCTCATATTCAATGCGAGCAAGGTGACCGACGGAGTTTCCCCCTGCACGTTCCCGGGCGTAGTATCGGCTGAATTCGGAGATAATATCACTGAGATACCCGGACGTATGTTTGATACGCCCATAGGAAGCTCAAAGCTCACGAGCGTGACTATCCCCGAAGGTGTCAGGATAATAAACTGGGGCGCATTCTATGGCTGTGAAGGGCTGACTGAGATAGAGCTCCCCGACTCGCTCGAGTATATATCCGGCGAGGCGTTCCGCGGCACTAACATCAAGAGCGTATATGTTCCCGGAAACGTGACACACATCAGTATGTTCGCATTCCTCGATATGCCGCAGCTCAAGTGGGTAGCTCTGCCGAATGGACTGCAAAACTATTATCTTGGAGACACCGGAATCGGCTTTAAGTCAACAGGCAGTGAGATCTACAATATCGCCCCCTCTGACAATAAGGTCATTGTTTACGGTGATTCCATTGCCGAGAATTATGTAACAAAATACAGTGGCAATGATGAATTCGTTGCTGTGCCTGACCTTAATGAAGAGATCACGACTGATTTTATCAATTACAGCTTTGCTGACCCGGATAAGGTCGAAGGCGGCACAGAATACTGTATGTACTATATGGTAGGCGAGCCTTTGACACCTGCGCTGACCTCATTATTTGACAAGCCTCTTTCGGCAGATGAACTTAATAAGTATAACGTTTCCTACTCCAATAATGTTGAGCTTGGAGAGGCGCTGGTAACGATCTCAACAAGAGATCCGAAACTCGGCGTTGGTATTGGTCATGCTGCATTTGCCGTGGTCGACGCTGATTGCGAAATGAACGAAAATCACGCATGGGGCGGCTGGCTGAGCGATGATACAAACTGCGGCCGAAAGGTCCGTTATTGTCTGAATTGCAATACAAAAGAAGAAGCATTAGACCCTGACGCTCACGACTGGGATATGGATAAAATCACAGCGATCACTCCTGCTACCTGCACAGAGGATGGCACAGGAACAGTAAAGTGTAAAAATTGCATACAGACTAAGGAAGTAGTTATCCCCGCAACAGGTCACACATGGAAAGTCAAGGCAAACGGTGAATATCTCTATCATACAGAATTGCCTGATTTCGGCAAAGACGGCTACACCTGCCGAAAGTGCAAGGATTGCGGCGCAGAGGACGAGCATTTCAATATCGTTCCCGGATATACTCTCGTTCCCGAGAATGTACAGATAACTGATATCACCTCAGACGGCGCTGTTGTTTCATGGGATACTGTCAATGCAAGAGGAGTTAAGCTCATATTAAAAGACGGTGATGATAATGAGCTTGTACATGAAATTATACCTGCCGATACCACTTCGTATACGTTCACAGAGCTTGCAGCAGGAAAAAACTATAAGCTCTGTCTGAACACATATTATTATAAGTCTCAGGGTGCGTCTAAACCTATGCGCGTATTTTCTGAGGAAACATACGAAAGCTCGTTCGTGACTCCTCTGCCTGCAATAGAAAATCTCACTATCTCCGAGGACGATATTAAAGCAACGAGCGTGAAGCTCAGCTGGGATATGCCTGCCGGTGTTGATTCCGTTGACGTATTCGGTCTTCTTGGCGATGCACCCGTTGATAACCTCGCTGAACTGAGTGAGAAGGTCGACGATTCAACTCTCATGACACGTATCCACCCTGCATTCGGCGATACCGGCATGACCTTTATCAATACGACAGAAAACGAGATAACGATAGACGGACTTTATCCTGCTGAGGATTACACATTCTACGTTATGCCTCATTCCGAGAACGCTGCTCTTGAGACTGTCAGCGTTTCAAATGCATACGCGACCACAAAGGTTATGAAGGTACAGAACTTCAATGCGACCGATGTTACACCTGTTTCATTTAACACTTCATGGGACGCTATGCCCGAGGGCTATGGAGTATGCATCAGGGTATACAAGAATATCCCTGAGCTGAATGGCTATAATATCAATTCTGTTATCAATATCGCTGATGAGTATAAGGATGAGTTTGAAAAAAATATAAATTCCTATATCGAAGACGGTATGCCGGACAAATTGGCAGTTGAAAAGGCTCTTAAAGATGTCAGGGAATACTTTTCCGAAAAGTATGATGAGACATTCGCCGAAATAGCCGCGGCTTACTATGATTCGGGCAATATTATCCATCGGGAAGACAAACTGATAAGCGTTCCCGGCGAACTCAGCATGGCGGTAGAGAAACTCGAACCCGACACGCTCTATACACTCATAGTCAAGCCTTGTAAATACGACGGGGCGATATGCAATGAAAACTGCTGTTCGCAGCTCCAGGTAAGGACATTATCTGCGAAGGTAGAGAATCTGAGAGCTTCCGACATTCAGGAGAAGCAGTTCACGCTCACCTGGGACTATTTCCCCACTAAGCCTGAGAGTCATATAATGACATTTAAGAATGTCCCCGACATTACAGGTCTTGACATCCTTCCTGCAATTGCAGAAGCCACCGGGATGATGAATGATGGTAAAACAGAAAAGGAAATAATAGCAGCTGTCACGGAAAAATACGGCGAGACGATCGGCTCAGCTATTTCAGCTATGCGAGACGCGAACAATATGATCCCCGAGAAAAACTGGGAAGTAAACGCGGAAGACCCCACACACGCTACTCTTTCGGGTCTCGAGGCAGATAATCTCTACACAGTATTCATTCAGCCCGGATTCTATGACCAGAATGTAGCATCCGATAATACGACGATTCTTCAGGTCAGGACGAAGAAAGCTGTTGAGTTCTACGACCTCTGGGTAAACGGAGATGACGGCATACAGGTATCCTCCGACAACTGTCAGGATATCCTCGGAAACGGCAAGAAGGAGCTCGTATACGACCCGGCAGCCAAAACCCTCAGCATTAACGGGGACGTTGACTTAGAGGAGAGCATATTCAGCCGGATAGAAGGTCTTACAATTGACGTCAAGAAGGATTCAACGTTGACACGTACTAAAGATGAAAACGCCCCGCTGCTTATTATGTGCGGTGCAACGACTATTACCGGTTCCGGAAAGCTGAAACTTGTAAATGAATCACGAATATGCATAGGATACATAAAAGACCTTACAATAAAAAATGCAAGTATTGATATGAACGGTGATGTCGGTTTTTTAGCAGACGCAGACGTGAATCTTACGGTAATCAACTCGGATATAACAATAAAGGTTACAGAATTTGCTATTTCTACAAATAAGCTGACCCTTGAGGATTGCTATGTTGCTTCTCCCGAGGGTGAGGTCGTTGAAAAGGATGGTATTCTCCATGATGAAAACGGAAATGTAATAAAAGAAATAGTCATCAAGGCAGGCGAAAAGCCGACAACGACTGATTCCACAACGGCCACTTCATCAACCACGACAACAACAACGACAACTTCCGGTACAGGCAAGCAGTCCACAACAACGACGACTGCTTCCACAACAGCAAGCACAACAAAAACTACATCAACAACTGCTTCCGTAACAGGCGAGCAGTCCACAACAACTACTGCTTCCACGACTGCAAGCACTACAAAGGCTACATCAACAACTGCTTCTGGCACAGGCGAGCAGTCCACAACAACAACTACTGCTTCCATGACTGCAAGCACTACAAAGGCTACATCAACAACTGCTTCCG
>FNZT01000008.1:0-185977 GCA_900109435.1 Ruminococcus sp. YRD2003 | reverse complement strand
ACTACCACAACAACAGTCTACACAACATCTACCAAGGAATCCACAACAGCTTCCACTACAACGGAAACAACTGAGGATACCACATCTACAACAACCTCCGGCACATCTACGACCACGACAACAGCTACAACAACTGAAAGCGGTACAACTGCTTCCACAACAGCAAGTACAACAGCTACCACGTCTGCTACTTCTTCCGAGAGCACAACAACTACTGCTACAACAACTACGACTTCAACTGTAAGCAGCACAACTGAGACCTCCACCACAGAGTCAACTTCTGACACAACCACAAAGGAGTCCTCAACGACTGCAACAACTACGACCTCGACTACTGCAACAACGACAGAATCCACCAAGGAGACAAGCAGCACAGCGTCAACGACAAAGTCTACAACTGAATCTGGAACCAGCACATCAACTACGACTTCGACAACAGAGACCGAGTCTACAGAGTCCACAACAACGACTTCCCAGACTACAACAGCCTCTACAACCGAAGAGCCTGTCTCGACCACAACTACTGAGACTACTCCTTCACAGCCTGATGACTATGATCTCGGAGATGTGAACGAGGACGGCAAGGTCGATGCTAAAGACGCTTCAATTGTGCTTGTCGCATACGCCAAGGTATCTACAGGCAGTGAGGACGGTCTGACAGAGAAACAGCACAAGGCTGCCGATGTCAACGCCGACGGTAAGGTCGACGCAAAGGACGCTTCCTCGATACTCGCGTACTATGCTATGGCTTCAACTGCTTCGGGTGATGTACCATCACTAAAGGAGTATATGACAGGCAAGACTTCATAACTGTACGAATAACGACATACAGCGAAATATCCGCCCAAACGGGCGGATATTTTTATGCTTGTTATGAACTCGTTTAAGTTGATGCGCCATGTCCTGCATCGAGGATAATGACCGGCAGCTCATCGTCCTGCATCAGCGCTGCCGGAGCCGCCCCACCGCTGTTCCTGCTGCTTATCACCGATACCGCTCCGACCGCCGCGGCGCAGCAGCACAGAGTAATTCCCGAAGCTATGAGCTTTATTCTGTTTTTATTATTCATTGTGAGCCTCCTGATTTTTTTGTAAATCATATGCGGCCATGCTCTGAAGTATACCGAACAGATCCAGCTTTTGAGAATGAGCTTGCGGAGCAGGCGAAGGACGAATGAGTCGTTCTTGCCGTCATTGCAGAGACCGCCTCCGAGTACGAAGCGCTGCAAAGCGGCAGTTTGATTTCAAGGGCGCTGAGAAATAATTGCTCGGATAAACATTGACAATACGGGAGATTTGTGATATAATTTTAACGAAGTTTGACACCCGGAGGTGCATCTTTGGATAAGATCAATGATTTTATAAGCGTAGCAGACAGCTATGTATGGGGACTTCCTCTCATAATCCTCATAATGGTATGCGGTGTGCTGCTCACGGCGAGGCTGAAGCTCCTTCAGGTACGAAGGCTCGGAACTGCGCTGAAGTATATGGTTAAGAACGAGGAGAACGGAAGCGGCGAAGTATCGAGCTTTGCGGCACTGTGTACGGCTCTTTCGGCGACGGTCGGAACAGGAAACATCGTCGGTGTAGCAACAGCGATAGCGGCAGGAGGTCCGGGAGCTCTTTTCTGGATGGAGCTTGCGGCATTTCTCGGAATGGCTACGAAATACGCAGAGGGACTTCTTGCAGTAAAGTACCGTGTAAAGGACGAAAACGGCAATTATCTCGGCGGACCTTTCTATTATATCGAGAACGGTCTCGGCAAAAAATGGAAATGGCTCGGCAAGATATTTGCGGTATTCGGACTTCTTGCGGGAATAATGGGCATCGGTACGATAACGCAGATAAACGGTATCACATCTGCGGCGAATACCTTTTTTGACCCTGATATGAAGCATACGGTAACGCTGTTCGGTATGGATTATACGTGGACGACGGTCATAGCAGGCGCACTGATAACGCTGCTCACCGCGCTCATCGTCATCGGCGGCATCAAGCGTATCGCGACAGTTTCCGAGGTCATCGTCCCGGTGATGATAGTTGCATATGCAGGCTGCTGTCTGACGATCATATTCTGTCACATCACAGAGATACCGTCAGCGCTCTCGGCGATAATCGAGGGTGCATTCAGCACGAAGGCTGTTGCAGGCGGTACTGCGGGAACAGTTATGATGTACGCGATGAAGAGCGGAGTTGCGAGAGGGATATTCTCAAATGAAGCGGGTCTCGGCTCTGCGCCTATCGCAGCAGCTGCCGCAAAGACGAACGAGCCTGTCCGTCAGGGACTCGTCACAATGACCGGCACATTCATAGACACTATCATCGTATGTACGATGACAGGACTTGCGATAATAATGTCCGGCAGTCACAACACAGCCGAGCTCAAGGGCGTAATGATAACGATGGACGCATTTGATTATGGTCTGCCGTTCAGCGAGAGGGTCTCGTCGTTCATACTTATGTCCTGCCTTGCGGTATTCGCATTCACGACTATTCTCGGCTGGAATTACTATTCCGAGCGCCGCCTTTCCTATCTTACAGGCGCGAACAAGTATGTTGCCGGCATTTACAGATGGGTATACATCGCTGCGGTATTCATCGGTCCCTATCTTGCAGTAGAGGCTGTATGGAACCTTGCGGATATATTCAACGGACTAATGGCTATTCCGAACGTAGTCGCGATAATACTGCTCTCCGGAGTTGTCTCCTCCGAGACAAAGGACTACATTGCAAGGCTCAAGGCAGGCAAGGTAGAAGAATAGCAGCTGAAGAATAATATAAAACGAAAAAGTCCGCACGGGCTGTGAGCGGCTTAGCCACAGCACCTGTGCGGACTTTTTCTGAAAAAAGGGAAATATTACTGTTTATTGAGGAGATCTTTTCTCATAAGGCAGAGGTCGAAGGTATCGAGTCTGCCGTCGCCGTCATAATCGGCGTTCTTCCATTCGGCGAGAGCTGCGTCAGGGCTTCCGAGCAGCCATTTCTGAGTTGTGACGAGGTCGGCTACCTCGAATGTGCCGCTGCTGTTCACGTCGCCCATAACGGGAGCGGGGACAGCCTGCTTCGGAGAAAACTCCTTGCCGCCTATCTCGAAGAGCTTCTTACGGAGCTCCTGATCCTCCATTTTGAAGGTCTCGCGGTTGTAGTGTCCGCCGGGAGTAGCCCACATAATGGGGCAGTGACCGTTTTTGTAAGCCTCCTCGCACACAGATGAGAGGAAGCGGCGCACCGATTCGGGCTCTTTATTCTTTGTGGGACAGCCGTATTCGCCGATGATAACGGGGATCCCCTTATCGGTGAAGTGCGACTTGAGTGTTGCCATATCGCTTCTGAGCGAGGCATAGTCCTGCTCGCTTCCCCAAGTGGGAGTAGCCTTGCCCCAGTCCGCGTCCTCCTCGAGGATAGCGAATCCGGCAGGCGAATAGTAGTGGACGGACACCGCCATACGGTTCGCGGGGTCAGACGGCATTTTGAACATATCATCACAGGTGCGGTCGATAGCTGTATTATAGCCCGATATGAGCAGATGACGCTTGGAGTTGTTTCCGCCTGAGCCTCTTACGACGTCCACAAATTTCTGATTTATCTCGTTGCAGAGCGCATATGATTCAGCCTTGCCGTCCGTACCGCCCCACGGGTTCCAAATGCTCTCCCAGCCGAGCTCCTCATTCTGGGATTCAAACATAAGGTAGTCGCTGTAATCCTTGAAGCTGTCGGCTATCTGTTCCCACATACGGGTATAGCGCTTCATACTCTCGTCCTTGTCATCGGGGAACTTGTTCACCCAGCCGCCGTCCCAGTGGATATTGATGATAGCGTACATACCGCTCTCGATAGTCCAGTCAACGATCTCATGAACACGTGCGTCATAATCAGGGTTGATAGTGTATGTACCGTCGTGCTCCATCATATTCGACCACGCGACGGGTATACGCAGGACGCCGAAGCCCTCCTTCGCCATTCCCTCTATCATTTCCTTAGTGATAATGGGACTTCCCCACGCCTTTTCGTAATCATTCGGAGTTCCGTCGCTCCATTTGGCTATCCAGTCCTCCTCGTACCAGTTCGGGCACGCCTCGAACGTATTTCCGAGGTTTATGCCGATACCCATATCCTTCACGAGCTCCGTAGTAGTGATGTCCCTCATATCGTCGTCGGCAGCTTCGACGCCGGTGAGTCCGGCATTTGCGGTGAGCAGCATAGCAGCTGCGGCGAGCGATGAAATGATTTTTTTCATCTTCATTCTGATCATTCCTCCTGATTTGCTGAAATAGACACGAACTATATTGTCATAATTATTTTACGCTCAGTGAGGAATGATAACAACCCATAATGTTGGCTTTTAGTGGACAAAACCGACACTATCCCTTGATAAGATTACGGTATCTGAGCGCAGGTATGCCGACATTTGCCGCGAACTGCCGCTGGAAGTATTTATAGTCGAGATAGCAGCACTTCTCGGAAATATCGGAAATACTCAGCGAAGTGGTGGCGAGGTAGTATTTGGCTTTGGCGAGGCGTGCATTTATACAGTCCTGATGAAAGCTGATACCGAAGCAGGACTTGTAATTGCGGCGGAAGGAGTCGATGTGTCCAGACGGGACGTTGTCGCTGTCGCGTTCAAAGGTGGTCTCGGTCTCGGTGTAGATGCGGATGCGGGATTCGAGCAATTCGCTGTAATACCTGTTTTTGCGTCGGAGAGACATTCTGCGCTGCTCGGCGCCGAGGACTTCCTCCGCGCGCTCCATGAGAACGTCAAAGCTGTCCTCTCCGCAGGGGATAGTGCAGCAGGCGAACGAGTTCATTCCGGCGTAGCTGATGTACGCGCGCTCTTGTACAAGAACGGAGCTCAGCAGGTCGGAGATCATTTCAGCCGTGGCGAGGCTCTGAACGATACAGATAAACAGGTCGTCGCCGATACGCCCTGAAACGTCGTGGTTGCCGCAGAATTTCGAGATAGCCCTTGCTGCGCCGAGGAACGCATCGGTGCGGCTGCGGACGTCCTCCTCGGTGAAACGGTGGGGAAATAGGTCGATACGGAGAGCGGTGAGAAAGAGAGTCTTGTTATCGTGTACGCGTATCGCCTGATACGCTCTCCGCAGCCCCTTCTCGTTGTTCATTCCGGTGAGGGTGTCCCTGTATTCCGAGACATTCTGACAGCTTATCAGATAGCGTATATCGTTTTTCAGGCGAAGGAATTCCAGACCGATAGAGACAGATTTCAGCCAGTGTCTGTAAACGTCGTCGTAGCTTTCGGGCGTGTCGTAGAGTATCGCCATATAGCCGAAGAGTTTCTGACCCGAAAACAGCGGATTGAAGTAGCACACTGCCGCGTCGCGCTCGTGAGCGAAGAATGTGCGCAGGTCGAACCTGTCCGATTCAAATGCACTGTCGGGACTGCCGCTTATCACGCTGACGGAGCGCATGATATCGGACTTGTTACTGCCCTGCTCATTCCAGTCGGAAAAGAGACTGAGATAGATATTCAGCTTGTTTCGGATAAGCCATTGATGCTCGCTGACGATACGGATAAAGCTCTCCATATCGCGGGCGAGAGTGAGGAGCTGCTCCATGGTGCTGAAGAGGCTTAGGTCGGTATAATCCCTGCGCTGCTCAGCGCTGCGGAGCTCGGCAAGTGTGAGTTCGTTATCGGGGCTGCACGGGCAGCTCCTGCCGAAAACGAAGCTCCCGCGCGGCGGGATGAACGCGGGCGGAGCGAGCCCCTCAATGAGATGCCGCAGGTGTCGGGCAGCAGACCTTCCGAGGTCAGGGCGGTTCTTGCGGAAGCAGGTGAGCGGCGGAGAATAGTACATTCGCCTGTCTGAGTATTCATAGCTTACAACGGTTATCTGTTCGGGTACATTTATGTGAGCGTCCGCGAATTTGCGCAGCATACCGTAAGCCATCATATCGCTCGCGCAGATGACAGCCTGCGGCATACGCAGCTCGCCGCTGATGTAGCGCTGAGCGAGCTGCTCTCCGGAGGTGAGCCAGAAGTCGCCGAAGAAGATACGGTTTCGGTCGGGAGTGATCCCGTGCGCTTCAAGTGCCCTGATATAGCCTTCTGTGCGGACGTGTGAAGCCTCGATGTTCCTGAGTCCGGTGAGTAAGTCGATGTCAGTGAAGCCGTGCTTCTCGATGAGGTGCGAGGTGAGCTCAGCAACATCGCCTGCATCGTCCGACGAGACCCGCGTGTATCTGAGCTCCTCGAATTCCGCGAGGCGCGTGCCTATACCGACTATCGGTATGTCTCTTCCTGCGAGGACAGAGGCGATACGCCGCCTGCTGGCTTCCTCGACGAAGGACTCGCAGAGGAGAATGATACCGCTTATATCGGGAGAGCGTATGAGGTCGTATATCTCCTGCTCGCACATCAGGTTGTCATTCTGCTGGACGGTATTGTAAATATTCGAGAAAACGACGGTCGCAAATCCGTTTTTCTTATTTTCCGAGATTATGCCGCTTAGCAGTTCCTTTTCTGCGAAGCCGTTCGCGAGAGCGGTTACAACGGCTATTATCGGTGCTTTTGAGAGATTCATTTTAAGCCTCCGTGTGTGTTATGTTAAGGCAATACCGCACAAAGCTTGTGCGGTGTTGCCTTAAGATAATTGTAGCATTTTGCGGCAGAAAAATCAATGGAAAATGCAAATTTTGTCCACTGCGAGGCCAGTATTTCGGTACTCCGCCGTCGCGGTGTCCGCGGAGTCTGTTTCGTGTCAAGCTTTCCGCAGCGTCAGTTTCCCGCCGCACCGCCCCTTGCTATTTGAAACAATATATGATATAATGATAGATAGACTGTCAAAAATTACTGACATTAATGAAAGGACATTGAAAAATGGCGGAAAAAACGAAAACAAACTCATCAGTGAACAAAGGCGGATTCGGCTCTAAGATAGGCTTCGTACTTGCCGCAGCAGGCTCTGCTGTCGGACTCGGAAACATTTGGAGATTCCCTTATCTCGCTGCAAAATACGGCGGAGGAATTTTTCTGCTGGTGTACATCATCTTCGCGGTGACGTTCGGCTTCACGCTCATGATAACCGAGATAGCCATCGGAAGAAGGACAGGCAAGAGCGTTATCGGCGCATATAAAGCTGTTGACAAGCGCTTTTCGGCTCTCGGACTTCTTGCGGCGGCTGTTCCCACGCTGATACTTCCGTACTACTGCGTTATCGGCGGCTGGGTCACCAAATACATGGTCGAATTCATTACCGTACACGGACATACGGTCGCGACCGAGACCTACGGCGACGGCTCGGTCACATTCTTCGATAACTTCATCTCGCACCCGATGCAGCCGACGATATTCTTCGTTATATATGTCGTGCTGAATGCTTCCGTGGTAATGCTCGGAGTTCAGAAAGGCATCGAGATACTCAGCAAGTTCCTGATGCCCGTGCTGCTTATCATCATCATCGGTATCTCGATATACACTCTCACGCTCGACGGCGCAGTTGAGGGACTGAAATATTATGTGCTCCCGAACTTCAAGGGCTTCACCTTCGATCAGCTTCTGAAGACCATCGTCGGAGCCATGGGACAGCTTTTCTACTCAATGTCGCTGGCTATGGGCATTATGATAACATACGGCTCATATATGCGGAAAGAGGATTCGCTTGAGCATTCGGTCAGACAGATCGAGATCTTCGATACACTCGTAGCATTCCTCGAAGGGCTCATAATCGTACCTGCTGTATTTGTTTTCTCGGGCGGGAGCACCGAAAAGCTGAATGCGGGTCCGAGCCTGATGTTCAAGACACTGCCGGCTGTATTTGACAATATGCCTGCGGGTGAGATCATCGGAGGAGCTTTCTTCATACTCGTCACACTTGCGGCTCTCACATCGTCTATATCGCTCATGGAGACCGTTACTGCCGTTGTGATGGAAAAATTCAAGCTTGGAAGAGTGGTGAGCTGCCTTATTGTTATTGCGGTAACGCTGGCTCTCGGAATGCTGTCTGTACTGGGATACAGCACATGGTCGGGCGTCAAGATCGCAGGTATGCAGTTCCTTGATTTCTTTGATTTCATCACAAACAACGTTATGATGCCTGTTCTCGCCTTCCTGACCTGCATTCTTATCGGCTATGCGGCAAAAACGACTTACGTCGAGGAAGAGGTGCTGCACGGCGAGAAAAAGTTCAAGGCAAAGCTGCTGTTCCGAGTGATGATCAAATATGTATGCCCTGTATGCATGATAATCATACTGCTCACACCGTTCATCACAACGATCTGAACGGCTGCAAAGAATAATACCAAACAGAAAGTGATGATATAATGGAAAGAAAGGTTTACCGACATCTTGACAAGCTCCCCTCGGGCAGAGCGGGAGATACTCTTACAAACGGCTGCATCGTGCTTGAGGGCGGCGGCTGGAAGGGACTGTATACCCTCGGCGTGCTCGACTGCCTGATGATGAACGATATAAATTTCACCTCGGTCGTGGGGTGCTCGGCAGGAGCACTGTCAGCTATCGGATACGTCTCGGGACAGATAGGCTGGGGAGCGAGGATCGACCTAACATACCGCCATGACTGGAATTACTGCGGGATAGGAGCACTTCTCCGCGACCACGGCATCACAGGGTTCTCATATCTGTTCAAGCAGATAATCAAGGAACTTCCGCTCGACAGAAAGCGCCTTTCCGACCCTTCGCGCAGACTGGCTGTATCCGCAACAAATATGCTTACAGGCAAGGTAGAATACTTTGAAAAGGGCAGATGCAACCTTTCAAGAGCAGTACAGGCATCGGCAACCGTACCGTATGTATCAATGCCGGTGAAGATAAACGGAGTGCCTTACCTTGACGGCGGCTGTGCGGAGAAGATACCGTTTCCGTGGGCGGAAAGCAGCGGCGAGAAGAAGATCGTCGTTGTGCGGACGAGAGAGCTCTCATACCGCCGTGAGCCTGGACTTTCACGAGCCGCAAGGTTCATGTACCGCAGATACCCCGAACTTCTCAACTCAATGGAAAAGACCAACGGGAACTTCAACTCAATGGTCGGGATGCTGGAAGAAAAGGCGTTGGCGGGTGAAATATTCCTGATAGCTCCGTCAAAACCTGTCACAGTCACAAGATTTGACGGCGACATGGATAAGCTCGGAGCGCTGTATCTGCTCGGTTTCAGCGACATGAAAAGCAGACTTGCCGAGCTGAGGGGATATCTCGGAAAATAAGGTGAAAAGCCGCGCAGAGTTTGCGGACAGATCCGTCAAATAAAGAAAACAGGGACGTGCCTGAAGCAGCTTTCATCGTGAAAGCAGCCTGTGGTCCGTCCCTTAGTTCATATCAGATCTGTCCGCCTTACTGAGGCTTCGGGAAGAAAGGAATGATCTTCCGAAGCTGATCGCCACGGAGCATATTTGTGCAGAAATGCTCCCGAAAGCTCCTGTAATAATGATACACCATTGATATGCGGCAGTAAATGCTCTTTTATCCCAAAATGCTTGCATTTTTGCTCATAAGCTTCCTGTAAGCGGACGGCGGCATTCCTGTGCGATCGGTGAATTGCCTGACAAAGTGGCTGTAATTGGAGTATCCGCATTGTTCGGATATCTGTGATAATGAAAGAGTGGTATTTTCAAGCAGCCATTTTATCCTGTCAAGCCTTGAAGCAATTATGTCGTCCTTGCAGCTTGAATTGAAAAACTCTTTGTAGATTCGGTGGAAATGGCTTTTGCTCAGCCCCATGCTGCGGGTCATCGCCTCGATGTTCCACTCCTTTTCGGGGTGACGGAAAATATCGTCGCGCAGAGCACAGAAGCGTTCTCTGTAATTGAATACTCCCGAGCTTTGGCTTATCATTTTGCCTTTCAGCGTATCAGCCATGCTGCCTATCAGGTGGTCGATGCTGAATATCTCTGCCTGTGATACCGAGGATGAGACAGTCGCTATGCGCTCCTCCTTCAGCACTACCGAGCCCTTATACGAGCTTGTGACTTTATCGGATATATCCCGTGCAAGCTCTTTTTCGGAGAGCGTGCCGCTGTCGTGAGGAAGTGCGATAGCAATGATGTCATCGCCGATGCTTGCGAGCACTGCTCTGCTGTCGCTTATCCGCAGCGCGTTGACGATGGTATTGATCGGCGGGACACCGTAATGCACTCTCTCTTCCTTGATGTACGAGAGCAGCACAAGAAAGATCCCTGCGGTATTATTCTCGGCAAGCATATTCATCAGCTTGCTGATAAGTCCGCGTTTATTGAATATACCCAGCACGGGTGCAAATTCCGAAAGCGATTCTATCCGTTTGTTCACATGAGCCTTGTACATTCTGTCCTGAACGGTATTCAGTCCGCTCGCGACAGCATCGCACCAGTTCGTATAGAACTCATCGAGAATGATATGAACAGCCTTTTCGTAGGTGAAGGCGGTGTAACCGAATATCTGCCCTTTATAGTGCAGTGACGTCAAGACTGTCAGCTGCGGCGTATGCGGTCTGTTCAGTGAAGGAAGAATATCCTTTGTCATGAAGTCTGTCATTTTTCCGTCGCCCGTATCAGAGGCAGCCGCAAGCAGCATATGCTCGGAAAGTCCGCCTCTTCGGTAAACAGACGGGTCGCTGAGGTCCCTGCACCAGTCGTCGCACAGGCAAAGCTCGGCACGGACGCACGTTGATATCATATAGCAGCAGCCGAGAAAGGTACCGCATACATCGTGTATATCCCTGCACTCCGACATCCTGCGTATCATTTCTCCGTGACTGTTTGTTATGCGCTGTTCGAGAATACCGAATACCGTTCCCGAGTATTCCCTGATCTCCGACAGGGCGGTGCTTCGGCGTATCCCGCCGATATCGGCACAGCCGCAGCTCTCTCCGATAACGAGTTCGGGCATCAGCGGAACATCCTCCACGTTTCTGCCTATCATTGAAAGAAGTCTGTTTATGGCGATAGTACCGTTTATCCTTTCCTGACCTGCGACGGTTGTGAGGGTGATACGTTCAGTCTGCGAGATGATACTGCCGTCGCAGCCTGTTACGCGCACGTCCTCGGGGACGCGTATACCGTTAGCGGTGAGAGTGCGTACCAGCTCGGCAGCCATGATGTCGCTGCCGCAGATTATCCCGTCGGGCTGAGCGATGCGTCCCTCAGCGATATCAAGGGCAATCCTGTGCGGGACATCCCGCCAGTAGTCGCCGTAGAAAATGCAGCCATCGCCGCAGGACAGCCCTGCTTCTGCCATTGCCCTGCGGAAGCCGTCAATGCGCCTTTCCGACGGTATATCGCCCTTATGACCGCCGATGCAGTAAAGCTTTCTGCATGAGTGCTCTCTGATCAGGTGAACGGTCGAAAGGTAAAGCTGCAAATCCTCATCTGCCGAGATAACGGGAAAATACGGCTGAACAAGGTCAATTGCCACGCACGGCAGACCGCGCCTGTGGAGCATATCGAGTATCGTGTTCCTGAGCCGCAGACTGCAAAACGAATCGGCATCAAAGATAAAACCGTCGAAATCCCCGTGCAGTATCAGGTCGTAGATATTTGTCTGCCCCTTGCTGTACGCGATATCGAGGTGCTGGTCTACGTAGTTTATCACACCCGATATCACTATCGTATCATACCCGTATTCACGTGCCTTTGAGTGGATGGCATCAATGAAAACGGACTCGGTATTATTGTTTATCTTAGGGATGATCACCGCTATCCTTCCAATACTGTCCATGAGATCCCCCCTTTTTTTTATGATTATACAACATTAGCGATGATACGTCAATACGCCAAAAGCTCCGCGGAAGTCCGTCGGAGCTTTTGGCTGTATAGAATGATTCGGAGTCAGCGATGCAGTGATGTTACTGACGGAAGAATGACGGCAGACAGTTATACAGATACTGTCTTACGTAATACCAGCTGTGTTCTCCGCCGTCTGCGAGAATGAACCAGAAATTGCCCTTTGAGAAATCGGAGGTGTATTCAAAGCAGCCCTGCTTTTTCATATCCTCTATCTGCGGTCCGAGCACAGGATAGGCAAAATCCGATGTACCCGTTGCTGACATTATGAAGAACTCGTCATTACCGAGACCTGCATTGCCTACAGCACGCGCAAGAGCACCTGCGTCTGCGCTGCCCGTACCCCAGTGATGAGCGCCGCTGAGGGGCATGAAGTAGCCGATGATGTCGACGCAATTCTCGAAAACAGCCCATGTAGACACGCTTCCCATCGAGAAACCGCCGTAGGCACGGTGCATTCTCGAAGCTGCGATATCTTCCTTTGAAGCAGATGCCGCATAGGTAGAATACTTGCTTTCGACGAACGGGATAACGCTTTCACGAAGCTCTTTGTAGAAGTTTTCGGCATTGTAGAAGGTATCAGCACTGACCTTGTTGAACGTAGGAGTTACGATTATCATCGGCTCGATGTCACCGTTGCTTATCATGTTGTCGAACACACGCCGCATCTCGCCGTTATCGTTGTAGAACAGCGAATTTTCGTTATCTCCCATGCCGTGCATGAAGTAGAAAACGTTGTACTTTTTATTCTTGTCGTAACCGTAAGGGAGATACACATTCAGCGAATTTGTGCCGTTTATGCCGTTATATGACTCTTTAACGACAGTTCCTGCCTGCTGAATACTGTTTTTGTATGAGGCGGGATACTCGGCATATTTTTTTGCAGGGTCGAAACTGTATCCCGATTTGGGAGTATCGGGCTGCTTTGGGGGAGATTCGGGAGCGGGAGCAGCCGTGATGAGCTTCCTCATAAGTATCATATCGAATGAGTCGATGACGTCATCTTCGCATAGGTCTCCTGCTTCCATATCTGAGATGACAGCACTGCCGTCTCCGAGAATGAACTTCTGAAGTAAAACTGCGTCCGCGACATTTACCGTGCCGTCAGCATTGATATCGCCCTTAACGCTTTTTGGCGGAGCTATAACGAATACAGGCTCGGTCACATCGGATGACCCCGTACTTCCGTAGTGATAGATGTCGGGGAGCTCGTCCAGCGTGAGCATATAGTCGCTGTTGTAGACTTTTTTCAGATATGAAGCGGTATTGAATTCATTGCTGTCGATGAAAGAGGTGTGCCATGTCATGAACCAGAGCCATTTAGCACCGTCGGCTTTCATTTTATCGGGGTCGGGGATAGGACCGTTTTCGTGCAGACACACTGGCTTATCGGCTACCTGAGCCGTTTTGCTGTACATCGCACTGAGAGATTCGGTATGGTTTACATAAGTGTCGGAGCCGATAATATCCACGTATTCGTCTCCGGGATACCAGCCTGCATTAACATCGCCGCAGTAGCCGAGGCTCCATATCAGGTTATCGAGCCCCCAGTAGTTGGTATACCTGTCGTACATGATGCGCCACAGCTTTTTGAAGTTCTCGTTACCGCCCTTGCCCCACCAGAACCATTTGCCGTCGAATTCGTGGAATGGACGCCATATGACAGGGACGCCAGCCTCCTTTAGCTCCTTGAGTGCTTTTGCACCCTTGTCCATCCCTGCGATGAGCTTGTTGTACTCGGCTGTACCCTCGGTGAGGGCAGCATTCCAGTTAAGGTCGGTGTTCATAGCCTCGGTGTGGCTTCCGCTGAAATCGCTTCCGCAGTGCCAGCATATGGTGACGATACCGCCGCTGCTGTACCATTTTTGTGCACGTCTGTTGCAGCCCGAGAAGTCGTCGCCCATATAGTCGAGCCCACGCAGGGCAGGGTATTTGCCGCTCGCATTCTTTATGATGTTGAACTCATAATCCTCGCTGCCCATCCATGTTGACTCCTGCTGACCCGATATAACGTTCTTTCCGTATGTATCGCAGAGGAAGCTGTACAGCGACTGCGCCTGAGCCGATGCATTCGGGTTCGACAGCCTGCCTCCGCCCGAGTACGAAGTGAAGCTTCCCTTTTCTATCAGCAGAGCATCCAGATAAGTCCAGCCCCATGAAGCTTCCACGGTAATATCATTAGCGCCTGCTTTAAGGTCGGCGTTGATGCTCACAGCCGCGAAGGTATCACCTTCCGTATGTTTGCAGAATATCTCACCGACATTCTTTCCGTTGACGACAACGTTCTGATATTTGCCGTCCTCATCATAGGGCTGAGAGTATCTGATCGTTATCCTGTGAGGACCTGCCTCTGCTGCCTCAACTCTCACGCTGACCTTATTTCCGCCGTCCTTCAGGTCGACTGCTTTTCCGCCGCTTGCACCGCTCATTGAGCTTACCTCCGCACTGTTTTCGCCTGTGCTGACTATGCTGCCTTCCTCGAATTCATACTGTTTTTCTGCCGCAGATGACTGTATCGCACCGAATGGTAATGTTCCTGCAAGCAAAACGGCTGCCAAAGCTGCCGAAGCAAATTTTTTCATTATTATCACCTCTCATTATTATTGCGGTCATCTTTGCGATAACTTCTGTATCCATTATACTTCAACAGCATGGAAAGATGAATGACCTTTCGTTCCAAAAAAGTATACTTTTGTCTCATAGGTATGAAACCGCAGGCGGTTTTGCAGTTGTATTGTCCGCAAGGCGGACACTTCATTGTACTTATATTTCAAGAAACAGCCTGAAATATTGACTTTCCGGGCAAAAAATGATAAAATAGACCTGTATAAATTCATATCTGATACGTCCTGAAAAGATGGCATTCAAGGGTATTGCAGAGGAGGATATTATGAGAATAATAAAAAATGCGGTATCAGTATGCTTGTCAGCAGCGATGATACTGCAAAGCTTTTCATACACGATGTCTTTCGCCGAGGAGGATGCCGTCAAGGAGATGACGACCAAGGTCGGGGACTTCACTTTTACGTATATACCCGATTTGCCGAAAAAAGGCGAGTGTACCCTTTCTGCCGTGTCTGATTCGGGTGAAACGAACAGGATCATAGATCACGGTGTTCTTGATATTCCCGAAAAACTTGGCGGCTATACTGTTACAGTCTTAGGTAAAGGCTTGACGCCGATAACAGTTAATATGGCGTCTGACCGCGTTAAGCTTACCACTGTCAAGTTACCTCGTACTATCCGTGAGATAAGCAGTGTGTCGTTGGACGACATTTATGTAACTTCATTGGATACGGTCTATATCGATTTTACTAATCTCAATATGGTTGACAGATCATCATTTGGACTCGATACTCCACTGAGCGAGGTCTATGTATACGACCCTATCGACAAGGCATATTATTCAACATCGGACGATCTTGATAAATTCCGCGAGCTTGTCAGTATAGAGAGTGTAAAATTCCAGGCTATGCCGGATATGGAAGACTGCTATATGATCGCAGAGAGCGAGTATAAGAAAAATCCGAATCTGAATGGTAAGCTTGAATTCCTCAATGCTCTTGGACAGTCTAAATATGAGCACATTGTCGGACAGATGTATGCCAGAGAGGTCATAGAAAAATACAACTTAGATGATCCTTCGCTCAATAATATGCAGAAAATGGAGAAGATAACAAACTTCATCCGCACGAATACAAGGTATTCAAAGCTATATACTTATAATGAAGACCAGACAAAGAGTATAAAAATGGGCGGACTTATGAATTCTCCGGCTTCTGCTATCGGCTTTCATTCAGGTGTATGCGGCGGTATGGCATATGAGTTCGATATGCTCTCGAGGCTGAGCATCGGCGATGAGATCGCAACGAGAGACCGCGATCTCCTCTGTGTACATTTGCCGGCACACACAGCAAATGTGGTAAGACCTGTACACTCGGATGACAACAAGGGCTACTACATTGTAGACAATACCTCCACTGTATTTATGCAGTGCGCAGGTCCAATAAACGGTTGGTATGAAGAAAAGCAGGACTCATACGTATACGATTACAGAGGTTATTTCACTGACGAACACAAAGAGGTCGAAGTCGTAACTGACCCGAAGAATTTCTATGAGGGTATCTCATTCGTTTATCTCCACGACGAAACAAAGGGTGCGCTCCACATTGAAATGGGCGAAAAGGACAAGCTCGGCGAATGCAACTTCATCGACTTTATGTCCTACGAAGAGACCGAACCTGAAACATATCTTGAACAGATACCGCTTTCAAAGTGCCCGCGCATAACGGGGCTTAACCTGTATATCGACCCGTTCAGATACTACGAAATGAGGATATCGAACTCAAAGGGTGAGGCTGTATTCGGAGCTGACGGCGAGAACAGGTTCAAGCTCGGAGATACCGAGTATTCCTGCACGGTGGAGGTCATCCCTTACAATACTGCTACACCTTACGGCAAAGTCATACCACACACAGCCTATGACGAATACTTTGACATCACGATAAAGCAGCTCACAGAAGACCCGAAGCCCGATGTCTATACCACAACAACAGTTCCGCATAAGACAACGACCACGACCACAACAACTACCACTACCACAAAGACGACGACTACCACGACCAAAGCGACCACTACTACAACAAAAGCGACTACAACAACGACCAAAGCGACTACTACGACTACAAAAGCGACTACCACCACGACCAAAGCGACAACTACTACCACAAAAGCGACTACCACCACGACCATGGCGACCACAACAACGACCAAAGCAGTAACCACCACGACTGCAAAGGCTACAACAACAACTACTACGACTTCTGCTTCAACAACAGCCCAAGCCGTGCGAATGGCAGGAGACGCTAACCTTGACGGTAAGGTCACAGTCGCAGATGCGGTAGCAATACTGCAATATATCGCGAACAAGGATAAGTATGAACTGACTTATGAAGCTAAAGTAGCTGCGGATTGCAATAATGTCGGCGACGGTATCACAGCGAATGACGCGCTTGCGATACAGAAGTTCGATGCGGGTATATTCAGAAGCCTGCCTGTCCGCACATAATATACTTGCAATATCGCATTGTCAGAGTGCGGTCCTGCACAGTGTCCCTTGCTGTTTTGAGCGTTATATGTTAGAATAAATTGGTCAGACCGAAAAATTCTTCTTCAAGGAGAGATAATGTGATACTGCTTACAGCTCAGAATATATCGAAAACATACATGGAACGCAAGGTCATCGACGGCGCATCGTTCTTTCTCAACGAGGGTGACAAGGTCGGGATAATCGGCATAAACGGCACGGGAAAATCCACCTTCATAAAGATACTCTCGGGAACTGAGGAGCCCGATGACGGCGAGATAATCAGGACGAACGGGATAAGGATATCCTACCTTCCGCAGATACCGTCTTTCGGCGAACACGGAAGCGTACTTGAACAGGTGATGCAGAACCTGCCTGCCGACCTTCGTGAGGCAAAGGAGTATGAAGCAAAGTCTATACTTGAAAAGCTCGGTATATCGGGATACGAGCGCGATATAAGCACGCTCTCGGGCGGAGAGAAAAGACGTGCCGCAATTGCCGCCGCTCTGATACAGCCGAGCGATGTTCTGCTTCTCGACGAGCCGACGAACCACATCGACAACGACACCGCAAAGCTTCTCGAGGATATGCTGATGAGGTACCGCGGAGCTATCGTTATGGTGACACACGACAGATACTTTCTGAACAAGGTCTGCAACAAAATAGCCGAGATAGACCGCGGGAATATCAATGTCAGTGAAGGCGGATACAGCGAATACCTTATGCAGAAGGCTCAGCGGGAAGCTGATGCCGAGGCAGCGGAGCGCAGGAACAGAAGCCTTTACCGCCGAGAATTTGAGTGGATAAGCCGCGGAGCGCGTGCGAGAGGCACAAAATCCAAGGACAGGATAGAGCGCTTTGAAGCACTGAAAAACCGCGAGATACCGACTGCGGCAGAAAAGCTTCAATTGCAGTCGGTAGCGTCGCGTCTTGGCAAAAAGACTATCGAGATAGAAAATATCAGCAAGACGATAGACGGAAAGCCGCTCATCACCGATTTCTCGTACATTGTCTCGCGTGATGCGAGGATAGGCATCGTCGGCAGGAACGGTGAAGGGAAGTCGACCTTCCTGAAAATGCTGATGGGACAGGTCAAGCCCGACAAGGGCAGCATAATCATCGGCGACACAGTGAACATCGGCTATTTTTCGCAGGAATGTGAGTCTATGGACCCGTCTGTGCGGGTGATAGATTACATACGCGAGACGGCGGATATAGTGAGGACTCCCGACGGAACAGTGACCGCTTCGCAGATGCTCGAGCGATTCCTGTTCAATTCCGAGCTGCAATGGAACCGCATCGAGAAGCTGTCGGGAGGCGAGAGGAAGCGTCTGTACCTTCTGAAGATACTGATGACAGCGCCGAATATCCTTCTTCTCGACGAGCCTACGAATGACCTCGACATCACTACGCTGACCATTCTCGAGGACTACCTTGAAGGCTTCAGCGGAGCGGTCATCGCTGTTTCACACGACCGCTATTTTCTTGATAAGATGGCGAATGAGATATTTGAATTCCGTGACGGCATATGCACGAGGTTCAACGGCAGCTACTCCGATTACGAGGAAAAGGCAGTCGGAATGAACGTGAACGAAACTGTCAGACCGAAAAAGAAGGCAGAAAAAAGGGAGCGTACAGCTGCTCAGACTAAGCTGAGATTCTCGTTCAAGGAGCAGAGGGAGTACGCGACTATCGACGATGATATTGCCGTGCTTGAGCAGAACATCGCTGCCTTGCAAAACGAGATAAACGCAAATCCTACTGACTATGTGAAGCTTCAGGAGCTCTCAGACAAGAAGGAAAGCCTCGAAAGCGAGCTCGCCGAAAAAATGGACAGGTGGGTATATCTCAATGACCTTGCCGAAAGGATAGAAAGAGGCGAGACCGTAACACAGCAGACATAAGAAAAAGGCGTAAAGGGAAGATCCTGAGCGCTATCCTTAACGGAAAAAGTGGGCTACCGAGCCGTGATCTCACGTTACGTATTCGGCAGCCCACGAAACTGCTCGAGGGGGCTCCCCTTACGGGAACGTTTCATTTCTGTCAGTCGGACAGGTGCAAAACTGTATTGACTTTATGCCGAAAGGCGCGTATAATAGATTTATCAAACCACTCATAAAGGTACGAGAACTTGGGGGAGGAAAAACCATGACATCAAAAAGAATAACAGCAGCGCTGCTCGCGCTTTTTACCGTGAGCGGCGCAATGGCGGGCACTTACGCATCCGCAGCTGATACCGCAGCAGTGACCGCCGCGGTGACTGCGGACGCTCAGCAGGAGCACCTTGTTTTTGACGCGGCAGCGGGGACGCTTACACTGCACGGCGAGTTTACGTACAATGAGATCAGAAGATTTGACAGTGCAGCGAAGGTCACAAGCATTATCGCAGCGGATGATGCAGTATTACCCGAGAGCTGCAGCAGTATGTTCTATTTTTTCAAGAACTGCAAGAAGATAGATATCTCAAAGGCTGATTCATCAAAAGTCACGAAGGTCCAGTCTATGTTCTCGGGCTGCGCAGCTCTTGAATCCGTAGATATTTCGGGCTTTGACACGAGCAGGGCAGAGAGCATGACAAGAATGTTTGCAGGCTGCTCATTGCTGAAGAGCATCGACCTCAGCGGCATGGACACATCAAGCCTGAAGAGCGTGGACTATATGTTCTCCGAGTGTTCATCCCTGACCGAGCTCGACCTAAGCAATTTTGACTTTTCAAAGATTCCCTACAAGCGCATGGTATTCGAGAACTGCTATGGTCTCAGCAAAATAAAGCTTGGAGAAAAAACGGGCGATATCACTGAGGCAATGGGACTTATCAATTACGGCTGGGCAAATGAGAAGCAGCCTGATGTAATAGTGAGCGGAGATAAGGATTACGCCGTTATCGGCAACACGGGAGCGAACACCTATGTTTATAACAAGCCTGCTGATGACGAGCTCTGCTATACCTTTGACCCTGCGGCAAAAACGCTGAGCCTTCACGGTAAGGTCGACAGAGAGCAGATAAGCGAATTCATCATAAAAAGAAGCGTGCAGAAGGTCGTCGCGGAGGAGGGCACAGTGCTCCCCGATGATTGCAGCGAGCTTTTCAAGCTGTACAATTCATGCACGCACATCGACCTCTCGAAGGCGACAGGAACACCGAAGAATATGAGCGCGATGTTCATGGAGTGCGAAAACCTCAAAACAGTCGAGTGGGGGAGCATAGACACCTCGAAGGCAACGGATATGAGCAGTCTGTTTGAATACTGCACCAAGCTTGATGAATCGTGCGCAGAATGTCTTGATACATCGAGCGTTACGGATATGTCGCATATGCTGGACGGCTGCTGGAGCTTCTATGACCTCGACCTGTCGGGCTATGATACGTCAAATGTTACGAACATGAGCTATATGCTTGCGAGGAGCTCTGCTATCACCACAGTCGACCTCAGCAGCTTCGATACGTCAAAGGTAGAGGATATGAGCAGTATGTTCTACTTTGACCATGAGATAAGGAGCCTCGACCTGAAAAACTTTGACACCTCAAACGTAACTGATATGAGCAGTATGTTTGATTCCTGCAAAGCGCTGACATACCTTGATACGAGCAGCTTCAACACCTCAAAGGTCACAAATATGACAGCGATGTTTGCCAACTGCGAGAATCTGAGCAGTATAGATATCTCCAATTTTGACACAAGCAAGGTCAAGGGCATGGGACTGATGTTCAGTGCCTGCCGCTCGGCAGTATCGATAGAGCTGGGTGACATCGACACATCCTCTGCTGCAACGATGTACGGGATGTTCACAGCCTGCGAATCGCTGAAAAGCATCGACCTCAGCAGGTTCGATACGACCAAGGTCACGAATATGGAGGCGATGTTCAGGAAGTGCAAGTCGCTGAAAAAGATAGACCTCAGTCCGCTCGACACCGCAAATGTCACGGAGATGCAGGAGATGTTCAGAGGCTGCACGGGCTTTGAAACTATCGACGTAAGTCCGCTCAAAACAGGAAAAGTGACTGATATGAGCGCAATGTTCGAGGAGTGCAGCAGCCTGAAGAGTCTCGACCTCAGCACATTTGATACAAGCAGCGCGGTCTATATGTCGCATATGTTCGACGGCTGTTCGGCGCTCGAAGCGCTTGACCTCAGCAGCTTTGATATCTCTGCTGTAACATCATCGAACTTTATGTTTTACAATGACGACAAAATAAGCTCGATCACTCTCGGCGAGAAGTTCCCGCTGATTCACAAGGATATGAAGCTCCGCAACGGCGGCTGGTCAGACAAGAGCGCTCCCGACGTATGTGTGAGCGGGAGCGGACAGTTTGCCGTGATAACAAACAGCGGCAAAAACACCTACATCTTCACAGGCAATGCGCTGCCCGTGTCTCTCGGAGACTGCAACTTCGACGGCGATATCGGAGCAGCCGACCTTGTCACGCTGAACAGCTTCATACTCGGCAAAAAGACAGCATCCGAAATAACTCCCGAAAGCTCGGACCTTGACGGAGACGGCGTTGTAGACATCTTTGATATGGTCGCACTGCGAAAACTCGTCACACAGCAGAAGTGAGCAAAAAAGGCTCCCGAAAGGAATCAGTCCTTCGGGAGCTTTTTGTCTTGACGGGATACGCTTTATGTGAGAGCAGCAGACTTTCCAAGGAGAAGAAGCAGATAATAAACGATTCAGAAGTCATCGAGGAGATGCACGACAAGCCCGCGCCGCAGATAACGAGCTTGTGCGCTTCGCGAACATTGAGGTGAATGTGGAGCGCGCCATCGAAACTCACGCTCCCGACCTCAATGCGCGTCACCGCGTATCGTTCATCGGAGGCGGAAAGTCGAAGGAGCTGCGGAATGTAGAGGATGCTGCGCGACTACATGAAAAACAAGAAGCTCGTCGCAGAGAATGAAAAGAACAAGAACACAGGTGCTCTCAAGTTTGAGAAGAACGAAAAAAAAGAAAAGGCACTTAATTGAACGATCAGAAAGGCGGTATATACCGCCTTTTTCTGTTTTCGCAAGTGAATTGCTTTTTACGCAGCGGTTGACAATTTACACTAAATATGGTAGAATAATGTTGACAATATTCGCGAAAGCGATGTGAGGGAGGTATATCAATGAACAACAAAAAAACAGCAGCTGCGGCGACAGCATTTACCATCATTTGCAGTGCGCTGACATCAGGACTGCCGATGTGCGGAGCGAATACGCTCAGCTCTTATGCTACAGACCCTGCCTGCAAGGACATCGACCCGCTTGACTACACCTACGAGATATACCCGCTTGTCGAGCCGTTCAACGAGTATTTCTATGTCAGGACAGACAATCCGAATCCCGAGTCGTTCAGGTTTTCGGATAAAGATTCGCCTTACTCCGCGACATCCGTCATATATAACGATGATAAATTCTACGCTGATGTGGAGTACGAAAACGAGGATATTCTGCGCGTGAACGGAGGATATATCTTCAAGAGCTACAGTACTGACGGCGGAAAGGTCACACTTCAGGTACAGCAGCCGATAACAAGGGCTGAGTTCAACACTGAAGTATACGGAGAGCCCGACCCGAAAACCACGGGATATTCCCCGTATCACGGAATGCCTGTGGGGACGTACAAGGAATACATCGGCAGCGGTCCTTCCTACTACATCGCAGGCTATTACAGGTGGACAGATACCGACGTTTCGATAACGCTGCCCGAACTATGCGACGACTGCGACTACCTCATACAGAATTACGCGACCAAAGACAGCTTCTTTGAGAATATGGATGCAGTACAGGCTGGCTTTTCTTCGATATGTCTGTACAGCGGTTCTTTCATACGAGGAGAGATCTACCGCTCTGGCGACAGAGACTGGCACCTTACCCTCGGTTTCCACGTTGACCAGAGCTTCTATATTTACAGTCCTTACTCCCGAAGGGACAATAAGTCGCTGCTTGCATCGGCGCTGTATCCGTACAGATATGATTCGCTCGGCTTCCCTGGCATGATGGGAGCAGTTTCCAAGCGTCTCAGTGATGAGTCGACATATGAGTGGAGCTCGACCAGCCACGCTTACATCAATGTCACCTATGACGGCACTACTAAGTCATACGGCGGAGCGGGACATGGTGAAGGTCAGGGGATAAGCGAGGACAAGCTTGTCCGCAAATTCAGCTTCGGAGATAATGACGAATCGCTCACACTTGAAGACGCAAGGGAGCTTCTCACCACCTATGCTTCCGTGGAAATGGAGGACGATATCCCCCGCGATAATGAGCTGACGTGGAAGAAGATATACGACACGGTCGGCGACGGAGCGTGGGTCGATATGGGCGGCTACTATACCTACCTCTACCAGAGAGATGACAAGTCGACATTCTCCGCTGACGAGTGGGGAGTAGGCAACAGCCTCTACTGGGGCGGAAGTCTCGGATACTGCCGTGACACATGGGTAGACGGGCGCTACATCGAAAAGGATTTTATCAAAGGTGCGTCATTTGACGACCACCCCGAGAGCTCCGTACTGCTTACGGAAGCGACAGTTCCTGTGATAACCGAGCTCAAGCAGGAGTGGGACAGCGTGAAAAAGGGGTATAAATACACGTCAGCTGCTGTCGAAACGACCGAGCGGAAAAACGTTCTGTTCCGCTATGACAAGACAGAGCAGGTATGGAAGGCAAACATAGCATGGGGAGAGTACTACAATACCTATGATACATTTAAAGCTCTCACTGAGAACGAGCTCATCGAAAGCAAGTACCTCCAAATGCTCACGCTGACCCGTGAGGAAGTCGAGGACCTGATATCCAACGGGAAAACGAATGAGGAGCCTGCAAAGGGCTACATTTACGACGGCTATTCTCCGCAGGGGACGCCGTATGTCAAGGGCGACTGCAACGACGACGGTTCCTGCACCATAGCGGACGCCGTGCTGCTGCAAAAGTGGCTGCTCGGCACGCAGGAGACCGAGCTTGCGAACTGGCGAAATGTCGACCTTATAACCGACAGACGCATAGATTCTTTTGATCTGTGCAGGCTCAGGCGTATGCTTGTCGAATGATACATCTCCCGCGTCATCTTACCATTACAAGCGAGGCAGAGTAGTTCCTGACGTATTTCATGCTCACAGACAAGCGCATGTGAAGAGAGCAAGGCAAATATAACACAAGGAGAACTATGATTTGATCAAAATTGAATTATTATCAGAAACGAATTTCTGTTTGGAATCATTGGATTTATACAACAGAAAACAGAATGTAAATAAAGTGTATCGAAGAATAGACGGAGAATATACATTAGTAGAATGCAAATATACCGAAGATTGGGACCTGAACAAAAAGCGTTCTGTTGCAAAACAAATAAGCAGTGATGAATATATCACATACGTTGCATTAGAAAATGATAAAGTTGTTGGCTTTATAGGGCTATTAAGGAAACTGAATGGTCCCTACATGATTCTTGATATGATGCAAGTAACTTCTGAATGCAGAGGCAAGGGTGTTGGCAGACGATTATTTGAAGCAGGAAAAGCGGAAGCGAGAAAAGCTGGTGCGGAGGCATTGTACATATCTGCCTGTTCTTCCGAGGAGACGATCGCATTTTACAGAGCAATGGGAAGTAGCTTGGCAAGCGATCCTATAAAAGAAATTGCTGCAGAGGAACCATTTGACCTGCAGATGATTTGTCCCGTGAAAGAATAAGTGTTGATCAGATTTCGGTTTGTTGAGCAGAAACACTTTTGTAAAAAGGGAGAAACGAACGGAGGACGTGGTAAGGTGAACTTATCACGTCCTTTATTTCTGTCATCACAGCACTTCTTAACGGTCGCTCCCCTTGAGATATACCTCTTTAGCAGCTGTACGCGCAGGAAGCCGAGAAGCACGGCTTGCTAATACGCGAAAAATATGTTATAATTAATGTGTCCTCAATAACCGCCGTTAGGCGGTTATTGCCCCGAACTTCGTTCGGGGTGCGCAAATTCTTTGATTATGTATGGAATTTGCGCATCACATTAATTGATGTCAAGCTCATTTTGCCCTAAAGGGCAAAACAAAGCGCAAGAAAAATCATAAATGCTATTATTTTTCTTGCGCTTTGACAACTCAAAAATGCCTTTTAAAAGCTGTATAAAGGCATTTTTGAGTTGTTGAGCAAACATTAATTACATCTGACAAAAGTGACTTTTAGTTAGGAGGGGACCGCGCATGAAAACGATAACAGTGGGGATAACAGCCCACGTAGATTCGGGGAAAACAACGCTTGCGGAGGCAATGCTCTATACGAGCGGACAGATGAGGAAGCTCGGCAGAGTTGACGACGGCAGCTCATCTCTCGATACGGATTCCATCGAGCGGGAGCGCGGGATAACGATATTTGCACATCAGGCGGAGTTCACCGCAGGCGAAACAAGGGTGATGCTCCTTGATACTCCCGGGCACGTTGACTTCTCATCCGAGACCGAGCGGACGATGAGCGTGCTTGACTATGCCGTGCTCGTTATCAGCGGCACAGACGGCGTACAGAGCCATACCGCGACCTTGTGGAAGCTCCTGCGGCAGTATGAAGTCCCCGTGTTCATATTCGTAAACAAGATGGACCTTATCACAGCCGACAAGGGAGCGATACTCAGTGAGCTCCGCAGGAGGCTCTCGTCGGACTGCTGTGACTTCTCGGGCGAAGACGTCGAGATATCGGAGAACGCGGCTGCGTGCAGCGAGGAGCTCATGGAGACATATCTGTCGTCGGGCGGGCTCAGTGATGCGGACATATCGAGAGCGATAGCACAGCGCAGATTATTCCCGTGCTTTTTTGGTTCAGCCCTGAAAATGCAGGGGATAGAGAGATTCATAGAAATACTTGACAGATTTACGGCAGAGCCGCAGCGTTTGACGGAATTCGGCGCAAGCGTGTACAAGATATCCTACGACGCAAAGGGCACGCGTCTTACTCACCTTAAAATAAACGGCGGCAGACTATCTGTCAGGGACGAGCTGACCTACACCGATTCCGAAGGCAGCGCAGTCAGCGGAAAGGTAAGCTCAGTCAGGTTCTATTCGGGCGAGAAGTTCAGCACAGCCGAGTGCGCAAATGCGGGCGAGATATGCTCAGTAACGGGTCTGAGCGGGACGTATTCGGGACAGGGGCTCGGGTGCAGTCAGAACTCCGCAGCCGCAATGCTCGAGCCGATAATGACATACAGGGTCGGACTTCCGAAGGAGCGCAGCGTATACGACATCCTCGACGACCTGCGGCGCCTTGAGGATGAGGACCCGCAGCTCCACATAGTATGGAACGAGCAGCTTCGCGAGATACACATACAGCTCATGGGAGCAGTACAGCTCGAAGTGCTTACAAAGCGGATAGAGATGAAGTACGGCTACAAGGTCAGCTTTGAGGACGGAGCCATAACCTACAGAGAGACGATACGCAGTGCAGTCGAGGGAGTGGGGCACTACGAGCCGCTGCGCCACTATGCGGAGGTACATCTCCTGATAGAGCCACTCGAGCGCGGCAGGGGACTTGAATTCCGCACAGACTGCCCCGAGGACGACCTCGACCGCAACTGGCAGAGGCTGATACTCACGCATCTGAAAGAGAAAGCCCACATAGGCGTGCTCACAGGATCGCCTGTGACGGATATCCGCTTCACGCTGAAAGCAGGGCGGGCACACCTGAAGCACACCGAGGGCGGAGACTTCCGTCAGGCAACATACAGAGCAGTGCGGCAGGGCATTCGCTCTGCGGAGAGCATACTGCTCGAGCCGTATTACGATTATGAGCTTGAAGTCCCGTCAGAGAGCGTGGGACGCGCGATATCCGATCTACAGCATTTCGGAGCGGAATTTGACCAGCCCGAAACAGAGGGAGAGATGTCGGTTATAAAGGGCAGTGCTCCCGTATCCGAAATAGGCACATATCAGCTTGATGTCAACGGTTACACAAAGGGCAGAGGGCGGCTGACGTGTACATTTTCGGGTTATCGGGAGTGCCACGACAGCGAACGTGTTATAGCCGATATCGGCTACGACTGCGACAGTGATATCGAAAACTCGGCAGATTCTGTTTTCTGCTCGCACGGAGCAGGCTATGTCGTAAAATGGAACGAAGTCCCCGAGCATATGCATCTGCCGTCATGCATGGCAGAAGAAGCGCCCGAGGATAAGCCCGATACCGCGAGAATACGCAGATTTGCCGAGAGGACAGCCTCCGACGAGGAGCTTATGGCGATATTCGAGCGCACCTACGGCAAGCTTGACCGTGACCCGCGAAGAGCCTTTAAAAAGACGAAAGCAGTGCAGCCCGACACAAAAAACGTGAAGCTGCCCGAGTATGAAGGTCCCGATTATCTGCTTGTTGACGGGTACAATATCATCTTTGCATGGGACGCTCTCAAAAAGATCGCAGCTGAGAATCTTGATGCGGCGAGGTCGGAGCTGATAAATATGATGTGCAGCTATCAGGGCTGTACGGGCTATGAGATAATCGTAGTATTCGACGCATACAAGGTCAAGGGCAGACACCGCGACATCGAGAAATACTACAATATCAGCATAGTCTACACGAAGGAGTCGGAGACAGCCGACAGCTATATAGAGCGTGTATCGCACGAGCTCTCGAAGAAGCACCGTGTCATGGTCGCGACCTCTGACGGACTTGAGCAGATGATAATACTCGGCAACGGAGCGATGAGGTGGACAGCTGCGGAGCTGTACGAGAGATACAGGGCAGCGGGAGAGGCAATGAAGGAGTACATGAACTGAACACGGATAAAAGCGGCGCTCTGCGCTGTTTTACAGGTATCAAGCTATAATACGAAGAGGTTATTACGGGATTTCATAAGCATATTTCTACGGGAGGAAAAACAATGAACGAGATAAAGTGTCCCCACTGCGGACAGGCATTCACAGTCGATGAGGCGGGTTATGCAGCCATCCTCAGTCAGGTAAGGACGAAGGAATTCGATGCGGAGCTCCACAGACAGCTCGAGGTCATGGCATCAGCCGAGCGAAAGGAGAGCGAGTTAAGGCTGAATCAGGCAGTGAGCGAAAAGGAGAATGAGATAGCGCGGCTCGGCGAGCAGATAAACAGCATGAAGGAGTCGGCAGAACTGACAGTCAGAGCCGAAGTTGCAAAGGTCGGGAATCAGAAGGAGACCGAGATAAGCGAGCTGAAAATGAAGATACAGCAGCTTGAAGCAGACGCAGCTCAGAGCGAGGGGAAAACCGAGCTCGCAGTATCACGTGCGGTCAGTGCGGAGAGGGAAAAGTACGAAAAAAAGCTTACGGAGAGCAGCGAGGAGCTCGCACGGAAGAGGGAGGAACTCGTACTTCTCGGCTCTAAACTTGACAACGCTAAGCTTGAAAGCGAGCTTGCGATAAAGGACGCAGTATCGAAGGTCGAAAAGGAGCGTGATACTCAGCGCGCGGAGTACGAGGCTAAGCTGAAAGCCCAGCAGGAGAGCATAGACTACTACAAAGACCTGAAAACAAGGATGTCCACGAAGATGATAGGCGAGACCCTTGAGCAGCACTGTGAGAACTCGTTCAATATGATACGTGCCACAGCCTTTCGCAACGCGGAATTCGGCAAGGACAACACAGTTACGGATGGCACAAAGGGCGATTATATCTACCGCGAGCGGGACGATGAAGGCTGTGAGATGATATCCATAATGTTCGAGATGAAGAACGAAATGGATACGACCGCAACGAAGCACAAGAACGAGGACTTCTTTGAAAAGCTCGACAGGGACAGGAGGAACAAGAATTGTGAATATGCGGTGCTCGTATCCATGCTCGAGAGCGACAGCGAGATGTACAATCAGGGCATCGTCGACGTCTCATGGAAGTATGAGAAGATGTACGTTATCCGACCGCAGTTCTTCATTCCGATCATCTCGCTCCTCCGCAATGCAGCGATGAATTCAATGGAGCTCAGGCGCGAGATACTTGACCTCAAGAACAGGCAGATAGATATAACCAATTTTGAGGAGCGTATCACGGAATTCAAGACAGGCTTCTCGAAGAACTTTGAGCTTGCGGGCAAGCAGTTCAATACCGCAATAGAAGAAATAGACAAGACGATAGACCACCTGAACAAGGTCAAGGACAATCTCCAGAAGTCGCTGAACAACCTGCGTCTTGCCAATAACAAGGCACAGACCCAGCTCACGATAAAGAAGCTTGCAAAGGACAACGATACGATGATAGAGATGTTCAGCGTCCTCGGATCCGAGGACGAAAACGAGCAGTAAGCGAAGGCGTCAAGGCTGCAATAATTGTCAGTAAAAACGTAATGCCCCTTAGCGTAAAAAGCGCTAAGGGGCTAAACTTTTGAATGACATTCTGACTAAGGGGACGCATTCATTTTACAGAATACTTTTTATATATTCGGCGAGTTCCTCGGCGGCGCGGAGCTGAGTATCCTCGGAGGGATGCCAGTTTGAGCCGAACCCGAGCAGACCGTCCTGCGTGGTAAATCTGAACACGCTGACTCTTTCGTCCCCGAAGCGTTCAATCGCGCTCTCGATGTACGGGAGCGGCTCGGCGAGCATTATACCGAGCGAGCAGACGATGTGCGCGCGGGGATTATTGCGTCTTAAAACGCGGAGAAAGTCGAGGTAGCAGTCCTCGAACTCCCTGTACGATTCGTTATGGCATGAGCAGAAGCTGTTGTCGTTGGTGCCGAGGTTGATGACGATGAAATCGGGAACGAATCGGCTGAAATCCCACTGTAGATCCTGCAATCTCACACCGCCCGCGGAGCTGTATGAGAATCCGCAGGTCTCATACCACGGCGGGAGTATCTCGGTGGTATTGCGCAAGCCGTCGCCCGAATAGCCGCTTATCAGACCGTATCCGCTGTAGCTGAACAGGCTGTAGTCAGCGCCGAGGAGTTCTGCTGAGATGTACGCATAGGACTTCATCGCATTCTCGGCTTCGCACGAGAAATCGGACTGCATATTGCTGTCGTCGACGCCGTACCCGCAGGTTATGGAGTCCCCGATGAACTCGATCTTCATCGGCTTTTCGGGAGCAGGAGCAATGACAGCTCCGTCATCGGTCTCCGCAGGGCGGAGCTCCGCGAGAGAGAAGGCGCACTCGGAGAGCTTGACAATGCGGACAGTCTTTGTAACGGGGGTATCGGAGCTGACGATGACGAACTTTTCTTCACGCTGTTCAATGACTTTTTTGACGATGACGCGTCCGTCGCAGAGTACGGCAATGCGCGGCATATTACAGCGCTTGCCGTCGTTGAAGCAGTCCGCATCGACGCCTGCCGTGAGCACGAGCCTACAGCCCGTGAAAGTGAATTCACAGCCTGTCCCCGACAGCGTGAGATACAGGATATCGTTCCTGACGAGCGCGCGTCCCATGAGTTTTACACTGTTATTATCGAGGGGGATAGATTTCATTGATATCACCTCTGAAAGGATATACCGCCGATACTTTCGTACCGACGGTATTATTGTTAGCCTCTGAGTTCAGCGCCGATGGCAGCGAGAGCCTTGAGCGCCTTCTTCATAGCGCTGTCAGCCTGTTCATCGGTGAGCGTGCCCTCATGCGAGCGCATGGAGATAGAGTAAGCGATACTCTTCTTGCCGTTCTTTTTCATATCGTCGCTGCGGTAAACGTCGAAGAGGGTAACCTTCTCGAGTATCTTTCCGACAGCGCCCTTGATAGCTTTTTCGAGCTCGGCAACGGGCATATCCTCGTCAACGAGCAGGCTGAGGTCGCGGGTCGTAGCAGGGAACTTCGGCAGCGGCTGATAGGTTATTTTATCAGCGGCAGCGTCCATGAGCTCGGGGATATTGAGCTTAGCAACGTAAGTCTTGACGCCTATCTCGTAGGTGTCCTGCACTTCGGGGTGAACCTCGCCCATGATACCGAGAGCCACACCGTCACGCATGATAACGGCGCTTCTGCCGGGGTGGAGAGCGTACTTCTCGTCGAAAACATCGCTGTTGTCAGCGCGGATATACTCGACATTGGATATCTTCATCTCGCCGAGGAGCTGCTCGACCATGCCCTTGAGCGCATAGAAGTCAGCATCGCCGCCGTACATACCGACAGTAAGTCTCTGCGGCTCATCGGGGAGCGAGTATTCGTACCTGTGTTTTTTCTGACCGTTTGAAGCGAGCGTGTCGCCGTTGATGTACGGCTTCTCCTCCTGTGCGGGGAGGTACTCCTTCGATATCTCGAAGAGACAAGCCTTCTCGTTGCGGTTGTTGTAGTTGAAAGAGAGCACGTCGAGCATCGAAGGGATAGTGGACGTTCTCATAACGCTCGTATCCTCACCGAGAGGATTCACGATGCGTACCACCTTGCGGAGCCTGCTGTCCTCGGGGAGCCTGATCTTATCGAAGTACTTGGGAGAAACGAAAGAATAAGTAGCGATCTCGTAGCCGCCGAGAGCTACAGCCGCATTTCTGAGAGCGCGCGTGAACTTCTGCTCGGGGGTGAATTCCGCTCTTGCAACGCCGCGGAAATCAGTCGAGGGGATATTGTTGTAGCCGTAGATGCGTGCGACCTCCTCAGCGATATCAGCCTTGCATCCGATGTCGATGCGGAACGAAGGAGCGAGCACTCTGTTGCCCTCGAAGGAGAATTCGAGGCGGCTGAGGTATTCCTTCATCTGCTCTTCGGTGAGGTCTGTTCCGAGGAAGCTGTTTATCCACTGCGGGTCGAACTCAACGGAAGCGGGAGTCTTGTCGGTGTAGTCGCGGTCGATGACGGTGTTGAGCACCTCGCCTGCGCCGAGTTCCTCAACGAGCTCGAAAGCGCGCTTCAGGCAGGTCATGGAGATGAGCCTGTCGACGCCCTTTTCATAGCGTGCGGAAGCGTCGGACTTGAGACGGAGCTTCTTGGAGGTCTGACGTACCTGAGTGGGCTCGAAGTAAGCGGACTCGAAAACGACAGTGGTCGTATCATTCATGATGCCGCTGTACTCGCCGCCCATGATGCCTGCAACGGCAACGGGCTTCTTCTCGTCGGCGATAACGAGCATATCGCTTGTGAGTTCGCGCTCGACGCCGTCGAGGGTCATGATCTTCTCGCCGTCAACAGCGTTGCGGACATTTATGTGAGCTCCCTCAACATAGCGGAGGTCGAAAGCGTGCATAGGCTGACCGTACTCGAGCATTACGTAGTTGGTGATGTCGACGAAGTTGTTTATCGGGCGAACGCCGCTGGCACGAAGTCTCTCTCTCATCCATCTCGGCGAGGGACCGATCTTTACGTTCCTGACGATACCCGCGCAGTAACGCTGGCACTTTTCGGTGTTGTGGATATCGACCTTGAGCATGGAGTTGATATCGCCGTTCACGCCCTTGAATACGGGAGCCTTTACCTTCAGCTCCGTGCCGTAAGTAGCGGCAGTCTCACGTGCAAGACCGATAACGCTGAGGCAGTCGGGGCGGTTGGAGGTTATCTCGAACTCAACGGAGGTATCGTCGAGACCGATAGCCGAGTGTATATCCTGACCGAGCTCACAGTCCTCCTCGATGACGAACACGCCCTCGGGGTCTGCATAGGGGAAATCGTGAGCTGTGAGACCGAGAGTATCGAGGCCGCAGAACATACCGAAGCTCTCGACTCCGCGCATCTTGCACTTTTTTATCTTGCCCTCGGGGAGTACAGCACCGTCGAGTGCAACGGGCACGAGGTCGCCCTCCTTGACATTTTTAGCGTTGGTGACTATCTGTATGGGAGCCTCAGCGCCGACGTCCACCTGACACACGAAGAGCGCGTCAGCGTTCTCGTGAGGACCCTTAGAGAGTATTTTTCCGACCACTACGTTGGAGATATTTTTTCCTTCCTCCTCATAGCACTCGACCTTTGAGCCGCTCATAGTGAGAGCGTGGCAGAAATCCTTTATCGGCATATCGGCTTTAACGTAGTCGCCGAGCCATTTCATAGATAGATTCATATCTTTTTTCCTTTCGATTTATTCGGTAAAAACTGTATTGTTGTATGATCCTGCATTGATCCGACAGTTCATGTGTGAAAGCAGCCCATGCATCCTGTGGGAAGTCAGCCCTGACTGCGAACAGAAATGCGAAAGCCTGCCGAGTCTCACTGCTCAGAACTGTTCAAGGAAGCGCACGTCGTTCTCATAGAGGAGACGGAGGTCGTTGATGTCGTAGCGACCCATGACCATACGTTCCAGTCCGAGACCGAACGCGAATCCAGAGTATACCTCGGGATCGATACCGCAGTTCTCGAGTACCTTCGGGTGGACCATACCAGCGCCGAGGAGCTCGATATAGCCCTCGTCCTTGCACATCGAGCAGCCCTTTCCGCCGCAGTTGAAGCAGCTTATATCCACCTCACAGCTTGGCTCGGTGAAGGGGAAGTGGTGGGGACGGAAGCGGAGCTTGCAGTCGTTGCCGTAGAGCTTCTTCATGAGCATTTCGAGCGTACCTTTAAGGTCGCTCATGGTGATGCCCTTGTCGACTACGAGACCCTCTATCTGGTGGAAGAGTGGGGAGTGCGTGGCGTCAACGGCATCCGAGCGGAAAACTCTGCCTGGAGAGATAATGCGTATCGGAGGCTTCTGAGTCTCCATAACGTGTACCTGTACCGATGAAGTCTGAGTACGGAGGAGGACAGTCTCGTTGGTATTCTCGATGTAGAAAGTGTCCTGAGTATCGCGTGCAGGGTGGTCGGGCGGGAGATTGAGCGCCTCGAAAACGTGGTAGTCGTCGTCGATCTCGGGACCGTCAGCGATATTGAAGCCCATGCCGATGAATATCTCGCGTATCTCATTCTCGACCTTTGAGAGCGGGTGGAGCTTGCCGAAAGGCGCGTGCCTGCCAGGGAGAGTGATGTCGATAGTCTCCTCCTTGAGCTTAGCGGACTGTGCGTTCGACTTCAGAGCCGCGAGTTTAGAGCCGAGAGCCTCTTCGATGTCAGCTCTGACCTTGTTGGCGAGCTGACCGATAACGGGTCTTTCTTCGGGAGTGAGCTTGCCCATTTGTTTGAGAATGGCAGTGAGCTCGCCCTTCTTGCCGAGGAATCTTATCCTCAGGTCGTCCAGCGCCTTGATCTCGGTGCAGGATTCGAGCTCCTGCTTAGCGAGCGCTTCGATTTTTTCCAGCTGTTCTTTCATTTTTTCACCTCAAAATAGATTTTTGTGTCGTGACAATAAAAAAAGCCCTGTCCAACAGGACAAGACTAAATAGCTTGCTTATAACCACCCATTGTCAGGAGAGCCGACACTCTCTTGTCTTTAACGCAGACATACGTCAGAACCTACCATGCCCGCAGTACAAGCACGCTCCGCGCCATAACGGACGCTCCCCGCACCTGTCCATACACGCCGTGCCTTTTCAGCACGCCATGCCGCCGAACACTTCTGTTCCGCCCCTCGTGAGTGAACTTCGGAATGCTTTCGGACGGAGCGCTCGCACCTTTCCGCTCCTCTCTGACGACTTAAACGCAGACCTACTCTCTCAGTCAACGGGTTATGTATACATTATAGCGCGGGAGGAGGAAAAAATCAAGTCTTTTTTGAAAAAAAAGAAAAATAATGTTTCGGCAGTCTGCACAAAGTCGGCACATGGTATATGTGCAGTTATACAAAGTTTGCGGCTGAGCGCAACAAAACAGCCATTTTCCGACACATATGCAGTAGAATGATATCATCGGAGGTGAACACCATGAAAAAACTAATTGCCGCAGCTTTGGGGCTCATCATGCTTACGGGCTGTCAGGGAAATATGGGAAACTCCGACGCAGAGACGACAGCTTCTCATATACGAGCTTCTCATATACGAGCCGACCGCAGTAATGTCCCCGCGATACGCTATATCGAGATGCTCACTGCAAACGAGTACACAGGCGATGATTCGCAGCTCAGCTTTATTGATTCTGACGGCAACAGGTGCATATCAAGCGATGCGGAGCTGATGAAGCTCAGCTATGCCGCTCTGACCGAGAAGTACGCGGCAGGAGAGCTGAGCGGCTATACCGTACAGGAAAACGCCGTTGACAAAGACAAGCTTGCGGCGACCTATGACCTTATCTGCAATGCCGCCGAGTTCGCGGACTATGAGCTGCTCGTGCCAGAGATGATGCCCGATGTAGAAGCCTCGACAACGACTGTAACGGCGATGTACTACACAACGGACGGCTTGCTGAAGGGGCGGGTAATATATGAAAATAAGTGTATGACATCAATATACTCGAACAGCGGTGACGCCAACGAGGCATATGAGTGGTACCGTAAGGTGACAAGGAATACATAATAAACATCCCCCGGCAGAGCCGGGGGTTTTCATAATACAACAAAAGGCGTACCAATCGGTACGCCTTTTTTATTGCTTATTTTTCCGTGAACGTGGCTTTGCCCGTTGTAATAAAACCGACTGATTCTGTAAGGCGGCGGCGAAGTCTCACAAGGTCGAACATATCGAGCCTGCCGTCATTGTCCATATCAGCATTCTTCCACTCGGGGAGCTCCTTCTCAGCTCCAAGCAGATATTTCTGCATGAGCACGAGGTCGTTCACGTGCAGGTCGCCGCTTCCGTCAACGTCGCCGAGGACCTCCTTCGGAGCGACTTCCTTCTTCTCTCCGTAGAGAGCTATTTCTGCGATATTCGCACAGTAGGAATTGTCCTTGTTTACCGAACTGTCGGGAGTTCCGTCGGGTGTCTGATAGCGTACATACCTTCCGATAGCTTCTCCGTCGAATTTGGTGATATAATTCATTCCCGAACTGGGGACGGAGTCTATCGTGTACAGATCTGTCCAGTTTTCTCCGTCAACAGATATTGAGAACTTACCGGCGGGACAGCGGTATTCGAATCCGCTTCTCGGAGCGTATCCGATAGCTGAAAGCTCGTACGTATCACCGAGGTCGGCCTGTACCCAGCCGTGACCGAGACCGTCGAAAAAGGTGTTTGTCTTGCCGTCGAACGCCTTCTTGCAGTCGTTGTTCGTATCATCCTTCCAGGGAGAAGAACCTGTGACCTTTGAAAGGTCAACATCTATCTTGCCCTCGAGCTCAATGCTGCCCTTTACATCGTCGATGATGAAAGTAGTAACAGAGTTGGGCTCAAGAGAAGTTTTCAGAACGCCGCCGCTGATGTCGATAGTACCCTTGTCAGCCCAATTCTCGCTGTTGCTTGTACGGATGACCTTAGCGCTCGAACCGCACTGTGCGAACTGGGAGAGGTTGTATACCATATCCGACTTGTTAGCCGAAGTGTTGTATGAAACGATAACGAGCTGGTTGTTCTTATCGTCGAAGGCAGCCATAGTGTTGCCGGAGGATTTCAGCATGGTCATACCGGGACGGATATAACGTGTGTACTGACCGAAGCAGTAGTATTTCTTTGAGAGGACGATCTCGTTCTTATCGTGGTCAGCGACAGCCGTCCCCCAGAAGCCCTTGGTCATGTCGACCATGCCCGAGTCCTTCTTGCCGTTGTAACCTGCGGCGCAGACGTGCTTGTCGATGACCTGCCAGAGTATCCACGCAGACGCATTGAGTCCGTTGCAGTCGGTGGTGATGCGTTCGGACAGCCAGAGACCGGGAGCCATAGCACCTGCATTCTGACCTGCTGTACCGTTTCCGTCGACCTCGCTCATCCAGAGGTTCTTGCCCGAATCGAGGGCGAGCTGTCTCAGGTCGGAGCGCTTCCAGCCGCCGTATGTATGGGTGTCGATACGACCGACAGCTTTCTTTGCATCGGCAGAAAGTGCCTTGAAAGCGTCTATCTGAGTGTCGATAGAGGTCTCATCGCTGGCGCTGATGATGACATCGCCCATACCTTTTTCGTTCATAGCCTTCTGGAGTTCAAGAATGATCTTGCTCTCACAGTTTCCAATGTCAAAGTGGCAGCCTTCCTGCTTGGGGCTTCCAGCGTACCAGAAGTTGGTATACGGCTCATTTGTTGGGGTGATACTCTGTATGTCGATGCCCCACTCGTTCTTGTAGTGGTAGCTTACCTCAGCAAGGTATTTTGCGAAATCGTCGTAGTAATCGTCCTTGAGGTTGTTCTTGCCGCCGTCGCGGTTTCCGCTTGAGCAGCCGCTGTTGGTCATATAGTACGGCGGAGAGTTCGAGAACATCTCGACTATCATATCATCTCCCGCAGCAGCTATACACTTGCGGAGCACGTTGCGCTGGTTGTAGTCTGCATTCCAGTCATAGGTGACCTGACCGTTGTTGAACTTGGTGTAGCCCGGCATATTTGAGTCAGTACGTGTGATGTGGTTATGCTTAGGATCGTCGCCGCCGCCGATGTTGAAGCGTGCGATATTCAGGCGCAGACCGTTCTCGCCGTAGAAAGTGTCGGCAGCTTTCTGAGCGAGGCTGTCGGAGTAGCCGACTCTGTTCGCCCACCAGCACAGGGACGTGCCCCAGCCTTCAAACTTGCCGTCGTTTATGTCGTAGGTGCTGTAAGGCGAGAGCGTGACCGTAGTCGCCGCATCGACCTTGAAGCCTGTACCGAAAAAAGACGGTAAGGCAACCGCCGCGGACAGCACGACCGCAGCTGCTCTTGCAATGATCTTCATAGTAAAAATCCCCTTTGTAATAAAAATACCCTCTTAATCAATCCCTTGTCTGATTATACCCTAATCTGATTATTGCATATATCTTCACATCATAATTATACCATTATTAACAAACTATTACAATCCGCATATCGCACAATTATTTCTTGATGATTTGGACATTTTGACCATTTCAAAACTCCGCACATATTATCATTGACACGGAGAGTTCAGTCGTGATATAATGAAATTACCATATCAGTTGCGATTTTTGCTAAAAGAACGGAGGTTTGATACATGAGCAGGAAATCAAGACTCGCCGCACTTACTATGTGCGTTGGACTCGCTGCAGTTTCGGCTCCGCTGCCCGCTTCTGCCCGCAGTTCGGACGCCGCGGAGCCGCTGTCTGCGGTGTATGCGGACAGCTTCGGCGACGTCGTGAGCGGTGCCGACTACACGATAATGGTGCGGCTGAGCGGCAAGTTCGTAACTGCCGCGAGCGACGGCAACGTCCACCAGTGGGAGCGTCTCGGCGGCAAGTCACAGCAGTGGAGGATAGTATCCGCAGGCGGCGGAAAGTGCAATATCCTCTCCGCGGAGGACAACTCCCGCGCAATGACGGTCAGAAACGGTGACAGCACCAACGGAAACACGATATATCTCGACGAATTTACAGATTCGCCCGCACAGAGATTCATTCTCCACCGTACCGACGACGCCTACTACATCACGGCTGAGTGCTCGGGGAATGCGGCACTCGACGTTTACGACATCAGCTACGACAATGGAGCCGACATCGACCAGTGGGACTACTGGGGAGGCGAGGGACAGAAGTTCTACATACGCCCGGTCGGCAACACATACAGGCTCATTCGCGGAGACCTCAACTCCGACGGCTCCGTCGACACCTTTGACCGCATACTGATGGAGAAAGCGGTGCTGAACGGAACAGACGACATACTCTCCGCGGCTGCCGACCTCAACACTGACAATATAGTGAACGAGAAGGACTACGCCCTCCTCACACAGCAGATACTCGGCGCGAAGACGGATATCGAGCCATACTGCGAGATACCGTACTCAAAGCCCGATGTAGCGTACCTGTTTGCGTACTTCCTCGGCAACGCTCCCGAGCAGGAGCGCCTGTCATACGCGGTCAGCCTCGACGGCTACAACTTTAAGGCACTCAACGGCGGCAAGGCAGTATGGGGTTCGAGCTCGGGCACGAAGTGTATCCGCGACCCGTACATCTTCAAGGGCGAGGACGGACTGTACCATATGCTCGCGACGGATATGAAGTCCTCGCTCGGCTGGAACAGCAACCGCAACCTCCTCTCCGCGGCATCGACCGACCTTGTTCACTGGTTCGACGAGACGATAATCCCGATAGCGAACAAGTACCCGAATATGCAGGGCGCCGACAGGGCATGGGCACCGCAGGCAATATACGACCCTGCCAAGCAGTCATACATGATATACTTTGCGGCGAGGGTACCGGGTATAGACGACCGCACGATAATGTATTACGCCTACAGCAAGGACCTCAAAAAGCTTGATACAGCCCCCGCGCTGCTCTTTGCGCCCGCGAACGGGAATGACGCTATCGATTCCGATATCATCTTCGAGAACGGCACATACTATATGTACTACAAGAACGAGACCAACAAGCGCATTTATCTCGCCAAGTCCGAGAATGCGTCAGGTCCGTACAAGGAGATAAAACAGGTCTCCGAGGGCAGCATCGGTGTTGAGGGACCGAATATCTACAGGAAACTCGGCACGGACGAGTGGCTGATGATGTCGGACGCATACGGCAACGGCTACTACGTAATGCAGTCGACGACAGACCTCGAGAACTTCACCACCGTCAGCCGCGGACAGTACAGCTTCGACTTCACGCCGCGCCACGGCTATGTGATACCGATAAACGGCGACCAGTACAATGCTCTTGTGAACGCATTCCCGTCGGACGGCATACAGCCTGTGATGAGCAGGATAAAGTCACCTGTGTATCAGTGTTCATACGGGGTAAAGACCTTTCATCCCTCGACGGTGACGGCGGAGTTCAGCGACGGCTCCACGGCTGATATAGAGGTAAAATGGGACGCCGCCGACCAGTATGCAGTCGTCGACACAAGTGACAGAGGCGTCCACACGATAACGGGAGAGCTCACAGAGGCAGCAAAAGGCTACCCCAACCCCTTTATAGAGGAGCGTGCCGACCCCTACATCGTTGACGGCGAAAACGGCTATTACTATTTCACGGCATCATACCCCGCCTACGGGAGTGTCGACAAGGGCTATGACAGGATAGTCCTGCGTTGCAGCCCGACCATAGAGGGACTTGCAAGAGCCGAGGAAAAAACAATATGGAAAGCACATTCGAGCGGCATTATGGCGAAGCACATCTGGGCGCCTGAAATGCACAAGATAGGCGGAGTGTGGTACATCTTCTTCGCAGCGGGCTCGAGCTCGGACATATGGGCGATACGCCCGTATGTGCTGAGATGCGAGGGTGATAACCCGTACCTCGACCCGTGGACGGAGTGCGGACAAATGCAGGCATCTGCGGGAGATACCGACTCCTTCAAAAGCTTCTCACTGGATATGACCTACTTTGAAAACAACGGAAAGCACTACGTTATCTGGGCGGAGATAAAGGGTGATTCTTCGCTGTTTATGGCAGAGATAGACCCGCGTGAGCCGTGGAAGCTCACCTCCGCGCCCATACTCCTCACCAAGCCCGAATATGACTGGGAGCTCGTCAACCACCGTGTCAACGAAGGCGCTGCCGTGCTCAAGACCGACAAGAAGGTATATGTCTACTTCTCGGCATCGGGTACGGGCTCGGAGTATTGTGTCGGGCGTATGGAGGCGGATATCAATGCCGACCTCATGAATATCGGAAGCTGGAAAAAGCTTGACAAGCCGGTGCTCTCCACCTCTGACCTCGTCGGCGAATCGGGACCGGGGCACAACTGCTTCGTCAGGGACACGAACGGCGATACGCTTATCGTCTACCACGCACGCCCCTCATCTCATGCCTCCAAGGGCTGCGGAACATATGCGAGCGACCCGCTTTACGACCCGTGCCGCCATACGCGCATACGCAGGGTCAGTTTCAGCAGCGGCGAGCCCGTGATAGATACGGTCACCGACCCGTATATTCCCGAGACACTGCGAAAAGTCAAAGCGACGGTCATAGTAGGATAGGGATGTCCGACGGCAGTAAAGCCGCGGGCTCTGCCGTCCGCGGAGCCCTGAACTGCGGCTCTTCAGACGGTCACGCCCTTGCTTATGAGAATATGTCCGCCTTCTGCGGCGATGCTGACAGCATCGCCGCTTTTTATTCTTGACGCGATTATCATTTTCGCAAGCTCATTCTCGATCATATCCGTAACACGCCGCTTTATCGGGCGCGCGCCGTATCTGACGGTCTCCTTCGCGGCGGCAATAGCCTGCACGACCTCCTCCGTATAGCTGACCTCTATCCCGAGAGCCTTTGCACGTCCGCTGAGGTCGTCTATTGCCTTGCGGCTTATCTTGAGGAGGTCCTCCTGTTCAAGACTGCGGAAGACGATTATCTCGTCAATACGTCCCGTGAACTCAGGGGTGAAATGAGAACGTACCGCCTCGAGCACACGCATCTCGTCAGCCTCGTCCTGTTCCGTACCAAAGCCGAGCGACGCCTTCCCCGTGAGCTCCTCCGCACCGACATTTGAAGTCATTATCATCATACAGTTTCGGAAGCTCACCTTACGCAGCGCCGAATCCGTGAGTGTGCCGTAGTCCATGACCTGAAGCAGAATATTCAGCACCTCGGGGTCGGCTTTCTCTATCTCGTCGAAGAGAATGAGCGAGTACGGGTCGCGGCGCACTCTGTCGCAGAGGGAGGTGTTCTTGTCGTCGTAGCCCGCATAGCCGGGAGGCGCGCCTATCAGCTTAGAGACGGAGTGCTTCTCCATATACTCCGACATATCAACGCGTATCAGCTTTTTCTCCGAGCCGTACAGATTCTCGGCGAGTGCGCGGGCGAGCTCGGTCTTGCCGACTCCCGACGGACCTGCAAACAGGAACGATGCAGCAGGACGACCGCTCTCACGGAGTCCCGATTTTGCGCGGCAGACCGCATTTGTTACCTTTTTTACAGCGTATGAGTGCCCGATGACGCGTTCGGAAAGTTCCTTCTCGAGGAAGGTGAGTTTCACAGCATCTTCAACGCTGACTCTGCTGAGGGGGATGCCGGTCTTGCCCGAGATAACAGACATGATGTCCTCGACAGTGAGGACGGGCTTCTCGCCGTTTCCGATGAAGTGCCCGAGCCTTCGCATATCGACGTTCCTGCCGCGAAGCTCAATGAACCGCGAGTCCTTTTTCCGTGCTCCTGTGTCACGACGTATCTTTGCGCACGCGCACGCCTCGTCAATGACATCTATCGCCTTGTCGGGGAGGAAGCGGTCGGATATATACCGTGTCGCCATATTGACAGCGGCATCTATCATGCTGTCGGGTATCTCGACGCCGTGGTAGGCTTCATAGCGGCTTTTCAGCCCGCGTATCATCTCGATGCAGCTTTCGGTGTCGGGCTCGCTGACCTGTATCGGCTGAAACCGCCTTTCAAGCGCGGAGTCCTTTTCGATCGTGCGGCTGAACTCCTCGACGGTCGTAGCTCCGATTATCTGCAATTCACCGCGCGAAAGCTGGGGCTTCATGATGTTGGCGGCATCGATGGCGCCCTCAGCGGCACCGGCGCCGACGATCATGTGTATCTCGTCGATGAAGAGGATTATGTTGCCTGCGTTGACAGCCTCGTCGAGGCACGCTTTGATCCTCTCCTCGAAGTCGCCGCGGTACTTCGCGCCCGAGAGCAGCGAGGCGAGGTCGAGTGAGAAGATGTACTTGTTTTTCAGTGAATCGGGCACAAGATTCCGCACGAACAGCCCTGCTACGCCCTCAACTATCGCAGTTTTTCCGACCCCCGCCTCACCGATGAGGCAGGGGTTGTTCTTGCTGCGGCGCGAGAGCACCTGCAATACGCGCTCGACCTCGCTTATGCGTCCGATAAGCGGGTCGTTCTTCTTGACAAGAGCTATGTCCGTGAGATTCTTCCCGTAGCGGAAGAGATTTGGCAGGTGCGAGAGCTTTGGTTTAATCGCTTCGTAGAGCTCGCCCCTGACCTCCGACGAGCCGATCATCTCGAGCTCACTGCAAATCCCGGTCATACTTCCGCCGGCCTTTTTGATGACCGTACAGGCGCTGCACGACGATTCCTTTATAATTGAGGCGAGGATGTGTTCGGGAGCAGCCTGTTTCTTCTTGTCGCTCTGGGCAATGGCAAAGGAATTTTCAAGTATCCGCTTTGTGGCAGTCGTGAAGTAGCGGTGGCTGAGTATTGACGGCGTACCGAGACCGACAAGCTCGACTATGACACGGCGGAGGTCGTCGTAAGCGACGCCGTTGTCGATGAGTATCTCCGCCGCCGCCGAAGTGCCGTCGCGGGTCATGGCGAGCAGTATGTGCTCGCTCCCGACGTAGGTGTGTCCCATTTCGGAAGCTGTTTCGATGGCTCCCTCAATGATCTCGGAAGCCTTTTGGGTGAATCTGTCTGTATTTATCATTGATTCTCCTCCTTTGTTCTGCACTGTTGATGCGTAGCTGACTAAGGATACGATCGGCGCATCAATATATATTATGCCACCGCAAAAGCGCGATAACAGTCGAAACACAGATATGAGGAAAAAAATTGTAACACAATTTCGGCTGAGGCATACTATGTACTATGAAACGCAAACGAAGCGCTTCAAATAAAACTTACTCAAAGGAGAGATTCAATTATGTGTAATTCATGCTTCGAGGGAAACAACTGTATGTGGATAATCCTCCTCATTCTCATTTTCATCCTTCTCTTCTCCAACTGCGGCTGCGGCTGCAACGACTGCGGCAATAACAACGGCTGCGGCTGCGGCTGCTGATAAGCCTGCCGCTATTGCAAAATGTCATAATTGACCTTATTGCAAAAGCACCGAGTATACCTCAGCTTCGCGGATCATCCCCCCCGACAGAGAGTCAGGGGGGATTTTTTTTCGCACCTGTTGCAATTTCCGAAACGATGTGCTACAATAATATTTGTATGAAATTTAAGGCAGCACCTTGCAGGACGACGGATAATACGAAACAAAGCCGTCAGACAGGTCCGAGCGGTGCAGCCTTGGTGAAATGAGGATAAAGAATGGATAATTTTGCGGAGCATCTCGTAAAGAAGGAACTCACAGGCTCAGACAAGGCAAAGAGAGTGATAATACTCGTCGGAGGCATAGTCATCGCAGTCATGCTCGTTGGTTTTTCGGTGCTTATGCTCGGACAGGGACTGCTTCCGTTCGTGGGGCTCGCGCTCGCAGCGGTAACAGGCTACGGCACATACTTCATCGTCTCCAATATGTACGTTGAGTATGAGTACACATTCACCAACGGCGACCTCGACATCGACAAGATAATCGCAAAGAAAAAGCGCAGGGAGATGCTGTCTGTCAGCGTGGGAAAGTTCAGGGAATTCGGCAGATACGACGATTCCGTCCCCGAGGAGACCGACGATATGACGGTGGTATTCGCCACGAGCAATATCGCCTCCGAAGAGTGGTACGCCGATTTCGACCACGAAGCATACGGCAGTACCCGCCTTATATTCTGTCCGAATGAGAATATGATAGAGAATATGAAGAAGAATCTCCCGCGGGCGCTCCGCGCAAAGCTGGAGGAAAACGAAGATAAAGAGCTTTCCGAGTAAGGACAGGCTCTTAATAAAAGGAGTGGATACATATGCTTGCTTTGACACCAAGACAAGTACAGGTCATCGAGGAGAAGTCGGAAAAGCTCGGAGTGACGAAGAAACAGCTGATGCTCAATGCGGGAGCAAAGCTCGCCGAGCTCATCATGCAGTGCAGTGCGCGTGAAAACGGTACTGTTCCCGAGGAGACGCACGTCGTATTCCTTGCGGGAAGCGGCAATAACGGCGGCGACTGCTACGTAGCTGCGGAAAAGCTCATCTACAAGGGCTATATCGTAACAGTTGTCAATCTCGTCAAGGCTCCGAAAACCGAGCTCGCGCAGGAGATGTTCGCGCGTCTGCCCGAAAAGGTCAGGAAGGTGACTGGCTACAGGAGCGACAACATCGAAGCCGCGATAGAAGCGGCGGAGCTCGACTACATGACCATTCAGGACAAGGACGTTTCCAAGCTGAAAAACAAGAAGGAACTCACGCCTGTCGAGCGCCTGCTCATCCGCGAGAAACAGCGTATGACCGACGTCCGCGAGGCTATTGTCTCAGCGGATATACTCGTTGACGGCGTCTTCGGCACAGGCTACCGCGGCGAGCTTGAAAACGACATAAAGGCGATATTCGCAATAGGTACGGGCGCCTATAAGATAGCCCTTGATATCCCGAGCGGCGGCGACGCGGTCAAGGGTACGGTCTCGCCCGGAATATTCAAGGCGGACGAGACACTCTGCCTCGGATTCGTAAAGTTCGGTATATCGCAGTATCCGCTGCGCAAGTACTGCGGCAGGATAACGATAGCAGACATAGGCATCCCGCATCAGGCGTGCGACGTAAGCGGCGAGGGACGCGGATATATCCGTCTTGACAGGAACAGCCTCGCAGGCTTCCCGCCCAAACGCGAGAAGGACTCTCACAAGGGCAGCTTCGGCAGTGTGCTCGTCATCGCGGGCAGCTCCGCAATGAGGGGTGCCGCGGCATTTGCAGTGCAGGGAGCCCTCCGCACGGGCGCGGGCACAGTAAAGCTGATGTCGGTCGAGAAGTGCATAGATACGGTCTCTGTACACGCTCCCGAGGCGACATACATAGAGGCTGAGTGTGACGACTACGGTTATATGCTCTTTGACAGCAGCAGGGACGCACTCCTTGAAGCGATGAAAAAAGCAAAAGCGATAGTGATAGGCTGCGGAATGGGCGTGACGAACGACACCAAGGAGATACTGCGGTTTGTTGTGCAGAATGCCGAAGTTCCCGTAATAATCGACGCAGACGGAATAAACTGCATAGCCGAGGACATAGAAATACTAATGAACAGGAAGTCCGAGATCATCATAACTCCGCACGCGGGCGAGATGGCAAGGCTGCTGCAATGCGACACGCAGATGATAAACGAGAACCGTGTGACAGTAGCCGAAAAATACGCCGAAAAGTATGGCATAACAGTCGTGCTCAAGGGTGCGGGGACTCTCATTGCGGACGCCAACCACACAGCCGCCAACCACACAGGCAACCCGGGTATGAGCCGCGGCGGCAGCGGTGACATACTCGCGGGCATGATAGGCTCAATAGCGGCACAGGGCTATTCTCCGTTCGATGCGGCTTGCGCGGGTGTGTATATGCACGGTCTTGCAGGCGATGCCGCAGCCGAAAAGTTCGGACAGGAGGCAATGCTCCCGCGTGATATCGTCGGCTCAATCTCGGACGCATTCAGGATACTCAAAGAAAAGCAGAAGCAGAAGGTCTGAGAGCGTGGAGCTCATATAATTACCAATTGCAAAAAAACGGACGTATAAAGGACCATAATTTTCCGATAGGAGAGATCATTATGAAGAGACTTTTTACGTCCGTATTGCTATTTACGGGGATTTTCTGCCTGACCTCGTGCTCGTCGCCGATGGGCGGGAGCTCAGTCCGCGAGAACAAGCTCGGCTGCGCATTCACCTCGTCCGTCAGCGTAAGCCTTGACAAGCTCAGCGCCGAGGGCACGATGACCCGCCTCGGTGACGGTGAATGGACAGCCGAATTCGACTCGCCGAACACGCTCAGCGGTGTCAAGCTCACATTCAGCAGCGGCAGTGTCACCGCCGACTATAAGGGGCTGAATTTTTCCGTACCAAAGTCGGCGCTGCCAATGAAGTCTATGCTCTGCAACCTCATCGAAGCGGTCGACAAGAACGCCCGCGAGAGCGAGCTGCGCGGCAGGGAGAGCGAAGGGCACTTCGAGATAAACGGCACGCTCGACGGAGGCGACTACACGCTGATGCTCGACAACGCAGGCAATATCGCGTCATTTGATATGCCGAACAATCTGCTGCATATCAGCTTCACGGATGTTCGGGTGCGAAGCGATGTCATACCTCCCGCGGCGGAGGCAGCAACTTCCGCCGCGGGCGATACATCGGAGCAAACGACAGCGGTCACAGACGGCTGAGGTCAAGAAATTACCAAAAATAATTGAATAGTGATAGATTATTTTGCAGCGGAGTTGTATGATATTGCTAAGACAAGTCCGCGGAAACGGACGAACGGAGGAAGTAAAATGAAAAAAAGAATCTTATGTACAGCTTTTGCCGCAGCAATGCTGCTTACAGCCTGCGGCGAAACTGCTGACAGTTCCGATAATAAGACGACAACTCAGCCCACCACCGAGGCTGCGACCGAGGAGCAGGTCGACGTTCCCGAGCTCGACGGCTACGAGCTGCTCTGGCACGATGAATTCAGCGGCAGCGAGCTCGATGACAGCATCTGGAACATGGAGGCGCGTCAGCCGGGCTGGACAAACAACGAGCTTCAGGAATACACCCAGAAAACGGACAATATCTTCACCCGCGACGGCAAGCTCGTGCTCAAGGCAATAAAGACTGAGGAGAACGGCAAGCCCTACTACACATCGGGCAAGGTGAACTCTCACAATAAGACAGATTTCAGATACGGAAAAGTCGTTGCAAGCGCAAAGGTTCCCGAGGGCAAGGGCTTGTGGCCTGCGATATGGATGATGCCGCAGGACGAGAGCTTCTACGGCCAGTGGCCGAAGTGCGGCGAGATAGACATCATGGAGGTGCTCGGAAGCGACACCAAGACGGCTTACGGCACAGTCCACTACGGTGAGCCTCACGCCGAGCAGCAGGGCACGGTAGTGCTCGACAGCGGTTCGTTCTCTTCCGATTTCCACGAGTATTCGGTAGAATGGGAACCGGGTGAGATGCGCTGGTACATCGACGACCAGCTCTACCTTACAGTCAACGACTGGTTCACAGCCGAGAAGGACGAGGACGACAAGCCCTATCCCGCGCCGTTCAACCAGGACTTCTTCGTTCAGATGAACCTTGCGGTCGGCGGAGACTGGCCGGGCGACCCCGACGAGAAAACCGACTTTGACAAGGCGGAGTTCCTCATCGACTACGTCCGCGTATACCAGAAGCCCGAGTACGACCTCAACGTTAAGAAGCCCGAGAAGGTCTTCCGTGAGGCTACCGAAGACGGCAACTTCATCTACAACGGAGACTTCTCCGAGGCGGAGGATCTCACAGACGATATCAACTGGAAGTTCCTGCTCTTCGAGGGCGGCGATGGTTCTGCCGAGATAAAGGACAACACAATGATAATCACCACCAAGAATCAGGGTACGGTCGATTATTCAGTCCAGCTCGTTCAGCCCGAGCAGCCCATGAGAAAAGGCAGGAAATACCGTGTTACCTTCGATGCATGGGCTGACGAGGAACGCGATATGATAGTATGCGTGTCTGCACCGAATGCGGGCTGGATACGCTACTTCGAGGACACTCTCCTCACACTTTCGACCGAGCCGACCACCTACACTTACGAATTTGACATGACAAAGAAGGACGACGAGTACGGACGCCTTGAGTTCAACATGGGCAACAAGGGCTCGACCGCAACGATCTACATCAAGAACGTTCGTCTGGAAGAGGTAGAGTGATAACTCAAATAACACAAGCTATCCACATCTATAGTAATGATAGAATTTTCCCTGAGCCGGAAGCTGCCGCACACGTGGCAGCTTCCGGCTTTTATATAATTCGGAAAACATTTAGCGATTTCTGCAATTTGTCCACTTATTCTGCGGAAATATGGATTGAAATTGTCAGACAGATGTGTTAATATAATATTAATAAGTATGTAACGTGAACAGGCTGTACGTACAATACAGCTACAATCAAAAGGGAAATAAATTGCGAAGGAGAATTGGAATGAAGAGAATAATCAAAGCAGCAGCTCTTGCTCTAATTTCAGCTGCTACAATGTGCGTTGCGGCACCTGCTGTGACGAACGCGGAGAACCCCATTGTACAGACATCATTTACGCCTGACCCCGCTCCCGTAGTGTTCGGCGACGAGTTGTGGGTGTACACAGGCTGCGACCGCGACGGTCAGAACAGCTTCTACACAATGACGGGCTGGCAGGCTTTCTCCACCAAGGATATGAAGAACTGGACAGACCACGGCAAATTCCTCAACGATAACGACTTTTCGTGGTGCAGTAAGGACAATGCGTGGGCATCACAGTGTATCGAGCGAAATGGCAAGTATTACTTCTATTTCACCACGACGACCAACGGCAGAGCGATAGGCGTCGGCGTTGCTGACAAACCCGAGGGACCGTACAAGGACGTCCTCGGCAAGCCTCTCTGCGGTCCGAACTGGGATTACATCGACCCGACTGTTATGATAGACGATGACGGTCAGGCATGGCTTATGTTCGGCAATCCCAGATGCTACTATGTCAAGCTCAAGGAGGATATGATCACTCTCGACGGTCCGATAAAGAGCTTTGATATGACCAAGGACGCATTTGGTGTCGGCAAGCAGGATCCCCAGAGAACGGGTACAGCTTACGGTGAGGGTCCGTGGATATGCAAGCACGACAACCTGTATTACCTCGTATTTGCAGGCTTCTACCAGAATCAGGGCGGTGAGAGTATTTGCTATTCATACGGTCCGAGTGTTACAGGTCCGTGGAAATTCGGCGCACAGATTACTCCCGAGAGCAACTGCTTCACCACACACGGCGGAATTATCGACTACAAGGGACACTCATATCTGTTCTATCACAAAAACGGCTTGAAGGGCGGCGGAACGTTCAAGCGAAGCGCAGCCGTAGAGGAGTTCACATTCAACAGCGACGGCACGATCCCGATGGTAAAGCCCACCAACGAAGGTCCCGCGCAGCTCGAGCCGCTCAACCCGTTCGAGAGAGTCGAGGCAGAGACTATCTGCTGGAGCGAGGGCGTAAAGAGTGAAAACTGCTCCGAAGGCGGTATCAACATCGGAAGCATCAAGAACGGCAGCTACATCAAGGTAGCGGGCGTAGATTTCGGTCAGGGCGCGGAAAAATTCACAGCGTGTGCAGCCGCTAACGGAAGCGGCGGTACGATAGAGCTCCACCTCGACAAGAAGGACGGCCCGAAGATAGGCGAATGTGCGGTAACAGGCACAGGCGGCTGGCAGAACTGGCAGGAGTTCTCATGTGACGTGAGCGCGGAGGGCGAGCACGACCTTTACTTCGTATTCACTGGCGGCAATGACTACCTCATGAACTTCGACTGGTGGCAGTTTGAGGGAGCGGGCTCAGCATCACAGTCCGACCCGACTTACATCTTCAAGAGCACATTCGAGAATGGTCTCGACGGATGGTCCGACAGAGGCGGCGCGACAGTTTCCGCAAGCACGGACGAGGCATACGATGGCGAGGGCTCGGTATATGTTTCCGACCGCTCGGCTTCATGGAAGGGCGTAGGCAAAAAGCTCAACTACAAGTTCAAGGCGGGCGAGAGCTACAGCTTCTCCGCCAACGTAAAGTATACCGAGGGCGCACCCTCAGTCAAGTTCCACTTCACGCTCCAGTACGACGACGCTTCGGGCGAGACACAGTACGTGAAGATCGACTCTATGGACGTACCGAAGGGTGAATGGGCACAGCTCGCGAATACGAGCTTCAAGATCCCCGAGGGAGCCAAGAACCCGCTCATCTACGTCGAGACAGAGGGCGACTCCGACGACGAAACACCCGCGACCAACTTCTACGTAGACGACATTTTCGCAGCTATCGACGGCACGGAGATAGAGGGTGCAGGAAAGCCTGCTGTAGTTGAAGAACCTGTTACGCCAGGCGACCTCAACTTCGATGAAAAGGTTGACTCCTTCGACGTTATTCTCGCGCGCCAGACTCTCATACTCAACATGAATGACGGCGGACAGCCCATAGACAAAAAGGTGCTCAGAGCGGCAGATGTCGACGAGAGCGGCTCTTTCAAGGTCAACGACCTCATACAGCTCCTCAACTTCACGCTCGGCAAGACGAAGAGCTTCGGCGTGAATGAGACCGACGCCCCCGCACCCACGGGAGCTTCAGCGGATTCGGTACAGAATCCCGTATTTATCGGCTCGAACGCATTTCGCAAAATGGGATTTATCAGGTAAGCTCCTGCGAGTCTGCACCTGAAAAAAGCCTTCGCTGACCGTTCAGCGGAGCAAATGGATATGAAAAAACTGCTCACAGATACCGCAAGTATCCGTGAGCAGTTTTTGTGTACTCAGTTGTTTCGCGAGAACAGCTTCCGAATGCCGTCGATGAGCATAGTGAGATATCGGAGCATGGGCTCAGCGATGATCGAGAAGTTGACGCAGAGGAGAATGCACTGAATGGACATCCCGCTGATGCCGAAGAAGCTGCTGAGGAAGAGCATACTGAGCGTGAGCAGGATGCCGCACATACCCCATATTGCCCATTTGAGGGCATTCATAGGCTTTGCGATACGCAGGAGTATCATCATGCCGACGACGCTCATGAGTATCGTTGACGCGGTGGAGATATCCTCCTGATGCGACTTGAAGATGTTGCCGAAGAAGATCATAGCGGCTACGATTATCGCGTCGGTTATGCCCGCAGGGAGGGCTTTGAGGAGGATATTGGTCATGAACTTGCCTTTAATGAGTTCACGGTTAGGTATCTGCGAAAGGCACAAGCCTGGCAGACCGATAGTAAACACGCTTATAAGGGAGATCTGAGCGGGTTTGAGCGGGTAGGTGATACTGAGGAATATCGCCATAGTCGACATAATGAGCGAGAAGATGTTCTTGACGAGGAACAGGCTGCCCGAGCGTTCGAGGTTGTTTACGACCTTGCGCCCCTCCATAACGACGTCGGGCATTTTCGCGAAGTCCGATTCGAGGAGCACGAGCTGAGAAGCCTGCGCTGCTGCTTCACTGCCCGAAGCCATAGCGACGGAGCAGTCGGCGTCCTTGAGCGCGAGCACGTCGTTGACGCCGTCGCCCGTCATGGCGACAGTACGCCCCGCGTCTTTGAGAGCGCGAATGAACATACGCTTCTGCTCGGGAGTGACTCTACCGAAGACGGTATAGTGGAGCACGGAGCTCTTGATAGCTTCCTCGGTCTGAAGGGTAGTGGCGTCGACGTATCTTTCGGCATTGGCGATGCCTGCCTGTTTGGCTATCTCGGAGACAGTCATGGGATTGTCGCCTGAAATGACCTTGATCTCAACGCCCTGCTCGGCGAAGAAGCGGAATGTATCAGGGGCATTTTTACGAATGGGATTGGACAGCAGAATGAAGCATATCGGTCTGACAGAGCCACTGAGAGCTTTTCCGTCGGGAACGGAATCGCAGCTTCCGAAGACGAGCACACGATAGCCCCTGCTGCTGTGGCAGCTGACGGTCTCGCGGAACTTTGCGAAGTCGTCGCGGAGGACGAATTCGGGCGCACCGAGCACATAAGCCCCGCTCTCGAGAACAGTTGAGCTGTACTTGAACTCCGACGAAAAGCCCGTAAAGGACTTTATCTGCTGACCTGTAGGCGAATTGAAGTGATTCTTGACAGCGAGCATGGTAGCGTTATCCGCGGACTGCGCCGCCGCGAAGTCACTGATGAGCCCCGCGAGCCTGTCCTCGGGTATCTCCCCGTCAATGGGGATGAGCGAATTGACTGACATATTCCCTTCGGTGATAGTACCTGTTTTGTCGACACAGAGCACATCAACGCGCGCGAGGGTCTCGATACACTTCATGTCATGTACAAGGACTTTACCGAAAGCGAGCCTCATCGCGCTGATAGCGAGGGTAGTGCTCGCAAGGAGGAACAGACCCTCGGGGATCATACCGATAACAGCGGCGACCATAGCCTGAATGCTGCTGCTGACGTTGCGGTGTTCGAGGAAGTGCTGCTGATAAAAGAGCGCGAAGCCGATGGGGATGATGATGATTCCCGCGAATTTGACGATGCGGTTGAGCGAGCGTATCATCTCCGACTGCTCGCCCTTGCGGGATTTTTTCGCCTGCATGGTGAGCTGCGAGATGTATGAGTCAACGCCCACGCGTTCGAGCCGAGCCCTGCACGAGCCCGATACGATAAAGCTGCCCGACATGAGCGTATCGCCCGCAGATTTGCTTATCTCGTCCGATTCGCCTGTGAGCAGAGCCTCGTTGACGGAGACATTTCCGTCGAGAATGACCGCGTCGGCGCTTATCTGATTGCCCGCGCGGAAAATGGCGATGTCATCGAGAACGACATCGCGTGATGGGACGATTTCCTCCTTTCCGTCGCGCACGACGGCGGTGACGGGAGCATTCATCATCGAGAGCTTGTCCAGAACGCGTTTGGAGCGCAGCTCCTGCACGATACCGATGAGGGTATTTGCGATGATGATTGGCATAAAGGAGAGGTCACGGTAATTTTTGGAGTAAATGATGAGTCCTGCGAGAATGAGGAAAATGAGGTTGAAGTAAGTGAAAACGTTGTCCGCGATGATATCGCCCACGGACTTTGACGGTGGGTTTGCAGGGGTATTGTCATAACCTGATTCGGTACGCAGACGTACCTGTTCGGCGGTCAGACCGTTATCTGGTTCGGCGAAAACGCGGGGCGGCGGTTCGGGTGAGCGGTGGAGCTTCTGCTTGCTCATTGTCCGCTACCTCCTTTCGATATAAGTGGGGATCAGTCGATTACTCATTTATTATAGCATAGTTTCAGAGAAAATGCAACTTTCTGTGCGCTTCCCATAACGGAAAAAGCGGGCTGCCGAGTCTCGAACTTGCGTTCTCAACTCAGTGACCCACGAAACAGGCTGAAGGGACACCCCTCTGCGTGCTATCCTTAACGGAAAAAGCGGGCTACCGAGCCTCGAACTTGCGTTCTGAACTCAGTGACCCACGAAACAGGCTGAAGGGACACCCTTCCGAGAGCACTTGCATTAACAGAAAAAAGGTGGTATAATATATTTGCAGAAACTAACAACAAAGGAGCTATCCTATGGAACAATACAACGTCACGGGCATGAGCTGCGCCGCCTGCTCTGCGCGTGTGGAGAAGGCAGTCGGGAGCGTGGAGGGCGTGACCTCCTGTGCTGTCAGTCTGCTCACGAATTCAATGGGCGTAGAGGGAACAGCCACGCCGCAGGAGATAATCGCAGCAGTCGAGCGTGCGGGCTACGGAGCATCGCTGAAAGGCGCAAAGCCCGAGACTTCGCGCTCGGAGGGAGTCCTTGCTGACAGTGAAACACCCGCACTTATAAGCAGGCTTGCCGCGTCGCTGATATTCCTGCTGATACTGATGTACATTTCAATGGGGCACACCATGTTCGGAGCCCCGCTGCCTGCATTCCTTGACGGCTCTCCCGCAGCACTCGGGCTTGCGGAGCTGCTTCTCGCGGCAGCAGTAATGGTCATGAACCAGCGCTTCTTCATCAGTGGCACACGCAGCGTTCTCCACCGCTCGCCGAACATGGACACCCTTGTAGCAATGGGTTCGGGAGCGTCATTCGCGTGGAGCGTCTACACTCTTTTCAAGGTCATAGCCGTGCAGTCCGACGGAGATATCACAGTCGCGAAGGAGCTGATGAATGGCTATTATTTCGAGTCGGCAGCAATGATACTGACACTCATCACGGTCGGCAAGCTGCTCGAATCGGTGTCAAAGGGGCGGACCACCGACGCATTGAAGTCCCTCATAAAGCTTGCCCCGAAAACAGCCTGCGTAATCAGGGACGGCGCGGAAGTGACCGTGCCTGCCGAAGAAGTCCGCAAGGGAGACATTTTCGTTGTCCGTCCGGGAGAGAGCATCCCCGCAGACGGCATAGTCATCGACGGTACGAGCGCAGTCAACGAGGCATCGCTGACGGGCGAGAGCATACCTGTGGACAAGTCCGCAGGCGACAGGGTAAGCGCGGCGACGGTCAATCAGTCTGGGTTCATCAAGTGTGAGGCAGCGCGTGTCGGCGAAGATACGACCCTCGCGCAGATAATCAGGACGGTCAGTGACGCGGCGGCAACGAAAGCACCGATAGCCAAGACAGCGGATAAAGTCTCGGGAGTATTTGTGCCCGCGGTCATACTCATAGCGCTTGTGACAATAGCGATATGGCTGTTTGTCGGGCAGAGCTTCGGTTACGCACTTGCACGCGGGATATCGGTCCTTGTGATAAGCTGTCCGTGCGCTCTCGGACTTGCCACACCTGTCGCAATAATGGTAGGAAACGGCGTAGGAGCGCGCGGAGGCATACTTTTCAAGACGGCAGTTTCTCTTGAAGAGACAGGCAGAGCGCAGGTCGCCGTACTGGACAAAACAGGCACAATAACCGCAGGAGAGCCTGTAGTTACGGATATTATCGGTGCTGACGGCACAGACGAGCCCGAGCTTTTGCGGACAGCATACTCTCTCGAAAAACTGAGCGAACACCCGCTTGCAAAGGCAGTCGTATCGCTTGCCGAGGAACGCGGAGTCCCCACATATGAAGCAGCCGATTTTGAGGCGGTAGCAGGCAGCGGACTTCGCGCGGTGATAGGAGGCAGAACGGTCGCAGGCGGCAATCTGCGGTATATCAGGGAGTTTGCGGAGGTCGGCAGTGAAATTCAGACCGCGGCAGACGACCTCGCAGAGCAGGGCAAAACACCGCTCCTGTTTGCAGCGGACGGCAAACTTCTCGGAATAATAGCGGTCGCCGACGTGATAAAGCCCGACAGCGCCGAGGCAGTCCGCGAGCTTCGGGATATGGGGATAAAGGTAGTGATGCTGACGGGCGACAACGAAAAAACAGCCCGCACGGTCGGACGGCAGGCAGGCGTAGATAAGGTCATCGCGGGCGTGCTCCCGAACGGGAAAGAGGCGGTGATACGCGGATTGCAGAAGCAGGGCAGGGTAGTAATGGTCGGAGACGGCATAAACGACGCCCCCGCATTGACGCGAGCGGACATGGGCATAGCCATCGGAGCGGGCACCGACGTCGCCATCGACGCGGCAGACGTAGTGCTGATGAAAAGCAGTCTCCGCGACGTTCCCGCGGCAATACGTCTGAGCCGTGCGACGCTCCGCAACATCAAGCAGAATCTGTTCTGGGCGTTTTTCTATAATTTCATAGGCATACCGCTCGCTGCGGGAGCGTATGTCTCGCTGTTCGGCTGGGAGCTCGATCCCATGTTCGGAGCAGCAGCGATGAGCCTGTCGAGCTTTTTTGTTGTGACGAACGCGCTGCGTCTGAACCTTGTGGACATCCACAGCACCAAGCACGACAAACGCCTGAAAACAGCCGTTGAACTCACAGACACGGAGGTCGGTTCGGAGCGCATGACGATTGCGGTCAAGGGGATGATGTGTCAGCACTGCGAAGCTCGCGTTAAGTCAGCGCTGGAGTCACTTGCATTCGTAGAGACAGCCGCCCCCGACCACAAAACAGGCAGAGCAGAGCTTGAACTGAGAGCTCCCGCAGACGAAAAACAGCTTAAAAAGGCGGTCACGGGAGCGGGTTATAAATATGTTGGTATCGTCAGATAAAAAATATATGTCACCCTAATGTGGAAATAGGGTTGACATCGGTCTCGGGATGTGGTATACTGTAACCATACCATTCAGGAGGCGACACTATGAACGAAACAACAGCGCGCGAAACGACAAAGGATCGCGCATTTACGACCAAACAGCTCACACTGACCGCACTTATGGCAGTACTTCTCATCGTGTGCTCATGGATAAGCATACCCACGCCGTGGGGCATCGTCTACACCTTGCAGACCTTTGCAGTGTTCTTCTCGCTTATTCTTCTCGGCGGCAAGTGCGGCACATTCTCGATTCTGACATTTTTGCTGCTCGGAGCGTGCGGACTCCCTGTATTTTCGCAGTTCAGAGGCGGAGTCGGCGCCTTGTTCGGACTTACGGGCGGATATATACTCGGCTTTGTATTCACGGCAGTGATATATTGGCTCGCGGAGCTCATCCCCGCACAGGGCAAGGCACGAATAGTGCGTAACATCGCGGCTTTGATCGTCGGACTTGCAGTATGCTACATCTTTGGAACGCTGTGGTTCATGCACGTATATTCGGTTGGCGGCAAAGCGGTGACATTCGGCGGCGCACTGATGATGTGCGTGGTACCGTATCTTGCATTTGATTTTGTGAAGCTTGCAGTCGCAGTGCTTCTCGGAGAGAAGCTGAGGAAGCATATAGGATTGAGGTAAAAGCACCCCGCATCACCGATTTCGGTGGTGCGGGGATTTGTATCAGTGGTTATTCAGCCAGAGGAGCGCATTTTGATAAGCTGCTGCCCAGTCTGGAAACCCTTCCGACTGACAGCGGCTGATAAGCCTCTGAAGCTCTCCTACCAGCTCGCTTCTTGAGATAATGTTTTCAGTTCTTGAGTCCTCATCGATATAGTCATCCAGTCTGTACGGCTGTCCGTAGGCATTTAAGCCCCATTGGTGTACCTCAGCGGGACCGACAGAGAACGCACTGATCAAAACGATATTGCCCTCTTTATTGCGGTTTGTATTCGGTCTGGAATATCTATAGCCATTCAGATGAAACTTTTTACCCATTTTTCGGTTCCTTTCTGTACCCCCGCATCACTGGTGATTCAGTCAAGCTGTTTTTCCTTTGCGTAATATGTCTCTTTTTTTATTTCCAAATCAATATCAATCCATGTTTCACCACACAGATTATATTCCTCCCGCACTCCGTTTTCTTCAAATCCTACGCTTTTATAGCAATAATATGCCTGCTTGTTGTTTTCAAAGACACCAAGGCTGACAGAATCAGCTCCATATATCTCAAATGCAAATTTCAAACCGAGCGTAATCATCTGTTTTCCATAGCCCGTTCCTCTTTTTGAAGGATTGACAATCACATATCCGAAACGGAGCTTTTTATCATCTTCTTCAGGACGTACTCTTGCAGTAAAGAAGCCGACAAGCCCATTTTCATCAAAAGCAGTAAACGGAAAATACCTGTCGTTATCTTCTCTGCCTGATGTTGCTTCAAGCAAGCGTTTTTCAGTAACAGGATATTCACCCAGAATTCCGGCTGACCACTTATAGAATTCTTCCTTTTTGTTTGTCCATGTAATAATTGTTTTTGCATCATTCTTTCTGAATGGTCTAAGCCTAAGCATTTTTTTCTGACTCCTGTTCTTTATACTTTTTTCGACAACCTTTCCCCACACTCAACCCTATTTTACAATCACCCGAATCGCAACTTTTGGGAAGTCTGTTTTCTACGATTTTACGCTGTCTTTCACTATGACATTCAATCCACACACTGGAAAATCGGAAAAAGCAGTTTCACGCCCCCTAAATCGAGTGGTTCATTTTGAAGTTATTCAGTTATCTTGAACTATTTGATTTCTGAACATATCAATTGGTTTCCCGGATGTAGTTTTCCACACCAGCCAGCCATTGTTTGCTTTTCCCAGTGGTATCCAACCGGCGGTTGAAGGTGAGTCGCATTCAACGTCTTCCATTAAAGTATTGTTTTCTATTATTGCAGCCCGTCTAACAGCAGGTGACCAATTGCCAGTAACAGGAGCACATATACTACCTTTTAAAACAATAAATTTACCGTTTTCAACACGCATTTTAGCTGTAATAGTGCCAAATCTACGGCGATTTTCTTTCATAATATATATGCCATCAGGAATCAGTGCCATCCCTATATTCTCTTGTCTATTTTCAGTAGCCTCAGCAAATACCTCTGCTTTTGTTACATCTTCTGGATATACTTGTTTTCCCTCAAAAGAAGTAAGAAGCTGTATCACCAAATCAACGTCAACAGCGAATAATTCTGAATTTTGCAGGCGGCTTTTATCGAACAAACTGTGAAGCAAGGTTTCCTTTTCATCATATTCATCAACTTCAATTGCAAAGCGCCGCTTTAATCCGACAACATTGTTGTAGCCGTTTCGTTCGAGGTTATACATCCTATTTTCAAATTGATTAGAAGCTGTTTTACCAATTTTAATCAGTCCTGGAACAACAGTTTCCATAATATAAATAATGCCTTTTGCCATAATCAATTCCTTTCATCTTCAAAGGATTTTGACATCAATACCACGCACTCAACGTGCTTGGTGCCGATTTTGTTGACTGAAAAATTCTAATAATCATACTATATCGGTAAAATAGGCTATTTGCAGCACAATAATCGAATGTTTTTTTGGCAGCAAAATCGCTGCATTGATGTATCTTTTACCTCTATTATACAATAGAAAACCTGAAAAAGCAACCTATTTTACGCATATATGCAAAAATCCCCCTCATCAAAGAAAACACTGCTTTCCAATGATGCGGGGGATTCACAATACGACAGAGGTCATACTTGCCCTTGAACAGAGTTTTTATCCAGCCGAAATTCAGGATATGGTGTAAAATGAACAAACAGAACATAGCAATGCCGATCACTTCATGTGCCGTTTCTCCAAATAGAATAGCACATGAGTACAGGCAAAGCTGCTGTCATCAGTATGTCAGCGGCTGTTTTATCTTCATCTTCATGTCAGAATCCCAGTCCGTCAAGCCAGTCACTGACAGACTGCTGTGTATCGGAACTGAACTCCTGCGCCGTCTGCCCCTGTATTGCCATACCGTCAAGTACCTGAGCATCCGGCAGATAGCTTGCAATAGCAGAGTATGTTCCCGATTCACCGCTGCCTTCATGGGTGTTGAACGGGATAACCACCTTGTCGGAAAAGTCATAGCTGTCCATAAAGGTATAAACTGCCATCGGCATATCGCCCCACCAAATCGGGTAGCCGAGGAATACAATGTCATATTGCTCCATATTATCAACAGTTCTGCTCAGTTCGGGACGTGCTTTGTCAGCAAGCTCCTGCTTTGCAACATCGCAGCAGTCATCATAGTCCGTAGGATAGGGCGTGACTGTCTCGATATGAAAGCTGTCCGCACCGACCTCATCTGCGATATACTCTGCAACGATCTGTGTATTGCCCTTGTCTATCGTACCGACATTGTAATTCTCATCGGCACGGGAAAAGTATGCAACAAGGATATTTTTGCCGTCACTGTCTGTCGGAGCTTCTGTCTCAGTCTGAGTTGTAACAGTGCTGTTATCGGACTGCTTATCATCGGCTTTTGTTTCATCGGTTTTGCTGTCCTGTTTGGTCAGCTTTTCCTGCACTGCTGCCTTGTCGCTGTCAGCAACGCTCGGAGCAGATGCAGGCTCTCCGCTGCCGCAGGCAGTCATGGTCAGAGCCATGAACAGTGCAGATAAAATAACTGCTATCTTATGCTTCATACATATCACTCCTCAGTCTTTCATCTGCTCAGGATCAAGCCTCTTGATGACCTTTGCAGGTACACCGCCGACTACCGCATAATCGGGAACGTCCTTTGTGACAACTGCCCCTGCCGCAACAACAGCGTATTTTCCGATAGTCACGCCGGGACAGATCGTACAGCCCATACCGAGCTAGGCATTCTTTTTCACAAGCACCTTGCCATAGGTGTAGGTGGTGTGGCGGTCGTACATATCGTGATTTATCGTTGCGATACGCAGCCCCGGAGCAGCCATAACACCGTCCTCAAACTCGATACCGCCCGACGCTGAAAGAATCGCAGAGTGATTGATAAATACACCCTTTCCGAATGTCACGCGGTTTCCGAAATCACAGGTGAACGGTGTGAGTATCCTGACATCGTCGAGCTTGCGACCGAACAGCTCCTCCAGATAGCCCACATAGGACGGATCATCGGGAAGAACTGCATTTGCCTTTGCGCACAGCGTTCTCGCCCGCATCATTTCATCAACTGCTTCCTTGAAGTAAGGCTCAGTCACTTTAGTCGGACCGCCCTTGTCCATAAGTTCATATACATAGCCGTTTTCGTATTCCATATTTTTTACTCCTGTCTGAAAAATCCTTTCACACCGCCAAGCACAAGCCTGTTTGTGGTCTCGATGATCTCCTCAACTGACTGTTGTTTGCCTTCTTCTATCCACTGCCTGTAAATGCCGAGAACAGAATTATTGACGAAGTTCATCAGCATGGTCTGCTGATATTCTGGAAGCGCGCCGTATTTTTTTGAAGTGCTCCAGCCTGCGGTAGTGACCTTTTTTATCATACCGCTGCGGATATAGTGGTAGGACTCATTGCCTGCGCAGGTGATCTTCTCATAGGCAAGTCCCTTTTCCTCTGAAAAAAGGAAGAATTCACGGTTTACCTTGTCAAGCTCATCAGGCAGCTTGTAGTCCTTGATACGCTCGATGTATTCCGCAGAATACTCCGTCTGTATCTCGGCAAGCAGATCGTCAAGAGTGGGGTAGTAGACATAAAATGGTTTCTTGTTTATCATGGCACGGCTGCAAAGTTCCGTCACCCTGATCTTGCCGTAATCCATTTCGCATATCATCTGCTCGAATACGCTCTTTATAGAATCTATCGTCCTGCGAACTCTCAGATCTTCACTGCCTGTCAGTATCATAATAGTCCTCCTATACATTCTATGGTAAAGTAACTGTGGTTACATTATACCACAGAGTGCCTTTTCTTTCAAGCCTTAGTCCGCAGGATGCCACGCTCCGAGGTTTGCTTCCTGCTGTTCAAGCGTCATATTGAAGAAGCGCTTTCCGCAGTCCAGTGCTCTGATCTCAGCCATTTCATCGGCTGTCAGCTCACAGTCGAATATCTCGAAATTCTCCTTCATGTGCTGCGGATTTGTAGTTCTCGGAAATACAATAGTTCCTTCCTGGATATGCCAGCGCAAGATGATCTGCACGTTGCTCTTGCCGTATTTCTGAGCCAGTTTCGTGAACACGTTCTCATTGATAAGTCCCTTGTCACCGTGACCGATGGGATACCAGCTTTCGATAACTGTGCCGTACTTCTCGATACGCTTTTTCAGTGCGTTCTGCTGATAGTAAGGGTGGCACTCCACTTGCAGCACAGACGGCTTGATCGTGGCAGCTTCGCAGAGTTCCTCAAGGCGTTCGCTTTCAAAATTGCTGATACCGATCGACTTCACCTTGCCTGCTTTCACAGCCTTTTCCATGTCCTTCCACGCACCGAGATAATCACCGAACTGCTGATGCAGGAGAAGAAGATCAATGTAGTCCGTGCCGAGCCTTTCAAGCATCTTGTCGATAGCTGTGGAAGTCTTGCCCTCACCGTATTCGTGGGGCCAGAGCTTTGTTGTGATCCACACTTCCTCACGGGGAACACCGCTGTCCTTCACAGCCTTGCCGACGCTTCTCTCGTTCTGATAAGCGTGAGCCGTGTCGATGTGGCGGACACCCATTTTCAGTGCATCAAGCACTGCGTTGTATGTTGCTTCACCCTCGGGGACCTGATAAACGCCAAGTCCGAACTGCGGGATCTTCGTACCGTCATTCAAAGTGATGTAAGTCTGCATAGTAATACCTCCTCAGATAAGTCCGTTATTTTTAAGCCACTTTTCGATCTGCGGCTTTGCATTTTTAACTCCACTGCCGGTCAGGGAAAGTCCCTCACCGACATTTGCGTACTTCTTTATATCCGAAACGCTCTTGCCGAGTCCGCTGCCCTCGTTGGTGCAGAGCGGATAGATTGTCTTGCCCGAAAGATCGGTGCTTTCAAGGAACGTGAACACCGCCATGGGAGCAGTTTCCCAGTAGTTCGGATAAGCAAGAATGATATTGTTGTAGTGTGTTACATCGGGCATATCTTTCAGCTCAGGACGTGCGTTTTCTCTGAGATGTGCCTTTGCTTCTTCGATGCAGGTCATGTAGTCTGCGGAATAGGGCTGCACCATTTCGAGCTTGAAGCTGTCAAAGCCTGTAAGCTCCGTAATATGTCCGACTGCGATCTCGGTGTTGCCGACCTCTACATACTTCATAGAACCGCCGAAGTAGTTCTCATCGGCTCTTGAAAAGAAAATAACGATAGTGTTCATAGTAGTTCCTCCCTTGGTTTTAGGTAACTGTCGTTCCGTTAATTCTATTTTAGCAGATAACTCCCGAAAAAACAATGGGCAGTTCCTTTGGAATGGTTACTTAGGTAACGGTTTGTGCGAAATGGTTACTTATCTGTCAAAAGCCATTTACCATCCTGCTTAACAAAATGCTGATTTGTTTTCAGCGTCCATGTTCGGAAGCTCCGTATACTTTGGAATCAAGCGTGGTGCTGCCTGTCAGCAATATCAATTGTAGTTCTTCCAAAGTATCAGAAACTGGCGGTTATAAAGTCATATGATATACATTCTTGAAATCCGTTTCAAGTCCGGAGTGATTGTCAGCGTGGAAAAGTAAATATAATAATAAGGACTGCTGGTATCGCGTGATATTGTTCACACGGTATCAGCAGCCCTTTTTGTTTATTACATCTAATTCCAAGTATTCCATCATTTACTCTTCCGGCAGAGCATAGATACCATCTTCAGAAAGAACACCGCGTTTCAGGTCTTTCGGGAGCAGTCCGGCTTCATCGGCTGCATAGTCTCGTTTCCATGCGTCGCTGCTGTAATACTCGGATAATGCTTTCAGCTGATAAACGGAACCGCTTTCTGCCTGCTGCATCATATCCTCATAATATGTAATGCGCCTGATCTGTGCCTGTATGGATTCAGGTGTGGACGGCAGAATTCTTTCAAAGCGGAACATATCAAATAATTCACCGTCTTTATCATCCGGCGCACAGTGATGGTCATTGAAATACTCAACGATATGGAATCCGCAGCGGTTCACATAGAGATGGATATTACGTTTTTCAAAATAGGGCGTAACAGTCTCCCAGACCGTGATCTACGGATGCATAGATTCGATCTCGCACCACGTTGTGTATCCTATGTAGTCAACATTGACGAGGAGTGCCGTGGATACTATCTGACTGTAAATGAGCTGATTACAAATAAACTGTACCACTATCTTCCGGAGCTTAGCGAGGAAAAAGAGTCTGAGCTTTCGGATGTTATCTCCGGCATAAAGAATAACGATGCTGCCAGATATAAATATGAGGGAATGACTGACGGTATGCGCTCGCCGGAGCTTTTCAGCAAGTATGAAATTATCGGAAGCAATAAGAACATAAAATATAATGACAGGGTTTATAACATTAAACGCGGTTATTTCTGCGGTTCAGTCCACAACCGCAAGGAGATTGACATTCCAAAGGGCGTTGTGGGAATAAAAAGCATTGGTTTTGCTGAGAAAGTCATTATCCCCTCCAGTGTTGCGGATATATGTCCGGGGGCATTGGATCTTTCCTCGTTGAAGAGCATTACTATCGATGAAAAGAACAAGTTTTTTACCTCTGTTGACGTAGTGCTTTTTGATAAAAAATGCAAAAAGCTTATACGCTTTCCAAGTGAGCATAAAGCCGCTGAATATACAGTCCCGGACGGCGTTCAGGAAATTGGCAGCAGAGCATTTTATATGTGCTATGATCTAACAAAGGTCACACTACCGGAAAGTGTCAGGGTAATTGGTGACGAGGCATTTGCGTTTTGCTCCAGCCTTGGTGAAATAATTGTTTCCAGCACATTGACTTCAATCGGCAGCGATGCTTTCAAGAATTGCTGTAAGCTTGAAGTGAAACCTGAAATCTAACAGGAGTGATTTCTGTGCCGCATTTGACAACACTTTTAGCGCAACAGTGTTCAACTTTTGTATTGTGTTTATAAGATTTCTGCGAATTGCTATAGAAATATATTGACATTGCCGGTGGACAGTGATAAAATATAAGACAGAAATACCAGCAGGAGGATTTATTATGGGATTCAATATCAATTTAGGCGGACTTTTAAAGTATACGAGTGAACCGGGAGTTACCGAGGTCACGATACCGGACGGTGTGAGATTTATAAGAGGTGCTGCTTTCGCTGAGTGCACAAGCCTTACCTCGATCACAATACCTGACAGTGTGACAGAGATCGACAATTATGCTTTTATGGACTGCACGAGCCTGACCTCGGTCACGATACCCGACAGTGTAACAAGGATCGGTAATTTTGCTTTTAGCAACTGTACAAGCCTTTCTTCTGTCACAGTACCCGACGGTGTGAAATGGATACCTGGCAGTGCTTTCGAGAATTGTCCAAACATCGAAACAATTAATGTCTCAGATAATTCTACAGCCATTAATTACTACCATATAGAAAAAACAAAATGGGCTGAATACCATAAAAAAGATGATTTTGTTATTTTAGGCAAAAGGCTGCTCAGGTATAAGGGGAAGGCAGCTTCTGCTGAAATTCCGGACGGTGTGGTATCAATAGGTGCATGGGCTTTTAAAGGCTGCAAAGGACTGAAGTCGCTCACTATACCTGACAGTGTGACAAAAATAGATGAACTATCTTTTGAGGGGGGCGAAGGTATAGAAACAATAAATGTCTCCAGAACTTATACAGCGCTCAGTTATCCCCAAATAAAAGACACAAAATGGTTTAAAGATAATACCGGTGATTTCGTTATCTTAGGCGGAAATCTTATCAGGTATCAGGGTAAGGCTGCTTCCGTAACTATCCCGGACGGCACAGCAGCAATAGGAGATGAAGCTTTCAGAGAGTGTGACGATCTGAAGTCTGTCAAAATTCCTGACAGCATTACTAAAATAGGAAGATGTGCTTTCGGTTATTGCAGTGATCTGACTTCTATGACTCTGCCATTGGCTGATATCGGTGAATATGCGATCACCGAATGCTCTGTCAGCAAGCTCAATATCATTCTTCCGGACGGCAGCACGATGCCTGTGGATTTTGGTGCGCCATTAAGGGAAAGCGATTTTGCAAAGGTGATAGATGCTGTGCAAAAGGGCGACGCTGCGGAAAAAGTGTCCAGCACAGGATTGAAAAACAAGCTGCTGATGTATCAGTATATCTATACAAGAAATGAGACCATAGAGAAGAAATTCAAGACAGCCATTTCCAAGCTTGCCGAGACTCTAATTGACGAAAAAAATGCTGATGCATTTAAAGTCCTGGCTTCGACAGGTCTTATAGATGAACGAAAGCTCGTCAAGATTGAGGATTATGCCAAAAACAGGAAGAATATCGCAAAAATCAAGGATATCATCACAGAACTGAGGAACTCTCTTGACGGAGCAAAGGAGACAGCACCGAAAAAGGCTGCCAAGACCTCGAAAAAGGCTGCCGATACACCTACGGACGTTTTCAATATACAAAGCGGACGTCTCAAAGGTCTGTCAGGCAACGATTTTAAGGAGATCATACTGCCCGATAATGTAACGAACATCGACAAGGGAGCATTCCTGTCGGTGAAGGTGAAAAAGCTTTTGCTTTCCGGTAGCCTTAAAAAGCTGACAGGACAGGTGTTCAAGGACTGCACAGGTCTTGCCGAGGTGGTCATTTCCGAGGGCACGGAAAGCATCGGCAAGGAAGCATTCAGAGGATGTACTTCACTTAAAGCTGTGACTATCCCATCTTCTGTGACGACAATTGGAGCGAGTGCTTTTATGGGATGCACCAAGCTGAAGGAAGTGAATATCAGTGAGGGAACTGCGGAAATCGAGGACAGCGCATTTGCTGAATGTTCAGCCCTTACTGAGATAGTGATTCCTGCAACTGTAAAAAGTATCGGCAACAAGCTATTCAAGAACTGCAAAAAGCTGACAAGCGTTACTATGCCTGGAAATCAGGTCATCAATTTTGATGAATGCTTTGACGGCTGTAAAAAACTCGAAACGATCACATTCACCGCAAAAGACTCTAAATATCGCTTTGAAAACGGCATAGTTTTGAGTGAAAAATCGGGGGCTGTGGAATATATAGCGCCCGGCAGCAGTACTATTATCATACCAGAAGGAACAAAAAGAATAACTGTCAAAACAGCGATAAAGGAGCTGACAATCAATTATTCCAAGGGGCAGCATATTGACATCAAGACTACCTCTGTCAATATCCTGAACTTTATCCATAAGGGCAAAACCTACACTATTGATATCTTAGAAGCAAAGGACATGCTTGATTACGCTCCCTTTGATTTTATTACCAGCAGATTGTTCCCCCGAAAAAAGGAGGCAACGCTCAATCTCATCAATGGCATAGTGGATATCATAATAAAAGGGGATATTAAGCCGTATACCAACTACTGTTACGAGGCATTAGGTGAGGTCTGCTATTCCGACGGCTATGAAAATACCACTAAAGTTGAGCCACTGCTTGATCTGAGAAAACAGCTCTCGGAGATCACTGCGGAGATATATGGCACTGACAGGTTCAGGAACTTTTCTGACCTTATGTTTCCGGTCATTGAATGCTATTATAACGATGATGACATTGATCATTTTATCGGCTATGCAGTTGCTTTTTTTGCCAGAAATATTGAATACTTCGAGTGCCTGTCAGATTATCCTGAGATGCAGGAAAAGATCCTGAACAAAATCGCAGAAGCTATGATAAACAATGATGAATCGGATATAACTGAAATACTCGACAAATTCAATCAGAAACAGTTCCAGGTGCTTATCAATGCAGCTCAGAATGCAAAGGCTGCCAATGTTCTTGCGCAGCTCCTTGAGTATAATAACAACAAATTCGGAGGAAGTGACCCTCTTGGCGATCTTAGTCTCTGATAAAGCAGCATCCTGAATATCATAGAAATATTGAAGGCGGCTTCCCGGAAGCTGATACGGGAGCCGCTTTTTTGTGCTTTGTCAGATTTGTTTTAGGGAACGAAAGGCGGTGGTGTTTTTGGACAGAGATGAGAAAATCATTCATCTAAGCGGTCAGGTGTTGAATAATTGCAGAAATACGATAATTCTGAATCTGCGTTTTATGGACTCTGCTCTGAGCAGACTGAAACCTTTGCCGGTAGATTTTATGAAATTTGGCTCTGACGGAAGGCATCTGGTTTATTACCCGAATTTCCTGCTGAAAAGCTATGTCGATAATAATGCGCTGACTGTGCGGCGGTATTTTCATACTCTTCTGCATTGCGTGTTTCGGCACAATTTTGTCAGACTTGACATTGATCGCCGGCTTTGGGATATTGCCTGTGATGTTGCAGTTGAGAGCATGATCTACGGAATGTCTCTTCCGCAGCTCGAAGCGGGACGCAGCAATCTTCTGATGCGTGAACTATGGCACTTTGAGAGTGAATTGAATATCATTACCGCTGAGAAGGTCTACAAGCTTTTCAGGGATGACCCTCCCGATGAACAGCAGCTCAGCGAACTGGAGGATATTTTTTCCCTTGATGATCATCGGCTTTGGTATATGCCTCCGAATGAGAAGGAGCAGCTCGGCATAGGTGGGAACAATAACGAAAACAGCAGCGATGATGATGAACAGATGCTCGGAGATAAGCAAGGCAGCAGCACTTCTGAGGCACCAGCACTCTGCTCCGAGGCGGATTGGGCAGTTATTTCCAGACGAATACAGGTAGATATGGAGACTGTGTCAAAGACTCAGGGCGATAAGGCAGACAGTATGCTCCAGAGCTTGAAGGCACTCAACAGGGAAAAATATGACTATACCTCATTCCTGAAGAAGTTTGCCGTTATGGGAGAGGCAATGCAGGTGAACGATGATGAATTCGATTATATATACTACACCTATGGACTAAAGCTTTACAATAATATGCCGCTGATTGAGCCGCTGGAGTACAAAGACGTCAAGCGGATAAGGGAGTTCGTCATTGCCATTGATACGTCCGGCTCTGTGTCCGGAGACCTTGTTCAGACCTTTCTCAACAAGACATATAATATTATGAAGCAGACAGAGAGCTTTTTCAGAAAGATAAACGTCCACATTATTCAGTGTGATACCGAAATACAGGAACACGTTATGATCACGTCGCAGGAGGAATTCGATAATTATATTGCTCGTATGGCGCTTCACGGCTTTGGCGGAACGGATTTCAGACCTGTGTTCTTACTTGTGGATAAGCTGCTTGAACAGAAGAAATTCACCAATCTGAAAGGGCTGATTTATTTCACAGACGGCTACGGAGACTTTCCTGAAAGGAAGCCACCTTACGAGACTGCATTCGTTTTCGTTGAGGAGGATGAGACCTATGTGCCGCAGGTTCCGCCCTGGGCGATAAAACTTGTTTTAATGGAGGATGAGATCTGATGAATATTGCACAGGCAAAGGAACAAATAAAAAACACTATGACGGCATACTTCGCAAAGGACGAATTCGGCGAATATCTGATACCGGAGGAGGAGCAGCGCCCGGTGTTCCTTATAGGACCTCCCGGAATCGGCAAGACAGCCATTATGCAGCAGATTGCACAGGAATTTGGAGTCGGTCTGGTCTCATATTCAATGACCCACCACACAAGGCAGTCCGCTCTGGGACTTCCCTTCATCGAGAAAAAAACATTCGGAGGCAAAGAATACCGCATTTCGGAGTACACAATGTCAGAGATCATCGCCAGTGTTTATGAGGTTATGGAGAATACAGGCGTAAAGGAGGGCATACTCTTTATCGACGAGATAAACTGCGTCAGTGAGACACTTGCCCCGTCAATGCTACAGTTTTTGCAGTATAAGGTCTTTGGCAGCCACAAGGTGCCGAACGGCTGGATAGTTGTCACTGCGGGAAATCCGCCGGAGTACAATAATTCTGTCAGGGAGTTTGACATAGTTACATGGGACAGACTGAAGGTCATTGAAGTCGAGCCGGAATTCAGCGTATGGACGCACTATGCCGCAAAGAAAAATATCCACCCGTCCATAACGACCTATCTTAACATAAAGAAGGATAATTTTTACCTCATCGAGACTACGGTCGATGGCAAAAGCTATGTAACTGCCCGCGGCTGGAACGACCTGTCAAATATGATATGGCTGATGGAGAAGAACAATATCACTGTAAATGAAATGCTGATCTCGCAGTATCTCCGCCACAAGGGCATAGCAAGGGATTTTGCGATATATTACGACTTGTTCAACAAATACAAGTCTGACTACCAGATCAAGGACATCCTTTCGGGAAAGGTCACCAAGCAGCTCCGGGAAAGAGCCTCCGCTGCCGCCTTTGATGAAAGGCTCAGCATTATCGGTCTGCTGCTTGACGGCCTCGGACACGAATTCAAGAGCATCTGTATTGCAGAAATGGCTCTCAGGAAATATATGATGTTCATTAAGGAACTGCGGCGGAATAAGACTGACTACAACGGTATCACCGCAGAAATTGTCAGAAAGGGTCTGGATAAATACAGGAGTGATTTTTCGGCTGCGAAGCTTGCAGCGGGTGTATCTGCTGACGAAAAAGCCACCTTTCACAGAACTGTGAAGATCATAGAGGTGCTTGAAAAAAAGCTGACGATCGACAGAGGTTCAAGCGATGACATTATACGGTCAGATTTTCAGGTTTGCAAGGAAGGGCTTCTGGAAGTATCGCCTGCAGCTGGCAAAATGCTGGAAAATGCTTTCGGATTCGTTGAGGATTGCTTTGGCATCGGTCAGGAAATGATGATATTTATAACCGAGTTGACAATCAATCCCTATGCGTCATCATTTATCTCAAAATATGGCAGCGAGAAATATTTCAAGTACAACAAGGAGATGCTCCTGCATCAGAGAGGTATGCAGCTCACTGCCGAGATAGCAGAACTGCAGCTTGATGAATGAAAGCTATGAGCCTTATCAATTTATCTGAAAAAGACATGCTGTATCTGAAAAAGACACCGGACTTGTTCCCGAGGACAAGCATAATTACGAATCCGTGAAAGCGCTCATTCCTACATAAGAGAAAAAGTGCCGAATTTTCGGCACTTTTCTTATGCTCTTTAATTTTTCTTTGACATCAATACTACGCACTCAACGTGCGCCAAGACGTAAGATATGATTACGTATAATCCGGAGTAGGGGAGAGTGGTTTCCGTGAGTGCGTAGATTGGTTGTTTTTTCGGTGCTTTATATGCGTGGAAATATGTCGATAATCGCTCTGTTCACGGGAGAATAAGCATAAAGGAGAATTGTTAATCGCTCTTAGTCATAAATTCCTTTGCCTTTACAGCATCTTTTAAACCTTTTTCCGCTTCCGCATGGGCAAGGCTTTTTACCACCTATTTTTGGGGGAATTATTAGCGGTATTTGAGTTGGATCAAAAAATGGAGAAGAAGCCCCCATAATAATTGGTGCTGAATTGAGAAATGGAGATGCATCACTCATGGTTGCTGAATTAACAGAATCCACGGGATCGCTTGGCATATTATAAGTAATTCCATGTTTTTTAAAGTATATTTTATCAATCAAATTCGGACCAAAAGGCATTGTCATAATCGCGGTATCATCATCAATTCCTGACACGAAGGAAGGGTTGCAATAATACTGCTCAATAATTTCTAATTCGTCAAACGACATAAATTGTTTGTGATGTGATATTCTCCATACTATGTAATTAATAAAATCGTCTGGAGTCTTTCTCAGATATTTTTGAATCTCTATGATGTTTTCAAAATCATGGAGATTACAAGTCCAAGGATAGGGTTCATGTTCTTCCTTTTCTAATAGCTGCGAGGTGTTTATAGCAATTTCTCCGAATTGATTTAGTGTTAGGACGAGTGGTAGAATTGTTTTTTTGTGTACGTCGCTAATTGAAAAAGGCTTGACTTTCTGTTCATATAAAGTGGTCGAGTTATTACTCTCAATCAGTTTTTTTAAGATAATTGCCTGTTTATATCCACCGCCAATACCACTATCAGAATTAAAATGATCATAGATGCGCTTATACCCTTTTTCTGGATTGAAGAAAGGCTCTCTAACTTTTGAGGCTTTAATCTCAGCAATAAGGATGAAGTCTTTATATTCTATCAGTAAGTCGTGTTCCTTTGTTCCTTTTTCTTCACAAACGGTTTGATGATAGGAAGCTTTGTCTCCAAAAATTAATTTAAATCGTTCGAGGAACATCTCTTCAACCCGATCTGCTTTTTTCTTGCTATATTTTGAAGCAGCCTTTCCGGTCTGGTTCTCCAACAAATTGGTGATTTTATAATAAATCGCATTAAGAAGAAAAGTTGGAACTGCAACAAATATCGTATCTCCCAATTTACATAATGGCTGATTTACAAAAGGATTTTCATCGTTGTAGTATTTAAAATCGCGTTCTTTGCGTTCGATTGTAAACAAATCCATAAGTGTTGAGGCTTTTCTATCTCCAAAGTATTGATAAATCTCGGCAATATTAATTGAAAAGAAACCGTTTATAGAATTGATAAGAGGCTCACGTATGTCTTGTGAGCTTTTCAAAAAGTCATTGTACGCCTCTTCAGAGAATTCACCATCCATTTTCTCAAATATTGATTCCATTAATTGTCTTGGTTTATCAATGGATTCTTGTACTTTCATTTTAACATAATGATAAAAAGATAAATAGTCGTTAATAGATAAACCAGTAATGGACAGTAATTCATCATCAAATTGAGAAAAAAGTTCGTTAATTAACTGCTCTGTTTGTTCTTCATATCTTAGATCGCCCATATCAAAATACGAAAGGAAGGCAGATGCTGAAATCAATCGTTGTTGCTTTTCGGTATCATTAAGCGAAGAAAACTCGTCAATAGAGGGCAAAAATCCATTATAGTATGTAGACGTTATTTCTTGAAGATCATTTTCTATTTCTTCGTATTTTGCTACATTCTGAATTTGAACGGTATCGGAAGGAGTTGTACTCATAAGTAACCCTGCAAGATATAGGTATTGCTTTTGAGGCGACATGAGATTAGTTTTATTAAATATATCTGATGCTTCTGATGCGTCCTCTCCTTCAGCAATACCAGTAACAAACCGAGTTGCAATCCAACCTAGGATTTCCTTGGTATCAATATTTCGCAGTTTGGATTTTAGCTCTTCGATTTTTTTCTCCATTAAATAACGCCCCCTTTAGCTCTTATTTTCAGATAAATATTGATCCGGTAGCAGTTACATATATTTGTGGCTTAATTGATATGTAAGCTGCTTATTATCAAAATGATCCCTAATCGTCTGGTAAGTAGACGTATAGAGAAGTAGTTACACGCTGAGATGCTTTTCAAATACTGCCATGATTTCCTCGACGCGCTTATCGCCAATACCCTTGATCTGCCGTAGGTCTTTTTCAACCTCCCGCAGATCAAGGAACTTTCTGTCTTTCTCCAGCAGTCCGTTAGCGTAGCGCATCAGGAAAGCTTGAAGTTCCTCACGGCTCATTTTCTTTATCGCACGGTAGGTTTCCCGGTCGATAATCTTCTGTTCAGCCATATATTCACTTCTTTCATATTAAAGCGAAAACGCCCTGCATGAGCAAGACGTTCTCTGATGTACTTTTCAGCCTTATTGCTTGCTTCTTACAGAATAGTATAACATAATATCTGCGAAAAAGCAAGAGTATTGGCGTCATGCAATCTCCCACACAACAATCACTGTGTCAGCAACCTTAATGTCATCAGGCTCGATATCCATATCGTAGCAAGCATCCTCACAAGCAGCCGGAACAGGTGCGCAAGCCTTCATAAGACGGTTCATTGGGTTGACTTCAAACTCAATCTCACCCCAGGTGTAGTCAATGCTCTGGATGTCTTTCAGAGTTACGCCTGCCGCTGCTGTGATTACCACAGCCTTTTCTTTCGCATCTTTGACAGCCTTTCCGAGCAACTCGTTCTTTGCCGCTTCCGGATCTTTCACCGTATAGCTGATACGGATCTCCGGATTCAGGTCGCAGTTTCCGAGGGCAAACAGGATTTTGCCGAGACGCTCGTTGTCAGAATCGAATTCCACTTTGAGAAGGTGCCTGAAGCGGTATCCGACAAAGCGTTGCTTGTAAGCGTCGTTCTCTCTGTAGCTTTCGTACTCGGTATCCACATTGAAGCTGAGCGTTTTCAGGTCAGTACGCTCAAATCCGAATGCTGCGAGAACGTCTTTCAGGCTGTCCGTATCCTCGGACGAGTGGCGGATGGTTTCTGCGCAATCCGGGTACATTCCCTCAAGGGTAATGGTGATTCTTGTCATATCGGGCTTTACCTTGATCTGTCCCTTGCCAGTAACTCTTATCGTTCTCATGATATTACTCCTTTCCCTCAATGCTGGAATCCATCTCAGCAATGATGTCGAATAACTCTATGCGCTGAAGCAGTGGTATACGCTGACGGTGCCGGTGGTAAACCGGAAGCTGGTAGAGGCCGGAGCTGTTCCTCTTACCAATTATGTGGACGGCTACGATGAGAACGGCATCCGGATAGATGCCTGAATTGAATATGTTTTATTTGGCTGTCAGACAGAAATGTCTGGCGGCCTTTTTTATTTTCGGGTACGAATCGTACCCGTTTTATTTATTCCAGCAGCTTCAAACATCACGAAAATGTCTTAAATACGTTGTTTCTGAATCGCAGCTTCCAGTCGGAGAAAAAGACATTTTCCAAAAACGGGTACGATTCGTACCCGTTCCGAATATGTGCGTATCTATGCGGTTTTAAGTATTCATGCACGGCATCACGGATGTATTTCCACATCGGAAATGCGTCGTTTCCGCGTGAAACCGGGTACGATTCGTCCCTTCTTTTCGGAGTAATCCTATGCTACAATTTAGTCATGGTAGTTGAGAGGCAGGCTTAATGGTTACTGCCTGATGCAAAAAACTGTGTCCCGGACAAGACGTTAAACTATCCGCTGCTGTATACTGAGCCGACTGATCATCGGTTGCTCAACAGTCTGTAGCAGAAAATTCTATATGAACGGCTGTCATTTGAGCTGACGGCTGCAGTCCGAACGGAGAAATCCCTTCTGGATGCGGTCTTATTTGTCATGCCCGCCTGCAGCCTGTGGTTCCTCCATTCTCGGAAATGGAGGGATTTTTTATGCTTATCAGATATGAGTTTTGTACCGGTGAGGTAGAGGCGGTTGAGGTGAACGAAGAGATCGGTACAGTAATCGTTGATTCCCGGATAGAGGAAGCAAATCTTGACCGAAAGGAACATCGGCATTGCTGGTCACTCGATGCTATGACATATGAAGGCGGTGAATTCGCTGATCCTGCCGCTGAGGATAACGATCCGTATGGCGTACAGGAGGAGCTGGGGGAAAGTATCTGGCTCGCGTTTTCAAAGCTGTCCGGCGTACAGCGCAGACGGCTCAAGATGCTTGCCGACGGCTTATCTATCAGAGAAATATCCCGTATCGAAGGGAAAAACTTCAAGACGGTATATGAATCGATAGAGGCGGGAAGGAAAAAGTTTCTGAAATATTATGATAAAACACCCCATCAAAGCAGCTCAGTAATGTCCGTATTGTGAAGGCGATAAACCGCCGGATGATTTTCAGAGGAGGTGGCGTGATGAAGCATGCGCTTCAGATCAGCATCGGGAAAAGAATGCAGAGCAGGGGGCTTGTATCCTATCGCAGAATCCCGATAAGGGAAAGGCTGCTCAGACTTCTGCTCGGCAGCAAGACACATCTTACAGTAATTATTCCCGGTGATACTGTTGAGGAACTGGCAATCCGGGAGATCGGAAAGGAAGGATAATCATGGACAAAGGTATGGAACTGATCAATGCACTGAATGCACTGACAAAAGCGGTCGCAGCGCTGACGGAGAAGGTTACAACAGAATACCTCAATACGTTTGAGACCATTTATGATACCGAAAAGGACGAGCCGCAGACAGAGACATCGAAGGATAAGCCTGCACCGAAGAAGGAAGAGACGACTGTCACCTTTGTGCAGCTCCGCAGCCGTCTGTCCGAGATCAGCCGCAGCGGACATACACAGGAAGTCAAGGAGCTGATTGCAAAGTACGGTGCTGAAAAGCTTTCTGATCTTGCTGAGGGTGACTTTGCAGCGGTGCTGGCGGAAGCGGAGGGATTGCTATGAATAGCCACGCTCTTCTTTCACCATCCAGTAGTGAGCGCTGGATCAATTGCCCGCCTTCTGCCAAGGAAAACGTGGGCGGCGACACTGGCAGCAGCTACGCTCAGCAAGGAACTGATGCGCACGCCCTCTGCGAGTACAAGGTAAAGAAGGCGCTGGGCTTCAATGTGCGCGATCCCACCGAAGACTTGACGTACTTTGACGAAGAGATGGCGGAAAGCACCGACGCATACTGTGAGTTCGTTATGGAGCAGGTGCAGGCAGCAAGGGAATCTTGCGCTGATCCGCTGGTTCTGGTTGAACAGCGCCTCGACTTCACCCGTTGGGTAGCAGAGAGCTTCGGCACTGCCGACTGTATTGTTGTCGCCGATGGCGTAATGACGGTCATAGACTTTAAGTACGGGCTTGGCGTCCTCGTCGAAGCGGAGAGAAACAGCCAGATGCGTATGTATGCGCTGGGCGCTCTGAATCTCTTTGAGTCCCTGTATGACATCAATACCATTCGCATGATTATCTTTCAGCCCCGCCGCGATAACGTCAGTACGGCAGAGGTCACAACCGAAGATCTGTTTCGCTGGGCGGACGATGTCCTTATCCCTGCCGCAGCACTTGCAGCAACCGGCGATGGCGACTACAAAGCTGGCAAGCATTGCCAGTTCTGCAAAATCAAGGCTACCTGCCGGAAACGGGCGGAATATAACCTGCAACTGGCGCAGTACGACTTTGCTGTCCCCGATACTCTCGCTGACGACGAAATCAGCATGATCCTCGACCGCGCAGATACATTCATTGGTTGGGTGAATGATGTGAAGGAATATGCGCTTGAACAGGCTATCAGCGGCAAATGCTATCCCGGCTTCAAGGTCGTGGAGGGACGCAGCAACCGTAGATACACAAATACCGATGCCGTTGCAGCGGTTGTCACCGATGCGGGCTATGATCCCTTTGAGAAAAAGCTCATGGGCGTAACTGCGATGACAAAGCTGCTCGGCACTAAGAAGTTCAACACCCTGCTCGGCTCTCTAATCGAAAAGCCGAAGGGTAAACCTACACTTGTACCAGAGTCGGACAAGCGTCCGGCGTGGACAATCGACGATTTCAAGGAGGAAAACTAACATGGCAAAGATTGTTAATCCCACAAAAGTTATCACAGGCAAGAACACTCGCTTCAGCTATCTGATCGTGAACGAACCGAAGGCAATCAACGGCGGCACCCCGAAGTACAGCGTGTCGCTTATCATCCCGAAGTCCGATACAGTCACCGTCGAGAAGATCAAGGCGGCTATCAAGGCTGCCTACGATGAAGGTCAGTCCAAGCTCAAGGGCAATGGCAAGTCCGTGCCGCCCCTGAAGGCAATCAAGACACCGCTGCGTGACGGTGACGAGGAGCGCCCCGATGATGATGCTTATGCAGACTGCTACTTCATCAACGCTAACAGTGCTACGAAGCCTGGCGTCGTTGATGCTGACTGCCAGCCGATCCTCGATACCAGCGAGCTTTACTCCGGTATCTACGGCAGAGCTTCCATCAACTTCTACGCTTTCAATACCAACGGCAACAAGGGCATCGCCTGCGGACTGAACAATCTCCAGAAGCTCCGTGACGGTGAACCGCTCGGCGGAAAGTCCAGAGCTGAGGACGACTTCGCTGACGATGACGACGACGATTTTCTCTCTTGATTAACCAATAAATGTCGGGTGGGCGACTGACGGAATACCGTCCGGGTGGGTTTAAGGAAGTGTTACCATGAAAACCATAGAAATTGATCTGGAGACTCGGAGTGACCGTGACATCACCAAGTGTGGTGTGTACGCTTACGTCGATTCTCCGTATTTTGCTATTACGCTGATGAGCGTGGCGATGGATGACGGTGCAGTACAGCTTTATGATCTGGCAAACGGCGACCGTGTACCCGATGAAATTCTGACAGCGCTGGTGGACGAGTCAATCATCAAAAGAGCCTTCAATGTCAATTTTGAACGTGTATGTCTCTCTAGATATCTGCGGGAGGAATATCCGCAGATCTTCCGCGGCTACAGCATTGATGCCGATACCGTCGGTGATTATCTCAGTCCGGTCGGCTGGCAGTGTACCATGATCCATTGCAGAACGCTCGGTCTGCCATCAACGCTTGCCTCCGCCGGTGCTGCTCTGAAGCTGAAGCAACAGAAGATGCCGGAGGGTAAAGCACTCATCAGGTATTTTTGTGTTCCATATAAGACAGAAAACGGTATTCCGCTGTTTCATGCACCTGCCGATGCACCGGAAAAGTGGGAAACCTTCAAGGCATATAACAAACAGGACGTGGAGGCGGAGCTTGCCATTGACCAGCGCCTTTCACGTTTTCCCGTGCCTGATTTCATCTGGGAGCAGTTTTATCTGGATCAGGAGATCAACGATCGCGGCATCCGTGTTGATATGGAGCTGGTCGAAGCGGCGCTTACACTTGATGCACAGGCGAAGGCAACGCTGTCAGCAGAAATGTGCAGGCTAACTGGAATAGAGAACCCGAATTCCGTGTATCAGCTTCTGGAATGGCTCGGAGAACAGGGATATAAGTCGGACTGTCTGGATAAGGCTGCCGTGAAGGAACTGCTCAAGACTGCAAAAGATCCGGTCAAGTCGGTGCTGGAGCTGCGGCTTATGCTGTCAAAGTCCAGTGTTAAGAAGTATCAGGCGATGCAGACGGCAGCCTGTTCCGATCACAGAGCAAGAGGAATGTTCAGCTTTTACGGCGCTTCCCGCACGGGACGCTGGGCAGGACGCATCATTCAGCTGCAGAACCTGCCGCAGAACCATATCCCTGATCTGACCGAAGCGAGAAATACAGTCAAGTACGGTTATTACGATGAGGTTGAGATGTTCTATGAGGATGTGCCTGATACGCTGTCGCAGCTTATCCGCACCGCTTTTGTTCCCAGACCGGGATATAAGTTTATTGTCGCGGACTTCTCGGCGATCGAAGCCCGTGTCATTGCATGGATCGCCGGAGAGCAGTGGCGCATGGACGCTTTTGCAAACGGCGCGGATATATACTGCGCGTCAGCGTCAAAGATGTTCGGCGTACCGGTTGTGAAGCATGGCGAAAACGGTCATCTGCGTCAGAAGGGCAAGGTCGCGGAGCTTGCCTGCGGCTACGGCGGTAGTGTCGGCGCGATGAAGGCGATGGGCGGTGATTCCCTGAACCTTACCGATGCAGAACTGAAGCAGATCGTGGACGACTGGCGGGCTGCTTCCCCGCATATTACGGCGCTGTGGTGGGCTGTCGATGATGCAGTCAAGAAAGCGATAAAGCAGAAAACCACCACAGAAACACACGGATTGCAGTTCAGCTATCAGAGCAGGATGCTTTTTATCACGCTGCCGTCCGGGAGAAATCTCTGCTACGCGCAGCCGGAAATCGGCGAGAACCAGTTCGGCGGCGAGTCCGTCACATATATGGGCGTGGGCGCATCTAAGAAGTGGGAGCGCATCGAGAGCTACGGTCCGAAGTTCGTCGAGAATATCGTTCAAGGCATAGCGCGTGATCTGCTGATGTACTCTATGCAGACGCTGTCTCACTGTTTTATCGTCGGTCACATACACGACGAAATGATTATAGAGGCAGATCGCAGGATGTCGCTTCCGGAAATATGTGAACAGATGGCAAGAACGCCTGCATGGGCAGAAGGGCTGCTCCTGCGGGCTGATGGATATGAATGCGAATTTTATAGAAAGGATTGATATTATGAAATACAGTATTGAATGGTTTTATGCGCTGGTAAGCGGAAAGCTGATAAAGCCGGAGAAGGTTTACTTGAAGTGCCCGCATTGCGGTAATCTCTGCAATGCTCATAATAACGGAAAGCGCTGCAGCGACTGCAAGTGTAAGAGGGATGATCATGGCAAATAAGTATAACAATGAAGGCTACTACAGCCCGACGGAATATGAAGCATTTACCCGTATCGAGAAGGAGGAGAAGGCAGCGGCGAAGGCTGCGGCCTTTCGTCCCATCGTGTATATCTGTTCACCTTACTCCGGGGATACGGAGAGAAATATATTGAACGCCCGCCGATACAGCCGCTTTGCTGTTGACCGTCATTGTCTGCCGATCACCCCGCATATCTTCTTTACGCAGTTTATGGACGACGATATCCCGGAGGAGCGCGATACCGCGATATTTATGAACTGGGTGCTGATGAGTAAGTGCGCGGAGCTATGGGTATTCGGCAGCAATATTTCCAAGGGCATGAAAGCGGAGATCGATCGTGCCAAGCGAAAGCATATGAAAATCCGCTATTTTACTGAAGAATTGGAGGAGACAACATGAAGTTTACCCTATACACAGCCGACTGCACCGGCAATGCGAAGAATACGCTGTATCCGCACCAGAAGGTCATAACCTCGGAGGCTGATCTCAGAAAGGCCGTCGCCAGCGATCATGTATGCGCCAAGTATGAAAATGATACCCGCTGCGATGCAAATTTCCAGCTTTCCGATGTTGTTCCTATGGACTGCGATAATGACCACAGCGATAATCCCGATGACTGGATCACTCCGGAGAAGCTGGCGGAGCAGCTCACTGATGTTGCATTTGCCGTCACATACAGCCGTCATCATATGCTCAGCAAGGGCAGCGTTTCTGCGAGGCCTCGTTTCCATGTATTCTTTCCGACATCTCCCTGCAAGGATGCAGCTTCCCATAAGAGCATCAAGGCACGGATATATAAGGAGCTCCCGTTTTTCGACGGCAATGCGCTGGACGCATCCCGTTTCCTGTTCGGCTCGAAGGGCGATGTTGTCTGGCATGAAGGCAGTCTGACCATTGAGGACTGGCTTCTCCTGATGAAGTCGAACCGCAGCATTCCGCAAGGGCAGCGTAACAGCACAATGTCACGTATTGCAGGCAGGCTGGTCAAGCGCTTCGGTATTACAGAGGACGCGCACCAGAAGTTTCTTGATAAAGCAGCTGAATGTGATCCGCCTCTTGAAGACGAGGAACTGGAGGGTATCTGGCAGAGTGCCTGCAAATTCGGAAAAAAGGTCACCTCGCAGGAAGGATATGTGCCACCTGAACAGTACGGCGATAACGTTCTTATTCCGGATGATTTTTCTGACGTCGGTGAAGCCCGCACTTTTGTTGAGTGCTTCGGCGACGAAATCGCCTTTACTATCGCCACGAACTACCTGCGCTATAACGGCACCTACTGGGAGGAGTCTGAGCAGGCAGCAGTAATGGCGATGATCGAACACACAGATGCGCAGCTTGCAGAGGCGGACAGGCAGATTGAGGAACGCCTCGGAAATCTCGAGGATCTTGGCGTGCCGAGGATGCTTGCTATGGCAGGCGGTAAAAAGTTCAAGAATGATCTGAATCCGGAGCAGCTTGCTGCCTTCGGCGGATTTGAGTTTTCTAACGGCTTCAGGGGCTTTGTTATGAAATACCGCCATATCCGTAGCCTGAACAATGCGCTCGATGCAGCAAAGCCGCTGGTGCTGAAGCACCCTGAGCAGCTTGACGGAGATCCGATGCTGCTGAATACTCCCGGCGGAACGTATAACCTTGCAAAAGGCCTTGATAGCTGGAGGGCCACCGATCCGACTGACCTTATAACCAAGGTAACAGCGGTCGTGCCGAATGAAGAGGGCAGGGAAATCTGGGAGGACGCTTTGCAGGTATTCTTCTGCAAGGATCAGAGCCTTATTGACTATGTGCAGATGATCTGTGGTCTCTGTCTGATCGGAAAAGTATACACGGAAGCGATGATTATTGCTTACGGCGACGGCAGAAACGGCAAGTCCACCTTCTGGAATGTGATTTATAAGGTTCTTGGCAGCTATTCCGGCAATATCTCCGCTGATGCCCTGACCGTTAATTGCAAGCGTAATGTCAAACCGGAGATGGCGGAGCTGAAGGGCAAGCGTCTGATTATTGCAGCGGAGCTGCAGGAGGGTATGCGCCTGAACACGTCTGTGGTAAAGCAGCTCTGTTCGACCGATCCCATTTTTGCAGAGAAGAAGTTCAAGGCTCCGTTCTCCTTTGAGCCGAGCCATACGCTGGTGCTGTATACCAATCACCTGCCGAAGGTGGCAGCTTCTGACGACGGCACATGGCGCAGACTTATCGTTATTCCGTTTCATGCAAAAATTCAGGGGCAGGACGATAAGAAGAATTACACGCAGTACCTGATTGACAATGCCGGCGGTGCGGTTCTTTCGTGGCTTATCGAGGGTGCCATGAAAGTGGTCGCCGCCGATTTTAAGGTTGACCGCCCGCAATGCGTGCTGGATGCAATCGGCGCATACCGTGAAGGCAATGACTGGCTTGGTGCATTCATCAATGACTGCTGCGACGTAGACAAGAGCTATCAGGAGAAATCCGGAGATCTGTATAAGCGCTATCGTGAGTATTGCATCGATACCGGAGAGTATGTCCGCAGCACTTCAGATTTTTATAACGCACTTGAGCAGGCAGGATATAAAAGGAAGAAGATGAACAGCGGTATTATCGTCCACGGACTTCAGATCCGACTGGAGTTCCTGGATTGACCTGCACTTTTAAACGTCAAAAACCGCGTAGAATCGGGAAAGTGCAGGTCGGTGCAACTCATATCCATACTTTACGCAGGCGAGAAAAATCATAGAATTTTCTTCCTATGGAAAGGTTTGTATATGACCTTCACCGACCTGCACTAATCCCTGGAAAGGTCGTATTTATGCGAGAAAATGAAATCGAAGCAAAACTGGTCAAAGCTGTGAAAGCTGTCGGCGGTGTATGCTGGAAATTTACTTCTCCCGGAACTGCAGGAGTACCCGATCGCATCGTATTGATGCCGTCGGGCAGAATCGGCTTTGTTGAGGTCAAGGCTCCCGGCGAAACGCCACGTCCGCTGCAGCGCCTGCGAATCAGAACACTTCGGCGGCTGGGCTTCAAAGCCTTTGTGCTGGACAGCCCGGAGCAGATTGGAGGAATCATTGATGCAATACAATCCGCATGATTATCAGAAATATGCGATTGACTTTATAGAGAAAAATCCGCAGGCGGCGGTATTGCTGGAATGCGGACTCGGTAAGACGAGCATAACGTTGACTGCGCTGAACGATATGATGTTCGACCGTTTCGAGGTCAGAAAGGTTCTCATCATCGCACCGATCCGTGTATGCAAGAATAGCTGGGCCGCAGAGATCGGGAAGTGGGATCACCTGAAGGGACTCACCTACAGTCTGGTTCTTGGCAGCCGTGACCAGCGCCTTGCCGCTCTTCGGAAGGAAGCTGACCTGTATATCATAAACCGGGAGAACGTACAATGGCTGATCGAGGAAAGCGGGATGCCTTTCGACTTCGATATGATTGTTATCGACGAGCTGAGTTCCTTCAAGAACCACCAGTCCAAGCGCTTCAAGGCCCTGCGGAAGGTACGTCCGTTTGTAAAGCGTATCATCGGGCTGACCGGAACGCCCTGCAGTAACGGTCTCATGGATCTGTGGGCGCAGTTCCGTCTGCTGGACAAGGGCGAACGTCTCGGCAAGCGTATCGGGCAGTACCGTGATGCCTACTTCACACCGGACTGGAATGGTTTCACATATACACCGAGGAAGGGAGCGGAGAAGGAGATATATGCAAAGATCGCTGACATCAGCATTTCCATGAAAACAACCGATCACCTGCAGATGCCGGAGCTCGTGATGACAGCAGATAGGGTAAACCTTGAGGAGGCTGCCGAGATAATGTACAAGGACATGGAGCATGAGATGTGTCTGGATTTTGCCAGCGATTCCATAACAGCAGCAAATGCAGGTGTCCTGTGCGGAAAGCTGACGCAGCTTGCCAGCGGTGCAGTTTATACCGACGGCGGCAGCGTGATGCAGATACACTCCCACAAGCTGGATGCATTAGAGGATCTGATCGAGGCGCAGAACGGCAAACCTGTGCTGATCGCATACTGGTATAAGCACGAACGCGACAGTATCATGGAGCGTTTCGAGTGCAAGGAGATCAGGAGCGATGCCGATATAGCTGACTGGAACAAGGGTAAAATCCCGGTCGCGCTGATTCAGCCTTCTTCCGCAGGCCACGGACTGAACCTCCAGTCCGGCGGCAGCACCATCATCTGGTACACGATGCCATGGTCACTGGAGCTGTATCAGCAGACCAACGCCCGCCTCTGGCGACAGGGGCAGCAATCCGAAACAGTCGTCATCCACCACCTTGTATCGGCGGGAACGATCGACGAGGATATCATGAAGGTTCTGGAAAATAAGGATAAGACACAGTCGGCGATGATGAGTGCCGTGAAAGCGAGGGTGAAGGAATGAAGGAATACTGGGAGCAGGCGGAACGACTCCGCCGCCGCATCAATCGTAAGATACACGAAATCCACCTGCTGCGTCAGCGGGCAGAAGGCATGAACGGTAGCGGCATCAATGATATGCCGAGGACGGTATCTCCCGACCGCAGCAAAATGGAAGGCACCGTTTTCAAGATCATGGCGCTGGAACAGGATATACAGGAAACGCAGGAAGAATACGATGCGCTGATTGCCGATATGGAAATCCGCATCAATGCTGTGCAGGACGGTGATGCCCGTGACCTTCTGCGTAAAAGATACCTCGAATTCCTGCCGTGGTCTGAGATCATGAAGGAAATGGGATACAGCAAGTCCCACGTGTTCCGCCTGCACAGCGATGCGGTGAAATCGCTGAAAAGTTGGGACACCGTGGGACTTGCAAACACCGGTAATGTGTGATATAATGTATAATAGAAGAATCTGTAAAGAGCCGTTGTGGGTATCCGCAGCGGCTTTTCTTATGCCCGAAGGAGGTGTTGGTGATGCCGAGGAAGGCACTGAAACCGTGCAAGCACCCCGGCTGTCCGAGACTGACCGACGGTGCATACTGCGACGAACACAAGCCCCTGCACCCTGAGCGACCGTCTGCCGCCAAGCGTGGCTACGGCAGCAAGTGGCAGCGTGTCAGCAAAGCGTACCTGCGGAAGCATCCGCTGTGCGTGAAGTGTCTGGCGCAGGGAAAGTATGTGACTGCAACGGTCGTTGACCATATCGTTCCGCACCGTGGTGACCATTACCTGATGTGGAGCGATACAAACTGGCAGGCGCTTTGCAAGATCTGTCACGACAGGAAAACCGGAACCGAGGACAGCAGACCGGAATACTCCTACTAATTTCCGCATTCTCCTAAAATGATAAGCTTTTTAGGAGAATGGGGAGGGGCTGGGGGGCTGCCCGGTGGGGGTATCGAAATCTCTACGGAGCAGCGATCACAAGACCGGCGCCCCCTCTCACGCACAAAAAGTCCGGTTCAAACGACCTATTAACCCCTCGAATATTTAATAAGCCGAAATCCGCGTGGTTTCGGCATTTTTTATAAGCGGATGTCCAGCGAGGAACGAGCGCTGGCAGTCGCTTATGCAGAGAATAGGCAGGTGATGATATGGCAAAGGACGGTACAAACCGTGGCGGACGACGTGTCCGTGCAGGCGACAAGCCGAAGCCCCTCGCTGAGAAAATTGCCGCCGGAGAGGATGCCGACATCATCGAATTCACCCCGACCGCGCTGGAAGGTGCTGACCTTGATGATGCCGCTGACCTTGTCGGTGAGGATATGCCCTCGCCGAGTGAATACCTCTCGGCACGACAGAAGGACGGCAAGCCCCTCGGCGCTGATGAAATTTATAAGGAAACATGGATATGGCTGAAGAATCGCGGCTGCGAAAAGCTGGTGAACAAGCGACTGCTCGAAAGCTACTCGCTGGCGTTCGCTCGTTTTATCCAATGTGAGGACGCGCTCTCGACCTACGGTCTGCTCGGCAAGCATCCGACGACCGGCGGCGTGGTCGCATCTCCGTTCGCATCGCTCAGCCAGTCCTATCAGAAACAGGCAAATCTGCTCTGGTATGAGATTTTCGATATCGTGAAGCAGAATTGCACGACCAAGTTCGACGGCTCTCCACAGGATGATATGATGGAGCAGCTACTCCGCAGCAGGAAGTGAGGTACACATGAAAACAACGACAGACTTTCAGCTTGTCAGCACCGACAAGCTCATACCGTATGTAAATAACGCCCGGACGCATTCTCCGGAGCAGATAAAAAAGCTGCGCTCCTCGCTGCGTGAGTTCGGTTTCGTCAATCCCGTCATCATCGACCGGGAGTTCAATGTCATCGCAGGTCACGGCAGACTGATGGCGGCGAAGGAGGAAGGCATCACGGAAGTGCCGTGTGTCTATGTTGACCACCTGACCGACGCACAAAAGAAAGCCTACATCCTTGCCGATAACCGCATGGCAATGGACGCAGGCTGGGACGAGGAGCTTCTCGCCGTGGAGATGCAGGAACTGCAAGACCTCGGCTATGACCTTTCTATGACCGGCTTCGATGAAAAGGAACTGGCTGACCTGTTTTCCGACGGAACCGGCAGCGATGCGAAGGACGATGATTTCGACCTGACCGCTGCGCTGGAGAAGGCTTCCTTCGTGGAGCGCGGAGATGTGTGGACGGTCGGCAGGCATCGCCTCATGTGCGGTGACGCGACCAGTCCCGAAGATGTTAATACACTTATGGGCGATACAAAAGCAAATCTCATTCTGACCGATCCGCCCTACGGTGTATCTTTCAAAAGCTCCAGCGGTCTGACCATTCAGAACGACAGCATGAAGAACGAGGAGTTCTACAACTTCCTGCTGGCAGCGTTCCGGTGTATGGCGGCACATCTCGAAAAAGGCGGTGCGGCTTATGTGTTCCACGCAGACACCGAAGGTCTGAATTTCCGCCGTGCGTTCGTCGATGCGGGATTCCACCTTGCAGGCTGCTGCATCTGGGTGAAGGACAGCCTTGTGCTGGGACGCTCGGATTATCAGTGGCAGCACGAGCCTGTGCTGTACGGCTTCATGCAGAACGGCAAGCACAAGTGGTATTCCGACCGAAAGCAGACGACCATCTGGAATTTCGACAAGCCGAAGCGCAATGCGAACCACCCCACCAGCAAGCCCCTCGATCTGCTCGGTTATCCCATCGGCAACTCCACTCAGGAGAACGCCGTGGTCATCGACACCTTCGGCGGCAGCGGCTCGACGCTCATGGCGTGTGAACAGATGAACCGCATCTGCTACATGATGGAGCTTGACGAAAAATACGCCTCCGTCATTCTCCGGCGCTACGTTGAGGACACCGGTGATACCGAAGGCGTGTATGTAATTCGTAACGAACAGCAGATTCCTTATTCTGATCTGGTCAAAGAGGTTGAGACGAAGGAAGGCTGATTTTCTGGTGGCGCTGCACATTGCAGCACTGCATAAAGGATGAATTCCTCGACACTGGGGATTCTCCCTCCGAATGCCTGCTGGAAGTTTGGATTGTCTTTGGCGGCAGCAATTGCTGCTTCCATTTCCGTCCGGACTTCTGCAACAGTCGTGTTGTTCTGGGCGGCGACAACTTCAAGAATCTTTTTCATGTTCATAGTAGTTACCTCGCTTTTTCATTTTTCGGCACTGGATGCCGTCTATGCACTAATAATATCACATATCGTCGAATAAGGGAAGAGCGAAAAAACAAGAAAAAGCACAAGTTTTGTCGAAAAAAGTCTTTTACGCTCGTGTAGCAAATTGTGAACAGACTGATACTAAGTCTGGTACAGAAACTATCGGCGTAATATGCACAATGGTCAGGCTTATAATTCCTTACATTTCGGCGGTTTACAGTCTTGATATCTGTGCGGTTCAGAGTTAATATGTGACTACAATCAAAACCGCAGCAAGCGGTGAAAAACAGGAGGTCACATCATGAATATCAAGTTTAATATCGAAAAGAGCCAGCGCAAGGCACTGGCACAGAAGATCGGTGAGCTGACCGGCAGCGAGGTGAAGTACCTCGGCGTTCCGAGCTGCGGATACCAGATCGGTGAATACACCCTCGACAAGGAAGCGGTGCTGCACGGCGATGAGCTTCCGGACGAGATCCGGAGCGAACTGCAGAAGGCAGGCTACACCGCAGAGGACGAGCCGGTGGCGCTGACGATTTCGATGCCGAGAGACTTCTTCGGTGAACAGGGGCTGGAGAACCTGCTTCAGATCATCGAGAACAAGGAAACGCTCCTGAAGCACGCACTGAACACGGAGAGCCTTGCGGTCAACGAGTGCGAGGAAACGATCGAGTTCCCGTGGTTCACGGTCGAGAAAGACGGCGACGGCGATGCATACGCCCGCTTCATTACCGCCCTCTGCGAGTTTGCCAAGAATCTCAAGCGCGTGGTCAACAAGCCGGATACCAGCGACAACGAGAAGTACGCATTCCGCTGCTTCCTCCTGCGACTCGGCATGATCGGCGAAGAGTACAAGCCGGTGCGCAGGGTTCTGCTCCGCCGCCTGACCGGAAGCTCCGCCTTCCGCCACGGCAAGCCCGAAGGAGGTGCAGACGATGCGGTTTCCGAATGATGCTGAACTGAAAGCCCTGCGGGAGCGTTATCCCGCAGGCACCAGAATCCGCCTGATACACATGGCGGACGACATCGCGCCCGTGCCGCCCGGTACGATCGGCTCGGTTGCGATCATCGACGACGCAGGCAACATCCACATGAACTGGGAGAACGGCAGAAGCCTCGCCCTGATCGAAGGCGTGGATGAATTCGAGGTCATCTCCGGCGGCTGATTTTACAGCCTCCGGGGGCGCCGGAAAATGTGAGAACCTATTCCATCGTACCCCATATTACCACACGATTGCAAGTAAGTCAAGGGTGTATACTACACAATCATCAAGGCTGTATTTTCCTCGATATTCTGTGGTTTTAGCGGCTTGATATATCCTCGGTTTAGAGTTAATATGTGACTACCGAAAGGGAAAACACACCAAAAACCAAACAGGAGGATACCACCATGAACGCAAACACACAGGCACAGATCAACAGAATGAAGGAGCAGACGATCGGGGTTGAGGTTGAGATGAACAGCATCACCCGCAAGGCTGCCGCAAAGCTCGCCGCCGAGTTCTTCGGCACGAACCGCTACGAGGACACCGCCTTCCGCAACGGCTACTACACTTGGAGCGCTTGGGACGCACAGGGACGCGAGTGGAAATTCCAGCGCGACGTGAGCATCAGCGGACCGGACAGCGAAAAGTGCGAAATGGTCACACCAATCCTGCACTACGAGGACATCGAAACCCTGCAGGAGCTGATCAGACGCCTTCGCAAGGCGGGCGCAAAGAGCGACTACACCAGAGGCTGCGGAGTTCACATTCACATCGGTGCAGCGGGACACACACCGCAGAGCCTGAGAAACCTCGCAAACATCATGGCAAGCCACGAAACGCTGATCGCCGAAGCAATCAAGGTTGACCGCAACAGAATGAACCAGTATTGCAGAACGGTCAACCCGAATTTCCTGCAGCAGCTCAACGCAAAGAAGCCCAAGACGATGGCGCAGCTTGCAGACATCTGGTACGGCGCACAGGGATGCGACAACGGAAGAAGCCACCATTACAACAGCAGCCGCTACCATATGCTCAACCTCCACGCCACCTTCACAAAAGGCACGATTGAATTCCGCCTTTTCCAGTTCGACAAGCCCGCAGGCGGCAAGCAGAACGGACTCCACGCAGGCAAGCTCAAGAGCTACATTCAGCTTTGCCTCGCAATGAGCCAGATGGCAAAAGACCTGCGCAGCGCAAGCCCGAAGGAACAGCAGAAGGAAAACAAAAAGTTCGCAATGAGAACTTGGCTGATGAGAATGGGCTTCATTGGCGACGAATTCGCAACGGCAAGAGAAACCCTGACGCAGAACCTTACCGGCGACAACGCCTTCAGATTCGGCAGACCTTGAGGGAAGCCGAATCCCAGCCGCCAACCACGGCGGCTGGGGCGGCAAGCCGCACACAGCGCCCACGTTGCCCCGTGTGGGGCGGGACGGGTATCCTCCAAGTAACTGCCCCTTTCGGTAAAAAGCCCTACACGGGCGCAAACGGCGCAAACAGCGGCAAGGCATATACTACACAAGGAACGGTGCATTTTCTTCCTCGATGTTTTGTACATTTAGCGGCTTGCTATTATCCCCGAAAAGAGTTAATATGTGACTACCGGAACGGAAAACGACCGGAAAACAAACACGGAGGTACGAACAATGAGCAACATCGAATGGGGAACGGAAACCGACAAGAAGTTGGAGCAGATCGCAATGGACGCCGACTTCGCACTGGAGCAGCGCGGCGGGCTGGACACTCGCAGGAACGACACCGAGGACTTCATCGAGCTGAGCGTCTGGGGCATCCGCGAGATGCTGCGAAAGGCATACGAACTGGGTAAGGCGGAACGCTGATCCGCCGCCTTTCCCCACCTGCCGCCTGCGGGCGGCTTAGGGTGGTAGAAGGAGCCTTCCTTCGGAAAGGACGATTGACATGGAAAAGAAGAAGTACTACCTTGCCTACGGCTCGAACCTGAACATCCGCCAGATGCGATACCGCTGCCCCAGCGCAAAGCCCATCGGCATCACGGTGATCCCCGACTACGAGCTGCTTTACAAGGGCAGCAAGACCGGCGCGTACCTGACCATCGAACCGAAGAAGAACAGCATTGTTCCGATCGCGGTCTGGGAGGTCACCGCCGACGATGAAAAGCGGCTGGACGCCTACGAGGGCTGCCCGACCTTCTACTACAAGAAGGCAGTCCGCCTGCCGGTGAAGCTGGCAAACGGCAAGACCAAAAAGCTGGACGCTTTCGTCTACATCATGCACGAGGAGCGCAAGCTCGGCATTCCCTCACTTGCCTACATCCGCACCTGCGAGGAAGGCTACCGGAACTTCGGCTTCGATACCAAGTTTCTCGATGCCGCCTACGAGATCAGCATGAAGGAGGTGCAGCGATGAAGGAGCGAGTAAGAACACCGCAGACCTGCCCGAAATGCGGGCAGGCGTACACGGAGCGACCAGCTCTTTCCCGCGCGGATAACAGCCCGATCTGCCCCGACTGCGGAACGCGCGAGGCGCTTGAAAGCATCGGCGTCGGACGCGAGGAACAGGACAAGATTCTCGGCATCATCCACGAGAAGTACGAAGGCGAAGAATAAGGCGCACAGAGCTGCCACGTTGCAACGTGTGGCGCGGGACGGATATCCTCCAAACGGTATCCCTTTCGGTAACCCGCCCCACACAGGGCGCGTGTGCGGCTCTTGTGCGATGTACAATTCAGCGGCATTTCCGCCGCGATGTTTGTCACATTTATTTTGCCGATTATGCTTGATATATCCTCGGTTCAGAGTTAAGATGTCACTACCGCAGGAGAAGCGGAATAAAGCAAAAGGAGCATTCACATGAACATTTTAGTTGTTGAACCGGGCAAGCGCCCCTACGCAAAGGAGATCAGCGGAGAGCTTGAAAGCCTGCAGCAGACGGTCGGCGGGTACATTCAGGCGATTTACCCCTTCGATGATCCGGTCGCACTGGTGTGCGAAGAGGAAGCCCTCTACCACCCGGAGCAGAAGTGGAACCGCCCGATCAAGGGTTACGGCGTCATCAAGGGGACATTCTTCCTTTGCGGCTTGGGCGAGGATGACTTCACCGACCTGCCGCAGGAGCTGACCGAAAAGTACACGGAGTTCTTCCGGCAGGCATACGATTTCGTGCTGGTCGGCAACATCCTGATGCCGATTCCCCTCGGCGAATAACCGAAAAGCGGCGGGTGTAATATACACAACACCCGCCGCACATTTTCCCCGTATCTTCTGTAGTTTTAGCGGCTTGATATAATTCGCATTCAGAGTTAATATGTACACAACGGAAGGGCAAAGCCCGCCGGAAACTACGAAACACGGAGGAAAAAACAATGATCAGCTACGGAATGGCAAAGGCAAGAGCAATGGCAGGCAGAGACGACTGGAACGAGCGCGAGGCGATCAAGAGCGCCACAATCCTTTGGTACGACACCGAGGAGGAAGCTTACGAACTGGAAGTCGAGAACGAGGACGACCTCGACGCAGAGGACTTCAGGGCTTGGGTTGAGGAGAACGCCGACAGCCTTGCGCAGGAGGACGCAGCCGCAAACGGCACGACCTTCGAGGGCATCGAGGAGATCGAGTACGAAACCGAATGGATTGACGACGATGCCCTTTTTGACGAAGACTACGCAGCAGCCTGCGAAAGCGAATGGGAATGGATGACCGGCAGATGAGCCGGTCGCCCAACCGGGGCGGCACAGCGCCGCCCTGTGCGCGGGTAGCCGGTTCCGCGCAAACTGATGCCATGCCAGAACAAGCCCCGCACAGCGTGTTTCTGCGGCTTCTGTGTGCGGGCGTAAAGTACACAAACAAGCGGAAAATACCGCAGCGATCATTGTTATTACTCACACTTGATATATCCGCCGTTTAGAGTTAATATGTGTACAACGGAAGGGCAAAGCCCACCGAAAACTACGAAAAACGGAGGAAAACACTATGTGGCACGAAGGTACGATTGGAGTCCCGAAGGGAGACGGCAAGTACACGGTCGTTCATTACTGGGTGAAAGCCTACGACGAGGGCAGCCAGTACGGGATCGACGGCGGCAGGATCAGCAAGCTGACGCTGAAGATCAGCGGCGAGGTTGTTTACAACTACGACCGGGGGTTGGATGTTCCGCCGCAGAACGAGGCAGCGGAAATGGCGCTGGCAATCCTGATGCACGAGTACAACTAAAAACACGAAGGCGGCTACCGGAGGGCAGCCGCCTTTCTCATGGAGGTGAGGCACTTGCGAAAGCTGAAAGATTATACACCGACCAAGTTCATGGCGGAGGATTCCCATTACGACAAAGCCGCCGCAGACTATGCGGTGCGGTTCATCGAGTGCCTCGCCCACACTAAAGGCACATGGGCGGGAAAGCCCTTCGAGCTGATCGACTGGCAGGAGCGCATCATCCGTGACCTGTTTGGTGTCATCAAGCCCAACGGCTACCGCCAGTTCAACACGGCATACATCGAGATTCCGAAAAAAAACGGCAAGTCGGAGCTTGCTGCCGCTGTTGCGTTATTGCTGACCTGCGGCGACGGTGAGGAACGTGCCGAGGTCTACGGCTGCGCTGCTGACCGTCAACAGGCGGCTATCGTGTTTGATGTCGCCGCCGATATGGTGCGGATGTGTCCTGCGCTGAACAAGCGCGTCAAAATCCTGACCTCGCAGAAGCGCATCGTGTATGTGCCGACCAACTCCTTCTATCAGGTGCTTTCCGCTGAGGCGTACAGCAAGCACGGTTTCAATATTCATGGAGTCGTGTTCGATGAGCTGCATACGCAGCCGAATCGAAAGCTCTTTGACGTTATGACAAAAGGCTCCGGTGACGCACGAATGCAGCCGCTGTATTTCCTTATCACAACGGCAGGCACGGACACTAATTCCATCTGCTACGAGCAGCACCAGAAGGCGCAGGATATTCTCGAAGGGCGCAAGATCGACAAGACTTTCTATCCGGTTATCTACGGCGCTCCCGATGATGCTGACTGGACTTCTCCGGAGGTCTGGAAAAACTCAAATCCGTCCCTCGGTGAGACCATCGGCATGGACAAGGTCGAGGCTGCCTGCGAATCCGCCAAGCAAAATCCCGGCGAAGAAAACGCCTTCCGGCAGCTCCGTCTGAATCAGTGGGTGAAGCAGACCGTCCGCTGGATGCCGATGCACAAGTGGGATGCCTGCAAGGTCGATTTCGACGAATCCTTCCTCGAAGGTCGTGTATGTTACGGCGGTCTGGACTTGTCCTCGACCACGGACATCACGGCTTTTGTTCTGGTCTTTCCGCCGACCGAGGAGGACAACCATTATTATATTCTGCCGTATTTCTGGCTGCCGGAGGAAACGCTTGACCTCCGTGTACGCCGTGATCACGTTCCATATGACCTCTGGGAACGGCAGGGCTACCTGCTGACGACCGAGGGCAACGTCGTGCATTACGGCTTCATCGAAAACTTCATCGATGAACTGGGTACACGGTTCAATATCCGGGAGATCGCCTTCGACCGCTGGGGCGCAGTGCAGATGAGCCAGAACCTTGAGGGGCTGGGCTTCACGCTGGTGCAGTTCGGTCAGGGCTACCGTGATATGTCGCCGCCGACCAAAGAGCTGATGAAGCTGACGCTGGAGCAGAAGATCGCCCACAACGGGCATCCGGTGCTGCGCTGGAACATGGACAACATTTTCATCAAGCGTGATCCTGCGGGCAACATCAAGCCCGACAAGGAAAAGTCCACCGAGAAGATCGACGGAACGGTCGCCACGATTATGGCTCTCGACCGTGCAATCCGATGCGGAAACGACTCCGGCGACAGCATTTATGACAGCAGGGATATGCTGGTTTTGTAACTGTATTTTTTATTTAGATAGCTTATCAGCTTTTTGTAATTTTGCTGGCAATTTTGCTGAGGGATGCTTGAATTGATTTTTCTTCTTCTTCGTCACGACGCATTTGTTCCCACTGCCTTAATATTAACAATATAAATCCCTTCATGACAGGAAAATACTCTAAGCATTCTTTCTCTGTTAGCTCGTGAATTCCTTTACTGATGATGCCATAAAACACAGTATTACCTATCAACGATTTTGGTAGATAATCTGACAACATTTTTATTTTTTCATCCACATGTGATTTACCAAAATCTGCTTCTGTGATTTTCCCTTCTTGGATTGCTTTTTTGCTGGCATTAACTATGATACGTTCAAAAATTCTCCTCAAGTACACAAAAGAGCCAACCCCTATCCCAGAAGCAAATAATCCGATAGCTCTTTTAAGTTCCTTTTCATCTTCTTTTTGCATTACCTTTCTGTATTCTTTTAATTCAGGAAAGGATAAATCTGCTACAGATGGATATTGACCGATCTTTATCATCTTATTTCCTTGTGTAAGAACAATATAATCAAGATGATGATCCTCATCCTTACTACAAAAGAACTTAAATACCATTAATCTATAATCTTCTTCAGGAAACTCTGTAAACGGATTTCCGTTTGGATAGATACAAACTTTTGACCTAACAACCTCTTCTAACGGTCTTTTGTATAGACCCCTTTTTGCATCTTCAGCTTCATATGAAATGCTTTCAGAATAGAATATTCTTTTCGCCTTGCATTCCGGACAATAAATGTCAATCCTTTCTTTTCCACCAATTAAGTCAGCCAAGTCGGAAGTGTTATCAACAGTTATTTCTATTGGCTGATATAGCCCTGTATTTAAAAGAAAGTTAGTGAATACATTTTCTTCGTTCTCTTCTTTTTGCGAAGTATGATCAACTAATGCTTTTTTTTCCATCTTATATCTCCTTGAAATCATAGATTATATTATTGTAATTGCAAAAGCGGGCATCGTCCGCTTTTCCATATTATATCATAAGCCCATAGAAAAAGTCAACCGAAAGGAGTGATGCACATGGGTATTTTCAGCGGACTGTTCCGGTCACGTGACAAGCCGAAGGACAGCTACGACAGCCCGTCCTACAGTTATTTCTTCGGACGGACACAGGCAGGTAAGCGTGTCAACGACCGCACGGCAATGCAGATCATCGCAGTTTATGCCTGCGTGAGAGTGCTGTCGGAGGCGATCGCACAACTGCCCCTGCACGTTTACCAATACACCGATAACGGAAAAGAGCGAGTGCCGAGGCACCCGCTATTTTTTTTGCTGCACGACCAGCCGAATCCCGAAATGACATCGTTTGTGTTCCGGGAAACGCTGATGGCGCATCTGCTGGTCTACGGCAATGCCTATGCGCAGATCATCCGAAACGGCAGAGGTGATGTCATCGGACTGTATCCGCTGATGCCGGATAAGGTGCGTGTTGACCGTGACGATCGCGGCAGGCTCATTTACCGCTACAGCCGGTACGACGAACACAACCCGAATTTCAAGCAGCAGGGCGAGATCATTCTTCCGATGGAACAGGTGCTGCATATTCCCGGCTTGGGCTTTGACGGTCTGGTCGGATACAGCCCTATTGCAATGGCAAAGAATGCACTCGGTCTTGCGGTAGCCTGTGATGAGTACGGCTCGTCCTTCTTCGCAAACGGCGCAGCGCCTTCTGCGGTGCTGGAGCATCCGGGCGTGATCAAAAATCCGGAGCGTGTGCGTGAGGCTTGGCAGCGGGCTTACGGCAGCAGCAATGCGCACAAAACAGCGATCTTGGAGGAGGGCATGAAATACACGCCTATCTCCATTCCGAATAACGAGGCGCAGTTCCTTGAAACCCGAAAGTTTCAGATCGAGGAAATTGCCCGCCTGTATCGCGTACCGCTGCATATGATCGGCGACCTCGACCATGCTACTTTCAGCAACATCGAGCATCTGTCGCTCGAATTCGTAAAATACACCCTTGATCCGTGGCTGGTACGCTGGGAACAGGGACTACAGAAGGCGCTTCTTTCGGATTCCGAAAAGGGGCGCTATTTCATTAAATTCAATGTGGAAGGTCTGCTGCGCGGCGACTATGCAAGCCGTATGCAGGGCTATGCAACTGCAAGACAGAACGGCTGGATGTCCGCCAATGATATCCGTGAGCTGGAGGATATGAACGCTATCCCGGATGAGGACGGCGGCAATCTGTATCTGGTGAACGGCAGCTTTACAAAACTGGCAGATGCAGGAGCCTTCTACGAAGGAAAGGAGGGTGGTGTCGATGAGACATCAGATCAGTGACCTCTACCAGATGCAGTCATTGCCGTTGAATGCCAAGATACGCATGACACAAAATCGTATCAAAGGCTGGTATGACCATTATGGCGGCGATGTTTATTGCTCATTCTCTGGCGGAAAGGACAGCACGGTACTGCTGGACATTATTCGTAACACGCCCGGTGTCTATGATGTGCCTGCTGTGTTTGCTGATACTGGGTTGGAATTTCCGGAGATCAGGGAATTTGTGAAGTCATTTGATGACGTTACAATCGTCCGTCCTAAAATGAACTTTCGAGAGGTCATTCAGAAATATGGCTACCCGGTGGTATCAAAAGAAGTAAGCCGTCGTGTACAGTATGCACGAGTTGCGATTACTGAGGGGCGTGAGCAGACTCATGGCGATTACCTGAAGTTATGCGGCTTGTCACTGGATAAGAACGGTGACAAGAGCCAGTACAACTGCGAAAGATGGAAGTTTCTGTTGGACGCTCCGTTCCGCTGTTCTTCGGAATGCTGCACCGTCATGAAAAAGAACCCGATGAAGCAGTATGAAAAAGAAACAGGTCGGGTTCCTATTGTGGCAACTATGGCTTGTGAGTCCCGGCTGCGAAAAGAACACTGGTTGATTCACGGCTGCAACGCCTTTGATGCAAAGCGTCCGAGGTCACAACCGATGTCATTTTGGACAGAGCAAGATGTTCTGGAATATCTATATACCCGTAAAATCCCCTACGCTTGTGTGTATGGGGATATTTTTATGGACGAAAGCGGAAAATACCACACTACTGGTGCAGAGCGCACAGGATGTATGTTCTGTATGTTTGGCTGCCATCTTGAAAAAGAGCCTAACCGTTTTCAGAAGCTGGCAGCAACACACCCGAAAATCTATGATTATTGCATCGGCGGCGGTGCAGAGGTGGATGGTGTATGGCAGCCTGACAACAAAGGTCTGGGGCTTGGAAGAGTGCTGGACTATATCGGAGTGAACTATAGAATGGAGGAATGTGCTGATGAATAAGAAATTTTGGAACTGGGTGCGAAATGAGGATACTGGCTCTGCAGAGCTGATCTTCAACGGACCGATTTCGGAAGACACATGGTTCGGCGATGAGATCACGCCTGCCATGTTCCGCAATGAGCTGGCGAAGGTCAGCGGCGACCTGACCGTCTGGCTGAATTCACCTGGCGGAGATGTGTTCGCCGCATCGCAGATCTATACCATGCTCCGCAACCATAAGGGCAAGGTCACAGTCAAGATTGACGGCATTGCGGCAAGTGCCGCTTCCGTTGTTGCAATGGCTGGCGACGAAACCCTGATCGCTCCGACGGGTATGCTGATGATTCACAACCCTTCGACTGTCGCTTTCGGCAATAAGGAAGCGATGCAGAAAGCCATCGAGCTTCTGGATGAGGTCAAGGAAAGCATCATCAATGCCTACGAGGAAAAGTCCCGTCTCAGCCGCAGCAAGATCGCCCGCATGATGGACGAGGAAACATGGCTGAATGCGAAAAAGGCGCAGTCCCTCGGAATGGTTGACGGCATTCTGTTTGCAAGCGGACAGCCACAGCCGAAGCCGGAGGAAGATGAACCAGACGAGGATGAAGATGACGACGAAGATAAGACAAAAGATGAGGATTCCGGTACAGATACACCGGATGATCCTCCCGCGGAGGAAGATCCTGACGAGGATGGAAAACTGAAACGTCGTCGTAAGACAGAAGATAAGGCAATGTCCTATTCTGCAGTTGCAGCTATGGAAAGCCTTATGGAAAGAATTTCTGAGAAGTATACACCTGCAAAGGGTGTTCCGATTGATCAGCTTGAAAAAAGGCTGAATCTGCTGAAATAACAGGAGGATGATAATATGACTATTCAGGAACTCATGGAAAAGCGTGCAAAGGCGTGGGATACTGCCCGCGACTTTCTTGATTCTAAGCGCAATGCAAACGGACTGCTCTCTGAGGAGGACAGCAAAACATATGATGCAATGGAGCAGCAGATCGTTGATCTCGGAAAAGAGATCGAGCGTATGCAGCGTGCTGAGCGTATTTCGCAGGAGCTTTCAGCAGCAACTACGACACCGCTTGTAACCACTCCGGGTACTCGTGCAGCAGAAACAGAAAAGACAGGTATCGCTTCTGACGATTACTCCAAGGCTTTCTGGAATTCAGTCCGTAACCGCAACTATGTTGACGTGAGAAATTCGCTTCATGTCGGAGAGGATACGGAAGGCGGCTATCTTGTACCGGATGAGTTTGAGCGTAAGCTCATTGAAGCCCTTGAGGAGGAGAACGTTTTCCGTCCACTTGCAACCCGCATTCAGACCTCCAGCGGCGACAGGAAGATTCCTGTTGTAACCTCTAAGGGCGAGGCAGTATGGATGGAGGAGGAAGAGGCGTATACTCTCTCCGATGACGCATTCGGTCAGCTCTCGCTTTCTGCCTACAAGGTCGGTACAGCAATCAAGATCTCTGAGGAGCTTCTCAATGACTCTGTATTTGATCTGCCCGCATATATCGCAAAGGAGTTTGCACGCAGAATCGGTGCAAAGGAGGAAGAGGCCTTTGTTGTCGGTGATGGTGTCGGCAAGCCTACGGGTATCTTTGCTGCAACAGGCGGCGCTCAGGAGGGCGCAATCTCGAACGGTGCAACTATCACCTTTGATGATATGATCGAGCTTTTCTATTCCGTAAAGAGCCCGTACCGCAAAAAGTCGGTATGGCTTCTTAACGAGCAGACCATCAAGGCACTCCGTAAAATCAAGGATAATACCGGTAACTATATCTGGCAGCCCAGTGTGTCTGTCGGTATTCCGGACACTATCCTTAACAGGCCTTACGTGACATCTGTATATGCACCTACAATCGAGGCCGGTCAGAAGGCAATCGCCTTTGGTGACTTCAGCTACTACTGGATCGCAGACCGTCAGGGGCGCAGCCTCAAGAGACTTAACGAGCTGTTTGCAATGAACGGACAGATCGGCTTCCTTGCTTCTCAGCGTGTTGATGGTAAGCTTATCCTTCCTGAAGCCGTAAAGGTGCTGACTATGAAGGCATGATTACGCTTAATGAAACCAAAAACTATCTTCGTGTGGATCATACAGAGGATGACAAACTCATCCTCTCACTGATCGACACTGCCAAGCGACTGGTGCAGGACGTCGGCAGAATGGACGAGCAGGCACTTGCGGTCAATGAGGAAACCACCCGGCAGGCTATGCTGTATACTGTTTCTTACCTCTACGAGAACCGCAACGGTGCTGACTACCACAAGCTGACGCTCACGCTCCGGTCGCTGTTATTTGCGCAGCGTGAAGGGGTGATCTGATGGAGATCGGAACGCTGAATCAGCGCATCGCCTTTCTGGAACACAGCACGAAGATAGACGGCATCGGCAACCACAAAGCCCGGTGGGAGGAAGCCTTCTCCTGCTGGGCTGCCGTGTCCGTAAAGACATCGACGGAAACAACCGAGGCGGGCGTGACGCAGGAAGTCGTATCACTGGAATTCACTGTCCGGCAGACACCCGATACCAAGAAAATCAATACCACCACGCACAAGCTCCGCTTCCGTGGTCTGGTGTATGACATCAACGGTGTACTGCCGAATTATAAATCGCTTGATTATATGAAAATCACGGCAGTCACACGAAAGGCGGGTGAACAGGATGACTTCAATTGACGATATGGCAGCGGAGATCATGCGCGGTCTGACGGAATATGCAGACCTTGCAGATACTGCCATGAAAGCGGCTGTGAAAAAGACAGCAACCTCCGTCAAGAAGGAAATCTCCGCCAACGCTCCGAAGCGAACCGGCAAGTACCGAAAGAGCTGGACGACGAAGAAAACGAAGGAGAACAGCCATTCTCTTGAAATGACCGTTCACTCGAAAGACCGCTACCAGCTTGCGCACCTGCTTGAAAAAGGTCATGCAAAGCGCAACGGCGGACGTGTATCCGGCAAGCCGCATATCGCGCCTGCGGAAGCGCACGGCGAGGAAATGCTCACGCATCTTATCGAGGAGGCGCTGTCATGACCTATGAAGAAATCAATGAAATGATGCAGGAGATTGGGATGCCGTTCGCCTATCATCATTTTGCCGAGGGCGAGTCTCCGAAACCGCCCTTTGTTATTTTTCTCTCACCCGGCGAGGATACCTTCGGCGCGGATAATCTGATGTATCACAGCTTCAAGCAGCTTGACGTTGAACTGTATACGGATGAAAAATCGCCCGATGCGGAAAGCCGCGTGGAGGAAGTGCTGACGCAGCACAATATCTATTACACGAAAACGGAAACCTACATCGAGAGCGAACAGCTCTATGAGGTCTTATTCGAAATGGAGGTATAACAATGGCACTGCAGAAAAACAAGGTGAAGTTCGGTCTGAACAAGGTTCACTGGGCGAAGATTACGGCATGGTCGGACGATGGCGTTCCGACATTTGCAACGCCTGTGCGTCTGCCCGGTGCGGTATCGCTTTCTATCGATGCCAACGGCGAGAACGAGAATTTTTATGCCGATAACAGCGTTTATTATGTCATCAACAACAACGCAGGCTATGACGGTGATCTGGAGGTCGCTCTCATCACGACTGACTTTGCAACGGCGATTCTCGGTGAACAGCTTGATGCAAAGGGCGTTCTGGTGGAGCGCAACGACGCGGAGACATCGCAGTTCGCACTCATGTTTGAGTTTGACGGAGACAAGAACCACATCCGTCATGTGCTGTACTGCTGTTCTGCGTCCCGTCCTGCGACTGAGGGTGAGACTACCGAGGAAAGCAAGTCCGTCAAGACGGAAAAGCTCTCCCTCAAGGCATCGGCGCTGCCGAACGGTCTGGTGAAGTCCAAGACCTGCGAAAGCACTGACCAGACGACCTACGACAACTGGTACAATGCGGTCTATATGCCGACTGCTGCAACAAACAACAGCTCAGGCACACGTTCCGCATCCGCCAAATCCGGCGGTTCTGCTGCGGCAGCGACCGAGTAAGGAGGTACAGCATGGCTATTAAAAAGACGATTACCGTTGACGGCATCGAGGTTCCGTTCAAGGCGAGTGCCGCTGTGCCTCGCCTTTACCGCATCAAGTTCCGCAGGGACATTTACAAGGACTTCGCCGCCCTTCAGACTTCTGTTCAGGAGGGCGACGAGGAAGACTCTACCCTTGACATTGAGAGCCTTGAGGTGTTCGAGAATATCGCATACATCATGGCGAAACACGCTGATCCGGAGAACGTCCCGGACAATCCCGATGAATGGCTCGAAGCGTTCAACACGTTCTCCATTTATGAGGTGCTGCCGCAGCTCATTGAACTGTGGGGACTCAACGTGGAGACGCAGGCGGAGTCTAAAAAAAACATCGAAAAACTGACCGCCCGATGACAACGCCCCTCTTCCTTCTCCGATGTGTGCAGATTGGGCTGTCCCTCTCGGAGCTTGATCTGCTCACGATCGGAGTCGTGAATGATATGTTCACCGAAAAGGAAAATGACGAATATGACGGCTGGCATGAGGTCGCTGGACAGGCAGACTTTGATGCGTTCTGATTGACTTTTTCTTCCTTCTGTGTTATAATTCTGTTGTGAAGGAAACATGAAGCTTCCTTCGCTAAATCGGGATTTATCTTAGAGATAATTGATGGACGAGAATTACCAGAATATATGACAATGAATAAGGGGAAGATATGTGGCTGATCATGGCGGCTTTGTCCGCGCTCTTTGCCGGACTTACGGCGATACTTGCGAAATGCGGAATCAAAAAGACTGATTCAGACGTGGCGACTGCTCTGCGGACGGTCGTTGTACTCCTTTTTGCCTGGATCATGGTGTTTATCGTTGGCTCTGCTGGAACGATCACGGAAATATCGGCAAAATCTATCATCTTCTTAATTCTGTCCGGCTTTGCGACAGGAGCCTCGTGGATCTGCTATTTTAAAGCCCTGTCCGTCGGCGATGTGAACAAGGTCGTTCCCGTCGATAAATCCAGCACGGTTCTGACAGTGCTTATCGCAATCATCCTTTTCAGTGAGACAGAACATCTGGCGGTCAAGCTGATCGGTACTGCACTTCTTGCGGAAGGCGTGTTTCTGATGATCGAAAAGAAGAAAACTGAAGCAAAGGACACAAAGCGCACGTGGCTGCCCTACGCGATCGGTTCCGCTGTTTTTGCTGCCCTGACCTCTATTCTGGGAAAGATCGGCATAACGGATGTAGAATCAAATCTCGGGACGGCAATCCGTACTGGTGTTGTTCTTGTTATGGCTTGGCTGATCGTCTTCGTTAAAGGCAAAGGTGCTGAACTGAAAAATACTGATTCCAAAGAACTTGTATTCATAGCTCTGTCCGGGATTGCCACAGGCGCATCATGGCTCTGTTACTATTACTCCATACAGAACGGCGTTGTCAGCGTTGTCGTACCGATCGATAAGCTCAGCATTATCGTTTCCGTCGCTTTTTCCTATTTCGTATTCAAAGAAAAGTTGAGCAGAAAGGCGCTTGCCGGGTTGATTCTGATTGTTGTCGGCACTTTGGCGATGGCAATCTGGGCATAGGAAACAAATAACGGCAAATTCTGATTTAGCTTAGTAACTGAATATACACTGAGCAGTCCTTCGGGGCTGCTTTTTTCATGCCCTCACAGAGGAGGTGAAACCGCATGGCAAACAGAATCAAGGGCATCACGGTCGAAATCGGCGGCGATACGACCAAGCTGTCGAAGGCGCTGGAAGGTGTCAACAAAAACATCAAGAACACGCAGACGCAGCTCAAGGATGTACAGAAACTGCTGAAGCTCGATCCTTCCAACACGGAACTGCTCTCGCAGAAACACAAACTCCTCGCCGATGCGGTGACAGCTACCAAAGAAAAGCTGGAAACCCTGAAAACCGCTGCGGAACAGGCAAACACGGCACTCGCCAATGGTGACATTTCGCAGGAGCAGTACGATGCCCTCCAGCGTGAGATCATCGAAACGGAACAGGAGCTGCAGAACCTCCTGCGTGAGGCGGAGGCTTCCAGCACGGCTCTTGCCAAGCTCGGTCAGGCGGGAGAAATGCTCGAAAAGGCGGGCGACAAAATCGCCGATGTCGGTACGACACTGACCACTCATGTGACCGTTCCCGTCATGGCTGCCGGAACTGCTGCTGTCAAGACCGCTGCGGATTTCGATTCTGCTATGTCGAAGGTCGCTGCTGTATCAGGTGCGACTGGTGATGAGCTGGATGCACTGCGTGACAAAGCCCGTGAAATGGGCGCAAAGACCAAGTTCTCCGCTTCCGAGGCCGCCGATGCCATGAACTACATGGCGATGGCGGGCTGGAAAACCGGAGATATGCTGGAAGGTATCGAGGGTATTATGAACCTTGCTGCCGCTTCCGGCGAGGACTTGGCGACAACTTCGGATATTGTAACTGACGCTCTGACCGCTTTCGGCTTATCTGCTGCCGACAGCGGTCATTTTGCTGATGTGCTGGCGGCGGCATCGTCGAACGCAAATACCAATGTGTCGATGATGGGTGAAACCTTCAAATACTGTGCGCCTGTTGCGGGTTCTCTGGGATTCTCCTGCGAGGATACCGCACAGGCAATCGGTCTGATGGCAAACAGCGGTATCAAGGGTTCGCAGTCCGGTACGGCGCTCCGTTCAATCATGACCGCCCTTGCAGGTGATGTCAAGTTCTGCGGTGATGCCTTCGGTGAAATGGAGATCGCAACCACCAATCAGGACGGCTCGATGCGTGAGTTGAACGACATTCTCGCAGACTGCCGTGTTGCTTTCGCACAGATGTCCGAATCGGAACAGGCATCGGCGGCGCAGGCGCTTGTCGGCAAGAATGCAATGTCAGGTTTCCTTGCGCTGATGAATGCTGCGCCCTCGGATATTCAGAAGCTGGAAGGTGCGATCAGCACCTGTTCCGATGAAATCGACGGCTATAACGGTGTCACTGAAAAGATGGCTGCCGTGATGCAGGATAATCTCGGCGGTCAGCTCACCATTCTGAAATCGCAGCTTCAGGAGCTTGCCATTTCCTTCGGTGAAATCCTGATGCCTGCAATCAGGTCTATTGTTTCACGTATTCAGGGGCTTATTGATAAATTCAATGCGCTGTCGCCTGCAACAAAGGAAACCATTGTCAAGGTTGCACTTGTAGCGGCTGCTCTCGGACCTCTCCTTGTGGTGGTCGGCAAAACAATGATCGGTGTCGGCAAGCTGATGCAGCTTGTAGCAAACCTGCCGACGATCATTGCAAGCGCAAAGGCGGCGTTCACTTCCTTCGGAGCTGCTATCGGCGGTATCAGTGCGCCTGTGGTCGCTGTCATTGCAGTTGTCGCTGCACTGGTGGCGGCTTTTGTGCATTTGTGGCGTACCAATGAGGACTTCCGAAACAAGATCACGGCGATCTGGGAGCAGATCAAGAGTATCTTTTCCGGCTTCTGTCAGGGCATTGTTGACCGAATCAACGCTCTCGGCTTCGACTTCAAAAACATCAGCGAAGTCATCAAGGCAGTATGGGACGGACTCTGCAAGTTCCTGAAACCGATCTTTGAGGGGCAGTTCCAGCAGATTGCAAATATCTTCAAGGCTGTGACAGACATCATCCTGAGTGTTCTGGATATTTTCGTCGGCATCTTCACCGGCGACTGGATCAGAGTGTGGGACGGTATCAAGGGTATATTTTCTGCGGTATGGAATTTCATCAAGGATACGCTGAAAAATGCGCTGAATATGATCTGCGGTATTTTTGGCACCGATCTTGGTGAAGTGAAGGAATTCTGGGTAGGCGTCTGGACGAGCATCAAGAACTTTTTCGTCAACATCTGGAACGGTATAAAGAACTTCGTAATCACCGTCCTAAAAGCGATCAAGAACTTTTTCACAACTATCTGGACGGGTATCAAGAATTTCTTTGTCGGTATCTGGACGGCGATTTATAACTCCGTCGCTGAAAAGATCAACCTGATCAAGACGGTTATTACTGTTGTCTGGAATGCGATTCATACAGCGATCAGCACGGTGCTGAATGCAATCTGGAATGTCATTTCTACAGTATGGCAGACAATCTACGACTTTATCTCTCCGCTGCTGGAAGCATTCAGATATCTGTTCGAGACGATTTTTGAGGCTATCCATGTAATTATCAGTCGCGTCATGGACTGGATTCACGAAAAGATTACCACAGCATGGGAGAATATCAAGGCGGTTGTGACGATCGTTCTGGAGGCTATCAAGAGCGTCATTGAAACCGTATGGAATGCGATTCATACAGCGATCACCACGGTGATGGACGCGATCAGCAATGTCGTTCCTTCAGTCTGGAACGCGATCTCCGGCTTTATCTCCGGTGTGGTCAATGCGATCTGGTCAGTAATTTCCAGCATCTGGAACAGCATCAAGGATCATATCACGAATACGCTGAACGCAATTTATGCGGTTGTTTCTGCTGTGTGGAATGCAATCAGCGGGTTTATTTCCGGGGTGCTGAATACCATTTCTTCCGTCGTTTCTTCTATCTGGAACGGCATAAAAAATACTGTCACCAATATCCTGAATACCATTAAAATAACGGTATCGAATATCTGGGACAGCGTGAAAAATGCCGTGACGCAGAAGATCACGGCAATCAAAGACACTATCGTCAACGGCTTCAATGCTGCGGTGAGCTTCATCAAGAACCTTGCATCGCAGGCGTTCCAGTGGGGCGCAGATATCATCAACGGTATCGTCAACGGCATTAAGAACTGTATCGGCAAGGTTGCTGATGCGGTCAAGGGCGTGGCAAACAAGATTAAGTCCTTCCTGCACTTCTCTGTACCTGATGAGGGACCTCTTGCGGATTTCGAGAGCTGGATGCCGGACTTCATGCAGGGACTTGCCGATGGCATCAACGCAAATACCAGCGTGGTGAACGATGCGGTCAACAGCTTTGCAGGCGGTCTTGCTGAGAAAATCAGCAGTGTAATTCAGAGCGCACTATCCAATGTTGTAACATCGGTGCAGGGCTTCATGACGCAGGTGTTTGATACGGTCAAAACAGTCTGGACAAACGCCAATACTGAGATTGATGCGACGATGTCGCAGATCAGCATCGGTATCACTTCCGGCTGGAAAACGATCGTCAGCACGATCAAAACGGCGCTTGAAAATATCCGCAATGTCATTACGACCACATGGAAAGCTGTATCTTCTGTGATCTACGCAGCGCTGGACGATATCAAAATGATCGTCATGGCGGTATGGACGGCGCTGAAGAACCTCATCAAAACGGGGCAGCTTGACATCAAGTCCGTGGTGACGACTACTTGGGAAGCTGTATCCGGCGTAGTTCGTACTGCGGTCAATGCAATCAAATCCGTTGTGCAAGCGGTCTGGGATGCAATGCCAGATACCGTGCGCAGTGCCATGAATCGTGTCAAGGAAGCCGTGCTGTCTATCTGGGACGGCATCAAAAACGGCATCGGCGACAGGCTCGGCGGTGTGCGGGATGCGGTCGTCAATGCCATGAACGCTGTGTATAACGCAGTCATGGACAAGGTCAACAGCTCGTGGTCATGGGGACGCGACCTCATGCAGAATCTCATCAACGGCATCACCTATATGCTCGGCAGCCTGATCAATACGGTCGCGGATGTAGCTCGTTCCATCTGGGAGTACTTGCATTTCTCCGTACCTGAAAAGGGTGCGCTGACCGATGTGGAGGAGTGGATGCCGGACTTCATGAAGGGGCTGGCAAAGGGTATCAACAAGAGTAAGAAGTACGTCGAGGCGGCTGTGTCCGGTGTGGCTGATGCCATGACGCTGACGATGCAGTCCGGGCTGAATGTCGATATGGACGGAATCTCCGGCGCTATGATGAACGGCAGCAGCGGCGGTGTGGTCAACAATTACTACAACAATGACAACAGCCGCACAGTGAATCAGACCAATAATAGTCCGAAATCGCTGTCGCGGCTGGAGATTTATCGTCAGACGAGGAATGCGCTGAATATATAATTAAGTTCGTTTACTGCCTGCCAAATGGAAAAATGAATTATGAAGTTCTCTTTCAATCGCAGGTAAGATAATACGTTTCACTTCGTTATCATATTCTTTATTAATAGCAAAATAATATGCAACTAAGTATTGTCTTACCCATTGGCGATTTCTATTTTGTAGCTTTAAACTTGATTTGTCAGCTGCATAGTTACAGTGTTGTCGTAATCTTGATAAAAGAGAGCCGGATTCTGAGTAACAAGATCCCAAATAGAATATTTCACCACTATGTACTGTTGCAGGAATTACGTTTCCTTGAGGATCGTGAGAAATCAGCGGTGCAGAAGAAACTCTATTCCATGATAGAATCTGTTCAGTTGATACTTCAAATGTATCATTAGCCACAAATAGATATACACCTTTTCGGCCTTTAAGACAATTTGTATCAGATTTAACTTGACTTTCATTTTGGTTTACAGAAAACGAGCCTACAAGATTAAACAAATCACCTTGGTATGTCTCTTCTCCTAACGTATGTCGTCTTATCATATTGACTTCTTCATGAATCTGATTTATTAGAATCTGAATTGCTTCTCTCATATAAATTCCCTTTCTTTAAATGAAGAATAATATTTATGTAATTATACCATAATTCGACAAGAAAAAACAAGGGGTGCAACCATGTTTTTTAAACTTATCCTTGAAAACGCCAACGGCGATCGTGTTGACATGACCGCTACGGCGAATCAGTATATGACATCGAAGGTGGAAGGACTGAATCCTCCCACCGGCACGATCAGCACCTCCAGCTATGCGGGCATGGACGGTAGCTACCTGAACAATGCCTTCATTGAGAAGCGGAATGTTGTCATTTCCTTCGAGATGCGCGGAGTGGGGGTGGAAGTCCGCAGGCATCAGCTTTACAAGGTGGTGAAGCCCTCCCGCTACATCAAGATTTACTACGCGACCGCAGGCATTGATGTATTTGCGGAGGGCTATGTGGAGTCCTGCGAGGTGCAGAACTTTGAACAGCTTACAACCGGGCAGATTTCTATTCTCTGCCCGGATATTTATTGGTATTCCACGACCTCGGTCATGGCTTACTATTCGCAGATCACCGGCGCTTTCACATTCCCGTTTCCGACAGAGAGCAATCCGGAGCCGTTTATCCTCGGTAAATATAACACGCAGAACATGATGACCATTGTCAATGACGGCGACGAGATCGGCTTCACGCTGGTCATTGAAGCGCTGGAGGATGCTCGTTCTCCTACGCTGTATAATGCAGACACGGACGAGTATCTGCAAATCACCGGTGACATTCTCGCGGGCGATATTATCACAGTTACGACCAAGACGGGCAACAAGACCGTCACGCTCGACCGTGGCGGCGTGAAAACCAATATTATCAACCGGCTTGTTTCCGGCTCAACATGGTTGACGCTGCGGGAAGGCAGAAACCGTTTTTATCTGCGTGGAACGGGACTGCAAAACCTGAAAGTCACCATCGTCCACACGAATGCGTATCTGGGGGTGTAATATGCAGATTGAAGTTTATAAAATGGAAGCTGCTGAGGACTCTCTCACGATTACGCTTGAGGCAGTCTGCGATACCTTTTCCTCGCTGCTCTGGGATATTGAATACTACAAGTGTGGCAGCTTTGAGGTGTATATCGCCGCCAATCCGCAGAACATTGAGATTTTCCAAACTGGCAGGATCGTCGGTCGTGATGACGATAATCAGCACTTCGGCATCATAGAATCCGTGCTGATCAATACAGATATTGAAAACGGCGACTACCTGACAGTGCGTGGTCGCTTTCTCATGTGCCTGCTGGAACGGCGCATCATTCATCCGACATATAACGTGACAGCGGCAAAAGCATACAGCGATATCGTCCGGGAGGTCGTGACGCAGAATGTGCTGCTCTCTGATAATCGCAGGATTCCGGGGCTTTCCCTCGGAACAGTCAACGGCGATTGCTGGGAGCATACCGCTACGCTGCAAATCTCATACACGAACCTGATGCAGTGGGTGTATACGATCTGCGAGAAGCTCGGCGGAACAGCGAATATCCGGCTGGTGAAATCCTCCGGGGAGCAGTACCGCATGGTGTTCGACCTATCCGAAGGCACTGACCGCAGCATCATGCAGGAGAATAATCCGCATATTATTTTCTCCGACGCATACAGCAATCTGCTCTCGTTCAGCTATGCGGAGGACAGCAGCGTCCAGAAGAATTTCGCATATATCTTCGGTCAGGGTAAAGGTGATGAGCGCAAACGCACCACATATTGTGACGGCGATGAGCCGACATACCTTGACCGCTATGAAGTGTATGTGGATGCGGACGATATTTCCGAGACAGAGCAGGTCGAGGGTGAAACAATACCAATTCCGGAGGAGAAGTATCTGGAATTGCTACGCACTCGCGGTTCGGAACGACTGGTGCTGCCGAAAACAGCATCGGAGTCCACGATTGCTGCCCACAATACGCAGTATGTCTATAACCGTGACTATACTGTCGGTGATTATGTGACCGTGGAGCATCGGCGATTCGGCATGATACAGCCGAGAATTCAGCTCATCGGCATGATTGAGGGCTACGACCAGAACGGGCGCAGCCTGACACCGACTTTCAAGGAGGAATGAATATGGCTTTTTACAGCGGATTTTTCAATTCAAAGGGGCTTGACCGCACCTACACGGCGGAGGACTTCACGACCTATCTGTCCAGCATCATCTGCAACGGTATCCTCGACACCTACGGGCAGATGTTCAAGCTGACGGCAGCTTCTTCCGGGCTGAAAGTCACGCTCGGCACGGGCAAGGCTTGGATCAACGGTCATTATTTCGTCAATGATGCAAGATACATCATTGACCTCAGCGAGTATCAGGATGAATCACTCCCTCGTTATGTGGCGATTGCCATTCTGCTGGATGTCGGCGAATCGGTGCGCAGTGTATCGCTTGAAATCACTCCCGGTACACCTGCGGAGAATCCGTCCTTGCCTTCGCTGCCGACTGACGAGAACAAGACACGCCTGCTCATGTATGCGGTGCGCCTGAATCCGGGTGCGACAGAGCTTTCGGAGCGTGACTGGTACGATTACCGTGAGGACAAGAACGTCTGCGGTTATTGCAAGTGCATTCTCGGTAAGTGCCGTGTGACGGATATGCTGGCGCAGATGGCACAGATCACGGCGGAAATGGATGAATACAACGAGATGGTCGCTGACCTGACGGCGAGAGTAGCAGAGCTGGAAGCGGAGATCGAGGACATCGGGGATATTGTTGCAGTCGGGCAGTGCGGTGATAATATCTTCTATGCGCTGTACTCCAACGGTAAACTGCTCCTGAAGGGTACGGGAGATATGTATGATTATGATAATCCACTTTATCCGACCGGAAGCGACTCGCCGTTTTTCAATAATCAGGATATCAAGAATGTGGTTGTTTCCGATGGCATCACAGATATCGGTGAGTACGCTTTCCGTTACTGCGATGAGCTTGAATCGGTATCGCTTCCGGGTACGCTGATAAAAATCAGCGGTTTTGCCTTTTATCCGCATCAGGATCCGGCGGCAACGCCAACTATTACACATGAACTTAAGGCTGTGACTATTCCAAGCAGCGTAACAGAAATCGGCTATTGCGCCTTTGCGGGTAACAGGCTCACAACGGTTACAGTTCCGAGTACCGTAACAACAATCGGAGAGCGTGTCTTTACGGCTTGTGCCAATCTGACAACAGTACGTTATGAAGCACCTGTGATCAACGAGTTTATGTTCGTCAACTGCAATCGTCTTGTTAATGTAACGCTTGCCAGAACGGTGACGGAAATCAAGTCGCACTGCTTCAATTATTGCCATGATCTTACGGAAATCACATATGAAGGCAGTCTTGCAGACTGGGCAGCGGTCACAAAGCGCAGCAACTGGGACGCGCATGGCGGTTCGATCAGCCCGACCAATCTGACAAGAATCAACTGTCTGGACGGCTTTATGGAATGGGACGATGAAAATCACGAGTGGAAGGTAGGCGAAGAATAATGTGGAAATTCCTTGTAAAGAATCAGAGCATTGAAGTGCTGGAGCGTGAGGTGCTGGCAGATCATCAGATCCAGTATGTGCAGTTCCGCTTTACGTTTGATGGTGACTGGCGGCGCTTCCATAAGGTCGTACAGTTCACGCAGTGCGATGAGACATATAATATCATCCTCGGCACTGACGGCACATCGCTGTATCTGCCTGCGGAGCTTCATGTGGGCGCTGCAAAAATGTCTGTATTCGGCTACGATACCGAAAGCGACACGACTGTGAGAGCGACAACTGTTCCGGTTACGCTGAATATCCGTCCTTCCGGCTTCGTCGGTGATGATGAACCGCCCATTCCGCCGACGCCTGATCTGTATGCGCAGCTTCTGAAGAAGATCGAGGAAGCAGGACACGGCGCTGACGGTAAGTCCGCCTACGAGATTGCTGTGGAGCATGGCTATGTCGGTACTGAGGAGGAATGGCTGGCATCGCTCAAGGGAGAGCCGGGTGAAACACCTGATATGTCTGAATACCCGAAAACATCTGAGGTCACGACTATTGTCGAGCGCGAGATTGAGGCGGCAACCGGAGATTTTCATTCTCATGCGAACAAGGCAACGCTGGATGCTTTTACACCTGAACTTCTGCAGGAGCTTTCCGGCTTACAGCAGTTTGAGGACAGGACGCAGTACGAGATTCAGACCATCAACGAGGAGCTTCTGACGCTGAATGCGCAGCGGCATACACACAATAACAAGGATGTTCTGGACAGCATCACGCAGGGAATGCTTGACGGTATTGCAAGTGCAGAGAGGCAGGCGCATACACATCACAACCTCTCTACGCTGAATGGCATCACGGATTCTCACGTTTCCCGCTGGGAAGAGGCGTACACTGCAGCAATGAACCTGAATGAGCGTGTCGGTGTAAACGAGGGTGTTTTCGAGCGTTTCAAGACCGAGATTCTTTATGATATGCAGGGGTGCAGGACTTCCATTTCGGATATTCTCACAAGGCTTTCTGCCGTGGAGACTGAGCTTTCCGGGGTAGAGTCAGCGCTGGCTGATATTGTGGAGGTGACGACATGAGCATTGCAAATTATCTGACAGCGCTGGATGTGCAGCGCGACCAGCTTGCGAGAAATCTCGTGACAATGGGTGTTCAGGCATCGGAGTCCGAAAAGCTGAATACGCTCGTGCCGAAGGTGCTGCAGATCCCGTCCGGAAGACCGGAGGTGACGCTGTTCCGCAACGGCGATGATGCTCTTATCACATACGGTGAGAGCATCTACACTTTCTATATTGACGGCTACCGCAGTATTGCTGGCTTTGCAGATGTATATCCTCATTTCTGCTGTGCGGATAATGCCTATGCGCTTTACTACAATCAGCCGGATTTCAACTGGGGCGCTGTCATTTACACGATGTGTATTACCCCGGTACGCATCACGCCTGCAAGCAGAATTCTGCTTACCTATAAGTCCGGTGCGACCGATGCAGGCGAAATGTGGCTGGTGCGTAAGAGCAGTCAGCAGATGTCGCCTGCGGAAACGGCAAGATACATTCACGAAAAGCTCAGCGGCGGTGAGGCAATCTCCGTTCCGTTTGGCTGGCTCGGTTCCGTCGGCAACTATATCTCCGTCCTGCATGACTGCAGCGGTGTATCTGCTGACGAGTATTATCTTGCATGGAAAGCGGTGACAGACAATACAAGCCCTATGATCAGAACGGTAAAGGTACTGGAGGTGACAACATGAAAGGAAGTATCTGTACGGTGATCGGCGCAATCGGCGGCGGAATCGCAGCGCTGTTCGGCGGCTGGGATTCCGCGCTGGTGACGCTCATCATCTTCATGGGCATTGACTTTGCAACCGGAATGATCACCGGTGCAATGGGCAAGTCCAAACACAGCAAGACCGGAAAGCTGAACAGCAAGGCGGGCTGGTACGGGCTTGCGAAGAAAGGCAGCATTCTCATGCTCATTATCGTGGCGGTGCGTCTGGATATTCTGCTCAATACGAACTATGTGCGTGATGCGGTCTGCATCGCGTTCTGCGTGAACGAGCTACTTTCCATTGTGGAAAACACATCGCTCATGGGCATTCCGTATCCGCCCGCACTGAAAAACGCCATTGAGGTGCTGCAGAAGCAGACCGGCAGAAAGGATGATAACGATGATTAAAACGTACGGCTATACCGATAACACGCAGCTTTCTCCGCACTTCAATGCGCAGGAGTTCCGCTGTAAATGTGGCAAAGAGCATGATTTTCAGATCGATGATGATCTCATCACCAAACTGGAGGCACTCTTTTCTAAGCTGAACTGCTCTAAGATCATCGTCACCAGCGGCTTCCGTTGTGCTGCTCATGATAAGGCAGTAAAGGGCAGCGGCACGGGACAGCATACACTCGGCAAGGCTGCGGACATCTGCTGCTACGGGCAGGACGGACAGCCTATTTCCAGCAGAACGGTGTGCTGCAAGGCGCAGGATACCGGCTTCACCGGCATTGCCAATATCACTGCCGCCTACATCTATACGCACGTCGATGTGCGCTCCGGCGGCAAGTGGTACGGTGATGAGGTACACGGCAACAGCAGCGTGACCGATGATTTCTATAAATACTTCGGAGGCGAGGATATGAAGGGCATCGACGTCAGCGTCCATAACGGCAAGATCGACTGGCAGAAGGTCAAGTCGACCGGCATTGATTTTGCTATTCTCCGTGCCGGTTACGGCAGACTGGCATCGCAGAAGGATGACCGTTTCGAGGAGAACTATGCGGGTGCTAAGGCGGCAGGCATTCCGGTTGGCGCTTACTGGTATTCCTATGCGATGACACCGGAGGAAGCAGAACTGGAGGCTGATGTTTTCCTGTCCGTCATCAAGGGAAAGCAGTTCGAGTTCCCAGTATATTTTGATCTGGAGGAGAAAAAGCAGTTTGACCTTGGCAAGGAAAAGGTGTCTGCCATTATGCGGGCGTTTCTTGAAAGAGTAGAGGCAGCGGGCTATTTCGTCGGTCTGTACGGCTCTGCGTCCTCGCTGACCACACATACAGCAGACGACATCAAGAGCCGTTACACGATCTGGCTGGCACACTGGTGTAACCAGACGAATTATAGCGGCGCATACGGTATCTGGCAGCACTCCGAGAAAGGCAGTGTGGACGGCATTAATGGCAATGTCGATCTCGACATCGGCTACAAAGATTTCCCGACCATCATCAAGGCAAAGGGGCTGAATGGCTACGGTAAGGAGCCGAATCCGCCTGCGCCTGCTGCGGAGGACGGCATTACCGTTGAGGTCACTGTGGACGGCAAGAAATACAGCGGAAAACTGAATAAGACGTAAAAAAACTCCCCGGAACTGCTCAAAACGAACAGCTCCGGGGAGCATTATTTCGGAATCATATCTTAGCGAGGTATTATCCCTCAATTGCAATATACTTGTGATTTTCCAGCTTCTTTGGCTCTGCCTTCGGAACGCAGATGTTAAGAACACCGTCCTCAAATTTAGCCTTTACATCGGCTTCGGTAACAGTATCACCGATGTAGAAGCTCCTCTGCATTGCGCCTGCATAACGCTCCTGACGGATCAGCTTGCCCTTCTTGGACTTTTCGTCTTTGTCAAGTCCCTTTGCGGCGCTGACAGTCAGATAACCGTTCTGAAGCTCAAGATTGATCTGGTCTTTCTTGAAGCCCGGCAAATCGATAACGATCTCATAGTGGTCGTCATGCTCATGGACATCCGTCTTCATAACCTGCGCAGCGTGCTTGCCGTACAGCTTCTTCTCCACGTCTCTGCCGAAGTCAGGGAATCTGAAGAAATCATCGAATAAGTTTTCACCGAAAATGCTAGGATACAACATAGGTCAGTCCTCCTTTTTACTCGTCACATTGTTTCCATTGCTTCGAGCAAGGGGACGGAGGGTTCAGCACCCGGATCCTTTGGTGCTTCTCTGTTCCTTTGTTCTGATTATATTATAGCACTCTAAATTAGCACTGTCAAGGGGAGAGTGCTAATTTTCACATAGCTTTCATTTTTTGACAAAACTGTCACATTGGGCAGAAAACTGAATAAGGCATAACATCAGCACCCGTCGGGATTATCTCGGCGGGCGTTTTTTTATAACACCCCATCAAAACATCTCCTAAATGTCCGTATAGTGAAAGGAGCTGTTTTTATGGAGAAAAATCAGGTCATTGATGAGATCAATTACTACAAGGCACAAGCTATTACGGAATTGCTCTATGCCAGAGGCATGATCACATTTGACGAATACGACAAATTAACCGATCTGAACCGGCAGACATTCTCTCCGATGTACGCGGACTTATTACCGAAATCACTTGAAAAATCACCGAATCAGAGTTAATATACGATACTGACAAGGAGGTATAGTAATGACAGTCAAAACAATAGAAGCGCAGCCTGCTGAGAAAAAGAAGTTCCGCGTGGCTGCATACTGCCGTGTCAGTACCGATAATGACGACCAGCGCGAGAGTCTGGAAACGCAGAAAGCACATTATGAGGCGTGGATCAGACTGCATTCCGAATGGGAGTGCGCCGGTATTTTCTATGATTTCGGCATCACCGGCACGAAGGCTGATGTCCGCGACGGCTTGCAGGCACTTATGTATGAATGCCGCATCGGACGCATCGACTATGTACTGACGAAGTCCGTCAGCCGATTCTCCCGCAATACAACGGACTGCCTTGAACTGGTGCGCGAACTGCTTTCTTACAACGTCCCCATTTACTTTGAGAAAGAGAAGCTGGATACCGGCAGCATGGAAACGGAACTTGTGCTGGCTATCCTCAGCAGTCTGGCACAGGAGGAATCCGAGTCCATTTCCAAGAACGTGAAGTGGGGTAACCAGAAACGCATCAAAAACGGCAGGTACAGAGCTGGAACAGCGCCCTACGGATACACCTTTGACAGCGACGGAAACTATGCGATCATTCCGGAGGAAGCAGACATTGTCCGCTTCATTTTCGAGTCCGTTGTTTCCGGCATGGGTGTGCATAAGATCGGCAAGGAACTGGACATCCGGGGTGTGCAGACGCGCAGGGGCGGCAAGTGGAGTACCACAACGATCATGGGCATTCTGAATAATGAGAAGTATGTCGGTGACGTCCGCTACAACAAGACCTATACGGACGACAACTTCCGCAGGCACAGGAACAAGGGCGACGTGGACAGTCCGGAAGTGAAAGACCACCACGAGGCGATCATCAGCCGGGAGATGTACGCGACAGCACATGAAGTGTTGGAACAGCGGCTCAGGGAGCGCGGCATCCGGCACGATGATGAAAAGTATCAGCGCAGATTCGCTTTCAGCAGCAAAATCATCTGCGGTGAGTGCGGTACCACGTTCAAGCGTCAGGTGATTTCAAGCGGAATCAGCTGGTGCTGCAAGAAACACATTGCAGATAAGGATAGCTGCTCGATGAAGTTCATTCACGAAGAAGCATTCCAGTCCGCGTTCACCACGATGCTGAACAAGCTCATATTCACCCGGAAGATAATGCTCCGACCGTATTACAATGCGCTGCGCGTGGCAGGCAGTGACGAAAACCTGCAGCGAATTATGAGCCTGAAAGAGAGCATCCAGAAGAATTCCGACCGGAAATGCGAACTGAAGAAGCTCCGTGTAAAGGGCATCATTGACGCAGTTATGTATACACAGGAGCTGAACCGCATCGAGAAGCAGAACGAGGAATCCCGCAGAGAAATACAGAGCCTCGGCAATATCGAATCAGGTCTGATGCTGAGGGAAACCGAAAAGCTGCTACATTATATTGATACAGCGGAAGTGCAGGACGCCTATAACGAGAAACTATTCATTTCCTTTGTGGACAGCATCATCGTTTACAGCAGGGACAGCGTCGGCTTCAAGCTGAAATGCGGGCTGACATTGAAGGAGGCACTATGTACGGATACAAGATCATAAACGGCAGAGCTGTTATCGACGAACAGGAAGCCGGAATCATAATCAGCATTTTCAATGGCTACATTTCCGGGCTGAGCATGAAGGCGGCTGCGGCGAATGCGGGCGTTCTCATGCAGCACAGTGCTGTCAAGCGAATCCTGATGCAGGATACCTACATCGGCACCGACTACTATCCCGCGATCATCAGCCGAGAAACCTTTGCAAAGGCAACCGGCAGAAGGCTGCATCGTGCAAATCTGCACGGTTCCGAAAAGCGGTATACAGCACCGCCGATACACAAGGCGTTCGAGCTGGCAGGGGCGGAGACGCATTTCGATGATCCGGCAGAGCAAGCCGAATACATTTATAGTATGATAGAGGTGAAAGCATGAAAAACATGACCGTCATTCCTCCGAAGCCGCAGAAAGGAAATACGGCAGCGAAGGAGGAAGTGAAGCGCCTGCGGGTGGCGGCATACTGCCGTGTATCAACGGACAACGAGGAACAGGCATCCAGCTACGAGGCGCAGATCCAGCATTACGAGGAATTTATCAAGACGAATCCGGAGTGGGAGTTCGTCGGGGTGTACGCTGACGAAGGCATCAGCGCGACCAATACAAAAAAGAGAGATCAGTTCAATGCTATGATCGAAGACTGCAAGCAGGGGAAAATAGATATGATATTTACGAAGTCTATTAGCCGCTTTGCCAGAAATACCTTGGACTGTCTGCAATATATCCGTCTGCTGAAGGAGATCAACATTCCGGTTTTCTTCGAGAAGGAGTCCATCAACACGATGGACGCAAAGGGTGAAGTCCTGATAACCATTATGGCATCTCTGGCGCAGCAGGAATCAGAATCCCTTAGCAAGAATACAAAAATGGGTATCCAGTACCGCTTCCAGCAGGGGAAAGTCATGGTAAATACAAAACACTTTCTCGGCTATGATAAGGACGAGAAAGGGCATCTAATCATCAATCCTGCAGAAGCAGAGATAATCAAACGTATTTTTCGGGAGTACCTTGAAGGCTTCAGCTGCCAAAAGATAGCACGCGGATTGGAGCAAGACGGTATTCTGACTTCAAGAGGCAATCCAAGGTGGCATGACAGCACAGTCCGGAAGATACTGGAGAATGAAAAGTATATGGGAGATGCGCTCCTGCAAAAGACCTATACCATAGATTTCCTAAACAAGAAAAGGGGAAAGAATAACGGTGTTCTGCCGCAATACTACATTGAGGACGACCATGAGGCTATTATTCCGAAAGAGATATACATGAAGGTGCAGGAAGAAATTGCGCGTCGATCCTCAGAACGTGATAAGAACGGCATTCGCAGAGGCTTCAGCGCTAACAATCCTTTTTCTCAGATAATTACCTGCGAGTGCTGCGGAGCACAGTACCGTAGAATCCACTGGTATAACCACGGAAAGACGTCGATAGTATGGCGGTGCAAAACCCGAATGGAGGATAAAACTGTCTGCAACTCCCGAACTATCCACGAAGAATTATTGCAGCAGGCGTTTGTTGATGCGCTAAATGAGATGATTGAGAATAGCGACGGATATTTGTCCCACCTGAAGGAGAACCTTAAATCCGCTATTAATCTTTGCAATCCGCAGTCGGCAGAAGCTCTTGCAGCAAGAATGAATCAGTTGCAGCAGGAGCTGATAGACAGAACGGAGAGCAGACAGAACTATGATGACCTTGTGGAAGAAATACTTCTACTGCGTGAACAGCAGGAGCAGACTAATATGGACGAAGCTGCCAAAGCTGAGCACCGGGACCGTATACAGGCCCTTTGCAACTTCATTAATTCCCAGCCGCGCACCATCACGAAGTTTGATGGGACGCTGGTGAGGAAGTTGCTGAAGGACGTAAAGGTATGTGACGCCTTTATCGAATTCCGTTTTAAGTCTGGGACATCGGTTATTATTGAGAAGTGACTGAGGATATTGACAACATCTTAATCGTATGCTATAATAAATAAAATGGGGATATTATGGTCAGGAGGTGAATCGCATGCAGACAAAGATTGAAGTGTCTACCCGAATTTTAGACTGGATTATTAGGAGCATACCGCTCGAATCCATTCCTGATAAAGTATTATCTTCTATTCAAAAATGGAGATCCGGCGATTCTCAACCGACATTTAACCAACTTGAAAAAGTTAGTAAAGCACTTGGTATTCCATTTGGCTATTTCTTTCTTCAAACCCCTCCGAATGAAGATTTATCTATCGTTGAATATCGTACCATTGATAGTATCGCGTTGGAAAAACCTAGTCGTAATTTAATTGATACTTTACATGATATGGAGCAAATTCAAGATTGGACGTATAATTATTTATTATCTATTGAATCTGATAAATTGAAATTTGTCGGAGCGTTAAAAAATCAAACGAATTCGATAGAAATTGCAAAATATATTCGGCAATTGTTAGGCATCCAGGACGATTGGTTTAAATCGGCAAAGACTGCTGATGAATCCTTCTCGCTTTTGAGAAATGCTATGAGTAATGCTGGTGTAATTGTAATGATGAGTGGGATAGTTGAGAATAACACCCATCGCTCCTTACAAATAGATGAATTTAGAGCATTTGCACTGGTGAACGAATACGCTCCACTAATTTTTATCAATTCAAATGACTCTATTAATGGTAAGGTGTTTTCTCTTATTCATGAGTTCGTTCATATATGTATTGGCGAGAACAGCTTGTTTAATGATAGATATAGCACTGGGCAAAAAGTTGATAAAACAGAAGTAATCTGTAATGCAGTTGCTGCAGAAATACTCGTTCCTATTGATCAATTTACAAAAGAATGGTTTTCTGAAAGCGATGATGTTGATGAAACTATGCGAATATCTAGTCTTGCAAAAGAATTTAAATGCGGTGATACTGTTATCGCTCGTCGTGCATTGGATAAGAAGTTGATCACACATGAACAATATGAATTCATCTCCAAAGAAGCAGTCAAAAGATATAAGGAATATATGCAGAGGAAAAAAGAGAGAAAAGAAGGCGGTGGAGATTTTTATCGAACCGTCGCAAGTAGAATTGACAAAAGATTTCTAAGAATGCTTTTATCTAGTGTGCAAGAAGGAACAACGATGTATACCGATGCGTTCCGACTCACAAACACCAATAGATCCACATTCACGTCATTGGCTGAAAAGGTTGGAGGTGCTATTTGATGAGTCAAGAGATTTTTTTAATGGATTCAAATTCCTTTATTGCACCCTATAAAACCTTTTATTCTTTTGATTTTGCTCCGGGATATTGGTCTCAACTTGAAAATGGCATTAAAAGCGGTCGAATTCAGATACTTGACTTAGTAAAAAGCGAAATCACAAGCGGTGATGACGATCTTAAAAACTGGATGTGCGGCTTACCATTCAGTGCTATTGATAGAAGACAACCGAGTATTCTTGCAGAGTATGCTAACGTTTTGCAACATATCCAATCTAATCCGTGCTATAAACCAGCGGCTTTAACGGAATGGTCTAAAGCAAACATTGCAGACCCTTGGTTAATTGCAACAGCTAAGGTGTATGGCTATACGATTATAACGTTTGAAGAAGGGAAAAAAATAACCCCAGGCTCTCCGAGTAAAAATGCAAAAATTCCTGATGTTGCGGATCATTTTGGAGTTAAAACTGAAAAACTGTATTACTTAATGCGTGAGTTAGGATTTAAATTGAATTGATTGTACCTTATACCGCTATACAATTGAATAGTAACATCCCCCTCATCATGTAGGAAGGAGCAATAAACTCACTCCTGCTTAGTGAGGGGGATTTTCGATATTATGTAGTTTGTAGATAACATTTCACAATTCATTATATAACCCACTGACTCTATATGATTGAGAAGTGAATAGATAAGAACCCCGTATCACTGATTTAGTGATACGGGGCGTTTTTTAGTAGATGAAATCATCCTGGAAGATAGGTAACAGTTATGATCTCAAAATGATTCTTTCTGCACCGTATCAGTCCGTCTTTCTGCATTTTACTGAGTTCATTGGAAAGCACAGACCGTTCCACATTGAGGTAGTCTGCAAGCTGCTGACGGTCAAAGGGTATATCAAACTCACGGGAATGCTTTTGAACCGATATGGTGTTCAGATACGCCATGATACGTCCACGCACCTGTCTCGGGGCAGTATGAAAGCTCCGGCTCGACAGGTGCAGATTCTTTCTTGTGGTGATAGTCAGAAGATTTGCAAGAAGTCTTGAACTTATCGTATCGTTGAGGTTAGCGAGCGACTTCATGCTCAGAAACACGATACTGCAATCCTCGGCAGCACATACATCAACAAGCATCGGCACATCGGGCAGGAGTGCATAGCTTTCTGCAAAGAACTGTCCTTTACCTACAAGGTTGAGTATCGTGCGGTTTCCCCACATATCATTGCTCTCCACGGTAACGCTGCCTGCGGTCACAAAGCATAGTTTATCGGTGATCTCTCCCGATGAAAATATCATCTCACCTTTATTGTATTTCTTTTCGGTTGCATTAAGGGCTTTCAGAAGCTCAGATATTTCGGTATCATCAAAGCCCTTGAACAGTATCGAATTATGCAAAACTGAAATATCCATATTTTTCTCCCGAAATGTTGTAATTACAACATACTTTCTTCTCTGATTATACTATAATGGATACAGAAAGTCAAGGAGGTATTGCTATGATACGGAAAATAATTGAAATAGACGAAGAAAAATGCAACGGCTGCGGTCTGTGTGCGAAGGCTTGCCATGAGGGGGCAATCGCTATCGTAAACGGCAAGGCTAAGCTCATGCGTGACGATTTCTGCGATGGCTTCGGTGACTGTCTCCCTGCCTGTCCTATGGACGCTATCCACTTCACCGAGCGTGAAGCGGCGGCTTATGACGAAAAGGCGGTACAGGCAAACAAGCAGAAAAAGCGCGCTTGCAGCGGTTTCACTTGTCCGGGTTCTGCATTGCAGAGCTTTACGCCAAAAGAAGATGACAGCGATGTTCGTGTTCCAAGCTGTTTGAGACAGTTCCCGATACAGATAAAGCTCCTGCCTACAAATGCACCATACTTCAACGGTGCTGATCTGCTAATTGCAGCCGATTGCACAGCTTACGCCTACGGGAACTTCCACCATGATTTTATCCGTGGGAAGATTACGCTCATCGGCTGTCCGAAGCTCGATGCCGTTGATTACTCCGAAAAGCTGACAGAGATATTCCGTAATAACGATATAAAGAGCATCACTCTCACAAGAATGACCGTACCGTGCTGCGGTGGTATGGAGTATGCGATAAAACGTGCGATAGAAGCAAGCGGTAAGGATATTCCGCTTGAAGTTGCAGTCATTTCGCCGGACGGCAGTATCGTTGAGATAAGAAAATAACGGAGGTATTTATCATGGAACAGAAAATGTTTTGCTATCAGTGTCAGGAAACAGCGGGCTGTAAAGGTTGTACCGCTTGCGGTGTCTGCGGTAAACAGCCTGAAGTCGCAGCAATGCAGGACTTGCTTGTGTACGTTACAAAGGGATTGTCTGCGGTGACAACTCAGCTCCGTGCAGAGGGAAAGACTGTCGATAAGACTGTTAATCATCTTATCAGCGTGAACCTGTTTATCACGATCACCAATGCCAATTTTGATCTTGACAGCATTACCGCTAAGGTTACTGAAACACTTGCAGTCAAAGAAGAATTGCTCGGACAGGTGCAGAATAAAGAATCACTCCCCGAAGCAGCTCTTTGGAACGGTTCGGACTATGTCGAGAAAGCAAAGACTGTCGGCGTACTTGCAACAGAGAATGAGGATATACGCTCTCTGCGTGAGCTGATAACCTACGGTCTGAAAGGACTTGCGGCATATACAAAACACGCAAACGCTCTGCTGAATGATGATGAGGAGCTTGATGCTTTCTTACAGTCGGCTCTTGCTAAAACACTTGATGACAGTCTGTCGGTCGATGACCTTGTGGCTCTCACGCTGGAAGTCGGCAAGTACGGCGTTCAGGGTATGGCTGACCTTGATGCTGCAAATACTACAGCATACGGCAATCCTGAGATCACGACAGTTGATATCGGTGTCCGCAATAATCCTGCAATACTGATCTCAGGTCACGATCTGAAAGACCTTGAAATGCTCCTTGAGCAGACAAAGGATACGGGAGTTGATGTTTATACGCACTCGGAAATGCTGCCTGCGCATTATTATCCGTTCTTCAAAAAGTATCCGCATTTCGCAGGAAACTACGGCAATGCGTGGTGGAAGCAGAAAGAGGAATTTGAGAGCTTTAACGGTCCGGTGCTGATGACCACAAACTGCATCGTTCCGCCGAAGGACAGCTACAAGGACAGGCTTTGGACAACAGGTGCCGCAGGCTATCCGGGCTGTAAGCATATTGACGCACCCTACGGCGAAGTCAAGGACTTTTCGCCGATCATCGAACAGGCTAAGAAATGTCCTCCGCCTACCGAGATCGAAACCGGCTCTATTATCGGTGGCTTTGCCCATGAACAGGTATTTGCACTTGCCGATACAGTTGTAGAAGCTGTAAAATCGGGGGCTATCCGCAAATTCGTAGTCATGGCAGGCTGTGACGGCAGAGCGAAGTCCAGAAGCTACTATCAGGTATTTGCTGAGAAGCTGCCAAAAGATACAGTTATTCTCACCGCAGGCTGTGCGAAGTACAAGTATAACAAGCTCGACTTAGGCGACATCGGCGGTATTCCGAGAGTTCTCGATGCAGGACAGTGCAATGATTCTTATTCATTGGCGCTTATCGCTCTGAAGCTGAAAGAGGTATTCGGGCTTAACGATGTGAATGATCTGCCTATCGTTTACAATATCTCATGGTATGAGCAGAAAGCAGTCATCGTTCTTCTTGCTCTGCTGTATCTTGGAGTGAAGAATATTCACCTCGGACCGACTCTGCCAGCGTTCCTGTCTCCGAATATGGCAAAGGTTCTTGTAGACAGTTTCGGCATTGCGGGTATTACGAATGTTGACGATGATATGAGGATATTCGGCTTATGAGAAGAAAAGACCGTGAAGTGAACGATCTCAGCGAGATCATGAAAAACTGCGATGTATGCAGACTGGCTCTGAATCCGAGCTGGAAGCGGAAATCAACATCGCTGCCGAGCTCATCGAAGACTGCATCAATGAAAACGCACATGTCGCCCTCGACCAGACGGAATACCAGAAACGCTACGATGCGCTGGTCGCCCGGTTCGACAAGGCCAAGGGCAGACAGACCGAAGTCACCGATCTGATTGCCGAGCGGAAAGCCCGCAAACATCAGATCGAATCCTACCTGAAAGAGCTACGGAGCCGGGAGCCGCTGACGGAGTTCCGGGAAACAGACTGGCTGGCGGAGCCTCTGAAAAAAAGTCTGTAAAAAGTCAGCAAACTGTGATAAAATAGAATTAATATCACAGGAGGCTGATTTTTTATGGCAAGAAGAAAAAGAGAACCGATGAGCGAGGGAAAGAAGAACATCATAGCAATGCTGCTTGAGGAATACGATATCAAGTCGGCTAAGGATATTGAGGATGCTCTCAAAGACCTTCTTGGAGGAACGATCCAAGAAATGCTTGAGTCCGAAATGGACGAACATCTGGGATATCAGGAATATGAACGTTCCGACAATCCTGACTCCCGCAACGGCAAGAAAACCAAGAAGATCCGCGGGAACTTCGGAGAAACCGAAATAGCAGTGCCGCAGGATCGTGACGGCAGTTTTGAGCCAAAAGTCGTAAAGAAGCGTCAGAAGGACATTTCAGGCATTGAGCAGAAGATAATTGCTCTGTATGCTAAAGGAATGACCACACGCCAAATAAGCGAAACTATCGAAGATATCTACGGATTTGAAGTCAGCGACGGTATGGTATCAGATATCACAGACCGCCTTCTACCGCAGATAGAGGACTGGCAGAAACGTCCATTAGACGAAGTATATCCGATAGTATTCATCGATGCTGTACACTTCTCAGTGCGTGATAACGGACAGATCAGGAAGCTTGCCGCATATGTGATTCTTGCTGTCAGCATAACAGGTCACAAGGAAGTCCTTTCAATACATATCGGTGAAAACGAGAGCGCCAAATACTGGCTCGGCGTTCTGAATGAGCTGAAAAATCGCGGAGTTAAGGATATTCTCGTCATCTGCGCAGACGGACTTACAGGAATGAAAGAAGCCGTATCAGCTGCATTTCCGCAGACTGAGCTTCAGCGCTGCATCGTTCATCAGGTAAGGAATACACTGAAATACGTCGGTGAGAAGAACAAGAAGGAGTTGGCAAATGACCTAAAAACGATCTATCATGCGCCTTCCGAGGATGCTGCTCTTGAAGCTCTTGATCGTGTTACTGAAAAATGGGAGGACGATTATCCCAACGCTATGAAGAGCTGGTACAAGAACTGGGACGTAATATCACCGATTTTTAAGTTCTCATCTGACGTCAGAAAGGTCATTTATACCACCAACGCTATAGAGAGCCTTAACAGCGGCTATCGCCGTCTGAACAAGCAGAGAAGCGTATTTCCAAGCGATACAGCGCTCTTGAAGGCTCTGTATCTTGCAACGCATGAGATAGCTAAGAAATGGACTATGCCGCTACGAAACTGGGGCAAAGTCCTGGGCGAACTGGAGATCATGTATCCCGACAGGATCGGCTGAGGCGCCGGATATCAGCCTGATTCCATTCCGCTGCGCTCCATTCCAGCAGGCTGATATCCAAAGAACCTTGACAAATTACAGTATCCATTGTATACTGTAAAAAATCGGAGCGGCTATTTTCAAGCCGCTCCCATATATCGTTTTTATCACAGTTTTTGAATTTACAGAGATTTTTTCGCAGAGTCGGCTGGCGATGGTGGACTACATCACCGTTCACAGCAAGGACGACATCCGGGTGACCTTCAAGGACGGCACCGAGATCAAAGCATAACCCAACAGACGCAGCAACGCCTCTGAACCACATCGGCTCGGAGGCGTTTCTACGTTATATTTCTTATTTATTTCGTTTTCCAGTATTATCCGACCCTCTGATCTCTTCGTGGTAGAAATAATCCACTATTACTGGATGCCCCTGCGGAACCCTGCCATATGGCATTTCATTATCCACGAACGGACAGTCATATGTCTTTGCCATTTCTTCCGCTTTTTTCTCCAAAGCTTCAAAGTAGCTGCGATTATGCTTGTTGTATATCTCATCATAAAGTGGCAAAAGATCAGGACGCTTTTCGGCAATATAATCCATAATTGTCTTCTTGAAGCCGCCTCGCAGATTCAGATTCTCAAGCCAGAACAAATCGCATTGATTATGCACACGCTCAAAAATGGCTTCCAAGTCTGTGATGCCGGGAAATACGGGAGATACGAAACAGACTGTGCGGATACCTGCATCGTATATCTTTTTCATGGCGGCAATTCTGCGTTCAATACTGACTGCGGCATCCATTTCGTTTTTGAAATTCTCATCAAGCGTATTTATCGACCACGAAACGGTAACCTGTCCCAGCTTTTTCAGCAGGTCAATGTCACGCACTACCAGATCGGACTTCGTGCAGATCAGGATATCCGCACCGCTGCCGATAAGCTGCTCCAACAGCTTTCTTGTATTGCCAAACCGCTCCTCTTGCGGATTGTATCCGTCAGTGACCGAGCCGATTACCACTCGCTGACCGGAATACTTCTTCGGATTTTTTATTTCAGGCCAACGCTTAACATCGAGAAAGGTTCCCCATTCTTCAGTATGTCCAGTAAAGCGTTTCATAAAGGAAGCATAGCAGTACTTACAGGCATGGGTACATCCCACGTAGGGATTCACAGAATATCCACCCACGGGCAGACTGGATTTTGTCATGATATTTTTTGTTTCGACCTCACCGATGAGAACGCCGTCCATATTTATCTGTGCCATGCTCTTTGTTCCTCCAATACCTTATTAAAAGACTCCGGCAGCTCCTGAATCATATTTTCATCCCCAATGATAGGTTCAAGATCTTCCTTCATAAAAACGGGAATTCCGGCTTCGTGTGCCTGATCCGTAAGTGACCATGCCCATTCCGGCTCGGTACGCACCTTCTTGCTTTGCGCTCCGGTCATGGTACCGACTACGAGCCAATCAATGCAGGAAAGGTCTACTTCACCGGGATCATCAAACAGCGGTTCAAATGTCACATGATAATGCTTTGCCCGGATATTCTTCCGAAGAGCATCGATTCTCCATAGTTCTGACTCTCTCGTTACCGTCACTCCGAACCACGCATTATCAAGGTCTGTATCAAAACTCAACAAATCAGGTCGCTTGCTCAGAAAGAGAAACTGGTGCTGTGGGTTTTCACGTATCTTCGCAAACACCTCGTTCCGCCAATCATCCTGCCAACCGGCAAGATCGCTCATACCGGTTAGCAGAAAATTCTGCGGACGCTTTTTTTCCATCATTTTGAGCTTCCCCGGAAAAAACTCCGGTTTGGCAAAATCATCGATCATATGCCAGCGTTTCACGTTGTTACGGGCGTAGCAGTATTGACAGCCAACAGTACAGCCGATGACCAGATTCATGTTCTGTATCTGATCCTTTATACAAATGCTCATTCTTCACGCCACCCTTCAAGATTTTTTTGAATGCGTTCGAGATATGACTCAAACTGCACAATCTCGTTTTCCGAAAAGCCTTTATAATAGATCCTGCCCATTCCGGCAGAGACATCGTCATAATCAACTTTTAATTTATGTGCTTTTTCAGTAAGATAGAGAAGTGTTTTTCGCTTATCCTGCTGATCCTGTTCACGGCGGATAAGGCCGCTTTTCTCCATTCTTTCAAGCATGGTAGTAAGCGATGTGATGGCAAGGCCGCATTTTTCCGACACGGTTTTGATTGGCACACCGTCCTCCTGCCATAGCGCATAAAGAATACGTCCCTGTGCGCCATTGAAGGCATCGATGCCTTTTTTTAATAAAACCCGCTCGAATATCCTGTCCCCAAGCTGTTTTATTTTCGTTACCAAAAATCCACCATTCATCGCAGATACTCCTATATCGTAGTTTCTATAATTCTACCATATAGGAGCGTTTTTGTCAATGGATAAACTATGAACACTCTTCCAGATAAATGAATAATATGTATCACCGAAACAGAGAAACACCTCTGAACCACATCGTCTCGGAGGCGTTTTTTATTTTATAAGAATATCATTCATGAGTGACCGTGCAAGATTTATGAAGCAAGTTTTTAATATTGATAACTATAGCGATGTTGATCTGTTCTGTTGTGTTGTTGCAAAACATAACATACGCACTCAAAATAAGCATGAGATAGTCGAGCAGAGTATCTGCATTGATGGGGATATTCGTGATGTACTGAATAAGCTAGTGTAAGATAAAATCCACCACATCATTGGATAACTAATATCCTTTGATGTGGTGGATTATTTTGTAATGGTTTCTATGACAACATTTCTAAGCACTCAACCCTACCTCTCAATCGCAATTTTTGATTAGCGTGATTTTTCTCTATTTTTCGGACTTTTTAACGAGTGACAGCATTTCTACACACTTAAAAGTTACAAACAGCAGTTTTAAGCACAAAAAATCGAGTGCTTAAAAAGACTGTTTATATCGCGAGTGCGCCGAAATGCTGTCTGTATCTCTTTAGGTGATATTACGTGTTCCCGCATACAGAAAATGAGTGCTTATTTTGGTTGTTTACTGAACTGTAAAATGCCAATTATCCGCGATAAATCGGCGTTTTAGGATTTCTGCCTTGACATCAAAACTACGCACTCAACGTGTCTCGTAGCAGGGAAGAGGTCAGCACCGCATACACGCTCCGCCGTGTAGCCGCGGGAGCAGAGAAACTTCGCATCGCGCGCGGCAGTAGAGGGATTGCAGGAGATCATGACGACCTTCTCGGGAGCGGCATCAACGATGTGCGCGAGGGTCTCTTCGGAGCAGCCCTTGCGCGGCGGGTCAACGACGATGATATCGGGAGCACAGCCTCTCTCGCGGAGCTCACCGAACACCTTTCCCGCATCTCCGCAGTAGAACTCGGCGTTGGCGACAGAGTTATTCTCGGCGTTGCGCTTAGCGTTCTCGACCGCCTCTGGGACGATCTCGACGCCGACGACACGCCGCGCCCTGTGCGCCATAGACAGCCCAATCGTGCCCGCGCCGCAGTAGAGGTCGGCAATGATTTCGGAGCCTGTCGGAGCGGCATAATCGAGAGCCTTGGCGTAGAGCCTCTCAGCCTGAGCGGTGTTGACCTGATAGAACGAAAGCGGCGAAATTTCGACCTTATTGCCGCACATCACATCGGTAATGGTATCGGAGCCGAAGAGTGTCAGGCACTTCTCGCCGAGTATGACATTGGTGTGTGCGGGGTTGATGTTGAGTATGACACTTTTGACGTCGGTGAATTTCTCGGCGAGCACCCGACACAGCGGAGCGAGCTGCCGCGAGATATCCTTCCGCGCTACGAGACAGACCATGATCTCGCCCGAGTGCGCCCCTCTGCGGAGATAGATATGGCGCATTATGCCTGTGCCTGATTTCTCGTTGTATACAGCTATTTTTCGGGAATTTATGTAGTCCAGCACAGCCGCAGCGATCTCGGAGAAGGCAACAGGCTGGAGCGGGCAATCTTCTATAGGGACGACCCTGTGGCTGCGCGGAGCATAGAATCCGCAGACAGCCTTCCCGTCGATGACTGCGAGTGGATACTGAGCCTTATTGCGGTAGCGGTCGGTATCCTCGGCAGCGAGGAAGGGGTCAAACTGCGGTGAAAGACCGCCGATGCGCCCGAAAGCGTCGCGGACAACGGCATCTTTAGCGCGGCATTCGGCGTCATAGCTGATGTGCCTGTATACGCAGCCGCCGCATTTTTTATACGCACCGCACGGCCGCACACATCGGTCGGGGGAGGGAGTGACGAGCCTGTCCACGATACCGAAGGCATAGCTGCTCAGCACCTTTACGACTTTGATCTCGGCGACGTCACCGACAGCGGTTTCGGGCACGAAAACAGCCATTTCCTCGATTCGGCAGACGCCGCTTCCCTCGGAGGTGAGCCCCGTTATCTCGGCGGTATAGACTTTATTTTTCTCAGGCATTCCGTGACCTCCGTTTTCTTTTTCATGAGCTCATCAAAGCGGCTGATGTACTCATACGGGAACTTGTAATTATGTATCCGACTGATTTTTCCGTCGGGGTAGACGAGCTTGGTCGAGGCAGCGCAGCCCGCGCCGAGGATAGTCTGTGTCTCGTCCATGATGAAGATATTGTACCAGCTCTCGAAGCCTTTTTTCGCGTAGCCCACGTTCTCGAGGTTATCGACGGTGTTTTTCTGTCTGTACATATAGTACGGCAGATAACCGCAGGAAATGAGCTTTTCGACGCTGTAATCCACCATTTCCGAAGCGGGATTCTTTATGTTCGCGGAGCTCTTTTCAAAGAGGTCTGCGGAGCGTTTGAGCGTGAGCGTGTGAACGGTGATGCTCTCGGGGGAAAGCTCGCAGATGCGGTCGAGGGTATAGCGGAAGCTCTCGGCTGACTCCGTCGGCAGCCCTGCGATGAGGTCGGTGTTGATGTTGTCGAAGCCGAGTTTCCGTGCGAGCTCGAAAGCACGGATCGCGTCCTCACCCGAATGCTGACGTCCGATGACGCGGAGCACATTGTCGTTGAGGGTCTGCGGGTTTACTGAAATACGCGACGCACCGAGCTCTTTTATCACGCGAAGCTTGTCCTCGGTAATGGTATCGGGACGTCCCGCCTCAACGCTGTATTCGCGGATACTGCCAAGGTCGAAATTACGTTCAACGGCTTCCATGACGGCGCGCAGCTCGTCGGCAGAGATAGAAGTCGGAGTACCGCCGCCGAAGTAAATGGTGTCGATCTTCGTGCCCGTATCGCGGACGATATCTCCCACGATGGCGAGCTCTCGGCAAAGCGCGTCAATGTATTCGGGCATGAGCTTGCGTGCGGAGTCCATACTGTGCGAGACGAACGAGCAATAGCTGCATCTTGTCGGACAGAAGGGGATAGACACGTAGAGGCTCGCGGCGGAGCGGTCGATCTTTTCGAGTATGGGCAGCTGATTCACAGCCGTAGCGTAGGCGAGCTCGAACTTATCTGGCAGGAGCTCGAAGCGCTCGGTGAGCTCGGCGCGTATCTGTTCCTTGCTGAGACCGCGCTCTATCAGCTCCGTGACCTTTTTCACGGGGCGTATCCCCGTCATGATGCCCCACGGCGGGCGAATGCCTGTGAGGTCGGTGAGTGTGTGCGCGAGCGAGCGGCAGAGCTCGTGCTCGAGCTTATCGGGAGCAGCCTCCCCCTCGGAGACAACGCTCTCGCCCCCGAGACACACCTCGACCCTGAACTTGCCGTTTCCGCACACTTCGGCGACTACGTACCTCCCGCCGCCTATCCTGCTTCTGTCCGAGCAGAAGTCAAAGCGTGCGGTGTTGAAGAAGAGTTTCAGCGTAGCCTCTATCTCATATTTAAAAGAATTGCCGATCAGCACGATCGGCATTTTAGAATCGTTATTCATAATATCATCTCATAAAAGGATTGTTTAGTCTCTCGTAATCGAGAGTAGTGGTCTCGCCGTGTCCGGGGCAGACCTTATAGTCGCCGTCGAGCTCCCTGAGCAGCTTCATCGAGTTCTGCATACAGTGAGCGTCGCCGCCGGGGAAATCGGTGCGTCCGACCGAGCAGCAGAACAGCGTATCGCCCGAGAACATCACATCCCCCGTGATATAGCAGACGCTCCCGTGGGTATGCCCGGGGGTATGCAGCACGCGGAACGAGCAGTCGCCGTCGTTGATATAGCAGTCTCCGCGGACAGCAGTGTAGTCCGTCACAGCTTTGAACGGCATAATGGACATTGACGAATGCAGTGACGCCGACGAGCTTGTCAGCATAGGGGCATCGCTCTCGTGGACGTATATCTCGGCGCCAGTAGCGGCTCTTACCTCTTCGGCGCCGCCCATGTGGTCGAAGTGACCGTGCGTGAGGAGTATCTTAGTGAGGCGCAGCTTCTGCATACGCATATATTCGAGCAGTATGCGCGGACTTCCGCCTATATCTATCGCAACGCATCTCGCAGGAGCAGTCTCCACGAGATAGCAGTTCGAGTTCAGCTCACCGAGCTGAAAAGTTTTGATTCTCATAACAGGCTCCTATCATATGGAAGAGCGGTCGACGGAGATGACACCGCTTATTCTTCTTATCTTGTCGAAGAGATTTTTGAGCTGTTCGGTGCTTGAAATGACGATAGTGGATTCAAACAGGGCGTTGCCGTTTTTGAGCACACGCGACGACGAATGGACTATCGGAATCCTTGCCTCCATGAGCACAGCTGAGATATCGTACACGAGCCCGACTCTGTCGGTCGCCACGACTTCAAAGCTTGTCTGGAGCTGGGTATTGCTGTTCTCCGACCACACGATATCGTACCAGCGGTTCATTTCCTCGGGGTCATTGCGCTGCTTGGCGGCGAGGTAGTTGCTGCATTTTGTAGTATGAACGGAGAGCCCGTAACCGCGCGTAACGAACCCGACTATCTCGTCTCCTGGGAGCGGGTTGCAGCACTGAGCGAACTTGACCGCCATATCGGTTATCTGGTCGAGGACGATACTGCTTCTGCCTCCGTTCGGCTTAATGCGGACGAGGTTGTTGTTTTCGGGTTCGGGCTGGTCGCCGAAGAGCTTGTTATACCTGTCCTTTAGGCGAGGTATCATCTTTTCGAGCGTGACACCGCCATAGCCTATCGAGGCGAAGAAATCGTCGAGCGTCTCGCAGTTATGGCGCTTGAAGTCGTCCTGCAGGAACTCGCCGAGCTTGTCCTCTGGCACACGGATATGGTAGCGTTTGAACGTGCGTTCGAGCTCCGCCTTGCCCTCGACGATATTCTCCTCACGGCGTTCCTTCTTGAACCACGAGCGTATCTTTGCGCGGGCGTCGTTGGTCTGGACGATATTGAGCCATGCTCTGTTCGGACCCTTATCGGGGTCCTTGGTAGTGATTATCTCGCATATCTGACCTGTCTGCAACTCATAATCGAGCGGGACGATCTTGCCGTCCACCTTGGCACCGATAGTCTTGTGACCTATCTCGGTGTGGATGCGGTAAGCGAAGTCGATGACGGTCGAGCCCATCGGCAGGTCAATCGACATACCCTTTGGGGTCATAACGACGATGTCTTCGGGGGCGAGGTCTGTCTTGATGATGCGGACGATCTCCTCAACGTCATCGGAGGTCTGCTGCGCCTCAATGACCTGTCTTACCCACGCGAGCCTGCTCTCCATTTTATCCTTGCCGCGAATGCCCTCCTTGTACTTCCAGTGGGCAGCGATACCGTATTCGGCAGTTTCGTGCATATCCCACGTGCGTATCTGCACCTCGAACGGGATGCCTTCCTTGCCGAGAACGGTCGTGTGCAGCGACTGATACATATTAGCCTTAGGCGTGGAGATATAATCCTTGAAGCGGTTGGGCAGGGGGCGGAACATATCGTGTATGAGACCGAGCACGTTATAGCACTCGGCGATAGTCGTGACGATAATTCTTACGGCATACTTGTCGTATATCTCGTCGATATCCTTGTGGTTGAGGAATATTTTCTTGTAAATGCTGTAGATGCTCTTGACGCGTCCCTCTATCATGGGGGGCTCTGCGAAGTCCTCCTGTTTGAAGCGGCGAGCGATACGCTCCTTTATAGTGACGATGAACTCCTCGCGCTCCTCCTTTTTGGTCTCGAGGATATGGTCTATCTCGGAGTAGGCGAACGGGTCAAGGAAGCGGAAGGACAAGTCCTCGAGCTCTTCTTGTATCGCACGGATACCGAGCCTGTGAGCGATAGGGGCATAGATGTTCATAGTCTCGAGCGCAGTAGCCCTCTGCTTTTCAATGGGACGGTATTTGAGCGTCCTCATATTGTGGAGGCGGTCGGCGAGCTTGATTATCATAACGCGGATATCCTGTGACATAGCGAGGAGTATCTTACGTATATTTTCAGCCTGCTGTTCTTCTTTGGTGTTGGTGGGTATCTTGCTCAGCTTAGTGACGCCGTCGACGAGCATAGCCACATCCTGACCGAATCTCTTTTTGAGGTCGTCGAGGGTCGCGGGCGTATCCTCCACAACGTCGTGGAGGAGCGCCGCGCAGATAGTATCGGTGTCCATACCGAGTTCAAGCAGTATATACGCAACAGCGAGCGGGTGGATGATATAGTCCTGCCCAGAAGAGCGCTTCTGTCCCTCATGAGCCTTAGCCGCGAACTCATAAGCGGAGATTATCTTGCTCATGTCATACTGCTTGTCGTCCTTGAGTATCTTCTGGATTATCTTCTCAATGGTGAAGTTATCGTCGTAGTCGGGGATAGCGTCAATGACCTCCCTTGCCGAATCGGAATCGGCAGTCGACGGGATAGGGACTGCCAAGTCCTTATGCTGTTCGTTGTTCTTGATGTCGCCTATCATTTTTCTCCTCCTCTGACTTTGCTTTTGAGCCCGTCAAGAATTTCCCTTAGTCTGACGAGTACGGGCGCCGAATCGAGCTGCGCCTTCTTTTCGACCTTTATCCTGCTTATCACCGAGCCTGCGGGCGATATCCGCACGAGCCCGAGCTCCCGCAGAGCCTCCGCAGCGACGCAGAAGCAGCAGTAGTTGAGCTTAGTATCCGCGAGCCTTAGATACAGCGTATCCATAGGTATCCCCGCATCGGGGACAGCCTTGTATATCTTCGTGAACACCTCGCGTGAGGGGTACATCCACGGGTAGTGATTATCGGGGAGCCTCTCCCCGCGGGTGAATGCCTCGAAAGAGCCGAGCGCGTTGAAGTATCTGCTCTGCTCGAAACCGTGAACGCGGATATCGCTCACGAAAATGCTTACCGAGACATTTCCCTTATATTCGTTAGTACCGAGCGTTACTATCATATCGCAGACATCGCCCTCTTTCACAGTGAGCTCCTGGGGGTTTTTTCTGAAGATGAGGGCGTCGGCGGTGGTGTAGCCGAACTTTATCTTGAGTTTGGAGTGTACCCCGCCCGATAGCGGCACGATAGCGGTGACGGTGACATTTTCCATATAGAAGAGCGGCTTTTCGTTGCCCATTCCGAACGGTTCGAGCACGGAAAGCCCCTCGATATTCTGCACAGTGAGTTCCTGCGGAGTGACGGGAGCGTCCGCGTGGAGTTCTGCGGGAGGCATAGTCGGGAAATTATCAGCCGCGAACTGTTCTATCAGTCTGCGGAACTCCTCCGTCTGTCCCTGTTTTACGGTGAATCCGCCCGCACCTGGGTGACCGCCGAATTTTTCAAGCACATCGGACGCTGCGGTAAGAGCGCCGAAAACGGAGAATTCACCGAAAGACCTTGCCGAGCCGCGCACCTCGCCGTCCTCCTCGGAGGCGATGAAAGTGGGTTTGCCGAACTGCTCCATAATGCGCGAGGCGACGATACCGATAACGCCGTGATGCCAGCCCTTGCCGCAAATGAAAATGGTACGCCCCCGCACGAGAGCGGGTTCCCGCTCTATCATCGAGTATATGTCCGCGACGATGTCATTTTCAGCTTGTTTGCGTTCGGAGTTGAGTCTGTCGAGTTCAGCAGCGAGCTCTGCTGCGCGTTCCCCGTCTTCGCAGAGGAAGAGTTCGAGCGCAGTTTTGGGCGAGCCGAACCGACCCGCAGCGTTTATCCTCGGAGCGAGCCCGAAGCCGATAGAATGGGCATCGCAGTGCTTGTCCGCGAGTCCGCTGACCTCTTTCAGCGCGATGAGGGCAGGGCGGTCGGAGTTGTCGATGAGCTCCATACCGTAAGTGACGATGAAGCGGTTCTCACCCGTAAGGCTGACAATGTCTGCGACTGTAGCGATAGCCGCGAGGTCGCCGAACTGTTCGAGAGCCATGGTGTAGTCTCCGCCGTCGAGAGCAGCCACGAGCTTGAGTGCGATAACAGCACCGCACGCAAATTTGAAAGGGGAGAAGCAGTCGTGCCTGTGCGGGTCTACGACAGCCTCGGCACGCGGGAGAGCGTCGCCCTGCTGGTGGTGGTCGGTGACTATCAGCCTCATACCCGAAGCGTATATGTACTCAGCCTCGGGAATGGCGGAAATACCGTTATCGACGGTGACGATGAGGTCCACGCCGTCGTCGGAGAGCTTATCTATTGCATTTTTATTCAGACCATATCCCTCGGAGCGTTCGGGAATGTAGTAAGAGACATCAGCTCCCGCCTCTGTGAGGTAGGAGAAGAGTATAGCGGTCGCCATAACGCCGTCGCAGTCGTAGTCCCCGTAGACGCAGATGCGCAGTCCCTCGTCTATCGCGGAATTAATGGCATCCGCAGCCTCCTTCATATCCTTGATGAGAAAAGGGTCGGAGAGCGAGTCTGTATTGAGGCTGTCAGCGACGTGCTCGGGGGAGGAATACCCCTTAGAAACGAGAGCCGCGGCAGTGAGCGAGCTGACACCGCAGCCGAGCATGAGCTTGGATACGAGCTCTCTCTGCGGCACGCTGATACTCCATTTTTTCATAAAAAAGTGCTCCTTTAACATATAGCTATACATGATATATTATACCATTTGGATAGGCTGATTTCAATAGCGCGCGGAAAAATCGTCATATTATCCGAAAAGGTGGAAAATTATTTGACAGCCTTTTCCACAGCAAAAGGACGTCCATCGGGCGTCCGTATTTATACGCCAAAAGTTCGGAAAACGAACGAAAGGGGCGGACACACTGGTCCGCCCCTGCAAAATGCGTTTAACAAATACTTTCGAGCTTGACGCGGAGCTTCTTGATTATCCGCTTTTCGAGGCGGGATATATACGACTGTGAGATGCCAATGGTATCCGCGACCTCTTTCTGGGTCATTTCCTTGCCGTTGATGAGCCCGAACCTCATCTCCATTATCTCGCGTTCGCGGTCGCATAGCTCCGACACAGCGCCGCGCAGTATCTCACGTTCAGCCTCGGTCTCGATGCCCTTGTTGACGATATCGTCGTCGGTGCCGAGAACGTCCGACAGCAGGAGCTCATTGCCGTCGTAGTCGACGTTGAGGGGCTCGTCGATAGAGAGGTCATTGCGGTACTGCGAGGACTTCCGCAGGAACATCAGTATCTCATTTTCGATACAGCGCGATGCATAGGTCGCGAACTTGATATTCTTCTCGGGATTGAAGGTATTGACCGCCTTTATCAGCCCTATAGTACCTATGGACACGAGGTCCTCGATGCCGATGCCCGTAGATTCAAACTTTTTCGCTATATAGACGACGAGCCTGAGATTATGTACTATCAGTTTTTTTCTGGCAGCAGGGTCGCACGCGGACAGTCCCGCGAACACCGCCTCCTCCTCGTCGCGAGTCAGGGGCGGCGGGAGCGTATCGGGACCGTTCACGTAGAACACCTCCCCGCGTCTGAGCCTTTTCAGCCTGTTTACAAGTCTTTTCACGATATTCATGATCATACTCCTTTCAGTATTTCATAATCTTCGGATTAAATATAGCCTTGCCGCCTGTTTCGCCGAGCCCTATCATCACATCAACGCTCTTGTGCTCACCCGTAGCGGAGTTGACGACGACGACTTCATCGGGGCGGAAGACGGGCATGAGCCCGCTGTCGGACACAGTCGCGCAGGGGATGAGCCTCATACGTGCCGTGACCTCGCCGAAGTCCTCGCGCGCGCATATCATTACAGGTCTGCCCGTGAAGCAGTCGACGAGAGCGTTGCCCGTGTCGGCGAGCCCGTCCAGCCCGATAGTGCGGCTTCCTGTGCGTATCAGCACACGGCTCGTGAGAGGGCGCTCCCTGTCTGTGAGGTGCCGCAGGATGCTGACAGCTCCGTAGAGTGCGGCTGTCGTTATCAGCAGCAGAAGTAGCGAAAAATCTATGTAGAAGAAGGAGTTCGCGAAGTGTAACGAACTGGGCTTGAACCACGAATACACGGCGTAGACGGCACCTGCGAGCACGAAGTTCGCACACAGGAAGGCGACGGTGTTCTTGACAGTCCGAACAGGCGAGCGCACACCGAAAGCGACCATGGTAATAGTCACAGCCGCCGCGAGCTTTACCGCGAAAGTGAGAGCAGCAGGCAGACTCGGAACAAGAATGAGCAGCGAGAAGAGGCTGCCGTAGAAAGAAGCCGCAATGCAGCGAAGGAGCTTCAGCGGCGAGTGGGTGAGTACAGCGGAGATACGCAGCAGGAAGTAGTTGACGTAAACGTTGAGGATAATGAGCACGTCCAGATAAATCGTCACTTTTACCACCTCCTGTTAATATTATAATGCAGAGAGGCTGCAAAATATGTCGCTTCAAGGCGACAAAAAAACAGGCTCCCTAAGGACTGTATTCATACAGAAGCAATACGGATATTAATTGAGGGAAACCCTTTTGAAAAAGGGTTCTTCCTCAAACTCCCTTCCTAAAACCTTAAATTTAAATTTTGCCCCTATGGGGTACTCTCCTGATATGAAAAGAGTAAGTCTTTCTTTTCAATGAGAGTACCCCATAGGGGCAAAATTTGGACTAAAAGTCTTTGGAAAGGGGCTCGGGGGAGAACCTTTCTTCAGAAAGGTTTCCCCCGATAAATGTCCCGTAATGCTTCCGTATAGGTACAGTCCTTTAAGGGAGCCTGTTATCTTATATCCAGCCGAAGAACGGCATAAGCACCGCACCGAGGATCATAATACCTGCGAGGACGAGTATCAGTATCCTCATCCACATTTTCTTTTTAGGCTGATTCATACATATCACCTCTTAATGACGTTTTTTAGTTCTGTGTCGGCGATCTGGGATATAGTCGCCGAAGATATCGGTTTTCTTTTTCTTACCGTGGTCGGAGCGCCGCCTGTCGCCGCCGCGCTTGTCTGCGGACAGCCTGTGCGGGCGTTCTTTTGAAGCACCGCCCTTGTAGAGTTTTACTTCTACGGGGTGACCGTTTATCTTCATTGGATTGGTGCTGTCGATTATGTAGTCGAACTCAGCCTCGGGTACTTCGACGGTGGTATGGGTGTCGTAGATGTCGATTTTCCCGAAGTCCTGACCCGACATACCCGTCGCGTCGACGAGAGCGCCGAGGATGAAATTCGGAGCAATGCGCTTGTTGCGACCGATATTGAGGTCTATCTTAACAGTTTTGGCGCCGCTTCTGCTGCCTTTTTTGAGGGGCTTTGGGATATCGAATTCGGGGAGCCCCGCGAGTTCGGTTTTAAGCCGCGAGCTTATGAGTCTTGCGGCGGCTTCTCTGCCGTCGATGCCCTTAGCCGCGAGGGCGTCGAGGATATCATAAGCGCCTGAGTCGGGACGCTCGTCGATAGCGGCTATCTCGAGCGCGAGAGCCTCCTTCTTCATGTCGGCGATGTAGGACTTATCGGGGAGCGGCAGCTCCGAAATATCCGCCTTTGTGTAGCGGGCGATATCCTTCAGGTCGTGGAGCTGTCTCCTGCCCGTGATGAGGGTGTAGGCCTTGCCCGCGAGCCCCGCACGCCCTGTACGTCCTATGCGGTGGATATAGTATTCGTTATCCTGCGGCAGGTCATAGTTAAAGACCATGTCGATGCCGCTGACGTCTATACCTCGCGCGGCGACGTCGGTGGCAACGAGAACGGCAGTAGTGCGGTTCTTGAAGCTGTTCATGACCTGAGTACGCTGAGCCTGCTTCATATCACCGTGTAGCCCAGCGGCGCGGAAACCGCCCTTAGCGAGTTCCTCGGTGAGCTCATCGACCATGCGCTTGGTGTTGCAGAACACCATTGCCGAGTCGGGAGAATAAGCCGCGAGCAGGAGCTTGAGCGCATCGGTCTTGCGTCCCATAGCCACTTGAAAGTAGAACTGTTCGATGAGCTCGACAGTTTTCTGCGCGGACTTTATCTTGATATGGACGGGGTCGCGCTGATATTTTTCGGTGATAGAGAGTATCTCTGGGGGCATGGTAGCGGAGAAGAGAACAGTCTGTCTGTCCTCGGGCACATCGGAGAGAATCGACTCGATATCCTCGCGGAAGCCCATATTGAGCATCTCGTCGGCCTCGTCGAGGATAACGGTGCGGAGGTTTTCGAGTTTGAGAGTACGTCTGCGGATATGGTCCATAACGCGTCCCGGAGTACCGATGACGATGTTGGCGCCGCGTTTGAGCTCGATGATCTGACGCTCCATGCTTGCGCCTCCGTAGACAGCGCACGCCTTCACAGAGCGCTTGAACTGGGCGAATTTGCGAATCTCCTCGCAGGCCTGCATAGCGAGCTCGCGCGTCGGGCAGAGTATCAGCACAGCGACAGAGCGTCGCTCGTCCTCGGTGATGCTTTCGACGGCGGGGATACCGAAGGCAGCAGTTTTGCCCGTACCCGTATTTGAGCGGCCGACAACATCGCGTCCCTGCAACAGGAGTGGGATACTCTGAGCCTGTATTTCGGTCATTTCCGAGAATCCGAGCTTATCGACGGCTCGCAGGAGCTCCTCGGAGAGGTTAAGTTCATTGAATTGCATATTATATCCTTTCCTTCATCACATTACATTATATATTAGCACAAAAAAGAGCATTCGTCAAGGGTCGGAAGAGGGGAGTGGGCGAACGCGGAAGTCAGAGCGGAACGGCAACCGATATAGGCAAATCCTATAACTTGGTATAGAAAAAGTGTTGCCAAGTTATAGACTTAACCTATTGACAAAGTAGGAAATATGTGTTATAGTATATATAACCTACAGGAACGGTAGACAATAACCTTTGAAAGGAAGTAATGATATGAGCAATTACAGATTTGAAACTTTACAGGTACACGCAGGTCAGGAGCAGCCCGACCCCGCCACTGACGCACGTGCTGTCCCGATATACGCGACAACGTCCTACGTATTCAAGGACTCCGATACCGCGGCGGGCAGATTCGGGCTTACAGTTCCGGGCAACATCTATACCCGCCTCATGAACCCGACATCAAGCGTATTCGAGGAGCGTATCGCAGCACTTGAAGGCGGTGCGGGAGCACTCGCAACGGCATCGGGCTCGGCAGCCATCACCTACGCGATACAGAATATCGCCACAGCAGGCGACCACATCGTAGCCTCCACTAACGTATACGGCGGCACATACAATCTTCTCGCGCATACATTAAAGGAGCAGGGGCTCACCACCGACTTTGTAGACCCGTCCGACCCTGCAAACTTCGAGAAGGCGATAAAGCCCAACACCAAGCTCCTCTACGCAGAGACGCTCGGCAACCCCAACTCCAACGTCCTTGACATTGAGGCGGTAGCGGAGATAGCCCACAAGCACGGCATCCCGCTCATCGTGGACAACACCTTTGCAACGCCGTTCCTGCTTCGTCCTCTCGAGCACGGCGCTGACGTAGTTGTACACTCCGCGACCAAGTTCATCGGCGGACACGGCACGGTAATGGGCGGCGTCATCATCGACGGCGGCAAGTTCGACTGGGCGCAGAACGACAAATTCCCCGGACTTTCCAAGCCCAACCCGTCCTATCACGGAGTAGTATTCACAGAGGCTTGCGGCAATCTCGCATACATTCTGAAAATTCGCACAACCCTCATGAGAGATCAGGGCGCGGCGATATCTCCGTTCAACTCCTTCCTGCTCTTGCAGGGACTTGAAACGCTCTCTCTCCGTCTCGAGCGCCATACAGAGAACGCACTGAAGGTGGTTGAATTCCTGAAAAACCACCCCGACGTAGAGAAGGTCAACCACCCCTCGCTCGCGACAGGCAGGGCAAAGGAGCTCTACGACCGCTACTTCCCGAACGGAGCAGCTTCCATATTCACGTTTGAGATAAAGGGCGATGCTGAAAGGGCAAAGAAGTTCACCGAGAGCCTCAAGCTCTTCTCGCTTCTTGCCAACGTAGCGGACGTAAAATCGCTCGTTATCCACCCCGCATCGACCACTCACTCGCAGATGACAGAGGACGAGTTACTGTTCTCGGGCATCAAGCCGACAACAGTAAGACTTTCCATCGGCACAGAGCACATCGACGATATAATCGCCGACCTCAAGCAGGGCTTTGATGCAGTCTGAGAGCACGCATAGCTTGTAGGGGCGAGTTCCGCTCACCCGCCAATGACAGTATAGACCCGCAGAATAACGTATTTGTTACACGGGCGCACGGATAAGCAGCACACCAAATCTTTGATTTGGATTGTGATGTTATATGCAGCTTTGCTGTAATGAGCCCCTACATATTGCGATTTACCGTTGATTCGTCGGTTATGGGCGGAACGCCGAGGGCGGCGTTCCCTACACATTGCGTTCAACGTCAATTGTAGGGGATTGCGGACGCCCAAAGGGCAACCCTACACGATGTATCCGTCACATATCCGTATTTGCGGGCGCACGTTATAAAATAAACATATTGCAGGGGGCGGGACGTTTTTTTCGCCCCTATTGCATTTTCCTGCAAAGGGTGGTATAATAGATGAGCTGAAAGGCTTACATCACTAAAGAGGTGTTTCTGATGAACAATAACAGGGATAAGCTCAGGGCGCTGACACTCGCCGCTCTTTTCACGGCGATGACGGCTGTTGCAACGCTTCTGATACAGATACCCACTCCGACAAAGGGCTATGTGAATCTCGGAGACAGCATCGTCAATATAGCTGCATGGGTGCTCGGACCCGTATACGGAGCCGCAGCAGCGGGCATAGGCTCGGCACTTGTCGACATCATAAGCGGCTACGTTGTATACGCTCCCGCAACACTCGTTATCAAGGCAGCAATGGCAGCAGTGTCATTCTTCATACTCAGGGCAGCGGGCAGGAGCAAGGGCTCGCTTCTTCCGAGGATCGCAGCGGCAGCCTCCGCCGAGGCAGTAATGGTCATAGGCTATGCGCTGTTTGAGGCGGTGCTCTATCACTCATTCACAACCGCCTTTCTCGGAGTTCCCGCAAATGCAGTGCAGGGTGCTCTCGGAGCGGCAGTATCCGTAGCGGTATACGAGCTTGTTATAAAGCGCGTGCCGAGATTTGACAAGAAGTAAGGAAAGCATTATGCGTGAGGAATTTATTCGCACAGAAATGATATTCGGTGAAACGGCTATGAAGAAGCTTGCGGCTTCGAGAGTAGCCGTTTTCGGCGTCGGGGGAGTGGGCGGACACGTAGTTGAAGCCCTTGCACGCTCGGGGATAGGAGCTCTCGACCTCATCGACAGCGACAGGGTCGCACCGAGCAATATAAACCGCCAGATAATCGCCGTACACAGCACTATCGGTCAGCTGAAGGTAGAGGCAGCGAAAGAGCGTGTGAACGATATTTCCCCTGACTGCGAGGTGCGGATCTTCCCCGCATTCTTTATGCCCGAGACTGCCGATATGTTCGATTTCACGCAGTATGACTATGTTGTGGACGCTATCGACACGGTAACGGGCAAGATAGAGCTGATCATGCGCGCAAAGGCGGCGGGAGTCCCCGTTATCAGCAGTATGGGTGCGGGAAACAAGGTCGACCCGACAGCTTTTGAGGTCGCGGATATATATAAGACGTCGGTCTGTCCGCTCGCGAGAGTGATGCGTCGGGAGATGAAAAAGCGCGGTGTTAAGGCATTAAAGGTGGTGTATTCAAAGGAGGAGGCGCTCACTCCGATAGCAGGACTCTGTGAGGACAGCGGCTCGCGAAGGAGCACTCCTGCCTCGAACGCGTTTGTCCCGTCAGTCGCAGGACTTATCATCGCAGGCGAGGTAATAAAAGACCTTACAGGCTTTAATGCTTCAGCGAGAAGAAGTTTGGCCAAGACAGATAAATGATTTAATCAGCAAGTTGTCTATGTACTCTTTTGCGGCACTTGTTCCACGTGGAACATCTGTTCTGTGAAGGCTTTTTTTGGCGGATTTTTAAGAAAAAACAGCATTTTAAGCCTGAAAACAACTATAAAGTTAATATAAATAACTAAAGCAACAGCCTTATTTTTCTCTCGGAAAAATTTTAGCTATTGCTTTTATTTATAACCTGTGTTATAATTAATTTGTCTGCGATAACCGCCGTCAGGCGGTTATCGCCATGAACCAAGTTCGTGGTGGTGCAGGATCTCCATATGATCGGGACTTTGCGTCACATTTCGCGATCGGCTTTAAAAAGCTGAATATTGCCGATTTTTAGCCGCTGAGCAGACATTGCTCAGAACTCATAACGCATTAAGGAGAAACATCAAATGGTATATAACAACATAATTGAGGCAATGGGACACACACCTATGATAAGGCTCAGCCGCATGAACAAGCCTGACAGCGCCGAAGTTCTCGTCAAGTTCGAGGGACTGAACGTCGGCGGCTCTATAAAGACCCGTACAGCCTACAACATGATACTTCATGCTGAGCAGGAGGGCAAGATAACCAAGGATACGATAATCGTCGAGCCTACAAGCGGAAATCAGGGCATCGGTCTCGCTCTTGTAGGAGCAGTTCGCGGCTATAAAACGGTGATAATCATGCCCGACTCCGTCAGCGAGGAGCGCCGCAAACTCGTCCGCCATTACGGTGCCGAGGTCATACTCATACACGATGACGGCGATATCGGCAAGTGTATTCAGGAGTGCCTTGATACCGCGCTCAGAATGGCTGAGGAGAACAAGAACGTTTTCGTCCCTCAGCAGTTTGCAAATGTGAACAATATCTACGCCCATAAGTACCACACCGCACTGGAGATACTGGAGCAGACTGCGGGCAGGATAGACGGATTCTGTTCGGGAATAGGCACGGGCGGTACTATCACAGGCATCGGCGAGACGCTGAAATCGCAGTATCCCGATATGCTGATATGGGCTGTCGAGCCCGAGAATGCGGCGATCCTTGCAGGCGGAAACATCGGTACACACCTGCAAATGGGCATCGGCGACGGAATAATCCCCGATATCCTGAACCAGAACATCTACGACGATATCTATATCGTCACCGATGAGGAGGCTATCAGGACCGCGAAAGACCTCGCCTCCAAGGAGGGCATAATGTGTGGTATTTCGAGCGGAACTAATGTTGCTGCTGCACTGAAAATGGCGGAGAAACTCGGCAAGGGCAAGACGGTCGTCACTATCCTCCCCGACACTGCGGAACGCTACTTCTCGACCCCTTTATTCGACGAATAAATAGGCTCCCTTTTAAGGACTGTATTCATACAGAAGCAATACGGATATTAATTGAGGGAAACCCTTTTGAAAAAGGGTTCCCCCGATATATGTCCCGCAATGCTTCCGTATAAGTACAGCCCTTAAGTGTGTGCCTATTTTGCAAAAACAGTGCCACTCTCCGCTGTCGGGGAATGGCACTGTTTTTTAGTTAAATTACTCTCTTTGCATATAATTCCGCTTTTTATGACAGCTCCCCCTTGACAAAATCTGCTCGTTCTGTTATACTGTATATAACATCATATGTGCAGTATAACAGAGGAACGATTATGGTAATTGTAATAAAAAATAAATCAGAGCTGCCTATCTACGAGCAGATCAAGCAGCAGATGAAGACTCAGATACTCGACGGGACACTCGCAGAGGACGAGCAGCTTCCGTCAATACGGCAGCTCGCTCGCGATCTGAAAATAAGCGTTATCACGACTACGAGGGTTTATAATGACCTCCTTGACGAGGGCTTTATAACGTCTATCACGGGCAAGGGCTACTATGTTGCTTCACGGAACAACGAGCTGCTGAAGGAGCGTATGCTCTTCGAGATGGAAGACGGTTTGCAGAAGGCGGTCGAAAACGGACGCAATGCAGGACTAAGCGACGATGAGATCGCTGCTGCACTGAGAAAATTTATGGAGGACTGATATGGAAAACATTCTCGAAATAAACGGACTATGCAAATCTTACAGAGACTTTTCGCTCAAGAATGTCACGTTCGCACTTCCGAAAGGCTATATTATGGGATTTGTCGGGCAGAATGGCTCGGGCAAGACAACAACTATCCGCTCGATAATGAATATGACTAAGTTTGACAGCGGAAGCATCAGTGTGTTCGGTCTGGACAGCGTCAAGGATACGATAGAGATAAAACAGCGTCTCGGCGTGGTTTTCGACAGTATGTACCTCGCCGAGCACCTCACCGCAAGGCAGATAGAACAGCAGATCCGTCCTTTTTATACGAAGTGGGACAGTGATGATTTTTTCGCATACCTGAAACGTTTCAGTCTTCCTGATGACCGCTGTGTCGGCGATTTCTCCAAGGGTATGAAGATGAAGCTGATGGTGACTATCGCCCTCGCTCATAAGCCCGAGCTTCTCATACTCGATGAACCTACGAGCGGTCTTGACCCCGTAGCCCGCGATGAACTGCTCGACATACTCTCTGACTATATTCTCGACGAGAACCGCGGGATACTCTTCTCTACACATATAACCGCTGATGTGGAGAGGATCGCGGATTATGTCACTATCCTCAACAATGGCAGTGTGTGGTTCACAGGCAGCAAGGACGACCTTGCGGAGAGCTACGCTGTGGTCAAGGGTGCGGAGAGCGCTGTTCCTGACGGGCTGAAAGGACGTATGATAGGCTTTCACAGCTATCGCAACGGCTTTGAAGCTATGATTCGGACTGAGGATATGAGGGGGCTGCCCGACGCTTTGATTTGCGAAAAGGCAAGCATTGACGAGATACTGGTTTATATTGCCAAGGAGGCTAAGAATGCGGGACATACTGAATGTGATACGCTTTGACTTTCTTACGATGCGCCCTGTGTCTATGGGGGAATTTATCTTCGTCATACTGTTCTGTATGGTGCTGAGCATGATGCTGTCTCCGCTGATCGCTGTAATGGTCACCTTCTGTGTTTTCGGCTTTGTACATCCCTTGCAGGATATTGCGGACAGGAACGGATTTGACAGGCTCTACGGTACTCTTCCCGTCGACAGGAGAAACGTCACAAGGGCAAGGTTCATATACATATTTGCTGCATTTCTGTTCTGTGAGATAACAGAACTCATAATTGCAGCTTTTTCAACGGTGCTTGACCTTAACGCGCTGATTTTCAGTGTTGATCGCAGTGCCGAACGCAGCAGGGAAATGCTGAACTATATGCACTATATATATGACACTCCTGCTGTGGTGTACCTTGCTGTATTTGCTGTGGCTGCGCTTTGCTGCATAGCTGAGGCTTATATGGAATTGATGAGCCTGATATACGGAAGGGAAAATCTCTTCCGTTCCGTTATCATCGGTGTTGCTGCTGTGTCGGCTGTGATCGGCGGAGCGTATCTTCTCTCGGCGCACACCTCGCTGATACCTCAGTTTAATCTGTCGCATATCGCAGAGAACTGCGCAGCTGTTTCCGTCGGCGGAGCTGTTGGTTTCGGCGCTGCCGCAAATGCAGCAATGCTTGCGGTCTGTCTTGCATTCGGCGAGATAACGGCACGCATAGTGTCCGAGCGTGAGATTTAGGAGGCGCAAAAATGAAAAACGAATCAAAAAGACTGTTCTCACTTATACGCGCTGACATTATCATGATGAACGGCGGCAAAAACAGTCTGAAGCTGATTGTGCTTATAATGTGCCTCACATTCGGTGCATTGACCTGTATTGCGCCGTTTATGGCGATACTCGTACCGCCCCTCATGAGCTTTTTCTTTGTGCCTATGCTGTTCGGGAACGAGATGAAATACCACAGCGAGAAAATGAACTCTGTCCTTCCCGTATGCAGAAAGGATGTTGTGGATTCGCGGTTTTTGCTGACAATTTCGCTGTATACGGGGATTAGTCTGCTGTTCTATGTAATTATGGTCCTTGCAGTCGTAAATCAGCAGCATCAGGGCATCATACTCTTCCTTTCCTCATTCAATGCACCCTATGCCGCTGCATTTGCAGCAGGAGCTGTGGTCATCTCAGGCAAGCTGCGCAGGTACTTCTCGGGCGGCGGAAAAATGTCGATAACATCAAAAACAGGCGGTATCCGCAAGGCGGGAATGAAAGAATATATACGGGCGCTGGTCATTTCGGGAGTGCTCATTTTTCTCTTCCTGCTTGTTTTCGCAGACCTGCTCCCGTCTGTCCCTGCACTTGGATTCATCGTTGACCTTGTGCGGGTGCTTGGGAGTGCTGCCGACGGGATAATGCTGATGGCTGCTGTCCTGACCTTAGCCGCGCTGACTGTGGCGTACAGATATGTATGCAGCGTTTGCGAATACGAAGACAAGGAGCTGTGAGGAGATGCTTTATATGAAAAAATTACTCATAATTACGGCTTCACTTCTCTGCTCCGCAGCTATATCGGCGGATCCGTCTTTTCTCGCTGCAAGCGCCGACGAGATCATTTTTCCTTCGGGTGTTAGTCAGAGCGATTTCGAGCATTTGCTCGATTTTCAGGAAAACGATATAGATATGGCTGAAAAGAAATGGGGAGCTACCGCAATTGGCGCATTCAATGCCGACGAGGTACTCTGCACGGGATATTATGCCTGTACCGATGTCGGACTGAATGCCCGTACCGATGAAAGCTCGGTGTTTGAATGGGGCGAGGTCTCACAGACGCTGATATGGGTCAGCGCTATGCAGCTGCGGGAACAGGGTAAGCTCGACCTTGACCGTGACATAAGAGACTACCTGCCTGACGGTTTTTTTAAGCATCTTACTTATGATGAACCTGTCACTATGACCGAGCTTATGAACGGCACAGCAGGCTGGCAGGAAAGCTCGTCTCGGATATGGAAAAAGGACGAAGCTTCCGTATTGTCCCTCGCGGATGAGCTTCGTGCAGCCGAGCCTGTACAGGTCTATCGTCCCGGTGAGGTGCCTGTCGATTCGCTTTACAGCGCGGCTGTTGCAGGATATGTCATTGAGTGCGCCGCCGGTCAGGACTACTGCGATTATGTTCACGAGCATATCCTTGAGCCTCTCGGAATGGAGCATACTTCCGTAGGTGCGACTCACAGCGATAATCCGTGGGTGTATGAACAGCGCAGAAAAATGAAAACATATGAAAACGGCGCAGCTCTGACCGACAAAGGAACCTGTCTGAACTATCTTGCCCTCTATCCGTCAGGCTCCGCTGTAAGCACACTTTCCGACCTGATGACTTTTTCTCAGGCTCTGCTGGATAAGGATTCTCCGCTGTTTCAGAGCGCTGATACGCAAGCTGAGTTGTTCGGTGCTACTTCATACTATGGCGAGTCTGATATACCGCTGTGCGCTCACGGTTTGCAGTGTCAGGAATTCGCCGTCCGCACATACGGTCACGAGGGAGCAACAGCGGCAAGCCGTGTGAAAATGCTGCTTGACCCCGAGTCTGAACTCGGACTTGTGGTGATGATAAATCAGTCTGACGACGACAATCACTACTTTCTTGACTTCCCCGAATGGTTCTTCGGTACGCTCTCTTCACAAAAATATGCGGACAGTACATCGAAAGAAACAAGGCTGAGCAGGTATTATCTGCCCGCAGAGCTTCCGCGCAGGGGGATATTCAAATCCATCGCGTTCTTTAATGCTGTCAGAGTCGAGAATGTTCAGAGCATCGGCAGCGGTGCGTATCAGATAACATATGATGCCGTGGATGAATACGGTCTTTCCGATGTGAATAAAGAAAGCAAGAAAAGGCTCGTGGATTCTGTGGATTTCAATGCTGTGGATGAGGGGGCTCTGCTTATGGGGATAAAGGACTATAATGACGGCACATCGGTCCTCTCTTATGCTCAGCTCGTTAATATGCCTTCACACAGCGGTGTTCTTGAGCCGCACTACATTGCCGAGCTTTGCCTGTTGGTGGTGTATCTGCTGCTCGGTGTTGCTGCCGTTTACATGATGCTCATACGCCGCAAGCTGAAAAAACACAATGCCTACAGACCTTGCAGAGGCTCTGCGGTAATGATTGCAGGACAGACTGCGTGGCTTGTTTCTGTGCTGGTAATGATAACTGCATACGTCGTTTTTGTGAGCAGTTCGAGCGGTGTGAACAGGGCAGTTTCCGCAGCTATCGGAATATCACAGATGATATGTATGGCTGTGTGCGGAGCGGCTTCATTTGCGGCTGTTCTCGGACTTCTCACAGAGAAGCACGGAATCTGCCGATATGTCATAAGTGTTTTATGTAATTCTGCGGTCATTTCTGCAATCGTCTGCTTTGAAATGTACAAATTCAGTTGAGTGCTTCGGGGAATTTTCAGGAGCATTATCTGCAAACTGTTCGTTTTACGAGGGGATTCTGACGTGCAGGCATATATCGGAAAACGCCGAAATATGTGATAAACTGTTATACTGCTCCTTGTCGGATAAAAGGAAAAGGGAACGCTGCCATACAGGCAGTGTTCCCTTTCTTTATTTGTCTTCGTCACTGTATTCGCTGAGTCCGTTCATCAGTCCTTTACAGGGAGAGAGGTGATCGTCTTAGCGTCGTACTTCTGTATCGCGAGCGCATCGGCTGCCGTGATACCGTCGCCGTTTCCTGCGACGTCGGCATTCTTTGCTCCCTGCGGTTTCAGCGCGTACTTGTCCTTGTTTGCGATCGCCTGAAGGATAGCTACTGCGTCAGCGACCGTTACCTTTGCATCAAGGTTGGCGTCGCCTGGAAGCAATTTGCCGTCTGTTGTTGTGCTCTTGCCCGATGCTGTCGTGGTTGTAGCCTTTGATGTCGTGGTCGTCTTCGCTGAGGAGCTGTTTGAAGTAGTTGCCGTCTCCTTGGGGGCAGGCTCTGAGCCGTCGGGCTCGATTCCGCCTACGAGCACGCCGTCAGCGTAGATGCAGATGTGGTCGTAGCGCTCCTCGGGCGGGTCGTCAACCGCGAAGAAGTCGGTGTCCTTGCCCATTTTCAGTCCGTCGTAGCTCCAGTCGTTCTTGGGGTCGAACTGGTAGAAGATGTATTTGTTGGTCGCGGAGTCGGTATAGCCCTTTCCGAAGAAGCCTACGCTGAACTGGTATTTCTTGCCCGAATTGGCGATAACGTAGTCCTCCCAGCTTATCTCGGCGTAGTAGGTGTCAGCGACCTTGTCGTACTTGTGGGGACCCGAGATCACGCCGTCAGCTCCGACTGCGCCGTCCTCTGTGCTGGACTGGTCGTAGAGCTCCTTTACGTCGTAGATGTCAGGCTTGTTGTTTTCGGATACGTTGAAATAATATCTTACGGAGAGGTTCTTGGAGGGGCTTGATTCGCCCGAGAGTACCTTGAATGAAACATTCGTAGAGCCTGTGCCGTCGTCGTTGAGTACGTCGTATGCGATCGCCTCTGCCCAGTAGCCGCTTCCGCCAGAGCCCTCGGAACCGCCGCCGTATACTCTCTTCTCGTCCGTGGGCGGGAAGTTGGGTGTTACAGCCATGTCCTCGGTGCCGTACAAGGCGTACAGACCTGCTGCTGCTGCGGGGAGGCAGGCATTATAGTCGATGGTAACCTCGTTTTCCGTCCAGTCCTTTGTAGCATCGTCGTGGCTGTCATCGGAATCGGGTCCGCCTGCGAGTGCGCCCCAGAGAATGTGTCTCTGCTCGCGGGGGTCCTCAGCCATGAGGAGTCCTGAAGCTGCACGGTGGTGGGGATTCTTTACGGATGTATCATTGTAGCCTACGATGAACGATCTTGGACCGTGGGTACCGTTTTTGCCTGCGAGGACCGAGAATTTTGCCTCTTCCTTGTATCTGATATCGTTGTCGCCGAGGATATAATCCATCTGCTTCTTTGACCATTCGCTCCATTCGCTCGCCTTGCCGTTGTTCTTGTACTTGTCGTACATGAGACATATAAGCTGCATTGCGGTATTGTAGCGGCAGCTTCCCCATGTATCGAGCCATGCGAAGCCCTGCTTTGTCTCATCCTGCTTCCATGTTTTCAGACACTTGCCTACGCAGTCATCGTCCCAGAAATCGTCGAATACATACTGATTCTTGCCCTGAGCGTCTCTGATCTTCTGAACAAGGTCAAGCTCGGGGTGCTCCTGATTTACGACTGCCCACATTACGCCTGCGCCTGCCCACATATCGTTCCAGCAGTAGCACCAGCCCGAGGGAGCGTAGTAATCGAATATCTTTACCGCATAGTCGAAGCATGACTCGTCGCCTGTGGCTTTGTACATCCATGCAGCAGCCCAGCAATAGTCGTCCTCCCATTTCGAGGAGCCGTAGAAGCGTCCAGGACCGTCGGCGTTATCGGACAGCTCTTTCTCATTATCGTTTGCAAACTTCCAGAGCGCCTTTGCGTATTTGAGCGACTGCTCGGCGTATTCCTCGTCGGTGTCCTTGAAGTTGAGGTAGTTGATAGCGAGTGATGCACACGCGGATACGACATAGTCTGTCTGCGGCTTGTCAGCCGTGAGGAAGAATGCGGGACGCGGCATGGTGTCGACCTCGGGGTTGTTCCAGATAGCGTGGTCGATATCGCCGTCGCCGACCTGATAGCAGTGCGCGATGACCGTACCGTTCTCGTCGAGGAAGGTACACCTCATCAGGTAGTCGTTGAAGTGGCGGAGAATGGTCTCCATGTGTTCGTCCTGCTCAAGCTTCTTGAATACATCGCGGTACTCATAGTAGCCCCAGCCGAGAGTTGCTGCCGAGTAGTTCTCGGGCATACCGAACTCAACGTGGTCACCTGCATCGTGGAAGCCGCCAGAAACGTCGATAGTACCGTCGCCGTCGGGGTCGAGCACGTCCTTGTACTTTTCCATGAACTCTGCCGAAAGGTTTGTACCGCCCTTGCTCTGCTTGTTGGTCTCCTTGTCCCACTCTATCATGGGTACGTGAGCGTCGTAGGTGTGGCAGCTTCCGCGCCATGAGAGCTTGTTCTCGTTTTCCTTGAATACACCGCACATATTCGCGTCATAGAAATACAGCGAATACTGGAGCGCACGTGCGTAGTCGATATCGAGACCCGAGTCTGTGACGACTTCGCTGATGGGAGCACAGAACTGCTGCTCCTCTGCTGCCTCGTCAGCCGCGTCCGTGAGGAACGGAGCGGGAGCGGAGACTGCCGTCATGACAGCACAGGTTACGGCTGCCATGGCTTTTTTGAATTTTTTCATGTTTTCTATCCCTCCAAAAAATTTGTGCATAAATTAAGTGAAAAATTAAGTTGGAAATCAACTATTTGTAATTACTACCATGATACCATATTTTTTGGAGGAAATCAAGTTATTTTTTGCTCATTTTCAACGATTTTTATTAATTTTAGCTTTTGAACTTATACTGTTTTTTCGTTTTACAAAAATAAAGGCGGCTATGAGCAGCGCCGCTCCCGCTATGATGAGCACCGAGGGGATGTTTATGGGGCGGCGTTCGCCTGTGATACGCTGTATCGCGAAGGCGTGTACGGTGTCGGAGGCGTCGGTGAATGTGATGTGGTTCTCCCTGGCGTAGTCGCGGACGGGAGAGCCGCCGTCGCCGAGAAGGACGAAGTCACGGGCTGTCTCAGCGCCGTTGTCGGTCGGGACATATCCGAAAGCACATAGCCCTATATCGCTGACCGAGGGCGGTACATAGACTCCCTTCAGCGAGCTGCACATATAGAATGAGCAGTCTCCGACGCCTTTCAGTGAGCTGCTCAGGGAGACGTTTTTCAGTGAGGTGCAGCTTGAAAAGCAGAATGCGCCTATGCGGGTCACGCCTGCGGGGACGGTGAAGTCGCCGAGCGAGGTGCAGCTTCGGAAGCAGGACTCGGGCAGCGAGGTCAGCGTGTCGGGCAGGGAGGCGGAGCTCAGCTCCGTGCAGCCGCAGAAGCAGCCCATGCCTATGTCGGTGACCGACTCGGGGACGTTTATCTCCTCGAGTGCCGAGCACGCGTAGAAGCAGTGGTGACCTATCTTTATGAGAGTGTCGGGGAGGTCGATGTGCCTGAGAGTTGAGCACTCGTAGAAGGCGTTGTCGCGCAGTTCTACGACCTGACAGCCCTCTATGGTCTCGGGGATGTCTATGTAGACGGGCTCGCCCTTGTAGCCTGTTATCGTGGCTTCGTTGTTGATTATTGTGTACTCGTACTGCGGCTCTTCGGCACTTTCCGCGGGCAGGGGGAGCAGCAGAGAGACTGCCGAAAAGACGGTTACGAGGGTGGAAACGAACTTTTTCATTTCATCAGCTCCTTTTTGTATGATTTTATACCTTTTGGGGCAGCGGGTAAAGCAAAAGTTATCTGCAAGTTTCGACAGCTTTAGCACGGTTTCGCCGTGTTTTGCGGAGAAAGTCGGGAATGTTCCCGAAAATGCTGTCGGAGCATGACGTTCCGCGGCGTTTGAGATGAGGCGGAATTTGTAGATATTGCACAGTTTGCGGAAAAATGAAAGTATTGAAACTGTCACGGCGGTGTGGTATCATATGGCTGACTTCGGAAAGGAGGTCGTTTTATGAAATATACTAAAAAGTGTCCGAAATGCGGAAGCACGGATATTCTCTATGCTAAGGGCTACACGGGCAGTTACGGCTCGGGAAACAATATAATGTACGGTGCAACGATATTCTCTGCGGTGGATGTCGACCGATATATCTGCGGGAACTGCGGCTATGTCGAGCATTTTGTACGAACAGGAGATATAGAAAGACTCAGAAAGAGCAAAAAGATAAAGCAGGTGGAATAGCTATTAGCCGTTAGCCGTTAGCTAAAGGTATCGCCTGCGGCGATAATTTTTATAATAAGTCCGCGTCAGCGGACACCACGAGCTAAAGGCTCAAACTTTTCAGCTCCAATTGAATAAATCGTCCCGCACTGCCAATATTTACCTGCGAGGTGATATTGATGAGAAGAAAATATGAACTCATTGCTGCGGCGGGACTTGTCCTCGCGATACTTATATCGAACACGGTCGGCTTCGTGCGGGACGGTCTCGCTCTCGACAGACTGCGCGGGAGCGTGCTGAGGCTGCATATCCTTGCCGAGTCCGACAGCGAACGCGACCAGACGCTGAAACTCTATGTGCGGGATGCCCTCCTTGAAAGCGGTATCCTCGGCGAGGCGGACTCGCTTGCGGAGGCTGAGGCGATAGCTGCGGACAGGCTGCCCGATATCGAGCGCATTGCCGAGACAGTTCTCCGCGCGAACGGCTGTGAACTGCCCGTGGAGGCGGAGCTCGCGGACACGGAGTTCGATGTACGTACCTACGGAGACATAACCATGCCTGCGGGGACTTACCGCGCTCTGAGAGTGAAGATAGGCTCCGCTCGGGGGCACAACTGGTGGTGCGTGATGTACCCGTCGCTGTGCGTGCCTGCGGCTTGTGACGTCACGGACAACAAGCAGGAGGAGCTCGGACGCTTTGACGGCGAGGAGCTCGATATCCTCTATGAACCTCAGAAATATGAGGTCAGATTTGCTATATGGGATAAAATCAAGGAGATAGGGAAGGCTGTTGTTGTGCATTGTGATGAAAATGACGGGGACGCTTGACAAGTGTGTGGGAAGAGGGTATAATATTTAGGTGAACAAAGCAGAACTACCCGTTCTCACCGTCAGGCTATGCTTAAACGGTCAATATGTGAGTAGGAACGTGCGGCTCGCCGTGCGGTCTTAAACGTGTATTGTGTGAGTGCGGATAATTCCGCACTCATTTTTGTTTTATTTTATAACCGGAGGTGCTTGAAGATTAGCAAACAGGAACTGCAGATCAACGAAGATATTCGGGATAAGGAAATTCTCGTTATCGACGCTGACGGAACTAAGCTTGGAACGATGTCCGCCAAGGACGCCCAGAAATTAGCCTTTGATCAGGATCTTGACCTCGTGAAGATCGCTCCGCAGGCAACACCGCCCGTGTGCCGTATCATGGACTACGGAAAGTATTGCTTCGAGCAGGCTAAGCGTGAAAAGGAAGCAAGAAAAAATCAGAAGATCGTTTCTATCAAGGAGATCCGTATGTTCTCGACGATAGATACCCACGACTTTGAAACAAAGGTGAATCAGGCTGTCAAATTCTTACAGGGCGGAGATAAGCTCAAGGTATCAGTGAGATTCCGCAAGAGAGCTATCGCTCACCCCGAGCTCGGCGCTGAGCTGCTCGACCGCTTCAAGGAAGCTCTTTCAGATGCAGGTACTGTTGATAAGCCGGCTAAAATGGAGGGACGCAGCATCGTTATGTTCGTCAGTCCCAAAACAAATAAGTAAGAACACGAAAGTTCTTAATCAAGGAGGATATTAACAATGGCAAAGGTTAAGGTTAAAACTCACTCGGGCGCTAAGAAGCGCTTCAAGATCACCGGTACTGGCAAAGTAAAGTACCAGAAGACCAACAAGAGACACAGACTTACTCAGAAGGATACCAAGCGCAAGAGAATCGCTCGTACAGCAGGTGTTGCAGGCAGCGCTAACGCTCCTACCATCAAGAAGCTCGTTCCCTATATGTAATTGTCGGGAGCAACGCTCTCAAAAACGCTTACTTAATTTTTATTTGGAGGTAAAAGACTATGGCACGTATCAAAGGTGCAATGATGACTCGCAAGAGAAGAAATAAAGTTTTAAAGCTCGCTAAGGGCTACTGGGGCGCTAAGAGCAAGCACTTCAAGATGGCTAAGCAGGCCGTTATGAAGTCCGGCAACTACGCTTACATCGGAAGAAAGCAGAAGAAGAGACAGTTCAGACAGCTCTGGATAACAAGAATCTCCGCTGCTGCTAAGCTCAACGGTATGAACTACTCTACTTTCATGAACGGCTGCAAGAAGGCTGGCATCACTCTCAACAGAAAGATGCTCTCCGAGATCGCTATCACCGATGCAGCAGGCTTCTCTGCTATCGCTGAGAAGGCTAAGGCTGCTCTCTAATCAAGAATATCAACACGCTCCTTATCATTATAAAGAGCGTGTTTTCTTGTAGAAGGCAGGTGTTGTTCCTGCCTTTTACAGGTCATTTTCCATGGCGCGGAGGTGTAGGATTGGAGAATATCATTACCTCTAAGGATAATCCCGTTATCAAGCTGTATCAGAAGCTCTCCTCATCAAAAAAAGAGAGGCTTCAGTACGGCTTATTCGTGTTGGAGGGGCTTCGCATCGTTGAGGATGCTCTGAAGGAAAAGGCGAGGGTGACTCACCTGATATTTACAAGACAGGCTTTTGATAAGTTTGGTGATGTGCATTTGCAGGCTGATTTGAGAGATACAAAAACTCTTGTCATTTCAAATGAGCTTGGCAATAAGATCGCTTCTACAAGTTCTACTCAGGGCGTGTTCGCTATTTGCGGCATACCCGCGGAGAGAACTCCCGTCTTTGCCGACAACGGCAGATATGTCGTGCTCTTCGGCTTGCAGGACCCAGGAAATGCAGGTATGATAATCCGTACCGCAGACGCTCTCGGTATCGACGGCATCTTTATGTGCGGGAGCTGCGACCTCTACAGCCCGAAGGTCATACGCTCGACTATGGGGTCGGTGTTCCGCGAGAATATCTATATCACCGCCGACGAGGACGAGCTCTTCGATGTGCTCAAAAAAGGCGGGGTGGCGACTTCTGCCGCGGTCATTGACACCGACGCGGAAAAGGTCACCGAATGCGGCTTTGAGAGGCGGCAGGCGGTCTTCATCGGGAATGAGGGCAACGGTCTGCCAGACGAGGTCGCCCGAAGATGCGACAGGCGCGTGACTATCCCTATGAACGGCACTATAAATTCGCTCAACGCTGCTATGGCTGCGGGTATCCTGATGTGGGAGCTCAAAAAGCAGGCTCCGTTCAGATAACGGCGGATACGGGGAGGCTTGTTATGGATAATAAGAAATACTGGCTGTGGCTGACTATGGTCTTCGGTATCGGCAGCCGCAGGATATGGGAGCTGATGTCGCTCTATGAGACTCCCGATGAGGCTTACAGCGAACTGCGCTCGGGGAGCTGCATGGTGCGGCTCGGCGAGAAGGAGCGCTGTGCTGTGGCGGCAACCGATATAGATGCGGCTGAGCGCGTCCTTGCGGAATGCGACAGGAAGGGTATCCGTACGGTCGGCTACAGCTCGGAGGACTATCCTCCGCAGCTCAGACATATAATGAATCCGCCCGCAATACTCTATTATATCGGCGATATCTGCTGTCTGACGGGCACGCGGACGGTCACTGCCGTCGGAGCTCGTAAGGCTGACGGCTACAGCCTGCGGGTCACGGAGAGGATATGCTCCGAGCTCGCGGCAAGAGGCGTGGTCATTGTGAGCGGTTTTGCTGTGGGCGTGGATATAACTTCACACCTGGCGGCGGCTTCGCAGGGCAGACCTACCGCTGCGGTACTGGGCTGCGGCGTTGATGTGGACTATCCGCGCGAGAATTTCAGCCACCGCGACGAGATACTCGAGGCGGGCGGCGTATTCATCAGCGAATATCCGCCCGGTACTTCGCCTCATGCGGGAAACTTCCCGAAAAGAAACAGGATATTGGCTGCTCTCGGACGCGCGACCGTCGTTTTCGAGGCTTCCGAGAAGAGCGGCTCGCTTATCACGGCTTCACTCGCCGCCGAACAGGGCAGGGAAGTATTCTGCCTCCCGCCTGCCGATATATTCAGCAATGCCTATTCGGGCAATGCGGCTCTGCTCGGTGAGGGCGCTGTGCCGTTTTTCAGCTCCGCAGATATTGCTTCCGTGTTCGGCTACGGGTCTGTCGTTTACGAAGAGGTGCGCTCGGAAGCCTACGGCATCCTCAATGAGGACGAGCGACCGCTGAAAGTCCACAGGCACAGAATGATGAAGAAGGTCTCTGCACTGGAGACTTACATCGCGGGGAATGCTGCTGATATCGACGGCGGGGAGGAAGCTTCGCCTGAGCCGAAAAAGCCTGATGTGCAGCTCGACGGCGTTCAGAAGCAGATAGCCGACGCTCTCGCGGAGGGGGCTCTGCACGCGGATATCCTCGCGCAGAGACTCGGTCTGGACAGCTCGGAGCTGATGACCGAGCTCACCGAAATGGAGATACTCGGTGCAGTCAGAGCACTGCCCGGTAAGATTTATGAAAAACTTTAATGAGGGGTACAAAGGCAAATGTCAGACTTAGTAATAGTTGAGTCGCCTGCAAAGGCAAAAACAATACAGAAATATCTCGGCAAGGGCTACAAGGTGGTAGCTTCGATGGGTCACGTCCGCGACCTGCCGAAGTCGAAGCTCGGAGTTGACACCGAGCACGATTTCGCTCCGCAGTACACGGATATGAAGGGCAAGGAGGACGTCATAAACGACCTCAAAAAGTGCGCGAAGAAGAGCGGAAAAGTCTATCTCGCGACCGACCCTGACCGCGAGGGAGAGGCTATATCATGGCATATAGCGCAGATGCTGAAGCTCGACATGAACGACAACAACCGCGTTGCATTCAACGAGATAACAAAAACGGGCGTTCAGAACGGTATGAGCAACCCGCACAAGATAGATGTCGACCTCGTCAACGCTCAGCAGGCAAGACGTATACTCGACAGGCTCGTGGGCTATAAGCTCAGTCCGTTCCTGTGGAAAAAAGTGAAGCGCGGTCTGTCGGCAGGACGCGTGCAGTCGGTCGCGGTGCGCCTTGTGGTCGACCGCGAGAACGAGATACGCAAGTTCGTGCCAAAGGAATACTGGTCTGTGGACGCGAAGTTCACCGCTCCCGCTTCGAGAAAGGTGTTCGAGGCGGCTCTTGTCACTGTGGACGGCAGCAAGCTCGAGATACCCAATAAGGCAGAGGCAGACCGCCTCCTTGCAAGGCTCGAGGGAGCACAGTATGAAGTGACGTCCGTTAAGAAGAAGATAACCAAGAAGCAGCCCGCTCCGCCGTTCATTACTTCGACGATGCAGCAGGAGGCTTCACGCAAGCTCGGATTCAGCGCAAAGCGTACCATGAAGGCTGCGCAGGAGCTGTACGAAGGCGTCGACGTCGAGGGTATCGGTGCGGTAGGTCTCATCACTTACATGAGAACCGACAGTCTGCGTATCTCCGAGGAGGCGAAGGCGGCTGCCGCTCAGTACATCAGCACTGTTTACGGCAGCGAGTACCTCCCCGAGAAGCCAAGAGTTTTCAAGACAAAAAGCAATGCTCAGGACGCGCATGAGGCAATACGTCCCTCTACTCCCGAACTCTCGCCCGAGCGCGTGAAATCGGGTCTGACGAGCGACCAGTTCAAGCTCTACAAGCTCATCTGGGAGCGCTTCATCGCAAGTCAGATGGCTAATGCTCTGCTCGATACGGTGTCGGTGGATATCGAGGCGAACGGCTGTACATTCCGTGCGTCGGGGTATTCCGTCAAGTTCGACGGCTTTACGAAGCTGTATGTCGAGTCGACCGACGGTGCCGACGAGAACAAGAAAATGCTCCCGCCCCTTGCGGTCGGAGACAATGTGAAGCTCAAATCTGTAACGGGCAATCAGCACTTCACTCAGCCGCCTCCGCGCTATACCGAGGCTTCGCTCATAAAGGCGCTCGAGGAGAACGGCATCGGCAGACCGAGTACCTACGCTCCGACTATCACGACCATTACGGCGCGTCAGTACGTCGAGCACGAGGGTAAGGCGCTGAAGCCCACTAACCTCGGCGAGGTCATCACAGAGCTGATGAAGGAGCACTTCAAAGAGATCGTAGACGCGAAGTTTACCGCTGAGATGGAGAATAACCTCGACGAGATAGAGCACGGCGTCAAGGACTGGGTAAGTACACTGCATGAGTTCTATGACGGGTTCTCCTCTACTCTCAGCAAGGCTGAGGAGGCTATGGAGGGCAAGCGCGTCAAGGTGCCCGACGAGGAGACCGATGTCATCTGCGAGGTCTGCGGACGAAATATGGTCATCAAGTACGGCAGGTACGGCAAGTTCCTTGCGTGCCCAGGGTTCCCCGAGTGCTCGAATACAAAGAAGATAGTCACCGAGACAGAGGGCAGCTGCCCGAGATGCGGCAAGAAGATGCTCCTCAAAAAATCAAAGAAGGGCAGAAGCTTCTACGGCTGTGAGGGCTTCCCCGAGTGCAACTTCATGACGTGGAACGTCCCGACGGCAGAGGTTTGTCCCGACTGCGGAAAGACGCTGTTCAACAAGGGCGGCAAGTCGGGCAGGCTCGTCTGCGAGAATGAGGGCTGCGGCTATGAAAGAGAGCTGAAAAAATGACGAAAGTCAATGTTATTGGAGCAGGGCTCGCGGGCTGTGAGGCGGCGTGGGCGCTTGCAAGGTACGGGATAGGCGTGCGGCTCTTTGAGATGAAGCCGAAGAAGTTCTCTCCCGCACATAAATACGGCGGGTTTGCCGAGCTCGTGTGCTCGAATTCACTGAAGGCCGCAAGGCTCGAATCGGCGGCGGGACTTCTGAAAACAGAAATGGAGATGCTCGGCTCGCTGACTGTTCCCTGTGCGAAGGCGAATTCCGTCGAGGCGGGAGGTGCCCTTGCGGTCGACCGTGAGAGGTTCTCCGACAGCGTGACCGAGAAGATAAGGAACTGTGAGCTCATTGAGGTCATTGAGCAGGAGGTCACCGAGCTCCCCGAGGGCGTTACCATAATCGCTACAGGTCCGCTTACGTCGGGGGCTCTCGCAGAGGAGATACGGAAGCTCTGCGGCGAGGGGCTCAGCTTCTACGACGCGGCGGCTCCGATAGTCACATATGAGAGCCTCGACATGGAGAAGGTGTTCTTTGCTTCGCGCTATGACCGCGGAGATGCCGACTATATCAACTGCCCCATGGACAAGGAGGAATACCTCGCGTTCTACAGGGCGCTTATCGGCGCGGAGCGCGTTCAGCTCAAGGATTTCGAGACTCACCCGTTCAGCGTGTATGAGGGCTGTATGCCGATAGAGGAGCTTGCTTCCCGCGGCGAGGATACGATGAGATTCGGTCCGATGAAGCCCGTCGGTATCACCGACAAGCGCACGGGCAGGCGTCCGTATGCGGTGGTGCAGCTCAGACGCGAGAACCGCGAGGCTACGCTGTTCAACCTTGTCGGCTTCCAGACAAACCTCAAATTCGGCGAGCAGAAGCGTGTGTTCTCGATGATACCCGGGCTCGAAAATGCCGAGTTCATGCGGTTCGGAGTTATGCACAGGAATACGTTCATCAACAGTCCCGTTCTGCTCAATGCCGATTTCTCGATGAGGGAGCACCCCGATATATACTTCGCGGGACAGATGACGGGAGTCGAGGGGTATATGGAGTCCGCAGCAAGCGGTATCATCGCGGGTACGGCTGCCGCAAGACGGCTGCTCGGGCTCGAGCCGATACAGCTCCCGAAGGATACCATGACGGGGGCACTCTGCGCTTACATCAGCGACCCGTTCAATGACGGAAAATTCCAGCCTATGGGGGCGAATATGGGTATACTTCCCGATATCGGCGAAAGAATAAAGGATAAGAAGGAAAAGTACGGCGTTTACGCAAGGCGTGCCGTTGATTCTCTGCAAAGGGAGCTTGATAGGATTGGCTGTAACAGTAATAGTTGACGCTTTCGGAGGGGACAGGGCTCCCCTCGAGGTGCTGAAAGGCTGCGAGAAGGCAGTGCGCGAGCTCGGGACAAAAATAGTCCTGACAGGCAGCGCCGCGAAGATAAAAGAGTGTGCCGCTGCGCATAAGATAAGCCTCAGCGGGATGGAGATAGAGCACACCGATGATGTTTTTGATATACATGACGAGCCGAAGGAGATAATCAAGTCGGGGAAGGATTCCTCGATGGCTGTCGGGCTGCGCCTCCTCGCCGAGGGCAGGGGAGACGCTTTCGTTTCAGCGGGCAGCACGGGCGCTCTCGTTATGGGCGCGACCTTCATCGTCAAGCGCATCAAAGGTATCAAGCGGGTCGCTCCCGCACCTATGCTGCCGACGAATAAGGGCAGCTTCATTCTTCTCGACGCGGGCGCGAATGTCGAGTGCAGACCCGAAATGCTGATGCAGTTCGCGGTCATGGGCAGCGCTTATATGGAGAAGGTGGTCGGCGTGAAGTCGCCGACTGTCGGACTACTGAATGTCGGAGCGGAGGACACCAAGGGCAGAGAGCTCGAGATAGAGGCGTACAAAATGCTGAAGGAGTCGGGACTCAACTTCCTCGGCAACGTCGAGGCGAGAGATGTCCCCGAGGGCGACTGTCAGGTCGTTGTGACCGACGGCTTTACGGGCAATATCGTACTCAAGCTCTACGAGGGCGTTGCCTCGCTCTTCGGGAACAAGGTCAAGTGGCTGTACTCGGGTACGGGCAGGATAGGTGCGCTGTTCTCGCTCGGAAAAATAAAGCTTTTCAAGAAGCAGATGGACTACCGCGAGACGGGCGGGTCGGTGCTCCTCGGAGTGAGAAAGCCCGTCGTCAAGGCACACGGCAGCTCGGACGCATATGCGTTCTTCAACGCCATAAAACAGGCTCAGAAGTGCGCGGAGGAAAACATCACGGCGGCTATCGCGGATTACGTGAGCGGTATGCCGTCGGCTGACAAGGAGCAGGAAAATGTGTGATATTGCTAAATTTGAGGAAATAATAGGATATACGTTCAAGGATAAGCAGCTCATCAGGCAGGCGCTCTCTCATTCGTCATACGCGAACGAGAAAAAACACCCCAACGGCAGCAACGAACGCCTCGAATTTCTCGGGGACAGCGTGCTCTCGATAGTCGTGTCGGACTACCTCTACAAGCACCTCACGAGCGTTGCGGAGGGCGACCTCACCAAGCTGAGGGCTTCTCTCGTCTGCGAGAAGAGCCTGCATATTTTCGCTAAGCAGATAGACCTCGGAGATTTCCTCCTCCTCGGCAAGGGCGAGGAAAATACGGGCGGGCGCGAGCGTCCCTCCATTCTCGCTGACGCCTTTGAGGCGGTCATCGCGGCTATATATCTCGACGGCGGCATGGAGGCTGCAAGAAAGCATATTCTCCGCTTCATACCCGACGACCTCGAGCATGATGCCAAAAAGGCTTTCAGTGACTTTAAGACCGTGCTTCAGGAGGTCGTGCAGAAGAATCCCGAGGAGAAGGTCGAATATGTCCTCATCGGTGAGGAGGGCCCCGACCACAACAAGCGCTTCGTGGTCGAGGTGATGCTCAATTCACAGGTGATAGGCAAGGGCAAGGGCAGAAGCAAAAAGGAAGCAGAACAGCTTGCCGCTAAGGAAGCGCTCGAGCTTATGGGCTATGAAGCACAGTAACATCTCGATATTCATTCCGCACGTCGGATGTCCGCATCAGTGCAGCTTCTGCGACCAGCGGACGATAAGCGGCGCTCAGCACCTCCCCGACGGGGACGAGGTGAGGGCAGTGTGCGAAAAGGCGCTCGCGGAGGTTAGTTCGCCCGAGGATACCGAGATAGCGTTCTTCGGGGGCAGCTTTACGGCTATACCGCGCGATTATATGACCGAGCTTCTTGACGCGGCGAAGGATTTCGTCGGCGCGGGGAAGTTCAGGGGCATTCGCTGCTCGACGCGTCCCGACTGTATTGACTTTGAGGTGCTCGGCATTCTCGCAAGGAGCGGCGTGACCGCCATAGAGCTCGGTGCGCAGTCGATGAGCGACAGAGTGCTCGGAATGAACGAGCGCGGACACTCCGCAGAGGACGTTGTGAACGCTGCGGCGATGATAAAGCAGTGGGGATTTGAGCTCGGCTTGCAGATGATGATAGGTCTGTACGGCAGCACGCGCGAGGACGAGCTGCTCACTATGCACAGGATAGCGGAGATACGTCCCGATACGGTGCGTATCTACCCGACGGTCATACTGCGCGGGACACGTCTTGCGGAGCTGCTCGAAAACGGTGAGTACGTGCCGATGAGCTTCGATGAGGTCGTGGATATTGCGGCTTCGGGACTTGTCATGTTCGAGGGCAGCGGCATTCGCGTGATAAAGTGCGGTCTGCACGCCAGCGAATTCGTCGAGCGGGACATGGTCGGAGGTTTCTACCACCCTGCTTTCCGCGAACTCTGCGAGGGCATGATATATCGGTACAATATGAGCTTTCAGATAGAGCAGTCAGCGGGCGGTGACAGGTTCGTCTTTGCTGTGGCTCCGTCGTGCATTAGCAAGGCGGTCGGACAGAAGAAGTCCAACATTGTTTTTTTCGCCCGCAGGGGCATAGACATAAAGGTCATCGGGGACGAGAGCGTCCCGAAATATCAGTGCGAGCTGAGGAGGTGAGCGGGTGTACCTTAAATCATTGGAAATTCAGGGATTCAAGTCGTTTCCCGACAAGATAAGCCTTACTTTCGACAAGGGACTTACCGCGGTAGTAGGTCCGAACGGCAGCGGAAAAAGTAATATCGGCGATTCCGTGCGCTGGGTACTGGGAGAGCAGTCGACCAAGACCCTCCGCGGAAACAAGATGGAGGACGTTATTTTTTCCGGTACTGTTGCGCGCAAGCCTATGGGGTTTGCCGCCGTTACGCTGAATATCGACAACTCCGACAGGACTCTCGCCGATATGGAGGACGAGGTCGCGGTCACTCGAAAGCTCTACAGGAGCGGCGAGAGCGAATACCTCATAAATGGCAGACCCTGCCGCCTTAAAGACATAAACGAGCTCTTCATGGATACAGGTCTCGGACGCGACGGCTACTCCATTATCGGGCAGGGGCGTATCGCAGAGATAGTCGGTGCCAAAAGCAGCGAGCGCCGCGATATCTTCGAGGAGGCTGCGGGTATCTCAAAATTCCGCTATAAGAAGCTCGAGGCTGAGCGCAAGCTCACTGCGGCGCATGAGAATATGCTGCGTCTCACGGATATCCTCGCCGAGCTCGAGGGTCGCGTAGAGCCGCTGCGTATACAGTCGGAAAAGGCGGAGAAGTTCATCAAGCTCGCTGAGGAGAGAAAACGCCTCGAGATATCCGTGTGGATAGCGCGCCTCGATGAACTGAAGGAGAAGCTCACCAAGCTCGATGAGAAGATACTCGTCAGCAAGGGTGAGTACGAGAACCTCGAAAATGACATCGAAAAAGAGGAGCAGCGCTTGCAGGACGGATTCCGCCGTATGCAGGAGTGTACGATGAAGTCGGACGAGCTGAGACGAAAGATGCTCGAGGAGGAGCAGTCTTCGTCGCAGAAGAAGGCGGATATCGCCGTTTTTGAGAACGATATCAGCCACTGCGAGTCCGCTATCGAAGCAGCTAAGCAGAGCATTGCGGAGTCGGGGAAGACGAAGTCCGACCTCGAAAAAAGAAGGGCTGAGACTGAAAAGAAGATAGAAGATTTACGCTCAGAGCGCGAGAGGCTCGGAGCTGAGATAGCTGATGTTAAAGCTAAGTTCGAGAAAGCCGAGGAGAAGAACAATCAGCTCGGCGATAACGTCGACAAGGCGGGCAGCGAGATTAACGAGCTCTACATAAAGCAGAGCGAGTTCAAGTTCGCGGCGGAGGCTGCAAGACAGTCTATCACCGACGAGGAGACGCGTCTCGCGGAGATGCGCGAGAAGTCAGGCGATACCGAAAAGGCTCTCGCCGAGTACGACGCGAAAATTTCCGAGAATGAGAAGCTCTCGGTGAAGAATGAAGAGCATTCCGCGGAGCTCACAAACAGGCTCAGCGGTCTCGAAAGGCTATACAGCTCCCGAAAAGAGGGCTTCGAGCGCACTAAGGAGGAGTTCGAGAAGGTGCTCTTCGAGCTCAAGGACAAGCAGCAGCGCAGGAAGATACTCAGCGACCTCGAAAACAATATGGAGGGATTCGCAGGAAGCGTCAGGCAGGTGCTCAAAGCCTCTAAACAGGGACGTATTCGCGGCGTGCTCGGTACAGTTGCGCAGAATATCAGCGTCGAGCCCGAATATGCGGTCGCGGTGGAAACTGCGCTCGGCGGTGCGATGCAGAATATCATCGTCGAGAACGAGGACATCGCAAAAAGATGTATACGCTTCCTCAAGGAGCAGCACGGCGGACGTGCCACTTTCCTGCCGCTGACTTCCGTAAAGGGCAATGAGCTCCGTGAGCAGGGGCTCGATAACTGCGACGGCTTCGTTTCGCTCGCGAGCAGGATAGTCAGCTACGATGACAGATTCTCGGGCATTATCGCTTCGCTCCTCGGCCGTATCGCCATTGCCGAGGATATCGACGCCGCTACCCTCATCGCCAAGAAGTACGGCTATAAGTTCCGTATCGTTACCCTTGACGGTCAGGTCATTAATGCGGGAGGTTCGTTCACGGGCGGTTCGGCTGTGAAGTCGGGCGGCGTGATCACCCGCAAGAATGAGATCGAAAAGCTCGATTCCGAGATAGAGGCTCTGACTGCTAAGCGCGATGAACTCAGTGCCAAGACCGAGAAGCTGCGTGCGGAGTCCGAAAAGCTCAGATTCGACACCAATGCTGCCAAGTCGGAGATCGCCGATGCGGAGGCTGAGGCTGTGCGTCTGAGGGCGGAACTTTCAAGCCTTAATTCCCTGAAAGAGCACCTCACCTCGCAGAGCAGGGATTCCGACAGACTGCTTACGGAGTCCGAGCAGAGGATCGCTGCGGCAAAGCAGACTATCAAGGACGCGGAGTTGTCGCTCGCGGAGACCGATAAGCTCATCAGAGATGCCGAGGAAAAGCTCGCACAGGGGCAGGACAGCCGCGAAAAGCTCAGAATGGAACGCGCGGAGCTCTCGCAGAAGCTCTCCGATATGAAGATCCACGGTATCGAGATAGATAAGGATATCCAGGCCCAGCAGGAAGAGATAAAGCGCGTGGATGAGCAGCTCGCGGAGCTCGGGCAGGGAAACCGCCACTTCGAGGACGAGATAAAGCGTCAGGAGAAGCTCATCGCCGAAAAGCAGGGCGACATCGCTAAACTCAGAAATGAGCTCGACAGCATGAAGTCGAATTCCGACACCTACCTCGCGGATATCGCGCGGTATCAGTCGATGCATACCGAGCAGAACAGGCTCGTCAACGAGATACAGAACGGTATGAAGGGACTCAACGAGGCGAAGGAAAAGCTCTCGGGCGAGGTAACAAGGCTCGAGGAGCGCCGCGAGTCCGTGGAGCGTGACTCCGATTACATCATAGGTCAGCTCCGTGAGGTGTATCAGCTCAACCGCAGCGAGGCTGTGGAGCTCGCGGAAAAGCTCGAGGACGTCACTGCCGCTCAGGCTGAGCTCACCACGATAAAGAACAAGATACGCGCACTCGGAAGCGTCAACGTTGCCGCTATCGAGGAGTATAAGGAAGTGTCGGAGAGATACGGGTTCATGTCGGGGCAGCTCGCGGATGTGCAGAAGTCCAAGAGCGAGCTCGAGAAGATAATCGCCGACCTCACTGAGGAGATGTGCAGGATATTCTCCGAGAGCTTCCGCGTGATAAACAGCAATTTCAAGGAGATATTCGTCGAGCTCTTCGGCGGCGGCAAGGCGGAGCTCATCCTCTCAGACCCCGAGAATGTGCTCGAATCGGGCATTGAGATTAGCGTTGCTCCTCCAGGTAAGGTCATCAAGAACCTTATCTCTCTCTCGGGCGGCGAGCAGTCGTTCGTGGCTATAGCGATATACTTCGCCATACTCAAGCTCAGACCCGCGCCGTTCTGCATTCTCGATGAGATAGACGCCGCTCTCGATGAGGTGAACGTCAGAAAGTATGCGCAGTATCTGAAAAAGTTTACGGATACTACGCAGTTCGTGCTCGTTACTCACAGACGAAGCGCTATGGAGGAGGCAAACGTCCTCTACGGCGTGACTATGCAGGAGGACGGTATCTCTAAGCTCCTCAAAATGGAGCAGGTGGACTTCCAGGAAGATGTTGCCGATGTACAGTAAAGCTGAATGAAAAGAGGATAATATGGGTATTTTTTCTAAGATCGCACAAGGACTGAAAAAGACCAAGGACAGCTTCATAGGCGGTCTGCAAAAGGTCTTCAACTCCTTCACAAAGATAGACGAGGAGCTCTTCGAGCAGCTCGAGGAACAGATGATCATGAGCGATATCGGCGTGGATACTTCCGTCGAGATATGCGACCGCGTAAGAAAAAAGGTCAAGGAGCGCGGTATCACCGACCCGCAGGAGATAATGGAACTCATTCACGAGGTCATCTCCGAGATAATGGGCGACGATACGGGGCTTGACCTCACTAAGTCTCCCGCGGTTATCATGGTAATAGGCGTCAACGGCGCGGGCAAGACCACCACTATCGGCAAAATGTGCCACCAGTTCAAGAATGAGGGCAAGAAAGTCCTCGTTGCGGCGGCGGATACCTTCCGCGCTGCCGCTATCGACCAGCTTCAGGTGTGGACTGAGCGCGCGGGTGTCGAGATAGTAAAGCACGCTGAGGGCAGTGACCCAGGTGCGGTAGTGTATGACGCTCTCGATGCGGCGAAGGCACGCGGCTGCGACGTTGTCATCATCGACACCGCGGGAAGGCTCCACAACAAGAAGAACCTCATGGAGGAGCTCAAAAAAATAAACCGTATCATCGACAGCAAGGCCGAGGACTGCTCGCGTGAGGTGCTGCTCGTGCTCGATGCGACTACGGGTCAGAATGCCGTCAGTCAGGCTAAGCTGTTCAGCGAAACTGCTCCGATTACGGGTATTGTGCTCACAAAGCTCGACGGTACGGCAAAGGGCGGCATCGTTATCTCTATCAAGAACGAGCTCGGCATACCCGTAAAGCTCATCGGCGTCGGCGAGAAGATCGACGACCTCCAGCCCTTCGACAGCCGTATGTTCGTGGACGCGCTCTTCGATATGCCCGAGCCCGAGGAGGACGAGGAAGAGGAAGAGACTGCTGCTGCATCTGAGGACGAGGAGGCTGAGAGTTCCGAGTATGAGGCGGACAACGAGTCCGAGGAAGATGAGGACGCTGAGTACGACGAGGACGATGATGAGGATGACGAGGACGATGACGAAGATGATGAGTCCGATGATGAAGATGAGTCCGGCGATGATGAGGACGAGTCCGACGATGATGACTCCGACGATGATGACGAAGAGGGATTCGACGTCGATAACTTCGACGAGAATGCCGAGTTTACCGCGCGTACCGAGTTCGATATAGACGAGAGTTTCATGGAGGCACTCGCTGAGGAGAAGGCGGCGGAGGAGTCCGACGACGTAGATGACGATGACTATGACTTCGACGATGATGAAGCCGATGATGAAGCCGATGAGGACAGCGAGGATGAGGTGCGGGAAGAAGCTCCCGCTGAGCCCGAAAAGAAGAAAAAGAAAGGCTTCTTCAGCAGACTGTTCGGCAGAAAGGACGATGACGAGGAGGATGAAGATGACGAATAAGCTCGTCATGGCGACAAATAACGCGAACAAGCTCCGCGAGGCGAGAGAGATACTCTCGCCGCTCGGGATAGAGGTGCTGTCTCAGCGTGAGGCGGGTGCCGACTGCGACCCCGACGAGAACGGCTCTACTTTCGCGGAAAATGCCATAATCAAGGCAAAAGCAGTGTTCGAGGCTGTGGGGCTGCCGACTATCGCCGACGACAGCGGTCTCTGTGTGGATGCCCTCGGCGGCAGACCCGGGGTACACTCCGCGAGATATGCTCCCAAGGGCGGGGAGTGCGATAAGCTGCTCGGCGAGATGAAGGACGTCCCCGACGATAAGCGCGGTGCGGCGTTCAGGTGTACCGTTTGCTTCATGGACGCGAGCGGTCACAGCGAGTTCACGGGCTCGTGCGAGGGCGCTATCGGATATGAAAAGCGCGGCTCGAACGGTTTCGGCTACGACCCTGTGTTCATGGTCGGCGACAGGACTATGGCGGAGCTCTCCGCTGACGAGAAAAATTCCATAAGTCACAGAGGTGCGGCTCTGCGTGAGCTGTACCGCTTCCTGAAAGAAAGAAACGGTGATATATAATGCTGACAAGCAAACAGAGGGCGTACCTGCGCGGTATCGCCTCCACTTACGAGACTATTTTCCAAGTCGGCAAGGGCGGTGTTACCGAGGCGATGTGCAAGGATATCGCTGCCGCTCTCAACAAGCGCGAACTCATAAAGCTGCGTGTGCTCGAGAATTCGGGCTGGACAGCACGTGAGGCTGCCGACGCCATCGCCGAGCAGACAGGCGCGGACGTTGTGCAGGTCATCGGAAGCAGATTCGTGCTCTTCAAGCGCAACGAGAAAGAGCCCGTAATAGAGGGCATCCCGAAGGCTAAGTGATGAAGGTCGTTCTTATCAGCGGCACCGAACACAAGGGCTCGACCTACCGCATAGCGCGTATGCTGGCGGATAAGGTGACTTCCGACGAGAATATCGGCGAGGTGTTCCTGCCGCGTGATTTCGGGGAGTTCTGCCTCGGCTGCACTAACTGCTTCGTAAAGGGCGAGGACAGGTGTCCGCACTATGAGAAGCTCCGCCCGATAACCGAGATGATAGACGATGCCGATGTTGTCATACTCGCGTCGCCCGTGTACTGCTACCACGTCACGGGACAGATGAAGACTCTGCTCGACCACTACGGCTACCGCTGGATGGTGCATCGTCCCGATGAGAGGATGTTCCGCAAGCAGGCTGTCGTTGTCGCGACTGCGGCGGGAGCAGGTGTGAAGTCCGCGATGAAGGATATGGCGGACAGCACGTTCTTCTGGGGCATCCCTCGGACGTACAGGCTCGGAAAAGGTATTGCGGCTGCCGACTGGGACGGCGTAAAGCCGAAGCTGAAGGAGAGTATCTGCGCAAAAGCCGATAAAATTGCGAAAAAGATCGTGAAAAGACAGGGGAAAGTTTCTGTTCCGCTCAAAACAAAGGCCTTTTTCAAGATGATGAGCCTGATGCAGAAAAACGGCTGGAATCCCGCAGACGCCGACTACTGGAAGGCGAAGGGCTGGACGGGCAGCACGCGTCCGTGGAGGTGAGAGGCTGTGCGTATAGGTATTTACGGCGGGAGCTTCAATCCCGTCCATAACGGACACATACATCTCGCGCTGACCGCCGTCAGCGAGCTCGGGCTCGACAGGCTTTTCCTCGTGCCGTCGAAAATAAGCCCGCACCGCTCCTCTGACGAATATGTCTCGGAGGAGGACAGGCTCGAGATGCTGAGGCTCGCGTGCAGAGTGAGCGATAAACTGGAGGTCTGCGACTATGAGCTTCGCTCGGAAAGAGTAAGCTATACGATATTTACGGTCGAGGAGTTCCGCAGACGCTTCCCCGACGCCGAGCTGTTTCTCCTCGTGGGGAGCGATATGCTGATGATATTCGAGACGTGGAAACGCTTTGAGGATATTCTGCGCGAGTGTACTCTCGCGGTGGTGTCAAGATGTGAGGGCGATATGCCCGAGCTCGAGAAAAAGGCTCGGGAGCTCCGTGGATTCGGAAATATTGTCATCTGCCGCGCCGAGCCCGTTGTGGTGTCGTCGTCGGACATAAGAAAAAAAATTGCAAAAAAACAGAAATACTCTTGCTATCTCGACGAAAATGTAGTACAATATATTAGAATGAAGAAACTATACAAACAATGAGGTGAGCTTTTGTTATACGATATCGGCGATAAGAAAAAGCTTTTGAAATCTATGCTTTCGCAGAAAAGGTATCAGCATTCGCTGAACGTTGCCGCGGAATGCAGGAAGCTTGCCGAAAAATACGGTGAGGACCCCGATAAGGCTTATTTCGCGGGACTGCTACACGATATCTGCAAGGAGCTTCCCGCTGAGGAGCAGAAGGAGCTCGTGCTCAGCAGCGGTTACGCCGTTTGCAGGGAGGAGCTCGAGACACGTTCGCTCTGGCACGCGATAGCGGGGGCGTTTTACGTGAAGACCAGATTCGGTGTCGAGGATATCGGTATCCTCGATTCGATCCGCTTCCATACCGTCGGCAGGGCAGGGATGACCCGCCTTGAGGAAATAGTCTACCTCGGTGACCTTATCTCAGCCGAGCGCGACTACAAGGACGTCGACAAGATGCGCAAGATCACTTATGTCAGCCTCGATGAGGCTATGCTTGAGGCTTTTTCCTTTTCGATAAAGAATCAGGTCAAGAAAAACGGTATGATCCCGCTATGTACCGTAGAGGGATATAACTTCTATACAAGACTCATCAATGAAGAAAAGATAAAAACAGACAAGAAGTAGAATCAAACCAAAGAGTCAATGAAATCAGAAAAGAGGATCTAAATGGACAATAACGAAGTCAATCTGAACGGTGCGGACACGGAAAAAAACGCTCCCAAGCCGCTCAGGAAGCTCGTGAAGGTAAATAGAGAAAACAGGGACACTTTTGAGAATTATCCTCCTGTGAATGAGGAGTATCACGGCAGATATGAGGCGGCTCCCGAAGGGGAGTACCACGGCAGGCATGAGGCGCCCGAAGGGGAGTACCACGGTTTGCATGAGGCGCCCGAGGGAGAGTACCACGGTCTGCATGAGGCGCCCGAGGGAGAGTACCACGGTCTGCATGAGGCGCCGTCAAGCAGCCTTCGCGCTGTTCCGCCTCCGTACGGAAAGCGCGGATATGATGCCGATGACGGCGGATATGATGACTATGACTACGAATTCGAGGAAGATCACCGCAGAAAACGCTTCTCATTCAAGGACTTCCTTATAAAGACGCTTGCTGTGGTCACCAGCATCGTACTCATTGTCGGACTGATCGTCAATGTACCCATTTTTATGGACAAAAAGACGGGCGGGAACATCTCGCTCATAAATCTCATAAAGACTGCTCAGCCTATGGCTAAGGAGGGCTTGCTCGACAAGCAGAACGTCGAGCTGAACATCGATACCGAGAAGGTCGAGGAGGATTACAACGACGGTCTCGACCTCCCGCAGCTCATCGAGGGGCAGTACAGCGTTCTTTTCCTCGGCTTTGACGAGGATGAGTTCAACTCCGACGTAATGTGGATAGTGCAGTTCGATATCGGCAACGGTGAGATTAATATACTCCAGATACCGCGTGACTGCTGTCTGCCCGACTATACGACGAGCCCCGCAAGGAAGTTCAACAGCGTGTACTCCATGGGCGACCCCAACATCAATCCGCCCATTCAGCGCGTGGTTAATGCCGTGCAGGAGAACTTCGGCATCCCCATAGACGCCTATATCACTACCGCTTGCTTCGATATCGTGAGAATGGTCGATATCGTCGGCGGTATACCGATGCACCTCGATAATGAGATCATCTATGAGGCTGACAAGATTATCCCCGCGGGCGACGTCACTCTGACGGGCGAGCAGGCTGAGTGGTTCATTCGCTTCAGAAATGAGTGGCTCCAGGGCGATATCGGTCGTATGCAGAATCAGCGCAGGTTCATGTCGGCGGCTATGATGAAGCTCTTCGATATCGTTGAAAATGAGGGCAGACTCAAGCTCTACAGCTATATCAAGCAGATCAAGGACGAGGAGCTCATATATACCGACCTCTCTATCGGCGATATGAGCAAGATCGCAGACTTTGCTTCAACTATTGATATGGATCATGTCCGTGTCAATATGGTTCCAGGCGAGGACGCTACTTTCTACGGCGAGGACGGCGAAGAATATGCGGTGTTCTCTGTACACAAGGCGGCGACGATCGCTCTGCTGAACAAGTACTACAGACCTTATCAGACTGCTATGACTCCCTATGACACAACTATCGTCGAGCTCGTTCTCGACCATCAGTATGATGTATACGACGACACAAATATGACCTTCGAGGAGCTCGAGACTGCGACTGAACCGCTCCGAGACCCCGATAAAAAACCAAGTTGGAAGGTAGATTGATATATGACCGAGCAGGAAAAGCTTGAACTTATTGTAAAAACTCTCGACAGCAAAAGAGGCGAGGATATACAGGCGCTCCGTATCGCCGACCTCACTATACTCGCCGACTATTTCGTTATCGTCAACGGTACGAGCAATACCCACGCCCGCACACTCGCCGATGAGGTGGAGTTCGTGCTCTCGCAGAAGGGCATCGAGCCCGAGCGCCGCGAGGCTGATACAGGCAACACGTGGATAATCCTCGACTACGGCGATATCATCGTTCACGTTTTCTATAAGGAAACAAGAAGCTTCTATCAGCTCGAAGGACTGTGGGCTGACGGTGAGCAGGTAGATATAAGTCCGCTGCTCGTAAAGGAGAATGCAGATGAAAACAAATAACGCTCAGGGCAGGTCTGTTTGTCTCGCAATTACAGCCTATATGATCGCCAAGGCTGTGATAAATATGTTCATCGGCGGTATCTCGTTCGGCGGGATGGTCAGCACTTTCATGAGCATCGGCTTCGCTGTGCTCATCGGTATTCTGCTGTTTTCGGGACTGGAGTATGTCAACTACGGCGTTGCGGGTTACCTCGCGATAGGCTTCATGACTCACCTTCCCACCAACATTCTCCACATCACCTCAAACTGGTTCTACCTTCTCGAGGGCTTCGTGGACGTCGGCTGCGTGCTGCTTCTGCTGATACTGCCGTGCGTAAAGGAACACTTCACCAATAAGTGGAGCGAGGTCCCCGATTTGTTCAAGAAATAATTTTTAATAAAGGAATGATACAAGATAATGGGCAGATACGATTTCAGCACCATTGAAAAGAAATGGCAGAAATACTGGGAGGAGCACGAGACCTTCAAGACCGATGTGTGGGACTTCAGCAAGCCTAAGTTCTACGCGCTCGATATGTTCCCCTATCCGTCGGGTGTGGGCCTCCATGCAGGTCATCCCGAGGGTTATACGGCTACGGATATTGTTTCGCGCATGAAGCGTATGCAGGGCTATAACGTCCTCCACCCCATGGGCTATGACTCGTTCGGTCTGCCCGCGGAGCAGTATGCTGTAAATACAGGAAATCACCCCAACGGCTTCACTCAGGAGAACATCAAGACCTTCTCGAAGCAGCTCAGGGAGCTCGGCTTCGATTACGACTGGTCGAAGATGATAGCTACCTCCGACCCCGAGTTCTACAAGTGGACCCAGTGGATATTCAAGCAGCTCTACCTCGACGGCTATGCAAAGTACATAGATATGCCAGTAAACTGGTGTGAGGAGCTCGGTACCGTCCTCTCGAACGATGAGGTCATCGACGGCAAGTCCGAGCGCGGCGGCTTCCCCGTTGTCCGCAAGAATATGAAGCAGTGGGTCATCGACCAGCCCGCTTTCGCCGAGAAGCTCCTTGAAGGGCTCGACGAGATCGACTGGCCCGAATCCACTAAGTCCATGCAGAGAAACTGGATAGGCAAGTCCACAGGCGTGGAGGTCGAGTTCGATATTGTCGGCGGCGGCAAGTTCTCGATATTCACCACCTGCATCGAGACTATCTACGGTATCACGTTCATGGTGCTCGCTCCCGACGGCGACATCACCGCGAGCCTCCTCGACCGCGTTCAGAACCGCGATGAGGTCGAGGCTTACATCAATGAGACCAAGAAGAAAAACGATATGGACCGCACTGAGCTCAACAAGACCAAGTCGGGCTGCGAGCTCAAGGGCGTTACCTGCATAAATCCCGTAAACGGCAAGGAAGTCCGTATGTTTATCGGCGACTTCGTGCTTGCAAGCTACGGTACGGGTGCTGTTATGGCTGTTCCGAGCCACGACCAGCGCGACTTTGAGTACGCTGTCGCTCACAACATCGACATGATACAGGTCATCGACGGCAAGGACGGTCATATTGATGTTTCAGAGGCGGCTATGGAGAAGACAGAGTATCTCGGCAAGGGATACAAGCTCATAAATTCCGAGGAGTTCACAGGGCTCACTGTTGAAGAGGCTAAGGAGGCTATCACTCAGAAGCTCGAGGGTATGGGCAGGGCAAAGCGTACTGTCAATTACCACTTCCGCGAGTGGATATTCGCTCGTCAGCGTTATTGGGGCGAGCCTGTACCCGTTGTTCACGGCGAGGACGGTCAGATACACGTGCTCGACGACGAGGAGCTCCCGCTCATACTGCCCGAGCTCGACGACTACAAGGGCAAGAACGGCAAGGCTCCACTCGAAAATGCGACCGAGTGGAAGCAGTACGACAAAAACGGCGTCAAGGGCGTCCGCGAGACATCGACTATGCCAGGAAGCGCGGGTTCGAGCTGGTATTACTTCCGCTATATCGACCCGCACAACGACAAGCAGTTCGCTGACCCCGAGCTCCTCAAGCACTGGATGCCTGTCGACCTCTACATCGGCGGTCCCGAGCACGCTGTAGGTCACCTTATGTATTCGCGTATCTGGAACAGATACCTCTACGACAAGGGCCTCGCTCCGACTAAGGAGCCCTTTAAGAAGCTCGTTCATCAGGGAATGATACTCGGTGAGAACGGCATAAAGATGGGCAAGCGTTTCCCCGAATTCGTTGTGAATCCGTCAGATATCGTCAGAGATTACGGCGCAGATACGCTCCGTCTCTATGAGATGTTCATGGGACCTCTCGAGGTCAGCAAGCCGTGGAGCAAGAACGGCGTTGAGGGTGCAAGAAAGTTCATCAACCGCGTATGGAACTTCTTCACCGAGCCCGCTAACCTCACCGACGACAACGACGGCGCACTCACAAAGGTGTACCACCAGACAGTCAAGAAGGTCACCAATGATTTCGAGAACCTTGCTTTCAATACGGCTATCAGTCAGATGATGATATTCGTCAACGAAGTGTACAAGGTCGGAAAGTGCCCGAAGGAGTACGCTGAGGGGCTTATCAAGATGCTCTCGTGCATCACTCCCCACGTTGGCGAGGAGATATGGAGCCTTTTCGGTCATAATGACACTATCGCCTTCGAGAGCTGGCCCACCTATGACGAGGCTCATCTCGTCGAGGACACTATCGAGATAGTTGTCCAGATAAACGGCAAGATCAAGGCCAAGCTCAATATCGCTGTTGACGCCGACAAGGACAGCGTTATCGCTCTCGCTATGGAGAATGAGGACGTCAAGAAGGCTGTCGACGGCAAGAATATCCTAAAACAGATATATGTACCAAATAAACTTGTTAATATTGTTGCGAAATGACGAAATTTTCCAATCTGTAAAAAATGCTTGACATATTATGGTTTTAGTGATAAAATAATATTATATTCGTATATGATTTTTTAATCTGTTTTATTGTTGAGGTAAAGCCGACTGACACTCGCAAGAGTGATTAGTATAGAGCACGGTTCTTCCGTGTGCAACCTCTGAACAAGGGAGGGAAAATTAGTGGCAGAAGTTCGCGTTGGCAAGAATGAGTCTCTTGAGAACGCTCTTAAGAAGTTCAAGAGAGCGTGCGCAAAGGACGGTGTTATTGCTGAGGTCCGCAAGAGAGAGCACTACGAAAAGCCTTCGGTTAAGCGCAAGAAGAAATCCGAGGCTGCTCGCAAGCGCAAGTATTGATCCTTGCATGACAGAAAATGTTGATAAAAGCGGGCGTTATGTCCGCTTTTTCATTTTGTTCTTATCCGTATTTCCCAAGAAAATTTCCGCGGGGGAGCGCTTTCGACACGCTTCGCGCCGCTTTTACTATACAATATGAGAGGAGGACACTATGCTTTTCAGTATCACTGCTGCTTTCAACACAGTTACCGACATCTCACCCGATATGCTCGCAAGCCTCGGCATCCGCGGTCTTATCCTCGATATCGACAATACGCTTGCCTACCACAATGACCCACAGCCTGCCGACGGCGTCGTCGAGTGGATAGAGCAGATGAAGGAGAACGGTATCCGCCTGATAATCGTCTCAAACAACTTCTATCTGCGCGTGAAGCTGTTCTCGGAGCTCGTGGGTATCGACTGCGTGAGAGAAAGCAAGAAGCCCTTCCAGAAAGGATATAAGCTCGCTGCTATGCGCCTCGGTCTTCCAAAGCGTGCGCTTGCGGCTGTCGGCGATCAGATATTCACCGACGTCCTCGGAGCTAACCTTTTTAAAATAAAAATGCTGTATACTCTTCCAATAAGCAGAAAAAGCAACCGTCTGCTGAGACTGATAAGAGCTATCGAGGCTCCGTTCATACCAAAGAAGATCTATTGCAGCGGCGGACAGAGGACGGTCGAACACCGCCCGATGAACGCGATTACATATAAGGAGAACTGAGTATGATAAAAAAGATACTTGTCATCCACGGTCCTAACCTCAACCTGCTCGGCGAGCGTGAGCCCGGAGTGTACGGTAATATGAGCATTGATACGCTCAACAGCAATATCATCGACAGAGCAAGGGAACAGGGACTTGAATGCGAGATATTCCAGTCCAACCACGAGGGAGCTATCATCGACAAGCTCCACGCTGCACGCACCGCTTTCGACGGCGTCATTATAAATGCAGGCGCTTATACCCACTACAGCTACGCTATCCGCGACGCTATCGCAGCAATTAAGATACCTGTCATAGAAGTACACATCAGCAACATAGATGCACGTGAGGAGTTCCGCGCTAATTCCGTCATCGCTCCCGTTTGCAGGGGAAGTATCTGCGGACTCGGCTTCCTTAGCTATTACCTTGCCGTACAGGCTATGGCTGAGCTGTAAGGAGCAGATATGACAAGATTTGAGAGATTGTTCGGTCAGCTCCCCGATAGCATTGACTGCGTACTGATAACGTCTGATACCAACAGACGTTATTTTACAGGTATGAAGTCGTCGGACGGAACTGTCATCGCTTTCCGTGACAAGGCTTACCTCATTATCGACTTCCGCTACATCGAGAAAGCGAGGGCTGTGGTCACGGCTGCCGAGGTCGTTGAGCAGAAGAAGCTGAATGTTCAGCTTGCCGAGCTTATTCGCGAACACGGCGCCGCCAATATGGCGATAGAGTCGCAGACTATGACGGTCAGCAGACTGCATACACTGCGCTCTCAGCTCAAGGACGTCGAAGTCATCGACACGGATGTGCTCAGCAACGCTGTAAATGCGCTCAGATGCGTCAAGGATGAGCACGAGCTCGACTGCATAAAGAAGGCTCAGGCGATAGCAGAGCGTGCCTTTGAGGACATTCTCGGCTTCATTCGCGAGGGTGTCACCGAGAGGCAGATAGCTCTTGAGCTCAACAGGCTGATGTTTGAATATGGCGCTGAGGACCTGTCCTTCGAGACTATCGCTCTTTCGGGCGCTAATACCTCCATGCCGCACGGTGTTCCCTCGGATAAGAAGGTTCGCAAGGGCGAATTCGTACTCATGGATTACGGTGCCGTCTACAACGGCTACCACAGCGATATGACCCGCACGGTCTGCGTAGGAGAGCCCGACGAGGAGATGAAGAAGGTCTACAATATCGTGCTCGAGGCTCAGACTGCCGCCATAAATGCCGCTCATGCGGGCATGACGGGGCATGAACTCGATGAGACTGCCCGCTGTATCATCAACGATGCGGGTTACGGCGACTGCTTCGGGCATTCCCTCGGTCACGGTGTGGGACTTGAGATACACGAGCGCCCCAACGCTTCACCGAATTATATGCTTCCGCTTAACGAGGGAGCGGTCGTCACTGTCGAACCCGGCATCTACATTGCGGGAAAGTTCGGCGTGAGAATAGAGGATTTTGTCATTTTGACCGAAAATGGATGTATTAATCTGACAAAAAGTGCAAAAAATATAATATCTTTATAATATTATCGGTTTAGGTATTGCCAAATTGCCGAAAATGTGGTAAAATAGTACATATTGATTATATTGAAAAATACGGAGGTATTTATAATGATTTCAGCAGGCGATTTCAGAAACGGCGTTACTTTCGAGCTCGACGGTCAGGTAGTTCAGGTCATCGAGTTCCAGCACGTAAAACCCGGTAAGGGCGCTGCTTTTGTAAGAACAAAGTATAAGAACGTTATCACAGGTTCCGTTGTTGAAACTTCTTTCAACCCTACGGCTAAGTTCCCTACTGCTTTCGTTGAGAGAAAGGATATGCAGTACAGCTACAACGACGGAGACCTCTATTACTTCATGGATATGGAGACCTATGAGCAGGTCCCGATAAGCGCTTCTATCCTCGGCGACAACTTCAAGTTCGTCAAGGAAGAGATGATCTGTAAGATCCTCTCCTACAAGGGCACTGTTTTCGGCGTTGAGCCCCCCAACTTCGTTGAGCTCGTTGTTACTCAGACAGACCCCGGATTCAAGGGCGATACCGCTACTAACGCTACTAAGCCCGCTACTCTTGAGACAGGCGCTGAGATAAAGGTACCGCTTTTCATCAACGAGGGCGAGAAGATACAGGTAGATACCCGCACAGGCGAGTATATGTCTCGTGCATAATCTCTCTTAACTGTTTTTGATACGGAAGGAGGAGCTGCTATGAAGCTTACTGAGAAAATGTCATATTTACAGGGACTTATCGACGGTCTCGAGATCGATACAACTACTAAGGAGGGCAAGGCTCTCACTCAGATGACTGAGGTCATGTCCGAGCTGGTGCTCTATGTTGAGGACCTTCAGTCACAGGTAGATGAACTCACAGAGCTCTGCGATATCCTCGACGAGGACCTCGGTCAGGTAGAGGACGACTTCTACGATGACGGCTGTGACGACTGCGACGAGTGCTTCGACGATGACGACGACTACGACTTTGACGAGGACGACGATGAGCTTTATGAGGTCACTTGTCCTACCTGCGGCGATACTATCCTTATAGATGAGGGTATGATCGAGGAGGGCTCTATCAACTGCCCGAACTGCAATGAGCTCCTTGAGTTTGACGTCGATGACCTCACTATCGAGGACTTTGAGGAAGATTCCGAGGAGTCCAAAAACGAAGAGGACAATAAGTAAGTTGATACTATTCAGCGGACGGACGGTGGAATGCTGTCCGTCTGTTTTTTTATCTGCGGTGACTGAGAGGCGGTGACATTATGAGCAGTTCGTGCGATCCGATAAAGAAAAGGATCTTTGATATCATTCAGATAGGTCAGAGAAATGACCTCGTGAGCCGCCTCTTCGACTGGGGGCTTTCCGTGGTCATTATCATAAACATCGTCTCTATGTTTATGCAGACTTTCGACTGCTTTGAGCCGATAATGTGGCTGCTCGATACTGTCGAGGCGGTGACGCTTGTGCTGTTCTGCGCCGAGTACATCCTTCGCATATGGACGGCAGACCTCCTTTATCCCGAACTGACTCCCGCTAAGGCGCGCCTGAGGTTCCTCGTTTCGTTCGACGGTATCATCGACCTTTGTACTATTCTCCCTTTCTTCTATTTATCGGGCTTTATCGCTTTCCGTATGCTGAGAGTGGGGCGTATCTTTCACCTCTTCAGGATCAATTCGGTGTATGATTCGTTCAATATCATCACTACCGTACTCTATGAAAAACGCAATCAGATCCTTTCGTCCCTTTTTATCATTATTATCCTCATGTTCGCTTCGTCGCTCGGAATGTACAGCGCGGAGCACGACGCTCAGCCCGAGGTCTTCGGCAACGCTTTCTCGGGTATATGGTGGAGTATGTCGACTCTGCTCACGGTCGGTTACGGTGATATCTACCCCGTGACCATTGTCGGCAAGATTATGGCTATTTGTATCGCTTTCTTCGGCGTCGGAGTTGTGGCTATACCTACAGGTATCATCAGTGCGGGCTTCGTTGAGCAGTACTCTAAACGCGCCGCCTCTGAGGTGCAGCTCCACGATATCAGCAAGGTCGGGGAGATCCTCGTCGACAGTAAAAGCAGATTCCGCGGACGCAGGGTATCAGAGCTCAAGTGCGAGTACGATTTGCAGATTTTTATCATCCTGCGCGATGGGCTGACGATCATTCCTACCGATAACGTCGAGATTAGGGAAAAGGATATCCTTTTCATCAATTCCGAAAGAGTGAAAAAGAAAAAGAAATAAAAAGCCGAGGCATAAGGATTGTACTTATACGGAAGTAATACGGAGTATTTATTGAGGGAAACCCTTTTGAAAAAGGGTTCCGCTAACAGCGGCGGTCCCCTCTGTCGCTTCGCGACATCTCCCCGCACTGCGGGGAGTCACCCTCAAACTCCCTTCCTAAAACTTTCAATTTAAATTTTGCCCCTATGGGGTACTCTCCTGATATGAAAAGAGTTAGTCTTTCTTTTCAATGAGAGTACCCCATAGGGGCAAAATTTGGACTAAAAGTCTTTGGAAAGGGGCTCGGGGGAGAACCTTTCTTCTGCATGGTGTTCTTAACGCAGTTAATATGTATGGTTTCTCCGAGGAGGTCATCCTCGGAGATTTTTATTATGCAAACTTAGTCATGCCAAGCTCGTTCATCTCACCGTCAAGTCTGAATGCTTTATCAGTCTGAAAAGCGAAGTAGATGACGATATGATTACCGCAGGTCCTTGAACGTTTTACAGCCTTTTCGTGGACTTCAATTCGCTCTATAAAGGCTCTCAGGAGCTCCGGAGTGACCTTTGAAATTGTTACATACCTCTTAGCCTTGGTGATAAAGTCACGGATACATTTCTCACGCACTTTCACTTCATCAAGCTGCGAGTTGAGGGTTCTGAGCTTTGATTTCAGTTCAGTCTGCTCATTTTCAAAACTTGCAGATAGAAGTTCATAACGCTCGTCCGTGATCTTTCCGTTAGACCTGTCCATATAGAGAAGCTGTATTGCTTTGTCGAGCTGCTTGATTTTAGACGCATATTCATCTCTAAGGCTCTCGGATTCTTTAAGCTTCTTTGCCGCTTCAGCTTCGCCGTTCTTCATTGCATCGCTGTAAAACTCGTCTGAGTGCTCCCTTGCGTATTTCGTCACCTTTTTCATTGCTCTTAAAACTATCTCGTCGAGCACGCTTTCACGAATGTAATGCGAAGTGCAGTCGCTTTTGCGGCTTTCATAGTGTCCGCAGCGGTAGCTATCGTATCCGTGAGCTTTATCTCGATTACGATATAGCCTTGAACCACATTCAGCACAGTAAAGATAACCTGCATACTTGTCCAGCTCGCCGCATTTGTCTGCACGCTTTCGCCCTTCAAAGTGCTTCTGTACAAGATCAAATGTCGCTCTGTCGATGATCGGTTCGTGAGTATTGAGAAATATCTTCATATTCTCAGGCGAGTTCTTGATACGCTTTTTCAGCTTGTTGGACTTTGAATAGGTCTTGAAATTGACCGTATCTCCACAGTATATCCGATTGGAGAGCATTTTTCGTATAGTGTTTTTCGCCCAGGCATATGGCTTGTCGAGTGTGAGATTTCTTGAACGGCTGCCGTTTTTTCTGTAATTGTAAGCGCTGGGTGACAGCACCTGTTCCTGTTCAAGCGTTCCGCAGATTCGTTTGACACCTATTCCACTTGCATACATCTCAAAGATATGCTTGACAACAGGTGCAGTCTCGGAATCGGGTATGATTTGCTTCGGGTTGCTTGGATCTCTCATATAACCGTATGCTATCCAGGCTGCAAGACGTTCTCCTCGCTCTCCCTTTGCTCTCAGAACTGCACGTATCTTGTTCGAGCAGTCACGCGCATACATATCGTTGAACAGATTTTTGATACCAGACATCTCATTGAATCCGTTCGCACTATCAACGTTGTCAGTTACCGCAATAAAGCGAACATCATATGCAGGGAACACCAACTCCATGAGCCTGTCTGTCTCCAAGTGGTCGCGTCCGAGTCTCGATACCTGTACGACTTATGGTCGAGGTTTTCTTTTTGCTGTCGTAGTAACAGAGTAAGTCCATCACCACCTTGAACTCGGCAGGCGTAGTGATGTTGAGATACTCAAGCGGAGAGTTGATGCCGTTAGAGTACGCTGTGCAGTTGATAACGTTCAAATCTTTCATCTACATCTTCCTTTCGCGTTTCGAGTTTTTACTTGTGATGTCAAGAGTTGTCCGGACGTCTTAACTGCATTCAGTATACACGACAGCTTGACAAAAGTCAATAGATATAGTATACTATCTCTACCGAGTTCAATCTATAATCTATTTTTATGAACAAATTGTAAACTTTTGATTTCAAGCTATTTATACAGCTGTTTTCAAAGCAATCCGCAGTGTTATGCTCTCTGACGAAATAGAACACTATTTCTGAAAGGAGTTATTATGTTTGAGATAGAAGCACACTACCATGACAGAAAAATATATCTTTCCGACGGCAGAGTCTATCCGCTCGGAGAGATACTTCTGCGCTATTTTTCAATAAATTTTTATGACTTGGGCGAACTGTTTGACGTATGTGAGCGCGCGAAGTCCGAGTTGAACATCAGTTCCTTATTCTGTCCTGCGAACATAGGTGAGCGCGCACAGGAAATAGAATTTGCATACGACAGTATCATGGATATTGCAAAGTCGCTTCCGCCTTACGACACAAAACATTTCAGACACGGTCTGCTGAGAAACTTGTTCGCGTATTACAATGACATCTTTGACGAACCGTTTTATGAGGACTCAGAATTTGAAGTTGATGACTACAACGAACACTTTGTCAATGCAGAGAGCACTCCTGTGTCCTATGAGGAGATGTATATCACGGAAGATTTGAATGAACTTCGAGCGTTATCTGATTATGAATTCGACAGTAAAAAAGTTTTCAGCAACTACGAGAACAGAAAAGATGCTGCGGACTTCACAACCTGTATTGAGCAGATGACAACTGAGTTTGCAATTTTTATCGAAGATATAATTCGAGTAAAGAATGTTTTTATGCCATTTGCAGACGAACTCTGCGACCACAACAACTATCCTTCAACCGAAAAGGTCATCGAAGTATTTCAGAAGTTTACCGCAACACATAATCTCAGAAATTCGTATATGAATCTGGAGTCCAGCGGAAGTATGTGCATGGGAGATACAGTAATTGAAACGAAAAAAGGTCCCATACTCTGTGAGACTTATCGTTTCACATCGCTGGGAGCCTTTCTGTATTTTGAGCTGTTCAAGTGCATCGAGGAGAAGTTCATGCCTGTCAAGTGCCGCAACTGCGGTCGCTGGTTCATCATGAAGCATACAACGTTTTCGCACTACTGCAAGCGCTTAATAAGTAGCAATCCACCGAAGTCATGCCGTGACATCTCAATGCGTCACACCTTTAAGGACAAGCTCAAGAATGATCCTGTGTGGGAGATATACAACCGCGCCTACAAGCAGCACTACGCTCGTTTTATGAAAAAGAAAATGAGCAAGTCTGAGTTTGCTGAGTGGGGCGACTACGCTATTGAGCTGCGGCAGAAGGCTGCTGATGGCGAGCTGGATGTGGAAGAGTATAAGAGGGTGATCAGGGTATAATTAATTATTATATTCATCTAATAATGATCTGCTAGACAATATGGAAGCTAATCAATCCGCTTAATATCTTCAGGACGGCAGGACGATGAGTAACTACCTTTAAATATAGTATCGCTGGTGTAATGTTCACCCTTTGTGATATGGGTGAGAAAACGCGAGACAAGCTTCATATGTACCTCCAATCTCAGAAAGGTTTTTCAAAGTAAATATCCGTATTACTTCTGTATAAGCACAGCGCATATGGACGTCGTTTTCATGTTATTCCTGCTTTTTGTAGACAGCAACGACGTAAAGCTCGCGGCTGTCGTCGCGCCTGTCATATATCACGTTGTCCACGACGGGCAGGAGGTGGTGAAAGCCCTCGCGATTCGTGCAGTGGACGCAGTAAACGCCGCCTTTCAGTTCGAGCGCGCCAACCTTTATTTCATCATATTCTTTCAGCTTGGATATGCCATGACTCTCCATATACCGCTCGAAAACAGCTTCATCGTTGTACGTCCCGCAGCCGAGCTCCTGCGCAAGCTCAGTCAGCTCCGACTTCACCGCGTCGTACTCCCTGCCCGTGAGCTTAGTCATAGTCCGCACAACGCAGCTTTGCTTGTCGTCGCTCGGGTTATAGTAAACGAA
>FNZT01000020.1 GCA_900109435.1 Ruminococcus sp. YRD2003 | reverse complement strand
GCATAGCCTCTCTTGGATATCTTGCCTGTGTCCCACATCGGGCTGTACTGACGGCGGATATACCACCAAACGTACGCGTTCATGTTTCCGACAACCATTGCGTTGTGGATGTTCTCCGCAACTGCAACGCCCTCGGGCCAGCGGTCTGCCGAGTTGGCGTCCGAGTTCGGTACGTATACCTCGGTCATCCATATCTCCTTGCCGCAGTTTTCGAGTGCGGGGAAGTCCATGGCGCTGCGCTGTGTGCCGTAGAAGTGGGTTCCGAACATATCGCAGTTCGCCATAGCCTTCGAGTCGTTCAGGATAGCGTTGTAGTAGTCCTTGCTGTAGCTGAAGCTCTCGGGCGACATCATCTTGGTGTTGGTGCCTGCGGTTACGGTCTTGCCGTAGTTTGCGAGGAATGAGGCACAGCGTGAGGGTGCCCAGTATGTCCACTCGCCCGACCAGTCAGGCTCGTTCTGTACAGAGATGGAGTTGAGCTCTACTCCCTTGCTGTTGCAGAACTTGATGAAGTCGTTGAGGTGCTTTGCGTAGTTCGCTTCCGCGCCGTTATTGAGGACGTACTGACCTCCGCGAGGTCCGCCAGAACCGTTGCTTCTCATCGAAGCAGGCGGGTTCCACGGTGTCGCAAAGACTGTGGCTCCGAGCGCGGATGCTCTCTGAGCGGTGGGTATCGCATTGTTCCATGCGTTCTGCTGGTCGCTGACAAAGATACGGAGTATTGTGAGGCCGAGCTCGTTGGCTCCGTTGCCGAATGCTGTCTGTACCTGCGCTGCTGTCATGTCTCCCGGAGCTCCGTTCTGCGCGTTGTAGCTCTGCCACTCGGGATGGTTCATTCCTCCGAAGCCGCGGATACGCTGGTACAGCTTGTTTGTGTTGATAGTGCAGGCTCCCGCCGCATTTGCGTCGAGCTCCTGTGTGAATGTGCCTGTCGGGAATACCGATGCCGCCGAAAATACCATTGTTCCTGCAAGCATTCCCGCAAGCACAGACTTTATTGCTCTGATCTTGCTCATTTCTGATTCCTCCTTGAATTTGGCGATTGTATGTACAATAAACATCCCTTCTATTATAATACAGCATACAAGCGATTCGGGAAACCCCTTTTTTGAAAGAATGGTGGACAAAATACAGTTTTTTGTAAATTTGTACGGACATTTATTAAATCAATTGGTAATGTTTGTGCGGTGTTGCCTAAAGGATAGCGTGCCGATATTCAGCTGTTCTTCCGATCGTTTGAGAGCAGGCTCATCTTTTCCGATGTTATCGGAAGGTCTGCCGCGCTGATGGTCTTTGCGTCGATCATACGGATAGCCAATGCATCCTTTGGTGTCACTCCGTCGCCTTTGTCTACAATGTCTGCGTTGACCTTGCCCTGCGGTTTGAGGTCGTATTTGTCCTTGTTGGCTATATACTGGAGTATGGCGGTCGCATCTGCGACAGTTACCTTTCCGTCTGAATTGGCATCACCGTATAATGACGTTCCTGCGATCCCTGAGGTCGAAGTCGAGGTAGTGGTCGTTACGGGCGGTATGGGGCCGACGCTCGGGGCTACATCTTCAAGGTAGGAAGTTATCCACGCAAGCGATGCGTTCCAGTTGAGTGCGGTCTCGTTCACAGACCACGCTTCGCCTGAGTCTACATAGCACTTCTGGCTTGCGAGTGTGCCTCTCCTATATCCCGTGCCGCGGATATAATCATCATATGCCCCGACATACGGACCTCCGCACAGTACGCCCGAGGGCGCCTTCGGGTATTCGGGGGAAATGCCGTTAGCCCAGTATCTGTGGTGGGGATACTGCATCACCGAGCCCGATTCCACGTCGCCGTAACCCGACACATAAGAGAAATCGTTGCCGTTGCGTCCGAAGATGTAGTCCATGGCAATCGACGCTCCGCTGAGATATTTGGAAGACATGGCGGCGTCGTAGGCATATGCCATTACTATCGCGTTGTTTACTACGTATGAATTTGAGCCGAATTCATAGCCCGATAATTCAATTGGTTCGACGATACCGCCGCTTATGTAATCAACATAATTAATGCCGACATAGGGTATACCCATACCCGAGATATTTTCCTGATAAATGTACGTATCGGCTGCCTTGCATATCGAATTCTTTACTGCCGCTGCGTCTTCGGCATTGAGCTGGTCATCATTGAGGTAAAGCGACAGCGTTCCGAGACCTGCTGTACAGCCCCAGTTGAATGAGCTGAATGAACCGCTGTTCTCGCCGCCCGTGATATTGGTCGTGAGCCCGAAAGCCTTGTCCTGTCCCATGGCGTCGTTGAGGTTCCTGTAGACCTTGAGCTTGTCGTAATACTCGGGGGCGCCTGTTGTGGCGAAGAGCTCGCAGAGTGCCCAGTAGTATTCGTCTGTTACGTAGGTGTCGCCGTAGAGCTCGCCTTGCATTGCCTGGTCGAGAGGAGCGAAATATACGTCGCCCTCCCTGTTGTTCATGCCTGTGACGTCGTCCTGCTCGGCGGATGTCCCGTTCTTGTCGTACCAGTTCGCTTGCAGCTTTTCCGCGGCAGCAAGTCCTGTCTCTGCATTTTCAAGGCACTTCGCGGCAAATTCATCGTCTATATCTTTCCACAGACGCGCTGCCTGAGCGGCACAGGCGACCATATTGAATGTTGCGGAATACGTGGGCGGCTTGACTATGCGTGTCGGCGTGCCGAAGCCTTCATAATCCCATGCGCGGATAGCAATGCCTGTCCATTTATGGTCCTGTATACTGTGATATACAAGTCCTGCGTCCTCGCCGAAGTACGGGTCGTCGGGCTTTACCATCATGTCAAACATCCACTCGAGCTCGACACGCGCCTCGTCAAGTACATCGGGTGAGCCCTTGGCGTTGTTCTTGTCCTGCGGGATGAGTATTGACTTGCCGTCTTCCCACTTCTCATCCGAGCCGAGATGCTTTGACATCTCATACATATTCTGGAGCGTCCAGACGGATATGCCTCCGCTGACAACGTTTTTGCTGTGGTTGCCTGATTCGTACCAGCCGTTTGTGGCTGTTATCTTGTAGGCCTTGTCGCCGTCGAATTCATTTGTGTAATACTTTACCCAATTCGGCTGGACGTATGCTGTGTCAGGAGCATGACCGTAACGGTCGTGAGCAAGAGAAGCAGCATTGTCGCTGATGATGTACTTTGCCTCTATCGGGACGCCTGAGCGGTTCTGGTAGAAATAGCTCATGGAGTCGCGGAGAAGTCCGTCATAGACAGTGTCGGATATGCTGAAAGGATGTGACTTGTTCATCTGGTACTGTATGCCTGTCTTGCGGTTCGTCCACATTACCTTGTCGCCTGTGACCTCTGTGTCGAACGCCTTCTCTTCCGCTCCGCTGCGGGTACCTGATACCCCCGTATCGTCCTTTACTATAATATAGTATCCGTCACCTGTTTTCTCCAATTCCGAAAAGTCCAGAATATGAACGTATGTGCCGCTGTCCTTATATTTGATAGCAGGATTTCCGCCGATGTTTTTTACGGTAGTATCCTTGGGAGTGCCCGAATCGTAGTCGTTTGAGATGACCGTGGATGTTCCGTGGTATACGGACTTCCCCGAAGCATCAAAGACGTCGAATTCAAGCGGAACGCGAGCGTCTGTGGTGTATGACGCCACCTTTCTGAGCCCATTGTAATAGCCGACCTGATTGAGGCGGACATTCGACTTCGGTCGTATCACCCCGTACTCTGTAATGTTCGGCTCATCACCCGAGCCGTCAAGGTCCTGAAGTGACATATTATCAAATATCAGCATGGAGCCGTTGGGCATCCCTGTTTCCGTCATTCCGTACATCGCTTCGCTCGATGCACCCTTGTCGCAGGCATACGCAAACATCCACTGAGCAGGTCCTTCCTGCATGGCGGAAGGTCCTTTGCCTGCTGTGAAGTCGGTATCAATGATGAATGTCTCGCCCTTTGTAAGCTTTGACGCCTTCCAGTCTCCGCTGCCCGTATCGTTCCAGTATTCGAGGTCGCCCGCGTAGTTACCGATGGACGAATAGATGTATCCGTCTTCGGACGGCGTTATCTCTGCGTGGATATGGTATCTGTGCCCAAGTGTGAGATGAATGCCCCTGTGACGGAATTGCAGGTCCCATCTTCCTTCGCCGCCGTAATTGTTGAGGATACGGATCGTGTAGGCTCCGTCAACAATGTCGAATGTCTGTCGGGCAGGGCTTGTCTCGCAGGTGTGCCACGGGAGACCGACGCCGTCGTCGAAGTCCGTGGCTCCGAGCAGTTCGTCTGCATTTGCGCTCATGGGGGCAAGCACTCCTGCTGCGGAAGAAGCTGCCATGACTGCTGCCATAAGGCTGCCTGTGACTGCTTTCATTAATGTCCTTTTTGCTTTCTTCACTATAATTCACCCCTGTTTTCAGATATGCTCCTTTTCATCTTATAAAGAGCAAGAGTTGGCTTTGATGCCTGACTGATACAAAGCCGTTTTGTTCCTATCCTTCATAACAATCTTCAATGCTCAACACATTGAAGGCAACACCGCACAAAGCCCGCCTGAAGGCTTTGTACTGGATATGCTTGCATATTTTCCGTCATCTTGCACAGAAATCCCTTGACATACGTCAGTATGCCTGCGGAATTTCTATACAATCTGACGAAAAATCTGTCGGCGCATCTCCAGCACAAGCTTTGTGCGGTATTGCCTGAATGGTTGTATAATAATAGTATATAACTTTTCTTCCGAAATGTCAATGAAATTTGCTGATTTATCTGATTATCCGCTTGCCTGATGCGGGCGGAGCTTTGCGGGGGGTGCGGGCGGGGGGGCTCACGCTCCTGCGGCGCGGCTCTCCTGTGTATGGTGTGCTTGCAGGGGACGGCTGCCCCGAATAGTTTTTTTACAGTTTCAACGGTTTCCGTAGCCTAAACTACACCTCGCAAAAATGCGTAGTTTAGGCTACGTTTCGGGGAATTATTGAATATTGATTCTCTCGCGTATCCGTGGTATTATGTAATCACGGAAGGGGAAAGCCCCTCAGAAAAATGTTATTAAATCGTAATGATAAAGGAGAAATCAATCATGAAAACAGGTAAGTTCACAGTAATCGCTATCGCTTCTATCCTCGGTGCTATCGCACTGACAGGCTGCGGACGTGCAGTTGAGACATCAAAGGACGCAGGTAAGGTACAGCCCGCAGCACAGACTGTTCAGACCACGGAGGCTGTTCAGACTGACAATGCCGCTGTGACAACAGAGACGGCTGTGACCGCTCCCGCAAAGTCGGCAGAGCAGAACGCAAACGCTGCTGCGCTCAGCAACAACGATGTCATTTCCTACAACGCTGATACAAATACTGCTTCATATACACAGCAGCCCGCAGCTCAGGCTCCCGTTCAGCAGGCTGCTCCCGCATACAAGGCTGCTTCCTCCGCAGAGCAGGCGGCTGCCGACAATGCGATCGCTTACGCGGGCGGTAACGGCAGGATTGTAAGCTCGGAGACTGTTCAGACAAGCGACGGCTCGGCTGCTTATCGCTTCGGTATCATTCCCGTCGACAACGCGAATGCTGCTGCTTGGTACTACATCGCAGGCGAGAACTTCGCTATGACTGAGGGCGAGTGGATCAGCAAACAGGACAGCCTTACCAAGGAAGAATGGGAGCATTACTATGATTCCGCCGAGCACAGATTCGCTTTCGCAAGCCAGCAGGCTGGTCAGAACGCTATCGCTGCTTCCGGTTTCGCTGACGGATTGATAGTAAGCTGCGACTTTGTGAACTATGACTATGATAAGCTCAGCTACGCTTTCAAGGTCGGCGTAAGACCCATGAGCGACCCGAACGCTAATATCACGTACTTCATTGCAGGTACCGATTACGCTGAAAAGTGCTGATCTATGTACATCGGGCTGCACCGCGGCTGAGCAGATACGGATTTTTCTCTCAATAAATATGAAACCGCTGTATGCCGATATTTCACGGCATACAGCGGTTTGTCTTTGACGTCAGTCGTTCCTTCTGTAGGCAGCGGGAGTCACTCCCGTTTTTTCGCGGAACAGCTTCACAAAATGCGAAACGCTGCTGTATCCGCAGTTCTCTGCTATCTCTTCTATCTTCATTTTTGAGTTTTTCAGAAGCTCGCAGCTCCTTTGGATACGGCTGTCGATTATGTCCTGCATCATAGTCGAGCCGAATGCTGTGGTGTACAAATGCTGGAAGCGGGAACGGCTTATGCCGAGCTCGGCTGCAAAAAAATCTGCGTTCCATTCCTGCTCGGGCCAGCGGAATATAGATTCGCGTATCCACAGCAGGCTGTGCATATATTTCGTTTCGGTGAGAAAGGTGTCGCTGTAATGGAAGACAAGCTGTTCGTTGAATTTGTACAGCATCATGCGGAAATACAGCGATGCTATCTCGTTGCGGTTACGGTGTGCGGAGTAAAACTCAAAGCAGATGTTCCGCATCATGGCGGAGGCTGCTGTCGTGTCGCCGATGTGTACGGGTCTGTTAAGCGGGATATCGAGCTCGCTGAACAGACGGAGTTCTTCCTCGTCAGGGAAGAAGTGCAGCCAGTCGTCGATGTATTCGCCGCTGTCGGCTGAATACTTCAGCGGTGCATGGAGCGGAAATATGATATATGTCCCCGCCTTGGTGTGTATCTCTTCGCCTTCGATACTGAACACCGCGGGAGTTTTTACTATGAGCAGCAGCCAGTCGCCCGAGCCGTCGGGACGGTCTACCGCGAATTTTTCGTCATGTATATGATGATAGCCTACGCACAGACACTTCATTATCTTCACCTCTGTTCTGATTTTATCATAATTATGGCGGAAAAGTCAACGAAAATATTGCATTTCTGCTATCATTTCAGCACAAATCCTCATTTACTTTTTTGTTCGGTCGGAGTATAATAATAAGGAGAAACGCTTCGACCTGTAGGAGGTGCTTATCATGGTGGCTGAAGGCAGATTCGGACTCATTATCCCCGAGATAAACAGTCCGCTCGACCGCGATCTCGTTGAGGAAGCATACGAACAGGCTAAACTGCTCGGATATGACCTGACCGTGTACACGGGGATATACAACTGCCTGCGTGAATACCGCTATGATTCGTATATCTCGGGGCTTGAAAATATCTATACCCTGATATGTATGCATAGGCTCGACGGGATCATCTTTGCCGAGGAACGCTTCCACACGCAGGAGGTCATCGAAAAGATTAATGCTTGTCTCATGCAGACCGATACACCTTGTCTCGTGCTCGGCGGCAGCTCGGAAAAGCCGAATGGTATGAACGCTGACGAATACGGAAGTATGTACCGCATAACAAGGCATCTGACCGACGAACACGGGTGCAGGAAGCTTTACTGCCTCGCGGGTGTGCCCAGCCACCGCTCGTCGGAGGAGAGGCTGAGAGGCTTCAGGGACGCGTGCTCGGATCGCGGCATCAGCCTTTCTGACAGCGATATCCGCTCCGTACATTCTGCCTCGGAGCAGCCCGACGATATTTTTACCGACTTTACCCCAAGCAATAATATGCTAAGAAAATCTGTTTTACTGGAGGATGATATATGTGAAAAAGATAGTTTCATCGGTTCTTGCTGCGGCTGTCGCGCTGAGCGGCTTAGCTGCTGCGGGTTCGGATGTTTTTGTGTCGGACGGGAGCGCGTACAGCACCGCTTTTGCAGCCGATCCATTCTTCGAGGGGGCTAATCCCGTTATAAGCAGGGGCGTTCCCGCTTATTCGGACAAGTCCGACAGTGCTTCCATGGGCAATGATGAGCACTACTTCACCTCGTGGAACGCGTCGGCGGGCGACTACCTCGCGTATGACCTGTCGGGGGTGCCGAAGGAACAGCGTAAAAATGTGCTCGCGGCGTGGTACAACCTCAGCAGCTATGACGACCTCGGTGCCTATGCGAGCAGAAATGCCGAGCCGACAGATTATACTATCGAGGTCAACAAGGCAGCAGGCGGAAACTGTCCGTCGGCGGGCTGGGAGACTGCTGTGACCGTTACGGGCAATGGGCTGAGCTCGCGTCAGCACCTGATAGATATGGACGGTTACAACTGGATACGCATGAACGTCTCAAAGGCGTCAGGTGACAGGGTAACGCTCAACCTCGATATACACGACGCCTCGCAGGGTGTGTTCGACAGCTGGATATTCTTCGGCGATTCCATTACCGCGGGCGGTATGGTAAACGCTTACGGTACGAGCTACGCCAGCTATGTGAATCAGATAGACGACCGATTCTTCCCCGCTCAGGAGAACGGCGGCATCGGTGGTATCACCAGTAAGGACGGCAGGGAACACATCGACGAATGGCTCAGCGGGAGCCCCGTCCATTTCGTCAGCATTGCTTACGGTACGAATGACTGCTGGGGCAACCCGAACAACGCGGAGAGCTACTACAGCAACACAAAGTATATGATAGATGCTGTGCTCAAAGCAGGAAAAGTGCCTGTGCTCCCGAAGATACCGTCCTCTACGAACAAGGACGTCGGCGACAATGTGGGCTACTACAACTCTGTGGTCGATAAGCTGTATGAGGAGTACGGCGATAAGCTCGTTCACGGGCCCGATTTCGACGACTTCTTCAGCAAGAACACATGGGGACTCAGCGCTGACGGCGTTCACCCGAATTCCGAGGGCTATGAGGCAATGAAGAAGCTCTGGGCGGAGACGATGTATGAGAATGTGTACAGGAAGATAGGCTCTCAGCCGCCTGTCCCCGAGTATGTGAAGGGTGACGTCAACGGCGACGGTGAGTTCTCTTCCGCTGACCTCGTGACCTTGCAGAAATGGCTGCTCGGAGACAAGTCCGCAGAACTTGCTGACCGAAAGGCGTACGACCTCTGCGAGGACGGCAGGATCGACACGTTTGACCTCTGCCTGCTGAGACAGCTCCTCATTTCATGACATATCACCTGTTTTCCTTTAGGCAACACCGCACAAAGCCCGCCTGAATGCTTTGTACGGTATTGCCTTAAATTTTCAAAAAGGTCTTCTCAAAATCAGTCGGCAGTGTTATAATGTTTTTGACCGATATGCTCGGAAGGTGTAAAAAGCTTGAGCGCAGAGCTTACAAAGCAGAAATGAAAAAGGTGACAATTATGTTTAACGCTGAAAATAAAACGGTAATGCTGCCGTCAGGTGCTGAGATGTATTATGCAAAATTCGGCAGGGGCAGCAGGCAGATGGTGATGATACCCGGACTGAATATTGTCGATATGAGCGGAACAGCAGGCAATCTTGCATATTTCTACCGCAGATTCGCAAAGGAGCTCACGGTGTATGTTTTCGACAGGCGCAAAGGACGTGACCCCGGATGTACGATACGGACTATGGCGGAGGACCTTGCAGGCGCTATGATGGCACTGAATATTACCGATGCGTATGTGGTCGGTGTGTCACAGGGCGGAATGATAGCACAGTATCTTGCGGCATATCACCCCGAACTTGTCAGAAGGCTTGTGCTCGGTGTTACGGCTGCAAAAACGAATCCTCTTATGATCAGCGCGGTGGATGAGTGGCTCGCTATTGCCGAAAACGGCGATCTTCAGGGCGTTCTCACCAAAAGCTACGATAAGATGTATACCGAGAAACAGATGAAGCTGTACCGCAGACTGATCCCGCTTATGATGAGATTTACTAAATTTATGAGCATTGAACGCTTTGCTGATCACGCAAGGGCGATATATTCGCTCGACTGCTCAGGGCTGCTTGACAGGATAAAATGTCCTGTGCTTGTATTGGGCGCTGAGCTTGACAAGATAACCACCGCTGAGGGGGCAAAAGAAATTGCGGATAAGCTCGGCTGTAAGGTCCATATTTTTCCGAATGAGGGGCACGCAGTTTACCTCGGCAAGGGGTTCAACCGTATGGTATATGATTTCTTTGAAGAATGAGGTTTTCAGCCGCAGGGTGACTTGCGGCTTATCATGCTGATCGGCAGCTGCTCGGTCCGCCGTATGCTCCGCAATGCTGAAAGCAATAGTTCGGAGCCGAAAAAACTGTGATTTTGTCAATTTACAGCAGACGTAAAATGTGCTATACTGAAGAAAAGCAAGACGGCGGATGATGACAGTGACTGATGAACTGATGGTGACCGATTTTATTAAAGGCAACACCGCACAAAGCCCGCCTGAAGGCTTTGTACTGGATATGCTTGCATATTTTCCGACATCTTGCACAGAAATTCCTTGACATACGTCAGTATGCCTGCGGAATTTCTATACAATCTGACGAAAAATCTGTCATCGCATCTCCAGCACAAGCTTTGTGCGGTATTGCCTAAAATGTGAACAGTGGGAGAATGCCAATGAATGTTGTTATTAAATTTCCAAAGAGTGTGGATGCACGTAATTCCGATGATTTCGGCAGGGAGATCGAAGCGAGACTTGCTTCATATCAGGGTGAGAGTATCGACGAGGTGACTCTTGACGCTGATGAGCTTGATTATATTTCAAGTGCAGGTCTGAGAGTTCTGCTGAAATGTAAGAAAAAGTGGATAAATGTTTCCGTTATCAATGCTTCTTCCGCTGTGTTTGAGATCTTTGAAACAACAGGCTTTACCGAGCTGCTCAGTGTTGAAAAAAAGCTCCGAAATATCAGCGTTGATGGTCTGCCCTGTATCGGAAAAGGGGCAAACGGGGCTGTTTACCGACTTGACGAAGAACGGATCATCAAGGTCTATAACCCGATCTCAAATACTATCGAGAGGATAAAACGTGAGAAAAGTTCGGCGCGTCAGGCGTTTATCCATGATATCCCGTCGGCAATATCCTATGATATAGTTAAGGTCGGCGACAGATACGGTATGATCTATGAAATGATAAAAGCAAAAACTCTCGGAGAAACAATTGCTGATGCTCCCGATAAGAAAGAGTATTATGCCCGTCAGATGGCAAAACTCCTGAAAAAGCTCCATTCCACCGAGTTTGATGACGGAGTGCTTCCCGATGCAAGGGACGGACTTATGCTTTGGGCTGATATCGCTGCCCGAAGCGGTTGGTATTCGGACGAGATAATTGAAAAGCTCAGAGGCTTTATCAGGAGCATCCCCGCTGCAAATACTTTTATCCACGGCGATTTTCATCCCGGAAATATTATGGTTTGTGACGGTGAGCTGATACTTATTGATATGGGCGACGCTTCGGTCGGAGATCCTGTTATCGATCTTCTTGGTTCATATCAGATAATGAGGCTGGTAACTCAGAGAAGCGGCGGAGCAGAGCGCTATACAGGAATGTCTGATGAATTGCTGAGCAGTGTATGGGATGTTTTTATTCATGAATACACGGGCATCACCGATGAGAATGAGCTCGCGAAATATGAGAATAAACTTAAATTCTTTGCTATTATTCGTTCCTTTGCGGGAGTGACATTCTCAGAGCTCGTTCCAAAGGAAACACTGCCCGCTCTTACAAAGAATATCTCTGAGGCTTTTCTTCGCGGGCTTCAATGTTTCCGATGAAACGAGTATATGACGCAAATTCATAATGAATGAGAAAGAAGCTCCCCAATCAGTTGGGGAGCTTTCACCTTATCCAACGAGCTTTTTTCTCATCAGACATAAATCGAACACATCGAGCCTGTCATCTTCACACAAATCTCCTGCTTTCCAGTCAGCAAGTTCAGCGTCAGGTTTAGCAAGCAGCCAGTTCTGCAATACGACTAAATCAGCAACATTGAATTTTCCGTCTGCATTGACATCGCCGATAACAGTCTTATCAGCAGCCTTTTCCGATACCGCTGCAATATAATTCATGCAGCTTGTGGACTGTCCGTTTGCACCGAGTATAAGCTTTTCATCAGCTCTGACAGACTTCGTGTACAACACAAATGTTACGCCGTTGGATGTATTGACAGTATCATCTATCTTTGTGAAGCCCGAAAGCCATGAGGGGACTTTTTCCACACGGCTGTCCAGTCCTACATAGAGCGTACAGTCCTTTGCAAAAGTAAGTTCTGCCTGTTCTTTATCAGAATTCTTCGCATCGCAGGGAGTAAGTATCAGCTCTGCTCCTTCCAGATAAGACGGCAGTTCAAAAACCGCACATCGTTCAGCCTCTCTGTCTCCGAAAACTGTATCACCAACTGCAAGGGAGCTGTCAATGCCCCAGCTTTTGTAATATGTTGTATCCTTGATATTGAGTTCACTGACGAGAGCTCCTTTTATCGGCTCTACTTCGATAATATCGTCAGGACGGCTTCCGCCGCCGAGAACTGTGCAGGCAGGACGAGCAGGCATATCGTAGCCCGTACCGAGGAAGAAGCTGGTATGCGGCGGCTGGTTGTAGGCAGTGTTCTGCGAGGAGACCTGTACACGGTACTGCGGGTCATGCATCAGGCACTGTACACGGTAGTCCGTGTCGTAGGTAGTCGTATAGATGCGGATGCCGCTGCCGTCAGCCTTGCGGACAATGAGTTCCTCGCGCCAGTCGCCGAAAATATCTGCGCTCAGACAAGGAGTGCCCTTTGTCGTGTTGCAGGTGTAACAGCCGTCTGTAGAAAGCAGATTTGTTATAGTGGTCTTGCCTGCATCGCCTGTCAGCTTGGATATGGTAGCCGGAGAATCAGTGTAGCCGTCAAGTATCTCGCGCTCAAAGTCACCGTCCCAGTAGCTCAGAAAGTTTATAGCCGGACGACGGCAGTTGAGTGTTGATCCGTTCACATCTTTGACTTCGTTGCCGTTGCCCCAAAGCTCGGCTCCCGGATTGCCTGCCCAGACATTATCCGCACAGCAGCGTCCCGTATCACCTGAGCCGTTGTTCCTGAAAATCGTCTTTCCTGTGTCCGCATCAATGAGAGACACACCATAGGGCTTGTCCTCATGGCAAGTCCAGACTTCAATATCCGGATTGGTCGGATCAAGATCGCCCACATGAAGTGCGTCGCCGTGACCTGTATTTGTATTCCATTTGAGTGTGCCGTCATGGTCGATACACGTCGATCCTGTAATAATTTCGTGCTTTCCGTCGTTGTCCACATCTGCCACCATAGAATTGTGATTACCGTCGCCGTATCCTGCGGTGGATGAGCTTGTGCCTGTATCAAATGTCCAGAGCTTCTTGAGTTTCTTATTCTCCACGGAATAAGCCGTTGCAGTCAATCTTCCATAATAGCCGCGACCTGTGATGACGCTCGGCTTTACGCCGTCCAGATATGCAACACTGCCCCAGTAGCGCTCCACACGGTTGAACTTGTCAGAGGACTTGCCCCATTTGGTCGGATCACCGCGTCCCGGCTCATAATTGACGGTATCAAGTGCCGCACCTGTCGCGCCGTCAAACAGCGTGTAGAACTCATTGCCTGAGTAGATCAGTCCATTGCCGTCACGATATACTTTAGACTTATCTCCGATGACCTTGCCTGTGCCGTCAACCGTGCCGTCTGAGGTCTTGCAGGTCATTTCGCACTTGCCGTCAAGGTCGAAGTCTGCCACATAGAACTGCGTATAGTGCGCTCCTGCACGGATATTCACGCCAAGATCAATGCGCCAGAGCTTCTTGCCCGTGAGCGTGTAGCAGTCGATATAGACCTTATCTGTCTTTCCCTTCTGGGAGTTGTCCTTTGATGTGGAGGGATCCCACTTCACGAACAGTTCATACACACCGTCACCGTCCACATCACCGACACTCATGTCGTTCGGCGAGTAGGTGCCGCCGTCAGAGCCCTTGCCAGGCTGGTCGAGCTTGATGTCAAAATAGGCGTTGGATGATTTAATTGTGCAATTATCACTTGCTATGAGCTGTGTTCCGTTGTATGTCTCAACTTTGTAAGCAGAGTTTGCATTGCCTGACTTGTCGAGGAAACAAGTCGCACCATTCGCCTTTTCTGTCGAGGTGTAGATGAGCGTATTGTCCCGATACAGCTTGAATATGGCATTGTCAGGGTCAGTCGCAAGGAAACGCCAGTTAACAAGCATTCCGCTGCCTGTGTTGACTGCACAGATGCCACGGTCAAGGTACTCCACGGTCATACCAGCCGTATTGTTGAAGGCTGTGTTGTTTGCGGCTGCGGCATTGACGGACAAACAGGCTGTCGGCACATTCAAGGCAGATACGCCAATGCAGGCAGCACAAAATGCAGAAAGTAATCTTTTTTTCTTCATGACAAGTGATCCTCCTTATTTTGATAAAGGCTGGCTAACAAGCCAGCCTTACCCGAATTGTCCCCCTTACAGAACAATCTATATGATAATCTCCGTTCAGCGGAGCATTATCCTTAGGCACTGATTTACTTGCGAATTTTAAAATATGTTTCGTTATTCACGGCTAAATCATGTTTTCATTATAAAGCGGTGTCGGATACTTGTCAATCCACAAATCGGATAGAAAATTACACTTTTTGGATAATATGCAACATTCAGTCAGTGTTCTCAGAGCGTTTATGCTTTCTGAAATGATTCGGCGTGTCACCAGTCTCATGACTGAACTGACGGATAAAGTAGGGGAGATTCTTGTAGCCGCACGCCTCAGCCACCTCAGCGACCGGAAGATTGGTCTCGGAAAGCAGTTCCTTTGCCATAGCGATACGCGCTTCTATCAGATCACGGGTAAACGGAATGCCGAACATCTGCTTATACAGCTTCTGGAAATACATTGTGCTGACATACATGGATTCGGCAAAGCTCTCCTTGCTGTATTCAGCCTGCGGGTGCTCATATATCTCCTTGCGTATAAATTTGAGCATTTTGACATAGCGGCTGTGAACGGGAGCAAGCTCTTCATTGGTCGTCTTTGGTTCAAACATCTGCCTCAGACGGTTCATATTGCTGAGGAACTCCTCACGGCTGATGCCGCTTTTGAAGTATTCGTGATAGAAGCCGAGCGAACAGTTTTCATTTTGCTGCTCCTGAGAAATGCTGTTCTCGATCATGGTCAGTATCTTATCATTTTCGGTCATACCGAAGATACAGTATGTGGAATCATTTATCCTGATATAGCTTAGTTCCTTGGAGATCGAATTCTGTATGCTCTTTTTGACTTTTAGCCGGATATTGCTGTTGCTGTCGCGGGATTTGACAAATACAAGCATAATTGCAAAGCGCTCTGTGCTGAGCTGTGAGTTCTCGGATAGCCACATCATGAAGTTCAGCAGAGCTCCCCAGTCGATAGAACCTGAAAGCGGATCGCGTATCGAAGCAAGGTGCATTTTATATACAGATGTTTTCAGTCGATTACGCATTCGTATTTCTTCAAGAGCCACATTGACCTCATGGCAGAATCTTCGATATACCGATTCAAACGTGATCTTTCCCTCACCGCTCTGAGCCACGGAATAACCATAGAAATCCATACCGAAATGAAGCGAGGTGAAGAATATCAGGCGGTTCTCGTTAAGTATCGGATAATCCGACGGCAGCAGCGATGAAGCAGGGAATTCTATGTACGAGCCGTCGGGCTGCATTTCCATAAGTATCTCATTTTCTTGAAGCGGTGAGGATATGGTTTCATTCAGCCAGTTCTTCCGCAGGCAGAGTTTATGTATCATTACAGACGGTATCATATTCTGATACAGCTTTCGCATGAATTCGCTCAGAGACTGCGCCGTTGCAACACGCATGAGCAAATTACGGTTATCATAAAACTCATCGAATAGCGAATCATAATAAAGTTCATGATTCCGCTCTGCATTTTCTCCTAAGTTACAGTGCAGACAGCCGCAGCTTTCGCCAATAATGAGCTTTCCTGCATTTATTCTTTGGGGTTCGGTTTCGATACCGTTGATCTTGGCTATCAGCGTTTGGACTGCTTCATGTCCTGCTTCTGCATATGCCGGCAGACAGCTTGTGATACGGGGGTGACTTTTGAAGGCATAGTCAGTTCCGTCATAGCCTGCGATTGCCAGGTTTTGCGGCACTTCCCAGCCTTTTTCGGCTAACGCCCTTTCGAGCGTTATCGCCATAATGTCATTGGCACAGAGAACTGCCTGTGGCTTGCGAATCTCACCTGAAACCAGTTTTTCAGCATACGAAGTTGGCGCATTAAGCCAGTAATCACCATAGATGACAGTATCCTCTGCACAGCTCAGACCGTGTTCTGCAAGACTGTTCCTGAAACCTGAAATGCGCTGCTCCGAGAGGACTTCACCCTCCGGACCTGCAATGAGTACAATGTCAGTGCAGTTGTGTGCTTCAATCATATGAGATGTCAAAGCAGCAAACGCCTTCTCATGATCGGCGATAACATCAGGCTGATAGGTAAGCACGTCGTCCATAATGACTATGGGAGCTGTACAGCGTTTCTGCAAGATTTCATACACCTTGTCGCCGAATGAACGAAGCGTGAAGCTGTTTGGAATAAAGATAATACCGTCTAATACACCGTAGTTTACACTTTCCAGGAGAGCGAGTTCGCCTTTTTCATAATCCTCCTCTATCTCAAAGGATTCAAGCGATGCAAAGACTAAGACTTTCAGATTTTTCTCCTTTGCAGCCTGAGAAATTCCGCGCAAATATTCCTTTGCCATTGTGCCGAAAATGCTTCCTGCCACGACACCGATCGTTCCAAACTTCATCTTGATACGCTCCTTTTAGTATGCTTTCTTTCATTATACAACAAGGCAGTTTACTTCGTCAAGAAATATTACCCATTTCAGATACAATATCCAAAATGTGCAATTTTATATCCGATTTGTGAATTGACATTTTTAGTTGTTATGTTACAATAAAAATATGAGTAAACTGTGTATAAAACATATCAGATATATTTGCATTTTTACAAGGAGGATATCTCATGGGGGCTACAAGAAGAAAAGCAGCAGCTTTTGCAGCGGCACTTGCGGTACTGGCCGGAGGTGTTCAAATCCCTTCATCACAGCAGACACCGTATGCTATAGCCGCGCAGGCAGCCGACACCGCCTCACGCATCCGTGTGGACATCAACAAGAATGACGGCAGAAAGGCATCGTATTCCAAGAACGCCAACAACTGGATGCTTGAGGAAGGTACTGCACCAACATACAAGGTCGGAAATGTGACATTTAAGCTCTCTAACGGTGGTTCTGCCGGCGGTAATGTAACGGGCGCCAACAATAAAAAGTTACAGCTTCAGAGCGGCATTTATCCGCGGCTTACAATGGACGGGGCAAAGATAAAGGACGGCGATAATGGCGGCGTTCTCAAACTGGAAATATCAGGATTGTCAGAGAGCGAGCATTCCTTACAGATGTGGCATTGCAACACTGACGGATACACAAACAGTAAGCTCAGCATTTACGTCAATGGCAAAAAAGTTCTCACAGGCGTGAATTGTCCTACCAATGTCACCAATGAAAATGATGCAGGCATATCTTACGTAACATGGACGGGCAGCAGTGTTACTATCCTTATCTCACCTGAGGGCGGCGGCAAAATGGATGTTGCGTGGCTCAACGGCTTCGAGCTGGACGGCAGTGACCCTTTCAACGGTGTATCGAAAATGACTCCTGCCGATAAGGAAGCCCACCTTGACCGCTCACAGGGACTTTCGTGGACGGCAGGAAAGAACGCTCTGTCCCATGATGTTTACATCGGTACAAGTTATGATGCCGTTTTCAATGCGAATCACAATTCCGCTGAATTCAAGGGCAATCAGACCGCAGCAAAATATACCATCGATGACAGCTATTCTTCGATCCCGACATACTACTGGCGAGTGGACGAGGTAAGCGCAAACGGTACAGTCAAAGGCGCGGTATACTCGTTCATGCTCAGCCGCCTTGCTTTCCCGACTGCCGAGGGCTACGGACGTTTTGCAAGAGGCGGCAGGGGCGGCTATGTCTATCATGTCACCAATCTCAACGACAGCGGCGAGGGCTCTCTGCGCTACGGACTTGAAACGCTCAAAGGCGCAAGGACAGTCGTTTTCGATGTGGGCGGTGTTATTTCTCTGAAATCCGTCCTCTGCATTCCCGATGACGGCGGAGATGTGTATGTTGCAGGTCAGACTGCTCCAGGAGACGGCATAACGCTTATCAACTATACATTCGGAGCAATGGGCTCGAGCGATGTCATTATCCGCGATATTCGTACCCGCGTCGGCGATGTTTCGGGAAAATCTATGGGCGGTATGGGCATAAGCTCCTGCGACCATACGATCGTTGACCACTGCTCGATCTCATGGGCTACGGACGAGGGACTTTCCACCAGAAGTGCGTCTAATATCACTTTCCAGCGGAATATCATCGGCGAATCCTTGCACGATTCCGTACATTATGATGCAGGCGACCGTGGCAGCGGTACCGAAACTCACGCATTTGCGGCATCTATTGGCGGCTATGTCGGCTCGTTCCACCATAATCTCCTCATTAACAATACAGGACGCAACTGGTCACTTGCAGGCGCTATGGAACAGGACGGCGTGACATACGGCGGTGCGCTCGATATACGAAACAATGTCGTATATAATTGGCGTGACCGCACCACAGACGGCGGTGCAAGATTCGTGCAGTTCGTCAATAACTACTACAAGGCAGGAGCAGAATCAAATACCAGTCTGCATCTTGTGTCCGTGGACGGCAACGAACTGAACACAGGCGATATGCAGAAGCTCTATGCTTCGGGCAATATGAAGGTCGCACAGAACGGACAGACACTTATCGGCGCAAATGTTGATGAATGGAGCTCGGGCAAGGCTAAGTCCGGCGGAAAGAATTCAACGAACGATACAGTCCGCAGCAATTCGCCGTGGTTTGAGCCGTATGTGAACACTCAGTCCGCAGAGGACGCGTACAGGAGCGTTATCGCAAGTGTCGGTGCAAATTATCCGAAATGGGACTATATCGACTCGCGCTATATCAGTGAGGTCACAAACGGCAAGTACACTTACATCGGCTCCAAACAGAAACTAAAAGGCATCATCGACAGTCAGAACGATGCCGGCGGCTATCCGAACAGCAGCAATTTCAAGGGCGGTACAGCTCCGACTGATACTGACGGTGACGGTATGCCTGACGCATGGGAATCTGCACATGGTCTGAATCCGAATGATGCAAAGGACGGCGCAATAGTCTCCCTCTCAGGCGATGATTATACCAACCTCGAAATGTACCTGAACGAGCTTGCAGGCGATCCTGTTGAGTACAATGGCACTCCCGTCACATATGACGCTATAACAGGCAGACTTGTCAGTGTTGATGTGCTCGATACGGCATATTACAGAAGCTGGGGCATTGACAATACACTTGCTGTCGGAGATACGCTGTTCGGCGACAGGACTGCTGAGAAATGTGCAGTTTCCGAGCTCCCCGATAAGCTCGGCGGTGCGGAGCTTGTGATGACGCCTTGCGACGCGAAAGCTTCGAGCAAAGATCAGGCTGAATTGACAATTGCACAGGACTGCACAGTCTATGTCGGACTGGACAGCCGTGTGGAGAACGTCCCTGCGTGGATGTCAGACTTTACGAAAACGAACAGTGTGATCAAAACCACCAACGGTGTGACTTTTGAGCTGTATGCAAAGCCTGTCAAGGCAGGTGAAGCAGTGAAGCTCGGTTCAAACGGGCAGTCGGCAAGCTGCATGAATTACATCGTTATTGCATCGGAAAAAGATATTTCCTCTGTGCGCGGAGATATCAATGCAGACGGCAGACTGGATGTTGCTGACCTTGTACTTCTTAACAAATGGCTGCTTGCAGCTCCCAATACACAGCTTCCCGACTGGAAGGCAGGCGACTTGTGCAATGACGGCAGGCTCGACGTATTTGACCTTGTGCTTATGAGACAGGAACTAATTGAGCGGTAATTTTTTTTGGAGGGGATAATAATGTTTAGATTTGCAAAGAAAACAACAGCTGCTGTTTTGGCTTCAGCTCTGACGCTGACAACTATACCTTATATTTCGTATGCTGAAACTGCTGTTGCAGAAGAAAAACTGCTCACCCGTGATGTTCGGTGTGCAAATGAGGACGTGAACCGCTGGGAGTCCGAGCATTTTCAGTTCATATGGGGGAAAAACGGAGCTGATTCAGCAAAAATAACGCAGAGTTTCCTTGAGGAGAACGCAAGGAATCTTGAAGCCTGCTGGGACGTTTATATGAACGACCTGTCAATGGAACCGCCGACACAGTCTGTAAATATGAGCCTGCGTGACGGCAATCAGTACAAGGTCAATTTCTATATTTCAGGCACAGGTCTTTCGTCTTTCACTGATGACTGGGCTTATATGGGATACGACAGTCAGGGCTACGCTTTTATGTTCTGCTGCGTGGGAGCAATGCAGAATTCGCCCAATCCTTCATGGGTACTTCCGCATGAGTTCGGACACGTTGTAACAGCTCATCAGCTTGGCTGGAACGAGAACAAATACGTTCAGGCGTGGTGGGAGGCTATCGCTAACTGGTACAGGGAGCAGTTCCTTTATTCCGATTATTACAGCAAGCAATGGGGCAGTGTGAACGGTATAACCGATTATTTCGAGACGTATATGAAGAATCTCTGCTTTACGCCGATACTTGGACGTGACAATTATGCTTCATGGGCATTTTTGCAGTATATCACGGAGAATCCTGATGATCTGCCCGGATACGGAAACAGCTTTGTCAAAGACCTCATGCAGCAGGGACAGCGTGACGAATATCCATACGCCGAAATAGAGCGTATCTCCGGGGCTGATATGAAAGATACTCTCGGTAATTATGCTAAGCGCCTTGCAACTCTTGATCTGGCTCACAAAAAAGAGTATCAGGCACGTCAGCATGAGCTTTTAGCGCGGGGAGAATGGAACTGGGGAGAAATATATACTATCCTTGAAAATACGTCAGGCAGAGAGAATTTCTATACCGTTCCGACAGAGCGAGCTCCGCAGCAATTCGGAGTGAATATAGTTCCGCTTGAAGTCAGCGGCAGTAAAATATCAGTTACTCTTGAGGGGCTTACAAGTGTTGAAGGTGCAGACTGGAGAGCCTGTATTGTCGTTGAGCAGAAGGACGGTATTACCCGTTATTCTGACCTTTTCAAGTCCGATGAGACTATGACTATGGATTTCAGCAGCGCGACCGATGAAGCTGCATATCTCACAGTAACTGCAACTCCCGACAGTTCGGCATGGCAGCAGATAGGAGTTCCGTGGGCATACGGAACAGGAGAATTTGATGAAAGCAACTGCCCGTTCCTCAGTAAAACACGATATCCCTGGGCAGCAACTATTACAGGTGCAGGCATCAAACAGGAACAATACAGCAATGATGCATCAGGCGGAACTCGTCACCCTAACGGGGGCGGATTTGTTGCCTCAACAGCTAAAGTTGATCCTTCTGTATATGTCGGTCCGAACGCAAAAGTCCTCGGTCATGCAACTGTTTCAGGGAACGCAGTGATCGACGGTCACGCAGTAGTTACAGGAAGTGCGAGAGTATCCGATAATGCAGTCGTGACAGGTCATGCGATCGTCGCGGAAAATGCTGTTGTAAAGGATAATGCTATTATCGCTGACTACGCAGGAGTTATGGGTCAGGCAGTTATTTCTGATAATGCAAGAGTTATCGAAAGCGGACTTGTATTTAACACATATACTGTTAGCGGTAATGCTGCTGTAAAGGGCGTTGCATATTGTCTTGGCAACGGCTCTGCGAGTGGTCAGGCAATGCCTGATGGAGACTATTATGACGATTCGGGAAGGTCTGTACAGAAAGGCTCAATCTATGGCTGGGCAAGCTATGATGATTATGCACAGAATCGTCCATACACTGACGGACAAGTGGCGGCATTGGAATTCTCGGCAGACAGCTCTGAGATCGCTGCTGACGTTTACACATCTACATTCGGTATCACAATGGGAGCTCCGACATGGAGTGAAAATACAATTTCCGGCAAAGGCGTCCTTACATTTGACGGTTCTAAACGGCAGTATATTATCGCAGACAGTTCATATGCTGCACTTCATGATGCTGAGTATCAGACAGCGGTACTGCTCCGTGATAACAGCAGAAATGAGATCTTCAGTTTGGGTTCGGACAAAAAGCTCTCTCTGACAGCTGAAAACGGTACTGTTTCGCTGACCGAAGGAGACAATAGCGTTTCTGTGGATAATGCTTACATTCCTGGCGAGTGGATAACTGTAAGTGTACTCATCTCCGATGATAAAGCTACGCTGAAAGTCAACAACGGAACAGACATAAAGTCAGAAAGCGGAGTATTTACAACTGATCCTGTTGACGTTATAATTGACGATTCGGTTTATCTTATCGGTTCAGGTATGAACGGCTCTATGGACTATTTTCGTGTCTTCAACAAGGAGCACGAAGATGCTGAATACTATTACACAGAAAAAGAGACTCTTTCATCTGTTAAAGGTGACATTAACGCAGACGGATATTTAAGTGCAGCTGATCTTGTACTTCTTAATAAATGGCTGCTCGGAACTCACGATACTCAACTCCCCGACTGGAAAGCCGGTGATCTGTGCGATGACGGCAGGCTCGATGCATTTGACCTTGTACTGCTTAGACAAGAACTGTTAAAAACATAACTAAAAGCGATACTGTTCCATTTTCGGACAGTATCGCTTTTTCATCAAAGATAAAAAAAGGTCACATTTTTGGTCTGTTCCTGTATTTACTGTTTACCCCCGTATGATGTATCATATCTCTGAGCATGAGATCGATTTCGTTGTATTTGAACAAACCAAAGGAATTCTTTGTATTGAGGCGAAAGCTGGACAAATTCATTACTGCGATGGGGCATGGCGTTATGGTAATGGAGACATCATAAAACATAATGGACCATTTAAACAAGCAAGTGCGTTTTCACATAACCTGATTAATTACATAAAAGACTGTGGAGCAGGTCATTTGCTGAAAAAATGTAAAATAATGTATGCAGTTTGTTTCCCATCTGTTTCAAAGGTAAAGTTTGGGCACCCATCAATGCCGCCTGATTCTGATTCTGATTATGATCTCATATTATTCAAGGAATCTCCTGACGATATTAAAAATAGCATAACTTCGCTGTTTTCTTTGGATATAGAGGGAGCGGTTCAGAATACATTACTTTCCAACCAAGATGTAAAAACATTGATGGAAGGTGTACTTGCACCCAAACTTAATCTTCTTCCTATAGCTGAAATATGATAAGCGACGTAAACTGTTTGCTATTTTCATTTTATGTTATAGGATTATCCCATTCGATGATTATACCGCGTGTTACACCGTTCACATCGAAATCAGCAATATCCAAATAACTGAGAGCGTTCTCAGGGACTTCAAGCCAATATCCGAAATCTTCACTGCCAGTGGGATCATCACCACTACCGCGGAAGACTGCAATAACATCATCTAAGCCGTTTTGACCGTAGTCGTTCGGATAACCTTCCTGCCAATGAGTATAGTCTGTTTCAGTAAAGTTTACGGCGTAAACGGAGCCGTCAGAATTGACCAGTCCGCCTGTGTAGTAAACATCACGCTCACCATAAGTGATTAGTTCTTCAATAAGAGCTTGCTCTTCCTCGTCGTCTATAATAACGAGGTGCACTGTCGGGTCTTGTTTAGTTATGAGGCTCATAAATTTCGCTGAAACAGCGTAATCGCACACAGCATACAGGTGCCCGTTGCGATAAGTCCACGCCTTGACTTTGCTCAGCGCCTCTCCATAATCATAGCTTTTGTATTTGGAGCCCATAAATCTCTTAATATCATCACCGGTATGTATTTTTCCGTCTTCGAGAAGAGCGGTTTTGTGATCGTCGGTTGGTGTAAGCATTATTGTATCGAGATATTTTATTGTATTCTTCGTCACTGTAAACGTGCGCATATAGCTAAAGTTTCCGGGCCATTTCCAGTCCCTGTATCCATCAGCAGTTACGGAAAGCTTGTATTTTCCGGCGGGTACGGGTAATTCGACGTGTCCATCATCGTCTTTTTCGGATATAAAGGCCTCACCGGTTTCTGTGTTTGTTGCCGTGAACCTGATGTTGGAAACGACATACATTTCATCATATTTATCACGCACATAGGCGAAAATAATGCCGTTATCTCCTGAGGTCGGTGCAGTTGTGCGTTCAACTCCGAGAGCTTTCTGTACACAAAGAGCTGCATCAAGCATATTGACCTCATCCGTTCTATAATTCGGGCTGTTTACAACTATATCTTTGACCTGAGCGCCGGTCAGTGAATTATTAGCAGTCCAAACCATCGCTGCAACTCCTGCAACGTGCGGAGAAGCCATAGATGTGCCGCCTTTAAATGTGTATTTTTCTCCATACGTTTTATAACCGCTTACCGCTGATAAGATCCCCTCACCCGGAGCATAAATATCTGTTCTCGTTCCGCCGTTTGAAAAACATGATACATTCAGCTCCTGGTCAAGAGAACCTACAACGATTATCCTGTCGTATACATTCGGGTATTCGTCGCGTTCCATTATAGTAAGGAAGGAGTTATACTTTGCCTCAAGATTACCTGTATAATCATCAGAATCATTTCCTGCAGAAGTGACGATAACGAAGTCAAAACCCTTTTCGAGCAATCTATTGAAATAATCTCCAATTACCCTGGACTTCTCAAGCGTATCAATATGTTGTGATGGATCACTAAAGCAATTTATCAGCGCATCATCATCAACGTATCCCTCATCGTCTGCAAAGCGTTTGCGCAGTCCGTTGCCCATGCTGAAATTAATAACCTTAACATTGCGGATTATCATTTCACCGTATGCAGCCTTGGTAGACATTGAACTGAAATGGATACCTTTCAGATCTTGATATCTGTAAGCCCCCCACGCAGATGCCGCATATAGTCTTCCGTTTCCGTAAGGATATACTCCGCATATACCTGTTTCATCATCGGTGCTGGCGGCAAAAGTACCCGAGACATGTGTGCCGTGATCTTTTTCATCAAGACTTGTGGCAATATGATTTGCTCCGTTCTCATAGAAATAAGCTGAAAATCCAAGGTCATCATGTTCTGTATAGAAACCGGCGTCGCATACTCCGACTTTTATCGGAACTATGTCGCTGTTGGTCTGCAATTCCTCCCATGCTCCGTCAGTGTTGATAGCTTCAAGCGCCCACCGAGGTCTGACGATGCCATCGTCGCTTTCAGTGTAGTTGTCCCACTCTCTTCCATAGTAGAACTCTCCGAAACGCTCGCTGGATTCAAATAATTCTTCTTCATAAGAATCGACATAGTTCAGTGTAGCCGAATCAACAATAGCCTCAGTTGCAATACTCTTTACGATAGGAACAATCTCATCTGGAGTTGTTGCCAGCCTTAGCTGATAGTCGCCGGAGACTTCTATCTCTCCGACTATTTCTGCACCATAGGAAGCGGCAAGCTCAGCAATTTGCCCTCGGTTAACGCCGTCTTCCGCTACAACGAGAACCTCATTATCTATATATCCGCTTCCGCTTCTTTCATCTTCCACAATGACGTGTTCTTCGTCTATCGGGGAATAATAGAGTTTTCCAAATTCTGTATTAGCATTTGGGTCTGTCATATCGACAAGTTCAGTGTCCTGCATTGTTTTAAAATTCAAGCGTGTTCTTAGTTTTGTATATAGAAAAACGTCCAAAGAACCGAGAATCAATGCAATAACTACAAGTATTGAGAAAAACGGAAGAAAAAGAGAATGCTTCTTTTTTATCACAATTATACCTCCTGTATTATAAATGGATAAGTATACAACAACTGCTTACATTTTATCACATCTTCTCATATGTGTCAATACAGTCAATTTAAGGTGTTATGTGACGAAAGGTCGAGCGAGACCAACTGAATTCTGACAGGCGATATTTTGAGAACAGAAAGGCTTCTACTGCTTCTCTTTCCAATTGAAGTATAATGAAATATGTATTCTCGGTGGTCGCAAGACAGGCGGATATCGACACTTTATTCTATAATATATGCCTTATAACCGAAATAGTCATATAAATATTAATGTTTTTTCTTCTATATTGGAAAAACTTCTTGACTACTCATACTTTTTAGGGTATAATAATGGTGAGGTGATGTTATGATACTCAGACCTGATTATATTAACGCAATAGAGCCTTTTATAGACTCTCCTGTTGTAAAGATACTCGCCGGAGTTCGTCGCTGCGGCAAGTCCACTATACTCGAAATGGTTGCAGCTGAACTTGAAAAGCGGGGCGTTGAAAAGGAAAACATCATTGAGCGCAGATACAGCGAAATTATGTATGACGACTTTTCCGCCAAGGAGATGTACTCCGACATAAAAACAGCCATTTCAGATAAAGGACGATGCTATCTGCTTCTTGATGAATTGCAGGAGATAAAGGGCTGGGAAAAGGTCGTCAACGACCTGCTTGAAAACAGCGATGTCGATATATATGTCACAGGCTCAAACAGCAAGCTGATGTCGAGTGAGATCTCCACATATCTCACGGGCAGGTATGTGACTATTCCAGTTTATACGCTTTCGCTCCGTGAGTACCTGTCATTCAAGAATAAAGACGAGTCTCAGGCGAGAGACGTGTTCGATGAATATGTTCAGTATGGAGGCTTTCCTCTTGTGGGTATCAGCAGCTTCGATACTAATTCTGCATATCAGATAGTTGACGGTATATATGCTTCCGTCATTACACGTGATATCTCCAAACGTCATAAGATACGCAATAAGGAGCTGTTCGACAGAGTTGTCCGATACGTTATCGAAAACGTAGGTATGATCTTCTCGGCTAATACCATTGTGAAATTCCTTAAAAGCGAGAATCGCAGCCTGTCCGTTGAGACTATCTACAATTACCTGAAATGGCTCGGTGAAGCATTTATTATCTATCCTTGTCAGCGATATGACCTGCAAGGCAAGGCGGTGCTCAAAACTCAGGAGAAATACTATCTCTCCGACATTTCTATCAAGTACAGTCAGATGGGCTTTGATACAAAAATGATTTCGGCTGTGTTTGAAAATATCGTTTACCTTGAAATGAAACGGCGCGGCTATGAGGTCTACATCGGCAAGAACAACACCAAAGAGATAGATTTTGTTGCCGTCCGCAGAGATGAAAGGATATACGTTCAGGTATGCGTTCAGCTTCCCGACGGCTCCGACCGTGAGACAGCAAACCTTATGGACATAAAGGATCACTATCACAAATATGTGGTATGCCGCGATCCCCTTGCTTTGGGGAATGACAACGGAATAGAGATAGTGCATATCGCAGACTTCCTGATGCGTGACAACTGGTGAAAGTAGAATTGCAATGAATATTGATAAGACACTTTATACGGGACGTCCCTCGGACGAGCGTTCAGAAGTTGAAATGGCGATATACAACAGGCTTGATTCGCTCGGTATCGAGTACAAGAGAGCCGATCACGACCACGCCGATACTATGGAGGACTGCCTGCTGATAGAGTCTGTCCTCGGAGCTAAAATATGCAAGAATCTCTTCCTCTGCAACCGTCAGAAAACGAGCTTCTATATGCTGCTTATGCCTGGTGACAAGCCCTTCAAGACGAAGTTCCTGACCTCGCAGCTGAACTGTGCCCGTCTTTCATTTGCGGAAGCTGATAAGATGCAGGAATTTCTGCATACTATCCCGGGCTCGGTGTCTGCTCTTGAACTGATATTTGATACAGACAACAACATTCAGCTTGTTATAGATAACGATCTTATGAGCGATGAATACATCTGTGGACACCCAGGCATCAATACATCAACAGTACGCTTGCTTCGCGAAGATATGCTGAAATATGTCCGCGCGGTTAAGCATGAGCCCACATTTATTGACCTGCCGACGGAGTGATACTACAGAATTTTTTCACTGGGGATTGATAACGAAGCGGTATCAGGTCCTACGAGGCGGAGCATAAAAAGTATCAGCTGCACGCTGAATATATGCCTGCTTTCTCTGTTCAGCTAACAATACCCAAACTACCATTTATGAAGAATGAGCAAAAAGCTCTCCGAATCACTCGGGGAGCTTCGCTTTATTCTACCAGCATTCTTCTCATCAGGCAGAGGTCAAATACATCGAGTCTGTTATCTTCGCAAAGGTCACCTGCCTGCCAGTTTGCAAGCTCTGCATCGGGAGTCGCAAGCAGCCACCTCTGCAATAGTACAAGGTCGGATACATTGAAGCTGCCGTCAGCGTTCACATCACCTGCAACATAGGATCCGCTGCGGAGAGTGTCGTTTATCACCTTCAGCAGCGACTTTTCGCCCTTTGCGTCCTGCGTGAGCTCCCATATGATGTAAGGTGGGAGGACAACCGCAAGTATATCACTTACACTTGCCCCAATGGCAGAAAGTGCCGTGACAATAAGCTTCACGGCGACAAATACAGAAAGGAGAATATGGAGTATGAATTCAAAGCAAGAAGAATTACAGCAGATGTACGACAAGGAATTGTCGGCAGCGGCGGACACTCAGCCGACAGTGGTAGTGCTCGATTCCAACTGGAGAGCACTGATAGAGCCGTACCCTTTTACGTTATCAAAAAGGAGAATGTTAAAATGAGCAATTCAAATCACATAGGAAACACAAGCGAGAGATATATAAGGAGCGTGATATATTGGGAAGAAAGATCAAAGAACCGAGTATCAGGAACGTCAATGTCAGGTTCAATGGAGACGCACAGGGCTTCGACTTGTTCATAAAATCACTGCTGAGCGACTATCTCCATTCAGGTGATGTAGACAAATGTCCACTGACAGATGTTGTTGATAAGGTCGAAATTTCGAGCGAGAAGGAAAAATCAGTAGACTTCTGAGGAGGTCTGTGGTATGGTGTGTCGTAGCACCAACCGAGGTGCTGCGACTGCCAAAACGAATGGATGTATAAAAATGAAAGCATCAGCATTAAACAAAATGGAATCCTGTGACCGTGACGAGAGCATCATACAGGTTCCGCAGCATATACGTCTGGACTATGCCGAGCAGTACGACGATGACACAGGAGGTATAACGCTTGGAGAAGAAGTGTCATACTGCAGAATAAAGGAGCCGAAGATCAGAAATATTATCGCCAAATTCAACGGCGACCGTGAGAGCTTCGAGCTGTTCATCAAGTCGCTTCTGAGCGATTATCTTCACGCCGCCGAGGTTGAAAAGTCTTCGGCAGAACAGGAGGCAGATAAATGAAAGCATGGTTATATTACAGACTGTCACGCGACGAGGACGCCGAGATGAACAGTCTTCAGAATCAGCGTCAGATACTTGTGGACTACGCTGAGCAGCACGGTTACGAAATTGCAGGTGAGAGCTTCGACGACAACGTATCTGGTATGACCTTCGAGCGCAAGGGGCTTCACCAGATAGAGCTCGCGGTGGAGGACGGAAAGATTGATATACTGTTGGTCAAGGACCTGTCCCGACTTGGCAGGCACCGAACACGCACGGCGCTGTTCATTGACTACCTGAGAGAGAATAATGTCAAGGTGTACTCGGTGACCGAGGGTATCGACTCATCGAACGAGAATGACGATATGATAATCGGCTTCAAGCAGCTCGTCAATGACTTCTATGCCAAGGACATCGGCAAGAAGGTCCGCACGGGAATTCGTCAGAAGCAGAAAACGGGAATGCCTGTGAACTTACCAATGGGATATTATAAGGACAAATTCACAGGTGAGATACTGGTCGATGAAACGGCGGCAGCGATAGTCAGGGAGATATTTGAAAAGTTCTTCGCAGGCTACGGACTCAGTACAATAGCGAAAGACTTCAACCGGCGAGGAATAAAATCTCCGGAATACTTCTCACACAGAAAGGTCGGAGCACAAAGAACACAGATGTGCAAGAAATTCTTGTGGGTGCAAACAACGGTCAAGCGTATAATTCAGAACGAGGCGTACACGGGAACGCTCGTCAACCATAAGACCGTAACATCAAAAATCTACAAGACCGTGGACGTTATTCCGCCCGAGGAGCAGTACAGACATGAGAACTTCATGCCTGCGATTATCGACCGCGAGACCTTCGAACAGGCACAGATACTGCTAAAAAGCAGGCAGAGTACGCAGGTGAGGGCAAAGTTCGGAAGCGTTATCCATAGGTACTGCGGAATGATAAAATGTGCCGAGTGCGGAGCGAGCCTCATAGCTAAGAAGCGGACGGTCGCAGGCAACTCGTGGGTGGAGTACACCTGCAACAGCAATCACCGTTACGGAAACGAATACTGCACCGCTCACACTATCCGCGAGACTCAGCTTGACGAGATCATTCATACAGAGCTTGTAATGCTCCGCCAGGAGATACTTGATTCCAGTCAGAAGTACGACGAGATAGTCAGGGAGTGGAACAAGAAGAAGCCCAAATACGATAAAATGATAAAGGACTACACCGAGAAGATAGCCAATCTCAAGGTTCAGATCGAACAGGTGATCATTGAGCGGATCAATGACCGCGAACACGCCAAGATCTACAACTCAATGATCGAAAAGCGTGAAGCTGAGATAGCGGAGCTGACGCAGAAGATAGAGGAAAGCAGGAAGTTCGACGAACTCAGTAAGAAGCGTCGTGACGAGCTGATGTCCACAGCAGAGCTGCTGGACGAGGTGCTCCTCGAACCGTACATCTCGGATGCGAATATGCGTCTGCTTGTCCGCAAGATAAACGTCCACGAAAACGAGGACGGCAGCCTTGACGTAACGCTTGAATTCAATGGTGATTTCAAGAATTCGAGCACAGTGTGCTTTGAAATCAATGAATAGGCATGAAAACAGCCGCAGGGTGACCTGCGACTTTCTATTTATCAGCATACTCACGAACTACTGGCAATGTAACGTTGTTGTAACTAATGATTCTTCCCGTTTTATTCTTTATCATTGACTAAAATGCCATAATATGATAAAATAAATATATATTTGACCGAACCGGGTGATGTCATGGAGGAAAACTATATTTACAGCGGTACAAAAAAGCTTCGCTGCGGCTATACTACGGGGACTTGTGCTGCTGCTGCCGCCAAGGCTGCTGCTGAGTCTCTGCTTACTGGAAAGTACGTTTTCTTGGCGGAGATACTTACGCCAAAGGGCGTAAAGCTGAAGATCCCTACAGTCATCACCGTTGTCGGAGCTGATTATTCGGAAGCTTCTGTTGTAAAAGACAGCGGCGATGACCCTGACGTTACAAACGGTATCGAGATACGTGCAAAAGTCTCGCTTGCTGACAGCGGTATTGAGATACAAGGCGGCAAAGGCATCGGAAGGGTCACAAAGGCTGGGCTTGACCAGCCTGTCGGTGCGGCTGCAATCAATTCAGTTCCGAGAAAAATGATCGCTCAGGCGGTATCCGAGATAGCAGAGCTTTATGAGTATCACGGAGGCTTCCGCGTAGTCATCTCCGTACCCGCAGGCGAGGAACTCGCCAAAAAGACCTTCAATCCGCGGATAGGCATAGTCGGCGGTATTTCGATAATCGGGACGACAGGGTTAGTTGAGCCGATGAGCGATTCTGCCCTTATCGGGACTATCCGTACAGAGGCGAATATTCGTAAAGCTGAGGGAAGAAAGGTCATGCTGCTGACGGTCGGCAATTACAGCGAGCGCTTTATCGCCGATAATCTCCCTCAGCTGAACGAGCAGTGTGTAATGTGCAGCAACTTCATCGGCGACGCGATAGATATCGGCATAACACTTGGGTTTGAGGATATCCTCATATACGGACATATCGGGAAAATGGTCAAGCTTGGCTCGGGGATAATGAATACCCACTCCTCCTATGCTGACGGCCGGATAGAAACCCTTATCGCCTGCGGAGTTCTTGCTGGCGTCGATAGCCGGCTGCTTTGCAGCTTGAATGACTGCGCAACGACTGACGCAGCATTGGATATTCTCTATGAAAACGGTGCAGCGAATAAACTGCTTGAAGTTCTGACAGAGCGGATACACAGCTATTTGCAGGCACGGGCAAAGGAGAGCGCGAAGGTCGGAGCGGTTATTTTCTCATACAAGAACGATCTGCTCCTGAAGACCGAATATGCGGATGAGATACTGAAAAAAGCTCTGGAGGTGTGAAATGGTACATTTTGTAGGTGCAGGCAGCGGTGCTGCTGACCTCATAACGCTGAGGGGAAAGACTCTTCTTGAAGAAGCAGATGTCATAATATATGCAGGCTCCCTTGTGAATCCTGAGCTGCTCGGATATGCACGTTCGGAGTGCGAGATGCATAACAGTGCCATGATGACACTTGACGAGGTCATAGATGTCATGGAAAAGGCAGAAAACAGCGGCAGAACGACTGTGAGACTGCATACTGGCGATCCTTGTATCTATGGCGCGATACGCGAGCAAATGGACAGGCTTGATGAACTCGGTATCGAATACGATGTGTGTCCCGGAGTAAGCTCCTTCTGCGGAGCTGCCGCTGCCCTGAAAGCGGAATACACCCTCCCCGATGTGTCGCAGACTGTCATCCTCACCCGTATGGCAGGACGCACTCCTGTGCCCGAAAAAGAAAACATCGAATCACTCGCCGCACATAATGCGACTATGGTGATTTTCCTTAGTACAGGAATGCTCGAGGAGCTCTCAGAGCGTCTTATCAACGGTGGTTACAGTGCTGACACCCCTGCGGCGATAGTTTACAAGGCAACGTGGCCGGACGAAAAGGTGTGCCGCTGCACAGTCGCTACTCTTTCCGAGACTGCAAAAACTAACGGTATAACGAAAACTGCGCTCATCACAGTGGGGGATTTTCTCGGAGATGTGCGCTCGCTCTCGAAGCTCTATTCCGCAGATTTCGAGACTGAGTTCAGAAAGGCGAAGGAACAATGAAGGCTGCGCTCATATCTGTGACAGAGAAGGGGAGGGAGCTGTCGCTTCGTATCGCTGAAAATGCCGATTTCCTCAGCGCAGAACGCTTCTGTTTCAAAAACCGCTGTGACAGCTCCGCGCAGAGCTTCGACAGCCTCAGCGGACTTGTCGTTGATATTTTTCAAGGATACGAAGCGCTGATCTTCGTGTGTGCCTGCGGCATCGCTGTACGGTCTGTTGCTCCTCACTTGAAATCGAAAACAAGCGACCCTGCCGTGATAGTTATCGACGACTGCGGCAAGTTCGTTGTCCCGATACTGTCGGGACATATAGGCGGCGCGAACGCCCTTGCCGGCAAAATCGCAGAGCTTATCGGCGCTCAGCCAGTCATAACCACTGCTACTGATACTGGCGGACATTTTTCTCCCGACAGTTTTGCCGCTGCAAACGACCTGATGATCACTGATATGGACACCGCAAAGGCAGTTGCGGCTGCTGTCCTTGACGGCGAAAAAGTCGGAATAGTGAGCGACTTCGAGTACATAAATATGCCGGACGACCTGACCTCCGGTGAGGGCTGCAATATCGGGCTCTACATCGGCGCTGAGGAAAGGGAGCCTTTTCCGGTCACGCTCAGACTTGTTCCGAGGAATATCGTTCTCGGCATAGGCTGCAAGCGCGGTACAGCCTGTCAGACGATCGAAAATGCAGTCTCGTATGCGCTCGGAAACGAAGGGGTCGAATTTGAACGCGTATGTGCTGTCGCAACTATCGACCTTAAATCAAATGAAGAAGGGCTTCTGGGATTCTGCGAAAAACATCGCTTGAAGCTGTATACATACACCTCTGATGAACTATTGAGCACTGAGGGAGATTTCACCGCTTCCGACTTTGTCAAAAACGTTACGGGCGTTGATAATGTCTGCGAGAGAAGCACCGTAAAATGCAGCAGCGGAAGGCTCGTCATCACAAAAAAAGCTGCTGACGGAGTAACCGTCGCAGCCGCGGAAAAGCCGCTCATGCTTGATTTTGAAAGGAGGAGACTGTAATGCTGTATGTTGTCGGTATGGGAGCAGGAGACCGCGATGGTATGACTATCGCTGCTGAGCAGGCTCTTCTGCGCAGTGAGCTGATAGTCGGGTATACGAAATATGTCGAGCTTCTGAAGGCGTATTTTCCCGATAAAGAATATGCCTCCACAGGTATGAAGCAGGAGCGCAAACGTGTCGAACTTGCCTTGAAAGAGGCGGAAAACAGGAATGTTGCACTCATATGCAGCGGCGATCCGCAGCTTTACGGTATGGCTGGACTGGCCTTTGAGCTCGGTATCAGCTACCCCGATGTCGATATAGAGGTGGTACCCGGTGTGACTGCCGCTTTCAGCGGCGGCGCTGTGCTCGGCTCTCCGCTGACACATGACTTTGCTGTGATAAGCCTTTCCGACCTGCTGACGCCTGCCGAGAAGATAAGGAAGAGACTTGAATGTGCTGCTGAATGCGACATGGTGATAGTCCTGTACAATCCTTCCTCGAAGACGCGTGCCGACTACCTGCAAAAAGCCTGTGACATAATACTTAAACACCGTGCAGGAGAAATCGTTTGCGGCTATGTCAGAAACATTGGACGTGACGGTCAGGAAAGCCGTATCCTCACTCTTTCGGAGCTCCGCGATACGGCAGTTGATATGTTCACTACCGTTTATATCGGCAACTCCGAAACTAAGATCATCAATGGAAAAATGGTGACTCCGAGAGGATATAGGAATGTTTAAGCTGCTTATCTTCGGAGGTACTACAGAAGGTCGCAAGCTCGCTGAATATTGTGCAGCAAACGACATCATAGCTGATGTTTCCGTAGCAACGGAATATGGAGCATCACTTCTGCCGGAAGGGATAAGCATTCTCTGCGGCAGACTTGACGCGAGGGAGATGACTGAGCTGATACGCAGCGGTTATTCTGCTGTTGTTGATGCAACTCATCCCTACGCGGTCGAAGCAACCGCCAATATACGCGCAGCCTGCGAGGAGACCGGGACAAACTGCCTCCGCCTTATCCGTAAAAACTCAGTACCTTACGGGAAAACAGTTCCGGATATGGACAAGCTCATTGAGCTGCTCAACGGTACAGATGAGACCATTCTCAGCACCCTCGGCAGTAAGGCATTGCCGGAGCTGATAAAGGTGAAGGACTTTCGCAGACGGCTGTGGGTCAGAGTACTTCCCTCGGAGGAGATACTTGAGCAGTGTCGTGCTCTCGGCTATGACACAGCAAAGGTGATACAGCAGAAAGGTCCGTTCACGACTGAACAGAATGCGGCTCACCTTCGGGAGAGCGGAGCAGGTATGATAATCACCAAAGAGAGCGGTGAAGCCGGTGGATACCCGGAAAAGGCGGAGGCTGCACGGATATGCGGTGCCGAGCTCATAACACTCACCCGTCCGCCAGAGCACGGTCACAGCTTCGGAGAAATCATCGAGAGAATTGAAAAGGAACGGAAAAAATGAAAGTCTATATTGTCGGGACAGGTGTGGACGGTAGAAATACCCTTACGAAGGAGGCTGAAAAAGCCATTGATGAGGCAGAGCTGCTGATAGGTGCAGAGCGTATGCTGCAGCCCTTCCAAAGTATGGGGAAAGAACTGTTCACAAGTTATATGCCACAGGATATAGCTGATAAACTTGCTTCATCCAGTTACGGTACTGCGGCAGTTCTATTGTCGGGAGACTGCGGCTTTTTCAGCGGAGCCAAGAAGCTGCTCCCGTTGCTCGATATTTATGATGTCCGCATCATTCCCGGTATCTCTTCAGTCTCATATTTTTGCAGTCGGCTCGGCTTATCATATGAGAATATGAAGTTTGTCAGCCTTCACGGAAAAGCAGCGAATATTGCCGTGAACGTCAGACTGAATGAACGCTGCTTCTTCCTGCTCGGCGGCGACATGACTGCTGCTGATGTCTGCCGTGTACTTTGCAGCTTCGGGCTATCTGATGTGACTGTTCACATCGGTGCCGAACTCGGTTACGATACCGAGACTGTCACAAGCGGAAAAGCGCATGAGTTCGTTGATCCAGCGCCTGTCGGACTTGTGGTCATGGTAACAGAAAACAGTGGGGCTCTCCGCTGTGTACCGTCTGCGATAAATGATGATGATTTCGTCCGTGGCGAGATACCTATGACGAAATCTGAGGTCCGCTGCATAGCCGTTTCAAAGCTCGGTATACGTACCGATTCCGTCGTGTGGGACGTCGGCTGCGGAACAGGCTCTGTATCAGTAGAGTCCGCATATCGCTGTCCTGACGGCAAGGTAGTATCATTCGATAAAAAAACCGAGGCGGCAGCACTCACAGCTAAAAATGCACAGCTTTTCAGCTGTGATAATATCGAAGTAATTGAAGGAAGCTGTCCCGAAGTGCTTGAAGATGCACCTACTCCCGACAAAGTATTCATCGGTGGGAGCAGCGGTAATATGAATGGTATCTTTGATGCGGTATATGCTAAAAATCCTTTTGCGAACATCGTTGTAACGGCGGTATCACTTGAAACTTTGAATGATGCTGTAAGCTGTTTCAAGAAATACGGAACAGCTGCGGAAGTAGTTCAGATAGCCGTCATGCGCACGAAAAAGCTCGGCTCGCACACGATGCTGCAAGCGCAGAACCCGGTATTTATCATCAGCGGGAGGCTCTCATGAGACGGATACTTATCGGAGGAACAAACAGCGGCTGCGGAAAAACAACTGTGACGTGTGCGTTGTTCTCCGCACTAAAACGCCGCGGCTTAAACGTTGCAGCATTCAAGTGCGGACCCGATTACATTGACCCCATGTTCCACAGAAAGGCGATAGGCGTTGCCTCCCATAACCTTGACAGCTTTTTCTGTGATGATGATACACTTCTTAGCCTGCTCGATGAGTACGGCAGCGGTGCTGATATCGCAGTCATCGAGGGCGTTATGGGCTTCTATGACGGTGACCGCGGAAGTGCACATTCTGTTTCAGAGATAACGGATACTCCGGCTGTTATCGTCATTGACTGCAAGGGGATGAGCGATTCGATAGGCGCGGTGATGAGCGGATTTCTACACTATCGCCCTAACCGTATCGCCGGTTTTATTTTTGATCGTCTGCCTGAGAAGCTTATCTCACTTGCAAAGAGACTTTGTGATGAGATCGGAACTGAGTATTTCGGCTGCCTTCCCAAAAGCGATATAACGATAGAAAGCCGTCATCTCGGACTTGTAACTGCTGACGAGATAGGCGATATCCAAACTATGCTCGGCAGGCTCGGGGAGCTTGCTGAGAAATACATCTGCATAGACAAGCTCATCGAAAGTTTTGACCGTCCTCTTCCCGAGTTCAAGCATACAGATATATCTCGTTTTTCAGATGCGCCAATAATAGCGGTCGCAAGAGACAAAGCCTTCTGCTTCATCTATCAGGAGAATATCGACCTGCTTGAAAAAATGGGATGTCGGATAAAGTACTTCTCGCCGCTTTCTGATAAGGCGGTCCCCGAATGTGACGGGCTTATCCTCTGCGGAGGCTATCCCGAACTGTATGCGGAGCATTTGTCTGCGAATATGTCGATGCTCGCGGACGTAAGGAACAATATTTCAATGGGTATGCCGACAATTGCAGAGTGCGGAGGATTTATGTATCTTCACGATGAGCTGACGGACGGGAGCGGCAGCACTTACGCTATGGCAGGTGTCATAAAAGGGCGAGCCTTCCCAACTGAAAGACTGCAAAGATTTGGCTATATCACGATGAAAGCCGACTCTGACAGTTTGCTGTTCGGTTCGGGAGAGGCGATAAGGGCACATGAGTTCCACTACTGGGACAGCACCAACTGCGGAAAGGATCTCACCGCTGAAAAAGCTGACGGCAGAACGTGGAGATGCTGCCATACGAGCGATACGCTGTATGCAGGTTTTCCGCATATTTACTTCTATTCTGATGTTAAGGCAGCCGCGCGTTTTGTTGAAAAATGCATAGATCACGGAGACTAAAATGTATAGGATAAAAAATATCTCAGCTCCCGACAGAGCGGCTTATAATGCGGCTAAGGAGCGCTGGGACAGCATAGCAAAGCCCATTGGCAGCTTTGGACTGCTCGAGGAAATGATACAGAAGATAGCTGCCGTTCAGGGAACGCCTGATGTCGATATCTCCAAGCGTACTGTTGTCGTTATGTGCGGCGACCACGGGGTAGTAAGTGAAGGAGTTACTCAGTGCGGACAGGATGTCACGGCTGAATGCGCAAAGGCTATTGCAGAGGGACGCTCCAATATCAACGCTGTAGCAGCTGCCTGTAACGCTGATGTTATCGCAGTAGATGTAGGTATCGCAGCTGATGTCAAGTGCGAAAGTCTGGTAAAACGAAAGGTCGTTTACGGCACGAAGAATATCGCATCCGGATCTGCCATGACTTTAGAACAGACAGAGGAAGCTATAACAGTGGGGCTCGATACTGTAAAACAACTGAAAGCTAAAGGTACAAAGCTCATGATCACGGGCGAGATGGGTATCGGAAACACAACACCTACGTCAGCGATATCTGCTGTTCTCCTTGATCTCCCACCTGAAGAAACAACGGGCAGAGGTGCGGGATTGTCATCGGAAGGATTGCAAAGAAAGATAAATGCCGTTAAACGTGCGATAGAAGTAAATCGTGTATCCGAGGACAAACCGCTGGAGCTGCTGCAGAAGCTCGGAGGAGCTGAGATAGCCGCTATGACAGGACTTTTCCTCGGCGGAGCTTACTACCGTATCCCCGTGATAATCGATGGAGTTATCTCGGCGGCTGCCGCAGCTGTCGCATATGCGATCCAGCCGCTGTGCAGGGAATATATGCTTGCAAGCCACTGTTCGGGTGAGCCTGTCGGAGAAAAGCTGCTTGGATACTGTGGTTTGAAGGCACCGATAAATGCGGGATTAAGACTTGGAGAGGGGACTGGCGGAGTACTGCTGCTTCCTCTGCTTGACGGAGCATTGGCTCTTTACAATAATGCCCATAGATTTGATGATACTTCAATAGAAAGGTATGTTGAGCTGAAATGACAACTCTTGTTACAGGCGGTTCAAAGTGCGGCAAATCGAGCTTTGCTGAGAGAATCCTCGAAGGTCGCTCAGGCAGAAAAATTTACATTGCTACTATGCAGCCCTTTGGCGCCGACGCCATTGAAGCTATTGAACGTCACCGAAAAATGCGTCTGGGGAAAGGCTTTGAGACGATAGAGAAATACACTAATCTGCACGAGCTTTCCGTTACAGCAGGTTCTGCGGTCCTGCTTGAATGTGTCGGAAATTTGTGTGCAAATGAGATGTTCCGAGGCAATGAGATAATGTGTCCGACAGAAAACGTGATAAGCGGGATAAAGGCTGTTTCTGAAACGGCTTCTGAGCTTGTGATAGTAACAAATCAGGTGGGCAGCGACGGTATATCTTATTCTGAAGGCACAGCGCAGTATATACGCTGTCTCGGGGAGATAAACCGATATATCGCTGAAATAGCCGACAATGTGATAGAGTGCGTTTATGGTGTCCCTGTATTACTGAAAGGAGAAATGCCATGCTGAATTCGCTGCTCTCGGCGTTCCTGATGTACTCGCGGATACCTGTTCCGAAGGTGGAATGGAAGGAGGAGAACCGCCGCTATGCACTGGGATTTTTCCCACTTATCGGAGCAGTCATCGGTGCGCTGCTCGTTCTCTGGCGCTTTGCCTGCAATGCGCTTGATATAGGACAATTCTTGTTTGCGGCAGGAGGTGTTTTCATTCCCATTCTCGTAACGGGAGGGATACATCTCGACGGCTTCTGCGACGTTTCCGACGCGCGTGCCTCCTGTGCTGACAGGGAAAAGCGCCTTGATATAATGTCTGACCCTCATATCGGTTCGTTTGCAGTTATAAAGCTGTGCCTTTATCTTATCGTTCAGACGGCGCTGTTCTCGCAGGCAGATTCGCTGCGTACGACAGCTTTGATATCCGTCGGGTACGTGTTATCTCGTGCGTTGAGCGGGATCAGTGCCGTAACGTTCAAAGCTGCAAAGAAAAAAGGCACTCTGCAAAGCTTTGTATGCCCTGCACACAAGAGAATAACGATCGCGATGGAGGCGTTTTTCATTATTTCAAGTGTCTCGGCAATGACAGCGATACTGCCTATCCAAGGCATTTCAGCTGGGCTTGCCGCACTTTTTGTCTTCATCTATCATAGGTACACATCATACCGCGATTTCGGCGGAGTTACAGGCGACCTGTGTGGCTGGTTCTTGCAGATCTGCGAGATATCCATGCTTGCGTCAGTAGTTTTTTCAGGGAGGATAATGCAGCTATGGTAATGATAACAGGTGGAGCGTATCAGGGTAAAACTGCCTATGCTATGCAGAATTGCGGCATTCCTGCAAACGAGATCACAGACGGGAAGAGCTGCGTTCCTGAGGAAGCACTGAAAGCCCGTTGTATCACGGATTATCACGAGCTTGTCCGCCGTCTCGGAGACGAGTGTATGACCTTTACGGAGGAACTTTGCCATCGCAATGATGAAGCTGTCATTATCATGGATGAGATAGGCTGCGGTATAATACCTCTTGAAAAGAGCGAACGAGTATGGCGCGAGAACGTCGGACGCTGCGGCTGTATCATAGCTTCACACTCAGAAAAGGTGGTACGTGTTGTCTGCGGTATACCGACATTTATCAAAGGTGGGCACAAATGAGGATAGTGTTCATTCGTCACGGGCTCACCGCAGGGAACCTCGAAAAACGATACATCGGCAGAACTGATGAGCCTCTTTGCCCTGAGGGACGCAACTCTCTCACCCGCAGGGACTACCCACAGTGCGAGGTGCTTGTGTGCAGCCCTATGCTTCGCTGCATACAGACTGCGCAGCTGCTTTTCCCGAATCAGAGAATCGTCACATTTGATGATCTGCGCGAGTGTGATTTCGGCGGATTTGAGGGAAAAAACTACATCGAGCTGTCAGGAAACAGCGATTATCAGAAATGGATAGACAGCGGCGGAACTCTGCCTTTTCCGGGTGGAGAAAGCCCACAATCATTCAGAGAAAGATGTATAAGCGCCTTTGATCTTATCACTGAAAAATACAGCACATCACGCTCTGTTTGTCTTGTCGTTCACGGCGGAACGATAATGTCAATACTTGAAAAATATGCCGTCCCGCACAGGGATTATTTTGACTGGAACTGCGAAAACGGTCGCGGATATATCTGCGAATGGAACGGCTCAGAGCTTCACATAACGGAGAGAATATGAAACATTTTTTGCCTGCACTCCCCTTGATACTTGGATTCCTGCTCGACTGCATCATCGGTGATCCGTACAGTTTCCCACACCCGATAAAACTCATAGGCAGACTGATCAGCGCACTTGAAAAATCAGTGCGGAAGCACTTTTCTGATCTGCGGAAAGGCGGAGCCATACTTGCGGTGACCGTTGTCGTACTTTCAACAGCAGCTCCGCTCGGACTCCTGATTCTCTGTTACAGCATACACGTTCTGCTCGGAATTGCCGCTGAGACTGTGCTTTGCTGCTATATGCTCGCTGCACGGTGTCTCTGCAATGAGAGCATGAAGGTCTGCAAGGCAGCGGAAAGAGGCGATACCGAGTCAGCGAGAAAGGCTGTTTCGATGATAGTCGGACGTGATACAGCGTTCCTCGACAGGGACGGGATAATACGTGCGGCGGTTGAAACGGTCGCGGAGAATACCTCCGACGGCGTTACTGCGCCCCTTTTCTATATGGGGCTTGGCGGAGCAGTCGGCGGATTCTTCTACAAATCGGTGAATACAATGGATTCGATGATAGGATATACAGACGAAAAATACGCCGATATCGGGCGATTTGCGGCTAAGCTCGACGATGTGCTCAACTATATCCCATCAAGGCTGACAGCGCTTCTTATGGTAGCCATAGCGCCTGTTCTCGGACTTGACGGCAGAAATGCATTCCGCATCTGGAAGCGAGACAGGAGAAATCACGCAAGTCCAAACTCCGCGCAGACCGAGTCTGCCTGTGCCGGTGCGTTGCACCTTCGGCTCGCAGGCGATGCGTGGTACTTCGGCAAGCTACATAAAAAGCCTTACATAGGAGATGACGACAGACCTATTGAAGCTGAGGATATCAGACGCGCGAACCGACTGATGTATGCTGCGTCGCTGCTTATGCTCGTTATCTCAGCCACCGCAAGGTGTGTGATAATTGGAGGTGTTCTATGATACAGCAGCACGGTGGGAACATATCACGGCTTGACAATATCTTTGATTTTTCAGAAAACATTAATCCGCTTGGCACCCCCGAAAGCGTCAAGGCAGCGATATCAGAAGCTCTCAGCAGCATCGAGCACTACCCTGATCCATACTGTACAGAGCTTCGCAGCAAGCTTGCAGTTTGCGAAAAAATGCCTGCTGAAAATATAGTTTGCGGAAACGGCGCAGATGACCTTATATTCCGCATCGTACACGCTCTGAGACCTCGCAAAGCTCTGATATGCGCTCCAACATTCAGTGAATACAGAAAAGCGCTCGAAGAGGTCGGCTGTGAGATCTGCGAGCACATACTCACCGAGAGCAGCGGCTTCACAATGACGGACAGCTTCATTGAAGAGCTTGACGCGAACTATGATATCTGCTTTGTTTGCTCGCCAAACAATCCTACAGGAAAGCTTGTTAAGCCTGAAATCCTGAAAAGACTTGCTGACAAGTGCCATGAAAAGAATACTATACTCGTGTGCGACGAGTGTTTCCTCGGTTTCGTTCAGAACGGCGCAGATTTCAGTCTGAGGCGTTGTATGAATGAAAGCTGTATGATCCTCAAAGCATTCACCAAACTTTACGCAATGGCAGGGATACGGCTTGGATACGCCGCTTTCGGCAGCACAGACTTAGCGCAGCTCGTTCAAAACAGCGGTCAGTTCTGGAGCGTTTCGTCTCTCGCACAGACGGCTGGTATCGCTGCCCTCGGTGAGGATGACTACGTCCGCAGAACAGCAGGATACATCGCTCGGGAGCGGAATATCCTTATCTCTGAGATGAGAGATATGGGCGTCAGAGTTTTCGATTCTTCGGTGAACTTCCTCCTTTTCAGAAGCATCCCGGAGCTGTGCGAAAAAATGCTCTCAATGGGAATACTCATCCGTGATTGCTGCAATTTTGACGGGCTCTCAGAGGGGTATTACCGTATCGCAGTGCGGACTCACGAAGAAAATACCGCGTTTCTGAACGCACTCAGGAGGTGCTTGAATGGCTAAAAGCATAATGCTTCAGGGAACGATGTCAAACGTCGGAAAGAGTTATCTCACTGCGGCACTTTGCAGGATACTCAGACAGGACGGCTTTTCAGTCGCTCCCTTTAAATCGCAGAATATGGCGCTGAATTCATTCATTACTCCCGACGGTATGGAGATAGGCAGAGCACAGGCATTACAGGCTGAGGCCGCCGGACTTGAGCCGTCAGCTCTTATGAATCCAATCTTATTGAAGCCGACCACAGACGTTGGCTCGCAGGTCATAGTAAACGGTCAGGTGCGCGGCAATATGCGTGCAGCTGAATACTTCCGCCGCAAAAAGGAACTTATCCCCGACATTCTCTCTGCGTACGAACAGCTTGCATCAGAGCACGATATCATAGTTATCGAGGGCGCAGGCAGTCCCGTGGAACTGAACCTCAAAGCTGACGATATCGTGAATATGGGGCTCGCTGAGCTCGTTAGATCGCCTGTTCTGCTTGTCGGAGACATCGACAGGGGCGGCGTTTTTGCGCAGCTCATCGGTACGCTTGAACTGCTCGAGAAAAGCGAGCGCGATATGGTCAGAGGGCTTGTTGTGAACAAATTCCGCGGCGACATTTCACTCTTCCGCGACGGTATCAGCATACTCGAGGAGCGCTCACACAAAAAGGTGGCAGGAGTAGTTCCGTTCATAAACTGCGATATCGAGGATGAGGACAGCCTGTCCGAAAAGCTGACAGCCCGCATCAGAGGCGGAGTGATAGACATTGCTGTGATACGTCTGCCGAAAATATCCAATTTCACCGACCTTGACGTTTTCAGCCAGTATGACGGCGTTTCGGTGAGGTACGTAACAAGAGCGAGTGAGCTCGGTGCTCCGGATCTGATAATAATTCCAGGTACGAAGAGCACTATCGCAGATATGAAATGGCTCAAAGAAAACGGACTTGCTGATGACATAAAGCTTTGTTTCAGCAGAGGTGTCCCGATATTTGGTATCTGCGGAGGCTATCAGATAATGGGAAGGACCATATCCGACCCTCTCGGGAGCGAGTGCGGCGGAAGCATCGGCGGTCTTGGTCTGATGGACTGCACCACGGTTTTCGGAAGTGAAAAGACGCAGACGCAGGTCACAGGCAGATTCGGCGATATCGAAGGTTTTTTTTCGTGCCTATCCGGTGCAGGCTTCTACGGGTATGAGGTGCATATGGGAGAGACTGAAAATGCCGGAGCTGTTCTGACCGACCGCGGAGGCTCTTATAACGGGAACGCAGCCGGTTGTTATGTACACGGCATTTTTGACAGCGCTGATGTCTCGGGAAGGCTTGTGAGAGCGCTATATCATCGCCGCGGTCTGACATACGGCGGCAGGAGCGTTGACAGGCGGGAATACAGAAATGCACAGCTTGACCTGCTTGCCGAGAACGTGAGAATAGCTATTGATATGGAGCTTATATACCGTATCATCGAGGAGGGTGTATGAATTTAGAATATGTACTTCCGAAGGACATCGAAAAACGAAGCTTTGAGATCATCGAGAGCGAGCTCGAAGCCGAAGTGCCCGAAGAGATCAAGCCTGTAGTTATTCGTGCGATACACACGACCGCGGATTTTGACTACGCAAAAAACCTTTATTTTTCGAAGAATATTGTTGACAAGGCACTTGAAGTTCTTGACAGCGGAGCCGTCATAGTCACGGATACGAACATGGCAAAAGCAGGTATAAACAAAGCTGCACTTTCACGGCACGGCTGCGAGTGTATGTGTTTCATGGCAGACGCAGATGTCGCAGAAACTGCCAAGCAGAACGGCACAACACGGGCAACAGCTTCGGTGGACAAAGCCGCTGCCCTCGGCAGACCTGTCATATACGCGGTCGGCAATGCTCCGACTGCACTTGTAAGGCTATGCGAGCACATCTCCGCGGGAGATTTCATTCCCAAATTCGTCATAGGAGCACCTGTCGGATTTGTGAATGTCGTGCAGTCTAAGGAGCTGCTCATCGCGTCGGGAATCCCATGCATAGTCGCCCGCGGACGCAAGGGCGGCAGTAATGTCGCGGCGGCTATATGTAATGCACTGCTTTATATGCTTGACGAACAAAAAGGGTATAAAAAGTGAAAGATAATTGTTGTTAACGTATAATTATTGCCGAATGCTTGCATTTTTTTAATTGTTCTGATATAATAAGTATCGTTCATGAACAACAATCAAATAATAGCAAACGGTGCCTCCGACAGACTATCTGTTGCAGGAGGGTAAAAGGGAAGCAGGTGAAAGTCCTGCACGATCTCGTCACTGTAATTGCGGAGCGGTGTGCAAATATAGTCACTGAGTTCTCGGGAAGACTGTATACCACGATGATGCATAAGTCAGGAAACCTGCCGTTTTGTTGGTACACGACCAAAAGGTCAAGGTCACGAGGTATTGATCGTACTGTTCCACAGACTCTTCAACGAGTCTGTTTGCAATGCCTTCTGCCTGCGCGGAGGGTTTTTTTGTTATGCGGTCAAGCCTTTCTCAGAAAGTCCCACGGTAAAATGTCAATAGACAAAAAGTAGAAAAAACAGTGAGGAAACCGTATACTCTGCCTAAAAAGAGACAAAAAAGGCATCTCCTACTAAATCCCGCACCGAAAAAATTTTTCGGCGGGCTGGAGTTGCCGGATTAATATTCCTCCGGCGGGATATACAGGCGGTTAGTCTTCAGCAGTGTATAGACTAACCTGACCAACTTTCTGGCAGTGAGAGCGAGTGCGCGTTTATGATTGTGCTTGTTAGCCTCTTTGTATTTGAGAGCGTAGAAGCGCTTGAACTCCGGGTCGCATCTTCTCAGAGCGTTTGCAGCTTCGCACAAATAGTATTTCA
>FNZT01000026.1 GCA_900109435.1 Ruminococcus sp. YRD2003 | reverse complement strand
CTTGTCCGCAAGCGCTTTCAGTACAGAGAGCTCTTTGTAGTCTGAGCCATAGTTGACATCTGTGTTGCACCTTACTTTCTGAAGTGTATCAATAACAATCACTTTCAGATTCGGAAGCTCCTGCTTACTCTTTTCAAGTTCTTCCTCAAGACCGTTGCCTATTGACTGCGCTTCTATTGCGAAGTTCAAGTTCTCACAAGGTTCATCTGTGAGATCGTATATCCTGTTCTGCAAGCGCATGAGGTTGTCCTCGAGACTCAGATACAATACCTGACCAATATTTGTATCATGTTTGAGGAACTGCTCGCCGTTAGCGACAGACAAACATAAGTCCAATGCTAACCACGACTTGCCTATCTTCGGTGCGCCTGCAAGGATATACAGTCCGGGATACATCATTTTGTAGATGATGTACTCCTGCTTTTCCAGCGGAGTTGTCATTATGTACTCGCTGTTGTAGATCGTTAATTCGTTGCCTATAAGCGTCATCTCCTTTGATTATAATTACCCGTGTGAACATTTTGCGCCGACTATGTCAGACATTTTTACCACCTCCTATTGTTGGCTGCCTGCCTAATAGCAGCATACATATTTGCACTAAAAAAGCCCTGCCGAATGTATCAGCAGAGCGTTGATGAAAAGTGCCTCCATATATATACCGATGGGAAACGAAAAAAACGAAGATTGCAACGATCGGGAAGCAAATCTTTGTACAGATGCACAAGTAGCAGAAGATAAAACATATATTCGATTAGTAATTTTTACCAGTAAAGAAAAATCCCCACAGCAATACTGTGGGGAGATGTTTACGCCGCCGGATCTTTATTGGAAGAACCATTTGGGATAGCGGTCTCAGGCGATTCTTTTTGCATAAAGATGATCTTACACTGTTCAAACAATGCCAATATCCGTTTATAGTTGTAGCTGACTAATCCCGGATAACCGAAAGCTTTAGCTTCTTCATAGAGCGAGATATATTCATCACGAAGCTTGTCCAATGCTCGTCGGCGAAGATCCTGCACTGCTCGGACAGTTGTACCCATTCTTTCTGCAATTTCATATGTATCAAGATCACTTTTAAAGGAGCAGTAGAGAGTTCTATACTGCTTCTTTGTGAGAGCTTCCATCGCCTCTCTGAGAACCGGATCATCAAAAAGATCATCAAATCCGTTTGTAACTCTTTTTTCAGCGTTGAGAACAACAGTAGGCGTGTTCTGAAAGCGTTGCTTTCTCGCTTCTGTACTTTCCCACTCATTGTATTCTTCAAGACTGCAAACCTTTCTGTTCTCATAGTATCGTCTGTCCGAATTCAGTTGGTCACGCTCGACCTTCTTCCATTCATCAGACTTATAAAACGATGTCGCCTGTTCGTATGCTTCCTGACCATATGTATCCTTATAGCTCTGTATCGGCGTAACCAATTCAAGAACGCTCATATCGTCTTGCTTATGATGTCTGTTCACTCTCTTCATGCGTTTTCCTTTCTGGCGGAAGGCTTACTACGTATGTATAGAATGAACGTTCTCGTTTGGTTAATGCTATTTTAACACACATTTGTTCGTATGTCAATAGAATGCCGAAAATTTGTTCTTAAAAAACTAATACAATGATTATATCTTGTGTATTCTCAATTTTATAGACAATAATAATACTCCTGCCCAATTTATTGAGCAGGAGTAAACTTTTTTATATATCGTCAGTGATAAGTTTAGTTCCTATTTCTCTGAGCGATGAAGGGAACACGACAGTTGTCAGCTTAACCGCACACATTATATCACATACGGTCGTGGCAATGTATCGCTAATGATTATAATAATGGAAATTGAAAAGGGAAAAACTGCGTATATGATATATACACAGCGCCCCAATGCCTAAGACAGCTTGTAAGTCATCAGGAAGTTGAGATCAACGAAAAGAACGCAGATCTCAACGGCGACTGAAAAGCTGATATGACTGATATGTCAAAACTCAGCATGATTCTTATCGGTGACTGATAAGCAAATTCGGCTGAAAAAGGCTTCTCATCAGTTAGGTATCCAGTATTAAACACTGTCAGACTGGCGAACGTCACCTGTTCGCCAATGAGCTTCGCAGCAAGTATTAAAACACTAAAAATCAGAAACAGGCATATCTATGGATATGCCTGTTTCTGATTATATCGGTATTATAAACACTCGAATTTTATTGTTTCTACGGCAATAGAGATGACTTCGGTCACATATGGCTTTCCAGTTTTATAATGAAAGACGGAGGTTAGACGTTCAGGGTCATATATGTACGCGGATTCAATGGCTCTGCGAATATTTCTCTCAACAGCCTTAACGGGTACTCTATACTGTTTCGCAATAGTAGGATATATATTTTTTGAGAGCGGTGTAAGTGTATTGCTTTGTTTCAGTGCCTCGACAATTGCTGTGACGAGCAGCTTGTAACCCAAAAGATTAGGACGTATACCTATCATTTTTACAAAGTTACTGGCTGCGAGTTCGGCGTCAAATGTTCTGTTTCTTGCTTCAAGATGTTTCCTGCAGCTTGGGAAGTGATAGATGTTGGTGTTTTCGAGATTTGTAATTGATGAAAGCATTTTTATTCTCCTTTGAATTGATTTTGGTCGGGAAATATAAAGCTGAATTGTCCCGACAATTACTACACATATTAAGCAAAAAAACTATTATTTAGTTGATAAAGTACTTTCCTCCTTAAAAATTAATTGTTGACATATTATGCGGAATGTGTTATAATTTTAATATCATATTATTTACATAGGAATTATTCAGCTTATTATTCCTCCGCGAGATTTGCCAGTATTTGTATTATACTATACCAATTTGTTATTATCAAGCTCATTTTGGTATAATATCTGTATAATTACAGTCTAATTTTATTAACCACAAAAGAGACAAAGAAAGGACAATACTAAAAAATGGAACTTGAAAAGCTTAAAAAATCAACCATCATTCGTCTAAAAAGAGTCAAAGCAGAACAGGGATTGTCAATATCCAAGATAATGGACCTTCTTGAGGAAAAAGGAAAGTTCGTGTCGGAAGCGACAGTAAAAAGAGTGTTTTCAGAAGGCTCAGAGGATTTCAATTTTCGTTATCAGGATTCAATAGCTCCTCTTGCTGATGTACTTCTTGACTGGTATGGTGATTCGAGTGGGCTTGATGACGTTAGTGCTTTAAAGCAGATTATCCATGACAAAAATCAGACTATAGAGTTTATGATGATAAAATTCGAGGAGCAGAAGACGGCGTATGAAAAAAATGTTGCTCACCTGAAGGAGCAAATTCAGAGCCTGAATGAAAGACTCGATTTTCGTGAAAGGGTCGTTGACAGAAAGGACGCGGTTATCGAAAAACTGCTGAATGCATATCTCCTAAAAGAAATGGAAAATGTAGAGGTATAGAAACGCGCCATTTCAACCACTTGTTAACCACTTATTTGCAGCAAAAACTGCTAAAAACCGCTTGAAGCCACTAAAAGCAAACAGTTAAAATCCCGCGAAATACAGCCATTTTCGTGTTTTACTAAAAATAACGAAAAGGCTCTTGCTCAATTCATATCCCTTAATACTGCAACAGACAGATCTCTTTTACTTGGCATCTTGAATTCCTCCTAATCGATTTTTGTGGTCGGCTTTATACCTATAAGTAATACCTTGGTGAATGGCAATTAGTTGCATGGAAAAATATTTTTTCTATTTTCCTGTATATAATGGATGACGAAACGAAATAAAACTAGTTGCAAAGCCCATATCTTGATGGCTCTGTGTTTCTTATCAACTGATTCCGTCCTCATTCTTATTAATTCCTTTTTATGGCATACTTTCTGTTTTTGAACCGATGGCATATATTGTTTTTCCTTTTAACACGACTTGTGTCGGAATTTAATTAAAATAAAAAATGCACCCTGTATGACAAAACTGAGGTATTATCAATAGGTTCACATAAAAAGCGACTACTTAAGGAGGTAATAATATGTCGTTAACATTTAAAGAGTTCAAGGGAAAACTTACCAAGGAAAATAAAGAAATGCTGAACGGTCGCGGTGAAGACATAGAAATTTTTGACAACAAATTAAAAAAATGGCTGTCAGACTTTCGGATATATTCAAAATATGAGCCTGAAAAAATCAGAGAGCTGAAACCGATCGCTGACGATATGAAGAATTTCCAAAAGTATATTGCAAGCATGGAGGACCTCTTCGATGTCAATAAGATAGAGAAGTTCACCGAGAAAGACTGGGAGGACACAAAGGAGCACGCGAGAAAGCTTAATGAACTCATTAACAAGCCCGGCTTTTTAGAGATCGTTCTCGATCAGAATAGAGTTTATCTCTCCCGATATGTGGCTTCAGATCTTGACAAGCTTAATAAGATATTCGATCTTGGTGTGGATACCGATATGATCCTGAATACTGTGAAAAAGCGCGAAAAAAGGGCTCAGGACTGGCTCGACAACTATTATGAGATACAAGAAGCTAAGCAACGGGAGGATGTATACAAGGACAGAGAGATCTTCGATGAACTTGGCTGGTCTGATGTTGAGGAATTCAAAGGTGAAGCCTCTATAAAAGACCATTTTTACTCCAAAAGAACAGACGAGCAGAAGATAAAAGACTACAAGAGGCATCTCGGATACATTTCACCCGGTGAACTCGGAAAGGAAAAGGACGAAGCTGAGTTCATTGTAAATCAGGCAGAAAAGTTCCGCGATTCAGCAGATAACGTGATCGACGCAATTAAATCTATGACGAGAAATATCAGCGATTCCGTGATCAGAAATTATTCTTATTCAACAGAGTACGCGGATATGATGAAGGCATTCGACGAAGTGCGTAAAATCACGACAAAGACTGTGAAAGACGAAAACAACAAAGATGTCGATGAAAGAGTATATAAACCCAGAGATCTCCATAAGGCAGTTAAAAATGTTGAAGAAGCCATTGACAAATACAGTAAGTACATCAAAAAGTGTGACAACAGAAATCCTCCCTCATACGGGCAACAGGAATACGCCAACTATATCTTTGATTGTTGGGAGAAGGTTTTTGATGCTGAAGAAGAACTGAGATCCAATTTGAAGGGTCTGAACAATTCGGATCTTGAACAACAGGTTGATAGGGAGACGAAAAAACTCGATGTTATCAATGAAGTAATCGAAAGCAGAAAGCTCACTCCTGATGATCTCGAAGCTGACAAAAGAGCTCATGTTTTTGAGGAGACACAGTATACGCTCGATGATATCATCAGCCACGGGCGCAAAACAAACACAAAGGTACGCAACGGAAGCCAGCAGTTTAACAATGCTCTCGAATCGGTCGAGGACTACTTCAACTCACTGCGTGAATACAACTATATTCTAAGATCATACGGTGTTAAAGCATCCGAAAAAGCTGAGGCTTCTGCAAAGCTCATGGAGCAGGCTAAGAAGTCAAAAGATCTTATCAACAAATACTTTGAACGCAAAAACAAGGAGCTCTGGAACAATTCCAATTCCAAAGAGCGTATAGCCCTGATGAAGGAAGCTCTTAAGCAGATAGAGATCGCTGACAAGCAGATGACCGCTGAAAACAAGATCGAACAGGAAAAGGCGGATAAGATGCCGCTCAGAGAAAGAGAAAGAGCGATCCCGAAGAGAATCGCAAAATACCGTGAGGAAAGCGAGAATTACAGGAAGGCAAGGCAGGAGCAGGATATCAGACCCGAGGACTTCAAAAACAGGTTTATCGGTACTGTAAGGGAAAATGCCGCTACCGCCGCGGCTGACAGTATTGAGCAGCTCTGCAAGCTTGCTGACAGCAAAGAGCCGCTGACTGACAAGCAGAAAAAAGATGCTCTTGAGCATATTGCAAGAGTATACACCTATGACAATAATCTTCTTCCCCAAGAATGCGATATAAGCATGGACGACTACCTTGAGAGCGTCCGTCCGCTTTCAAAATCGAAGGTGTTTGCAGAAAAGGTCGGAGAGATAACTCCCGAGAGGCTGAAGAACATATGCAAGAATCCCGGTGAGATCATCTCCATACAGAGCGCACTTTCAGAGCCTAAAACAAAGGAACGCCTGAGCCAGGAGATAAAGACTATAAATGATGGATTAAAGGCATACGACAAGACAAAGAAAGACATTAAGAAGAGAGAGGAAGAACTAGATCTCAAACGTCCGAGCAAGGATTTTATGGATATCGGGGAAGCTGATGTCCGTCCGAAGGCAAATAAGGAGGCCCCTGCTTCTATGACCACTTCTGAACAAATCAAGTGGAATGAAACAGTAAGGAAACGCAATATTGAGTATGCCGAAATGGAAGAGAGAAGGCTACAGCAACTAGCCGAGAAGAGAAGAAATGAGGAAATAGCGAAGGCTGAGCGTGAAAAGGCTGAGGCAGAGAGGATAAGGGCGGAAAAAGCCGAGAAAAAGGCGAGAATAAAGGAAAAAACCGAAAAACAGGATTTCAAGCGCCCACAGAATACACCGAAGCTAAAAAAGATCAAGGATCCGGATGCTGATGCGAATTCATTGACACGCGAAGAATTAGAGAGGCATTCACGGAGAGATCCTTATTACAGGAAGATACTTGTTGCAAAAGATAATAAGTCATTCGATTCAAAGCGTCCGAACGTCCCTTCGCTCAAAGATGTCTCGGATCCTGAGGTTAAGCCCGCAGCAAAGAAACCCAAGGTAAAAGGAAGATAGTATAATAACCTGGTATAACTCCGACAAATACTAGGAATTGATGCGTATGGGGAGCCTTTCGGCAGAACGAACTCGATCAGAACAAGATGTTGCTGGACTTTGTTCACAAATACGGCATTCTCGGTATCATGCCTGACACTGCAGGCTCGGATATAAATCGGTGTTTAACGGGCATAATTATATAAAAAGAATATGAAAGGAATGCGGTTGGGTTGATATCTCGCTTATTGTATACCTGAGCTTTAGCGCTTTCGTCGGAGCAAAATTCGCGGCAGGTGCGTCAAAGGCATTGTCTGAAGGAGTCCTGCGCACAGCTTGCTTCACCTCCTCTGGCGACCAACTGTCAGAGACTTTAGGCGGAGAAAGGCTTGTCGGCTAATTCGTTTTACCGACGTGTCAGGGAGTATGAAGCGGAACGCGGGGCCGCAGATCCGGATTCAGCTTGACAGCCTCCTCAGACAAACGGAGATGCACCTCAGTGCCGTCCGAGCTTGCGGAGTCGGGGACACAGGCTCTGTGCGGAAAACTAACTGCTGAAAAGAAAAGACCTGAGAAATGCTCATGTGAGCAAATCTCAGGTCTTTTTCGTGATTATCGTTTTCAAGCTGATTTTCAATCATTACCTTGATACCTGTAGTTTCATCAACGGCAGAAATATCACATCACACGGGCTGTCGCTGCACGCTTTGTCAGTCTGCCTTGCTTTGATATTTTTTCAGGATAAAGGCATCCGCTCCCAGCAGGTTTTCAGTGCAGGCTGGCTGTCCGGATCGTTTCCGGGACATCACACAGCCGCCCATGCACACCGGCAGCTTTTCGCAGCGCAGACACTTGTCGTCTTCGGGGAAAAAGTTTTCATAGATAAATGCCGCATGGCGCTTCTCTATGATGTCAAAGCTGCTCTCGTCAAGCTCGGTGATATTGCAGAAAGCGGTGCTTTCATCAGCAGCAGCCACATTGCAGTGCGCAAACACATAACCCCGGTCATCTATCACATAGTCATTTGGCTGAACGATATGGCATCGACCGAACGTGGGCTCGAACACTCCCGATCGTTCGGAAAGATCGGTCTTTGCCTCTATGTGGTGATACTCCTCTGCTGTAAGCTCCTCGATCCCGGTGAGATCTTTGACCTGACGGTCAACGTGTACCCTCGCAGGAGAACAGCGCATTTCGTTCCCGGTCTTTGCGGCGATCGCCCGTATTTCCTCGCACAGCACGTTATAGGACGCTGCGCTGCCCTTGTGCAGATTCGACCGGATATTGAGTATCATGCTTGTCCTGATGTTCGACAGATTGTCGATGATCCTGGCGAAGGTCGCACCGCCGCCGTGCAGATACCTTGTCTGATCGTGCAACTCGCCGTATCCGTCCAGGGTAATCAGCACAAAACCGCAGCCAACGTCTTCAAGCAGATCGACCATTTTCTGATCCAGCAGATAGGCATTGGTATGGATATTCGTGGTAAAGCTGACACAGTATTTCTGCGCAAGTGACCGAAAGCCGTGTCCGAGATAGTCGATGATATCAGGAACAAGGAGCGGTTCTCCGCCGAACCAACCGACACTCAGTTCACTGAAATTTCCCTCGGAGAGCCGTTTTTCTGTGTAACGCAGGATCTGATCCTGCACCTCCCTCGACATATGTCCGCTTCGTCTGCTCTGAAAGCAGTAGGGACAGGCGAAATTGCACAGGGATGTGACGTGCAGAGTCAGTCCGAGTGTTCCGACCGCCTGTTTCATTCTGTATTCCAGGCTATCCCTTGCAAGCTTCCGGAGCTGCTCCGTCTCGTCCAGGGGTGTCATAAAGCCGTATTTGTACCATGTCTGCAGAAAAGGGTCGTCATCGGGCAGTTCATCCGCAAAGTCAAACAGCCGTTTCTGGACAGGGTCAAGCCGCATGAGCGCACCGGTGAAGAAATGATACAGCAGCACATCCTTCGTCCCCGGCAGCGGTGTGATGTGATGAAACCTTGAATGTTTCATTTACTCACCTCTGTCAGTAATGGCAGCGATAACAGCTCGTGTAAGTCCCATCTGGAAGAAAATAGAAGTAGGCGTAGTGATGACAATAAGCATCCTCCCCCAAATTCTGATATCGTACAGGTGCATACACATATTCTAACAGCTCGCCGTTGCCTGTCCTGAAATACTTTCTTCCATTCACAGTAACGACATCGTAATTTACGGTGTATGAGTAACCGCCATGCAAATCGTAATCCACTCTGCCTCCTGTTACCATCTCCAGGTCATCCAGACTGAGCTCCATGCCTTCGGCTTCCATGAGCCTGCGCACATCCTCGGCAGACTTGCAGGCATTCAGTTTTTTCTCCATTTCGGGCGTCATATCCTGTTTGCGTTTCATGATATCACTCCTTTCCCAATGATACGGTTATCGCTGAAGATATTCCTATGTATAATATACCATATTTATCTCAAAAAAGTCAACTGTTTTTTACAAAAAAACAAATTTGTGCTTTGCAATCTAAAATGTCACCAAAGATTGAAAAGTTCACACCCACAGCGTTGGCGAACTGGCATAATGAAAATCCGCCAAACATTTTTTGATCTGGTGAAACGCCACATCGGTCTTGGAAGTATCAACATTTTTCACTGGAGAAAATCCCTTTTCAGAGCTTGTCATCAATAGTATCATCAAAAAAAGAAAAAGATATGCCGTCCGCATCAGATCACGGGGATAGCACATCTCATTTATTCGTATCATAGTCTTTTTCCTGAATCTCTTTCGTCAAAGCCACGCCGTCCCTGAAGCCGGCCTTGTATCGGAAGACAGCCAATGATAAGCCTGCAAGTGTTTCATCCCAATAAAAACAGATCCGCAGCAGCACCTGCGCACTCACGCCGTATTTGATATGCTGATCGAGGAGATACTGCGTCCCTCGTAGGGCATGAGGTAGCCGCTCTGGCGCAAGCTGATGAGAGCTAACGACAGACGGCTTTTCTAATATTTTTCTAATATAACCCGAATTCCTAAGATACGAGCGAAAGTAGGCTTTAAAATCACACTTGCCTATTTTATGCCGAAAAGTAGATGATTCCAGCACAAGCCAAAATGCACTAAAAACGTAGGGATACGGATTGTGGTCCCGAAGACCGTGGGTTCGAATCCCATCTCCCACCCCAGCGCCAAGCGGGCGCACGCAGTTCGCGTTTCACTTCTTGTGGAACGCGAATTTTTTTCCGCGTCCCATAGCGGTTCTAAATCATTCCACATACACATACGGCGTGTCGCCGCTCCCGATTCGCGCTCCGCTTTATAGTGGAGCGTTAGTCTTTTCCACGATTTATAAGCTATAATAAGTATGAAACGTGTTCGCTCTGAGCGGGCGCACGCAGTTCGCGTCTCACTTCTTGTGGAACGCGAATATTTTTCCGCGTCCCATAGCGGTTCTAAATCATTTCACATACACAGCGCCGAGCGGGCGCACGCAGATTCGCGGTTCAGTTTTTCTGAACCGCGAATTTTTTTCCGCGTCCCATAGTCGCATCTGTTTTGTAACTGCTTTTCATGCGGCGTGTCGACGCTTCCGATTCGCGCTCCCTTGCGGAGCGCTTTCGTTTTATTTGGCGTATTGCTTTAGGCGGACTGTTGTGGTATAATGTATTCAGCGGCGCATTATGGACACGGTTGAGAATTTGGCTATAAATAGCCAATGCAACGGAGATTAACGTGATTGTTAACGCCCGTTGACGGATTTCCAAGCGCGGTTGGTAGACTTTCGCGGACAGAAATGGTACGATGGATTCATCAGGAAAAACTATTGCCAAGCGATAGAAGGAGGAATTCATCTATGAAAGAATTTATCAAAAACATAAGCCCGTTCAACAACAGAACAGAAATGCCTGCTGCAATGCTCGTAGTGAAAAAGCTGCTGATGTTCATTATATGCTACTGGGCGGGCTTGCTGCTTGCAGAGGGAGCTGTTATCGGCGCGATGTCCGCCTGCGGAAAAAACTTCATGCAGGGCGAAATGTTCAGTGACAGCGTCATGAACCTGCTCAAATACTATGGAATGATAGTTATTTTAGGCGCAAGCGTACTTTGCTGGAAGCTTACAGAAAAAAGAAAGCTCTCCGAAATGGGCGTGACCAAGCACATCGGCGGCTGGTTTATCGGCGCTCTCATTGGCGTGGGACTGCTGGCTGTCTGCGTTGCTGCTATCGCTCTCACGGGCAGTATCAGATTTGACGGCTTGTTCACTGCCCCTGACGTCTTAATGATATTACTGATGCTCGGCGGATTTATTATTCAGGGGGCAGCTGAGGAGTTCCTTTGCAGAGGGCTTGTATTATGCTCACTCAGGGAGAGAGTACCGCTTCCTGTCGCAGTTGCGGCAAGCACCCTTGCTTTTATTTATCCGCATTGGAGTACACTCCGCGAATTTGAGCCGCAGTACGTTTTTTCGGGACTGCTCTGCTTAGTTGTTATTTCGTGTGTATTCTCGTTTCTGACACTCAAAACCAAGAGTATATGGGCTGCCTGCGGACTTCATTCCGTGTGGAATTTCTGTCTGTGCTGTGTTCTCGGACTCAATCTCAGCGGCAGCGAGGGAGCTTCAACTGCGCTCATTAATATGAGAAGTGTTGGAAACAATCTTCTCAACGGCGGAGTATACGGCATAGAATCAAGCATTATCACTGATATAGTCATAGCTGCGGCAGCTGTACTGCTGTGGCAAATATATAAAAAGAATAATACAGAAAGGCAGGCATGAAATATGGAATTTAACAATAAACTTTACGAACTGCGTAAGCAAAAGGGATTTTCTCAGGAGGAGCTTGCGAACAGGCTGAATGTCTCGCGTCAGACTGTCTCGAAGTGGGAGGTCGGCGATTCTACGCCCGATATGGAGAAGCTCGTCGCAATGAGCGACCTGTTCGGGATATCTCTTGATGAACTGGTGCTCGACAAATCTCCCGAGCCTGCACCCGTTGAGCAAGCACCTGCAAAATCTGAGCTTTACAGCGATATCAAGAAACACGTCCTGACTGATGATAATAAGAAAAAAGTCAGGAAAGGCACAAAGATAGCCCTTATTGTCTTCGGGATCATTCTTGCGATAGACGCAATATCATTTGTCGTATATGTTGCCGTTAACGGTTTGCCAAAATAAAAAATGCAGGTGCTCCTGAATATTCGGGAACGCCTGCTATTTGTTTATTCTTCGTCAGCCCGAGCGAAGGAAAAGGGGAGGATAATTTGTGGTCGGAGTCGGCGAAAACTGTATAAGATATTACCATAAATACAGTCTGTAAAGAAAAGCGCAATATACCAAATGTATAAAAAAGCGACGGTAAACACCTTGTAAAAAAATCCGTTATTACATTGGGTAAAACGCATAAAAACGGAGTATCAGTTTAGGGATTAGTGCCGAATTTGACCTAATATCGGGAAATTCTCTTGACAAACGGGGGTATTTCGGGTATAATAAAGACAACAAATAAACCACTCGTCTTTACAGACAGCGGCTCGGCAGCTAAATTGCCGAAATCCACTATGAAAGGAAAATGAATATGAAAAACACAAAGAAAAGATCCCCGATGATGAAGATAGTTTCGGCTGCCGCTATGCTCGCTGTTTCCGCTTCGATGCTCGGCACATCGACCTACGCTTGGTTCACCATGAACACACAGGTTACAGTTACAGGTATGTCTATGAAGACTGTTGTTGACAGCAACCTTCAGATTGATAATGCTGCGCCGACTAATGGCGGTGGTTGGTCTGCCGGTTCTTTCGCTACAAATGATAGTACATTTGCTAATAGCATTACGCAGACTATTTCAAATGAGGTTCTTGTACCTGTTTCGACCGTAGACGGCTATGGCTATTGGTTTACTGATCCAACTAATGTTAAGGGTAATGGAGATGCAACTACTGATGCTTATACGGAGTACACATTGGCCGGATTAAAGGGAAAGTATGGCACTACAGTAACTCACGGCTATCTTGATTATCATTTTGTCCTCAAGGCAACAAATACAACAGATACCGCTCAGAAGATAGTTCTTAATAAACTGAAAATGACCTACACTCCTGGTACTTCTGAAACTGATACGGATAAGGCGTGGCGTGTTGCTATTCTTGGTAAGGAATTCACAACTGCAGCGGTTAACGGAGCAAAGACTCTTCCTGATATTGCAACGGGCAATGCGAGTGTTACTAAGATATATACTCCTGCCGGAGCAACAAACTTTACTCCGGGAGAGGCTGTTGATTCCACTAACGGAACCGCTGCGGTAACATATTCGAGCGCGGTCGGCGATTCTGAAATATTCACTGTAAACGCAAACAGCACTAAGTATTACGAAGTAGTAATGCGTGTATGGCTTGAAGGCGAAGATACAACTTGCTACACAGGTCTGTTCAATGACTTACAGAATGGTGCTTGGGCGCTTGAAGCCGGCTTTAAACTTGCAGCAGACGGCACGGCGGGCAGTGGCGTATATAATATCACAATGGCTTGATTGTCACACATATAATTTACAACTCTGACCTAAACTTAAAACCCGTCGGGCAATAGCCCGGCGGGTTTCTCAGACTCGGATTAATTGTAATATTTTGCTCTCTTTATACGGGTCGTTTAACACAAAAATTTCATAAAAAAAAGCCGCGAAAGCCTTGATTTTTCGCGACTTTTGTGCTATAATGATACTAATGAGAAGTATACCATTTTGACGTTTGAAGGAGGTGGGCTGATGAACAAATTTAATACTATCTTGCAGCCCGCCGCAGGCAAAGACGACGAGCGCAAAAAGCGCAGGTCATCGCTGATAAAGCTCCTGATAATGCTCGTTTTTTCGCTTGTTATATGGATATTTGCAACTATTGACTCACACACCTTTTAGATGACCGCCAAAAAACACCCGATTTTCAGCCGTACAGGCTTTATTTTTTTGCCCTTTTCGGAAGAGTTATCAGAAAATTAACAACTTGTGGAATAGCACCACAAGTTGTTTTCTTTTCTCTCTCAGATTTGTGCTCCCAGGCGCTCAGAAACGCCCTAATTTGCCGCTCCGTCATCTATTTGGTATTCACATACCCTGAAAACGGCCTGCACCTTAAATCGCATTCTGGACGCTGTTTATTTTTCGACCTCGACCGTCATATCGAAGCCGCCTTTGAACGTAATCTCAATTTCCGTTTTTGACACGACCTTTACGCACTCGACTACCTTTCTGACTGCTGTTTCATTGTATTTTATAATACTGTCATCGTAATTTTCCAGTTCATCGGATATAGTCTTGAGCATAAGCCGCAGGTCGGTTTTAGTCTGAGCTTTTATCTTTAGCTGTTCCATCTGGTCACGCAGGTATTTTTCCTCGTCGTTCAAAGCCTTGAATTTATCGTCAGAGGACTCGATGTCCACTGCACCTGTTGTTACGAGATTTACAAGGTTATCGCGCGTTTTCTCGATTTCTTGTATTCTGTTCTGCATGTTTGTGATAGCCTGTCCCAGCTCATCTTCCTCGGATAGAACGCAGCCTATGTTTGTATCCGCCAACCTTGCAATCACTATCATACATCTAATATCCCTTTCCGCACTTGAAAGAGTTCAGACGAGGTCCTTGAGCACTTTTACCGCAACTCCCTGTATCTGAAGCTCGTCGGGAGTTACTATGATATCTTCCATTTCAGAGTTCTCGGGATGAAGCCTTATCATTCCTGTTTTCTGATCGGGATAATATCGTTTCAGTGTAGTATCGTTGTTATCTACAAGTGCAACTATGATCTGTCCGCTGTCAGCGTAGTTCTGCATACGGACAATTACAAGGTCTCCTTCTTCGATACCGATGTCTATCATTGACTCGCCGAACGTCCTTAAAAGGTAGTAGCTGCCGTTTCCAAACCATGAAACGGGTAAACGGACATATTCTTCAATATTCTGCTCTGCCAGTGTAGGCGTACCGCAGGCTATTGAGCCGACTATCGGGACTTCAACGGTATCGTTGTTCTTTTTTCTCTGCTTGTGAGTTATGATATGGCGTGTGCCGTCGTAATTGAGCATACCAGTCTCTTTCATGTATGACAAATATCTCGATACAGTCGCTATCGACATACCCGTACCCTTTGACACTTCCCTCTGGGAAGGGGAGCGGTCATAGATCTCTATATAATTGTCGATAAACTCTTCAAGCAGTGTGAAGTATTCCGGATTCTTTGTGCGCATAAGATTATCCTCGTTTCTAAATGTAACATTTGCTACATTTACAAGTATATTATATCAGGTCATTCAGAAGATGTCAATAGCCGCTTTGTCAAGTGCGCCATTTGGCGACAGCAAAGCGGCTATTTTCAGATATTTGGTTATTTGCACAAAGCCGAAGTCCATTTTTCTACGTTTCATATATCCTTCAGCCATTCCTTATACTCAGCAATTACAGTATCCGGAGCAGTGAGTTTCATCTGTCCTTTGAATGTTATGAGCCAACTCCAGAAGGTAGGGGATATCTGCACCTCTGCGGCTACAAAGTATTCGTCGCCGCATTTGCCGATATTCGTCTTCTCTCCGAATTTATCGTAGATACTGCCTATGAGTTTCTTTTCAAACTGGAGCGTCACAAGCTCGGTGCGTCCGCCGTACATTCTGAAGACTTGTTCTGTGTACTTCGATACTGTTCTTATCTTTTCTGCGGCTGCTTTACAGATGCCCTTCTGGAGAACGGAATCTAAAACAAAAATACTGCCCGCATAGGTGGCGGAGCATCCGGATTCGTCTTGGATGCTTCTGCTCTTCTACTTGGGCAGTATTTTATATTTACACCAGTGATATTTTAGAACCGTAAATAATTAAATATAAAATATTTTCAGAGTTTTAGTCATTTACATACTATTTGAAAGGAGCGAGAAGTATATGATCTGATTCTATACTATTATAATAGTATACTTTAGATGGGAAACTATACCATTATAATAGGGGGATTATTTGTAATTCTATAAAGCCCATCATAATTTGAAGGCAAAGGATGATGAAATGAACAAATATTATATGAACGGCAAGCTGACACATAAGGCTTCCGACCACAACACAAAACGCTGTGAGGTCGAGAAATGGATATTCCTTCCTCACTCCGACTTTGAAAGGCTGAAAGCAAACCCATATCAGGAGCATGAAGCGATAACTGCTGCCAGAGACCTTATGTACGAAGACAAGAATGCCTACCACTGCATTATGCTGCTTGACGAGCACGGCGATGATGGTCTGCTCATCGAAGCTGAAGGATTCGATTATCCTCGCCTTTCTATGTTCGTTCCCGATGCAGCTCTTATCTATGAGCGTTATAAGACATCAGAGGCTGAACTGAAGCTGCATGATATGATCAGGGATACTGTCGAAAAGATTGTTGAACTTGCTCATACAGGCAAGACGGACTTCACATCGGTTGATATGATTGACATGGATGAGGTCGAGAGCCTTG
>FNZT01000009.1:53094-214868 GCA_900109435.1 Ruminococcus sp. YRD2003 | reverse complement strand
ACAGCCTACGTGTAAGCAGCTAACTCACAGCTCTGGGGAACAGACTCTCTAAGGAAGCAACCTTGAGGTTCGACTAAGGAAGATCAGAACTTGTTCCTGCTGATTACAGCTATTATATCATGGGTATGTGAATGCCTGTTGATTGTTTGATTAAACCCGGCGGAACTCCGCCGCAGCATTGAAATCTCCATTCGCTACGCTCATTCCGATTTCAATGCTGCTTTACTCAACCGAGCGTGGCAGAGGTTCATTGGGGTGCTCTTTAAACCACCCTAAAATCTATTATACGAGGAGGAAGGAAAATGAAAGAGACTATACATACCAAAAACAGCTTCAAATCCGCAGATTTGGAGTATCTGAAGAAGACTGTCACTGAAAAGGTCAGCAAGCTTGTGAACCAGCAGATGAAGAAGGCTGGTTAAACAATGACACACTAAAAATAGGGAGGTGAGGTCAATGCCCAAAGTTGCAATATACTGCCGTTTATCCATTGAAGATAAGGACAAGCTCGGCAGCGACGACAGTCAGAGCATAATCAACCAGAAGAATATGCTCCGCGACTACTGCCACGAGCGCGACTGGGAGATATATGACATATATATTGACGACGGCTACAGCGGCATTGACCGCAGCCGTCCCGAATTCAACCGCCTGCTTCGCGACTGCGAGGCAGGACACATCGACATTGTCCTGTGCAAGGATCAGTCGCGTTTCTCTCGAGACACCGTTGTGATAGAGCAGTTCATAAACGATAAATTCCTCGAGTGGGGAATACGCTTCATTGGAGTCGCTGATAACGCTGATACAGACAGCGAAAGCTACTCCACGATGCGACTTTTCACCAGCGCCTACAACGAGATGTACGTCAAGGATATCTCCGCAAAGATACGCAAAACTCTCGCTTACAAACGCGAGCAGGGACAGTTCATCGGCTCATTTGCACCATACGGCTACAGGATAGACCCGACTGACAAGCACCATCTGGTCATAGACGAGGAAACTGCTCCCGTTGTACGGCTGATATTTAATATGTACATCACGGGTGAGGGATACCGGAGAATAGTTCAGAAGCTAAACAACGAGGGCATAGTAAGTCCCTCTGAATACAAGCGGAGCAAAGGCTCGAAATATGTAAACTGTAACGCGGATTCGAGCAACTCTAAAGGACTATGGACACAGTCTACAGTTGCAAGAATCCTTGCTAATGAGGTGTACTCTGGTACACTGGTACAGGGCAAGTCCCACCACATCAGCTACAAGAATAAGAAGCGCAAAAAAGTAGAGAAGGCTGACTGGGTGCGTATCCCCAACGCCCACGAAGCTGTTATTGATGCCGAAACGTGGGGGCGCTCTCAGGAGCGTCTGAACAGTAATGCACGAGTCGGAAAGTGCTCACAAGAGCTCTCTCCCCTGTCGGGCAAGGTCAGGTGCGCCTGCTGCGGACGCCCGATGAAGCGGAATATCTATTACAACAAGGCTAAGACAATCAAGTATTATAATCTTCAGTGTGCGACCTACAAGACGGGAGCTATGAATTGCCCGAACAAAACAAGTATGAGCGGACTTGTGCTCGAACGCAAGATACTTGATGAGCTCAACGCTATTATTGAGCGCTACTGTCAGACTGACAGGATAGAATTCACTGATGTGTACGGTGAACAGCTCCGACAGCTTGAGGCTGCACTTGTAAAACTCAAAGAGCGGCACAGCTTAGCTGAGAAGCGGATATTAGCAATGTACAAGGACAAGCTCGACGGTATGATCTCCGATGAGGACTACGCATTGTTTCGTCAAAACCTCGCCGATGAGGAGCAGGAATTGTCAGTTCGCATAGACGATATCAATGAACAGATATCCACTTGCAAGGAACGTATCAGAAACACTGAGGAACAGCAAGCTGTCATTGAGAAGTACACTCATTTCGACAAACTCGACCGCACGGTTGCCGACGAGTTCATTGACTATATCGAGATAGGAATGGCCGACGAAAACGGTATCCGAGAGATACATATCCAATGGAAATTATAAATACTGCGCCCGTATCAAAACGGGCGTAGTTTTTTCTCTTGACATTTCAAAAATATGTGATATAATGAATGTACAAACGGCTATTTTAAGCCAAAAATCCGACTTAGTTTTAGTTGATTCACCACACGGAGGCTTCGACGGCGGCTGCGTCTCTGCGGAAGGCGTACCCGAAAAAGGCATCAATCTCAGCATACTGCAAAGGCTGCGTGATATGCTGCTGATAGCGGGCTATGAGGTCGACGTAACGCGCGACGAGGATGTCTCGATACACGACAGCGGCATAGAAGGCCTCGCAAACCAGAAAAGCTCGGATATGGATAACCGCCTCGCGCTGTTCAACAAGTACGACAACGCTATATGCGTTTCCATACATCAGAATCAGTTCACTGACCCGAAATACAGCGGCGCGCAGATGTTCTATTCGAGCACCGACAGCCGCAGCGAACAGCTCGCACGCAGTCTCCAATCGAGTTTTGCGGAGCTTCTCCAGCCCGACAACAAACGCGAGATAAAGCTGTGCGGCAAGGAGCTGTTCCTGTGCTATTACAGCGAGAATCCGACCGTCATGGCGGAGTGCGGCTTCCTCTCCAATCCCGAGGAGGCTGCTCTGCTGAACACCGAGGAATATCAGGAGAAAGTCGCATTGACCCTCTTCAACGGGATAACACGGTATGTAAGCGAAAAATAGGCTTACAATATACACCTATACAAATTTATATGGCTCAGCTATTGATTTTTCTGTGCAAATGTGATACAATAGATATGTTATTATCCCCATAACAGGAGGTATGCATATGCTGAATGCCGCGACCAGACAATTTGAATTCACATCCGAATTTGACGGCTTGACCGTCTCCGCATTCATCGCAAAACCCGAAGGAAAAATCAATGGCATCGTACAGCTCGTCCACGGTATGAACGAGCACAAGGAACGCTATTTTGAATTTATGGATTACCTCGCCGCAGAGGGCTTCATCACCGTTATCCACGATAACCGCGGTCACGGACGTAGCATTGCCGCTCCCGAAGACCTCGGCTTTATGTACAGGAACGGCGGTGAGGGCTTCATCAGCGACATCGTACAGCTGAAAAAATCGGTGCGCTCGGCTTATCCGAACTTCCCGTACTTTATGATAGGCGACGATATCGGAGCTCTCGCGCTGAGATGTATGCTGAAAGAACATGACGACGACCTCAATGGCATACTGCTGCTCAGCAGCCCGAGCTACAGCCGCTTCACCCGCTATATCCGCAACATCTCTGCGGAGATTTCTCAGAAGCATGGCTCACGCTACATAAGCGACCTCGTATACGACGTGCGTGAAGAGACTTTCGGCAAGCAGTTCGGCTCGGCTAAGTTCTCGTGGCTCAACAGCCGCAGGGAGGCTGTTGAAGAATTCGCTGCCGACCCGCTCTGCAACTTCCGCTATACGCTCAACGGATATCAGGGCATACTGCATATCATGCGCATGGCATACGATAAGAACGGCTGGAATGTGACCAACCCGAATCTGCCGATACGCTGCCTCTCGGGACGCGACGACCCCTGTATGCTATCGGAACGCAAATTCATGAAATCCGTCAGTCTGCTGGACAAGGCGGGCTACGAGAGCGTCTCGTTCAGGCTCTTCGACGGTATGCGCCATGAACTCCTGCACGAAAAGAACAGCGTCAACGTCTACAAGGACATCGCAAAGACTCTGTATTCATGGCTCGACAGGATAGGCGGCTTCAATGCTGAAGCGGAAATGACGGCAGTCCCCGAAGAGGAGGCAGTTGAGCTTCTCGGTGTGCCCGAGACGTTCACTCCCGCTGAGGCAGAAAAAACGCAGGATAAGGCTCCAAAGCCTGTTCACACATCGGAGGCTGACGTGTTCGAGATACTCGAATCGGTCAGAGCCGCAGAAGAAGCAAAGGACGCAGAACAGAAAGGATAATCGCAATGGACATTAACAAGACACTCGCAAAAGAATTCTCACTCAGACAGGAACAGGTGGACAATACCGTCGCTCTTATCGACGACGACAAAACTATCCCCTTCATCGCCCGTTACCGAAAGGAGCTCACAGGCTCGCTCGATGACCAGATACTCCGTGAGCTGTATGACAGGCTCATGTACCTGCGGAACCTCGAAAAGCGCAAGGAGGAAGTAGCTAACTCCATCACTGAGCAGGAGAAGATGACTCCCGAAATAGAGGCGGCTATCAGCGCTGCTATGACCCTCGTTGAAGTCGAGGACATATACCGCCCGTTCAAGCCAAAGAGAAGAACTCGTGCAAGCATCGCCCGCGAGAAGGGACTCGAGCCGCTCGCCGAGCTGATACTCGCACAGGACAACTCCACCGACCCGCAGAAGGAAGCCGAGAACTTCATCAGTGAGGAGAAGGAGGTCGCGGACGCTCAGGCTGCGATACAGGGCGCTATGGACATAATCGCTGAGGATATCTCCGACGACGCCGACATCAGAAAGAAGCTCCGTGCCCTTGCAGGCGAGAAGGGCGAAATGGTCTCCAAGGCGGCTGACCCCGAAGAGGAGACAGTATATATGAACTACTACGACTACAGCGAGCCCGTGCCGAAGGTGGCGAATCACCGCGTCCTCGCACTCGACAGAGGCGAAAAGGAGGGCAAGCTCAAGGTCAGCTTGACCCTCGACGAAACCCTCGCTACAGACGTTATTTTCGGCAAGTACATCAAGGCTAACAATGCCTGCGGAGAGATCGTCCGCGAGGCAGCTGCCGACAGCTACAAGCGCCTCATTTTCCCGTCGATAGAGCGCGAGATACGCTCCGACATGACGGCTACAGCCGCCGAGGAATCCATAAAGGTATTCGCCTCCAACCTCAGACAGATGCTCATGCAGCCGCCTATGAAGGAGAGCGTTATCCTCGGACTCGACCCAGGCTACGCGCACGGCTGCAAGACAGCAGTCATCGACGCAACGGGCAAGGTGCTCGACCACGCTATCATCTACCCCGTCAGGGAGTCGGCTTCTCAGGCGAGAGTTGACGAGGCAAAGAAGATAGTCAAGCGCTTCATCGACAAGTACCACGTAAACGTCATTTCTATCGGCAACGGCACGGCTTCCCGCGAGACGGAGAGCTTCGTCGCTGATATCCTCAAGGAGACCCCGGGCGTGAGCTACATGGTAGTCAGTGAGGCGGGTGCTTCCGTCTACTCGGCTTCAAAAGTCGCGGCTGAGGAATTCCCCGAGTTCGACGTATCTATCAGAGGCGCTATCTCCATAGCACGCCGCCTGCAAGACCCCCTCGCGGAGCTTGTAAAGATAGACCCGAAGGCTATCGGCGTCGGTCAGTATCAGCACGATATGCCGCAGGCTCGTATGAGCGAGGCTCTGTCGGGCGTTGTCGAGGACTGCGTCAACTCCGTCGGTGTCGACCTCAACACCGCTTCTCATTCCCTCCTTTCGTACATATCGGGCATCAACGCTTCTGTTGCGAAGAACATCGTCACATACCGCGAGGAAAACGGCAGGTTCACCGACCGCAAGGAGCTCCTTAAAGTCCCGAAGCTCGGCAAGAAGGCTTTCGAGCAGTGTGCGGGCTTCCTCAGAGTTCGCGACGGCAAGAACCCGCTCGACAATACTTCGGTCCACCCCGAGAGCTATGCGGCGGCTTCGTCGCTGCTCAGCGAGTGCGGATTCACGCTCGCTGACGTCTCAAACGGCGGCGCTGCGGGGATATCCGAGAAGGCTGAGAGCGAGGGCATAGACAAGATAAGCGAAAAACTCGGTATCGGCGTTCCTACGCTGACCGACATCATCTCCGAGCTCAAAAAGCCCGGCCGCGACCTTCGTGACGAGCTCCCGCCTCCGCTCCTCAGAAGCGGCGACGTTATGGACATCAAAGACCTCAAGCCAGGTATGGAGCTCGTGGGAACTGTCCGCAATATCATCGACTTCGGCGCGTTCGTGGACATCGGCGTACATGAGGACGGTCTCGTTCACATCTCGCAGATGTGCAGCAAGTTCATCAAGCACCCGCTCGAGGCTGTTAAGGTAGGCGAGGTCGTTAAGGTGCGCGTTCTCGACGTTGACCTCAAGCGCAACCGCATCTCCCTCACCATGAAGCTCGGCGACGAGGCAGAAAAGAAGCAGCAGGGTGACAGGAAGCCGCGTCCCAAGCGCGAAAAGCGCGAGAACAAGGGCTTTGACGCCAACAGGATACACAACAGCGCATTCCGCATCAAGCAGAAGTAATGTACTTCGTCTATATCCTCCGCTGCACCGACGATTCGCTGTATACGGGCATTACGACTGACCCCGTGCGGCGTTTTCGCGAGCACGCGGGAGAAGCTCCGAACGGGGCAAAGTTCACGCACTCGCACCCGCCCGCAGCCGTTGAGGCGCTGTGGAGCTGCAATGACAGGAGCACTGCTTCCAAGCTCGAATACGCGGTAAAAAAACTCACACGTGCAAAAAAACTCCGCCTTATAGCGGACAAGTCGGCACTCGCGGAGCTCCTCGGGGACGAGTCTGCAAAAATGTACACGCGTGCAGACCTTCCCGCGGGATTACAAGGAGCGTGAACCCATGCAAAGCCATTATTCCGATAAACTGAGGGAACTGTTGTCCCTCGAATACAACTGCGCGCCCGAGGACTTCCTGCGGAGCGAGAACGTGCTGACAGTCTCGGCTCTGCATGAGGGGCGGCGGCAGTACATTCCCGACAGGTATTTCTTCCACATGGTGACACTCGGCGGGAATACCGTTGTCACGGCAAATGAGTGTATGCAGGACTTCCTTGCGGACTACGTAAAAAAGGTGAACGGACACTGGCTGTTCGCTATGACCGAGCTCGTGCCGATAGAGCGGGAGCTGAATAAGCACGGCTTCACACTCACGCAGGCACACCATATGTTCCTCCCCGACAGGCACGTCGAGCCATCCGCCTCATACCCCGTAAAGTGGTTCTTTGACGGAGAGATACACCAATTCTACGGGGACGAGCGCTTCCCGAACGCGATATGCCCGCATTTTCTGCCCGAGCGTCCCGACAGGATAGTCGTCTGCGCTTATGACGGCGACAGGATAATGGGTATGGCGGGCTGCTCAGAGGATGCCCCGCACTGGCAGCAGATAGGCATCGACGTTATCCCCGAATACCGCTCAAAGGGCATAGGCACGTACCTCGTCACTCTGCTGAAAAATAAGATAGCAGAGCAGGGAGATATCCCATTCTACGGCACAGCAGCCGCTAATCTCCGCTCGCAGAACATCGCCCTTAATTGCGGCTTTAAGCCCGCATGGGTCGAGATAGGCGCTCAGCCTGTACAATAGAATATGGTCTCATCGGGCAGCTCTCAGGCTGCCCGTTTTTTCCCTGTATGTATGCTTAATTCACTATTAATCAGGAAGGCAATTGTTTTTTTTGAAGATTTTCACCAAAAACTATTGCATTATTGTTCCGATAGTGGTATAATTATTGTTGGTTGAATTATATTATTATTTGTCGGCGCCGTTCGCCGATGGCCTGAAAGGAGCGCTTCCACTTGACAGCAAAGGAAGAGTTTATTTCCATTTATACCGAGAACATCAAGCGCAAAGGTGCGGATAAGCTCCTCGAATTCTTGCAGAAGAGCGACTTCTTCACGGCTCCGAGCAGCACCCGCTTCCACGGCTCGCATGAGGGAGGGCTCGTCGAACACAGCGTCAACGTCTATCACTGCCTCAAGGACTACCTCTCACGCCCGCGGACAAAGGAGCTCTACGGCATGGACTTCTCGGAAGAGAGCATCGCGATAGTCGCTCTGCTGCATGACGTGTGCAAAGTCAACTTCTACACCACCGAAATGCGCAACAAGAAGAACGACGAGACGGGGCAGTGGGAAAAGGTGCCGTTCTATACGATAAATGACACCCTTCCTTACGGACACGGCGAAAAGTCGGTGTATATTATCTCCGGCTACCTCTACGGCGAGGGACGCCTTACCCGCGATGAAGCCTGCGCGATACGCTGGCATATGGGATTCTCGTACGGAAGTATCGAGGAACGGAGCACCATTGGCAAGGCTCTTGAAATGTATCCGCTTGCCTTTGCGCTCCACGTCGCTGATATGGAGGCTTCCTACTTCCTCGAAGGCAGCGATAAATAATGCAACTGCCCCGACCAACGGAGTCGGGTCACATAATGAAACATAAAGAAAAACTTTAACCAAAGGAGTATATATATGAACTGGTATGATAACGCCATAATCTATCACATCTATCCGCTCGGCTTCTGCGGAGCACCAAAATTCAACGATTTCAGCGATGAGGTGTCCTTCCGCCTCGATAAGGTGCTCGACTGGATCCCGCACTTCAAGGAAATGAACGTGGATGCTATCTACTTCGGACCCGTTTTCGAGTCCGTGGAGCACGGCTATGATACGGTCGACTACAAGAAGATAGACCGCCGTCTCGGCGATAACAATTCGTTCCGCTTCATCTGTGACCGTCTCCATGAGAACGGTATCAGAGTCATCCTTGACGGCGTTTTCAACCACGTAGGCAGAAAGTTCCCGCAGTTCGTCGACATACAGGAAAAAGGTCAGGCAAGCGGTTACTGCGACTGGTTCGCAAACCTCAACTTCGGCGGTCAGAGCCCCTGCGGCGACCCCTTCTGGTATGAGGGCTGGAACGGCCACTATAACCTCGTCAAGCTCAATCTCCGCAACGTCGGTGTTTGTGACCATATCATCGACGCAGTGAACTACTGGATAGAATCGTTCGGCATTGACGGCATACGCTTCGACGCCGCTGACTGCATCGACTTCGACTTCTTCAAGAGGATAAGAAGCTTCTGCAAGGGCAAGAAGCGCGATTTCTGGCTCATGGGCGAGATAATCCACGGCGATTACAACCGCTGGGCTAACCCCGAGATGCTCGACAGCGTTACAAACTACGAGTGCTATAAGGGGCTCTACTCCTCACACAATGACAAGAACTACTTCGAGATAGACTACTCGATAAATCGCCAGTCAGGGGTAAACGGCGGTATCTACAGGAATATCAACCTCTACAATTTCGTCGACAACCACGATGTGAACCGCCTCGCAAGCACTGTCAACAATCCCGCTTATCTGCCGCTCATCTATACTCTCGAGTATGCGATGCCGGGTATTCCCTCTATCTACTACGGAAGTGAGTACGGCATTCAGGGACGCAAGGAAAACAACTCCGACGACAATCTCCGTCCGTGTCTCCACCTTGCGGATATGGAGCGCGAGAACGTTGAGCTCTACAAGCATATCGTCAAGCTCGGCCGCATCTATAAGGCTTATCCCGCAATGCGAACAGGCACCTATGAACGTATCCAGATAACGAATCAGCAGCTTCTGTTCAAGAAGGTGCAGGGAGACCAGACCGTTTACGTTGCGCTCAATCTCGCAGATTATCCATACGACTTCAACTTCGGCACTCACCTGCCCGCTCTCGTCGATGTTCTGAGCGCTAATCAGATAGATGTTCACGACGGCAATGCGCATATCACGCTCCAGCCGTTCACGTCTATGATAATCGTTTCCGATGATATCGTCAACACTGAGCCCGAGGCTGCTCCCGCGCATGAGGAGGCTCCTCACGATGAGACCGAGGTCGAGATCGGTGCTCACTACCGCCACTACAAGGGCAACGAGTACGAGGTCATCGCCATCGCTCGTCACAGCGAGAACAACGAGGAACTCGTAGTTTACAAGTCGCTCAAGGACGGCACAGTCTGGGCTCGTCCGAAGGCTATATTCTGCGGAAAAGCAGGCGACGGTACTATCCACCGCTTCACAAAGCTGTAATAAAAGCAAAAGGCTGTACATCGCGTACAGCCTTTTTTATTTGATTCCCGACAAATCAAAATCGGGGACATACTGTGCATCTGCGGACGACTTCTCCTGCGTGAAGCCGTTCAGTCCAAGCTCCGACGCCCGCCGTACAACGCTGTTGTACTCCATTTTCGTGACCCGCCGCTTCAGCTCGGGGAAGCTGTCGGGTATAAATCCGAACGGAGTGTACTGATTCATAATGCTTACGAGCACCTGCTCCGAGGTCGTGTGCTCGGCTATCCACTCCATTATCTTTATGCTGTCATGGCGGCAGTTCGGAAGCACGAGATGACGTATCACTGTGCCTTTCAGCAGTCCGCCCTCATCGTTATAGCAGAGGTCTCCCACCTGACGTATCATCTCCTCAACAGCCGCAGAGGCGTGGTCGAAGTAGTCGGGAGCATTGGAATATCTCGCAGAAAGCTCGGGCGAGAAGTATTTGATATCGGGAAGGTAGACGTCCACGAGACCGTCGAGAAGACGTATCGTTTCTGTGAGTTCGTAGCCGCCCGTGTTGTACACGACAGGCACGTTCAGCTTCGGCTTGACCTTTTCAAGCGCGTCGATAATATCGGGGAGAAAGTGCGTGGGCGTGACAAGCTCGATGTTGTCCGCCCCCTGCTCCTGCAAACGGAGAAATATGTCCGCGAGGCTGTCTGAGGAGGTCTGTGCACCGTGGAGTTCGCGGCTGATGACGTTGTTCTGGCAGTATACGCAGTGGAGGCTGCAACCCGTGAAAAACACCGTTCCCGCACCGTTCTTGTAGGCGATACACGGCTCCTCCCACTTGTGGAGGCTCGCCTTTGCCGCAGTGGGTACTGCCCCCATACCGCAGTAACCGACACCTGTGCGTCGGTCAGCTCCGCACCTCCGCGGACAGAGAGTGCAGGCGGAATAATCACTTGCTGAGGTAGACATCGAATCCCTCCTCCCCTCCCGTGGAAAGGTAGGCGTAGTAACCGAGTATCTTCGACGCGTCCTTTGGGTCGGTCTTACCGTCGCAGTTCACGTCGGCAGCCTGCTTCTGAGCGGCTGTGAACGTCGGAGCTCCGCCTGTCGAGAGAAGCGCGTATTCGGCGAGTATGAACGAGGCGTCCTTGGCGTCGATGCTGCCGTCAGCATTCGGGTCGCCGAGTGCAGGAGCGCGCCCGAGCGATACAAAGGTGCGCTTGAACTTCGCGGCGTAGGTCTCGGCAGTCGAGCCCTCGTAGCCGCGTATAGTGCCGCTGTAGCCGCCTTTGTTGTCGTTGGAGAAGGTGGTCGCACGGTCGTAGATATCGCAGTCGGGAGCAAGGACAGTGACCTCAGCGAGCATATCGCACTTCACAAACGCCTGCATACCGACCTCCCTGACCGAGGCAGGTATAGTCACGGAAGTCAGCCCCGTGCAATAATTGAAGGCGTTATCGCGGATAACCGTCACGTAATCGGGAATGGTCAGCGACGTCATACCCGTGCAGTAATAGAACGCATTTCCGGCTATGTCCGTAACGCCGTCGGGAATGACAACGTCGCCGGTGCATAGACTGCCGTTTATGAGTATGCCGTTGACTATGACGAAGGGGCGCTCCTTGCTGCGCTGCGTCTCCAGCCACGAAGTACCGGCAAAGGCGATGTCTCCGATATAGGTCACTGAGGGCGGTATCTCTATCTCTGCGAGGCTCTTGCAGCCGGCAAAAGCGCTTGAGCCGATATTTGCCACGCCGTCGGGGATAGTTATGCTTTTCAGCGATGTGCAGCCCGAAAACGAGTACGTGCCGATGCTTTTCAGAGTGTCCGGCAGCTCTACAGAAGTGAGGCTTTTGCAGCTGTCGAACGCCTGTCCGCCTATTGAGGTCGCTCCGCTGCCGATGACAACGGACGTTATCTCGTCCTTGAAGTCAGTCCACGGCACCGTATAATTGCTGCTGCGGCTGTACATCTCCCCTGTTCCGCTGACGGTGAGAGTGCCGCCGCTGAACGTCCACGAAAGCGACTTTCCGCACGTACCGGAGGAAGTCTCTGCACATTCGGCAGTGATATATACAGTGGGAGCAGCTCCGCCGAACGTCCCTACTGTGAGTAGCACCGCCATGGCAAGTGCCGCAGATAAAGCTTTTTTCATAATTAACAGCTCCTTTCGGATATCAGATTAATTATAGCATTCATCATGGAAATAGTCAATACAAACTAAAAATGCAAAATTATTGCAATATTTTAACATACGACTTGAAATAGCTCGTCAGTTATGCTATAATAAAGTGTATTTTGTATTTTCAGGAGAGTCAGATATGAATAATTCTTACTATGCAAAACAGATAAACGATGTCGTTGCCGAGGTCAAAAAAGCTGTTATCGGCAAGGACGCTATAATCATCAAGACCCTGCTCGCTATTCTCTGCAAGGGTCATATACTTATCGAGGATATCCCCGGCGTCGGCAAGACTACCCTCGCCCTCGCCTTCTCGAAGGCTCTGTCCCTCGAGCACAACCGTATGCAGTTCACTCCCGACGTGCTTCCCTCAGATGTTACCGGCTTCAACGTGTACAACAAGGTGAAGAATACTTTCGAGTTCCGCCCCGGCGTCGCTTTCTGCAACCTCTTCCTCGCGGACGAGATAAACCGTACCTCCAGCAAGACGCAGTCAGCCCTGCTTGAGCTTATGGAGGAAAAAAGCATAACCGTTGACGGCAATACCTACAAGCTCCCCGAGCCGTACACCGTCATCGCTACACAGAACCCCATCGGCTCGGCAGGTACGCACAACCTCCCCGACTCTCAGCTCGACCGCTTCATGATAAAGCTCAGCATGGGTTATCCCGATTTTGTCGGTGAAGTCGCTATCCTCAAATCCAAGTTCAACTCCAACCCGCTCGACGGTGTCAACGAAGTCGCGAATGCACGCATGATAACCGAGCTGCAGGACTATATCTCCAACATTTACGTGGACGACAGGATATACGAATACATCGTTCAGCTCTCCGCTGCTACGAGAAATCATCCGATGATAAAGCTCGGTGTCAGCCCGCGCGGTACTCTCGCGCTCATGCAGATATCAAAGGGTATTGCCGCTGCTATGGGACGTGACTACGTTATCCCCGATGATATCATCTACATTTGCAGCGATGTCTTTGAGCACCGAATCATCCTCAACTCCAAGGCTAAGCTCTCGGAGGTGACCGCTGCGAGCGTTATCGCCGACATCATCAAGAAGGTGCCCGCTCCCGGGATATCTGAAAAGCAGGTATAAGCAATGTTTCTGATGAAGGTATTCTTTGCCGTGCTCATCATTATCTGCGCGGTATTCTATGTGATGTACCTCTGGGACTTCGCTCTTGTGCTGCTCGTGGTGGTATGCGCTCTGCCTGTGCTGATGTTCGTTACCACATTCATCACCAAGCTCCTCATGACCGCGGAGATGACTGTCAGGGACGGCAGTGCATCAAAACGCGAAGATTTCCCCGTGTTCATTCGCCTCAATAACAGAAGCATTTTCCCTATCGGCAAGGCTGATGCTCATATCGAATACTACAATGTCTTCAATAACGAGATAAATATGTTCGACCTGCATATGCCCGTTCAGCCGCTGAACGAGCAGAGCGTCACTTTCCAGCTCAGCTCGCAGTTCTGCGGTATTATCAATATCAAGTGCGTTCGTATCTATATCTACGACCCGCTGAGGATCTTCAAGTTCAGGATAGCGAAAAATCTGACCGCTCAGGTCGCTGTAATGCCGGAGGGACACGAGATCGGCGGAGAGGTAAGCTACCTCGACCGCACAAATGAGGAGAGCAGCGTCTTCTCCGAACACAAGCCCGGCGATGACCCGTCTGAGATATTCGACCTCCGCGGCTATCACCCTGGAGACAAGCTCAACCGTATACACTGGAAGCTCAGCTCAAAAAAGGACGAGTTCATCGTCAAGGACTACAGTCTGCCCGTGGATACGCCGTGTACGCTCTTTCTGAATCTGAAGTGCTATGAAAAGAACGACCCGCGCTATACTCTGCCTGTATTCGATACGCTCGTAGAGACGCTTGTGTCGGTTTCGCAGTTCATGCTTGAAAACGAGAGGCTTCACTCCATAGTGTTCTACAGCGGAAAGTCAAACGGCTTCGTTGAACGGCATATCTGCGACCCCGACGACCTTGCAGGGACTGTTCAGGAGCTGATACTCTCTGTCACCGACAACCTCTACTGCGAGCCGCCCGAGCTCTATTTCACCGAGCACAGCGGTCTGTCGCTGTCTTCATTTACGTTTATCACCTCAGTGCCCGATACTCCAATACTCGAATACATCGACGACAACGTTGATGCGGATATTCTCAATGCGCTTGTGGTCGTGGCTACTCCCGCGGAAGCATCAGGCATCACAGACAGCTATCCGAATCTCAGAACTATCCCTGTATTTATCGGCAGGATAAGCTCGTCTGTTAAGGATATTGAACTGTAAAAGGATCCATTATGAAACATAAAAACCAAAAGAACAGCAACGGCATTGCGATATGTGACAGTATCATAATGTCCGTCAAGAGAAAGCGCCCGAATTTCAGGACGGCCGAAGCTGTGCTCATCGCGGTATGCGGCTTCACGGCAACGATAATGTGCTTCTTCTCGATGTTCGACTTCAACTATAACCGTCCTGCTGTCGTCTTTTCGGCGATACTGTTCTCGGCTGTGTATATCACCCTCTCCCTGATGGGCAAGAAAGGCATATGGATAGCGGCAGGCTCGGCCTTCATAGCTATGTTTGCGTGCTACAGGTACATCGAAAAGCTCGCTCTCGGCTTCAAGTTCGTATACAACAGGATCTACAGCGCCGCTTACCATACGGACATATCCTACTACAAATTTTTGAAGCCCGACCTCGAATCAGGCGCAACGACTGCTTTCTTCATACTGTACATATGGGGACTCGCACTTGCAATTTATATATTCACGATATACCGTCCCAACTCGATACCTCCCCTGCTCATTTCTTTCCCCGTACTGGAAATAGGTCTTTACAACGGCATGAAAGTCTCGGTATTATGGGGAATGCTCCTTGTCGGCTACTGGTTCGCTCTCTTCTCCATGACCACTATCGACATCGGCGAATATTCGGGAGGAAGCGGCGGCTTCGTCCGAAAGGAGAACCTCTTCTTCCCAAAGCGGCAGATGCGGCTTAAAGTCACCGAAAAATGCGGCGTTATGGTGATGACAGAGGTGCTTGCCATTACCATACTCACTGCGGGAGCTATGAAGGCTCTCGACTACAAGCGCAGCGACGATCTCAACCGCACACGAAGAGATGTCCGCGACGCTGTAAGCTCGTTCACAATTGATGATATAACCGGCAGTGTCTCCAATATAACCAGTGCCTTCGGATTCACTTTCACGACCGATACCCACAAACTCGGAAATGTCGACAGGCTGCGCTATAAGGATACCACCGACCTCGTCGTAACTGTCAGCGACAAGGTCGACGGGGCTATATACCTCAAGGATTTCACGGGAGTCAAGTACGACTCAGACGAATGGACCTCTTTCTCCGACTCGGTATACAATGACAAGCTCTTTGACGATTTCAAGAAGTATTCGATATACCCGCAGGACTTCCCCTATACGATGGATCAGCTCATCCTGCCATACAACGACGACTACACGATAAAGATAAAGTCCAATCTCCGCGCCAACAGAAGCTTTGCACCGTACGGGACTTCCTCGGCAGGTATCAGCTATTACAACCGTGACAAGGACGTTGTCTCGAAAAAAGAGAACGGCAGCGAGTTCCGCTATCAGTTCATTCCTTATTATCCAGACGACATTATCCATGCGCTGAGCAAGCCTGTACGTATGGTCTGCTATCCGGACCGCATCCATGACGACGAGCTGCGCGGGACGATAAGCAAATACTGCGCTGACAACGGTCTTATGACCGATGGCGACGATCACTTCCTGCTCAATTCACACCTCAATGTGCAGCCTTCTTTCTACTACAACAACCCCGAATATTTACTCCCGCAGATATTAGAGGGACAGTATGAGGAGTTCGTTTACAAGAACTATCTGCAAGTGCCCGATACTGTGGAAATGGAGGAGATCCGCAATGAATTCGCTCCCCTGCTCACAAGGCAAAACGAGAGCAAAACAGCTACAGAGCAATTTGCTATACTCGACGCTCTGAGAGACAAGGTAGCCTCTATGGTCGAGTATTCGCTCACTCCGGGGCGCACTCCCAACAACCGCGACTTTGTCAACTACTTCCTCTTCGAGAACCACAAGGGCTACTGCACACACTATGCCTCGGCGGGAGTTATACTCGCGAGAATGGCGGGCATTCCTGCACGCTATGCGACGGGCTACGTCATAGTCGGCGACGACTTCGGTGATGCCTATTACCACCCCACTCTCCACACCTACAAGATAGACGTCAAGGACAACCGCAGCCACGCGTGGGTAGAAGTCTACATCAGCGGCTACGGCTGGGTGCCCTACGAATTCACCGCCGGCTACAGTCAGCAGTCGATAGATACGACTCCCACAACTACGGCTACAGCTTCTGATGAGACAGCTACCGATACTACAACTACGACTGCTGTCCCCGAGACTACCACCGACGAGACTACGGACACGCGCTCTCAGAATAATACCACATCGGCACAGGATACCACAACTGCCGCGATGACTGCGGGCTCGACCACTGCCGTTTCTACAGGCGGATTCGGCAAGGGAAGCGGCGGCGGATTCCACATCACTATTCCGCCCGCTGTCAAGTACACGATATACACGTTCCTGCTTGCGGCTGCATTCGTAGCGGCAGCTCTGCTGCGTCGCGCGCTCATATTGTGGATGAGGCGAAAGCGCCTCAGCGAGGGCGACCCGTCGAAACGTATGCGGTATATCTACGGATACGCGGAAAAACTGCTCGGCATCATGGAGCTCAAACGCGAGGGCGAATCGCGCATGGACTTCGCGGCAAAGGTCGACAGGGCTCTCGGCGGCAAGCTCTACCCGGAAGGCGGATTCACCGCCTGCACCGACGCTGCTCTGCGAGCGGCATTCTCCGAGGAGCTCCCGAACAAGAATGAGGCTGATAAGCATATGAAGTTCGCGGAGGGATTTGCAAAGAAGCTCTACGCGCAATCAAAGCCGCTGAGACGCTTCTGGCTGAAATTCATCAACGTAATACAATAAATAATGTAGGGGCGAGTTCCGCTCGCCCGCAAAAAAATTAGAATACGCACGGGCGCACGGAATGCGCCCCTACAATTCATCTTTATTTTTGCGGACGACCAATGGTCGTCCCTACTTTTTTATATTAGTGTGATTATTTTCCTCCCTGCCTCGTTTATATAGTAGAAGCGCTTCAAAGGGTGTCCCTTTAGCCAGCTTCGTAGGAGAGCAAATACAAACCGCAGCTTTACGGCTCGGTGACGCTACAAACTGCTAAAAGGTCAGCCATATAGACAGAAAGGAGATGGAGCCGTGAACGACGTTCAAATGGCACTGATATACGACAAATTCAGCAGTGCCGTTTACCGCGCCGCGTTCGCGTACTGCCGCAATACAGCCGACGCCGAGGATATCACGCAGGAGACGTTCATCAAACGCTTTCAGACGGACGTCAGCTTCCCCGACGACAAAGCGGAAAAGGCGTGGCTGATGAAGGTCGCGGCAAACAAATGCAGGGATATGTTCCGCTCGGCAAGATATCGGTATTTCTACAACTCGGTGCCGCTCGACGAGGCAGAGCTCGTCTACGAGACTCCCGAGGAGAGCGCGGTCTACCACGCGGTCATGGAGCTTCCTCCGAAATACAGACTTGTGATACATCTCTACTACTATGAGGGGTATTCCGTGGCAGAGACCGCTAAAATCATCGGCAGAAGCGAAACTGCCGTCCAGACTCAGCTCTACAGGGCGCGGAAGCTCCTGAAAGAATCTTTGGGCAAGGAGATGTGCTTATGAATATGGACGATTACAGAAAAGTCACCGACCGCATTTATCCGAGCGATAAGTGCCGCGAGGAGGTAATGAACATGAGAAGTGAAAAAACCAGAAAGAGGATAAAGCACCGTTATACGGATAAGGCTGTTGCGGCGATAGCTGTAGCTGTCGTTGCGGCGTGCGGAGGTACTGTCGCGGCGGCGGCAGGTCTCGGTGCGTTCGACAAGCTCTCAAATAAGCGCGACAGGACGATAACCTACAGTAACGGCTATACAGGTCCGCTCGACAAGTTCGACCGCAACGAGTACGACAAGATAGCTCCGCACGCGGTCAAGTTCGAGGAGGTCAGCCACGCCGAGAATGATAAATTCAGCGTCGACCTCGACAGCGCATACTACGACGGTATCGAGCTGATACTCGGCTTCACGGGCGAAATGGCAAACGGAAACGAGGAGGGGCTGAATAACCTCGGCTTCACGGCTACTGTTGAGATAGACGGCAAGCAATACCACCCCAAAAGCTACGACGGGCAAAACCTCATGTCGGACTGGTGGGGAACTTTCGTCATCGATGAGGGCGAGAGCAACAGCTTCAGCGGCAGTATGACGTGCATACTCCCATGTGAGGCGCGCTTCGACGACACTGCCGAGGTCAGGGTCACTCTGACAAGAATATGGTCGAACGAGAAACAGACCTATGACTACGACACCGACACTCCGCACAGCTATGACGTCATGACAGGTCACGAGGACGGCAGGCTCGAGCTCAGCCAGAACATCACCGCTGACACAAGTCTTGTCCGTCAGATAAACAAGACCGCCGAAAAGGACGGCTTCTATTTCACGGTATATAGCATAAGTCCCGCAATGATGCTCTGTCATGGCGGCTATCCCGAGAGCTACGACATCGCTATGCGTGAAGAAATTGAAAACGGCACCGAGGACGGCTATTGCCACGCTGTTCACCCGCTTGTGTTCGTGTTCGACGAGGACGGCAACTACATCGAAGGTCTGCCGATGAATCCTATTGATATGCCCGACGGCGAATGGGCTTCAGCGTGCGTTTCGACCGATTCAAAAACGCTGACGATAAAGGTCGGCGACAAGAACTGCCAGTCCAACGAGAACGGCTCGATAGAATTCGACGACCAGTACGGTCATCAGAGCTTCGGCTACATCACCGAATTCACGCTCGACCTCGATGAATAATCAGGAAATTTCTGCTCATACTATCAACAGGACATTGTTCCAATCTATCCTTAGAGGTGAGAATATGAGCAAGAAAAAGCACAGCGTTGACGTCGAGAACGACCAGCACAAGCAGTCGGGCAGCGAATCCTCCGAGCACTGCCACGACAGCAAGTCGGACAGCTCAATGAAAGACTGCGACTAATGCGGGCATTTATCGGGGAAATCTTACGGCAAGGTCCACTATACCGAAAAACATCGGCACTCGTTCTGAGTGCCGATGTTTTTGCAGCTGTATGATCGTCAGAATCTCAGCTCTGCACGGAACTCGGTATCGGTGCACGCGAGCTTCAGCACCATGCCGTTCATCACAGCGGCACGGTCTGCCAAGCTGAGTCCGAGACCGCTTCCCTGAGTGTTGCTGCGGGAGGCGTCGCCGCGCACAAAGGGCTGCTTGAGCTTCTTCACGTCGACCTTTGCCGCGACTGTGTTAGTGATAACAAGGCGCTTTTTATCGAGCTCTGCATTTATCGTGCCGTTCTCGGTGGTGTACTTCACGGCGTTGGAGACAAGGTTCTCGACTATCGTCCCGAGCGATCCACCATTCGTCTTTATCTCCGCAGAGCCGCTTGCCTTGAACGTGATGTTCTTCTCCTCAAGCACGATATCGTACTTTTTTACTGTGCTCTCGACGAGCTCCCCGACGCTGACCTTCTCGCGTCCGAGCTCAGAGCCGTCCATGGTGTTGAGCCGCAGCGTGCGGTTGACCATGGAATCGGTGAAGGCGACGTTGTCGATTATAGAATGAAGATACCTCTGCTGCTCGTCCTCGGAAAGTCCGCCATCGAGGATATTCTCGGCGTAGCCGCCTATCGCTGTGAGGGGAGTCTTGATATCGTGGGCGAGAGCGTTTGTGAGGTCGCGGCGGAAGTCCTCCATAGCGTACTTTGCCTTGTTTTTGACGTTCCTGCGCCATGCGTACAGCAGAGCGATGATGATGAGCAGAACTGCGACGAGAATGGTATACGTCCAGTAATAGCGCACAAGCTGAGGCTCCATGTAGTTGAAGACGAATCTGACGTTCAGGGTGTAGGGCTCGCCGTAAATTGATAAAGTCCTGCTTCTTGCGAAAGTTGCGGTGCTATCGGAGTTCCATTTATAGGAGTATGAACTGAAGTCGGTATCGGGAGCAGTGAATTCGTCGCTGAAGCAGTCGAATGTATCTCTGTCTGTACCCCATATGTTCATAAGAAACGCTTTCGGGTATTCATCGCCGCCTATTCCCATGTGAACTTCGATAAGCTCATATTCGGAGCTGTCGACATCGATGTCGTTGATATCTATTGTAAATTCTTTTGTTTCCTCTTTTTCTATACTGTCGTCAACGAGGTAATTACCGTTCTCATTGTGGAAGAATCCGTGCTTTTTATATGTTGTCATTTTGATCCTTCCCTCGTGCGGTATGAAGGTGCGGTCTTTTTTGTTAACATAAAGACTATCCGCTTTTATATCGCAGAACACATAAATATCATTAGTGTAGTTCGACCTGATAAAGCTCGCGATATCGGAACTGTCTATCAGCCCGAGGTCGCACTGATAGAAGCCTCGGTCCATGTCGGTATCCTTATCCTTCTGAAACAGCAGCATAGTCTGCATATTCATACGGCTCGAAGCGATGATATTGCCGTCTTTGTCGGTGAGAGCAGACATAGCATGACAGTTCTTACTGTAATTCGGTACTATCTGCACCGAAAACCTGTTTTGCGGGTCGAACAGTCCGAATTGGTCTAATTGTACATCGTAGGTGGTATACATTGTGAGATAGCTGTCAAGCTCTGAGTAGAGAATATCAGGGTCAACGTAGCCATAGCGCTCCTTTAGCTGTTCAGCCTTCAGATTTATGTGCTCATTGAGGTCGCCTGTCTGCTCTTCTATCTGCGAGTTGAGCTCGTAATTGATAGTTTCATGTATGAACGTCTGAAATCCCACCGCAAATGCGCACGAAAGCACGAGCGCGACTGCGAGCGACTTTGCAAATACCCATGCGGGTTTTTCGCGTTTCTGTTTCCTGAACTTTTTCATATAAGTCCCTCCTTTACTTGTCGGTCAGCTTATAGCCTCTCCCGACGGCGGTGTGAATCTGAGCTCCCGCACTCCCGAGAGCCTTACGCAGCCTTTTTATGTGGTTATCCACCACTCGGTCTGCGCCGAAATAGTCGCTTCCCCACACTCGGTCGAGCAGTGTATCTCGGCTGACCGTCCAGCCCTGATGCTCCATGAGATAGCGCAGTATGGCAAAGCCCTTGGGCGTCAGCTCGACCTCCTCGCTGCCGACATAGCACGTCAGCTTGCGTGTGTCGAGGCGTATGTCTCCGCAGACGAGCACGGTATCCGAGCCGCCCTCGGTGCGCTTGACGATAGCCGAGCACTTCGCGTACAGCGCCGACAGCATGAACGGCTTGACTATGTAGTCGTCGCAGCCGAGGTCATACCCGCGGAGTATGTCCTCCTCGCGGCCTCTTGCCGTGATGAACACGACGGGGATATCGCTTTTTCTGCGGATAGCACGGCATATGGTGAAGCCGTCTGCCTCTGGCAGCATTATGTCGAGCAGCACGAGCGAATACGCGCTCATATCGCTTTCCGCGAGACGCAGAGCGTTCGCGCCGTTGTGGACGGCAGTTACAGCCGCTCCTTTGTTTGTGAAGTATTTCTGAGTGACTTCACATATTTGCAGGTCGTCCTCAATAAGCAGTATATTCATAAAGTTCAGAGCTCCTTTACTCTTTGGACTTATTATATCACATCCGTGTGTCATTTGTATATCATTTTCGGCATATTATTGTATCATTGCAAAAAAAGCCACTGTGTAAGGGCTATACCTATACGGAAGCATTACGGGACATATATCGGGGGAAACCTTTCTGAAGAAAGGTTCTCCCCCGAGCCCCTTTCCAAAGACTTTTAGTCCAAATTTTGCCCCTATGGGGTGCTCTCATTGAAAAGAAAGACTTACTCTTTTCATATCAGGAGAGTACCCCATAGGGGCAAAATTTAAATTGAAAGTTTTAGGAAGGGAGTTTGAGGGAGAACCCTTTTTCAAAAGGGTTTCCCTCAATAAATACTCCGTATTACTTCCGTATAGGTACACCCCTTATACAGTGGCTATTTCTCAATTATTCGCCTTATGTCCTGTTCGGCTTCGAGGAAGCCGCCGAGCTGTCCGAGGAGTTCCCGTGAACGTTTCAGGCACTGTTCGCGCGTTTTTCCGACAAAGTAACGCTCCTCGCTGTAATAATCAGTGAGGTAGCGGAGAGCAAGTTCACCTGTCACCCACAGTATACCGCTGAACAGCGAGGCTTTTTCCGCATCTGTGAGAAGAACGCCAAGTCCCGCTCTGAAGCCTTCTGTCAGTTCCCGCACTGCCTCTGCGTCAACTCCATGTGTACACACTGACCGCACCATATCGCCGTAATCGAGGGCGGCTGCTCCGAGCATGACCGTATCGAGGTCGAGTATGGTGCAAGGCTCGCCGACGATGACATTGTCCGTCTTGGCATCTCCGTGGATAACACGCACAGGGACGCCCTCAAAGCTGCGGCTGAGGCGCTCACGAAGAGCCGTGAGCTCGGGCGGGATATCGGTGCAGACCGCAGTAAGGCGTGCGTAGTACCTATCATAGTTGTGGAAACCGTCTATCACCTGCTGTATCTGAGCTCCCGAGCAGCTCATCACGCGTATAAAAGTGCCGTAGGCGTACCCTGTGCGGCGGAGCTCTCCCCCACGTGCCGAATCTTCGCAAAAGGCATACATCCGCCATATATCGCCGTCAGACTCGGCGAAATTCCTGCCGTTACAGGTGAGAAAGTGCGGCACTCTCACGTCATTTTGGTCAGCAAAAGCCGCCGCAACCTGTGCGATGTTGGACATGACCGCTTCGGGACGGGGAAATACGCTGTGGTTCAGCGACTGGAGCACGTAGCGTCCGCTCTCGGCTGTGACGATATAGGTGCGGTTTATGTGACCCGTAACTACCTCGCTGATACCGCAAATGCCTGCAACTCCGAATAGTACGGCGATACGCTCAATCTCCATTAGCTTCAACCCTCTTTATCATTATGTCATAGCAGAGAAAGTCGCCGTTAGCCTCTATCATCCGTGAGTCTATCACCATGTAACCCTTTCTGAGGTATATCTGCTTTGCGGGAAGGGACGAATCGAGCCGTGCCGTCCCGTAGCTTTCGGCGATCTCCGCCTCCGCAAACCTCAGCAATTTACCGCCGAAGCCTTTGCCCTGCTCGTCAGGTAGTACGAACAGGCGGTTTATGCTGTCATCGGCGACAGTGACCGTCCCGACAGCTTTGCCGTCCGAAACCGCGAGGCTGACTCTGCCCGCTTCTATGTCTGCGGAGATGTGCTCGCGGCTATGGTGCGCGAGGAAGAAGTCCACGGCGCCCGCAGGGTAATAGTGCGGATATATCGCACGTATCGTGGACTGTGCAATGTCAAAGACCGTTTCGAGGTCCGAGGGAGCTGCGGTAATTATATCCATAGCGGACTCCTTTCACTGAAAAACGCAGGGCGGATATTATCCGCCCGCAAAATGATTTATCTTGTTTCTTTCGTCATCATCAGTGCCGCAATGACGAGAAGCATCACCGACAACCATATCGTGCCGAGCCCGAGGCGTGCCGATATCACGCCGCCTGCGCCTGCTCCGATGGCAAAGATGACGATTATACCAAAGAAGTGGAGCGCCTTATACAGCGATTCCCTTTCTCTGTCACGGAGGAACTTCGAGAAGCTCTCGGTACCGCTGCGGAGGTTGCCTATGCACATCGTGCTCGCGTAGCCGAAGCCGTGTACCGTCCTGAACGACTGCACCTGCATTGCGCACGCCAGCGATACGAGCATATTTGCAGCCATATTCAGGCTCTCCGGCAGAAATCCCACTATGCAAAGCATTACCATTTCTATTGCTATGACTATCTGCCGCCAGTGGAGGCTGCTGCCCTCCTTGTAACGGTTCTCGACGCGTTCTGCTATGAATATGCCCGCCGCAAAAGCGATGAGCGGCAGCATATACCGCAGTCCGTCGTGCCAGTGTCCCGTCATGAAGTTCTGGCTCATTAGGACGACATTGCCTGTCTGCGCGTTGGCGAAAACGTGTCCGCGGACGTTATAGGTGTAGGCGTCCTGCAAGCCGCCCGAAAAAGACAGGAGCGCACATACTCGGAAGCTCTCTGATGTCTGCATATATCGCTCCTTTCATGATGTCAAGTGTCATTTTGCAAAATCAGTTCTTCAAACTGTGCATAGGTGCGGGGATGCGTCCGCCGCGGTTGATGAACTTTGCAGCCGATTTGTCCCTGATAGGCATAACGGGTCCGCTTCCGAGGAGGCCGCCGAATTCGAGCGTTTCACCCTCCTTCTTGCCGATAGCGGGGATAAGACGTACAGCTGTGGTCTTGGTGTTGACCATGCCGATAGCGGCTTCATCCGCGATAATGGCAGAGATAGTCTCGGGAGCTATATCGCCTGGAACTACTATCATATCCAGTCCTACGGAGCATACAGCCGTCATCGCTTCGAGCTTTTCAAGGGTGAGCACGCCGTCGACTGCCGCATCTATCATTCCTGCGTCCTCGGAGACGGGGATGAATGCTCCCGAGAGGCCGCCGACAGTTGACGAAGCCATGACTCCGCCCTTCTTTACGGCGTCGTTGAGCATGGCGAGGCAGGCGGTAGTTCCGTGAGTGCCGCACATCTCGAGTCCCATTTCCTCGAGGATATGGGCTACGCTGTCACCGACTGCGGGAGTCGGAGCGAGCGAGAGGTCGACTATACCAAACGGCACGCCGAGAAGCTCGGAAGCCCTTGCTCCGACGAGCTGACCCATACGTGTTATCTTGAAAGCGGTCTTTTTGATTATATCCGCTATTTCGTTAATTGAAGCATCGGGATACTTTGTCAGAGCCGCGCGAACAACACCCGGACCCGATACGCCGACGTGTATCTCACAGTCGGGCTCGCCTACACCGTGGAAGGCTCCTGCCATAAAGGGGTTGTCCTCGACCGCATTGCAGAATACGACGAGCTTTGCCGCGCCTATGCAGTCGCGGTCTGAAGTGCGCTCGGCAGTCTGCTTCACTATCTGTCCCATGAGCTTTACCGCGTCCATATTTATACCCGACTTGGTCGAGCCGATATTAACCGATGAGCAGATGTTCTGCGTAACGTCGAGAGCCTCGGGGATAGAGCGTATCAGCGCCTCGTCGCCCGCGGAAAAGCCCTTGTGTACGAGTGCGGAATATCCGCCGATGAAGTTTACTCCGCAGGTGTCAGCCGCGCGCTGGAGAGCCTTCGCGAACCTGACGGGGTCGCCGTCGGGACAGGCTGCCGCGAGCATGGCTATCGGAGTGACCGAAATGCGCTTGTTGACTATCGGTATGCCGTACTCCTTCTCTATCTGCTGACCGACCTCAACGAGCCTGCCTGCCTTGGTGACTATCTTGCTGTAGACCTTCTCGCAGGCTTTGTCTATGTCGGTATCTATGCAGTCGAGCAGGGAGATACCCATTGTTATCGTTCTTATGTCGAGACATTCGTCTTGTATCATTCTTATCGTCTCGAGTATATTGTATACATTGAGCATTATATTCTACCCTTTCTGTAATTTGTGGGACGTCGGGGACGCCGTCCCCTACATTCTGTTGCGGGTGGTTTGTTGGTGAATTTGCGGACGCCCAAAGGGCGCCCCTACAGAATGTTGCCGTTGGTTGTTCGGGATATTGCGGGACGCCGAGGGCGGCGTCCCCTACAGTTGTTCACACGCTGTGCATGGAGTTGAAGATGTCCTCGTGCATGGTGTGTATCGAGAGCCCGAGCTGACTACCGAGGCTGTCCATGCTGTCGACAAGCTTTGCGAAGTCGGCGTTGATACCCGTGATGTCCACGAGCATTATCATCGCGAACATATCCTGCAATACGCTCTGTGTCACCTCTATCACATTTACGTTGTATTCGGCACAGATACCGCTTACCTTGTGGAGAATTCCTACTGTGTCCTTGCCTATAACAGTTACGACTGCTCTCATAATATGACCTCCGTTTTTCGGGCGGTTCGCTCCGCTCCGATAGTATGACAATATTATAACATACTTTTTTTCAAAAAGCAACAGGCGCGGTGATAAAAATACTATATATACGTTTGAAGAGAGCGCGCAAATTATCCCTCTCAGCGGTTGCATTTTTGTCAAAGATGTGTTATAATGTATGAATAGTACTTACAGAGGTGAAGCTATGATTTTAATTGATTGCCACACACATACACAGTTCTCGGTGGACTCCGAGGCTGACATAAACGCCTGTGTCGAGCGGGCTGCGGAGCTCGGGCTCGACGCCTACGCCATTACCGACCACTGCGAATGCGATGCGTGGTATCCCGCGGAGCACTACTCCGCCGAGGAGAGCGAATTTCACGAAAAGACCGACTACAAAGCTGATTATGAAGCTTCCGTGGCGGCAGTCACCGCGCTCAAGGAGAAGTATGCGGGCAGACTGAACCTCATCTGCGGCTCGGAGCTCGGACAGATTCTCTTCAACCGCGACGCCGCACAGGTAGTATGCTCTGATAAGCGCGTGGACTTCATCATCGGCTCTGCACACCGCATACACGGTGAGAAAGACTTCTACTTCATCGACTACACCAAGCTCGACATGGACGGTATATACGACCTCTTCGGGCGCTACTTCAAGGAAGTGTACGAACTCAGCCGGACAGGGATGTTCGACGTGATAGGACACATCACCTACTGTCTCAGATATATGAAGCAGAGACACGGGATATGTCCGGATATAAGCCGATTCGATGACATCATCGCGGAGACTTTCCGTACTCTCGCCCACAGCGGAAAAGGCATCGAGATAAACACCTCGGGCTTGCGGCAGGGCTTCGGAGCGACCTTCCCCGACCTTAAATACCTGAAGATGTACCGCGAGCTCGGAGGAGAGATACTGACTATCGGCTCGGACGCACATACGGTCGAGGATATCGGTGCGAATGTCTCCGACGGAGCAGAGCTTGCCAAGGAGGCGGGCTTCCGCTACCTCGCGTACTTCAAGGAGAGAAAGCCGAATTTTAAAAAAATATTTTAATAGGTGTAGGGGCGCATTCCGTGCGCCCGATAAATCCCCAAAACGGCGGGCGAGCGGAACTCGCCCCTACAAAGGAATGGACAAACTAACCGAAAGGACGATATATATGAAAGAACAGATAATCAAAATATTACAGCAGAACGCGCGCATCTCCAACACTGAGCTCGGCGAAATGCTCAATATCACCGCAGATGAGGCTGCCAAGGAGATAAAGGAGCTTGAGGACGAGGGCATTATACGCGGCTACAGCGTCATACTCGATGACGATATGCTCGCCGAGCCCACCGTATACGCAACGATAGAGCTCAAGGTCACTCCCCAGCGTGACCGCGGCTTCAACGATATCGCCAAGACAATTATGATGTACGACGAGGTAGAGAGCGTGAGCCTTATGTCCTCGGGTGCATACGACCTCGCCGTTGAGGTCAAGGGCAAGGACCTCAAAGAGGTCGCATTCTTCGTGTCGGAGCGTCTTGCCACGATAGACGGCATTCTTTCCACCTCCACACACTTCATTCTCAAAAAATACAAGGAAAAGGGTATCTTCATCGATAACGAAGAACCTGACGAAAGGGGTCTGTATTAAGCGTGATAGACTATGACAAGGTCCTTTCGGATAAGATAAAGAACGTAAAGCCATCGGGAATACGAAAGTTCTTTGACATCGCAGGAACTATGGAGGGCGTCATCTCCCTCGGCGTTGGCGAGCCCGACTTCTCGACTCCGTGGGTCATACGCAAGGCGGCTATACAGGTGCTCGAACGCAAACACATCATCTACGGTCCCAACAAGGGCGTGCTCCCGCTGAGGCAGGCTATATCCAGACGTATCGAAAACAAGCACGGCGTCAAGTACGACCCTGACAATGAGGTCATCGTTACCGTCGGCGGCTCTGAGGCTATCGACCTTGCTGTACGCGGTCTGCTCGACCCTGGCGACGAAGTCCTCGTAGTCGAGCCCTGCTTTGTCTGTTATGCTCCGCTCGTGGAGCTCATGGGCGGCGTGGCTGTCTCGGTCCCGACAAGGCTGGAGAACAACTTCAAGCTTACTGTCGACGACCTGCGCGGCAAGATAACAGAGCGCACGAAGATGCTTATTCTTCCCTTCCCGAACAACCCCACAGGAGCAATAATGACACGCGAGGACCTCGAGCCTATCGCCGAGCTCCTGCGCGATACAAATATAATAGTGCTCACGGATGAGATATACTCCGAGCTCACCTACGGCAGAAAGCATTTCTCGATAATCGAGCTCGAGGGTATGCGTGAGCGGACTATTTACGTGAACGGCTTCTCCAAGGCATACGCTATGACAGGCTGGAGACTCGGCTATCTGGCTGCTCCCGCACCGATAGTATCGCAGATATCGAAGATCCACCAGTACGGCATAATGTGCAGTCCTTACATCAGCCAGAACGCCGCTGTTGTAGCGCTCGATTCATGTGACGACGAGGTCGCGAAAATGGTCGGCGAGTACAATATCCGCCGCCGATTCCTCGTCAGCGAGTTCAACAGGCTCGGTCTGACCTGCTTCGACCCCGAGGGTGCGTTTTACGTGTTCCCGTGCATAAAGAGCACAGGTCTCAGCAGTGAGGAGTTCTGCGAGCGCCTGCTCTACGAGAACAAGGTAGCGGCTGTCCCAGGAAGCGCATTCGGCGAATCGGGCGAGGGATATATCCGCATTTCCTACGCCTACTCCCTCAAGCACCTTATGGAGGCTATGGAACGCATTGAGCAGTTCCTCAACAAGCTGAAGGAGGAGAAAAAATGAAGGTAAAAACAGCTGCAAAGGTAAACCTTGCGCTTGACGTGGTAGGCAGGCTCAATCACGGATATCACGCGATAGAGAGCGTATTCCAGACAGTGGGCATATATGACGAGGTAACGGTGGAGCTCATTGACGATCCAAGGATAGAGGTAAGCTGCGATGTCCCCGAGATGTTTGCAAGCTCAGACACTATCCCCTGCGATGAGCACAATATCGCCTACAAAGCGGCACAATACTTTCTGAACCGCAACGGCATGGGAACAGGCTGCCGCATACATATCGGGAAAGGCATCCCATCACAGGCAGGTATGGGCGGCGGCAGTACCGACGCCGCAGCAGTTCTGTACTGTCTGCACAAACTCACAGGAAAGGATATCCCCCCAGCCGACAGCGTGGGAGCAGACGTACCGTTTTTCCTCACGGGAGGCACAGCATACGTCACAGGCATAGGTGAGTCAATCGAACCTATCGCTGATTATTCGGGCAGGATACTCGTTATCGCCAAGGGCAGTGAGGGAGTCTCTACAGGTGAGGCTTACGCGCGAATAGACAAGCTCATAAAGCCAAAGCACCCCGATACAGATGCTCTTGTGGAAGCTGTCAACAACGCTCCCGATGAGGCTTACAAGTACTTCGGCAACCTTTTTGAGGAAGCAGTGGACCTCCATGAGGTAGATGACATCAAAGCTTCCATGATCGCCTGCGGAGCGCTCAGTGCAGTGATGACAGGCAGCGGCTCTGCGGTGTTCGGACTTTTCGAGGAGCGCGGCTCAGCGGAGAAATGTGCTGAGAAGCTCGCTGCTTCGGGATATTTCGCGCAGGTCTGCGAGACGGTCGGCACTTCCTTCATAGAAATAGAATAAACAGCTTCAGCTCAGGGTAAGACCTGAGCTTTTTTTGTCCACTCGCAGTGACCTTGTTGTGCAGAACGAATAGTTTACTTATATTACTTTGTAGTAAAATATTCAAGATTTACACCATTTCTTAAAAAAATGGGTTGCCTTTTGTCCGTACATTATGTTATAGTTATGGTGGTATGTTATAGACACGCCGCTCCGACGTGTTTGTGAAAAAGGAAATAATTGTCCGCTCACGGGCAGGAAAGAAGGTAATCAGAATGAAACACAAATTGACAAGGGCTGTGACAGCGGCAGCGGCAGCTCTGGTCCTCGGCGCAGGCACATTCCCCGCACTGCCGAACAGTATGGCTGCGGTACGGACAGAAACTGCGGTCAGGAGCATCGGAAAGTCAGACTCGCAGGCTTATCTCCGCGGGGGTGCTGCGATCAGCAAGGACAGCGAGCTCGGCTCGGACGTCCTTTCGCTGAAGGGAGGCTCATTCGGAGCGGGCTGGCTGGAGCTCCCCGAACTCTTCAAGAGCGGCTGCGACAACGGCTTCACCTTCTCGATGAAGTACAAGCTGAACTCCGATGCCGCGAACTACTCGCGTCTGTTCCAGTTCGCGACTGTACCCTTCGGTACGGGAAATGCGCCCTCGTACTCGTCGCCCGATATTTCCGTCGACGTCAAGGATAAGACCGCTTTCCGCGCGAGCGTATTCGCAGGCACAGGCGATTCCACGCTGAACGACGATAAGCACCGTGCGATATTCGACCTAAGCGCCAAACCCGACAGCGGCAAGTGGCACGAGCTCATGCTTGTATGTACACCCGAGGCTGCGACCTACTATATTGACGGCGACAAGGTCGGCTACGAGGCTGACACTATCACCGATACGATGAACAGCCTCTTCTCCGAAAAGATACTCGACAAGTACATCTACAATTCGATAGGTCACTCGCTCTACTCCGACAACGACATCAGTATGTCGGTAGACGACGTACAGTTCTACGATTCGGCTGTCGGACCGAACTCCGATACTCTCCCGCTCTACTCATACAGCTTCGACGGCGATACCGTCACAAAAGTGGAGACAGAGATAACCGAGGAGGAGGGCAAGTCCCGCACAGGCGCGACCGTTACGAGCATACCCGCAATGACGACCACCTCCCCCACGGGCAGGCTCGTCACCAAGATTTGGTATGACAATAACGGAAGCTATTACTACTCCGTAAGCAAGGAGAGCGGTGAGACGGTCATCTCGCCCTCGAAAATGGGTATCGTCCTCAGCAATGAGGACCTGTCGAGCGGCTTTGGCAAGACAGCTCCCGATGCAACGATAACTCCGCACGATGAGATATACACAATGCCCTACGGCAAGCACACCACTATCCGCGACCGCTATAATGAGCTCTCGTTCCCGCTTGTGAAGGGCAATTCGATACTCACCGTCTACCTCCGCACATACGATGACGGTATCGGTCTGAGGTATGCGCTTAACAAGGGCGGCTCCATAAAGGAGGAAGCGACTGAGGTCATCTTCCCCGGAGGCTCTAAGTTCTGGGGCAACTGGCCTAACGCCACATATGAGTGGGATATGGTCGAGCTTCCCAAAGACAGAGCGAATGAGACCAACGCGACATATTCGCTCCCGTATACGGGCGTACTCGCCAACGACAGCACTTGGGTAACAGTTTCCGAGGCGAGCGTATTCAACGAACCCGACCCGTACTGTGCAGGCGCAGTGCAGTTCCTCGGCAACTACCACAGCCTCCGCTTCAAGGGCGGCGTCAAGGTCAGCGGCATATCAATGAGCAAAGCGTTCCATACGCCGTGGAGAGCCGTTGTCATCGGTGACACTCTCGATGAGATGTCCTCGAGCGACCTTATCCTCAACCTCAATCCGCCCTCGGAGATAGAGGACACAAGCTGGATACGCCCAGGCAAGACCGCATGGTCATGGTGGAGCAGCGGCGGTGACTCGCCCGTTATGTACCATACTCAGAAGGACTACATCGACTTCGCAGCCGATAACGGCTGGGACTTCGTCTGCCTCGACTTCGGCTGGGCTCTCTGGGACGACAGTGAAGCAAAGGTCAAGGAGCTTTGCGAATACGCAGCTGAGAGAGGGATCGGCATATACCTCTGGTACGGCGTAAACAACAAGGGCCACAGCGGCTACAAGGACAGCAAGGGCAATCCTGCCTATCCGTACTACTCGCTGCTTGACGAGGCGACTATTGTCCGCGAGTTCGAGCGTATCCGCGGTCTCGGAGTACAGGGCGTCAAGGTCGACTACTACGAGAGCGACACTCAGGAAACAATGAAGCAGATGTATCTCTGTGCGACAATAGCAGCAAAAAATCACCTCATGGTGCTCTTCCACGGCTGTACCATCCCCCGCGGTGAGAGCCGTACATTCCCGAATATAGTCTCCTTCGAGGCTGTCAACGGCACTGAGTACTACAAGTGGTTCGAGTCCCCCGCGCTCGCAAACCGAGTATCCTATACATTCACGAGAAACGTAGTCGGCTCAGCTGACTTCACTCCCACGGGCATCCCGATATACGGGATAAAGGCAACAGCAGGCTTCGCACTTGCGGACGTTGTCACCATTGAATCGGGCATTCAGCACTTCGCCCACTCCGTATACACCTACGAGGGCAACCCCGCACTTCCGCTGCTCAATGACGTGCCCGTAGCATGGGACGACATGAAGGTGCTCGACGGCTATCCAATGCAGTTCAACGTGACCGCAAGAAGAAGCGGCGACGAATGGTTCATCGGAGCTTCAACGCTCTCTGCACGCACTGTTAATATTAAGCTCTCGGAGCTCGTTGGCGACGGCGAGTACACCGCCTACATCTTCGGCGATAACGCCAACGGCAGTGCTCTCGAGATAAAGAAGCTCGAAGGGCTAACCTCCAAGGACACTATCACGCAGAAGCTCCTCGCAAACGGCGGCTGCGTAATAAAGCTTACTCAGCATGAGATGAATCTCACAACGCCTTACTCGAACTACAAGTTCTACGAGGCAGAGAGCGCTCAGATGGGCGGCGGAGCTAAGCTCACAACAGGCAAGGACGCAAAGTACAGCTCGGGCAGCGCATATGTCGGCTATGTAGGCGGCAGCGGCGGCGGCAGCGTGACCTTCACAAACATCAGAGCTGACAAGGACGGCGAGTACCCGCTGCGTATCTACTACATCTCAGGCGAGAGAAGAAGCCTGAAGGTGGACGTCAACGGACAGTTCGCAGTCAAGCTGAATGACCTGTTCGCAAATCAGGGTGACTGGTCGGGCATACGCGCGATAACTACCACAGTCAAACTCAAGGCGGGCGACAACACCATAAAGCTCTACAACAACGAAGGCAACGCTCCCTCGGTCGACCGTATTGCGCTTGCGATACCGCTCGGCAAGCCCGAGGGCGACGTAAATCTCGACGGCAAAGTGTCTGCGGCAGACCTCGTATGCATGGAGAGATACCTGCTCAAGGCTGAGAAGTTCTCCAAGCAGCAGTTCGAGGCAGCCGACCTCGACAAGGACGGCAGAGTCGATACCTTCGACCTGATACGTCTCAGAAAGATACTCACGGCTTAAACGTGAATAAAAGGGAATTTTTACTTTCAGAAGGGGTATAAACGAAGATGAAAATTACAAAGAAAATGCTCTCGGTGTGCCTGTCTGCGTGCATGGTACTGCCGCTCGCCTCGGGGATTCCCGGGGTGAGCACGGTGCCCGCAGCAGCAAATGCCGCTGAGTACGGATATGACGACGACATGGTCATGCGCTACACTACCATGGCGGGCAATGTCAACACCAACAATGCATGGAACAATGACGAGTCGTTCTACAAGGCTCTACCCGTCGGCAACGGACGCATCGGCGGAATGGTCTACGGAAACTATCCCGACGAACTCATCGACCTCAACGAGTGTACAGTATGGAGCTCGGGGCCGAGCAACAACAACAAAGATGGAGCTGCCTCCTATCTCAAGCAGGCTCAGGACCTGCTGAAAAGCGGAAAATACAAGGAGGCTAACGACCTCATCAGCAGCAAGATGATTGGCGGCGGCGAGGCGAAGTACCAGATGGTCGGCGGCTTGAAACTCAGCTTCGGACACAAGAACGTCACTGACTATCAGCGCGTACTCGATATGAACGACGCCGTTGCGCGAACGGAGTACACCTGCAACGGCGTAAAATACCTGCGCGAGACCTTCGTCAGCCACCCCGACCAAGTTATGGTGACACGCATAACCGCCGACAAGTCGGGCTCGGTATCGCTGAGCCTCGGCTATGAGAACGTGCTTAACGGCGGAGCTTCCGTAGAAGGTGGCGATACGCTCGTTGCCAACGGTCACGGCAGCGACGACAACTGGGTAAAGGGTGCGGTCTATTTCTCCTCGCGCACCAAGGTCATCCCCGAGAGCGGCAAAGTCAGCGCGGGCAACGGCTCGCTTAACGTATCGGGCGCTGATTCGGTAATGATACTCACGACCGTGCGCACAAACTTTGTCGACTACAAGACCTGCAACGGAGACGAAAAGGGCGACGCAAAGGCTGATATGGCAGCGGCTGAGAAGAAAACCTACGACCAGCTCTACGCCGCTCACAAGGCTGACTATCAGGAGCTTTTCAAGCGCGTGGACGTCGACCTCGGCGGAGACAGCGCGGCTGCCAACTCCAAGACCATACCGACACGTATCAGCGAATTCGGCAGGAGCGACGACCCCAAAATGGTAAAGGTCCTCTATCAGTACGGACGCTACCTCATGATAAGCGCGTCACGCGACGCTCAGCCTATGAACCTGCAGGGCATATGGAACAAATACTCCTCGCCCGCGTGGGGCAGCAAGGCTACCACAAACATCAACTACGAGATGAACTACTGGCCTGCGATGACGACAAACCTCGAAGAGTGCTTCATGCCATTCGTGGATAAGGCGATATCTATGCAGGAGAACGGCAACCAGACCGCACGTGTTCACTACGGCATATCCGACGGCTGGGTGCTCCACCACAACACCGACCTCTGGAACAGGACAGCTCCGATAGACGGTGCGTGGGGACAGTGGCCCGTCGGCGGAGCGTGGGTATCGAATATGCTCTACGACGCATACCGCTTCAATCAGAACGACAGCTACCTCGAAAAGGTATACCCCACGATAAAGGGCAGTGCGCAATTCCTCAACCGGCTCATGCAGACTGTCAAGATAGACGGGCAGGAATACTCGGTAATCAACCCGAGTACCTCTCCCGAGCTGAATCTCCCGCCCTACAGCGGCCAGAACGAGGCATTCTGCGACTACGGCGTAACGATGGACAACGGCATCACCCGCGAGCTGTTCAAGGGCGTGACCGAAGCCTCCGAGATACTCGGCAGAGACGAGAATCTCCGCGATGACCTCAACGCCAAGCTTACACTGATACGCCCCGAGATGATAGGCAAATGGGGACAGATAGAGGAGTGGGCTCACGACTGGGACAACCCCAAGGAGACCCACAGGCATATCTCGCATATGTACGCGCTCTTCCCGGGATATGAGATAACTCCCACCGACAACCCGACCACTGCAAAGGGCGCGGCAACTTCACTCAACGGACGCGGCGACAGCGGTACGGGCTGGTCTGAGGGCTGGAAGCTCAACTGCTGGGCACGCCTCGAGGACGGCGAGCACGCCTACAAACTCGTGAAGCTCCTCTGCTCGCCTGTCGGAAGCAACGGACGCCTCTACGACAACCTGTGGGACGCTCATCCGCCCTTCCAGATAGACGGCAACTTCGGCTTTACATCGGGCGTTACAGAGATGCTCCTACAGAGCCACAACGACGTGATATCGCTCCTCCCCGCACTTCCTCAGAAGTGGAACACAGGTCACGCGAACGGTCTCCGCGCGCGCGGCAACTTCACGATAAAAGAGATGAGCTGGTCTGACGGCTCGCTCGACAAGGCAGTTATCCTCTCGGGCTCGGGCGGCGTCTGCACAGTCAGATACGCAGGAGCTACTGTCAGCTTCGACACCGAGGCTGGTCAGGAGTATACCCTCGACGGCTCACTGATGATAGAGGGGGCGGACGAGATGCAGAATCTTGCGCTCGGCAAGAAGGTAACGTCTTCAGGAAATGAAAGCGGCGAGGAAGCAGCTCTCGCTGTGGACGGCAAGGACGGCACAAAATGGTGTCATATGGACGGTCTCAGCGGAGAGTGGATACAGGTCGACCTCGGCGAAGAAGTTGACATCAGCCGCTACGTTATCAAGTTCGCGGGCGTGAAGGAAGATATCAAGTACAACGCACGCGATTTCAAACTCGAGGGCAGCACCGACGGCACAAGCTGGTCCGAGATAGACACTGTCTGCGGCAACACAAAGACTGTCGCGGGTTCAAGCCTGAAAGATGTCTCCGCAAGATACGTAAAACTCACGCTGCTGACCTCTACGCAGAGCAACGACGGCGGAGCGAGAGTATACGAGCTGGAGCTCTACGGCGGAAGCAGTACGCCTCCCGTACCTGTTTCGGCTTACGATAAGACCGCAGCTTGCAGCTACCGTTCCAAACACGGAACAGTCCGCAAAGACCACGACGACACCGACCTCGGCTACATCACCGACGGCTCATACGTTGTCTACAGGAACATGGATTTCGAGAGCGGCGCACAGGGCTTCAAGGTGAGCGCTGCGAGCGAATCCGCAGGCGGAACGATAGAGATACGAGTGGGCGGAGTTGACGGCACGCTGCTCGGAACGTGTGATATCACGGGAACTGATGGCTGGACGGAGTTCAAGGAATTCGAGTGCAAGACCAAACAGGTCAAGGGCGTAAACGACGTTTACCTTGTATTCACGGGCACTGAGGACTTCCTCTTCAACGTGGCGGATTTCAGCTTCTACGGTATCAAGGGCGATATTGACGGTGACAGAGTTGTCGACACCTTCGACCTTATACTCGGACGTCAGGCACTGACAGGCAAGAAAGAACTCACAGGGCTTGCGAAGTCAAACGCTGACATTGACCCCGACGAAAAAATTGCAATAAACGACATGGTGCTCTTGCAGAAGTACCTGCTCGGCAGCAGCAAAAAGCTGTAAAAAGCAAAGGCGTGATAGAAATCTATCACGCCTTTTTTTGTCACCGTCTCGCTAAGGAAAGAACTTCTTAATCTTTTTTCTTTTCGTCGGATTTTGGCAGCTTGCCGCCGTTTTCGGATCTGAGCTTCACCATTTTATATATGAATATCATCAGCGCTATAGCGATGACAACTCCCGCAAACATAACAACAGCCACGATCACCGCGATAGCTATCCACACACCTGACGAGCCTTTCTCGGAGTCATCGTCAGCCTTGGAAGCCTTTGCCTTTGCGGTTGTGACCGTCCTGCCGCTCTTTTCGGTCTTGGAAGTCGTGACCTTGGCGGCGGACTCATCCTTGGCGGTGTCGTTGACAATTCCCGCAGAGCATCCCGTCTCGCCTACCACTATACCGCCGTTCTCCTCCGCGAGGAAACCCGTTACCCACGCGAGCGAGGCGTTCCAGTTGATAGTACACTCATTCACGCACCACGCCTCGATGTGGTCGAGGTAGCACTTCTGCGGAGCTATCTGCCCCTTTTTCCAGCCGCTGCCCTGTACCCACGGGTCCTGCATACCCGAATTGGGACCGCCTGCCATTACTCCGCAGGGAGCCTTCGGGAAAGCATCGTCGATGAGTTTGGACCAGTAGCGGTGGTGGGGGTACTCGGTGGTGTGTGAACCGTAGCCCGTAACGTATGAGTAATCCATAGGGTTGCGTCCGAGTATGTAGTCCATACCGCCGATGACGCCGTCCATATACTTGTCATCGTCCGTGAGCAGATAAGCAAACGCCATAACTATGGAATTATCGGTAACAAAGGAGTTGCTTCCCCATACGTAGCCCTCGTCTGAGTCATTATACGCGAGCTTGCTCGCACCGTATGGCAGGCCGTAGCCCTGCTCATTCTCGAGGTCTATGTAGTAGTCGGCGGCACTCGTGACCGCGTCCGTGATTATCTCAGCGTCGCCTTTATCGAATGACTTAGTATTGAGTGCGGCACTGAGTGTTCCGCAGGCTGCTGTGTTGCCCCAGTCCATACTGCCGATAGTATCAACGCTTTCGCCGCCTCCGAGGGAGGTAGGCACATCGAGGAAGAACTTGCTCTCCTGTATATCGTCGTAATAGTCCTCATTGCCTGTTGTGATGAAGAGCTCCGTCGCAGCCCAATAGAATTCGTCGGTGACATCGTCGTCTCCATATGCGCCGCCGCCGACCGACTCATCGAGCGGAGCATACATCGAAGGGTGCTTCTTTGCCGCCTCATAGCACTTCTCTGCCGCGTCGAGACACTTCTGCGAGAAGCTGTCGTCAATGCCCTTCCAGAGGCGAGCCGACTGTGCCGCACACGCCGCAAAATTGAGGGTCGCCGCCGTCGTCGGAGGCTTTACGATACGCTTCATATCGTCGTCTGCGGGAGCTATGCCCAGTGCAGTCCACTTCTCGTCGTGAGCCTTGTGGTAGACCATATCCTTGTACTCGCCGCTGTCGACTATCATGCTGAACATCCAGTCCATCTCCCAGCGCGCCTCGTCGAGGAGGTCGGGGTAGCTGTTGGTGTTCTCGGGGATATTCATGGTGCCGTCGGCGTACTTGTCCTCAAAGCCGTACTTCACAGCCGTCTCGTACTGATTCTGCATCATCCACAGCGAGAAGCCGCCGTTTACGACGTATTTGCCGTGGTCGCCCGCGTCGTACCAGCCTCCTGTCACGTCGATACTGCCGCTCGAACCGCTGTAGCCCCATGTGTGCTCTATCTCAGCCATATCCTTGGGGTGACCCGCCTTGCGCGCGAGAGCGTTCGCGTCTCCCGATGTGATGAGAGAAGCCTCGATATCTATTCCGCTTCTGTTCTGATAGAAGTAGTTGAGCGAGTCATAGAGCATACTCGAATATACCGAGCTCCCGCCTATTGCGAATTCACGGCTGACATTGCCGTCCGAGGTCTCGATGTGATAAGTTCCCTCGTCGTCGAGATCGCTGAAATCGAGGATATACACATTGTCGTCAGAGTCCTTGTCATAGCCGAATTTCTGAGCCTTGCCCGAATAAACGGATTCGCCGTTCTCGTCTATGACGTCGAAGGTGAAATTGCTTTTGGTGTCCTCACTGACAAAGGTGGCACGCTTCGCTCTTCCAACGAAATAGCCGACCTGATTCGTGAGTACGAAATGCCTCTGCTCCTCTTCGGGATGAACATAGTCGTTCTCGTCGCTGCTGAGGTCGATGAGCGACATATTATCAAAGGTGATGACAGTTCCCGCGGGGAAGCACCCGCCGGGGGTGTACTGTCCGTCGCCGCCGAGGTGGAACGCCCACTCCGCGACCTCCATAGACTGCGAGGGAGTGAATGTGACCTCGACCTTCTTCGTCTCGTTGGCGTTTATCTGTATCGGGTCCCACGTATTGTTGAAGTCGCCGTCGCCCGTGGACATATTATGCCATATCTCCACGTCGCCGTCGAGGTTGCCTATCTTGGTGTAAAATTTTCCGCTGTTTGACGCCGTTATCTCGTAGCTGACCTTATACTGATGCCCAGAGACTATCTTGAGTCCGCGGTGGCGGAACTGGCAGTCCCACCTGTCCTCGCCGCCCTGCGAAGCTCCGCCGGGATTGACTATCGTTATCTTGTAGACTCCGTTGTCTATCTCAAAGTCCATCTCTCCGGGAGCCGACTCGCAGATATGCCACGGCAGACCAACTCCCTCGTCGAAGTCGGTCTGACCGAGCTGCTGCCCCGCAAAAGCGGAATACGGCGACAGTATCGCGGGAGCAGTGCTTCCCACCGCGATAACACCTGTCATAAATGCGGAAACTGCTTTGCCTATAAGCTGTTTTCTCATTGGTGAATGCCTCCTAAACATAATAATACATTATATACTTTAATCCTTTTGGAGGCAAAAGTAAACACTGCTGCGCGAAAGTTTACATTTTCTAAATATTAAACGGCGGGAACGTGAAAAATCAGCCGTAACAGCTCCGATTTTTGTGCAATATCACGCCATATCTCCACTGTCGGAATACTTGTACGTGCTCCTGAATATAATGCTGTAAAGCATTTTTTCAAGGAGGTCAATATATGGAATTCAGACTGAACAGAGAAGCTGTGCCCGCCGAGGAGATCATCTACAGCGGCGTACAGGAACAGGGAGTCGAGCTCGACTATATACTCCCCGACTACTACCCTGACATCGTAAGGCTCGTGCGGTGCGACGTGATACCCGTGGTATCGGACTGGTCGGTGAGCGGCGACCGCCTGACATATGAGCTCAGGTGCGAGATACGCCTGCTCTACTGCGGCGAGGACGGCTCGGAGCTCAGATGCGTAACGCAGAAACAGGACTACTCCAAGACTGTGGAGCTCGGAAGGAGCACCGATTCACCCGAGGTCACGCTTGCAGCTAAATCAGACCACATCAACTTCCGCGCCGTGAACAAGCGCCGTCTTGACGTCAGAGGTGCAGTTTCCGTACGCATCAGTGTACGCGGCGAGCGCTCGCAGGAGGTCGTCAGCGACGCCTTCGGCATGAATATCCAGCTGAAAAAAGCACCTGTGCGCTTCGCAGCTAACAGGCTCAGCGCCGAAAAGACCGTACAGCTCTCGGAGGAGGTAGCGCTCAGCGCAGCTCAGCCGCCCGTGATAGACATAGTGTACCGTACCTGCTCCGCGGGCGAGTGCGAGATGAAGACAGTATCGGGCAAGCTCCTCGCAAAGGGCGAGATAAAGGCTGATATTCTCTATTCGTGCAGCAGCGGAGGAAGCTCCTCGCTCGAGCCGATGAGCTTCACTATCCCCTACAGTCAGATACTCGACATGGAGGGGCTCGACGACACATATGAGTGCATCGTCCGTGCGGAGATCATAAGCTGCGAGCTGACGCCGACCGCCGACAAGGACGGCGAGAACCGACTGCTCAAATGTGAGCCCGAGCTGCGCATAACCTGCCGCGCTGTCAAGACTTCCGACATTATGGCGGCTGTGGATGCGTATTCGACTGTCTACCCATGCGAGGTCGAATACTCAGAGATACAGGCTCAGCAGATGCCGTCAGTCTATGCGGAGAGCTTCCGCCACTCGGCTGTGCTCGCAGAGGGAGACGCCGTCCCCGCTGAGATATACGCGCTGTGGTGTACTCCCAAGAACATCAACACCCGCGTAGGTGAAGACGGTCGCTCCGTCATGATCACGGGGATGCTGACCTATTCTATGGCGGCTAAGGACAACTCGGGACAGATGATAATGCCCGACAGGGATGAAGCCTTCGAGGAGCAGATAGATATCGGCGACGACCTCACGGGCGCTGAGGTCTCCGCGGAGCTCTCGGGAGCAAATGTCTCCTACAACATCTCGCCCGAGGGTGTACTCACCGCAAAGGCTGATATCCCGCTGAAGATAAGCGCGGGCAGCTCAGCTGCCATACGCGCCGTGACCGCTGTCACAGTCGATGACTCCGTGAAGAAGCAGCGCGACGGGGACTACGCGATAAAGCTTTATTTTGGCGTCGAGAACGAAGATGTCTGGGACATCGCCAAGCGTTACAGCACCGACGCATCCGCGATAATGGAGGAGAACGAGCTCACGGGCGAAAAGCTTGAAAACGGCAGGATGCTGCTTATCCCGATAAAAGAATAATCTGCAAAGGAGCATAATATGGCTAAAGATATCTATTCGAGCATCGCCGAGCGTACAGGCGGCGATATCTACATCGGAGTTGTCGGTCCCGTGCGGACAGGCAAGTCGACCTTTATCAAGCGCTTTATGGAGTCGCTCGTCATCCCGAACATCAAAAGCGAATTCGTCCGCGAACGCGCACTCGACGAGCTCCCGCAGTCTGCCGCGGGCAAGACCATCATGACGACCGAGCCCAAGTTCATACCCGAGGAAGCGGTCGAGGTCAGCCTCGGGGACGGTGCAACATTCAACGTCCGTCTCATCGACTGCGTGGGCTACATAGTCCCGAGCGCCGTCGGCTACATAGAGAACGAGCAGCCGCGCATGGTCATGACCTCGTGGTTCGACGAGGAGATACCGTTCAATATGGCGGCGGAGATAGGAACGCAGAAGGTCATCACCGACCACTCCACGATCGGGCTCGTCGTCACCACGGACGGCTCGATCTCGGATATCCCGCGCAGTGAGTACGAAGAGTGCGAGGAACGCGTTATCCGCGAGCTGAAGGCTATCGGCAAGCCGTTCATCGTCGTGCTGAACACCACCTCCCCGACCTCTCCCGAGGCGAAGGCTCTCGCCGCGGAGCTCTCCGACCGCTATGACGCGAAGGTGATACCCGTGAACTGCCTCAGTCTCGACGAGCAGGACATCCGCGGCATGATACGCGAGATGCTCTACTCCTTCCCCGTAAAAGAGATAAATATCCGCACAGCACGCTGGATAAACTCCCTCGAGAAGGGGCACTGGCTGAAAAGCGAGATCCTCGACTGCATTCGCGAGGCTGCAAAAGACGTGCGGCTCGTGCGGGAGGCGGTCGCCTCTGTTCAGGCAATGGCGGAGTGTCCGCATATAGTCAGTGCCGCCGCAACTGCTATCGACCTCGGCAAAGGCTCGGTCACTATCACCGCCGAACTCGACAGCAGTCTCTTCTACAAGATCCTCGGCGAGGCGACGGGCATCGAACTCGAAAGCGAGAGTGACCTCATGCCCCTTCTCATGGAGCTCAACTCCATTCGCCGCAAGTATGAGCGCATAGCTCCCGCGCTGGAGGAGGTCGAAGCAACGGGCTACGGCATCGTTATGCCCGAGCTGGAGGAGCTCTCGCTGGAGGAGCCTAAGATAATCAAGCAGGGCGGAAAATACGGAGTTAAGCTGAAAGCGTCCGCGCCGTCGATACACCTGATGAAGGCGAATATCAATACCACCGTCTCGCCTATCGTCGGCACGGAGAAGCAGTCGGAGGAGCTTGTGATGTATCTGCTCGACGGCTTCGACGACGACCCGAAGAAGATATGGGAGAGCAACATTTTCGGAAAGTCGCTGCATGAGCTCGTCAACGAGGGACTCCACAACAAGCTCTACAAAATGCCCGTTGACGCGCGAATGAAGCTGCAAGAGACACTCGAGCGAGTGATAAACGACGGCTGCTCGGGGCTGATATGCTTTATATTGTAAATGCTCAGGTAATGTGCGGGACGTCGTGGACGCCGTCCCCTACACTGCGTTGATTCAACATTTCGTAGGGGCTGGCGTCCTCGACAGCCCTTTATATGCAGACTTTTTTAAGGAAACACGTACGGGCGCACGGAATACGCCCCTACAATATGCAAAAAAGGAGTACCTCTCGGTACTCCTTTTTTTATCCATCGTATTCGCACACCACAGCGCAGACGGTGATATTGTCCGTTCCGCCGCGGAGCAGCGCTTCCTTGACAAGCATATCGAGCCGCTTCGGCAGGCTTTTCGGAAGCTCCATGACCTCCTGTATATCGTAGGCGGAGAGGTAATCCGAGAGCCCGTCGCTGCACAGCAGGAGCACATCTCCGTACTCCATGCCGCCCTCTATCTCTTCGACGTCTATTTTAGGGTCGTTTTTGACATTGCCGAACGCGGGGAAGATGATGTTCCTGTGAACGTGAGTGCGGCGCTCCTCCTGAGTGATAGAGCCCTCCTCATAGAGCAGCTGCACGAGCGACTGGTCGCGCGAGAGCTGGCGGACTTTCCCTGCACGAAAGCGGTAAAGCCGCGAATCTCCGACATTGAAAGCGACAACGTGCCTGTCATCCGCGACGGCAACTCCGCAAAGTGTGGTCTGCATATTGCGGCTGTCGGGGTCATCCTCGCTGTATTCGGCGAGGCTGCGGTGTATCTCCATCAGCCCAGCCCTGAGCTCGCCCTTGCGGTAGTCTGTGATGTCGCGCACCATTTCAAGGCACATCTTCGACGCGAGCTCGCCCGCGTTCTCACCCGATACGCCGTCGGAAACTGCGGCAATAAACGGTGCGGACAGCCTGTGCTCGAGCCTGCCGTCCGTGAGGACGTTTCTGCCGACGAGCATAGCGTCCTCGTTATGAGGCATGATGCCTTTTTCAGTTATACCGCAGCAGTAAAACATACGTGACCTCGTTTTCTTGTAGCCATTAGCTTTTAGCCGTTAGCCATTAGCTAATGGTATCGCCTTACGGCGATATTATTTAAAATTTCGTCCGCGAAGCGGACACAATGAGCTAACGGCTAAAGGCTAACGGCTAAAGGCTCATATAGAATAAAATCGTATCGCATTTTCGCAGGTTATATCAAGGAGCTCCTGTACTTCGAGCCCCTTTATCGCGGCGGCAGCCTGTGCCGTGTACGCGATGAGCGAGCTGTCGCAGCGCCTTCCCCTGAACGGCTCGGGAGCCATATATGGGCAGTCCGTCTCAAGCAGCAGCCTGTCGAGCGGCACCTCTGCAAGAGCCTTGCAGGGCTTCTTCGCGTTTTTGAATGTGAGGACTCCCGTGAAACCGACGTACATCCCGAGCTTCACTATCTCCTTAGCAATCTCCGCCGAATAGGAGAAGCAGTGTACGACTCCGGCGGGACGGTGCTTTTTCAGCAGTTCGAGCGTATCCTCGGCAGCATCGCGGCTGTGGACGATTATCGGCAGCCCAAGCTTCTTCGCGAGGACTATCTGCTCCTCAAACAGGACTATCTGCTTATCGCGGTCATAGCCCTCGTAGTGGTAGTCGAGCCCTATCTCCCCTATCGCGCGCACCTTCGGATTGGACTTGACAGTGTCCGTGACGATATCAAGGTAATCTGCGGGGGTCGTATCAACGCTCTCGGGGTGGACTCCCGAGGCAGCGTAGATGTAGTCGTACCGCTCGGCGAGAGCGGAATTCTCGGCGGTATCCTCAACGCTTGATGAAGCGAGCATCACATAGCTCACGCCCTTTTCGGGGAGCTCCGAAAGCAGCATCTCTCTGTCCTCATCGAAAGCATGGTCAGCATAGTGGGCGTGAGTATCAAAAATGTTGTTCATTTACTTATTCTCGTACTGTGTATAGTATTTGTCCTTGAAATCGTTGATGAAGCCCTGAGCGGGGATGTAATCGGAGTCAGCCTCGTCACCGTCAAGAACGAGCGGAGTAGCTATAGAGCTGCCGCTTCCTCTTTCGAGCATGGTCTTTATCGCTACCTTGTACTTCTTGTAGTCAACGGCAGTGATGTCAGTCTCAGTCATGTTCACAAGGCTGTTGAAGCTGTTGTCGAAGCTGTCTGACACGCGCACGAGGTCAGACTGGTTTACCATTCTCGAAACGAGGGCGCTTGCCGTATATGAACGCTCATATTCGCCTCCGCGGAAGAGTGCGTAGGTAGTGAGCTTGTCTATCTGCTCGGAGTTGAGATACTGCTCGGAGCCGTCGCCGTTGAAGCCCGCAATGTCCTCGGAGATAGGATAGGTAACGCCGCCGAGGATATCGCATATCTTGATATATGCCTCAGAATCGAGCTTCATATATCTGTCGACCGTGATGCCGAACACCTTCTCAGTAAAGCTGACCGCTTCAGCCGCACCGCCCTGCTCGTAGCAGGACTTGATGCCCTTCTGCTCGCCGTCTATCAGTGAGATAGTATTTGCGGGTATGCACACGAAAACGAGCTTCTTATCCTTAGGGATAGAGCGCATGAGCACAAATGTTGACGAACACTTCTGGTCGGGCTCGTCAAGTATAAAGAGGATAGTGTGGTTGTCCTCGTAGGTGGTGGTAGCGACCTGCTTCGGAGGCGGCTCGGAGAGCTCCTTCTCTCCGCCGAGTACACCCAGATGATGCAGGAAGAAGAAGGTTCCTCCGCCTATTACCAGAATACCCACGAATATCGTTATAAGGTAGGGTAATGCGATACTTCCGACTTTCTTATTCTTTGCCATGACAGATGTTTCTCCTTTCGATGTGACCCAAGTCAACAAAACGTATAAGTATTGTCTTTGATTATTCACTGTAAAGTGAATGAAAGTCATAACACAAATTTCGACAGTAATGTCAAACGGCGTAATATCTACACCAACAGATTTTTCAACTTTTCAACAATTTGTGAGTACGGAGCACGTGTTTAAACAGCAGATTCAACACTCTGTTGAAATCGAACGCGCGTTCACGGAAATTAGCCGTTTTCACAACATAGTGTGCCGCAAAGCTGCTGTTTTTACTATATATATGCAGAAAAATCGCCGTCGGGGCTTGAAATATTCTGCATATGTGGTATAATGATAATGCAGCGTCAGAGCACAGTGTCGAAAACATTGTTGAGAAACGCGGTCTCTCGCCGTATGCTTCTCAGGTCTGCTCCCGCACGGTCAATAAGCCCGTACACGTCATTAATACCGAAGCGGCAAATCAGCCGCCCGTTACGGTAGGCATAGTTGACGGTCTGTGACGTCCCCGACGCGAAGCTGCCTTCATTGAGAAAGGCTATCACCGCCGCGGAGCGGTCGACCATATAGTAGTTGCGGTCGCGGTAGAGACCCGCTGCCCCGCCGTGCTTGCTGTAAACTATATCGGGGTCATCGTTCACAGTGACGAGCACGTCTGCATTCTTCTCCACATAGTCGAGAAGCGCGGCATAGTCCCGCGAAAATCTCTCGGCATGCCGCAGATACGGCATAGCTCCGATGAGACGGATGCGCGGGTCGATCTGCTTCTTGCGTACGATATACTCCGCCGCCCAGAGGTCGGCACCCGTGGCAAGTCCGCTGATGAAATCGGTGTATCCGCGCTCGGCTGCCATATCAATATACCTGTACAGCATCATCTTGACTGCTCCGAGCGTGATATCGGAGTACAGCGGGTCGCCCTTATACGGCAGGATGTTTTTCTCACGGTGACCTGTGATACAGACCGTCCTGCTGCGGTCGCAGTGCAGCTCCGAAGCAGAGCCGACAGGCATTCCCGATATCAAAGAGTTGAGCATAGCGCACCTCAAATATGTCGATACAAAATATTATACCACAGAATAAAGAATATTGCAACATATTCAAGCAAAAAAGCATTGCATTTATATAAAGAAAGGATATGACAGCATGAAACCGTATCTGAAAAGAGCGTGGGCGGAAGTCTCGCTCTCCCAGCTCAGAAAGAACGTAGAGATAATAAAGGGGCTCAACTCCCCTCCGACCGAAGTAATGGCAGTCGTAAAAGCTGATGCCTACGGTCACGGGGACGCGCATATCGTCCGCACTCTCGCACAGGACTGCGGCATAACCTACTTCGCGGTGTCAAACCTCGACGAGGCTATCGCCGTAAGGAATTACGCGCCCAATGCGGAGATACTTATTCTCGGCTACACTCCTCCCGAGTACGCGCATGAGATATCCATGCACAATATCATACAGGGCGTAGTCTCCACGGAATACGCACAGGCGCTCGCACAGAACTCTCCCGCGTCGATACGCTGCCATATCAAGATAGACACTGGCATGGGACGCATCGGTCTGAAGCACGATACTCCTGCCGAATGCGCCGATGAGATAGCCGAAATGATGAAGATAAACAAGCTCTCTGCCGAGGGCATATATACACATTTTTCAGTTGCAGACAGCGACGCTCCCGACAATGTCGCCTACACCGACAAGCAGCAGAAGTTCATACTCGACACATATGACGAGCTCGTCAGCCGCGGGATAAAGCTCCGCCACTGCCACTTTATGAACAGCGCCGCTACCTGCTACAGAAATACCTCCCGCAGCACACTCAGCCGCGCGGGCATTATCCTCTATGGTCTCCACCCCGACGTCAGCCTCGATATCCCCGAGGGGCTCGAACCCGTCATGGAGCTGAAAGCCGTCATTTCGCACGTCAAGACCGTGAACAAGGGAGACTGTATCAGCTACGGGCGCACCTTTGTCGCAGAGCATGAAATGCGCGTGGCTACAGTAACTATAGGATATGCGGACGGCTACTCACGCCTCCTGTCAGGCAAGGGCGAGATACTTGTCCGCGGCAAGCGCTGTAAGATAGTCGGACGTGTCTGCATGGACCAGCTCATGATGGACGTTTCTGATGTCCCCGAGGCTAAGGCGGGCGATATAGTGACAATGATAGGACGCGACGGAGACGACATCATAACTGCCGACGACCTCGCACAGGTCTACGGTACTATCGGATATGAAGTGGTATGCGGCATTTCAAAGCGTGTACCGAGGATCTACATTGATTAAGGAGAAAGAAATGAAAAAATGTTTTGTGATCGCAGCCACGGCGGCAATGCTCCTCAGCGGGTGCGCTGCTAATCCCGACGCTTCGGATAAAAGCAATTCCAAAAGTGCTAACAGCAGCATCACGCTCAAAGCTGAAGACAGCAGCAAGCTCCACGAGTGTACCGAGATAGCCTGCCGCAGACTCGGGAGCATCTACCCGGGTGTACAGTATGATGTATCCTACAACAACGACGACACGTCAACGATAAAGTTCGATGTATCGGCCGAAAACTGGAACGACGACACGCCGGACATTATCACCAGACACGGTGAGATGACGTTCAGAAAGGGCGACGGGAGCGAGACGAACTCCGAAGGAGAGACTGTCCCGACGGGAGAGGTCGTACTCGATAATTCGGATATTGACACAGTATCCGCAACGATGATGCATACCGAAAACGATATGGAATACGCAGTAGTTATCACGGCGAACAATGCAGGCAAGGACAAATTAGCTGAAGCTACAGGCGAGCTCGCAGGCACATCCACGCCGCTCGCGATATGGTTCGATAACGAGCTCATCTCCGCACCGACAGTGTCAGCTCAGATACTTAACGGCAGCGCCGTGATTTCGGGCGATCTCACAGCTGAATCGTCAATGGAGCTCGCTGCTGCCATAGACAGCGGAGCTCTCCCCTGCGGACTCGAAATAACAGAACACAAGATCGGAGACGATAAGAAATGAAAAAAGCAATGACCATTTCCTACGAGGTCGGAAAAAACCTCTACATAAACCTGACCAATAAATGTCCGTGTGCCTGCACATTCTGCATACGCACGCACGCCGACGGCGCATACGGTTCCGACCCGCTCTGGCTCGAGCACGAGCCTTCACTTGACGAGATATTCGACGACCTCGCCAAGCGCGACCTTTCCAAGTACGACGAGATAGTATTCTGCGGCTACGGAGAACCGACCGAACGTGTCAGCGATGTTGTCACGGTGGCAAAGGCGCTGAGAATGGTGCGGAAATGTCCAAAGCTCCGCATAAACACCAACGGTCTCGGCGACCTTATCAACGGCAGGAGCGTCGCGGCGGAGCTCTGCGAGGTCATGGACACCGTCTCCGTCAGCCTCAATGCAGGCACCAAAGACGAGTACATGGCAGTGACGCGCCCGAAATTCGATAACGCATGGGAAGCTATGCAGAGCTTCACCTCCGACTGCGTAAAGACGGGCAATGCCGAGGTCATTATGTCAATAGTCGATGTTATCCCGCAGGAGCAGATAGACGCTTCACGCGAGGTGTGCGAGAGCCTCGGAGCCACCCTCCGCATACGCACATTTGATGATTGACAGTATGCACAAACATCAACACTATTATTTGTGCAGTTTTTTGGATTTGCCCTATGGAAAATAGTTGAAAAATATGGTATAATTAAAAACGGTAATTGTCCCCAACTCTAACAGGGAGGAAAAACTATGGATAAGAAAACCAAGCTCATCCTTGCAGTGTCGATAACAGGCGCTGTCGTGGCAGTAGGTGCCGCAGCGACCGCTACCGTCATCGTCTGCAAGAAGATCTACGAGAAGAAATACTTCTCCGCTAACTGAGTTTATCATTATTCCGTGCTCAAAGATGTGTACGGAAAATATATCAAAGAAGGTTGAATACTATGGAAATCAAATTCACAAAAGCATCAGCTCTCAAGGCTAAGCCCCAGCCCGGTGACAAGCTCGGCTTCGGTCACATCTTCACAGACTATATGCTCGTAATGCCCTACGATGAGGGACAGGGCTGGCATGACCCCGAGATCAAGCCTTACGGCGAGATCGGTCTCTCCCCTGCCGCTATGTGCTTCCACTACGGTCAGGAAGTTTTCGAGGGCATGAAGGCTTACCGTACCGCTGAAGGCAAGGTACAGCTCTTCCGTCCTATGGAGAACTTCAAGAGACTCAACAAGTCCAACGAGAGACTTGTTATCCCGCAGCTCCCCGAAGAACTCGGTATGCAGTGCCTCATGGAGCTCCTCAAGGTCGAGAAGGACTGGGTACCCTCCAAGGAAGGCGAGTCACTCTACATCCGTCCGTTCATCATCGCAGTTGACCCGTTCCTCGGCGTTAAGCCCGGCGAGCACTACCTCTTCATCATCATCCTCTCACCCTCGGGCGCTTACTACGAGAGCGGACTCAACCCCGTCAACATCTACGTTGAGAGCAAGTATGTCCGTGCAGTAAGAGGCGGTATGGGATTTGCAAAGACAGGCGGCAACTACGCTGCTTCCCTTATCGGTCAGGACGAGGCTCACAAGCAGAACTACTCACAGGTGCTCTGGCTCGACGGCGTTGAGCAGAAGTACATTGAGGAAGTCGGCGCTATGAACATCTTCTTCGTAATTGACGGCAAGGTAGTAACACCTATGCTTCAGGGCTCTATCCTCCCCGGTATCACACGTAAGTCTGCTATCGAGGTAGCCAAGAGCAAGGGTCTCGAGGTCGAGGAAAGACGCATCGACATCCAGGAGATAGCCGACGCCTACGACGCAGGCAAGCTCGACGAGGTATTCGGCACAGGTACAGCCGCAGTTATCTCTCCTGTCGGACACCTCAAATGGGGCGACAAGGTAATGGAGATAAACGGCAACAAGATAGGCAAGATATCTCAGATGCTCTATGATACGATGACAGGCATCCAGTGGGGCAAGGTAGAGGATACATTCAACTGGATAGTTCCCGTAGAATAATCGGCGGTATTTATCCGAAGTTCTGATTATCCTCGTCAGCACTGATCCAATACAGCAAAGGCTCACCTGTTTGGTGAGCCTTTTTGTGTTATGCGGCTGTTTATACCTCATTCAGCATCCCGCTGTAGGTCTGACCGTCGATAGTGAGAGTTACCTCCTTCGTGTCCTTGACGGGAGCAGCCGAAAAGCCGTTGTCGCCTGCCTCGACTATTGCCTTCGGGTAGTCGGCATAGCACTCATCGGTATCCACATTTCCGCTGATGCCCGCGACCCTGCCTTTGCTCGACTTCTGCCACATACCATAACTGCCGCTGTAGCTCGGCTTCGGAACATCATAGTTCGCTACCCATATCGCAAAACGCTTCTTTATATAGTCAGTGGTACAGTTCGTCAGCGGGTTTGCTGACATATACAGTCCCGCGAAATAGCCCGCATTTTCAAGCTCTTTAAGGAAAGCAGCTATTATTCCGCTGACCTTCTCCCGACCGAGAGCGAGCACCTTCTGCTCCTCAACGTCGAGATATATCGGATACTCGAACTGCTTCCCGCGGAGCACCTCGATGCACACAGCAGCCTCGCGGCGTGCTTCATCCTCGCTCATCGCGTAGCTGTACCAATATGCGCCGCAGGGTATCCCTGCCGCCCTTGCGCCCGCGTAGTTGCGCTCGAACTTCTTGTCCTTCTGCGATATCTCCCTGCCATAGCCCGCTCGTATGATCACGAAGTCCGTGCGTACCGCCGACCAGTCGATATCACCCTGCCACTCGGAAACATCAATTCCGTTTTTAGTCATCGCTTTCACACCTCCTTTGCGTTTGCGGCTGTATACAGCCGCTTTCTCATTGTATGCGGGACGTCACAAAAGTGTTAAAAGCAATCAAACGCTCTTTGTGCGGTGCTGCCTTAAAGAAAAGTTAAAGACTTGTTAAAATCGCGACCTTTTCCATTTATGAAAACGGCTATTTTTCGAGTTCTGCCTTATTAGATTCGGTGAAATAATGTCTCGATTGTATGTAAAATTGTATGTAAAAAAACCTCCCCTCAGACGTAATGCCATTAAGCTATCGTAAGAGATAGTCTCACCGCTCTTGAAGGTTATTTCGATACGGTCTGAACTATCCATTCTCCTCACCTCCTTCAAATGGGTATAAGAAAACCGCTCATTGCTGGGCGGTTTCTATATCAATATTTACTATACGTCTGCGGCCTGTTTTATTATTGAACTCTCTTTCCCATTCAAGAGCTTCACGGCGAACATCATCAGGAGCATCGTCTTTAAGGAAACGTCTTCCTTCTGGGAATCTTAGTTCAGTCCATTCTGCAATTTTAATTGGCATTTCCTGCATATTACGCACCCCCTGTAATTATTCTGAAAACATCCTTAACAGTTTTTGATTGCTTCTTAGGATTTAAAAAGCTTGCAGCTACACATTCGGAAATGAATTCCTCAATATCGTCACCAATATATGATGACGGCATTGTATACCCCTCAATTTCTTGAATGGCTTTTTGAAAGATATCAGATATTTTAAGCAACTTTTCCGACCAGTTTGTGTCATTCATACTATAATGGAGCTGTATAGCATGACCTATTTCATGTCTCATTGCGTGTCGTGGATGACCAGTTGACCATTTACCGTTTTTATATTTCTCTTGCGCAACAGCAGCCATTAATTTTAAACCATTTTTCTTTTTTGCATGGCGAAGTGAAATCCAGCGACTATTATCATTGTAATTTCCTTCATCTTTTGAAACATCTGTCATCACATCAACACCAGAAACAGTATTGATTTCACCATATAATTCAACAGCCTTATTATACTCTTCGTTAAAGGCTTCCTGAACTTCTGGAGTAACTTTAGGTTCAAAAGAATAGTTAGGCTCATATTGTTCTGCTGAGGAATCTCCAAGAGCGTGATTATTTCCTGATTCTATTATACCATTTTCTGCCGAAATGTCAATAGGTGCATTTGAAACCTTTTCAACATATTCAGCATATAATCAGGCAAATCAGGATTCTTAGTGTGGTAAGCTCCCCACGCTTCTGCCCACGCCTCATCAGTAGATTTCAGCATATCGCATTTGCTCTCTTTGAGCCAACGTTCAGCATCCTCGGCAAAGCCCTCGGGAATGCCTTTCTTATCAGCATAGATATGTCCCATTTCGTGAAACGCTGTACTTCTACCGTCCTCATTGAAGAACTGAGTATGTCCGTCGTGCTTTTCAGCATAGGCTTTGTTGCCCTCGACTTTGGACTTGTGTATCTTTTCAGGCGTTTTATACGCTGTGCTTATACCAACAACATTACCGCCCTCGAAGTCATACTCGATGTTCGGATATTCGCCGAAGTGCATTTGCAGAACGTCCATATGTACGCCGTAATAGTCCTTTTCCTTTCGGGAAAACTTTTTACCTTTAACTTTCTGAACGCTTTTTCCTGAGCCGTCACGGAGCATATAAGCTGCTGTAAAGGCGCGTTCTCATCAAAGGTAATCTGTACCTTGCCTATTGCTTCATAAAGGCTCTTGTCGCGAACGTAGTCGGCGAGAAGGTAATGGGCAGCTTCGACGGCGGAGAAAAGGAGCTGCGCGAGCGTGAGCGCGCGCTCAAAAACTGCCTCATGGAACAGGGCTGGTAAGCGGTGAGCCACCCGATACCCGACTTTACAAACATCTCACACGGGCGGACATTTCAGTCCGCCCTACTTGCTTTATTTACCGCATTATGATAAAATGGATACAGGTGGTGATCATATGACCGCCATACTTATCGTCGAGGACGACAAGGAGCTCGCCTCGCTGCTGACAGACTTCCTCCGCGCGAAGAGATCACGGCTGACGGCGTCACACTCAATCTATCCGACCGCACTGCCGTCATCGACGACGAGAACGTGGAGCTCCCGCAGATATCCGAGAGCTTCCACCGCGGCGCAAGCGCCGATAAGGCGCAGGGAAACGGTCTCGGGCTCTTCAACTGCAAGAGGCTCATGAGCCTCATGGACGGCGAGGTCTATGCCGAGATAGAGAGCGGGTGCTTCAGCATCACTCTGGTGGTGAGGCTCGCGTAACAGATAAGAAATTGCCGTCGGCACGGAGTCGGCGGCAAAGCTGTCATACGTTGCGGGAAGGGCTGTTCAGAAGCCGTAAACTCCCGCAAAAAATTTTTTTTGAAAATTTTTGAAAAACTTTGTAACGTTTCCGTACTTAGTCCGTCTAACCGACAGAAGCCAAGGAAGGAGGTGCGATGATTGGACAAAAAGACTGCCGAAAAGCTGTACGAGACCTGCTATATGCAGGTGTATTCCTACGTGATGACCCTCGCAAAGGACAGCCACAAAGCTCAGGAGATAACTCAGGAGACCTTCTTCAAGGCAATGACCACCAAGCAGACCTTCCGCGGCGAATCCGAGTGTCTCTCATGGCTGTGCGCTATCGCAAAGAACGTCTTTATCGACGAAACGCGGCGCAATTCACGCTATCAGGAAGAGCCTGACGAGCCTCTCGCAGACATCAACACCGATATTGAGCAGAGCATTACCGACTCCGAGACGTCATTCAGGATCCATATGCTTCTGCACGACATGGAAGATCCGTACAAGGAAGTCTTTGAGCTGCGCGTGTTCGGCGAGCTGTCGTTCACCCAGATAGGAGCGATATTCCGCAAGACCGAAACATGGGCACGCGTAACTTATCACCGCGCCAGACTGAAGCTCAAGGAAAGGATGGATAAGAATGAAATATAACTGTGATATGATAGCCGACCTGCTGCCGCTGTATATCGACAAGGCGTGCAGCAAGTCGAGCGAAGAAGCCGTCGAGCAGCACCTGAGCGAGTGTCAGGCTTGCTCGGGACTGCTTGCGGATATGCGGAAATGCGACACGACCATTGACAAGGCAATCGCGAAGGAGCGCACCGAGGTCATCTCCAAGCAGGCGAGATTCTTCAAGCGCCGCACAGCCATTGCAGGCTGCATAATCGGAGCAATATTTGCTCTCCCGATACTTGTCTGCCTCATCGTCAACATTGCAACGGGCGCGGGACTTACATGGTTCTTCATCGTGCTTGCGGCAATGCTGATACCCGCGTCGCTCATCGTAGTGCCGCTGATGATGCCCGACAACCGCTTCCTGTGGACAGTCGGCTCCTTCACCGCGAGCCTGCTCCTGCTCTATGCGGTGTGCTGCATATACTCACACGGAGGCTGGTTCTTCATCGCGGCGTCGGCAACACTTTTCGGGCTTTCGATACCGTTCATGCCGTTCATCGTCTTCTGCAAGCCCGTCGCGAAACTCATCGGGAACAACAAAGGGCTGACGGCTGTAGGTACTATCACTCTGACCTACGCGCTGATGATGCTGTGCATAGGGATAAAGGAAGGCTCACTCAGCTTCTTCCGCTATGCTGCGGCATTCTCGCTGCCGTTCCTGATGTTCATGTGGGCTATATTCGCGCTGATACGCTATCCCAAGTGGAACGGACTGCTAAAAGCTGCCTCATGCATACTCGCGGGCTCGCTGATATACTTTTTCAACGACACCATCGTCTACCTCATACTCGGCGACGGATTATACTTCCCCGCATTTGACTCCTCCCTCACGACGACCGACAGCCTCAACAGCGTGATATGCTGGAGCGTGCTCGTGCTCGGAACTGTCATTTCCGTGATATTTGCGGTATCAGGAGCCATAAAGCTTGCCAATAAGGATAAAAAGGAGAAAGAATAATGAAAACATCTGCTAAAATAATGACTGCACTCACAGCCGCTTCAATGATATTCCCGCTCACGAGCTGCGTACTCAGCTACAACGCCAGTGTATACGACCACGCAGACAGCTACTCAGCGGGAGACTTTGAGACCACGACCGCAATAACCGCCCTCGACATCGACTGGAGCGCGGGCAATGTGGACGTTTCCTACCACGACAAAGACACCGTCACTGTCACCGAGACCTGCAATGTCGAGCTGAAGGAGGCTCAGCAGGTACACACATGGCTCGACGGCAGCACCCTCCATATCCGCTACTGCAAGTCGGGCACAAACTTCAGTCTTGATAACGCCGAGAAAAAGCTCGAAGTCAAGCTTCCGAAGAATACCGAGCTGAAAGATCTGCGCTACGACGGCTCGTCGGCAGGTTCGCACTTCGACGGTATCTATGCCGAGAATTTCAGCATTGACACCTCCTCGGGAGCAGCACAGCTCGACAGCTGCTCCGCCGACATTTTCGATATTGACTCCTCGTCGGGCAATATTTACTTCACGCAGACAGGAGAATCCGACAAGATAACCATTGACACCTCATCGGGAAACATAAACCTCGAAGCAGAGAAAGTCGGTGAGGTCAGCACCAACTGCTCCTCAGGCAAGGCAGAGCTCGACGTAAAGAGTGCCGAAAAGATAAGCACAGATTCGTCGAGCGGCGATGTCAAGCTCCGCCTCGGAGCTATGCCCTCCGAGACGATAATGGACGCTTCATCGGGCGATATAACGCTGTGGCTGCCGAAGGACGCGGACTTCACAGCTGACATAGACACAGCGTCAGGCAGCTTTGATTCAGATATCCCCTTTACCAAGAAGGACGATACCTACGTTTGCGGCTCGGGGACGAACAAGGTGTCGATAGACACCGCGTCGGGCGATGTAACGATAAAGACCGAAGAATAAGAAAAAGCCTGTGTTCGCTAAAAACGGACACAGGCTTTTGTTATTTGATTGGTGCTGCCTTTAGTCGGGACATCGGAAACATCTCAGTTTTCTCCCTCGGAGTAGCTGAATTCGGGCTGAATATGCTCGGTCGCCTTGCTGAACTGTGTCTCGTAGAGCTGAGTATACACACCGCCCGCTCCGACGAGCTCCTGATGAGTACCGCGCTCGGCGATCTCGCCGTCCTTGATGACGAGTATCTCGTCCGCAGCGAGAATAGTAGAGAGGCGATGCGCGATGAGTATGCTCGTTCGCGAGGCAATGAGCGGCTCTATCGCGTCCTGTATCTTCTGCTCGGATATGGAATCGAGCGCCGAGGTCGCCTCATCGAATATCATTAGTGCAGGGTCTTTCAGCAGAATACGCGCAATAGAGATGCGCTGCTTCTCGCCGCCCGAGAGCTTCAGACCGCGGTTGCCGACGACCGTATCGAGCCACGTCTCCTGTTTCTCGATGAAGTCGTAAATGTTCGCCCGCTTGCACGCCTCGATGAGCTCCGCCTCAGTCGCGTCGGGCTTGGCATAGAGAAGGTTCTCGCGTATCGTACCGTTGAACAGGTAGGTCTCCTGACTGACGATACCGATATTCTCGCGGAGAAAACCGAGGTCAAGGCTGCGGACATCTTTGCCGTCGAACAGCACGCTGCCGCCGATGACATCATAAAATCGCGGGATAAGGTTTATGAGCGTGCTCTTGCCCGAGCCTGACGGTCCTACGATAGCAATGCACTTGCCCTTGCCGAGAGTGAAGCTTATATCGTGGAGTATCTCGCGCTCGGGCTCATAATAGAAGCGCACATTGCGGAACTCGACCTCTCCCTCAGCGGAACTCGGACGAACAGCGTCGGGAGCATTCTCTATTTCGGGCTTCATGTCGTAGTAGTCGAAAATACGGGTAAACATCGCCATAGAGCGTATCCAGTCCACCTGTATGTTCAGGAGCTGATTCACTGGCATATACATCTTGCCGAGCAGTGCCACGAGAACGCTTATCTGTCCTACGGTTATCGTCTTGTCAAAGCGCATCATTATGATACCGCCGACGAGGTATATCAGCATAGGACCGATGTTCGTGAACGTTCCGAGCGCCATGCGGAACCACCTGCCCGCCATGCTCTCCTTGATGTTGAGGCCTATCATTTTGCGGTTGACGGACTCATAATGTTCATACTCCTTCTCCTCCATTCCGAACTGCTTCACGAGGAGCTGCCCGCTGACGGAAAGGGTCTCGTTGAGTATGCCGTTTATCTCATCGCTGCAAGCCTGTGAGTCCTTTGTTATCGACCAGCGGCGCTTGCCCGCGCTGCGCGTCGGTATAACGAACAGCGGTACTACAGCTATGCCTACGAGAGCGAGCTTCCAGTTCTCGCTGAACATCAGTATCAGTGCGACGGTCAGTGTGATAGTGTTGGAGATTATGCTTGTCAGGGTGCTTGTGATTATCTGCTGAACGCCTGAGATATCGCTTGTCATACGGGTAATTATATCGCCCTGATTGTTGCTTGTAAAGAAGCGCATGGACATCTTTTGCAGGTGAGCATACATGGAATTCCGCATATCGAACGTGATGTGCTGAGCTATCCACGTATTGAGGTAGCTCTCGAGTATACCGATCAGGTTCGCAAGGAGAGTGACTCCGAACGACAGCAGTATATACAGCACCAGAGCACGCATATTCTTTGCGATCAGACCATCGTCGATTATCCTTCCTGTCAGTACCGACGGCAGAAGAGTAAGGACAGCCGAACAGAGTATCGCTGCAAGGACGAAGAGCATTTGCAGCTTGTAGGGAAGCAGATATGAGAATATACGCTTTATGAGTTTTTTTGTCACTTTCGGCTTGTTCTTTTTTTCCTCATCGGTCAGGTAACCAGGACCGAACCTGCCATTCGGCGGCGGCATAGACATTCCTCCTGTACGTTTTTATAACAATCAAATTATAAACCAAATACGCAGAATTGTCAATTAAAAGAAGAAAGACGCACGCTGAGCGTGCGTCTTTCTTCATAGATACAGGAAAGGAGGTCAATTCCTGGCGATTATCTTTTTGTTCTGCGACAGAGTCATAGCCGTATATACCTCCTGGCTTCTTCTCTGTCTGACGAAGTAGATACAGAGTGCGGTCACAGTGGTGATGAGCTCGGATATAGGAACAGCCAGCCAGACCAGCCCGATACTGTGGAGGACATATGCAAGGAATACAGCAGGTATGACAAGGAACGTACCTCTCAGCAGCGATATCATCTGCGCGATATGAGGCTTTTCGTTCGCAGAGAAGAACACCGACATTATCGCGTTGACACCCATGAACGGCATATAGAGGAAGTAGCTTCTGAGTCCGTTCTCGGCTATCTCACGCATCATTCCGTCGTCGGAGCCGTTGAACACGCTCACTATCAGCGATGTGTGAACGAATACTATAATATAAGACAATACAGCAAGAATGACAGCGGTCACAACTGACAGACGCAGCAGATACTTTATCGCGGAATCCGCACTGCGTCCGTGATAGCGGCACATCAGCGGCTGAACACCGCTCGCAAGACCGATGAACACTGCCGTGAACACAATGGCGATATTGGCTATTACGCCGTATGCAGCAATACCAGTATTGCCCATAAGACGGTAGATAACGAAGTTGAAAACGAGTATGACCAGTCCACCCGAGACCTCGGTGAAGAAAGCATGAAGTCCGAGCGAGACTATCTCCCTGATGATGCTCCATGACGGACGCATCAGACGCAGGCTGAACGCATTCCAGCCCGTGAGGAAGTGCAGGCTCATTATCGCCATGCTCACGAAGGGGGCAATGCTTGTCGCGAGCGCCGCCCCTCTCATTCCCATACCCAGAGTGAATATGAAAACGTAGTCGAGCACCACGTTCGCAAGGCTGCCGCTCAGTATGCCGAGCATTGCGAGCTTCGGAGCGCAGTCGTTGCGCAGGAAACATACCAGCAGATTGTTGAGCAGGAACGCGGGTGAGAAGAGCAGTATCGTCTTCAGGTAGTCATGCGAGAGAGCGAAAACGCTGTCATCGGCTCCGAGAAGATGAGTTATCTGCCCCGAGAGGAAGAGCCCCGCCGCCTCAAAGAGCACGGCAATCAGCACAAGGCAAAAGAAAGCGTTAGTGAACACCCTGTCGGTCTCTCTGCGCTCGGTCCTGCAATAGAGCATGGAGAAAATGCTTCCGCCGCCCATACCGAGCATAAGTCCGAATCCGTTAAGAAAGCTGAAAACGGGAAGTGAAAGGTTGAGCGCGGCAAGACCGTCCGCCCCCAGGCCCTTCGAGATGAAAAAGGTGTCGATAAGAATATACACCGAAACACCTATCGAACTGATGATATTAGCGAAAATATACCTGAAAAAATCGCTTTTTATTGTTCTGTTGTCCATTTTTTGTGTATTGACCCCCAACATATCCTAAAAGAGACCCGACCGAGTGCCGAGTCGAAAACAAAAAATATATATAATTTTACCATCATTTTAAAAGGTTTGTAAAGATTACAAAAATCACAATTTATGTTACATTTGTCACTTTGCTGCGCTAAAGCCCGCAATTTCCGACTGATTTTTCGTTAAATTTGTATGTAAACCGCGTTGATTTGAATTATTTTTCACTATTTCACCATATCCCCTTGCAATTTTTGATATAGCGTGATATAATATTTATATTGTTATTTTGAAATAACAATGTCAAGTTTGTAAGGAGGTCAATTCATGAATTGGAGGAAAATTCTTGCTGTCACCACCGCAATGGCAGCAGTCGGCGCGTTCACGCCGTCAACCATAGTGCAGAAGTGCGTATCTATGGTATTTGCGGCAGAAGAGACTGTTGTCACAGTCCAGCCCACGTCATTCACCTACTGGAAGTCAAATGACGGCTCGAAAACTGTTGAGAACGATGACGGCACGACATCAAACGTGACAGTCTACTGCGCCTCGATAACAGGCTTCGAGGGCGAGGCTGCGGGCGATATCGTACTGCCCGACGAGATAGACGGTCTGCCCGTCAAAAAACTGGAATGGGAATTCCGTAATGCAGACCTGAGCAATGTAAGGTCAATAACGGTCACAAAGGCATTTCGGAGCGGTATCGACTACATTCCCGCAAATGTCGATATCATCATTCCCGAAGGCAATGAACAATTCATTCTCAAAGACGGAGTAGTGTATTCAAAAAACATCAGCAACGTCCGCAATGAGAAGGACGACGGCACCTACGAATACGTGGAACAGACAACGCTGAGGATAGTACACGTCAACAGCGACGCTCCGAAGGACTTCGTTTTTCCCGCAGAGATAGACGGCGCGCCCGTTGATGGTATAGGCTGGGGCGCTGACCTAAGCAGACTCAGCTCGCTTACTGTTCCAGACGATTTCTCGTATATTAACATTTCAAGAAGAGTTGATATCCTCTTCTCCGAAAAACATAAAGAGTTCAAGACCTATAACGGCTTCAAGTATTATACTTATACATCCACTCAGTACGAATACGATGAAAACGGAAACTACAAGTACGACGAAAACGGGAACAGGATAAGCACTGAGGTCACGTATGCCACAGTATTCGGCTTTGATAACACCGTCAAGGGCGACGTCGTTATCCCCGACGAGATAGACGGCACAAAGGTCACAACACTTGATATCCACGGCTCTGCGTGGAAGGACAAGGTGACATCCATAACGCTTCCGAAGTACCTGTCGGTCTTTGAGACTATCAACATCCCTGATACCTGCGATATCAAGGCAAAGGAAGGCAGTGAGAACTTTGAGGTCAGCGGTGATTTCCTCATTGCTAAAAATGGCGATTACCGCTATGACAGCGAGCAGGGGAAATACGTTCCGAAGAGCAAGGCAATAAAGGTGCTCAAGCACCTTACAGGCGAGGTAACTATCCCCGACGGTATCAGCTCGATGAGCGCGGTATTCAGAGGCAACCCCGACATCACTGTTATCAATATCCCCGCAAGCCTTACATATATGGACAATTTATTCTGCTCGGATATGCCTTCGCTGACCGCTTTCAACGTCGACAAGGACAACCCCTATTACTTCTCGGTAAACGGCGCTCTTTGCAGACGCTACACATGGTATGATGACCTTGAACACCGTGACCTCATCGCTCTCCCCGAGGGCTATGAGGGCGAGTTCACGACCGACGACGATATCAAGCTCACCATTTGCGGACTTGCATTCGAGAACTGCAAAAAGGTCACATCAGTAAAGCTCGGCAAGAACACAGACTTTGACTGGCAGTTCGAGGGCTTCATTGGCTGTGATTCGCTTACAGAACTTGAAATAAACGGCAAGCTTGATTACTTTAATAAGGAGTGGGTATCCTCAACACCGTGGTACAAAAACCTTACCGAAGGCGTTGTCTATTTCGGTGACAAGGCTGTCGTTTTAAAAGGCTCTGACAGCGATACTCCTCTCGACCTCACAATCAAGGAGGGTACTTCCTGTATCCCGTGGTGGGGCATCGCAGAAGGCAACATCGGCGCTATCAATATTCCCGCCTCGCTTGAAGAGATAGGCGCATTCGTCCTTGACCACGAGCAGATAGCCGCGGTCAACATCGACCCCGCAAACAAGAACTACGCATCACTTGACGGCGTTATATTCAGCAAGGATATGAAGACGCTGAAATACTATCCGCAGTCCAAGACCGACAGCTCCTACACAGTCCCCGACGGCACCGAGATCATCGCGGTAAGCGCATTCGAGGGCAACAGCTTCATCAAGCACGTAGAGATACCGGAAACGGTCGAGAACATATTCGGCTGCTATGACTGGGGCGGAGCATTCTCCAGCTGCACCTCCCTTGAAGAGATAAAGGTACCGAGCAAGGTCAAGGATATGGACTGGGGCGAGCTCGCAGGCTGCGAACTCAAGGTACTCGACCTCCCCGAGACCATGGAATGCTATACAGGTCGCCTCTGCCCCGAATACAAGTACAACAGTGAGACATGGAATTATGAACCCACAGGCGAATACAAAGTATACAGCAACGGCGGCTGCAAGGCAAAAACCGAGAGGATAATATTCAGGAATCCCGAGTGCAATATCAACAATGTAAGTGATACTATCATCGTCGGATATAAGGACTCTACAGCCGAGACCTACGCCAAGGAGAACAACCTCAAGTTTGAGCTCCTTGACGACTACGACAAGGCGCAGGAGACCGCAACAACAACAACAACAACAACAACTACTACTACTACTACTACTACTACAACTACCACCACCACTACTGCAACCGAGTCCACAACTACATCTGCCGAACAGACTACAACTACAGCAACACAGCCCTCGACAACACAGTCTGCTGCTTCGACTACAGGATCGGCAACGACCACAGCAACACAGACCACCACAGCTTCGGCTTCCACCACAGAGCCCGCTGTGACCACATCTGCAACCCCCGATGGGCCTGATATGTCCGATTTCTGTGGAAACTGGCTGGTATACGGAGCAGTGGTAAAGGGCATCCCGCGAGATGTTACGTCAGATGAGATCTACCAGTTCGTTATCTCACCCAACAAAACAGGAAGAGCAGTATTGGAGAACAAGTCGTTCGACTTCACATGGGCACCCTCGGCAGACGGCAAAAAGCTTACTATCACCCAGTCCGACGGCAGCACTTTTGACCTCGCACATGACGGCACAGACCTTATATTCTACGTTTCTGAGGGCAAGGCTCTGAACCTCAGACACGGCGAGTTACCCGTTGACCTCGGCGACCCGAACCACGACGGCAAGGTCGATGCAAACGATGCATCGTTCGTGCTTGTGCAGTATTCAAAGCTCTCTACAGGCGGCAGTGGATTACTCACCGAAAATGAAAAATACGCTGCCGACGTCAACGAAGACAACAAGATAGACGCCAAGGATGCATCGATAGTGCTCGCGTACTATTCATACCTCTCAACAGGCGGCGATGAAAAATTCGACGTATACATTGAAAAACAGAAAAAGTAAAAACGAATGAATATAGCCCGCATACGGAACAACGCCGTATGCGGGCTTTTTTCAGGTATTATCCTCCCCGAACTTATAATACTCATGTACGAGGCTGCGCAGTCCGAGACGGCGTATCTCCTCGTATCTCACGTTATAACGTGATTTCGTGCGGCTGCCGCTGATGATGAAGCGCACGCAGTCCTGCGCGTAGCGGTCTATCCCGCGGAGGCTCACGTCCGTCGTTATCGCCGAGAAAAACCACCTGCTCCACGTCAGCTCGCTGCCCTCGGAGCACTCGAACAGCTTCCTGTTGAATATGCGGATAAACGCCAGGGCAGCCTTTTCACCGTCGATCTCATTACGCTTCCTCCAGCGCACCAACGCCCTCGCCTTGCGCCTCATCTTGCCTTTCAGCTTCTTCACCGAAGCAGGTGCAATGTCGACTGTGCCGTCCCTGTAAGAGAAGCCGAGGAAAGTCCAGCCTTCATGCGGTGCGCTGAAGCACTCCTTTGACGGATTTATCGTGAGACCGCGTTCTGCGATGAGACCGCGAAGTATCTCGGCATACCGCTTACACTCCTCCATAGAGTCCGCAAACAGGATGATATCATCGGAGTAGCGCCCATAGGGTATCCCCTGCCGTTCAAAAAAGCGGTCGAGCTCCATGAGGTAGATGTTCGCGTAGAATGCAGAAAGCGGGGTTCCCGCCATGATGCCCTTATCCTCGGTCACAACGTCCCTGCCGTCGATGACGCGCGGCTCCGAGAGCAGTCTGCTCAGGAAGTCGTAAAGCTCCCCGTCCCCTGCGGTGACCTCCTCCAGCACAGGCAGTAACTTCGCCGTCGGTACAGAGTTGAAATAGTTGCTTATATCAGCCTTATACGAGTACAAACCGTCTATATTCCGAGTGCCCGTCAGCCGCCTTATCGCGTCCTTTGCCGTCCTGTTCGGGCGGAAGGAGTACAGTCCGCTGCCGAAAAGCCCGTCGTACTTCCTGAGAAGCAGATATGTCAGCAGCTTCAGCACCGTATTTTCTGCCTCGGGATAGGTGTAAACGACACGTTTCTTTTGCGTATCGAGCTTGCTGATGAAGGACTTTCTCGGCAGCGGGAAGGGCTCCCCGCGCCTTATTCTCTCGCATACGGGCAGGTAGCCCCCCTCGTCGATGAAGCGGCGGAGCTCCCTGCAAAAGGCGGAGCTGCCCGTCAGCGAGCACTTGTATCTGTAAAAGCTCTCCCACTGCTCACGCTGAGTGAGCCTGTCAAGTATAGTCATATCCAACTCCTTGAAGGCAGAAAAAAACAGAAAGAGAAATCGTTAAATCCAGGAAAATTCCTGGAAGTACAAGACCGTACACGGTTCGGCTGCCTGCGAAGCCATAGCAGAGCCGTGCCTGATCCGCCGCAGGCGCAAAGCGTTCTCTTTCTGTTTTTATCATATTTAGCCGCCCATCAGGGCAATGCGGGTACGCTGCTTGACGTACTCCTTTGTGTTCCACCAGCCGTCGTAATCGTAGTAGAAGCGCAGATACGGTATCCCCTCCGCCTTGCAGTCGGAGCGCAGCTTATACGCGGAGCTCTTTCGCGACAGCAGCTCGACAACGAGCGCCTTCCTCTCGCCCTCACGGAAGACGAATACGGTAGTTCTGCCGTTGTGGGCTTCATAGTCCTCAATGCTGTACATCGGATAGGTACTCCTGAAAACGTCGCTGAAATATTCCTTGTAGGTGCCGTTGTAGTTGTACTGATTCTCCTCATCTGGCATCACAGGTCCCCACGAGAAGCCGTAATCCTCTCCGCAGTCTCTGCCGCTGGCGTAGACCTCGGTGTCAAAGTCGGTCATAGTCGTCCCGTCATACGCAGTCTCGGTCTCAGTCTCCTCACTCTCGTGAAGATTTACCGATTCCTGCTTTATAACGTTCGCAACATCGTTAATGAGCTCGCTCAGCTCCGAGTTGCCGCCAAAAAGCTTTGAAAACAATCCCATGGCAGATACCTCCTTTTCACTCACGCAACAGGACCTTCCGTACTCTGTCACTCTGCCGCAGCAGTCGTAGTCTGTAAGCCGTCCTTGGGAACGGTCTTGGTACAGAGCCACTCGCACCACTGAGTATAATACATACCCATGGGGTGAACGCCGTCGTGGGTGTAGCTCTGGTTGAAATAGCCATACTCGTCATCGTAAAGCTCATTGATATCGAGGTAGAACACTCTCTTGTTATCGGCAAGAGAGGCGATACCGCTGTTCAGATCGTCGATAGAGGCATTGGTGATAACGCCGTTCTCAGCGTATGAAGAGACGTGCAGGTTAGCCTGCACATAAATGACAGCGTCAGGCTGGTGGACCTTGAGCTTCTCGATTATAGCGCGGTAGGAGGTCAGCACATACTCATGGTCGTTGCCGACCTCATTTATGCCGAGCATAACATAGACCTTACCGTACTGCTTTGAATCTATCAGCTGGTCGAAAGTCTTTCCGTTGATAGTGACCTTGTTTATCTGGTCGGTCGCAAGCCCCTCGTTACAGAAGAAGTCAGAGTTCTCGAAGTCACCGTACTCCTTGATACCGACGGTACGAGAGTCACCTATGAAGAGCGCATCATCGAAGTAAGAGAGGTCACTCTCGACGAAGATGTCAGGCTGGACAGGAGCGGTAGTCGTCTCCGTTGCGTCGGGCTGAGCAGCAGCCGAATCGGTGCCCGTACCTGTAGCTGCTGGTGTCGAGCCGTCAGCCTGAGTAACAGGCTCGCCCTCGGGGGTAGTAGTCTGCTCCTTGTTCCTGTTTACCACAGGCGGAGCTGACACCGCCTTGGTATCCTGTACGAAATCGCTCGTCTTCCATATCTTCACGAAGATGAACGGCGAGGCGATAAAGCACGTAAACAACAGAAGCAGCGTATAAGCGCACTGTTTGAATTTATTCATAATAACCGAAGTCTCCTTAGAAAGTGTAATACAGGAACGGATCATCCATACCCTGATACATACAGTATACGGAAGCCCAGAACACTATTATAAGCAATATCACGATGAAATAGGAATCCTTTATCTTTTTGTAGATCTTTTCAGGGATATTGGTCGAGAATATGGTGCCTGCGAGGAAATATTTCCAGTAGATACCGAGATATTTTGCGTAATCTCTGTCATTTACCGCATAGGTCTTCACATGGAAGATCGGCAGCAAGCGTGAGAAGTATATACCGAGCTGCCTGAAGTCGGTTATCGCAAAGAGCAGCCACGTCAGCGGTATCACGAGGAACATATACAGATGACCGACTATCTTGTATTTATTGAGGAAATCGCCAATGACGAAGCGTTCGAGCATGATCAGACCGAACAGCACCATTCCCCAGATAACGAAGTTCCAGCTCGCGCCGTGCCAGACGCCCGTGAAGAGCCACACCACGAAGAAGTTGCGGACAACGAGCGAGGTCTTAACGCGGTTTCCTCCGAGCGGTATGTACACATACTCCTTGAACCAGCTTCCGAGCGTCATATGCCATCTGCGCCAGAATTCGCCCATAGTGGTGGACATATACGGGTGGTCGAAGTTCTTCGGGATATCGAAGCCCATAATGCGCCCGAGACCGATCGCCATATAGGAGTAGCCGCAGAAATCGAAATAAATCTGGAAAGTGAAGGCGATTATTCCGAGCCACGCCAACTTGGTAGAAATGCTCTGATAGCCGATATCGCCTATTTTTTTCCACAAGCCACCTATCTGATTGGCGAGCAGCACCTTGTATCCGAGTCCGATAGTGAAAGTTTTGAGTCCGTCCTCAACGCGCTTGATGCTGTGAGTCCTGTTCCGCAGCTGAGCCGCGACCGTCTCGTACTTGACGATAGGTCCCGCGATGAGCTGCGGGAACATACTGATATATGCACCGTAGTTGATGATATTGGTCTCCGCCTTAGCCTTGCGCCTGTAAACGTCGACGATGTACGAGACGTTCTGGAAGGTGTAGAAGCTGATACCTATCGGCAGGATTATGTCTCTCACGGGGAGGTCGTTCCTGAGAAAAATGTTGATATTGTTGAATATAAAGCCCGTATACTTGAAAAAAGCGAGCCACCAGAAGTTGAAGGCGATACCGATGAGCAGCCACAGCTTTCCCGCCCGTCGGAAGTTATCGATAAACTCACCGATGATGAAATTGAACAGTATCGTCAGCAGAAAGAGCACGATGTATATCGGCTTTTTTAGCACGCCCATACTGTAGAAGAAGATACTGCCCGCGAAAAGTATTGCATTTTTATATTTTGTTGGGACAAGCCCGTATAAAATCATAAATGCAGGAAGGAATAAAAAAATAAACTCCAAACTGCTGAAAACCATTTTACCACCCTTTAATTACCTGTTTTTTGTTCTACAAGCGGCATTTGTAAATTTATTTTTCTTTTTAAACAGCCGCAAAATAAGGAACTTAATTGTCCCTATATACTATTCTACACGGTATTTTCGTAAATGTCAATAAGCAAAAGCAAATGTAGCAACTTGTCATATTCTGTAGAAAAATGCGGCTCTGAAACAGTGCATTTTCTACAGATTGCATAACGAGCAGAAGCAGTGCGGAAAGTTTTTGTTCACATTTTCACACGAACGTAATGACCAAAAGTTGCGGCTCACATTTGTACATTACTTCCAAAGTTTACGGCGCAGTATTTACATTTCTGCAAAAAAATATTATAATAATGTATGGATAATCGGTTAGTTAGGGGCTCTCACTGAGCCTCGCACAAGGTCGCTCAGCCGCTCCGTTCATTTTCGCCTGCGCTGTGTTCCGACCGCAATTTTCGGTGAGGTATAATCTATGATAAAGCATTTGTCAGGTGACTACGAGACCGTTGAATACGACAGCAAACGGTCGATACTTCTTTATGATAACGACGATAATGAGGCATATCCCGTCCACTGGCACAACGCCGTTGAGATACTGATGCCGCTGAAGAACTATTATGCGGTAAAGGTCGGCGGGACCGACTTTACCATCAGGGAGAACGAAGTGCTCATCGTGCCGCCGGGAGAGCTCCACAGTATGCCCGCTATCCCCGGGCGAAGGCTCATCTTCCAGTGCGACAACTCCGTCCTCGGGGACGTTTCCGCTCTTGAGCCCGTAATGCGCAGCCTCACGGCTCCACTGCTGATAACGCCCGAATTCGACAAGGAGCTCCATGTCCTCGCGAAGAAGACAATGCTCGATATCTACGCGATGTACGGCACGAAGTCAGAGCTTGCGGATGTAAGGATATACGCTTTGCTGATACAGCTTCTCATCTCAGTGCGCGAGTACCACCTTGAGCAGAGCAAGAGCTCGCTGTCGTGTGACGACGGCAAGATAGACGAGTATTCGGAGAAGTTCAGCACAGTCATGAAGTACATCGACGCCAATTATATGTACGATATCACCCTCGACCAGCTTGCCGATGTCGCGGGATACAGCAAGTACCACTTCTCGCGTATCTTCAAGCAGTACAACTCCATGTCGTATTTGCAGTACATAAACGCCCGCAGGACGCGCTCGGCGGAGAATCTGCTCCTCGACCCCGACATCCCTATAACCGAGGTCGCGATGCGTTCCGGCTTCAAGAGCCTGACCACCTTCAACCGCATCTTCAAGGAGATAAAGCACTGTACTCCGACCGACTTCAAGAAGCTCTACTCCAAGAACGAAGAGCGCTGACACAGCTTTGCACAAATCTTAACTGCTCTGTGTAAAGAGCCTGAAAAGGACGGTCATGCCGTCCTTTTTTTATTGCGCGGTAATAATTTGTACGGACAGGAAAGTTTTTTTAAAAAACTATGGTATTTTTTTCGCAGGTGTGTTATAATAAATATGTATTTATTTTTTTGATGTATCAAATAAAATTAGGAGTGTTTGCCATAATGGAATACAAACGGACAGAGCTCGGCGAGAACATAGGCTTCACATCCATAACCGATGAGAAGTTCAAGACCTGCTCTGTATACGTGAGGTTCGCGACACGCCTCGAACCTGCGGAGGCAGCCGCAAATTCCCTCGGGATAGGCGCGCTGTCAGCCTCGAACAGCAAGCTTCGCTCGGTCGCCGAGCTCAACGAGCGGCTATCGTCTCTGTACGGCTCTGCCCTCGGGACATTCACCCGCAAGCGCGGCGATATACAGATACTCGGTCTGTCTGCCTCGTGGATATGCAACAGATACTCGCTCGACGGCGAGGACATCGAGGGCGAAATGCTCGGTCTCGTGCGGGACTGTCTCTTCTCCCCGAACGTGCAGGACGGCGGATTCGACGCCACGCCCTTCAGGATCACGAAGAACGACCTGCTCGACCGTATCGACGCTGAAATGAACAACAAGCGCAGCTTTGCGCTTGCCCGTGCCGCCGAGACAGCCTTCAAAGGCGAACCCGCCGAGTGCTCATGCTACGGAACGCGTGGATCTGCCGAAGCCGTCACCGCCGCGGAAGCCTATGCCGCGTATCAGCGGGTACTAAGCACGGCTCAGGTCGAGATATACTACGTTGCCCCCTGCGCCGACGAGCGAGCCGCAGAGATGTTCCGCCGCGAATTTGCCGCGATAGAGCGTCACCCGCGCCAATGTACATTCAGAACGATCAGCCATGTCAAGTCCGAGCCCGCAACTGTCACAGAGAAAATGGACGTCCTCCAGTGCAAGACCGTACTCACCTTCAAAAGCGAATCTGACGATATATACGCCCTTCGCATACTGAGCGCCGTGCTCGGCGAGACGCCCGTATCGAAGCTCTTCGTCAACGTCAGGGAGAAGCTCAGCCTGTGCTACTACTGCTCGTGCAGGTACATCAGCTCCAAGAACACGCTGACTGTTGACTCGGGCGTAGAAAAGGTCAACATCGAAGCAGCCGAGCAGGAGATACTCCATCAGCTCGACGAGATAAAGAACGGCAATATCACCGAAACAGAGCTTGAAAGCGCAATGCTCTCGATAGAGAACGCGCTCGCGGCGGTCGGAGATACCCCCTCATCGTACTCATCATGGTACTTCGAGCGCTTCTGCGAGGGCATCAAAGTCGACCCGCAGCAGCAGGCTGCCCGCTATCGTGCAGTCACTCGCGAACGCGTCATCGAAGCCGCAAAGTCGCTGAATCTCGACACGCGCTACTATATGCTTTGCAGGGAGGATAACGAATAATGGAAAAGAATATCCTCACCAGCAAGGTCACAGGCGACAGCTGCATACACGTCAAGCATCCGAGCGGCCTCAACATCTACATCTGCGAGATGAAGGGATTCAGCACCGTCGAAGCGCTCTTCGGCACGAAATACGGCTCGATAAATACGATGTTCAGGACGAGAGCGGACGAGGGCTATACCACTGTCCCCGAGGGAATAGCCCACTTCCTCGAGCACAAGCTGTTCGAGAATGAGGACTGCGGAGTTTTCGAGCTCTATGCAAAAACGGGAGCTTCGGGCAACGCATTCACTTCCTTCGACAAGACCTGCTATCTCTTCGGCTGTTCTAACAACTATACAGACAATCTGCGGATACTGCTCGATTTCGTGCAGAAGCCGTACTTCACGAAAGAAAATGTCGACAAGGAAATGGGTATCATCGGTCAGGAGATACAGATGACCAACGACAATCCCGAATGGCGCGTTTTCTTCAATATGCTCAAATGTATGTACCATGCCCACCCTGTCCGCATTGACATTGCGGGAACAAAGGAGAGCATAGCACGGATAGACGCTCCCCTGCTCTACAAGTGTTACAACGCCTTTTACGACCTCAATAATATGGTGCTATCCATAGCGGGAAACGTCAGCGCCGACGAAGTCCTTGCAGTCTGCGACGAAATGCTCAAGCCGAGCGAGGACAAGGGACTTGAAACAGTATTCCCCGACGAGCCCGACACCGTGGTTCAGTCTGAGATACGCGAGAAGCAGCACATCGGCACGACAATATTCCACATCGGCTACAAGTGCAAGCCCTGCTCGGGAAAGGAGCGGCTGATAAAATCGCTCAAGGCGACATTTGCTGCTGCCATCCTGACGGACGCCTCCACTGATATGTATATCAGGCTCCTCGAGAGCGAGCTCATCAACTCCACGTTCGGAGCCGAGGTGTTCTGCGGCGGCGGCTACTTCTCGGTGATATTCAGCGGAGAATCCGACGCGCCCGAAAAGGTGCGCGAGGCTCTTCTGAGCGAGGTAGAACGCATCTCGCGGGAGGGCGTGGATGAAAAGATATTCCGAAGGCTGAAACGCTCGACCTACGGCTTGCTCATACGCGAGCTGAACAACGTCGACGCAGTCGCTAACCTGATGATAAACAGCCATATGGAGGACATTGCTCCATACGACGCTATAGATATCTTCCCGACCCTGACAGCGGAAGATATCAACAGCTTTATAAAGAATGAGCTGCGGAGCGACAGGATCGTTCTGTCAGTAATAGAAAAGGACGGTGGTTCACCATGATCAACGCTGCAACAACCATTTTCGCACAGATGCTCGACCCGCACAGGATCGAATTCCCGAACCTCGGCTTCGGCGTCACCATTGACCCGACAGCCTTCACCGTTTTCGGACTCGATATCCAGTGGTACGGCATAATCATCACCCTCGGACTGATCCTCGCGATACTGTATGTATTCCCGAGAATGAAGCGCTTCGGAATAGACTCCGACAGAGCCGTCGACGCAGTTATCGGCGGAGTTCTCGGCGGTATCGTGGGAGCGCGCCTGTACTACGTCGCAATGAAGTGGGACGAGTACAGCAAAGGCTCGTTCGGCGAGACATTCAAAGCCGTGATAAACACACGCAAGGGCGGACTTGCTATCTACGGCGGCATCCTCGGAGCTATCCTGGTCGGCTTCATCATCTGTAAGATACGCAAGGTAAGGATACTCCCCATGCTCGATGTGACAGTGCTCGGACTTCTCATCGGTCAGGGCGTCGGACGCTGGGGCAACTTCGTGAATCAGGAAGCATTCGGTACCAATACCGACTTCTTCTTCGGCATGACGGGCGGAACTATCCAGCGCACGATAAACAACGCCGTACAGATAGGCGGCGAAATGTACAACAACGGCAATCCCGAGATGATGTGGGAGAAGGCGGTACACCCCTGCTTCCTCTACGAATCGGTATGGTGCATACTCGGCTTTGTGATACTCGCTTTCCTCTCCAAGAGAAGGCGCTATGACGGTCAGATACTGCTCATGTACATGGCATGGTACGGATTTGAAAGATTCTTCGTTGAGGGTCTGCGCACAGACAGCCTCATGATAGGAAATATCCGCGTATCACAGGCTCTCTCCGCGATCATATTCATAGTTTCCGTGGTACTCCAGATAGTAATGTTCTTCCGCACCAAGCGCGACCCCGAAAGCTTCGTTCTCTACGCGAACACCGAAGAGTCACGTATGCTCATTGAGGAATCCCGCCGCAAGGCAATGGGCATCAAGGGCGCAGACGCGATGATGGGCGGAAGCGACGAGATAGGCGAGCTCTCCGACGATGACGACGAGATAGGCATTCTTCCCGACGAAGACGACGATGACGAGATAGGCATCCTCCCTGACGAGGATGACGACGACGAATTCTTCGAGGAAGCCGAAAAGAAGCTCAGCGCCGCCAAGGAAAAAGCCGAGGACGCCGCCGAGGCTGCCGAGGAGAAAGCAGAAGAGGCGGTCGAAGCCGTAAAGGAAAAGGCTGAGGAAGTCACCGAGGCTGTCAAGGACAAAGCCGAAGAAGCTGCCGAGGCTGTTGAGGATAAGGCTGAGGGAATCAAGGAAACCGCTGAGGAAAAGGCAGAAAAGGCAGCCGAAGCCGTAAAGGACAAGGCTGAGGACACCGCTGAAACAGCAGCCTACGAGGTAAAGGAAGCAGCCGATACAGCCGCTGACAAGGCTGAGAAAACCGCTGATGAGGCAGCCGACAAGTACGAGGAGCTCGCCGAAAAGCACGACGAACGCCTTTCGGGCGGCTCAGGCAAGGGCGGTCACAACAAGAAGAAAAAGCACAAGAAAAAATAAGGAGGACTTATACATATGGCACAGATAATCGACGGAAAAGCAGTATCCGCAAGCGTAAAGGCTGAGGTCGCAGAGGAGACTGCAAAGCTCAAGGAAACCAACGGCTTGAAGGTAGGACTCGCTGTAGTGATCGTAGGAAATGACCCCGCTTCACGCGTATATGTCAACAATAAAAAGAAGGCTTGCGAAGCAGTAGGCTTCCAGTCGTTTGAGTACGCGCTCGACGAAAACACCACACAGGAGCAGCTCCTCGACCTCGTGAACGTCCTCAACCGCGACGACCGCGTAAACGGCATACTTGTACAGCTCCCGCTGCCCAAGCACATCGACGAAAAGGCGGTCATAAATGCTATCTCACCCGCCAAGGACGTTGACGCATTCCACCCTGAGAACGTGGGCAGGATAATGATAGGCGAGTATTCCTTCCTCCCCTGCACACCTGCGGGCGTTATGCGCCTCATTGAGAGCACGGGCGTTGATATCACAGGCAAGCAGTGCGTAGTCATCGGCAGGAGCAACATCGTAGGCAAGCCGCAGGCAATGCTTCTTCTCCAGAAGAACGGCACAGTCACAATCTGCCACTCCAAGACCAAAAACCTCAAGGAGATATGCCTCGGAGCCGACATACTCGTAGTCGCAATCGGACGCGCCAAGTTCGTGACAGGCGATATGATAAAAGAGGGCGCAGTAGTTATCGACGTCGGCATGGACCGCGACGAAAACGGCAAGCTCTGCGGAGATGTAGACTTCGAGTCTGCGGAGAAGAGGGCAGGATATATCACACCTGTGCCCGGAGGCGTAGGACCAATGACCATTGCAATGCTCATGAAGAACACCCTCACAGCTGCCAAGCAGCAGGCAGGTATCGAATAAGATCCACCAAAATAAGCGCTGAAGGCAATTGCCCTCAGCGCTGTTTTTTTACCCTATCGGTGCAAGGAATTCCGTAAACGTCACATCGTAGTCGTAGTTCGTACCGTCACAAACGGGGTTCATCGTATAGAAATGCTGCTCCTCTCCGAATTTGAGGAAGTATTCCTTCTCTGCGTGCTCCGACCTTAATGCTTCGGTATCAGCTGAAACAAAGGTCACACCCTCGTCTGTGACGTCGGTTATCCTGATGATAGTCGAATTGCCGTTGCCTAAGTATTTCTCGTTTCTGAGCCATTCACCGTTGTAAAGCTCCACGTACCAGTCACCTTTACGGACGGTATAGACCATGTCGAACTCTCCGTGTCCGAGGTCCTGCCCCGCGATACCGTAGCCACCGTAGGTGACGTGTACCGCCATAGTCGCGCGCGGTACGCTGAGCTCAGCTATCAGCGCCTGCCTCATCAGGCAGAGGTCATACACATCGAGCACTCCGTCCTTGTCGTAGTCTACCGCCGACCAGTCCCACATCTTAACGTCATCCGAGCCGAGCAGCCACTTCTGCATGAGCACCACGTCCGCCACCGTGAGCAGCCTGTCATTGTTGAGGTCGCCCATGAACTGCGGCTCATGAACATACTGACTTGCGGGAAGCATAAGTGTCGAGCCGATATGGTAGAGCTCGACAGTATCATTCTGTCTGATGTTGTCGAAACTGAACGGGAGCTCAAGGTCTTTGAGCCTTATCGAATATGTGGAATAGTCGTCATCGCCGCTCGTCAGGGACAGCGTGAGCGTATCGCGGGACGGTTCCAAGCCTGTTTTCGTCTTGAAGCTCAGCACGCGGAATGTTGACTTTTCAAATTTATCGGCGATATTGCCGGTCTTTTTGAGGTTACCGAGAGGCTCGAGGTACTGACCGTCGACTGCACCGGTAGTCACGACCTCCTCGTCGGTCTCGAACATATCACCGTACTGTGTGTCCTCACCGAGCTCGCCGCGGTAGGTCAGCTGCTTCCTGCGCAGCGGAGCGTCAGAGTCGTCCCCCGCGGGAAAGAACTGCATGAACTCCGCCTGACCGTCCTTGTCCCTGCCGAGGTAGACGAAGAAGCTGTTGAATACGCCTGCCCTGTAGTTTCTTTTGAGGTATAGGTCAACGACCTTCTCCTCGTCATTTTCGAGCGTGAACGGGAAGTCCCACTCTATATCTTGAATAGTGTAATAATACTGCGCATAGCTGTTCCAGGAGAGCTCGAAAAAGTACCGCCAGTCGGGACTGACAGGCACCTTATCTCTTACGCGGGGATTGCTCTCGGTGACTTTCCAGCCGTCGAGCCCCACGGAAACGCCGTTTTCCAGCTCTTCCTCGGTAGCGGCACAGAAATGCACCAGTACTTCATCGGAATCAAAGAGCTTGTCGGTCGAGCTGTCGTAAACGTTTACCGTCACAGACGCATAACCCGTTATCTCGGGAGTATCAGCCTCTGCCGCATCTGCGGGCAGACCCGTCAGCAAGCCTGCGAGCATAGCCGCCGAGGTCAGAGCTGTAGTAAGATGTGAAAAAAACCGCTTCATAGTGTTTACCCTCCTACTGTCATGATCTGTGGGGAGCTCCCCACTTATCACATTATATCACAAATGCCTGAAAATAGCAATATGAAGAGACTAAAAAGCGATTATATTGCAGAGCTGATATCAAAACGAAAGCAGGTACTCCCGCGAGCACCTGCTTTTTATCAAAATGAAGGAACCGAGTTGTTATTCCCTGTTCGACATCTCATCGAGAGTTACGGTGACCTTCTCCTCCTTGCCGTCTCTCGAGATAGTCAGCTCGACCTTGTCGCCCGCGCTGTGCTTGTTCTTCTTGGCGTTGAGCTCCTCGGTGGTCGTGACCTCATCGCCGTCGATAGCGGTAATGATGTCGCCCTTCTGCAAGCCTGCTTTATCAGCAGCGCTGTCCTCGGTGACCGAGATAACGTACACGCCCACAGGCATATCATACATCTGCGAGATAGACTGTGTAACATCCTGACAGCTTATACCGAGCTGAGGCTTGCCTGTAACGTAGCCATACTCCATGATATCATCAACTATGTCCGAGACCTCATTTGACGGGATAGCAAAGCCGATACCCTCGATAGAAGCCTCGTTCGAGCCCCAGCTGCTCGACATCTTGGAGGAATTGATACCGATGACCTGACCGTACTTGTTGATGAGCGGACCGCCGGAGTTGCCGCTGTTTATCGCGGCGTCAGTCTGGATAAGTGTCATAGCCTTGTCGTTTATCGTGATATTGCGGTCAAGGCCCGAGATCATACCGCCTGTAACGGTATCCTTGAGGTCGAAGCCGAGCGGATTACCGATAGCGATGACCGACTCACCGAGTCTGAGGCTGTCGCTGTCTCCAAACTCTGCGGCTGTGAGGCCCTTTGCTTCTATCTTGAGCACAGCGATGTCGCAGTCCGTATCGTAGCCGATTATCTCAGCGTCATAGCTTTCATCGTCGTCGAGGATGACCGACACGCTATCAGCCTTGCCGCCTCCGTTCTCGCTGTCGTAGATAACGTGCGCATTAGTGACGATATATCCGTCCTCTGTAAGGACAACACCCGTACCTGTACCGGTAGCTTTGTACTCAGAAGGCTGGCTGCTGCCGCCGAATCCGAAAAAGAAGCCGTTGTTATTGCTCATCCCCGTCACAGTAAACTTTGACTCGATCCCCACAACAGAGGGAAGCAGCTTATCGACGATATCCTCGGTCTCCATGACCTTGCCGCCCTTCTCCTCGCTGTTAATGAGACCAACGTTCTGAAGAATGAGGTCGGCTTCCTCAGCGACATCTTCAGCCGACTTGTCTATCTGCTCAACAGCAGCAGCCTTACTGCGGTCTCTCATTGCATCTATCTCGCTGTAGATGCCAATAGAGCCCGCAGAAACGAGAGCCATTGACATAGCAAAAGCAGTAATTTTCAGAGCTGTATGCTTCTTAGGCTTCTTGGGAGAGCCTCCGTCTGTAGCAAAACCTGTTCTGTTCTCGAAGCTGTTGTAATTATATTCATTCATACTGTTCACTTTCCTTTTCAGTTATTTGTCAGGGGCTTTTCCCTGACCTCTTGAGCTTATTATAAAGTTCGTGTGTGAAAAGAATTTGGAGCGTATGTATAATTTTGTGAAAGATTAGGTGTAATTATTTTCACTTTAACGTCAAGTTTGTGACATAATGTGATAGTTGTGTTAAACGGAGCAGCATTATACTTTCACAACGAAAAAACAGCCGGCTAAAACCGACTGTTTTTTCAGGGAAATTTGGGGATAATCAGAATGTGTGAATAGCGTTGATCAATGTGGCTCAGCAGCGAGTGTGGACCTGTCCACCCTTGAGCTCCTTGCCGTTTACAGCATACATCTCGGAGATAGTAACTACCTGCCAGCCCTTGGCTTTAAGAACAGGGAGGAACTCTTCCATAGCGCTTGCTGTTGTGCTGTAGTTCTCGTGGCAGAGAACGATAGCATTTCTGAGGCTGCCATCGTTCATAGCACCCTGCAGCTTGTTGACTATCTGATCCTTTGAAGCACCGTTCCAGTCGCCTGTGTCGATAGCGCAGCTTATGAGCGGTACATCGTAAAGTGTCTGCTGAACCGTAGCATTCGACTGGAGGTAGGGAAGTCTCATGAGCTTGGAAGGCTCTGTGCCGATTATGCTCTTGAGCTTAGCGTGTGTCTGGTCGAACTCGCTGCGGATCTCGTTAGCAGAGATCTGTGTCAGGTAGGGATGTGTTGTTGTATGGTTTGCGATCTCGTGACCGCTCTCGAAAGCGTATTTTACGGTATCGGGGCTTGTGATCCAGTTGCCGACATAGAAGAAAGTAGCGTGGAAACCGTTCTTGTTAAGAGCGTCGATTATCCTTCTCTCCTGTGTAGCATCTCTTGTACCGTCATCGAAGCTTATAGCCACCATAGGCTTGCTGGGGTCTATCCATGAGATGTCGCCCTGACCGTGGATCTCGGGCTCCTTTATCTCGCCGACAGTACCGCTGCCTGTGGTAACGGAGGACTTTGTGCCCTCAGCAGCAAGCTGAACGTCGTCAACGTAGAAGTCGAACGTACCCTCGGTAGACTCGATGTAAAACACGAGTTCTGTAGCACCTGCGGGGATAGTGTAAGCTGTATTCTCAAGCTTTGTCCAAGTCTTTGAGTCAACGGCAGCCTTAGCGATGTTGTCGTAGCTTGTAGTGCCTGAAGCGTCCTTATACTGAAGCTGGAGCTTCATCTCCTGAGCGGAGCTTGTGGGCTGCATAACTGCTGCGGAGAAGCTGTATGTCTCGCCTGCCTTGAAATCGCTTCCAAGAGTGTAGCCGAGACCGTTCCACTCCTTAGTTCTTCCGGATACCTTAACGGACTTGCTGCCCGAGTAGTAGTGGTCACTTTCAGCAGAGAGAGCAGCATCGCCTCTTGCCTCCCAGCTGCCTGCACCGTTATCGAAAGAATCGGTAACAGCCTTTATAGCGGGAGCAGTAGTAGTTGTAGTAGTCACCTCGGCAGTAGTAGTGGTGGTAGTTGTAGTAGTAGTTGTTGTTGTGGTGGTGGTGGTTGTAGTAGTTGTTGTCGGCTGCTCTGTTTTCTCCTCGTAGCCTTTCATATAGCTCTCGGGGAGTGCGTGGATAATGCCGGCATCAAGCTGCTGGATAGAGAGCGCATCTCTTGCAGTAACGCCGTCGCCTCTGTTGTAAACGTCAGCGTTGTCAAGAGCTGTAGCGTCGAGGTCATACTTATCCTTGTTAGCAACATACTGAAGGATAGCTACCGAGTCAGCAACCGAGACCTTGTTATCCTTGTTAGCGTCGCCGTAAGCCGTATCCGCCTTCTTTGCAGTAGTGGGCTGCTCAGGTTCCGCAGTAGTAGTTGTTGTAACTTCCTCGGTCACGGTAGTAGTTGTAGTAGTTGTTGTTGTCTGAGGAGCAGTAGTCGTAGTTGTTGTAACAGCAGCGCTGCCCTCAACTGTACCGCCGCCTGTCTTTACGGAAGAAGCCTTGCCTTTCTCGGAGACCTGGAAGGAATCGAGCCAGAGGTCCGTAAGGCTTTCGGGAGCTTCGATATATATAGACATTCCCGTAGCACCTGAAGGTATCGTAAATGCTGTATTCTCGAGCTTTGTCCATTCACCGCTCTTGGCTGTCTCGGAAGCGATATCCATCCAGTCCTGAGTGCCGCCTACGGTGTACTCGAGTGTGAGCTTAAGTTCTGTAGCAGAACCGCTCTGCTGGAGGCCTGCTGCGCTGATGCTGTAGGTCTCACCGGGAGCAAGCTGTGAAGAGCTGACAGATATCGAGCCGCCGTGCCAGTTATCGCCGCGGTCACTTATCTTGAGAGAGCTCTTGCCGTCGTAATAGTTCTTGCTGTCTATCGAAACGACAGTATTGTCGCCTCTTGCAGTAAAGTCGCCCTTACCCGAGTCAAAGTTCTCGGTGATGAAGTCACCGTTCGCGTCAGCCTTGGGAGGATCAACGGGGTCATCGTGGTCGGGGGGGATAGTCTCTGTGATGCTGAGTGTCTTGACGTCAGCCTGACCGTCGCTCTCCCAGCCCTCAACGTTGAAGGCAACCTCATAGAGACCGCCCATCTTCATGCCGAGGGACTCCCAAGCCTCGAAGTGCTTGGAAATGCTGATAGTACCCTTTGTTCTTGTATCGCGGCGAACGCTGATGTACTGTGTGAAAGCCTTGTTTCCCTCGATAGTGTAGGAATTCATGGGGTTTGTGAATACATCGTAAACGCTGCCGTCGATAGTTACCTGCTTAGCGTTGTTTGAAGTCGGACGCCAGTTTTTCCAGTCCTCGATGATGTAGAACTCAACGAGAGGATTCTGAGTCCAGCCGTAGATACAGATACGTGAGTTACCCGAAGAACCTGCCGACCAGCTGCAATCGAAATCGCAGGTAAATCCGCCGTAATCCTGCCAGTGCTTGGGGTTGTTAAGTCCGTAGAAGAGTCCGCGGCGAGCGAGGAAGTTACCTTTAGAACCGTTAGGACCGCACTTCCAGCTCGTTCCGAAGCCGCCTCCGTTATCATAAAGAGTCATTGTTGACGAATTCGGCGTATCAGCCTGCCAAATCTCGTGGTGGTAGCCGTTATAGGTACCCGTATCCTGAGTATGGCTCGGGCTTGTCTGGAGTACCTTATCAGCACGTGCGCTCATCAAACCGCCTACGCTGACGGACGACAAACAAACGAGACCCGCGAGAACGCTGCTTGCAAAGCGCTTGATACCATTTAATCTCATGCGTATCATTCCTTTCTATAATAATGACAGAATTTTTACCGCGCAGGGCGCAGAGCTCATCTCTGTGTCCCTTCCCTCCGCACCTTCTGTGTATATTTTATTACATTTTTGTGAACAATTCAAGTCATTTCTTGCTGATTAATTTTGTATCAGTCAATTTTTGCTATTTCACCCGCAGATTACAGTGGATAAAATGCAAATTCATCCCACAAATCGCTAAAACTCGTCATTTTCGCTCACAATTTTTGGTCAGTTGTACTTACACGCATCAAAAATTGGTATGTACAACTTTCCGAGCATACAGACAAAAACAGCAAAAGCCCCTGTATCAGGGACTTTTGCTTAGGTTGTATTGGAGAAACTATGGAGAAGTTATCATGTTATGCTTCAGAAATCAGCCCCACGGGTTCCACGGATTGCCGCCGCCCGACGAGCTCTGTCCGAGGGTCTTTGCTGTACCGCCGGAAACCTTGCCCGAGACATAAACCGAAGGCTGCCCGAGTGTAGAGATGTTCTCTCCGCCCGTTACCTGTGCGCCCGAGTAGGCAACTACATTGGAATCGCCGTATGCATAGGTCATCCTCGAGCCCGACATACTTGAAGCAAGGACAGTTCCGTCGCTTGTGGCAAAAACCATCTGAGTGGAAGTATCGTAACCGTTTCCGCCGTTCATTCCAAGCCCGCCGAAAGCATATCCGCCCTTACGTGTGATAGAGTAGCCGCCGTCGCCGCAGTCGAAGGAGTCTCCGCCGTTTCCGAAGTAGTATCCGCCGTTGAAGACGATATTGCCGTTGGAATCGAAGCCGTCAGCGTCCTGGAAAGAGGTGTTTACGGAAACGATGCCGCCGTTGAGGTACATCTCACCGTAAGTGCTGCTCATTCCTCCCGGGAAACCGCCGCCCGGACGTCCGCCCTGACTGAAGCCTGTATTGTTGCCGCCGCCCGAGGAATCCGCTCCACCGGCAGCATTATAGCCGTCATCTTTTGAGACGATGTAGATATTGCCGTTGTTCTGATAGATGTATACCGCTTCCATGCCTTCGTAGCAGGCTGTCACATAGACCTCAAGGCTCTTGTAGTCATTCCCTGCTTCCTTTCCGCCGATATAGAGGGAAGCATCTGAATGTACCGCGTCATCTTCGGTAGTAAGTTTCAGCCTGCCTGCATTGAGCACAGCGTCGCCGCCGCAGTGGAGACAGTCATCCTTGGAGTTTACCGTTATAAGACCGCCGTTCACTGTGAGTGTACCGCCGCTCTGAAGGGTAGTTCCCGCCGCGTCATACAGACCGACCGACTTTATACCCTTTGAAGAATCATTTCCCGAACCCGAAGTAGTGATATTGAGGGTACCGTCGTTGATAACAACGTCCTGTTCACCCTGTATACCGTCGCCAAAGGAGTTGATGTTTATCTCTCCGCCGTTTATGGTAACCACGCCGCATGACTTGTCAGACTCGGTATCTGTCGCTGTGGACTTGATACCGTCGCCCGCCTTTGTTTTGACAGTGAGCTTGAGGTTCGAGTTATCCGCAGCAGAGCCGTCAGACTTCACAGAATCGCCGATAGTCACGCTGTCCTTGCCGCGGATACCGTCGTCCTGTGCATTGACAGTGATATTGCCGTTATATATCTTGATATCGTTCTTGCAGACGATAGCATCATCCTGATTTCCGTTTACCGTGAGGCTGCCCTTGCCCTTGAACTTGATGTCGTCGCGCGAGAAGATAGCACCCTCAACGGTGTTGGACTGTCCATCGCTGTCGGTGTAGGTCTGTGAGTGAGTCGTGCCGTCGGAGATAATGTTCTCCGTGCCTGCCTTGGCAACTATCTGCACCTCGTCGCCGATGGAATTGACAAAGACAGGCGCTGTAGCAGAGTTTGTGAGGCTCATGCCCTTGAGGTCGAGCTCAACAACGGCATCGGGATAAGCAGACTTGTCGACATCGACGATTATCTGTGTGTCCATGCCCTCGCCCGTAACTGCGAAAACAGACGGCTTTTTTATCGTGAGCACGCCATTATTGACGGTGGCAGTGTCCTCGGGGGCATTGGTCGAGATTTTAGTACCGTCAAGGGTTATAGTCAGATCCGACGGCTGCTCGGCGGGAGGTATGGGAATGTCTGTTTCGGTGGTAGTAGTGGATGTAACCTCAGCAGTCGCCGTGGTAGAGGCAGTTGTCGTCATCGTCGTGCCAGTCGATGTGGTAGAGGCAGTTGTTGTCACCGTCGTGCCCGTCGATGTGGTTGAAGAAGTTTCCATCACCGATTCGGGAAGTGAGGATATCATCTTCGCGTCGAGACGCTGTATCGAGAGGGCGTCGCGGGCAGTGATACCGTCACCGCGGTTGTAGACATCGCCGTTCAGCAGGAGCTGCCCCGAGAGGTCGTACTTGTCCTTGTTCGCGATATACTGGAGGATAGCCACCGAGTCCGCTACCGTTACCTTGTTGTCATTGTTGACGTCTCCGATGAGAGTGCTGACGGTTTCGGTATCGGCAGCCTTTGCCATAGTGGGCATGGCAGGCGTACTTCCCGCAATCATCGCTGCCGATGAGAGGACGGCAAGCAGCTTCTTTACGTTCAAATTGTTCATTCTGATCAAACTCCTTATCATTGATTTCGTATATCGGATATATACGATCATTCTCTATGGTTCCGATTATAAATCTATATCCTTAAAATAATCTTAATTTGGCATAAAATGTATGATCGCGGCAAAACACGGGTCAACAAATTGCCATGAGCTTTCTTTGCACGATACGAAGCCGCACGCTTTGCCCGTCATCGTATCATGAACTCCCAAAAATCCGATACGAGGTTGTAAACCCCTTGCTATTTTAAATGTAATGTGGTATAATTAGGTGTAAAACTTATCCCAACGGAGGAATCAACTATGTCAATGTATATCACCTGCCTCGACCTCGAAGGCGTACTCGTTCCCGAAATATGGATAGCATTCGCTGAGGCAAGCGGCATCCCCGAGCTGAAGAGGACCACCCGCGACGAGCCCGACTACGACAAGCTTATGAAGTGGCGTCTCGGCATACTAAAAGAGCATGGTCTCGGACTCAGGGAGATACAGGAAACTATCGCTAAAATAGAGCCTATGGAAGGCGCAAAGGAGTTTCTCGACGAGCTCCGCTCACTCTGTCAGGTCATCATCATCAGCGACACCTTCACGCAGTTTGCGGCACCGCTGATGAAGAAGCTCGGAATGCCCACTATCTTCTGCAACACGCTCGAAGTAGCTCCCGACGGCGAGATAACGGGCTTCAGAATGAGATGCGAGAAGTCCAAGCTCACGACAGTAAAGGCGCTCCAGTCAATTGGTTACGAGACAATAGCAAGCGGCGACAGCTTCAACGACCTCGGCATGATACAGGCAAGCAAGGCGGGCTTCCTTTTCCGCAGCACGGAACAGATAAAGAAGGACTACCCTCAGTTCCCTGCATTCGAGAGCTATGACGAGCTCCTCGCGGCAATAAAGGAAGTCATCGCAGAGTAATTGGCTATGTGGCTGGCGATATTCGGCGCAATACTGCTGTTTGCGGTCGGAGGCGCAGCATATATCGTCTGCGGCTTTCACAGGTTCAGCTTTATTAAGAAACTCGGTGAGAAGCACAGCTTTCTCGCGTGGGCACTTGCCTTCGTCATCGCAGCCGTCGTATGCGGCGCGTGGGCATTCGTCAATGCGTGGACTGCTGCCGTTGTGATGATACACCTTTTCATCATATGGCTCGTCTGCGACATTATCGCCGCTGTCATACATAAGATACGCGGAAAAAGCCCCGAGCGCAACTTCGCGGGTGCCGCAGCTCTTGCTGTTACCGCGGTATACCTCGGCATCGGCTGGTACCTCGACTACAACATATGGATAACAAATTACGAGCTGCACACCGATAAGAACATCGGAGAGGATATGCGCATCGTCATGATAGCCGACTCTCACCTCGGCATCACCCTCGACGGCGAAAGATTTGCCGAGCAGATGGAGCGTATACAGGCTCTCGAGCCCGATATGGTCATCGTAGCGGGCGACTTCGTGGACGATGAGTCAAAAAAAGCCGATATGGTCCGCGCGTGCGAGGCTCTCGGCTCGCTCGAGACCAGATACGGTGTGTACTTCGCGCTCGGCAACCACGATTACGGCTACTATGGCGAGAACTACCGCGATTTTACTCCCAATGACCTAAAATCCGCCCTAAAGGAAAACGGAGTGACCTTTCTGGCAGACAGCACCGTCACCGCAGGCGAGCACTTCTATGTCACGGGAAGATGCGACCGCTCGAACGAGCAGCGTCTGCCGATAGCAGACCTCGTGAAAGACCTCGACAGCTCGCGGTATAATATAGTCATCGACCACCAGCCCAATGACTATTCAGCCGAGGCGGATGCGGAAGCCGACCTCGTCCTCTCGGGACATACCCACGGCGGACCTCTTATCCCCGCGGGACAGATAGGACTGCTCATCGGCGCGAACGACCGTGTATACGGTCACGAAAAACGCGGTAATACCGATTTCATCGTCACAAGCGGCATATCGGCATGGGCTATCCCGTTCAAAACAGGCACAAAGTCAGAGATAGTCGTCATAGACGTTGTGTAGCCTGCAATGTGCGGATAAACACATAATCCAAGGGGGAATGATATGTATTATTCCAGCATAGGGATCATTTCGCTTATCGTTCTTGTCATCATAAATATCGAAGCTCTGAGGAAGGTCAGGAATACAAGTGAAAACGAAGCACGCCTGAAATACCGTCAATATCTCTTTGCGCTCATCTCCTTTTTCATAGCGGACATAATGTGGGGCTTTTTCTACGAACAGCGCTGGCTGATCCTCACGTATATCGACACCTGTATGTTCTTCGGCTCTATGGTATTGTCAGTCCTTTGCTGGACAAGAGGCGTCGTAGCCTTTGCGGGCAGCAAGGGCAGATACGGCAAGATACTTGTGATGAGCGGTTGGGCGATCTTTTTGTTCGAGTTCATAGTTCTGGCTGTGAATCTGTTTTTCCCGATCGTTTTCACATTCGGGAAAGGCAGCGAATATATGCCGCTCCCCGCAAGATACATCGGACTGCTCCTGCAAATGATACTATTCCTCGTCACATCCGTCTATTCCATGATAATGGCAGTCCGCTCAAAGGGTATCAGCAGATCACACTACCGAACGATCAGCATTTCGGGCATCATAATGTGCTTCTTTATCGCGGTACAGATGCTTTTCCCGCTCATGCCCTTCTATTCCATGGGCTGTCTTTTCGGCACCTGTCTGATACACACATTCGTATACAGAGACAAGGACGCCGAACACAATGTGGCGATCGATCTCGCAAAGCAGAAGGCTTACAAGGACGGATTGACAGGAGTGAAGAACAAGCTGTCATATCTCGAAGCACTGGCTGAACTCGAAACATCTGTCGAGAGCGGCGAGCTGACCGAATACGGGATAGTTGTTTTCGACCTGAACGGTCTGAAATCAATCAATGACACATTAGGCCACGAAGCAGGCGACGAATACATCAAAAGCGGGTGCTCCCTTATCTGCCGCAGTTTTAACCATAGTCCCGTGTTCCGTGTCGGCGGCGACGAGTTTGTCGCGATACTGAAAGGCGAAGATTACGCAAACCGCGAGGAACTTGTGCGGGCATTCAGGGAAAAGATCAGAGAAAACCAGAAAAACGGCGAAGTTGTCGTAGCAAGCGGACTTGCTGTTTACGACGCTTCAAAGGACACCAGCTACAACGACGTTTTCAAGCGTGCCGACGAATCAATGTACGAACAGAAGCGCGATCTCAAATCCGTCGGCGTACACTGAGTTCCATGTTTCGGCAGCGCCGTCATGCGAGCTTTGAGTGCTGCCTTAGCACTTGACAATTCAGAAGTTTTATCTTATAATAATATCAGCGGCACAGGTCAAGTCCGTGCCGCTCTATTTTTACCGTGAACAGGAGGATGAATAAATGGGTGTATTCGCAAGACTGAGCGACCTGCTCAAGTCCAACATCAACGACCTTATCGACAGAGCTGAAGACCCCGAGAAAATGGTCAAGCAGATAATCGCCGATATGCAGAAGGAGCTTACCAAGGCTACTCAGAACTACGGAAAGGCGAAGGCGAGCGAGCGTCTCGCCGAGACTAAGTACAAGGACGCTATGTCGGTATCCTCTGACTGGGAAAACAAGGCAAAAGCAGCCCTCGCACGCGGCGAGCAGGATCTCGCAAAGCAGGCTCTCTCCCGCAAGGTAAAGGCTGACGAGGACGTTGCGAACTATAAGCAGATGTACGAGTCGATATCCACACAGACAGACGCTATAGGCGATCAGGTAGAGCTGCTGAAATCCAAGCTCGAAGAAGCCAAATCGCGTCAGGCGATGCTCATAGCACGCGCCCAGATGGCTGATACGAAGAGACAGCTTGCAGCAGCACAGGGCGGCTTTGACGCAAGCAGCGCCTTCGACAAGCTCAACCGCATGGAAGAGAAGGTGCAGCAGAAGGAAGCCGAGGCTGACGCATTTGCCGAGATATCGGGCACTCAGCAGGACGACCTCCAGCAGACATTCCAGCAGATAGAAAATGAAGCAAAAGTAGATCAGGAGCTCCAGAGACTCATAGCCGAGATGAACGGCAATGCTGCTCCCGAGGAGATAACCCCCGAAACAGCACCTCTTGAAGGCTCGGATACGAACGAAGAATAAAGGATGAGGATAAATTATGAGTAAACGTAAAAAGAATGAAGAAGAGATAAATCCGAAAAAGGTACTGCATATGTTTCTTCCCATCGTAGGAGCGATATTCATTGCAGTCAGCTCAATACTTTATATATTGTATAAGAGCTGGAGCAACAAACTCTACTTCGAGAAGTGGAAGGACTATGAGGACTGCGGAGTCTGAAATGCAAAAAGTGTCGGGTCAATGACCCGACACTTTATTTTTTGTGTTACTTCTGCATACCGCCCATTGTATAGAAGTTGTCCTGAATGATGAGCGCGCAGCCGCCGAGGAAGTTATTCTTTCCGTCGAGCTTGCTGAGCACGACTCTGTCCGCGATGTCCTCGCTGACGAGACGGATCATCTCGCGCTTAACGTAGTCAAACTGCTTCTCGTTGAGCTTATAGTTGTGAAGAACGATCTTCTTTGCGAAGTGACTGATAGACAGATTGTTGATCAGCACGGTATACTTCGCGATGATGTCGTCAACAAGGTTCTTGACAGGCTCTTCGCCTCTCATGAGAGCCATGAACACGGTATCCGTATTGATCCTTGACTTGTCCCCCTCGGTGAGCTCGTAGAGCACAGGGGTCTTGTCCTTTGAATAGATATCATAGAAAGCCGAGAGCATTGCCGATCTTGAAAGCTCAGCCTTCACGGAGCCGTTTGGATAGCCCTCATACGGACGTCCGTTGGGGCTGACGATGTATTTCTCGATCATGGACGTGTATGAGATATAGTCATTTGAGAGCTCGTTCTTATTGACGATAGCGAGGTTGACCTGATTGCCGTTATGCAGGAAAGCGGTATTTGTCTGATAGCCGTTCTGGGTCCTGAAATCGTTGCTGGCGAGAGCCATAAGACCGATAGCATTTCCGCAGTGGATATCGATGTCGAGGCTGCTCGAAAGCTTCTCGATGAAGTTGGTAAAATCGAGCACACCGTCCTTGTAGAATATCTTGAGCTTGCCCCACATAGAAGGAACGACGCCGACGCCGAGACCGAGTATCTTGTCCTTGGTGAGGGCGCTGTTCTCGATCATGGTATTGCTCGCCTTGATTATGTAGTTGATGATATCCTTGCTGGTCGTCCTCTCATCAATGACCATGCTGGACTTGTCGAGCACCTCGGAATTGAGGTTGGTAAGGCCGATGCTTACCTCCTTCTCGTCAACGGTAGCGCCGAGTGCAAAGCGGCTGTTCACGTTGATGTCGATGAGTATTTTTCTTCTGCCCTTCTGGAGCTTCTCGGTATTGATCGGAGCTTCGCCGATCTCAACGAGAACACCCTCTTCGATCATCTCGTTGGTGATTATTGTGACAGCAGCTCTTGTTATTTCGAGAGCGCTTGCCACGTCAACTCTTGAAATTGGACCTGATTCTCTGATGACGCGCAGGATCTGCATACGGTTGCGTCTCTTGAGATCAAGCTTGCTGATTCCTCTTTTTTCCATGTTTAATACTCCGTTCTTTCAGTGATAGTAGTTCGGAACGGCAGACCGACGGGACGATCGGCAGCACCGCGGCCAGCCTTCCTTTCCTTTTGCTTAGCAATAGTAAAGGAAATACTTGTTTTCGTATATATAGTATAACACAAATAAAAAAAAAATAAAACCTTTTTTGGATAAAAATCTAAAAATCAGCGTTAGCAACAATTTTAACTTATCATTTTTGTTAAATATTCCGTAAATTTTACTACTATCGGTAATGTGATAACAGATAGTATAGTTCCCGCGGTAAAGATCTCGCTTGCATAGAGGGAATCCTTACCGCTCCGAATGCAGAGAAGAGTACACATTGCGGCGGGCGGAGCAGCCGCAGCGACGAGGACTGTCATCCTCACCTGTTCATCTATCGGGAGCAGCGAAAATATAACAATAAGTATAAACGGAAGCAAAATCAACTTTGAGAAACATACTCTGTATACCCCTGTCTTTTTCACAATGCCCGCAAAGCTCGTCTGAGATATCGTAACGCCCGAAACGACCATAGCAAGCGGCGTATTCAGCTCCGAGATATATCCGAGCGCCTTTGACGGTATCTCGGGCAGTCTGATTTTCAGGAAGAAAGCGAGAAGTCCCACCGCGATAGCGATCATCGTCGGCGAGCGCAGCACCTTCAGCACCGATTTCACGTCCTTTTCACCTGTTATGAGAATAACTCCGTGAGTCCACACAGTCAGATTGAACACGGTGATAAAAGCCGTAAGGCAGAACACGCCCTCCATTCCGAACATCGCGTTCACGAGGGGTATGCCCATGAAGCCGCAGTTTGAATATATCGACGAAAACCGCTCTATTTCGGTATTCCTGCCCTCTCTCGGACGAATGAACAGATAAGCCCCCGCAAGCATTACCGCCATAGCAAGCGCCGACAGAGCGAACGTCAGCAGCAGCTTTTTCACGAGCTCGGCTTTCAGTTCGGTCTGATAGGACATAAATATGACGACAGGGTTCACCACCTGCAAAACGAACTTTGACAAGTCCTTGTTTGCGGACGCGCTTATCAGTCCTGTTTTCGCGCTCAGAGCACCTATCAGCATAAGTATGAGCATCACCAGTGTTTGTTTAAGGATCGTTTCAGCCATATTCCCACTCCAAAAATAACGGGGAAGAACACTGTCTCCCCCGTTGATGTTATATTTTACAGAAGCTTTGTGAGGTCCTTCATATAGTCGAAGGTATCGCTGCCCTCGGGACAGTATACCCAGCCGCCGTCCTTTATCTTCGCGACAGTCAGCCAGCCGTCATCGGTCTTGTTTCCGTCCTTGTACTTGACGGTGAATTTGACCTCTACACGGTAAGCCTTCTTGACTTCCTCGCCGAAGCTCTGCTTGTAGTAATTCTCAACGTCAGTGAGATTGCTTCCGTCGAGCTTTTCCTTTGCTACGATATCGACCTTGATGCGCTTGATATTCTTTGACTTGCGGATAGTGTCGATAGTCTTATCGTTGTCGCTTACGTATGTATCCCAGTCGAGCCCGCTGTCCTTAGCTCTGACCTTGAGCTCACTCTGCTCGTCCTCGGTGTACATAGCGCTGATGATACGGTCCGTATCGCCTCTGTTGACGCCCTTGACCATATTTTTTATCGGCTTCTTATACGCATTGGCACTTGTGAAGATAAAGAGTGCGATGCCTCCGATAACAGCGAGCACAGCAATAATTCCAATGATGATGAGAGCCTTTTTCAGTCCGCCCTCGGGAGCCTTGTCAGCCTTGATGTGTTCTCTTTCGGGCACTGACTTGCCCATAGAAGCCTCGCAGGTGCAGTTTCCGTCCTTGTCGAGTTCTTTTCCGCAATATTTACAAAAAGCCATGGTATTCGACCTCCTAAAAATCTATCAGCAATATTTTAACATACTATTAACGTAAAGTCAAGCATTAACAATTAATTTTTTGGGTGCAGCGGTTATTTTTCAAGACATATAACGCCCCTGTATCCGAGCACATAGAAAACCGCGAATACAGCCGCAGGAGCAAAAGCGAGCGGGAGCATTGCCCATATCTGTCCCGAAGTGAGAGCAGCTGAGCTCGCATCGGGCTGTATCATATTGTATAACTGGATGAACCAGCCGTTTACGAGCTTGTGCCAGCGGTAGAAGTCGAACCTGCCGATGCGAAGCACCAGCCAGCTCGCGAGCGGGACAGTCAAAGCCGTTACAGTCATACCCGCAGGCAGCAGGAGCGATGTTTTCGTCCCCGAGCGGCGCTCGTCCTTGAGGTCGCCTGCCGCAGTTTTCAGTGCAAGGTTCGCCATAAGGCAGAGCATTATCCCTGCCCCGCAAAGCGCCGATATCACGCGAATCAGCGGATTTGCCGAACCTGCAAGCGTCAGTCCTACAAACAGTGAGAGGATATCAGCAGCGATGAGATACAGAAGAACACGCAGATAACGCATAGTAGGATTTCCTTTTCTTGTCCCGAATAAAAAGGCTTCGGGACGGGATAATAGCTATGAGGTGATAGAAGTGAACGATGAAGACATGAAGATATACATCCCGTCGGTCGGAGCGGATAGAACGCCTGTCCCCGATACCGACGACGTAAAGGTCTACACCTGCTCGTCGGAGGCAGAAGCTCGCGCGCACTCCGAACAGGTACCGTAAAAGACGGTCTGTGACGGGTCGATGATGAAGCCGTGATGCTCTGCGATGTGTTCGTTGATGCCTTTCAGGTGGTCGCAGTTGAGGTGTATGAGCCTGCCGCACTTGAGACATTTCAGGTGGAAGTGCTCACGGCACTCACGGGTATTTTCAATGTACTGGTAACAAGCTCCCATTTTGCCGTCAATGACGAATTTGCGGACCACTCCCGCCTCGACGAGCTTATCGAGCTGACGGTAGATAGTCGCAGTGCCGAGGGGCGAGCCCTCCGACGCGAGATAAGCGCTTATCTCCTGCACATTGGTATGTTTTTCCTTATTTCGCACAAGGTAATCTACGAGTTTTTCCTTCTGGCGTGTATTATAACCGATATCGCGTTTCATTATGCCCTCCGAATGGATTTATCATATATATGATATCACAAACAGGCGAAAAAAGCAAGCCGCTGTAAAAAACAAGCTGCGGAAGCCGACCAAATTTCGTCATTTTTTCGGTGTCGGTCCTGTTGACTTTGCCGCACGGTTCAGCTATAATTGTAATTGTGGCGACGCCGCACATCAACAATACTCAAGATGAAACCGAGAGCTGTTTTTAATGTTTCCTACAGATACAAGAACCAAATACAGGCTGAATGCCGCCTTACAAAGACTGTCAGTGCTGATATGTACAGTCTTTTTTGCGCTGTCAGCGGGCTGTGGAAGCCCCAAAGCTCCCGAAGAGCGCGAGCCAGCGGTAACGGCTTCTCAGATACGCAACTCGAAAGCGGATTTCACGCACAAATACCCGCTCGACAAGATACAGAAGAAGATGTACTCCACGCTTGCAGAGTCGATGAGATCGCCTTCCGAAGAGATACTCATCTACGAATACAAGGGCGACCACATGGACTTTCTGCTCAAGGACGCGCTCACCGCCATGACGTGCTACATCATGGACAATCCGCTTGACAGCCAGCTCCTTGCAAACCGCGACATACGCATGGAAAAGGTCAGCGGCAACCGCAAGCGCATCTGCGCACACAGGCGCGAGGGCTCGGAAGAGCTCGATATCGCCCTGATGAAGCGCGAGGACGTGCAGACTGTCAGCCGTAACTTCATAGATTCCATAGCCGACCTTGACGAAGAAGAGAAGCTCCGCGCGATACACGACCGTCTCTGCCGCGGCAAATACGACTCCGACATAAGCGACGATTCACATACTATATACAGCGCGCTCATCGACAAGAGCTCGGTATGCGACGGTTACGCGTATGCATTCAAGTACCTGTGTGACCTCGCGGACATAGACTGCATAGTCGTGATCGGAACATTCGACAAAGCACTTGACAGTGACCCTGGGCACGCATGGGACCTCGTGTGGTACGAAGATTCATGGAAGCTCGTAGACATCTCCTGCGACGTCTACGATGTTTCTATAGGCTACGAAGCGCCCTCATACAGACACTTTCTCAGCGACGACCTCGGTATGGACGGGCGTATCCCCTATGAAGCCTATCCTGTCCCGATGTACAAGGAATACCAGTAAAAAAACGCGGTTCATACGAACCGCGTTTTCGCTTATTTAAGGTATTTGCCCCACCTGTCCATGGCAGCTTGCTTCATAGCCGCGAGCTCTTCCTTGTGCGTTTCGAGTATGTCGTTCATATCCGAGATCTCTCCCATAATATCTGAAGTCTCTCCTGACGAAGATAAAGCGGGCTTGATCACTCTGCTCAGCCCGGTATCCGTCTCGAACACAAAACCTTCCCCCGAATCAGCCGAACTACAGTTGACGAAATAGTGATCCGTTCCGAAAACATCGTACGGGATAGTCAGGATAGGCTGCGTGCAGTCATTGTAATAATTCATGCCGTTTTCGTCTATCCCCATCGCTCCTATCGGCGCGACTGTAGCCGTTCCCATTCCGAAATTGAGATAGTTAGGCAGCCTTACCGAGTAGAAGTAGTTCTCGTCCTGTGCGACGTATATCGAAAGCTTTCGCCCGTTCGGAGTTTCCCTCATGTCGCCCGTACCTATCTGTGACATACCCTTGCACATCTGTTTCATCGGACGATACTTCAGGAAGTACCACGCTCCGTTCACAGCCGCGAATAATATGACACAGAAACACATCAGCACCGCCATCGCCTTTGTAAAGCGGCTCCTTTTCAGCTTCCTTCCGACCTTGCGGAAGGTCTCGGCCTCGTTGGGGAGCTCAGCTTTCACGGGCTCGCTGACGTAAAACGCCTCGGACAGGCTTCGGCAGCTTTTGCAGCCGCTCAGGTGCTCCTCCACGAGCAGCCTTGTCTCCTCGCTGCAGCTATTCTCCTTGTATATAGGCATCAGGTCGATTATGGTATTGCAAGATATCTCATTCTTGTTCATAGCATTTCCTCCTTTTCGAGAAGCTCGATGAGCTTCTTCTTTGCACGGTAATAGGTCACTCCCGCCCAATTGCCGCTCCTGCCGAAAACAGCTCCTATATCAGGGAAGCTCAGCTCGGCGAAAACGCGCAGGGTGAATACCTCGCGGTACGGTTCGTCAAGTCTGTGAAGGAGAAGGTGGATACGCATAGCAGTGTCCTTGTCGGCAATGTCAGCCTCGATGCACCCGTGAGCTGCGGGTTCGGGGACGGAATCAAGCGGGCAGTTCCTGTTTTCGGCTTTTTTCAGATAGTCGAAGTAAAGATTCTTCGCGATAGTACACAGCCATGTCCTCACAGAGCAGCCGCCCCTGAAGCTGTCGGCACTTGTCATAGCTTTCAGCATAGTATCCTGCAAGATGTCCCTTGCGAGCTGCTCATCGCGGCACATCCGCATGATAAAGGCATACAGGTCCGAGCTGTATTTCTCGTATATTTCGTGGAATTCCCTGTCCATCTTCTCACCCCCTCATACAGTTAGACGAACGAGACCTGAGATCATTACAATTATTTCAAAAAAAGTCACAGAGAAGCGGCTGCCTCCCTGTGACTTATATCTCGTCCATTTTCCCGACGCTCTGTCGGCTGTCGTCCGTCAGCGGAGCCTCCGCGGAGAGCTCCTCCATATCGCTTCGTGCGCTCTTTCTTATCTGCTCGACTCTCTCCTCGAAAGTCAGCCCGTACTGCGGTCTTCCGGTCTTCTGCTGCTCAAAAACCTCACTGAACTGCGGGAACCCCTCCTGCTGCTCAAGATAGCGGTACTTCGCATTTGCGACAATGGTCAGCACCGCAAGTACCACCGATGCGGCGAGATACACCGCATTGATCTTGATGCCGAGCAAACCGCCGAGGAACTTGTCGAAATAGTTGTCAGCATTCCAAAACAGCACCGTGTTGAAGAGCATTATCAGCGGAGCCGCCCCCGCGAAAAGGTTGCTCTTCCTGTATGTTCCGAGGAACCCCGCCGCGAGGACAGCGCCCTTGAAAACAAGTCCGTTCAGCAGAAGATACAGCAGGTCGCCGTTCATAGACATGAGGAACAGCAGGGCGTCTGCGAGGATATAGAAGCCGCAGGCTAAAACATATACAGCCGACACTCTCCTGTACATCCTCTCACACCGATTCAGGTCGGCGTGATTCTTAGTCATCGAACTTCCGTCCATTATCAGTACCTCACAGCATTATTCCGAATTTCGCCGCATATAATGTTGCATGAGCAGTAACGCTCTGCGGCGCGGCGGCATATCATACATCAGCGATGTTAAGAAGGACGCCCGCCTCCGAGATGTCGATAGTACCGAATGCAGGCCGCCTTCCGTCGTGAGGGCACGACGCACTGCCTGGGTTCAGGATATACAACCCGTCCTCGAAGGAATTCTTGCGGACGTGAGTATGCCCGAAGAGCACTATATCGCACTCGAGCTTCGCCGCTCGGGCTTTCAGGCGTTCGAGCCCGCTCTTGACACCGACGGCGTGTCCGTGAGTCGCAAAGAGCCTGTGTCCGTACGGCAGAGGAAGAACCGTATATTCGGGGCTCAGACTGCCAACATCGCAGTTTCCGCTGACGTGGAGCACCTTCTCGATGAAATCGGGGTGCTCGATGATGAAGCGGTCGAGCTCGCGTTCTCCGTCGCCGAGATGGATGAACCAGTCAGCGTCGCCGTTGCGGATAAAAACAGAAGAAAGAGCACTGTAGTTGCCGTGAGTGTCCGAGATAACGATGATACGCATAGCACACCTCCAAAAGAAAGGGTCGTTGAATCTACTAATATTATACAGCTTTTCACACATAAATGCAAGCCCGAATTTTCGGAAACACAGGAGGGACATATGAACAGCAGCAACAAGATAGACCCCGACAAGCTCAGCGGACTGCTCAACGTAGTCAGCAAAAAGATAGGAGTACCCGCAGATAAGCTCCGCAGCGAGCTTGAAGCAGGCAAATTCGACAGCGCGCTCTCGGCGATGAGCGGCAGCGACGCAGCGAAGTTCAGACAGGCGGTAAACAATCCTCAGCTTGTTGAGAAGATGATGAGCTCACCGCAGGCAAAAGCGCTGTACAAGAAGCTGTCGGGCGGGAAATAATGGACGATGTAATGGATAAGGTATCGGGCTTGCTGTCGGACGAAGAGAGCGTGCAGCAGCTCTCGGAGCTCGCGAAGATGTTCATGTCGGAGGCAGGAGAGAGCTCCGAAGCATCCGCAGACGAGCCCGCCTCCGACGAGGAGAGCAGCACCGACAGCAGCGGAATGCCCGATATCGAAACGATACTGAAACTGACGAGCCTTGCGGGAGCCTTCACACAAAGCGACAAGAACGCCGACCTGCTTCTCGCGCTGAAGCCGCATCTTGGCGAGGAAAAGCAGAAGCGCGTGGACAGGGCGGTCAAGCTCCTGAAGCTGATAGCCGTGTGGAATATGGCGAAGGAGAGCGGCTTGCTGAATAACATCGTATAGGCAGGAGGTGTGCAGGTATGTCCGTATATGTCAGCGGAAGAGCTCGCGGCTCATGGGAGCCGCAAAAGAGGCGCAATGCGGATATACCTCCCGCACCGCCGCCCGCCATTGAGCAGAAGGCAGATAAGCCTCCGCAGCCGCACGGCAGTCCTCGGCGCCGAGACCTGCTCGGAGGCATACTCCCCGACGGCATCGACAGCGATACCCTGCTCATAGCGGCACTGCTGTTCCTGCTGCTGAAGGAAGGCGGCGACATCAAGCTGGTCATCGCACTCGGCTATATATTGCTGTGAAACGGTGGTGAAACAATGGATACGGACATGATATCCATCATCGTGTGCGGAGCAGTGCTCGCGGCGATGATAGTCTACTACGCACGCCGCAGGCACAAACTGCTTTCGGCGTTGTTCGGGAGCGCCTCGGGATTTGCGGCACTTCTCCTCGTCAACCGTTTCGGCGGAGAGCTCGGAGCCGCCCTCCCGCTCAACGCATTCAACGTCTGCGGCAGCACTGTACTCGGAGCCCCGTTCGTAGCGGCAATGATAATCTGCAAGTACATATAGGACTCCGAGGCAGAATCCTTTGCGATTACAAATATTTTCCCCAAACGGTTGATTTTTTTGAAAAGATGTGCTAAAATATAAATGTAAAGTACAGGGCGGAGTGTTCCCTTGTACGGCACAACAACTACGGAGGTGAAAATTTTGAACATAATCGACATCATCAACAAGACCAAACGCGCCATTCCTCTTTCCGATGAGGAGATGACCTACGTCGTAAACGGCTACACAAGCGGCGATATACCGGACTATCAGATGTCGGCATGGCTGATGGCAGTATGCCTCAACGGGCTGACCGACAGCGAGACCCTCGCCCTCACCAAAGCAATGCGCGACAGCGGCGATATCCTTGACCTGAGCAGTATCAACGGTATCACAGCCGATAAGCACAGCACAGGCGGAGTCGGCGACAAGACCAGCTTCATCATAGGACCCGCCGCCGCAGCCTGCGGAGTATACGTACCGAAGATGTCAGGCAAGGGTCTCGGACATACGGGCGGGACCATCGACAAGCTCGAGAGCATAAGCGGCTTCCGCACCGAGCTCCCGATCGAAGATTTCACAAATATAATCAACAAGACAGGCTTCTCGATAATCTCACAGACAGGAACGCTCTGCCCTGCCGATAAGAAGATATACGCCCTCCGCAACGCGACGGGCACAGTTGACAGCATCCCGCTCATCTGCGCGAGCATCATGAGCAAGAAGCTCGCCCTCAATTCGGACATCCTGCTCCTTGACGTAAAATGCGGTTCGGGAGCTTTCATGAAGACCAATCTCGAAGCCCGCAAGCTCGCCGACCTCATGGAGCGCGTAGGCGACGCCGCGGGCAAGAAGTGCCGCGCCCTCGTGACCGATATGGACAGCCCTCTCGGAAGCTGTATAGGCAACGCCCTTGAAGTGAAAGAGGCGGTCGAGCTTCTACAGGGTAAAGTCAAAGGCAGACTTTACGACGTATGCATAGAGCTGACAGCGAACCTTCTCGAGCTCGCAGGCAAGGGCACATTCGGCGAGTGTCAGCGCATGGCTGAGGAGGCTATCTCCTCGGGGCGCGCCCTTGCTGTCCTCAAAGCTACCATCGAAGCACAGGGCGGCGACGGACGCATCTGCGACGACGTATCGCTCCTGCCGCAGCCACGTTTCAAGCACGAGATACGTGCGAGCCGCGACGTTGAGATAGTAGCCGTGAACGCCGAAGAGATCGGAATGGCATCACTGCTGCTCGGTGCGGGCAGGATAAAGAAAGACGACGCTATCGACCCGACAGCGGGCATAGTGCTCGACTTTGAGGTAGGCGACAAAATATCCATGGACGCACCGCTGATGACGCTGTACTCCACAGTATGCAGCGACTTCTCCGAAGCAGCCGTCCGCGCATACAATGCCATAACATTCCGCGACCTCACAGCCTCGGCACTGACTTGACGAAACGTTGATAAAGTGTTACAATATACTCACCGATAAAAAGGAGGTATGACCAATGGGCTTTGTTGACAAAGTACAGGAGATAGCCGAAAAAGTCGGCGATACCGTAGATAAGGGCATCAAGACAGGTTCGGACGGCTATAAGAAGATGACGGAAAAGTCCCGCCTTAAAAAGGAGATAAACCGTCTGAACAATGAGATGAACAACATCTACATCGGCATCGGAAAGAAGATATTCGCCGAGCAGCCCGAATCTCAGCAGTTCAAGTCCCAGTTCGACAACATCAGGGAGAAAGAGCACGAGATAGAACAGCTGACCGAGCAGCTCAACGACCTCGAGGACAAGATCCCCTGTCCGCAGTGCGGGGCGCTCGTCACCAAGGACGCGCGATTCTGCGATAAATGCGGGACAAAGATAGTCCGCCCCGAGAAGAGAGCCGAGCACGTCAGGGCTGAAAAGGTAACAGTGTGCAAAAAATGCGGCGCTGAGCTCGTGGACGCGGCACGTTTCTGCGACAAATGCGGTGCCAAGCTCGATGAATGAAATGAGATCCCCGTGAGTACAGGCTCGCGGGGATTATTTGCAGGGCAGATAATATCCGCCCGCCCGCAAACGCGGGAACTCTGCGGACGCCCCAAGGACGCCATACACTTGTGCCTTCCCCTGCGGGCGGCTTTTTTTGTTCCAAGGTCTTGCATTTTTGCTGTAACTGTGATATAATTAATTGTAATTGTGCTTATGCACGCAATAATCATTATGAAAAGAGGAATCACAATGCCTGCTAATATTGTTGTTGGTACACAGTGGGGAGACGAAGGAAAGGGTAAGATAATCGACATCATCTCCTCCCGCGCCGATGTTGTTGTACGCTCACAGGGAGGCAACAACGCGGGTCATACCGTCGTAAATAACGGAGAGGTATACAAGCTCCACCTTATCCCCTCGGGTATACTCTATAAGGACACCCTCTGCCTCATAGGCGCAGGAGTAGTTCTCGACCCCAAGGACTTCATAGGCGAGCTCGACAGCCTCGAGGCAAGAGGAATATCCACCGCCAACCTTAAGATAGACCCCCGCGCACACGTCGTAATGCCGTGGCACATCGAACTCGACGGACTTTCGGAGGCATTCCGCGGCGGCAAAGATATCGGCACCACAAAGCGCGGCATAGGACCTACATATATGGACAAATACGAGCGCTGCGGTATCCGCGTATACGACCTCGTACACCCCGAGGTGCTCGCGGAGAAGATACAGTCCACAGGCAGGCTCAAGAACAAGATAATCACCGACGTATACGGCGGCAAGGCATTCGACCTCGACGCAGTAACGGCGGAGTACACCGAGTACGGCAAGCGTCTCCTCCCCTATGTTGACGACGTATCCGTCCTCACATTCGACGCAGCAAAGGCAGGCAAGACGATAATGTTCGAAGGCGCACAGGCTACCCTGCTCGACATCGACTTCGGCACATACCCCTATGTTACGTCATCTCACCCGCTCTCAGCAGGCGTATGCGTAGGTACGGGCGTAGGACCGAAGGTCATCACAAACATCATCGGCGTTGCGAAGGCTTACACAACGAGAGTCGGCAAGGGTCCCTTCCCGACCGAGCTCGACGACGAGATAGGCGAGCAGATAAGAAACGTAGGCGGCGAGTTCGGTACTACCACAGGCAGACCGCGCAGAACAGGCTGGTTCGACGCAGTTATCGTACGCCACTCGGTAAGAGTGAACGGACTCGACAGCCTCGCTATCAACAAGCTCGACACCCTCGCAAACCTTGACAAGCTCAAGATATGCGTTGCATACAAGAAGCCCGACGGCACGGTAACAGAGAACTTCCCGCCCACGCTCGAGGAGCTCGAGGGCTGCACTCCCGTATACGAGGAGTTCGACGGCTTCACAGAGGACATCTCCAAGTGCACGAGCTTCGATGAGCTCCCCGACAACTGCAAGAAGTACATCGAGCGTCTTGAAGAGCTCGTAGGCTGCAAGGTCAGCATGGTCGGCATAGGTCCCGACAGGTCACAGATACTCGAAAGATAAGAGCTTTCCCATTAATAACAAGAAGGTGAAAAAATGAACGAGGAAAACAACTTTGGCACACCCGTGCTCGACGACATCGACTATGCCGAGCCGACGCCGAAAAAGGAAGGCCCCACAGGCGTATCCGCTCCCGTGCTCGACGACTTCGAGTACGTAGCCCCCGCCGAGAAGAAGGGCGGTCCCACAGGCGTAGCCGCAGTCGTGCTCGACGATATGGACAGCTATACAGCTCCCGCATCCGAGAAGAAGGGCGCTCCCACAGGTGTAACGGCTCCCGTGCTCGACGACGGAATGGGATACACCGCTCCTCAGAAGAGCGAGAAGCTCATCATGACCGACGAGCAGATAATCGACGGCATGAGCGACGAGCAAAAGGCAATGTTCGCTAATCTGCCGCAGGATAAGCAGCAGCAGATAATAGATATGCGCCGTCAGCAGCTCGGAGCCGAAGCCCCTGCACCTGCCGTCACAGCTCCGATCCTTGATGAGGACAACTACGTACCGCCCCCGAAGGAAGAAAAGCCCGCCGCTCCTGCCGAGCCCGTGACAGCTCCCATACTCGACGACGAGCCCGAAGCCCCCAAATACGTCCCGAAATTCGTAGACGAGGACCTCGAAAGGGCAAAGCGCGAGGGTGCAAAAAAGGCAGTTTCAAGCTCACTCGTTTCCGAGCAGAAAGACTCTAAAGAGAGCCTGCGAATGATGATAGAGCTCAAGGAGCAGCTCCGTCAGGAGGAAGCGAAGAAGGGCTTCAAAGTAGTCATCATACTTGCAATAATCGGAGTTATCGGAGCCGCAGCGTTTTTCCTGCTCTACAGCGGAGAATTCTTCGGACTTGAATACAAGTCCGGAATGAGCGGCATCTCCAACATCATCAAGGAAGCCTCGCTGTACATCGCAGTCGCGATGGGCGCAACGGGACTCATGGCGATAAGCGGAGTCGGCATATTCAAGACGCTCGCCTCGCTCGTATATCTGCTCGCGGGAATAATACAGGTATTCCCTGGACTGTTGATGATATCTCAGCATGAGGGCAGCCTCGGACTGGTAGTGATACTGTTCCTTGTTTCCATCGCCTGCACTATCGCCGTTTTCGGCGGTCTATCGGGACTGGAATCGGTCGGACAATACTTCAACCGCAACAGACGCCTCCCCGAAAGAGAATACAGATAATAACAAAGGGCGTGACAGCTTAAGCTGTCACGCCCTTATTGCATCATCCTTCTCCGTCCTCTTGATAGCTGATAAAGCACGGGATATTAGCGCAGTCGGGGAAGTAGAACCCCTCTATCAAATCGTCGGCGACGTTATAGATCACGGTTATCTCATAGGTGCCTGCGGTAAGAGTCTGATAGATAATGCCGTCCTTCGCGGAGTACGACGGCTTGACCCACACGCCGTACAGATTAGTGAACAGGTCATTTATTTTATTGCCGCCCACCATAGCATAGCCCTGACTTGTGATGATATCCTCGAAGCCGTACTGCGGCAGCCAATAGGTCACAAGGGGATTATCGGACTTTCCGCAGTTATCGTACACGACATCCCTGTAAGCGTCATATTTGGCGATGGTACAGCGCAGCACGCCTCTTGTGTCACCGATATGGTCAACTCTTATCGTATCCGCCAGATCGGCAAACATCAGGAACAATTCGGTCTCATCGGGGCCGTCGGTTATTTCGGGGATGTCGGAAGAGTTTTGTCTGAACTCGTCCTTCAGCTGCATCAGCGTATAAAACTGGTCGGCGATATAGGGGTAGAATTCCGCAGAATACTTATCGAGCCTGTCGAGCCCCGCATTCATCTGCGTACCGCTGAGCTGCTGATCATCGTCGCTGTAGAAGCGGATATAGGCAATGCTCATATCAGCCGTCCACACGATACAGTCGAGGAAGCGTGTCTCTTTGTCGGAGTTTAGGTACTGCCACTTTTCGACATAGATATATCCGCTCTTGTCGAATTTGAGCGAGCTTTCGAGATCCTTGCCCGCGGGGATAAAGATATAGCTCTTGTCGCTGTATCGTGCCATAGCGGTTATCATAGCAGCAGCAGTGGCACGTATCTCGTTGCTGTTGCCGTAGTTTAACGCCTGTGATGACTTTGTCACGAGCGACATCGGGTTGAACTTCTGTCTGTTCTCGTTGAGATAAACGGCAGTATTGTTGGATGTGTCGCGCGGTATGACCGCATTCTCGGCTGTATTGCTCGGAAAGAAGTGCCCGATGATATCGGCGCCGTTGAAGCCGAGCGCGAGTATCACCGCAGTCAGAACTACGAACAGCAGATTACGTTTCACAAGCATTCCTCCCCAGGGACAGTGATGAATACGGTAGTACCGACATTCTGGCGGCTGTCTATCTCAATCTTTGCGGAGTGCAGCTCCGCGATACGCTTGCAGAGCGCCAGTCCCAGACCGGCGCCGCCCGCCTTTCGGCTGCGTGACTTATCCGCCATAAAGAAGGGCTCGAAGGCTTTTTTCATAACCTCGCGGGTCATACCGATACCGTGGTCGGTGATAGTGATGACGGCATCGCCCTCGTACATAGCAGCGTTGAGCACGACGCTCTCACCGCGCGGAGAAGCCTTGACCGCATTCTCGATGATGTTATAGAGCAGCGACTTGAAGAGCTCCTCGTCCGCGGAAATGGTGATATCCTGCGACAGGCAATCCAGCCGCACGTCATTCTTAGCAAGAAGCGGCACGAGCGCGGTCTTCGTCTCGTTTATCATAGCCTGAAGACTGACGGGGCGCTTTTCTATCTCGGTCCCGTTCATTGCGACGATACCCATCAGCTTGCCCGAGAGTGAGCGCAGACGCTTTGTCTCCTCGACGATGACCCCCGCGTACTCGGTCCGCTCACCGTCCTCGACGTGCTTTTTGATACGCAGTATATCGGCAAATCCGAGTATAGAGGTCAAAGGAGTCTTCATCTCATGAGAGAGGTTGGCAATGAAGGTCTGACGTTCCTCAGCTATTTTTTCGAGACGTGCAGCATTATTCTGAACGGCGTCAGCCATTACGTTCATATTCTGCGCCAGCTCGCGGAATTCGAGGCTTCCGCGCTCGCGGATGCGAATGCGGTAGTTGCCGCCCGCGATAGCCTTTGTGTAGGTATTGAGCCTGCTGAGCGGGCTCAGCATGAGCAGCACCGTTACAAGCAGCACGAGCGATATAGTCCCCGCAGAGATAATGCTGACCTTGCGGACGAAATCGGTCTGCTTCTTTTTCATGGCGTAGATCTCGGAAATATCCACCGCAGTAACAGCACGGTAGCTCACGCCCTCGGTGGTTATCACCGACCCCACAGCGAGCATATGTCCGCTGTCCGTCTCGAAGACAGAGGTGCTGTAGTTCGCACCCGAAGGGTCTATTTTCTCGACGAATCCGCTCTGTGTGATACCGCTGAGTATTCCCTTCATGCCGTTCACGGCGATGATAGTACCGCGGCTATCGAAAATAGCCGAATCGCGCGAACGCCCGCTGCCCTCGACCACATCCGAAGCAATACGCCGCATTTCCGTGGACGTGAGGGCTATCTTATCGTCAGCGAGCTTAGCGTACACGACCGCATTCGAGAATGACGCCTCGAAGAATTCGTGCTCGGAAATTGCATGGGACTGTTCGCGTTCCAGGAGCAGACGGTGGCTGTTATTGAGAAGAGTAACGGAAATGACGTTCACCGCAATGATTATCAGCAGCAGCGAGCTCAGGAATATCTTCTGCCAGAGTTTCATGAGCTGTCACGGCTTTCGAGTCGGTATCCGAGCTTCGGGATAGTGATAAGGCAGTCCTTCAGTCCGAGCTTGCGGCGGACCTGCTGAACGTGGATATCCACAGTGCGGCTCTCCCCCCCGAACTCGAATCCCCACACACTTGAGAGGAGCTGCTCGCGAGAAACGGCGATATTCTGGTGCTGAAGGAAATACACGATAACATCGAACTCCTTTGGTGTGAGCTGAACGTGCTCACCGCGGAGGGTTATCTCGTGCCTGTCGATGCTTACGGTGATATCGCCGTAAGTGATAGTATCACGGACCTTATTTGAACGCCGCAGCACAACATCAATGCGCGCGAGCAGCTCCAGTGCCTCAAACGGCTTGACGATATAGTCCTCCGCCCCGAGGCGCAGTCCCTTGACCTTGTCGGAGACCTCCTGCATGGCGGTGAGGAAGATAACGGGGATACCGCAGCCCTTTATAGCCTCCATGACCTCGAAGCCGTTCATCTCGGGGAGCATGATATCGAGCAGGATAAGGTCATAACCGCCCCTGAGAGCCTCCTCGGCACCCGAGCGTCCGTCATAGCGGCAGGTGCCCTTGTAATCGACCATACTGAGCGCAGCGGTGATCATTTTAGCGATATTTTCATCGTCCTCGATAATAAGTATATTTATCATATATAGCCTCACAATGCGATTTTTCGGAAAAAGGCTTGACATTTCCGAAAAAATGTTGAATAATAGTATGGACAGTCATTAAGGCGGCGCCATAGTAACGCAGATCCATCATCAGACGACTTCCCTACAGTATCATTTTAACAGTCACGCGAGCAGATGTCAAAGGGAAACGTACATTTTTTGCAAATATTTTGCATTCCGCCGCAGAAAGGAGGACGGATATGAAAAGAATAGCAGCAGCACTTCTCGCAGCCCTCACGCTGACCTCGTGCAGTCTCGCAGATGAGGAGCTTTCCTCCGAGTACGGGAACGAGGAAGAGACCTCCGCGCAGACATACGTATTCACGGGCTTGCCCGACATACCGTCCCTCCATGCCGACACCGAAACGGAACCTGCCTCCGCTCCCGAAGAGCCCGCCCCCTCCTCCGATACGCCATCGGAGACAGAGCCTGCCGAGACCGTTCCCGCGGCAGAAGGAACGTCGGTCCCCGCCTCGTCGGGAACTCCCCCCGAAGGAGTCAGATGCATAGAGGCTCCGTACATCTCGCAGGACGGAGCACCCGCGGGCTGCGAGCTTGTATGTACGTCCATGCTTCTGGCGTACTACGGCTTCAACATCACAGCAGACGAGCTCATAGAGCAGGGCTATATAACCACAGCGCGGGTCGACACCTACGAAGACGCCGAGCGCGGCACTGTGATGTTCAGCGGCGACCCGAACAAGGAATTCATCGGCGACCCGCACACTCCGTACGGCTACGGCTGTTTCAGCGGAGCGATACGCTCCTGCCTGCGGAGATACCTTGAGCACGAGCTATTCGACGCGGTAGACATCAGCGGCATATCGCTGAAAGACCTGTGCATGGAGTACATAGACTGCGGCGAACCCGTCATCATCTGGGCAAGTGTGGATATGGAGCCGCTTGTCGCCTCCGAAGCGAATATATGGGAGATAGAGGGCACCGACGAAACAGTGGAGTGGAAGTCCAACGAGCACTGCTTTCTGCTTGTGGGCTACGACGAGGAGAACTTCTGCTTCCACGACCCGCAGCGCGGCGCATACACGCTCTATCCGCGCGAGACAGCCGAAGCCCGCTACCGTGAAATGGGCAGTCAGGCAGTGACGATACACCCGTGGTGATCATCGGCGGGTAAACCTGTACCCGTCCACTGCGGGAAAGAATTCCGCACGCGAGCTCTCGCGCATAGACAGCGCCGAGCCGTCCGCGCCCGTGATGATATGGTCAACGAGCAAAACATCGAGAGCGATAAGCGCCGTCCCGAGTTTGAGGGTGGCGCTTTTGTCATTTTGCGAGGCAAACGGAGCCCCTGCCGTATGGTTGTGAGCGATGAAAACATAAGCGGCATTGCATCGGAGCGCGAGGTCAGCTATCCTGCGGTTGGATATCGCCACCGCAGAGCTTGTCCCCGTCCCCATGCGCTCCGCACTGATTATGCGGAAGCGCTCGTCGGTCACGGCAGCGATGAGGGTCTCACCGCGCACAGAGCGGAGCTGAGCGGAAAAGAATCTTTTTGCGGCATCGGCTGAATCGAGGCGGATATTGCCGCAGCTCGTGACAGCACATCTGCGGCTGAGCTGCGGGAACAGCATGAGCAGAGCAGCGCTCGCGTCAGAGATACGGCACTCCTTTTTGAGGAAATCGGGGTCTGAATCAGCGGCACTGCGGAAGGAGCCGTATGCCGCGGCAACTCTGTCCGCCGCTTCAAAAACGTCCCCGCGTTCGGAGTAACCGAGGAGCAGAATGAGCTTCTCGCGCTCGGAAAGGGAGTCTGCCCCCTCACTGAGGCAGCGGGCGCGGAGCTCGTTTTTAAGCTCGTTCACGTCGTCACCTCCCCGAATGAGAAGGCGCCGCTCCTCTTCATTGAGAAGGCGGACTCTTTGCCGCAGATGACGCAGTCCTCGACCGCAACGCCGATCGCACCGAGCTTTTCGCTGAGTGTGCGGAGCAGCGCAAAATCATCGCGGTCGGGAACGGGAGCACGATCGGGATGAGATATACCGAGAGCGATCCGCGTGCAGTTCCCGCGCAGTATAATGGAAGCGATACGGCGAAGCTCCGACCTGCCGTTCGCGAGACAGTGAGCAGTGAAGCTCACCTTGCCCGTAATACCGAGGTCACTGCTCAGGCAGACGATGAGGCAGAGCCCGTCCGTCCCTTCGCCGAAATAGCCGTGGAAGAAGCTGCAAAGGCTGTCGGAGTCGGGCAGCCTGTCAAACTCGGGAGCGCTCGCCTCGTAATCGCCGCACATCTCGGCAGCAAGGCGGATGAACTCCGCAGCGGACGCACCTACGCCCTTTACGCGTGTAAGCTCGTCAACGTCAGCATTTAGGATATTGTTGAGTGTACCGAACTCGTTGATGAGCGAATGAGCGATCTCATTGGTATTGATACGCGGGAGAGGATAGAACAGCATGAGCTCGAGCAGTTCATGCTCGCAGAGTGCATCAGCACCGTAAGTCATGAGCCGCTGACGCAGACGCTCGCGGTGTCCGATATGAAGTTTGTCAGCCATGCTGTTCACCTCCTGTTTTTATCAATGTCTGCTCGGCAGCAAAAAATCAGCATTATATGGTCAGCACCGCACAAAGGCAGTGACGGCGGTTATTGATGACACATTTATTATGATACCACAAAACGGCTGATAATTCAAGGCATACCGCATATATCAAGGGATTTCTGTGCAAAATGACGGATCACCCCGAGCAGATTCGGCACAAAGGCATCGTGCGGACTTTGTACGGTGATGTCTCAAGTCCCGAAAGCCAACAGAAAAAACACCATTATCGCTAAAAATCATTGCCGAAGGCGTTACCGCGATTCCGAACTGCGCATTGCTCCGTCGGCACCATATGCATTATAATGTTGCAGCTGTGCAGGATAGTCTGAAAAAATGACAGCCGACGAACGTCTCTGCAAGAAAAGGTCATAAAAATGATGAAATTGTACACATTATTTCGGTTGACTTTGTGAATATACGGTGATATAATTAAAACAAGGAAGTTTAGTAAACTTGTATCCACAAGTTTCGCAGTAAAATGGTATTTTCGGAGGGATAATCATGAGATACAAAAAACTGATCAGCGCTCTGACCTCGGCGGCAGTGTCACTATCGGCATTCGCGGGGCTCGGCGCAGGACTCGCAAACACCGCCGTAACAGCAAATGCAGCGTCAGCGAACTGGAAGTTCGACTTTGGCGGAAGCGGCGCAGCAAGCGGCTACACGGGCGTATCCGCGGCTGACGGCTACAATTCGGGACGCGGCTACGGCTTTGCCCAGACCTACAACGTCTCCAACGTAAGCGCAGGCGGAAGAGGCGCAGGTGCCGACGCGGTCAAGTTCAACGACTACGGCACAGGCAACACCTTCAACGTTGACCTTCCGAAAGGACTGTACGAGATAAAGGTCACGACGGGCAACGCCCCGAGAACGACTATCCGTATCGAGGGCATGGTGCAGATGATGAACCTCACGGGCAACAACGCCGTCGAGACGATACGCATCCCCGTTACCGACGGACAGCTCAACGTGCAGGCTATCGAAGGAATGAGCAAGCGCGAGCAGTCCATTTCCGCGCTTGAGATAACGCAGATAAACACCACGGGCGAGATGAAGCCGACCATCTGGATATGCGGCGACTCCACCGTTGCCAACTACTACAACGTCGGAGATGCCTCTCAGCACGGCTGGGGACAGTTCCTCGGCAGCTACGTCGACACCGACTACTGGGAGATACGCAATCAGGCGACCAGCGGACAGTACGCGAAAGGCTTCTACGACGGCGGACAGTTCGCGCCCATTGAGTATTACGGCAAGTCGGGCGACATCTACATAATCTCAATCGGTATAAACGACACCAACTACTCCAACAAGGACGAGTACCGCAATGTAGTCACCACAATGGTGCAAAAGGCAAAGAAAAAGGGCATGACGGTCCTGCTCGTCAAGCAGCAGGGACGCCGCGGAGACCTCCAGCGCTCACCGCTCCTGCCAGGACGCTGGTTCGGCGGAGAGCTCGACACTGTCGGAGCCAATGAGAATGTCGAGGTCATCGACCTCTTCACCCCGTGGCAGCAGTTCGGTCTGTCCGTCGGATTCGACGGCATGGGCTCATACTACGCGACCAAGGCAGACAATACGGGCGACGACCTCCACCAGAGCAAGAAGGGCGCAATGAAGCTCGCCGAGATAATGTCCACGCTGTACGATTTCAGCGGCTCTTCGGCTGCGGAAATGAATGAGAACGTGTATTACTCCTTCAAGAACGTCAACAGCGGCAAATACCTCTTTGCTGACGAGCAGAATATGGATGTTGTACAGAAGAGCATGACCGCCCCCGCGCCCGAGTATGCTTGGCGGCTGACTTCAGCAGATGACGGATACTACGCAGTCAACTCGTGCATTCGCATCATGGACGCAGAATATCTTCTGAACGTCAAGGACGGCAGCGGCTCCAACGGACAGAACGTTGAGCTCGGCGTATACGGCAGCGGACCTGTCACCGACCAGCTCCCTGCACATAAAGACAGTCAGCAGTTCAAGTTCAAGCGCAATCCCGACGGCTCCTACACTATGCTCACAAAGGTATCGGACGACAAGTCCGCAGTAGAAGTCGGCAGCGCATCCACGACCGAGGGCGCCAACGTACAGCAGTGGGAGGTAAACGGTCACGACTGCCAGAAATGGGTGATCGAGCCGATCAATCTGCCTGTCAGCGGCAGGCTCGTCAAGGACCTCATAGTCCTCGACAGCGAGAATACCGAGGCTTGGGGCATACAGTACGACCAGTCCCTAACGAAGCCCTTCGGCGACAGAGACTTCACGATAGAATCCCTCCCGTCCATACTCAGCGGCAGCGAGGGCATAAGAACAGCCTGCAACTCCAAGAACCTTACCACAGACGAGGCAAAGTTCAAGGTCAGCAGGGACGCGACGGTCTACGTTGCACTCGATAACAGAGTCGAGACCCCCACATGGCTCGGTTCCTACACAAATACAGGCGAGAGCTTCATCTGCAACGGCGAGCAGTTCAACATCTACGCAAAGGACTTTTCCGAGGGTGAGCAGGTAGTGCTCGGAACCAACAGCACAGCCTACAACTGCATGAACTACGCAGTATTCGTAAAGGAAAAGCCCGCCGAGACCACCACGACCACTACCGAGCCTGCCACGACCACCACAACAACGGCAGCAACTACAGAGGCTGACGATACCACGACCAAGAGCGTGAGCAGCATCGTCATGGGCGATGCCAACTGCGACGGCAAGTTCTCAGTCGCCGACGCGGTAGCGATCCTCCAGTCCATCGCCAACAAGGACAAATACGCGCTCACTCCGCAGGGCAGGATAAACGGCGACGTTGACGGCTCTGAGGGCATCACAGCAATGGACGCTCTCTTCCTCCAGCAGGTAGACGCAGGCTTGAAGGAGCTTCCCGCCGCGCCCGAATCGCAGGAGACCGACGCTCCAGAGACTGCGTCGGCAGCCACTACTACCACAACCACGACAACCACCACAACGACCACGACCACTACAACTCTCCCCTCCAAGTATTACGCCGTTGACCAGCTCTGGGACGACGGCTGGGCAGAGAGCGACCACACAGGCTACACCAAGACCGAGGCAGCCATGGGCGGCTCTGGGAATGTCGGCTATGTAAACCTCAACAACGTAGTCGGAAGCAGTCTTACGTTCAGCGTGCGCATTGCCGAAGAAGGCAGATATATGACGCACGTCCGCTTCGCCAACGGCTCGACAGCCGACCGCAAGACCAACATCTATGTAAACGGCGACACTCAGACCTACTGGCAGCAGTCCTTCAACGGCACAGGCTCATGGGACGAGTGGAGCGAGATAGGCATCGTACTTCCGCTGAAAGCAGGCGAGAACACTATCAAGTTCGAGTCAGCGGTCAGTGAAGGAGGCCCGAACTTCGACTACATCGAGTGCATACTCACCGATGAGCCCGTCGCAGAGGTCTACGACCCGAATGCAGGACAGCAGACGGTAGACGGCAGCAAGCCCGCAGTTTTCCTCGCAGGAGACTCCACCTGCCAGTATTACAATGCCTCCAAGCAGGCACAGAACGGCGGTCCGATACAGGGCTGGGGCTATTATCTCGGCAACTACTTCACCGATGACGTGTCCGTATACAACCACGCCGTAGCGGGCAGAAGCTCGAAGAAGTTCTACGACGAGGGCAGATTTGCAGCGATAACGGACAACCTCAAGAAGGGCGACTTCGTGATCATCCAGTTCGCGATAAACGACGCAGGCTCAACGAATGCGGACAGATACGCACCTACCCGCGGAAATGTTGATAATCCGTCATCGGGCTCGTATGAGTGGTACATGACCTCATTCATCAAGGATACTCTTGCAAAGGGAGCGACACCGATAATAATGTCGAATACGCCCAGCCTGAAGGATTATTCGGGCGGCAAGTTCAACGTAAGCTACACCAACTACACCGATTCCGACAAGAAGCTTGCAGCGAAATACAATATCCCCTTTATAGACTGCAACGCTATAGCGGTAAATCACTATAATTCCGTCGGATACGATAAGGCAGCGACCTATCATATGGACGACAAGAGGCACTACAAGGAAGGCGGCGCGAACGTCATCGCAGGACTTATCGCCAATGCGATAAAGACTCAGGGCATAGCGGGTCTTTCGGGATATGTAAAGTAAAACAAAAGCCATAAAGAAGCGAAAGCTTCTTTATGGCTTTTCTGTCTGTTAAAGGGAAGACGCATGAATTATTCGTCGTCCCCTGACTTTTCAGCGGGAGCATCCGCGTCTTCATATCCGAGATAGACCTCAATAGGATCTGTTCCGCCCGTTGATGTATAAGCGTAAAACCGTAGCACATAATACTGAAAGCAACTGCCGCCACTAATATTTTACTGAATTTCATCTGAAAAACTCCCTGAAAAATACCGGATATTGGTATTATACCACTCTCCATATAAGAATCAATAACAAAGCCGAAACGATTCATATTGTAAAAAACAGCAGGACTTATCCTGCTGCATAACATATTTCAGCGGTTGTTGACGTCCTCGGGGAACATATCGTGCTTGGAGAGCCTCTCCCACGCCACCTGCTCCCACTTCGTGCCCGCCATACCGTAGTTGCAGTAAGGGTCAATGGAGATACCTCCTCGCGGGAGGAACTTACCCCAGACCTCGATATACTTCGGCTCCATGAGCTTGATGAGGTCGTTCATGATAATGTTTACGCAGTCCTCGTGGAAGTCGCCGTGGTTGCGGAAGCTGAACAGATAGAGCTTGAGCGACTTGCTCTCTACCATTTTCACATTCGGGACATAGCTGATATAGATGGTCGCGAAGTCAGGCTGACCCGTTATCGGGCAAAGGCTCGTGAATTCGGGACAGTTGAACTTGACGAAGTAGTCGCGGTCGGGGTGTTTGTTGGGGAAGGTCTCGAGGACCTCGGGTGAGTAATCCTGCGAGTATTTGGTGTTCTGATTGCCGAGAAGGGTTATGCTGCCCTTTTCGTTTTCGTTCCTGCCTGTCATATATAACCTCCTGTATTGTAGGGGCGGGCGTCCTCGACCGCCCGTATTTTTGTTCATTATTATGCGGAACACCGAAGGCGGCGTTCCTTACAGCATCAGCGGGTCGGTGACGCCGTTAGCCTCGAAAGCGGCTATCCTGTCGCGGCAGGTACCGCACACGCCGCATGGCTTGTCGCCGCCCTCATAGCAGCTCCATGTGAGCTCGTAGGGCACGTTCAGCTCCAGTCCTTTTTTCACGACGTCGGCTTTGGTAAGGTTCACGAAGGGCGCCTCGATGTGGAGCTGCTGACCGCTTCCGAGGAAGACAGCGCGGTCCATAGCCTTGTTGAACTCATCGGAGCAGTCGGGGTAGGCGTTGCCCGCAGCGTCGTCGGAGTGAGCGCCGTAGTAGATGACATCACAGCCGTTGGAGAGCGCGATGCTCGCCGCAGACGAGAGGAAGAGTCCGTTCCTGAACGGCACATAGGTCGAGACGGGCTTGCCGTCCGTTTTCGCGAGCTGTTCGGCGTAGCTTTCCTGCGGTATATCGCCGTTTCCCGAGAGGAGAGTGCAGTCCGAATCCGCGAATATGAGCGCGAGGTCGAGCGTGCGGAGCTCCACGCCGTAATATGCTGCGGTACGTTCAGCCGCCTTCATTTCCTTGTCGTGCTTCTGTCCGTAGTAAATGGACAGCGCAAGCACGTTTTCAGCTCCGTATTTGTCGACAGCGATACCGAGACAGGTGGAGCTGTCCACGCCTCCGCTGAAAAGAACGAGTGCTTTCATTTTTTCTCCTTTTAAATGTTAGAAATTAGAAAAAAGCCCTTAGCCATTAGCCTTTAGCTAATGGTATCGCCTGACGGCGATGAATTTGAAATTGTAGGGGCGAGTTCCGCTCGCCCGTGTAACAAATCCGTTATTTGCGGGACGTCGGGGACGCCGTCCCCTACAGTCCGATTCTCAGTCCAATAATTCCTGCAAATCGCGGCGCGACTTGAACTCGCCCGTATACGTGCGTGTCTCGGTGCGCGAGGAGGGATTGCGGATACCTCTTGCTGTCATACAGCTGTGCGAGCCGACAATCTTCACGCCGACATCGGGAGTCCCCGCCGCCTCGGAGATAATCTCGGCGATGTCCCTGCCGAGCCTCTCCTGCAATTGCAGACGTTTCGACGCCATATCGCAGATACGAGCTATCTTGCTGAGCCCGAGCACTTTTCCGTGCGGGATATAGGCGACATTGACGTGCATATCGTACATCAGCGCGAAGTGGTGCTCGCAATAGCTGAAAACGGTGATATCCTTCATAACAACGGCTTCGGAGGCGCCGTTGTCCTCGGCAGAGAACGTCTTCCCGAACATCTGCGCGATGTCATGGTTGCTGTACCGAATGCCCTCGAGCATTTCCTCAAGCATACCTGCCACGCGCGCGGGAGTCTCTATCAGACCTTCGCGCTCGGGGTCCTCGCCGATAGCCTCGAGCAGTCCGCGGACGTGATACTCTATCTTTTCCCTATTCAAATCAGACACCTCTCCTTGTGGGCTCCCAGATAAACTTATGGAGCTGAAGCTGCAAACGCACGCCGTTCATCATGTGCTCCTCCATGAAGCTGACGATATCGGCGGGGTCTATCTCGCCGAAAACGGGGCTGATAAAGACGTGGCAGCGCTCAGTCAGGCGGTACTCCTTGATGAGCTCGGCGGCGCGTTCGAGGTCATCGGTGCTCCCCGACACGAATTTGACCGTATCGTGGCAGCCGAGCAGCCTGAAATTATTCTTGCACATAAACTCCTCCATACCGCTCGATGGCAGCTTGTAATCCATGGTGAACACAGGGCGGGATTTCGCAGCAGCGAGCCTTTCGAGGGAGATACTGCCGTTCGTTTCTATCTCAACGCGGCAGCCTTTCTCTATTAGCAGCTCTGCAAGCTCGCCCGCCTCTTTATGGAGTAGCGGCTCTCCGCCCGTAAGTGTGACATTGTGGACACCCGTCTCGGCGACCCAGCGTGCGAGCTCATCGGCGGACTCAAACTCCGCGGGGGCATTCTCGGTATTCGCCCAGCAGGTATCGCAGTAAGAGCAGCAGAGGTTACAGCCGCGGAAGCGGATAAACGCGGCAAGCTCGCCTGCATGGGCGCCCTCGCCGTTTATGCTGATAAATTTTTCTACAACAGGCAGCATCACTTTTCCTCCTCGTAAATGGCGCAGTTTTCGGGTGTTTCGTAAACGGTCACGGAGCTGACGGGCAGCCCCTCTGCTTTCAGGACTTCATAGAAATGCCGTGCAAAATTCTCTGCTGTCGGGCGGAACGGCACAGCAATGAGACGGAAGCCCTCCTCATCCAGAGCCGTCAGAGTTACGGTCCTGAGCGTCCCCTCCTCGAAAATGAGTGCGTGGTCGTGCTTATCAGCGAGAGCACGCACAGCTTTTTTGAGGTCGCCGAAGTCGATGACCATTCCGCGTTTCTCACCCTCGGCGATGAGCTCGGAGCTCTCTGCCGTGACCTCCATAGTCCAGCGATGACCGTGTATATTGGCGCATTTCCCGTTATAACCCGCGAGAAAGTGTGCGCTGTCGAAAGCGGCAGACGTTTTCAGCTTGTACATGATATATCCTCCAATAAAAAATACGCCTACGAAGCGCAGGCGTATCCGAACATCACGATAAGCGCGAATTATCGCGCAGAAACGTTATAGGGAGTAGCCCGTGGTTTTGTTTAACGACAGGATGGCGCAAACGAACTGTCGGCTAATATTATAGCATATCCCGCAAAAAAAAGCAAGTATTTTCCGCAAAAAAACCATAGAGGGCGCGGGCAGGAGCTATGCCTGCTCGCTCAGCCAGATACCTGCACGGTCCTGAACGTGGTCAACGACCGTGTCGACGTCCTGGTCGCCGTGGAAGTACGCAAGCACCTCGTCCTCGATTATCCAAAAGAGCTCGCGGTCGGTATCGGGGAACTCCCAGCGGTCGATGGAGTCGATATACTCGTCGATGTAGTCGATATCCTCCTGCTCGAGAGCGAGCTTATTCTCCTCCGTGACCTCAATGCCCTGTATGGTCTGTATGTCTGTGGCATCATCGTATTTGCCGCCGAGCAGATTCTGCGCGATATTTTTGCGTGCGGCGTTGTTCACAGGGAAGCCCTGCATAAATACGTAATTCACGAAGGTCTCGCCCGTCTGCGGATTATTGCTCTCATGGCGTATCGCGTAGCTGTCGGTCTGGAAATCCTCGGTGTAGAGCTCGCGCAGGAACGTCCATGCCGCTTGCTGTTTCTCCTTGGAGATGTTGGAGCGTATAGACCACTCGCCGTACGCTCCGCAGAGGAAAGCGCCCTTTCCGTCCGAGGTCGGGAAGCCGACGAGTGTGTGGCTGCCGTCGCGCAGGCGGCAGTATTTCCGCGAGTGATCCGAGTAATCAGTCTCCTCGAGGATAGCGTTGCCGTACCCCGTCAGCAGAGTGAGCTTGACGAGCTGAGGGTCAGTGTAGTTGATGCCGCCGTCCTTTTTAATGCCCATATTGCTGGGGAACTGCTTGCAGAATTCGAGCATTTTTCGGAAGTCGGGGTCATCGAAGCGGGTCTTGCAGCTGACGTAGTCAATGAAGGCAGTCGTGTTCGCCCGCAGCACATCATAGTACACGACTTCGGCTTCGTTTGAATATGTCACAGTCGAGCCCTCGGGCATTCTGTTCCAGCAGTCGATGAACTCGTCGATGCTCCAGTTCCGCTTTGTGCCGACGTACTGCGACTCGCCTATCAGTGTCCGCGCGGTGTAGCACAACGGTATCGAATAGAGCTTTCCGTCGCGCTCGTTGAGTTCGAGGATATGCTTGTTAAGCGTATCGGAGTTGACCTCGGGGTCGTCCTTCATGAACTCATACAGGTCAGCGAAGCCGCCCTTGCGCTTGAATATCTCGTACTTGGCGCTGTTGGCGAAGGTGTTTGTCCCGACGATGTCGATGTCCTTCTTGTTGATGAGGTCCTGCGCGACCTGAAAGTCTATCGTTTTCATCTCGTCGTCGCTGTAGCCATTGAAAATGCCGTGGTCATCGTACCCGAAATCCTTGAACTCGTCCATTTCGGCATAGTTCTTTATCTCGATGCGTATGCCGTTGTCCTCGGAGTTGAAGCGGTCGACGAGTTCCTGCATCGGCGTCCAGAAATAGCTCTTTGTGACCGAACCGTTTGCGTTCATGTTTCCGGGGTCGCCGTTGACTACGCCTATCGTGAGGACGATGTCATCGCCCTGCTTGTCCGTATCAGCCGCAGACGAGCTGTCCGAGGTCACGCTGCTCTCCGACCGAGAAACGCCTCTTTCACCGCAGCCCGCGAGGACAGTCATTGCCGCGAGAAAAACTGCTGCTGTTTTTTTCATATCGTAAACCTCCTTTTGTTACTTCGGCAATAAATAACGGCAGATGTTTCGTCGTTCTTCGCCGAGGCGAAGATATACGGAGCGGTCGGCAGTGCATAGCTTCGCCCGCCTGCCTGCTTCTCAGGAGGGGACGCTGTCCCCTCGGCGAGGGGGATTTTCGCTTCGCGGTTTTGATATTCATTGCCACATCAATAATAACGAAACACGAGCCGATTATGTGACAGACAGCAAAAAACTCCGAGCTTCAGAGCACGCCCTGAAAACTCGGAGTATGACACTTATTTGAGGAAGCCGTTGATGATCTGCTCTTCGGCCTCAGCCTCGGTAAGACCGAGAGTCATCAACTTTATGAGCTGGTCGCCCGCGATCTTGCCTATCGCAGCCTCGTGGACGAGCGCGGCGTCGATGTTGTTAGCCTCAAGAGAAGGAACGGCAAGAATACGCCCGCTGTCCATGATGATAGAGTCGCACTCGGTATGTCCCGAGCAGGCAGCATTGCCGACGATACACGCATCGAACTTCTGGTAGGAGGTATCCCTCGCCACCGAGCGTGAAACGACGTCCGCGCTGGAGCCGTCGCCGTTGAGGCATACCTTGTACACACTCAGCGCGTGCTGCTCGCCGTGGGTCATAAGTCTCTCCCGCACTACGAGCTTTGCCCCCTCTTTCAGTTCCGCGAGAGTAGTGCGCTCGGTGGAGTCGACGCCCTTTATCTGAGCCATTTCCATTTCGACGGTGCTGCCCTCTTCCTGATACACCTCGGTAACGGGGTCGAGGATACGCTTACCGCTTCCGTCGCCCGAGCCGTAATGCTTCTCAACGTAGCGCACTCGTGAATTCTTGCCGACGTAGAATCTGTGGATACCGTTGTGCTGGGAGTCCTGATTGCCGCAGTTGTCTATGCCGCAGCCTGCCACTATGAGAACATCGCAATTCTCGCCGATGAAGAAGTCGTTGTATACAGTCTCCTTCAGCCCGCTCTCGCTGAGCACGACGGGGATATGAACGCTCTCGTTGGTGGTACCGTCCTTGATTCGGATATCGATGCCGCTGCCATCGGGCTTGGACTGTATGTCTATGTTTGCGGTAGTATTCCTGCCAATTGACTTTCCGTTCGCGCGGAGGTTATAAGCGCCCTCGGGAACGTCGTGGAGGTCAGCTACCTCCTCGAGCAGCCGCTGCTGAATCGTATCAATATTCATAGTATGAGCCTCCTTATTCCATACGCGAGCACACGCCCGAAGCGTACTGTGTGCCGATGATATCGGGGAGTATCGCGTCCCTGCTGCCCTGTTTGAGGATCTTTCCGTCCGCGAGCACGATTATCTCGTCAGCGATATTGAGGATACGCTCCTGATGCGAGATGACGAGGATAGTCCTGTTCTTGCTGCTCTGACGCATTTTCTCGAAAATGCGGATAAGGTTGTTGAAGCTCCAGAGGTCGATACCTGCCTCGGGCTCGTCGAAAACAGCAAGCTTCACATCGCGTGCGAGGATAGTAGCTATCTCGATACGTTTCAGCTCACCGCCCGAGAGGGAGGAGTTGACCTCGCGGTCGATATATTCCTTCGCGCAGAGCCCTACCTCCGAGAGGTAGTCACACGCCTCACTCACGCTTATCCTGCTGCCGGAGGCGATCCTGAGGAGGTCGAGCACAGTCAGCCCCTTGAAGCGGACGGGCTGCTGGAAAGCGAACCCGATACCCATGCGTGCGCGTTCGGTGATCGACTTGTCAGTGATATCGGTGCCGTCGAAGACAATCTGTCCGGAAGAGAGCGGGTGTATACCTGCGATAAGGCGGGCGAGCGTAGATTTTCCGCCGCCGTTTGGACCTGTAATAACGACGAACTTATTGTCGGGGACGACGAGGGAGATATCACGGATGATCTCGGTCTTGCCGTCACTGTCGTCGATATTGAAGGAGATGTTGTTTAGTTCGAGCATATTATCCTTCCTTTCATTTGGGAACGTTATCATTAATGTGGCAAACAAATATCAATAAAAACCGCGAAGCGGAACTCGCGGGGGTCCGGGGTGAGGCTCTCACCCCGGCAGGGGGTGACCCGAGGGGGACAGCGTCCCCCTGAGAAGCAGGCAGGCGAGCGAAGCAAAGCCTGACGACCGCCCCGTACATTTATGCCTCGGCGCAGCCCGACGAAACATCTACCGATACTTATACTGCCAAAGAAACAATACATACCTGCGCCGAAAGCCAAATCAGCGGCATTCAGCGCCAAGCATCACATATCCTTTTTATTATAACACAAACAACCGCTCCGACCGCGATTGTTTCCCTATGATAACAGTCTAAGTTGTTTGTACCATATAACAATAAACTATAACAAAGCCCGCGTTTAACCGCGGGCTTTGTGGTGATATTCGCTTATTCCTTTGTCTCGGGGAGCTTCGTGAGAAGACCTGCGTCGAGCTTCTGTATAGTGAGCGCGTCAGCCGCAGTAACGCCGTCGCCGGGGTTAAAGCAGTCAGCATTTAGCTTAGCCTCATCGCTGAGAGCGTACTTATCCTTATTGCCCAGTGACTGGAGGATAGCAGTCGCGTCAGCGATAGTGACCTTGCCGTCGAGGTTAGCGTCGCCGATAAGAGACGGAGTCGGGTCATCGGGCACGTCGGAAGCGACAGCGATGTTGTCGAAGTCGAGCCAGAGCTGAACGCACTTGTCGTCCGGACCATAAGCAGGCGAAGCCGTATTCTGCGAAGAGAGCTCAGATGCGCTGAGAGCCTTGCTGTATACTCTTACCTCGTAGAAATCAGCAGCAGAGCCGCGATTTGTCTCAGGGCACTTACCGATAGTGAAGTTGTAGCCGGATGTGGTGACACCGCTTGTAGTGCCTGTTGCCTTCTCTGCAACTATTTTACCGTCGCAGTAGATGCGGAGCATATTATTTTCCGCGTCGTAAATACCTGCTACCTGGTGCTTCTTACCGAGCCACTGGTCGCCTGTGCCTGTGTACTCAACAGATCTCCATTCGCCTCCTGCATGGATGAAGAAGTAGACCTTGTTGTTCTCAGTTCTCAGACCGAATGCGTGGTCGCCCTTGCTGGCGATCATGTTGAACTGCGGGTTTCCTGTGGGAACGAAGTTGGATTCCACTGTGAACGAGTTATGTCCGCTGAGAGCCTTGTCGATAGAGTCGCACTGAGGAACAGAAACATCTCCCGATACCGCATTGCCGTCGGCAGTCGACTTGAGCTTTGCGCTGCCTGTTACAGGAACAACGAGGTTATTCTGGCTCTTGTCCTGAATGGAAGTACCGTTTGAGCGCAGCTTAGCCGCAGTATCCGAGAGCTCCTGAGCAGTCAGCTTTGAAGAAACGGGCATGATAGTGTAGCTCCAGTCGTACGCACGGGAAGCAGGCAGGCGATACTGTTCGAGAGTCGCCTGTCCGCAGGTAGCCGAGCCGGTACCCATCGAGCCGTAGTCCACGCTGAGTATAGTCTCTTTGCGCGGTGAGAGCTTATAGGGGTGGTCAGCCTTCTGGAGGTCATAGGGGGTGAAGTGCAGCGCGCTTGCCTCCACTGTACCCTCAGCAGCGATAAGGACTGAATTCTCTTTTTTCTCGTTCTGAACGGAGATCCACTTGACGTCGGTGAGATTGCCCGTATCGTCAGCCTTCATATAGGGGTAGAAGATATGCGAGACAGTGTCGCTCCAAACGCCCATGATACCGTTGGTCTTTCTGTCGTTGAAGGTCTCGACGGGACCGTTGCCGTACCAAGTAACGTTCTCGGCACCCTCGGGGAGGGTCATCATAGAGCCGACTCTGATGAAGTTTCCGAGCCCCGTGCGTGTAGCGTCAACGTGGAAATCCACCTTCACGCTGCCGTCGGGTGAAAAAGTATAAGTGATGTCAACATTTGCATTCTTGGCGTTGGGAAGTGTAAGATGAGCGATGAGTATCTTGCTGCCGTTGCTGCCGTCCTTCTGCTCGAAGCCCGAAACGCTGAACTTACCTGCTGCATTCTGCCAGGTGCCGTCGAATTCGCCTCTTGCGCCCCAGCCCGTATCGTTCTCGACGTTGCCTCGCCAGAAGTTGGGCGTAGGACCGTTATCGACGAGCACCTCGCCGTTGTAAGCATAAGTCTTCATAAGACCCGTAGACTTGTCGATAGCGCAGTTGAAATTCTTAGCCGTAGGAACGTATGAATTGCCCGCATCAACGATAGTGACCTCATCAGTCGTCTCGGGAGGACGTACAGACGAGCCGCCGCCTGTCGCAAGCGGTATCTGCTCATACGAGACCTCAAAGCCCTCGGGCAGAAACATAGTCTCATTCTTGTTGAGGACACGGAGATTGAGGTAGAACTCGTCGCCCGAGAGGTACTTCTTAGGCAGCTCGAACGGGATAGAGAGCGTACTTGTCTTCTGCGGAGCAGCCGATGCATTCTCAACGATACCGCTGTCAACAGCGATACCGTTCTTGACGAGTTCCCATTTCAGAGTAAAGTCACTGAGGTCGAGGAAGTCGTTCTCGTTGTAGACGGAGACCTCTTTGTTCGCGATCTGAGCCGCCGTAGCTGAGAACCAGAAGTTCTGATACTGATACTTGACCTCTGCCAGCTCGGGCTGAGGATTTCTGTCGGGACTGATAAGACCGTTCTCGCAGAAACTTCCGTCGTTCGGGGAATCGCCCCAGTCGCCGCCGTAGCCGTAGAACTTGCCCTTGCTCTCCTCCTGATAGAGGTTCTTGCGGGCGTAGGGCTGAGAGTAGTAGTCCCAGGCACCGTTGGGGAGCTTAACGGCTCTTGACTGGTCGACCCAGTCCCAGATGAAGCCGCCGAGCAATCTGTCGGAGCTTCTGATGACGTCCCAGTACTCCTTGAGCGCGCCGACCGAGTTACCCATAGCGTGGTCATATTCGCACATAACATAGGGTATCTTTCCGTCGCCGCGGTTATTGCCAATACCGCCGGAGCCGGGGTACATCTGGCTGTTCATATCGGTACCCATAGCCGTGCCCTGTCCCTCGGAGTGAACGGGACGGGTCGGGTCGTGCTTCTTGAAGTACCAGATCATATCGCGGAAGAGACCGCCCGAAGCGTTCGGGTCGCCCGTATAGCCCATTTCGTTGCCGATAGACCACGCAATGATGGACGGGTTGTTCTTGAGGCGCTGATACGCGGTCTCAGTTCTGTCGAGACCGAGGTTATAGAAGAGTGCTCTCTTTGAATCGTTGTTGTTGTTCTGGAGAGCGTGACACTCCATATTCGTCTCGCCCATTACGTACATACCGTACTTGTTAGCGAGCCAGTAGAGGTAAGAGTCATTGCTGTAGTGCGAGGTACGGATAGCGTTCACGTTATTCTGCTGCATGAGGCGGATATCCTCCTCCATAGTTGTCTGAGGAACAGCCTTGCCGTAGAACGGGTCGGTATCGTGGCGGTTGACGCCCTTCAGCAGGAGTCTCTTGCCGTTTATGGTCATAGACTGCCAGCTCTTGGTAGTGACCCTGTATGAACCGTCGACCTCGGTGCGTGTGAATCCGACCTCTCTGAATCCGAGCTGAGAGGAGACGATCTCCTGCACATTGCCCTTGTCGTCCTTGAGTGTGAGCACGAGAGCGTAGATATTCGGCGTCTCGGCAGACCATAGCTTAGGCGACTTGACATTCGCGCTGAGCTCGAAGGTACCCTTGCTGTACTCCTTCAAGCCTGATATCTGGGCAGAAACGCCGCTGAGGATATTGTTGCCCTCCTCATCGAATGCGTCAGCCTCGATAGTCCAGCCCATTTTTGAAGAGCCTGTGATATTGGATACGTCCACGCTGAGCTTGAGGTCAGCGTTGGTGTAGGAGTTGTCGAGATCGGTGCGCACGGTATAGTCGCTTATCTGCACGGACGGCGTGCTGACGAGCATAACGTCGCGGAAGATACCGCCGTCGTAGATCATATCCTGATCCTCGAACCACGTACCGTCGCAGAACTTATGTACCTCCACCGCGAGCGTATTCTCGCCGTCTGTGAGGTAATCGGTGATATCAAAGCGGTGCGGGCTGAACGTGTCCTCACTGTATCCGACCTCTTTTCCGTTGAGGTAAACGTAATACGCGGACTCAACGCCGTCGAACTGGATATAGATACGTCTGCCGTTGCCCTTCATAGAGCTGTCGAGCGTGAACTTCTTGCGGTAAAGACCGACGGGGTTATAGTTCGTGGGAGCGTTCGGACACTGGACGTTACCGTCGTATCTGTCCTGCCATGGCTGAGGCACGTTTCTGTATATGGAGAAATCGAAGCCCTGTGTAGTCCAGCTTCTCGGGAGCTGAACTGTCTTCCAGCCGTCGGCGGGATTGGGGTTGTAGTTAGCGTTCATGAACCCGCTGTTGCGCAGTCCCGAAGCCTGCTGGTCGTTCTGCTTTACCGTGAGCTGCCAGTCCTCATTCGCGCCCGTGAGCATCTGCAAATAGTCCGACTGCTCGCGTGCGTTGTAATCCCAAACCGAAGCCTGAGCCGCAGCGGCATCCTGATACGGTATTGAGTTCACGGAAGCAGGCGCACGGTTCACCGCGAACACCTTCTCCGTACCGTTTTTTCCCGTCCACTCCTGATGCGTGAATGACACGGCAGCTTCAGCTCTCTTGGGCGTAACATAGCCCGTGAGCGGCATAGCCGCTATCATTCCCGACAAGAGAATAGCGATTCCTCTGTTCATAGTAATTACCTCCCGATTCCCTTAAAATGATTTTATCTTACCGAGTATATAATCCGAATGGAGCTGAACGTCGTCAGCATTTATCACACCGTCCTCGTTGATATCGGCAGCGTCGAAGTAGTCGGCGTCGCCCTTTTCCGCAGCCTGACGGATGAGTATGAGGTCGAACGTATCGACGCATCTGTCACCGTTGAGGTCGCCCTTTAAGGCGGTGTCATCGAGCCCCTCCGGGAAGTTCAGCTTCCACCAGTTGACATTGAAGAGGTAGCTTTCGCCGCCCTTGAATACGAGGTATACGTCGTGAATGCCGGTCATGTTGCTGATGTCAGTTGTAACGGTCTTCCATGTCTGCCAGCCGCCCGTTACGGGTACTTCGACTTCGCCTATCTTTGTTCCGTCAAGTCCGCCAACGCGTATCTCGATAGTACCGCCGTTGCCGTTTGAAGAAACACGGAAATCCGCCGACTTTGCCTCGCCGCCTTTGAAGTCGATTCCCTTGAAGACGATGTAATCGCCGTTTTCGATGAAGCCGACGTCCTGACCGCCTTCCTCACAGCTCTCGACCTCTATGCCGCTCTGCGAGCTGTATCTCTCAGCCTGTATAACATCGTCGGTAGAGCCTGTACCTTTAAGGCGGAGGATATGGTCGGACTTGCTCAGCACCTTGCCGCCTGCATCGGTGACGTAGATGCGGTACTCCCCTTCTGTTGAAGGAGTCTTTATTGAGGTCGCGTTAGTCGCGGCTCTTGTCATTGTTGCACCTGCGCTGAAGTTTGTAGTTCCGTCGGGAGCTATCCAGACGATACCGTCGCCCTTGCGTATCGGCAGCTTGCTGCCGCAGGTAGTCTCACAGCTTGCAGGGAAGACGAAGTTCGCAGCGGAAGTCACGCTTCCTGGCACGAGCTTGCGGTTCTCATCGGAAACGCCCGAGTTGAGGCATATCTTATACTGCTCGAACGGCCAGACATTGTCCTTGACAACGATGATGGGGTCTATCTCGCTGTTGGGAGGATTCTTGCCCATCTTGCTGACAGTCGCATAAGTGCGTTTTATCTTGAGGTGATGCTTCTGCCCGTAATCCTCGCAGTTGATAGTATAGGTAACGTTCGGGCTTATCTCGAGGACATTGTCGAGCTCCTCGATGTAAGCAGTACCCTCATCGTTGTGCAGACCGTATGTAGGTGCTCCTGGGCCGCCTGCGGGGATACCCTGAACGTAGTTCTCGTTGATGACAGTGCCGGGCATCTGACCGATAGTATAGATACCGCCGCTGTCGTGGAGACGGTTGAGGCAGTTGATAACGCGGTTGTAGCAAATCATGTTATTGCGCGATGTCTCGCTGTCCTTGAAGTTGCACCAGCCCCAGCCCATGTGGATGCCGTTGTACGCGGTCTTTTCAATTGTGTTGCTGAGTACCTTTGCGGTGTCGGTGTAGTAGCAGGTGATAGCAGCGCAGCCGCCGAAACCGTGAACGACGCTGATATCATAGAGCATATTCTGCGAGATGAGGATATCCGTACAGAGCCCTTCGACACCTTTCGGGAAGCGCTCGTGGTTGTTGGCGGCAGCGTCGCCGATGTAGATATGCTGAGGATGACCTATCGTGATACCGCTCGAAGTGATATCGGTGATGTAGTTAGAGCTTATCTCCGAGTTTACAACATCGTTCGTCATGGAGATACCGTCAGCGCCCGTATGCTTGATAACGTTATTGGTGAATCTGATGTTCTTGCTGCTCTCAACATGAACGGCAGCGGGAAGCGTATCCACCATTTCGTACTTTTTATTATGCCAGTTCGACTCAGCAAAAGCGGTATACGTCTGAGCCGCCTGACAGGTAGTCTTGCCGTGCGAGCCCGCCACATCCGTCAGCTGATAGTCGGTATTGGCGAATGTGATGCCGCTGAAGGAGATATTCTCGACGCGCTCCGAGGTGCTGCTGCCCTTGACCACGATGAGCTGGTCGGCAACAGGCGCCTCAACATCTGCGACCGTCATATCGTCGCCCTGACGCGGATAGTAGTAGAGCACCTTCTTAGTCTTGTCGAAGTAGAACTCACCGGGTTCGTCCACGAAAGAGAACGCATTATAAATGGTATGAGTACCGCCGGCAGAGAAGCCCGCACCCCAGCCGGGGGTCTGAGCGATAGAGCCGTAAGGCTGCTGATAAAGGAGCACGACAGAGCCGTTCTCATACTTGACATCGCGTGTACACACAATATTTTCGTTCCATGTAGTGCCGTTGATTATCTCAAGGTCATCGAAGTTCGAGGTTATCCTCGGCATAGAGTTCTCGGCATAGGACGAGCCGTCGGACTTAGTCCCCGAATCCCATGCCCAGTCAGCCTGTCCCGCCTTGATGCTGTACTGACCGTAACCGCCCTTTGACTGCACCTTCACGCTGCCCATATTGGCGCGTCGGTCGTTGACATAGAGGTTACGGAGCTTGCAGTCGCGGTCGAGAGGAGCCGACCACAGCTTGTCGTTGAACTTGCTCCAGCCCGTGACCCGTGCAGAGCCGTTGATGACGGGAGTCTCGCCCGCAAACGCCTTATAGTTGACGGAATGACCGTTCGTACCCGAGTCGCGGGTATCGAATGTAACGGGCTCGGTAAGACGGTAATCGCCGCCTCTGAGATAGACGGTGATATCGCCCGACATATTGCCGTTGACTTTTCTGACGGCGTCACGTGCGGCAGCTATGGTAGCGAAAGGCGAGCTTATAGAGCCGTCGCCGCTGTCGCTGCCGTCGGGAGAAACGTAGAAAACGACCTCGTCGTCCGCACCCCCGACCGAGGAAATGAGACCTCTGTCCATTACAGGTGCAGCGGCGAGAGAGGCGCCGAGCACGAGGCTCAATCCCGAGTTTAGTATTTTCTTTATCTTTTTCATGATATACCCCCTTATATACGTACACTATTTCGTACATTAATACTATGTTAATATTATATAAGATGTACAGTCAATTTTACAACCCACTAAATGCATATAGAGTGGATAAACCAAAGATTTCGTTGACTAATTGCATATATAATTTCAAAATACCCCAAAAAAATGGCAGCAAAGTTATTAAAGCCGACTGTTTTATGTATTTACAATCCGCAAGAATTATTTAAACAATATTTTTACGAGATTGTTGTACGTACAAAGACTCATAGTAATATAATGACATTTTTGCAAGATAACAAAGAGGCAGAATCCCGCAATATATGGTCAATCGGTCAAATATTGCGGTCAAATAATTGCACACACAGAGCCTCGGGCGGCTGTTGCATTGCATTGAAAAATCTGGTATAATGGAGAAAAAACGAAAGGATGTGGTGAAGATAAAAGTCTTCGACTTCGACAACACGATATACCACGGCGAGAGTTCCGTCGACTTCGCCTTTTATATGCTCAGGCACAATAAACGGATACTCCTCTTTCTGCCGTCGCTGTTCTGGAACGCCGCGATGTACAAGCTCTGCCTCGCGAGCAAAGAGACGCTTGAAAAGCGGATAAACGACGCGATAAAGTTCATTGTCAGGGACAAGAACGAGCTTCTCTCGCTCACAGACAGCTTCTGGCAGCGCAACCACCGCAAGCTCGACAGGCGGATGCTCCGACGCATAACCTCGGAAGACATCATCATCACCGCAGGACCGTTTTTTCTCATTGACGCGATAAAGCACCGCCTCAATACCAAGAACCTCATCTGCTCGGAGATAGACTGGCAAAAGCTTGAGATAAGCTACTTCAACTTCGGCGACAATAAGGTCAGGCGCTACAGGGAGCACTTCGGCGACAAGCCCATCGACTGCTTCTATACCGACTCCTATAACGACCGCTCGATGATGGATATTTCCGACCGTGTATTCATAGTCAAAGACGGCAGGATAAGGAGCATAAAGTGACCGTACGTATAGCACTGCATACAAAGCAAGGAGGGACTCTTTAAGAACTGTACCTATACGGAAGTATTACGGGACATATATCGGGGGAAACCTTTCTGAAGAAAGGTTCTCCCCCGAACCCCTTTCCAAAGACTTTTAGTCCAAATTTTGCCCCTATGGGGTACTCTCAATGAAAAGAACGACTTACTCTTTTCGTATCAGTAGAGTACCCCATAGGGGCAAAATTTAAATTGAAAGTTTTAGGAAGGGAGTTTGAGGGAGAACCCTTTTTCAAAAGGGTTTCCCTCAATAAATACACCGCATTGCTTCTGTATGAATACAGTCCTTAAAGAGTGCCTGCTCAGTCAGCCATAAAGGCAGCGAAAGCCTTATAAGCCATATAGAGGTCGAGCTTGGAGATAGCCTCATAGGGAGCGTGCATCGCAAGCACAGGAACCCCCATATCAATGGTATCGACGTCGAGGTTAGCGATATACGCAGCAACAGTACCGCCGCCGCCCATATCCACCTTACCGAGCTCGCCCGTCTGCCAGATGACGTCACTGCCGTCCATAAGGCGCCTGATACGTCCCGTAAATTCGGCAGATGCGTCCGACGTACCCGACTTTCCTCTTGCGCCCGTGTACTTGGTGATGCACACGCCCCTGTTGACATATGCGCAGTTGTTCTTCTCGGTGACCTCGGGAAATGTCGGGTCATAGGCAGCGTTCACGTCCGCCGAGAGGCACTCCGACGCAGACAGAACGTGTCTGCCGTCAGCACCGAGGTCAGCGGCGAGGTCGTGAATGAAGTATTCGAGGTACGACGAGCACAGTCCCGTATTACCGTCGCTGCCTGTCTCCTCCTTGTCGGTGAGCACGGTAACGACCGTATGCTTGGGAGCCTTGCAGTCCACCGAAGCTCTGAGCGCGGGATATGAGCAGCAGCGGTCATCGTGACCGTATCCGCCGATGAGGCTCCTGTCGAAGCCGATATCTCTCGCCTTGAAAGCGGGGACAGCCTCGAGCTCCGAGGAGATGAAATCAGCCTCGGTGATGCCGTACTTCTCGAAAAGAATGTTTAGGATATTGAGCTTAACAGCCTCGCTGCCCTCGTCCTCGCGGAACGGCACAGAGCCGATGAGGAGGTTGAGGTCCTCGCCCTTGACGAGCTTAGCGCCTGTGCGTGACATCTGCTCGGCAGCGAGATGCGGGAGAAGGTCAGTCACATAGAAGACGGGGTCGGACTCGTCCTCACCGATAGCGACCGTTACCTTCGAGCCGTCAGCCTTGATGATAACGCCATGGAGAGCGAGCGGGATAGCCGTCCACTGGTACTTCTTGATACCGCCGTAGTAATGGGTCTTGAAGAGCGCGAGCTCATCAGCCTCATAGAGCGGGTTCTGCTTGAGGTCGAGTCTCGGGGAATCAATATGCGCCGCACAGAGCCTTACGCCCTCCTCAATGGGAGCAGAGCCTATCACGGACATGATAACGGACTTCCCGCGGTTGACGCGGTAGATCTTAGAGCCCGCCTTCAGCTTCATGCCGCACTTATACTCCTTGAATCCGTTCTTCTTCAGGAGCGCGACTGCCTCGGCGACAGCCTCACGCTCGGTCTTGGCATTATCGAGGAACTTCTTGTAATCCTCGGCGAAGCTCATACAAGCCTTCTCGTCGGACTTGCTTATCCTGCGGTAGCCGTTCCTGCGTTTGAGGAAGAGCTTATCCTTGAGCTCCTTGGAAACCTTATCTTTATCTTTCATAGCTGTATCTCCTTTTCAATCCGCCATAGCGGAAGTATTGATCCTGCTGTAGTAAATATCCCTTATCTTTGCGGACACCTCGTTTGAAATGCCGCTGACATTATCCATCGAGTCGTTGTTCTCGATTATGTAGTCGGAGTGGGAAATAAAGAAATCCGCATCGAGCTGAGAGCTCATACGCTCGTCAGCCTGCTCGGGAGTGAGCCCGTCGCGCTCGATGATACGCTGTTTGCGAATCTCGGGAGAAGCGACCACTGAGATGATGAACTCGCAGAAATCGTCCGCACGGCTCTCGAAGAGCGTGGGAGCGTCGAGGAGTATGAGCTTCTCGCCGCTGAGCGAATGTGCCTTTATCTGGCGGAGTATCTCACCCGTGATGTAAGGATATATAATAGTATTGAGCGAATCGAGCTTGCACTTGTCTGTGAAAACTATCTTGGCGAGCGCCTTTCTGTTTAGAGTCCTGTCCTCGTTGAGGATGCCGCTCCCGAAGAAATCGGAGATCTCGTCGAGGCACTTCGTCCCCTTCTCGACGACGGCTCTTGCTATCATGTCCGCATTTATCACCGCGAACCCGTTGTCCGCGAAGACCCGTGAAACGGTGCTTTTTCCCGCACCCGTCTGACCTGTCAGCCCGACCACCATAACGCCTTCAAGACTGTTCATATCCTTATCACCTCGAATCCTGCCGCCCTGATGAGGCGGTTATATACTGCAAGTCCGACTCCGTCCGTAGAAGGAGCACGGACATAAACTTTTTCCGCACCGATGTCGTCGAGCTCCCTGAGCCTCTGAAAGAGCCAGTGAGCCTGCATAGAGCTGTCCGCACCGTAAGTCAGGTGCCTGTAGGGGAAGCCTTCCTCATCGCCGTCGAAAACGAGAGCATAGACACCGTCCCCGTAGTTATCGCCGACAAGCTCCGCAAAGTCCGCGAGCGACGACTCCACCATGATAATATCCGCCTTAGGCGAATAGTGCTTGTACTTCATACCTGGAGAAGCGACCTTCGCGCCCTCCCCCACCTCATTGAGGATAGCAGGGTCGATGATGACCTCGCCGCACACCTCGAGCAGCATCTCTCTTGTGACAGCACCGGGGCGCAGTATCCTCACCGCGTCCTCGCCGTCGAAGGAGATGACGGTCGATTCCACGCCGAATTCGGACTGTCCGCCGTCAACCACGGCAGCTATCTTACCGTTCATGTCGCGCATTACGTGCTCGGCGGAGGTAGGGCTTGGATAGCCCGACGTATTTGCAGACGGAGCGGCAACAGCGCAGCCCGACAGCTCAATAATGCTGTGCATAACGGGATGCGATGGCACACGAATGCCCACGGTATCGAGCCCTCCCGACGTCACCATAGGAATGCGCTCATTTTTGGGCATGACCATAGTGAGCGGTCCGGGACAGAACCTCTCCGCAAGCTTGTGTGCGAGCTCGGGTATCGCCGAAGTGTACTTGACCGCGTCCGAAAAATCGGCAAGATGAACTATCAGCGGGTTGTCGGCAGGTCTGCCCTTGGCGGCAAAGACCATTCTGACAGCCTCCTCGTTGGAGGCATCCGCCCCGAGGCCGTAAACGGTCTCGGTAGGTATCCCCACTACCTGTCCGTCTCTTATCAGCGTTGCAGCGTATCTTATATCATCAATGTTATTTTTCAGCAATAGAGTATCCATGCGCTTATTCTTCCTGACTTGCCAGCTTTGCAGCCTGATCTGCCGTAGCAAGGGCATCGAACACCTCGTCGAGGTTTCCGTTCATCATATCCTCGAGCCTGTATATCGTAAGACCGATACGGTGGTCGGTGAGACGTCCCTGCGGGAAATTATATGTGCGTATACGCTCCGAGCGGTCGCCCGTACCGACCTGCATCTTTCTCTCGGAAGCCACTTTTGCTGCCTGTTCCTCCAGCATAGCCTCATAGATGCGGCTGCGGAGTATCTTCATTGCCTTGTCCTTGTTCTTATGCTGACTGCGCTCGTCCTGACACTCTACCACGACATTCGTCGGCAGGTAGGTTATCCTCACGGCGGACTCCGTTTTATTTATATGCTGTCCGCCCGCTCCGCTTGCACGGAAGTAGTCTATTTTGAGGTCGGTCGGGTTTATCTCGAGCTCGACCTCGTCAGCCTCGACGAGCACCGCGACGGTAACTGTAGAGGTGTGGATACGTCCCTGCGACTCGGTCTCGGGGACGCGCTGTACGCGGTGAACGCCGCTCTCATACTTCAGGCGGGAGTACGCCCCCTCGCCCTCAATGGAGAAGCTTATCTCCTTGAAGCCGCCGAGCTCGGTAGGATTGGCGCTGAGCACCTCCTGCTTCCAGCCCTTGGCTTCGGCGTACATGGTATACATACGGTACAGGGAGTTTGCAAAGAGTGAAGCCTCCTCGCCGCCTGCGCCGCCTCTTATCTCGATAATGACGTTCTTGTCATCGTTTGGGTCCTTTGGCAGCAGAAGCACCTTCAGCTCCTGTGTGAGCTTCTCCATAGCCTCCTTGCTCTCCTCGAGCTCAGCCTGAGCCATCTCCTTGAATTCCCTGTCGATGCCGCCCGCCTCGAGGAGCTCTCTTGCTTCATTGTTCGAGCTCTCCGCCTTTTTGTATTCGCGGTACTTCTCGATGATAGGTGTCATATTCTTGAAATCGCGCATGAGCTGTGTATACAGCTTATTATCGCTGACAGTCTCGGGGTCTGAGAGCCGTGCGCTTATTTCCTCATATTTCTGCTCCATAAGGGCAAGCTTTTCAAACATTATATCTATCCTTCCAAAAGACTGTAATGTTTGCTGTCTATCTCTCGTTCTCTCTATTTATTCTTTTTATACTTTTCTCTATCTTGCTTCTGGGGACCATAAACTCTCTTCCGCAGCCGACGCAGCGCAGGCGGAAGTCCATCCCCGAGCGCAAAACGAGCATCTCGTTAGAGCCGCAGGGGTGCTGTTTTTTCATAGTCAGTACATCGCCGACCCTTACGTCCAACAGTCCCACATCCTTTATACTTTTTCGTCATCCTGAAAAAATCGTACATTTCACATTATACCCTAAAACCGTGCTCAAATCAATATTTTGAGGGTATATTTTTTCAGGTTTGTGGAAAAATAATAAAAACGCACACCTAAAAACAGACAATACGCATAATAATTACTCCCGTGCAATATACAGACAGTATCATCTCGCGTCAGAGAGCAATATTATGCCGAAAGGAGTCACCCATGGTAACGAGGATAACCGCAGAATTTGAAGCCCCCGAGTATGCCGAGGCAGCACTCGGCAAAGTGCGCAGCTCAGTGCGCGGAATCTACTCCACGAGCTTTATCTACGACCGCATCTCCGACAAAGCCGAGCGTCTTAGCCGCGGCACGAACTGTACGATACTGCCCGCCGCAGTCACCGCGCAAAACTACCTCACAGCAGTGCTTGAATCCCCTGCCTCGCGCGACGTGATACCCGAGCCGCGCCGAAGCCGCAGGACGAAGGTATTCATCGTCTGCGACGGCAGCCGCACCCGTGAAATAAGCTCGATACTCACGGCAATGGGCGGCAGCCGCATCGACTCACCGCAGTCATAAACGCCCGCCTCCGTGAATATGATTATCTCACAAGGAAAAAATCTCACGGAGGTACAAATATGAACTACAGACCCGAGGGCTGCCTCTACAGGACAGCCGAAAACCAGAGGTATATCGCAACAGCAGACGGACTCGGAGAGGCGATGAAAAAGGGGCTCATACTCGAAGCGCGGGCGGCTGTATGCAGCAGCACCCACGACATCATAGTCGAGCTCCCGTGCGGCGAGGGCATTATCCCCCGCGACGAGGGAGCAGTCGGCATACGCGAGGGCAAAACGCGTGATATCGCGCTCATCTCGCGAGTGAACAAGATAGTCTGCTTCAAGGTCACGGAGGTCGCCACAGACGCAGACGGGCGTGTCAGAGCCGTCCTTTCGCGCTCAGCGGCACAGGAGGAGTTCATCACCGAGCATATGAGCAAGCTCACCGCAGGCGATATCATAGATGCGAAGGTCACACATCTCGAGCAATTCGGCTGCTTTGTTGACATCGGCTGCGGAGTCCCGTCGCTGATACCGATAGACGCGATATCGGTCTCGCGCATATCCCACCCCTCCGACCGCTTCCGCACGGGGCAGCTCATCAAGGCAGTCGTCCGCAGCCGCGACGGCGAGCGGATATGCCTCTCGCACAAGGAGCTTCTCGGCACATGGGAGGAAAACACCGCGGGCTTTCAGGCGGGAGAGACAGTCTCGGGAGTGGTGCGCTCCGTGGAGGAATACGGCATATTCGTGGAGCTTGCGCCTAACCTTGCAGGTCTTGCTGAGCTCCGCGGAGGAGTCACCGCAGGAGAGAGTGTGAGCGTATACATAAAGGCAATAATCCCCGAGAAGATGAAAGTGAAGCTTGTTATCGTTGACGTCTGCGAGGAGTGTACACCCGCGAGCAGCCTTCACTACTACATAGACTCAGGACATCTGAGCGAGTGGAACTACGCCCCACCTGCCAGCGGACGCAAAATGATCACCTGCTTTGAATGAACACTGCCCTGACATTACAATAAAAAGCCGCCATTCATATGTGCTGTGCCTATATAGAAATATTACGGGGTATCTATTGAGGGAAACCCTTTTGAAAAAGGGTTCTCCCTCAATGCTCACGTTCCTTAACGGAGAAAGAACAATATCGAACTGAATAGGAACAATAAATCCCGATACCAAAACGTGTCGGGATTTAGCTTTTTCTAACCAGAGGTTGCGTGTTCAAGTCACATTTTCAGCTTCATAAGAAAAACGCTTGGAATGGACTTCTAAGCAGTTTTTTAATTAGATTATCCGTGAATTAATAGTAGTTGCTTTGACTGTATTCTCCAATCTAACTTCCTCAATTTGAGTAATGTTAAAGAATTCAGTATAAGGATCTAAAATTGGTAATTCATAAAGATAGTATAGATCATTAAATGGGTATGGATATAAATCGGGAACCTCTTTGGGATCTGGACCATAAAAGAAAGCGTAGTTTTTTCCGTTAGCTACACTACTTTTATAGCATATCCCATCAAGACCGATACTCCTAATGTATTCAGAGATTATTTGAGTTGCAACATATTCATAGGAACGATCTTGATTATCATTTACTGGTTGAGACAACTCCTCAACAAACCCCTTTAAAAAACGAGTCATGAAGATCTCTTCATGACAGTAATCATCACTAAATATACTACCACAATCATAATAGTAATTGTCTTTTGTAAAATCAATTACTTGCAAGTCTTGCTTTGATTCAAATTCAGCTACAATCGCTATGCAATTGGATAATCTGCATTCTGAAAATGCTGTATCTCTATCGGAAGCTAAATACAAATATGAAATACCAGCAGGACTCATTCTATTAGTTTGTGCATATTTAGGTGGAGCTGGTCCCATTTCTTTATATGGTTGTATTGTGGGTAAGTCCATTAACTCAGGGGTTTGTATTCGAGTTCTATATAGTTTTGTTCCTGCAGGTAAATCTTCAGAGAACCCCAATAAAATACTTTTGAACCTTTCTAAAAAACCTGAATAATCTCCAAAACCGTCAATTGCGAAAAATCTATTATAATGTTTCGCAACGTGCTTAAACATCAGCCAGTCTTGATACACAGGGAGAAGCTCAGTTCCATAAAGCTCATCTTTTATAACAAACTGAGGATCATCAATTTCTCCCCATAAACTATATTCGCCATCTTTTACTCGCTCATATGAATTGACATCTTCAAATAATGCTTCTAACAGTTCATTTTCATTTGTGCCTTCTTTGAAGATATGACCGAGCCTGCGGAGTATCTCGCGACTACCACGACTACATCATCGGCAGCGACTTCTTCCGTTTCAACGACTACAACAGCGGTAAGCAGTACCGCTTCAACTTCAAAGAGCACGGCTGCTTCAACTACCACATCAGTGGCAACTACTTCTTCTGTGGTATACACTCCCCTTTACGGCGACGTTAACTGCGACGGCAAGGTCGATAACAGGGACGTAACAGCGCTCAACAACTTCCTCAACAATAGCAAGGAGCATCCTCTCACCGCTCAGGGCATACTGAACGCAGATGCATATCATACCGGCGATGGAATAGACCCCAATGAAGTAACTGCTATCATTTATTTCATAGACGGTATTATCAGCAAGCTTCCCTACAGCGGAGCGTTCCCGCAGGTGACCGAATCGACTGCAACTTCAACAACAACAACAACTACTACTACTACTGCCACAACCATGACAACAACTGCCACTACAGCAAAGCCTACAACCACTACGACTACTTCCACAACAGCTGAGCCCACAACAACTTCAGCATCTCAGACTACCACAGCTGCAACTACGACCGCTCCCGTAGCAACAGGTCTTTGCGGAGACGTCAACTGCGACGGCAAGGTCGATACAAAGGACGTGATCGCTCTCAACGATTACCTCAATGACTGCGTGGCAAATACGCTCACTCCTCAAGGGCTGGCGAATGCCGATACCTATAACCGCGGAGACGGCATAGATGGAAATGACTCATACGCTATTATCTGTTATCTGAGCGGCAATATCGCTTCGCTTCCCTACAGCGGAGCATTTCCCTCAACTACAACAACAAGCGCATCATCAACAGCAACCACAACTACCACTTCCGCAACAACTACCACTACAACGGAGACCACAACTACTACGACTTCCGAGACTACCACAACTACAACTCAGCCCACGACTACTACAACTTCCGAGACTACTACCACTACAACTCAGCCTACAACAACTGCCACTTCTGAGACTACTACCACCACAACTCAGCCTACAACAACTACCACTTCCGAGACTACTACAACTTCAACTTCCACAACTACTACCGCAGCAACTACAACTGATACACCTGCGACCACGACCACACCAAGCCTCGACCTCGGCGATGTCAACAATGACGGCAAGGTCGATGCAAAGGACGCCTCGATGATACTCGTTGCCTATGCGAAGGCTTCAACAGGCGAGGAAAGCGGTCTCACTGAGGCTGAAACCACAGCCGCCGATATCAACAGCGACGGCATCGTTGACGCAAAGGACGCTTCATGCGTACTCGCGTACTACGCTCTTGTATCTACCGCAGAGGGTATATCCCGACACTAAAGGAGTTCGTAACTTCCAAAACTGCATAAGCCGATATAAGAAAACTCCCGAGAAGCAAGCCGCTTTTCGGGAGTTTTTTATTTATTCTTTTCTGCGCATCTTAGTACGTATCAGCAGGAATGCTCCGAACGTGACAAGCAGGAACAGCATCGAAGCTGTCGCCGCACCGTGCGTCTCGATTCCTGTAGGCAATATGATGGAAGACTCCTTCTTGCTGTTCGATAACTTTATCAGATACGAACAGCTGCTTTCATCGTCGTCAACTGTCAGAGTGCCTCCGCTTCCTGCGGCGATAGCGATCCCCTCAGAGGATATCGTGAATCTGATATCCGCAGTAAGCTTTTCATATCCTGTCGGAGCGCTGAGCTCCTCAAGGCAGTAGGTACCGTGTCCGAGAGCTGTGCTTATCTCGGCAATGACACCGTTTTCGCCGCTGACAATATCCGTGTAGTTCTGCATCGGAGTGTAGTCCTTGACCCCGTTCACGCACCTATACAGCGCGAAATGTGCGCCCTTGAGCGCCGCTCCTGACGAGGAATCCACCTTCTTCACCTGAAGAGTGAACGGCTTGTTGTAGAGCTTGATGTAGCCTATGAGGTTATCCTCGCTGCTCGTCTTCAGCTCAGCCTTCGCCCACTTTTCTTCATTGCCCGTGACAGGAATATCGGTCGCAACGCTGCCCGTCGCTTCCACGATGAATTCCACGGGGTTAGGCACGCCGATATATCCCGTTGGAGCCTTGGTCTGCTCGAGGATATATTTTACGTTTGTCTCAAGGTTTTCGTTCTGATAGAGGATAGTTATCTGACCGTCGCTGTCAGAGGTGAATGTACCTACAAAAACACCGTCCTCAGTACCGTCATCCTTCTTCAGCCTGAATTCTCCGCCGCGCAGAGGTTCCTTAGTATCCATATCATACAGGTTTATGATGATACCGCCACCGCGGTCATTCCTTATGGTATCCTTACGCTTCTTGCCGACAGAGCCTACGCTTACAGACTCGGGTTCACCCTGATTATAGGTCGGGAAGTACGTATATTCGTCCTTGTAATTGTGTACGGGAACGTATTTATTCGCTTCCTTCATAGTATATGCCTTGTTGATCAGACCCTCGTTGTCTACCTTTGTGACCTTGAATTCATCAATATTTGTTATCTTGAAGTCATCGTTGGTGCGGGGTCTGTTGGGATCATCAACATCAGGATCGGTGCTCCACGCTGCTCCGTCTATCCGTGAAAGGATAACCTCGTGTACGACATAGCTGTTGAAGTCATCTTCGGTGATACCGTCGAAGAAATAACGCACGAACGAGTTCTTCGGGGATATCTCCCTGACAGTTTCGGGAAGGAGAGTTTCGGTTTCACCGCTCTTTTTGTATACAGCCACGTAAATCGGGTCGTGGTCATAGGTGAAATCGGAATCGCTCCACTGCTTTCTCACCTCAAGACCGTAGCCGCGCTTGTTGATGACCTTCATTTCGGGAGCATCCTCGGTATTTACAGTTCCGTCATTGAAGTCTTCGTTATTGTAATAGTAGCTCTGATCGACTACCTGATATTCTACCTTGCCATAACCGAGCTCCGTCTCATTCGGACGCTCAACGACCTTGAAGCGGACGCCCGCAGTCAGGTTCGGCACCTCAACGGTATAGCCCGCAGGGATCTGCGAGATAGTACCGTTTATAGACGTCTCGAAGGTTAGCAGATCGAGAAGAGCTTCCTTCTCCTGCTGCTTTTTTTCGGCTGTCCATTCGGGATTGGTTTTTATGCTGAGCAGCTTTTCCTCCAGTTTTTTAGGTGTATACTCTGTAGGAATGAATCTCTGAGCGTCTGCGTCCCAGCTGCAATAGTATCTGACGCTGTTCTCGGCATCTACTTTAACGCTTGGAGTCAATACGCGGTACTTAGCCATATTTGCAAGCCGCAGGTCGTCATCCACGCCGTTTGTCAGATACAGCCTGAACTGGAATGTGGTGTTGTCCACATCGTCCTCATTCGGGTGCTCGGCGTCATACGTCAGCTCGTTTCCGTTCTCGTCCTTCAGGACCTTCGTGAAATAGAGAGGTCGGAGAGCGCCGTCCTTGAACTTGTTTACGAATACCATACTCGGCTTTTTTTCGACTTCGTACGGATCTGTTTCGTAATAGTAGCGCTCAACGTGTGAACCTTCCGCAGCATTTATCGGGTTGGCTGCGAGCACACCTTCCTCGCCTTTTATCCTTACAGAATCATAAATGCTGCTCAAGCCGCATTCTACTATTTTGTAGTTGATAGTTTTCGAGGGGAAGTGTATCTCCGCGACCTGATCGGGGTTGAGGAAAAAGACGTTGTAAAACTTGTCCGAACATCCCGGTGGAGTATAATGCTCCTTGAATTCGACCTTCTGCGTCGAGTTCTGGTAAGTGATGCTTACATTCGCGTCATCATTTCCCAGCAGGTGGAAATCATCAGGGTGCAGACTGTCGTCATTGTAGTATATCTGGAAGGGATACTGCACAAGGCTGAGGTCGAGGTCTTCTGCGCCCTCGACTTCCTTCTTGAGGATAACGTGACCCGGAGTAACATAGCTGAGGTTGAATCGCATATGGAGGTTCGACGCACCTGCGCCGCGCTCCATATAGAATATCTTCATCTTGTGCTGCGAGTAATCCTTGAATACGACCTCTCCATCGTCAAAGTATTTGGCAAGGAATTCATTTACATCCGCTGCAGATGCCTCGGGTTTGCGTGTTTCGTAGTTTTCTTTGAACACCTGTCTCAGTGTTTTTTCTACGCCGTTAACAGTGACCTGTCCTGTTGCGAAATTGACCTTTCCTTCAAGAGCGGAATGTATACCGCCGAGGTCGATTACGAGCTCGCCGTCAACGTAGAGCCAGAAGTCGTCGTCGCCCGTGAACTCGAAGATGATGTCGTGATTCCAGTTGTCCTTGCCGTTAGGCGTCTGGACGAAGCTCGCCTCAAGCTCCATGCCGTTGAAATAGTCTGTGCTCTCCTGAACCAGATGAAGCCTCTCATACTTTCTCGGGTCTGAATCATCAAGCAGACCAATGCTCTTATTATCAGGATTAGCCAGTGCGGAATAAAGATTATAGCGATTATTTGACGAATACTTTTCTTCTTTGATCGTATTGTAAGGCAGGAATTGTCCGTGGCAAAGCGTTGTTTTTGCTGAAGAATCATTGGTGCCAAGCTGTCTGTATACTGTAAAATTGGTTACTTCCTTTGTTACGCCTTCACCAACATCCACTGTATTCGTGTTGAATTGCTTATTCTGCTTTTTGAGAGTAGCGAAATTCTGACAGCTGTCAAATTCAAAGTAGCCTGTTGCTTCATAGGTACTCTTAATGAAAAGGTGATTGACTTCTCTGAGCGCGTCCTCGATCTTATCTTCATCGGTCTCGTTATACAGCAAGCCGAGTGATTGGTTCACACCGTTCAATACTGTAGGGTATGTATATTTTCCGTCTGCATCCTTTTCAAGATCTGTAGATAAAAGCCCCGAATGAGCTGCCAGTCCGTGAGATTTTGAATCCGTATTCAAAAACGTATTCTGGACATCTCCGGTGTTGTCGGCGCTGCCCTTCCAGTCCACCATTTTCATAGTGATACCGTACTCGTCGTTGTCGATGGTCTCGACCTCGGTCAGTTCGCTCGCAGAATGTTCCTTCACCTTAGCAAAGTAGAATGTGCTCGCCTTAGACTTTGCAGTTGTAGTGAGCTTGGAATTATCGCTATTTGCGACAAGCGCCGCATAGGCGTAGTGCGGTTCGTCCCAGGCGAGGATATCGGAGTAGTATTCGCCGTCCTGTCTGCCTGGGAGGTTAATGCCGATAGTACCGTCCGAAAGCGCCACTCCGCCTATCTGCGGAGCCAGATACATATCCGAGTAGGTGTTGCACAGCTCGTAGTAGTAGTTGGGCTTGCCGTCCAGACCGTAATACTCGGTGAAATCCCATTCGAGGGTGTTGATCCTGCTGCCTATCCACATAATATCGTCGCCGCGCTCGTAGCACTCGACGAGCGTACCGTCGTGGTCTACCGCGAAGAATCTGTAAGCCTTCTTGGTATCGTCCCATACACGCGTATAGACGATGTATTCTTCGCCGTTCACAGCCTCGGAAATGCCTATTTTCTCGGCTGAGTAGACCTTGAAGTCGTCATCGGTGATCTGCTCGTCCTTCTCGACGAGCTTGATAAGCGAGGCGCTGCCCTTATCGGTGTCAAACTTAAAATCGCTCGTGCCGTTCAGATACAGGTACTTATTGTCAGCGCAGAGCTTTATCTTGCCGATGTTGCCGCCGCTCTGGGGAATGACCTTTATCAGAGTAGCATCGTCAACGGAATCGACGAGCTCTCTGACCTGAGAACTACCGCTGCCTGTGACCTTGATGTATTTTACATTGCCGTCATTGTCGGTGGTGGAGATGTAGTAGTTGTCCTCGGAAGCCTTATGGAAGGTCCAGAAAGTAATGTCGCTGTTCTTGGCGATATAGTTGATACCCTCGTGACTTAGCGGATTGACCTTCGCTTCCATCTGCTTTGCCTTGAAGTTGCTCTGCATAGCGTAGGCGTAGGAGCTGCTCTCGCAGTTCATAAAGCCGTAGGACTTGCCGTCGAGCTCGTAGGGATCATCTGACATTTCACCTGCATAATAATACAGTTTCAAAAAGACAGTATTTTCGTTACCTTTCACATTATAACCAACAAATGCACCTTCTCCACCACCCCTTCCATTTTTGTTCCAGTAATATGTGTTTGTGTCATTAGCAAATGTTGCTGAACAATAGAATGAATCCGTATCATCTTTTTCTTCAAAAGTAAACCATGTTTTTTGAGATTCATCATCGGTAAAATTCAGACCAGCTCGTCCATTCTTCTTATCACTTACATACATTCTGACATAGTATGTTTCATTGTTCTCTATTGTGTAAATGCTGTATTGGTCAGGATTATCTTCATTCTGAATAAAATAAAACAGAGGGATACTATCAGTAGGTACAGAAGTGCTTTCGATTGTATCCAAACCGTTTCGAGTGTTCGCACTTTGCACTACTTCACCTGTCAGGAAACGATTAAAATTAGAACCAACATATAATCCTGCCGAACCTTTTGTGTTGATGTCTTCAACACTTTTAACTACCTGCCAGCCATATTCTTTTGAGGTTAGCTTGTCGTTTTTGACCACCGCATAAACGCTGAAGCCCTCGGCATAGAAGCTGATAGCACCGTCCTCGACGGTGAAATCGCTTATCTGCTCGCGCTGACCGTCGTCGCTGATGTGCCACAGCTCGGTAAACTCGGATTCGGTTATACTCGGGTCGGTTATCCCGACGTATATCGGGCGCGAGCTGTCGGGCTGGAATTCGCCCTCCCCGTCGGAGATAGTGATGTCATATGCGACAACAACGGAGCTGTCATCGCAGAACGGAGATGTCACGATGTCCGAATCAGCTATCATCTCGGTGACGTCCACAGCTGTAGCCGTGGCATTTTTTGGCATAAGTCCGTCGAGGGTGACGGTCTTGTCGGAGTCGCTCTCATCGGGGCAGAGCTCAAGGCTCTGGTGCTTCAGGACGTGACTTTCCTCGTCCGCGACGGAGGTGCTCTCGTCTCTGCCGACCAAGGAGGTCGCGGGGAGAGTGCCCGAAACAGCCATTACAAGAGCAGCAAATCCGCTGATCAGCTTCTTTGTCACAAGCATCGTATCATCTCCTTTCATTCGTATTTATAAGCCTGCTCAGTCGTTATCGCCGTTCTTCTTTCTCAGCGCAAACGCGCCGACCATAATTATCAGCGCCGCGGCTATGACGATACAGAGCAGCCTTGCGGGGAAGCTGTCGCCTGTCAGTACATCGCCGACAAAGCTGACAACGGAATTTGCCTTGGTGGTCGAAGCGGTCACGGTTGCTGCGTCAGACGCTGTTGTAGTCGCCGCAGCCGTTGCCGTGGTCGTCGTCTTTGCTGCGGCAGCTGTTGTTGTCTCAGGCGCTGTCGTCGCTGTAGTGCGCGGCTTCTTCCTTTCGGAGTTGTCCATCAGCTTATCCTGAAACTGTATCTCCTCGGATTTGACAGGCATACCGTTGACAGCCGCCGTCACGGAATAGAGCAGCTCATCATTCGCGTTCGTCTCCACGTACACTGTCACCGTGTATACGGTCTGCTCATATTCGATATCGTCCTCGTCGCCCTCGGTCTCGAAGACATTATACACAAACGTGCCGGGCTGGTCGATGTCTATTTCAAACTGTCCTCTTCCGTTCTGGTTTATCTGAAGCGTATCCGTCTGCGGAAGGGGGGCAAGTGGGTCTTCGGTAGTTATTGTCACCCTGTAGATGTGGTCTTCGAGGTCCTCAACATCGAGACACATCACGGGTATCTCAAGGTGTTCCTTCTCATATGTCCCTGCAAAAGCGGTACAGCAGGGAAAAACGAAAAAGGAGAGCAGGCATACTGCGAGGCAGCAGAAACATCTGCGTATCGTGCTCATATGCTCACTCTCCTTCCTGTCTATTTGATGATATAACAGAATACGATCGTTCTCTCGATCATATCTCCCGACGAGCACGTCGAGAGAGCTATCACAGGCTTGTCGTCCGCTCTTGTGAAGACCTGTGAATTGTTGCGGATATATCCGACTATATCCTCGCACTTGAAATCAAAGATGTTTTCGTCGTTGGCATTCGCCTTCATACTTGCGAACACCTCGAGCGGGTATATATCGTCTGCATTGCTTCCGATAATGAGCGAGCCGCCCGTATGCTCGGTCAGGTAGGAACTGTCGAGGAATTCGTCCAGTGCCCCGAACATCTTCCCGTGCTCCATATGATGACCGTAAACCACCGAGTAGCTGTCGGTCATATCGGGACTGTTCCTGCTGTCGAGGAATATGCTTCCCGACAGCGAATAGCTCCCGAAGGGGTCGGTATTGAGGTATTTCAGGTTATTGCTCCCCTGCATTATCGGGTAGTCGATATTCGTGCCGTCTATGGTGAGCCACGCCACCATTTCGTCCGAAATCTGCGGGTCCTCGGCGGTGAGGGAGAAGGTCCTGCCGGGCTTGTATCTGGTTATATCCGCCTCGAGCGTGTGGGAGTAGATGTAGTAATTATCGTACATACACCACGACACTATCAGCAGTACGAACACAAGCACGATAAGGAGCACCCTCTCGTAGAGGACGTTCATTCCTATCCAGAATTTCCGCAAGGCTTATTCTTCTTCAGCTCTTCTGCGTCTGCCTCTGATGAGAAGTACGGCGATGCCGAGAAGCGCGATGATGCCTACAACAGCAGGTCCCGCAACGGATACGATGATACCTGTGGGGAGGAGACCCTCGCGTTTATTTGTGAAGCCTGTGTGGATGTCTACTTCATTGAAGGTTCCGCTCACGTTATCATTGAGCGCATCATATCCTGCTGTTGTATCCCAGTCAAGAGAGCTGTTAGCCGCGGATATCTTCTCGATGCTTGTATAATCCTCCGCCTCTTCTTCAATGGTATATTTCGTACCCTTTGCGATGCCGACTATTTCGATATACTGACCGTCCTGAAGGTAGAAATCGACCGTCTTCGTGCCTGTAGCGTCGATAGTTATCGTGTTGGGATTTGTCTTGCCGATATAGCCCTGCTTTGTAGCGGAATTGCTCGGAACAGTAGGCACAGTCTTCGACAGGATGACATTATAAGTACCCGCAGGTGCGTTTTCAAGCTTTACCGAATACTTGAAGTACTTATCCTTCGAGCCCTGATTGCCGATGACCTCCTTGCCGAAGGTGAGACCATATGTAGGATACTCGTTCTTGAAACCGATAGTCTTGTATGCGCCGCTTACCTCAACGCCGTTCGGTGTAATGGTGTCGGTGTAGTTCTCGCCCGCGTACGGAGTCTCAGAATCGCTTGCAGTCATCGAATTGGAAGGTCCTGCTGTAAGCTCGCCGATATACATGGTGTATCCTACTATGTTGAGCTTCTTATTATAGGTATAGGTGGTACCTTCGTCTGCGGTGGTGTAGTATGAAGCGTCGTTTACATAGACGTCAAGGGTTCTCACGTTAGGGTCGTTCTTGACGCCGTGTCCGACAGATTCCGTTTCGGAAATGATATAACGGTATACACCGGGCTCAGTGAAGCCGCAGCCCTTGAAATCGAGCGATAACTGCTTCTCGGCACAGTATGTCGTTGTAGAACCGTCTGTTATTATAACGTTATCATCAGGAACGGAAAGCTTCGCGCCTGTAGCAGAGCCGCCCTCTCCGAGCGTAACGTCGTTAGCCTTATATTTGAGCTCATAGAACGCGGACGCAGCAGTGTTTGAGGTGCTCGCAACAAAAGCGTTATCCTCGACAGTGGAAGCGTTCCATACTACCTTATCGGGATCGGGTCCTGCGAGGACAGCAAGCGTTGTAGCAGAAGCATCAACGGCTTCTCCCGAAGCAACAGCAAACTTGAAGGAGCAGTCGGGGATATTGGCTTCGTCCTGTATGTCCATTATTTTTCTGAACTTGAGCGAGTCGGCAGGCTTGATATCCTCCGTCAAAGCTGTACCCTTGTTATCGGAAAATGCTGTTGTCTTGATTACCGTTGATTTGATGAGCGAATACTCATTATCATCTGCCCCCGCACTCATCGGAACAGCAGCCGCTGCTGCGGTCGCGAGCATTGCCATTGAAGCCAGTGCCGCAATTGATCGTTTGATTTTCATTGTAAATTTCCTCCTTTATATCATCAAAAAGGTCAAACTTGTTTATATCCCGCGCCTGCGCAGGACGAACACCACTTTCCCCTTGACATCATCGAGCGGTATACCGCCGTATGTTCTGCTGTCGGTGATGTCGGAGCGGAAATCGTTCAGCACAAAAACGCAGTTATCGGGTACAGTATAAGGGAACGTTATCTTCGCATTTTCGGCAGTTGTCGGGTAGACTGTATCCTCGTACACACGGTAGCCGTCCACCGAGACGTAGTCGTCGGATATGCCGACAGCCTCTCCCCCGAAGGCGACTATCCTCCCGAAGCACACTTTGCCGTCGTGCCTGTACACGACCTCGTCGCCCTGTTTAAGCTTACCGAGGCGGTAGGTGATACACAGGTCGCCGTCCTTTATCATCGGGAAGGACGAATTGTCGTGGCAGACAAACACTCCCGCAACGAATGTGAGCAGCAGCCACACGAAGAGCACGGTACAGCCTATCTTTGCGAAAAAGGCGGCGGCATAATATGCAGCCGAGTGCTTTTTCTTCGGCTTTTTGGGCGTTTCGATAGATGTTGCAGTCTCTGCCGCGTCGTTCACTGTCATCACACTCCGAAAAAAAGCGCAGATTTGCTCCTAATGATACCTATACATCATAATTATAGCATTTTAATCCGAGCAAAACAATAGTAATTACAATCAAACACATATACCATTTTTTCTTTTTTTTTGTGCACGTTTCCCCACAGTTCCAACAGTATCTTATTATCTATTTGTAACGAATTTTTTCATACAGACGAGCAATTATATAAAATGGTTGACTCTCCCATACTGTCGAGGAAGAATTCCCTTCCGAAGATGCAGGACGTACAGCTATGCGCAGACTGGTGCTGCGTACATGGCTCGGGATGAACAGACTCTTTCCCGATAGGAACTACGACGGCGGAGCAACACAGGGCGCTGCGACATTTTCAGACGAGCAGCTCAGACTTTCAAAGCTATGCAATAACCGCTTCTGGACTGCCGCATTCGCATCGGAAATAATGCTTGAAAAGCAGGAGGTAACGCATATGGGAGAGATACTTCACCCGACCGACACCCCGAAGCTTTATTTCTCCACGCTCTACACCTGCGAGGCTGATGTCCGTGCTTCACTTGAACGCATGAAAGCAGACCACGAGGCAGAAGGCAAGGCGTTTAACATCGATTCTGAAACTGCCGCAAGAGCAGAATGGAAACAGATAGAATGGGAGATAGAACAAGCCCAAACAGAAGAGAAAGGTTTTATGGATAAGATCGGTAATTGCAGGCTGGAATCCGTTGCTGGCGACCACGGCATTTTCTATGCACAGGAGCCTGAACAAATAGCAAACTCCATACTCGGCTTCCTTGCAGAGACAACAGAATAACACGAAGCGGACGGTATAAATTCGCTATACTTAAGGCAACACCGCACAAAGACCGCCTGACGGCTTTGCACTGAACCTGCTTGGATATTTTCCATCATCTTGCACAGAAAGCCCTTGACATACGGAAGTATGCCCGCGGTCTTTCTATACGATCTGACGAAAAATCTCACTGCGCATCTTCAGCACAATCTTTGCGCGGTATTGCCTTAACAGAAATAGTGGGCTGCCGTGCCGCAAAGTCACGCCACATATCCTGTATCCTACGAAACTGCCCGAGGGGGCTCCCCTCAGCCGTCCGCTTGCATTCATAAGAGTTTAATGATATAATATAACATGATCGGAGGTGACGGAAATGCCGAAAATTCTGCTTATAGAAGACGATGAACAACTTGCGAGGTTTCTTATGAGATTCCTCAATTCTGAGGGCTATACCACAGATTATGCAAATGGGCAGAAGGGCGCCCTGCGCTTGTTTGAGGAAAACGCATATGACTGTGTGTTGCTCGATATTTCTCTGAAGGACGGCAACGGATACTCAGTCTGTGCTGCGATAAAGGCGCAGAACGATACTCCTGTCATTTTCATCACAGCATCGGCAGACGAAGCCTGTACTGTGGCTGGCTTTGAGATCGGCGCAGATGATTACATCGGAAAACCGTTTGGCACACGGGAGCTGCTTGCACGTATGAAAAATGTCATGCGCAGGGCACAGAAGACCTCTCCGCTTTTGCGTTGCGGCAATGTGACGATAGACCCGATCAAGGGCATTGTCCGAAAAAATGGCAGCGAGATAGCAATGTCCGCGCTCGAATACCGACTGCTGCTGGTATTCTTCTCCAACAAGAATCAACTGCTTTCCCGTGACAGGCTCGCGGAGGAGCTTTGGTCGCTGACAAAGGAGTTCATTTCCGATAACACACTGAGCGTTTATATTCGCCGCCTTCGTGAAAAAATCGAAACAGAACCACAGGATCCGCATATCATCGTCACAGTCAGAGGTCTCGGCTACAAGGCGGTGGATGAATGAGAGATAAAAAGCGCAGGCTCATTCACGCTCTCCTGACCGCCGCACTGGTTATCCCCTGCCTGTTTTTCAGCATTCCGTGCACAGTCATGGTGACAGTTACTTCGGCGGTGTTCTTTGTTTTTTATGAGCTGCTGTTTGCTCAGCGGCGCAGCAAGGTCATGAAGCTGTGCGATAACATTGACCGTATCCTTCGCAGCGATGACCTCATCTCGTTTGACGAATACAAAGAGGGCGAACTGAGCGTGCTTTCTGCGGAAATTCATAAAATGACGATTCGTCTGCGCGAGCAGAATGCAGAGTTGAAAAACGAAAAGCAGTTCGCAAAAGAAGCACTGGAGGACATCTCTCACCAGCTGCGCACACCGCTTACTTCCGTCATGATGATACTCGGACTTATGCGCTCCTCCGACCTGACGGACACGGAACGCGTTGAGTATCTGCGCGACCTGTATGAGCTGCTTGCCCGTATGAAATGGCTGATCGAAACTATGTTGAGCCTTTCCCGGATCGATGCGGATGCGGTAAAATTTGCAAAGGACGCGGTTTCATGCCGCGAGCTGATAGAAAAGTCTGTTGAAATGGTATCGGTAATGGCAGAACTGAAAGGCGTGGAGATCAGGACAAAAATCAATGAAGACCCCGAATTCATCGGCGATATGCATTATACCTCAGAAGCAATCGTGAACCTGCTGAAAAATGCGATCGAACATACACCCGAAGGCGGTACGGTCACTGTGACGGCAAATGGCAGCAATATTTCATCCAATATCACAATTGCTGACACGGGAGAGGGCATCCCCGAAAAGGAACTGCCGCACATCTTTGAACGCTTTTATCGTTCTTCCGAATACACGAAAAACGGATTCGGTATCGGTCTTGCATTTGCAAAGAAGGTCATCTCAGCACAGGACGGAAGCCTGAAAGCCGCAAACCATAAACCGCACGGCGCGATGTTTGATATTCATTTCTATAAAACCACAATATAGAACAGGCAGATTTTCATTCTGAGAAATATCTGCCTGTTTTGTTACAGTTAGCTTAATTGAGCACAAGGAGCATTTTTATAGAAGCTGATTCTACCCGCTTAATGACTATTTGACATTTAGAAGATTAGGATTATATATATTGTGCGCAATGCACATTGAGGACCTCCATCGAAAATCGAACATTTGTGCAATCGAACAAAGTTTCTCGAAAGTCCTTGACAGAACTTACGTTCTGTGCTATTATGATAATGTCCCTTAATGGGATAGCAGCTTGAAAATTGAATATCAACACATCAGTGTGCAGCAAGACCGGTGCCGGCAAAAACCGACAAGCCGCGAGCTTCCGTACGCCATGACCTCGAAAGAGCGAGCGATAAATAATTAATACGTGAAGGCGGTAGGAGAGACTCAGCGAGTTGTGTCAAGGAAGACCGACAGAACTTAGCTGAGTGACATGGGTACTCCCGATTGCAGTTATGTGAGGTTACCGAGCCGTGAAGTAACGACTCATAAGAACTGACCCACGAAACTGCCCGTGGGGGCTCCTCACCCGCTCCTATTATGGCAATGACAGCTGGCTTGCGCGCCCATCCGCACGTGCGGCTCTGACTCCGTAAGGGCAGAGAGACAAAGAGCTATGTGAAGGTTGAGGCCGACCTTCGGCTGATGTGTTCCCGGCTTCGGAGGGTGCAGGCGTATGCTTGCAGGAGAATATCAGAAGCCTCGGAATGAGGAAAACGTCATGGCGCATAGTCATGATAAGGTACCTCCGCGGGGGTACAGGACTATCGACGGGATAGTCAGCATTTCACGGGCTAACTATGCCCTTTTGCAGATGAAATGCAGTTTTGTTTTTGGAATAATATGCATGGCACGGATAGCTATGCCCAAATATAAGTTAAGAGAAGGCAGAGTAACATCAAAGGCGTTGCTCTGCCTTTTTGTTTTGTCAAAAATTAAATATAAAGCGCACAGCGGTTCGTCACGGACTGCTGTGCGCTTTTTTGTTTGCTCAGGAGGTGATGAAAATGCTGACATCAGGAACTCCACCATAATATTTGCTAACTTGCTACCAAGAGCGTCTAAATGCAGATATATCTTCATTTCCGCTGATAGCAAAACTGATAGTTGTTAGTTCAGCGATATTAAATTGCTAACGCCGGAAAAGCTCTGTATCACGTGCTTTGACAGCGCTTGGTAGTTTGATAGTAAAATCTTAGAGTATGCATTTAGAAAGGTGAATTGTCATAGGGGCCGTGTCACTGCGTCATACGCTTATATATTAAGAATACAAGATAATATATACTTAATACAGAGAAGGAAGGTATATATCACTTGATAGTTGTAATTAAACAAGCGCAGAAAGCACCTTGTTTGCTGTCAATTCAGAAATTGGGTAGTTATCACACCTCCACCAACAAAAGCGATTGTCGTGCAACGTGGAGCGAGTGTGTGGATACCACTCAAATACTATTGGCAGAGAAAAAGTGGCGGCGGTGACAAAAAGTCTTCCCTTCTGGGAAGGCAAGCATCGCAAACGGCATTCCGCCTGCCGCTGAAAACGGGAGAACCCGAGCCCCTTTTTCAGTTTGCAGGAAAAAGGCTGGCGTCAAAACGCCAGCCAATTCACCTCGGACGGGCAGTGCCCGCCGAAATATCGGAACTTGCAGAAATTGAAAATTGGGGGCAAAATGAGAAATGGAGAAAAAGTGTGGGGTCAAAATTTGAAAAGAGCCATGATAAGGGCTATATTTCGGAAGGAGTGACTGGCGTCAGAGCGTATATTTACGATAATTAAGAATTGGAAATCGTGTGACATGAAAGGAGTTCAAATGAAAGAGAATAAACATGAAGAAATACAGTTTGTTGACAAAACAATGGTTGTCGACGGTCAGAAATTTGAAGTAAGTCTCGTGTTCATGTCTCCGGAAAGTGAACACGAAACAGTCGCAGATAAGATAAAGCACCTCATAAACGGTGAGAAAATAAGCTGAAAAAAGTTCTGGACTTTCGAGCCGAGTGGTGATATACTGTGTGTGTATCCTATTCGGTTTGATTCCAGAACGAATGCGTTCGGAACAGGAGGTTTGCATGAGAGGATCAAACACGGAACAGATAACAGCGCTGTACTGCCGTCTCAGTCAGGAAGATATGCGTGCAGGCGAGTCGCTGTCAATTGAAAATCAAAGACTTATGCTGAGAGACTACGCCGAAAAGAATGGCTTCCGCAACTGTCAATACTACATCGACGATGGGTACAGCGGCACCGATAACACCCGTCCCGAGTATGTTCATATGCTCAGTGATGTGGAGAACGGGATAGTCGGAACTGTTATAGTGAAAGACCAGTCGAGACTTGGACGCGACCACTTAGAGACTGACAGGCTCATGGAGTTGGTGTTTCCTGCCTACGATGTTCGCTTCATTGCAGTTACTGACAACGTGGACAGTGCCAATGGTATCAACGAGATGTCAGGTATAAAAAACCTGTTCAATGATATGTACGCTCGCGACACAAGTAAGAAAATCAGGGCTGTACAGCGAGCCAAAGGTGAACGCGGAGAGCGTGTCGGAACGACTACCCCCTATGGTTACATGAAGGATGAAAACAAGAAGCTGATACCAAATCCCGAAACCGCGCCGATAGTAAAACGTATCTTTGAAATGAGCGCAGAGGGCAAAGGCGTCCGCAAAATATGCGACACACTTACAGCTGAGGAAGTGCTTACTCCGAGTGCTTATGCAGCGCGAAAATCGGGCAAGCAGAAAACAAGCTCACCGTACCGCTGGTCGCTGAAAACGGTCAGGGAGATGTTAAAGAATCGAATCTACTGTGGTGACACCGTCAATTTCAGTACCTACACCAAGTCCTACAAGCTGAAAAAGACACTTAGGAACGAGCCTGAGAATATGCTCATATTCGAGAACACACACGAAGCTATAATCAGCCGAAAGCTGTTCGACACCGTGCAGAAACACTACGAAGGAAGAAAGAAGTCGGACAAGTTCGGTGAAACGGACAAGTACGCTGGCTATCTTTACTGTGCAGAGTGCGGCTCTAAACTGTATCTTCACCGAGCTCGAACGCTCGACCCGAAGAAGAATAATTATATGTGCGGCGGATATCAGAGCAGAGTTACAGACTGCACCGCACATTATATAAGGGAAAAGGTGCTCGATAGTATTGTGCTGCGCTATCTGAGACAGGTAGTCAGCTACGCACGTGACAAGTCCGATGAGTTCTACGCTATGGCAATGGCTAACGGAGAAGCTGAAGCGAAAAAGCAGCTCAAGGAGAATGAAAAGCTCCGAACTGAGTACGAGACTAAGATAGCTCAGCTCGACAATGCGATACAACTTCTCTATTTGGACAGGTCGAACGGTAAGATTACCGACGGGCGTTATGATATCCTCTCCGCCAACTTCGAAAAGGAGCAGTCCGAGCTGAAAGCCAAGCTCAGCACTATTGATTCACAGCTTGACGAAACGAGAGCACGCGAAAAGCGTGTCAAGGAGTTCATCAACAACGCCAAGCAGTACACGGAGATACGCAGGCTCACTCCTGAGATACTGAAAACCTTCATTTGGCGCATTGAGGTCTACGAAAAGGCTGTCAAGCATTCAAGGACTTGTGGCAATCATATTGAGATTTACTTCACATTCTCGGCTGACAAGGCGATAGCTATCGACAGAGTGATGAGCGAAAACGGCGATATACTGATACTTTAACAACGAAAATCTCCGAGAGAATATCCCTCGGAGATACCATACATATTAATTGTTCGTTAAGGAACGTGAGCAAAACTCCCTTCCTAAAACTTTCAATTTAAATTTTGCCCCTATGGGGTACTCTCCTGATATGAAAAGAGTTAGTCTTTCTTTTCAATGAGAGTACCCCATAGGGGCAAAATTTGGACTAAAAGTCTTTGGAAAGGGGTTCGGGGGAGAACCTTTCTTCAGAAAGGTTTCCCCCGATATATGTCCCGTATTGCTTCTGTATGCGTACAGCCCTTATGAATGGCGGTTTTTTTATGTATAACTCAGAAAGCGATCTGCTCGGCGATGTGGTGGAGCTTCTCGTCGTATTCCTTAGTCATCGAGAGAGCTTCCTGGATGTCATAGTCAACGAGCTTGTTGTCCTTGATGCCGACAACGCGGTTGCCGATGCCCTGTTCAAGGAGCTCAACAGCGTAGTAGCCCATTCTTGTAGCCTCAACTCTGTCTCTGAGAGTGGGGTTTCCGCCTCTCTGAACGTGACCGAGGATAGTAGCTCTTGTCTCGATGTGTGTCTTTTCCTGTATCATCGTAGCTATCTCCTGCGAGTGGCCGATGCCCTCGGCAACGATAACAACGAAATTCTTCTTGCCCTTTGCCTTTTTCTCGAGCATAGTCTTGGCAATAGCGTCGATATCGTAGGGAACTTCCTTGGTGATTATATCGGTAGCACCGCAGGCGATACCTGTATTTACAGCGATGTGACCTGCGCCTCTGCCCATGACCTCAACAACGGAGCAGCGGTCATGTGACTGAGAAGTATCTCTCAGCTTGTCCACGAGCTCCATAGCGGTGTTCATAGCGGTATCAAAGCCTATAGTATAGTCTGTGCAGGCGATATCGTTGTCGATAGTACCGGGGATACCGATACAGAGCACGCCTAAAGAAGAGAGATCGGCCGCGCCTCTGAATGAGCCGTCGCCGCCGATGACAACGAGACCCTCGATGCCGAGCTCATCGCACTTTTCCTTAGCCTTCTTGACGCCTTCCATAGTTCTGAATTCGGGACATCTTGCCGTATAGAGGACAGTACCGCCTCTGTGGATTATATCGGAAACACTTCTCTCGTCCATTTTGAAGATATCGCCGGATATGAGACCTGCATAACCTCTGCGGATACCGTAAACTTCCATGCCCTTGCTGAGAGCTGTTCTTACAACTGCTCTTACAGCAGCATTCATACCGGGAGCGTCGCCGCCGCTCGTAAGTACGCCGATTGTCTTGATCATAAATCATTCTCCATTCCGCACATTGCGTATAATATCCGCGGGCTGAGAGTCCGCAGCTTAAATTCCATACAAATATATTTTACCGCTTTTCAGTGATATTGTCAAGTAGAATTACAACAAATATAAAAAAATAATATACACATCCGCGTCATATCACCTGATAAGCCCGATATTCTCTCTCGAAAAAGCCTCTGCGAGCTCCGCGAAGCTGTCCGCAGTGACTTCGAGAGTCAGCGGCTGTTTCGGGCGGACAGTTTTTTTGACGTCGGTGAGGTAGAAGCAGACCTCGGTCTCGCCGCGATATTTCGCACATATCCCCGCGAGCCTGTCCATGGGGCTCTCGTCCGAGCGAACCTTTATGCAGAGCCTCATCCTGCCGACCATACCCGCGAATCCGTCCTCTGGGACAAGGCTCTCGCAGATGAGGGAGTAGCTGTCGTCCTTCTGCGAGACCCTGCCGCTGATAAACAGGATACTCCCCTCGGTGAGCACAGCTCCCGCCGCCGCGAAGAGGTCGGGGAAAACGACTGCCTCGAGCTCACCCATATCGTCTGAGAGCACGAGAAAGCTCATTTTGCTGCCGTTTCGCGTGACATGGAGCTTTCTCTCCTGCACGATACAGAGCATCCGCACGTTATCGCCGTCCTTATAGGAGCCGCACGCAATATCGAAGGTCTTAGCCGTCCTCAGCAGGAGTGCAAGGTGCTCATACTCCGAAACGGGGTCGCCGCTGAGGTACATCCCCGCCGCCTCTTTTTCCATAGCGAGCAGCTTTTTCCGCTCGAATTCGGGCTTGAATGGTATCTTAACATTGAGGCTCTCGGTATCCGCAGAACCGAACAGGTCGAGCTGCCCGTCGATGACGCCCCTGTTTCCGCTGCCCGCCATATCGAGGAGCATATCATAGCAGTCGAGCATCTGTCTGCGGTTGAGCCCGAGCCCGTCGAAGGCACCCGCCTTGATGAGGTTCTCGAGGGCTTTCCTGTTGAGCTCCCGCCCTCCGATACGCTCGCAGAAATCCTGCAAGCTGCGGAAATCCCCGTTCGCCTCGCGGTCGCTGATTATCCTGTCCGCGAGCCCTCCGCCGATATTCTTGACAGCGATGAGCCCGAAGTACATCTTGCCGCAGGCGTAGGTGAAACCTCGCATACTTTGGTTCACGTGCGGACACATCACCTCCGTCCCTGCGCTTTTGCAGTCGCTGATATACTCCGCGAGCTTTCCTGTATTGCCCATGACGCTCGACATGAGCGCCGCCATATAAACGCCGCGGAAGTGGCACTTCAGATAGGCTGTCTGATACGCGAGATAGGCATAAGCCGCCGCGTGGGATTTATTGAACGCATACGAAGCAAAGCTGACCATCTCGTCGAAAATGGCATTTGCCTCCTCGGCAGAGACGCCGTTCGACCGAGCGCCGCTGACGAAGCTCTCGCGCTCGCTGAGCATGACGTCGTGCTTCTTTTTTGCCATAGCGCGGCGCACGATATCGGCGTGCCCGTAGGAGTACCCCGCGAGTCTGCGGCATATCTCCATCACCTGTTCCTGATAGACCATAACGCCGTAGGTATCGCCGAGGATATCCTTCAGAAGCGGGTGGATATAGCGTATATTCGCAGGATTCTTCTTGTTTTCGATGTAAACGGGTATCGACTTCATCGGACCTGGTCTGTACAGCGACAGTACAACGATGAGGTCCTCCAGTCTCTCGGGCTGAAGATCTATCAGCTTCTGGGTCATACCCGAGCTCTCGAACTGGAAAACGCCCGCAGTATCGCCCCTTGACAGCATCGCGTAGACAGCCGCGTCATCGGTAGGGATACGGCTGATATCGAAGTCGGGGCGCTTGCGGTGTATCTCTCGCACGGCGTCGCGTATTATCGTGAGGTTGCGCAGACCGAGGAAGTCCATTTTCAGCAGACCGAGCGCTTCAAGGTACTCCATGGTATACTGCGTGGTTATCGTGTTGTCGTTGCGTTGGAGCGGCACGAGGTCGTCGAGTCTGACAGCCGATATCACGACGCCCGCCGCGTGCGTGGAGGTATGCCTCGGCATACCCTCGAGCTTCAGCGCGAGGTCGATGAGCCGCTTCACCGAGCTGTCGGAGCGGTACAGCAGCGCCAGATCGGGGTTCTCACGGAGCGAGAAGCTGAGGTCGCCTTTGGGGTCGATGAGCTTTGCGACCCTGTCCCCCACCTGATACGGCAGACCGAGCACACGCGCGATATCGCGAACCGCAGCCTTAGCCTTGAGCGTATCGAAGGCGATTATCTCCGAGACCTTGTCAGCGCCGTATTTCTGCACAACATAATCTTTAACGCGCTGTCTGCCCTCGATACAGAAGTCGATATCGAAGTCGGGCATACTCACGCGCTCGGGGTTGAGGAAGCGCTCGAACATGAGGTCGAACTTGACGGGGTCAATGCCCGTGATGCCGATGCAGTAGGCGACGAGACTGCCTGCACCCGAGCCTCGCCCTGGGCCCACTGGGATATCGTTCTCGCGAGCGAACCGTATGAAGTCCCACACGATGAGGAAGTAGTCGGTGAAGTGCTTCTCGGTGATTACGGAAAGCTCGTATTCCAGCCGTTTTACGATGCTCCCCGCCACATTCTGACCGTACCTTTTATACAGTCCCTCAAAGCTGAGGTCGCGGAGGTAAGCGTCGTTGTCGGACACTCCCTCCACCTCGAAATGCGGAATTTTGATTGCACTGTCGAAGTCCATATCCACGTTGCAGCGCTCGGCGATGAGGGCAGTATTCGTGACCGCCTCCTCATGTCCGCGGAAGAGCTCCGCCATCTCGTCAGCGGACTTGACGAAGAACTCATCCGTCTCGAAATTGAGGCCTGTCGGCTCTCCGAGAAGCTTGCCCGTCTGAATGCACAGGAGGACATTCTGCAGCTCCGCGTCCTCCCTCGCGAGGTAGTGGCAGTCGTTAGTCGCCGCGAGGGGTATGCCCGTCTCAGCAGACAGCCTGTACAGCTGCGGCAGGAGTCTTTTCTCCTCGCGGATACCGTGGTCCTGCACCTCGATGAAGTAGTTGCCCTCGCCGAAAATATCGCGGTACTCGAGAGCCTTAGCCTTTGCGGCGGTGTACTGCCCGTCCGCGAGCAGCCGCGGCACCTCACCGATGAGGCAGGCAGACAGGCAGATGAGCCCCTCGTGGTATTTTTTCAGGAGCTCGAGGTCGACGCGCGGGCGGTTGTAGAACCCCTCGATAAAGCCCGCAGACACGAGCTTTACGAGGTTTCGGTAGCCAAGGTTGTTCTCACAGAGCAGGATAAGATGATACGGACGCACATCGAGCTTAGGCTCGCGGTCGAAGCGCGTCCTCGGCGCGACGTAGACCTCGCAGCCGATTATCGGCTTTATCCCTGCATTTTTCGCAGTTTTCCAGAACTCCGCGGCGCCGTACATATTACCGTGGTCGGTAATGGCGACGGCAGTCTGCCCGAGCTCCTTTACGCGCTCAACGAGCCTGCTTATGCGGCACGCACCGTCGAGGAGGCTGTACTGCGTGTGAACGTGAAGATTTACGAAGCTGTCACTTTTCAAAGCTGCCTCCGTTTCTTATCTCATCGGCTAACCTTGCGAGCTTCTTGAAGCGGTGGTTCACCCCCGAGCGGCTTATCGGCTCCGAGAGCGAAGCGCCTATCTCACTGAGGCTCATGCCCGAATTATCGAGGCGCAGCTCCGCGACCTCCCGCAGCTCTTCGGAGAGGCTGTCGAGCCCGACCGTCGAAGCTATGAGGCGGATATCCTCCTGCTGTTTCATGGCAGCTGCGACGACCTTGTCGATGTTGGCGGTATCGCAGTTGGCGATGCGGTTGGCCTTGTTGCGGACGTCCTTGTATATTTTCACATTCATCAGCTCGAGCGTACACTGCTGCGCACCGATGAAGGTGAGCGTATCCTCGATGGACTCGCTGCCCTTGATATAGACTACGTTCTGACCGCGTCTGTGCGTAGTGCGCGCATTCACACCTATATCGCCGAGCAGTGTGACGAGCACCTCTGCGAGCGGCTCATAGGGCACGCTGAATTCGAGGTGATACTCCTTCTCGGGGTCATTGACGCTGCCGCAGGACAGAAAAACGCCCGCAGTGAACACCCCGAGGCTCGACGTTGAAACGAGCTCATCGTCGAAGGCGCGTGTCCCGTCGGAGAATCTGTACTTCGCGAAAACCTCGCTGATGAGTTCGGGCTCGGTGATGTCGTAGATATAGAGGGTCTTGCCGCTGGTGCTCTCGGAGAGCCGACAGTCGAGCTCTCTGCCGAACACTCTGCGGAACAGCTCCGCGAACTCATCGGCAGAAACTCGGCTCTTGCTCTGGAACGAGATGCGCTCCGAGCCGAGGTGGCGGCAGAAGAGCAGCATCCCGTACAGGCAGGCAAAACGCCTGTCCTTGTCGGTTATATCCGAGCATATCTCTTTTCTGACTTCGTTTGAAAATGACATAGTTTTTCTCCACTCAAAATATGTCCGCACACCGAAGTATGCGGACAATACTCAGAATTTACGGTCTTTGGTGATATCGCGGTGGTACTTCTGCACCTTGTAATTCTTATTTACGAGGTGCTTCGCCATATACTCCGCGAAGGTGATAGAGCGGTGCTTTCCGCCCGTGCAGCCGAAAGCGATAACGAGCTGGCTCTTGCCCTCCTGAACATACATCGGGATAAGGAAATCTATCAGGTCAGTCAGCTTCTCAAAGAGCTTCTGCGACTGTTCAAAGCCCATAACGTAGTCCTGCACGCAGCTCTCGATGCCCGTATGATTTTTCAGCTCCTTGACGTAGTAAGGATTCGGCAGGCATCTCACATCGAACACAAGGTCGGACTCCGTAGAAACGCCGTACTTGAATCCGAAGGACATGACTTTGATAATGAGCGAATCGGAGGAATGCTCGAGGAATATCGACTTGACCTGCTCCTTGAGCTGAGCAGCCGAAAAGCCCGAAGTTTCTATGTAATAGTCAGCGACCTCCCTGAGCTGCGAGAGCTGATTCCGCTCATACTGTATCGCCTCGTGGAGGTTGCCGTTGAACTTCTCGTCGAGCGGGTGCTTGCGGCGGGTCTCCTTGTAGCGCTTGATGAGGACTTCGTCGTCCGCCTCGATGAAGAGGACTCTCACGGTGACATCTGGCTCTGTCTTGAGTTCCTGCCACGCGCGGAATATCTCGGCGAACATATCGCCTGTCCTGATATCGACGGCAACAGCTATCCTGTCGATACCCGAATCCGACTTGCGGCAGAGGTCGACGAACTGCTGAATAAGTTTTGGGGGGATATTGTCGATGCAGTAATAGCCGATATCCTCCATGACGTCCATAACGCTCGATTTACCCGAGCCCGACATCCCTGTAACAATCAAAAGATCCATATGGTGCTCCTAAGTGCTTATCTGAGTATCACAGGCTCGAGCTCGAGCCTGAAGCCTGTCTTATCAAAAACTATCTTTTTTATGTCCTCGCATAGTTCGAGAACATCGCTGCACGTTGCATCGCCCTTATTGATGACGAAGCCGCTGTGCTTCTCGCTGACCTGAGCGCCGCCGCGGCTCATCCCCTTCAGTCCGCACTGGTCGATGAGGAGGGAGGCATAGCTGCCCTCGGGGCGCTTGAAGGTGCTGCCCGCGCTCGGGTATTCGAGGGGCTGCTTTGAGCTTCTCTTCTGCATACACTCGGTCATAGCCGCCTTTATCGCGGCGGGCTCACCCTTTGTGAGCTTCATAGTCACAGAGGTGATGATGCAGCTTCTCTGTGAGAAAGCGCTGTGCCTGTAAGAGAGGTCCATATCCTCGGCGGAGATATTGCAGATATTGCAGTTCTCGTCGATATACTGGGCGGAGGCCACAACGTCCTTCATCTCGCTGCCGTAAGCGCCCGCATTCATGAAGAGCGCGCCGCCGACAGTCCCGGGGATACCGAACAGGTTCTCCATACCCGTGAGACCGTGCTGCTGAGCGTGAACGCAGGCAGAAGCGAGCAGAGCACCTGCCTGACATTTAATGGTATCGTCCTCGACGGTGATCCCCGCGAAGTCGCTGCCGATGAGGAGGATGACGCCGTCGAAGCCCTCATCGGAGACTATGATGTTGCTGCCGCGTCCGAGCACGCCGTAGCGCACCTCGTTCGCCTTTAAGTATCTCAGAAGTTCCGCCGCCGAGTGGGCGGAATTTATGCTGATGAGCGCCCTGCACGGCCCGCCGATGCGGAAAGTCGTGAACTCCTTGAGCGAGCATTCGGGCGTTATCTTACAGCCGAGCTTATCGCAGAAGGCTGAGAGTTCGCTAATATTGACCATATTATCACCAAACCAAATCAGAATGATTCATAATTTTTGACAGTTTCCTTTGGGTCCGATTCCATGCCGAGCCTGTGGAGCAGCTCCTGCGCGGCATTGTAGCCCATTTTCTTCTGTCTGTTGTTCATAGCCGCGACCTCAAGAATGACCGCGAGGTTACGTCCGGGCTTGACGGGTATCGTCAGAGACGGTATCTTTACGCCGAGCAGGCTGACATACTCCGTATCCACGCCCATTCGGTCGTACACTTTTTCTGAGTTCCACTGTTCGAGTTCAACAACGAGGTCGAGCTTCTCGGTCATCTTAACGGCACCGATACCGAAGAGGCGGCGTGCATTAATGATACCGATACCGCGGAGCTCAAGGAAGTGGCGGATATTGTCGGGCGAGCTGCCCACGAGGCTGATATTCGACACCTTTCGTATCTCCACCGCATCGTCGGCAACAAGTCTGTGTCCGCGCTTTACGAGCTCGATAGCGGTCTCGCTCTTGCCGACGCCGCTCTCGCCCGTGATGAAGACACCCTCGCCGTATATTTCGATGAGAACGCCGTGGCGGGTAACTCTTGGCGCGAGGTTGAGGTTGAGGAAAGCGATGAGTCCCGACATAAAGTTAGACGTGCTCTCCTTGCTTCTGAGGAGGGGCACCTCATACTCCTTCGCGAGCTCGAGCATCTCCGCGAAGTAAGGGAGCTCACGCGTGATAATGAGCGCAGGCAGCCTCTGAGCGAAGAGGAGCTGAAGGCGTTCGCGTCTTGTTTTCTCGTCGATTGTCGAGAGGTACGCAAACTCCATCTTGCCGATTATCTGTATACGCTCGGGGTTGAAGTATTCGTAGAACCCCATGAGCTGTAATCCTGGACGGTTCACGTCGTTCTCGCTTATGAGTATCTCCTCGGGATTTTTGTGAGTGTGTATCACTTCGAGCTGGTATTCGTCGATTATCTTCTGCAAAGATACCGTAAAGTTTTCTGCCATAGTTTTTCTCCGTTCTCCGAAATCTCGGTCAGTTTTTACCGCGGCGCGAGCCGCTCCCCATCAGCCGATAACGAACGAGGCGTACCCGTATGCGGCTGTTTTTTCCTTAGCAGCGATAAGCTCCTCGGCGGTAGCGCCCGAGCCGCTTATCCTTACTGTCACATTGAATCCCGTCAGCCTGTCGCTGAGGAATTTCAGGCATTTATCGGTTATTTCGGCAGGCGAGCCCTCGAATTCGTAGAGCATCTTGCCGTCCGACACCCCTTTTTTCAGCTCGTCGACATCGACATTGAGCACGACCGTATTTGCAGACAGCAGCTTCGGCTGCAAAACGTCGCAGTTCCCCCTGAGCATATCCGCAGCAGACACCCCGACATACATCGAAGCCCCGCCCGATACAGACCTCTCGTAGAAGAGGTTAGCCGCCGAAGTCAGCGCGAGGAAGCGGTCGGTCCTGCCGTACTGCTCGTCGAGCAGCGCGAGGTCGGAATCTCTGAAATAGGGATACATGATATCGGTGACAACTATCCTCTCGAATCCCGCCGCAGCCGCGTCATCAATAACAGACGCGACATAGTTCAGCGCCTCCTCAGAGTCAGGAGCGATCCACGGAACGCCGCCGTTCTTCGGGTCATCATCTACCCACTGCGACCCGTCATCTGCGGTGACATAGCCTGCCGACGGGTATTTCGCGGGGAGCTGATTGTCATAGAAAGCGCTGATCTCCGCAGCGGGCTTGAATCCGTACTGCTCGATAGCCGCGATGATATCCGCGAGTGACAGTGCCGAGCTGACAGCCCCGCAGGTCTTAGCCTCCTGCGAGTCCGTTGCGTAATAGATCTTACCGCCTCTCGCTTTAAGCGGCACCTCCACGAACTCAACGCCCGCATTCTGAGGCACGGCACTGAGCGCAGTCTGCAAAGCAGCGGCGCTCACCATATCCGACGGCACGAGACCTGCCGCCTGAAACTTCTCGGGAGCCTTTATCTCACCCTCAGCGGAGGAAGCATCCTCGGTAGAGTCCTCCCCCGTCGTATCGGAGGCAGTAGTCTCCTGAACGGGTTTGTCGCCCCTGTGCTGAGTGTAGTTGATGATAGGCTCGGCGACGCTGTAGCCGATGAAGCCGATACCGCCGATGAGCAGCACGGTCAGAGCAGCTGAGAGCGCCTTGCCGACAGGGCTTTTGCCGTAGTAATTTTTTTCTTTGGTCTTGTAGATTTTCCTTCCTTTGTGTTTCCTTTTCATCTTTTGTTCTCCATAGGTAATGATAATAATGCTGATTTTTCTTTCTTTTTACGCACACGCGTCTTTAAATTCGGAATCGGGAAGAGGAACAGTGTCCTGCCGCCCGCGGGGGCTCCCCGCTGCATACAGCATCTCGACGCCATAACGGTATGGCACGCGGAGAAGGAGCAGCGCTCCGTACA
>FNZT01000009.1:45643-52945 GCA_900109435.1 Ruminococcus sp. YRD2003 | reverse complement strand
CGGTATGGCACGCGGAGAAGGAGCAGCGCTCCGTACAGGTGAGCGAGCCTGCGAGCGACCGCGTGAACCGCCCGCGGGGGCACCCCGCTACCTGAGCGCGTAAACAGCCATCGAAATGAGCCCGAGGTAGACGAGCATAGCAGGGAATCCCCTGAATGAAGCAGGCACCTTAGCGGAATTGAGCTTGCGGTAAGCCGCGGTCAGGATAAACGCCGCGAGAATAAAGCCCGTACCTGCCTCCGCGCCCGACAGCACGAAATTGACGAAGGTGTTGAGGGACGGATAAGCGTCTGCCCTGTCCGTAATGGTAAAGAGCGTACCCATGACAGCGCAGTTGAACGCCGAAACATGGACATATTTCCTTGTAGTCACGAAGCTGTCGCTGCCCGCGAAATAAAGGGCAGTGAGAAAGAGCACATAAACAGCTCCTATTATTAAGGTGTAGAAAAGCAGGGTAAGGTCCGCGAATCTGTCGGGCAGAAGGGCGTTCACGAAGTACGCCGCACCCGAGCCGACGGTGGTAAAAACGGTTATCGTGACAGCCGTCCATAGGAGATTCTTCTTGCTGCCCGCCGCGATGAACAGGGTACTCGTACCGAGAGCCTGCGTGAGTATGAGGTTAGTCGCGAGGAGAGTGACGAGCTCAGTTACCAGAAACATTACCGTCACCTCCCGACTTGTTTTCGCCGCGTCCCGAAGCCGAGCGCAGCTTCCTGTACAGTCCGCAGAGCAGACCGAGGAAGATGAATCCGCCGAAAGGCAGACCGAGACCGCTGACAAGCGTATCCGCATCGACGAGCCTGCCCGCGATCGTACCGTATGCGAAGAGCTCCCTGATGAATGCCGTAACGACCATGACCGCATCGAATCCGAGGATATAGAAGACGAGCGAAGCGACCATGCTTCCGCGCTTCATGCGGCTGAACTTTGTCGCCGACTGCACGACTATGAGGGAATTCACAGCGAGCAGCGGGAAGTATATCCCGACGCGTCCGATGACCTCGGGGAAGAATTCCCTTGCCACGGACCTGACGGGAATATAGACTATCGAAGCAATAACGGCGCTGATGATTATCTTAGCGGCATAAGGCAGCTTTTTCGGCACGAACGAGCCGAGCACGACAGAGAAGAACGTTATAGCGGAAAAGGCGTATATGAGTGCAACAGCGTTCTCGAGGGTATTGCCGCACATTATCACGGGAGAGATGACCATGAGTGACGAGAGCACGGTATTATCGCCGAGCAGTCCGTCGAACATGGCGGTCTTCTTATTCTTCATGAGCCGCAGCCTCCTCTCCGTCAGTTTCAGCGGAAGAAGCCGCAGTTTTCGCTGCTTCCTCCTGTTCAGCGAGCTGAGTGAGCTCGATGTGCTTCTCGAGGTTCTTGAAGCCGAGAGCGACAGGGGTGAAGAGCAGTGAAACGAGGACAATCGCGTTCTCCTTCGCAGTCGTTATGACGAGGATATACGAGAACGCAGCGAGGAAGAACCCGTAGAAGAATGCGTAATAATCACGTTTCGGAGCTATCCTGCGGTCGGCGATGATATACACCGAGGCAAAGAGCACCATATTCGTGACGAGCGTATACTTCACGGAATCCGCCCTTGTCACGGAAGCGGGAACAATAAGTGCGAGCAGCACAGTTGCCGAAATCGAGCCTATAAATGCTCCCGCCGAGACAGAGCGTCTGAACAGCAGCACAGCAGCCGCGACCGCAAGCAGGAGAATGCTCACAGCGCCCGCAGGACCGCTTACGTTCCCGAGCAGTATCTCAAAGTCGGTGACGTCCATTTTACCCGTGATGTTAAAGCCGTGGCTTGCCGAGCTCACGAGGTTTCCCGTCTTCTCGAACAGACCCGTGTGTACGTGCGGCTCAGGGAACATCAGAAGCTGATTTTTCCACGAAGTATAGAGGAAAACGTAAGCCGCCGCAGCGGGAGAGAATATCATATTGAGCCTGCCGCCGAAGATATTCTTGGCAGCGACCACCGCGAACACACACGCCAGTGCAGCGACTTTCAGGTCGAACACCGCAGGCAGCATCAGCGAGAGTATCAGCGCATCGGACACACAGGTCAGGTCGTCGGCAGTGAATCTGCGGTGCATAAGGCGCAGACAAACAAGCTCCGCGACGACGGACGCCCCCGCGCACACGCTGCCGAGCACGACCGCCCGCACACCGTAATAAAAATAGTCCATGAGCTCCAGTGTAAGGAGCGTGACCATAATATCTATCCAGATAAAGCGCTCGGATTTGGTCTTGGTCTGCATCAGGCGTCTCCCTTTAGCTTTCTGACCGCCTCGGACATATCCTCAGCCTTGAACAGACAGCTTCCCGAGACGAGGACATTCGCGCCCGCCTCCCTGACAACGGGAGCAGTCTCATAGTTGATACCGCCGTCGACCTGAACATCGCAGTCCAGCCCGAGTTCGTCTATTTTCCGTCGTATAAGGCGGACCTTCTCCACGGTATCGGAGATAAAGCTCTGTCCGCCGAAGCCTGGTTCGACGGTCATAACGAGGAGCATATCGAGCTCGGGGAGGAGGTCATACACCGACTCTGCGGGAGTTTTCGGCTTTATCGCGAGAGCCGTCCTGACACCCGCGTCCCTGATAGCCTTTATAGTCTTGCGGACATCGCTGACGCTCTCGCTGTGGAAGCTGATGATATCGGCACCCGCCTTAGCGAAGCCGCCGACATATTTGAGCGGATCGGTTATCATGAGGTGGACGTCGAGCGTCATATTGGTCGCCTTCCTGACCTGCTCAAGCACGGGCAGACCGTAGGTGATATTATTGACGAAAACGCCGTCCATGACATCGAAATGGAGCATATCGACGCCGCTTTCCTCGAGTTTTTTTATTTCACTTCTCAGATCAAGCAGATCGGCGCTGAGCACCGACGCGGAAACATAGTATTTCATTATATCACTTCCTGAATTTCATACACTTTTATTATAGCCTATTTCTGTCGTAACGTCAATATGCTTTTTAAGAATTATTTTCTACTTATTTTCGTTCATTGACATCATACTGTTTTTGTGATATTATTTTTATAGATTCCGATGAAAGGAGCGCTCTCTGAGACGATCCCAAACGGCATAGCAGTTTCAGATAAAGCGGCAAACTAATGAGAGTGTCCTTCAGCATAGTAGGGGGCATCATAAAAATTCAACGAACCAAACGACCCGTAGGGGCTGTTTCGTGTGAAAGGATGATAAATATGGCAGGATTCAAATGCGACATCTGCGGCGGTGACATAAGGATGCAGGCTAATAAAACAGGTGTTTGTCAGGGCTGCGGAATGGAATACGATTTAGAGGCGATAAAGGCTATGGCAGGGCAAATAAGCGAGCCCGCAGCTCCTGCGCCGAGTGCTCCTGCTGCTCCTGTGCCCGCACCAAAGAGCACAGATGAAATTGAACGTCCCGTACTTGTTTCATATCTTAATGAGCTTCGCGTAATGGAGACTGTCATTCACAATGACAACCTCGCTATCAGCAAAGCGCAGAAAACTGTCTGTGATTTTCAGCAGAGAAGAGACAACGCAGTAAGAAAGCGTCAGGATAACATTAATATCACTAATCAAAACTCCAAAACAAGGGAAGATAACATCAAAGTAATGAAACAGCAGTCCGGAAAAAATAAGACAGATTTTATCCAATTAATGGGAGGTGTCGGCGCCATTGCCGGTATTGCTTTTTTTGTCTTTGTACTTCTCGATTATTGGATCATTGCATTGATTATTCCTGTTTTATATGTGGCGCTATTTATTGCGGGCTTAGTTTACGAAGAAAAAGCATTGAAAACAAGGACTAATGAGTATTTAGAGAAAAGCCAGCAATCCAAAGAAGCAAACGATAAACTGATAAAAGATCAGGCAGTTGTGATAGACAACCTGAACAGCGAGCTTTCAAAGAAAAAAGGAAAGGCGCAAAAAGCCATAGACGAATGCAACGCCGAAAAGAAAGCTGTCGGAGCTCTGCTTGCGAAAGCCTATTCTGCAAACATAATCCCTCAGCAGTTCCGCAATATCCAAGGCGTTTACTACCTCTACGACTATCTTTCAACATCGAATCAGTCGCTCTCCGAAGCACTTATGCAGGCAAATCTCGAATCTATCAAGCAGAAAATGGATAAGATGATACAGCTACAGTCTGTTCAGATAATCCAGCAGGCACAGACAAACGCAAAGCTCGGTCAGCTTATCGAGATTTCCGAAGACATAAGAATGAATACTGCATTAGCAGCAAAATATGCCGAGATAGCCGCGATAAACTCGGCGCTCAATGCTCAGCTTGCGGCTGAATCCCTCGCATATCAGAGAGTAGATTTTTGGTTAAAATAATAATTTGAAAAAACCTCTTTACAAAAAAGAAAATATGTGGTATACTTATATCACCGTGTACTTGGAACAGGGCGTGTCCTCAAACAATCACCCTTTTCTACGTTAACGGAAATATATTTTAATGAGGTGCTTTTCAATGCTCAGAAAAGAAGAAAAGACAGCCGTAATCGAGGCTAACAGAACCAGCGCAAACGACACGGGATCTCCCGAGGTACAGGTAGCTATTCTCACAAAGAGGATAAACGACCTCAACGCACATCTCAAGATCCACAAGAACGACCACCACTCCAGAAGAGGACTTCTCAAGATGGTAGGTCACAGACGTAACCTTCTTGCATATCTCAAGAAGAAGGATATCAACAGATACCGTGCTATCGTAGAGAAGCTCGGTCTCCGTAAGTAATCATACGTCCATGAAGGCAGAGGGGCAGTCCCCTTCTGCCTTTAAGTCTTTCCACAAACAAAAGCAGCAAAGGCGTTTAGCATTAAACTGTAGCGCGGCAGCCAATCCCCACACGGTACGAACAAACACCGTGTAGGGGCGAGTTCCGCTCGCCCGCAATAAACGCGATGTATCTGCAACGGGCGCACGGAATGCGCCCCTACATCACGTTGAATGTACAACAATGTACCGCGCCAGAGTTTATTGCTAAAGCCGCTGCAAAAAATATTTTTACAGGAGGCATATCAATGTTCGAGAATTACAGAACCTTTGAGACCACTTATGCAGGCAGACCGCTCATCGTCGAGACAGGCAAGACCTGCGGACTTTCCAACGGCTCATGCTGGGTACGCTACGGCGAGACAGTCGTAATGGCAAACGTAACAGCAAGTGCAAAGCCCAGAGAGGGCGTTGACTTCTTCCCGCTCTCAGTTGACTACGAAGAGAGACTCTACTCGGTAGGCAAGATCCCGGGCAGCTTCACAAAGCGCGAGGGCAAGCCCACAGAGAAGGCTATCCTCACATCACGCTGCGTAGACAGACCTATCCGTCCCCTCTTCCCCAAGGACATGAGAAACGACGTATCCGTAGTAATGACAGTCCTCGCAGTAGAGCCCGACAACTCCCCCGAGATCGCAGGCATGATAGCAACATCTATCGCTATCTCCATTTCCGATATCCCGTGGAACGGACCTATCGCAGGCATCAACGTAGGACTCGTTGACGGCGAGATAGTCCTCAACCCCACTCTTGAGCAGCGCGCAAAGACAGACCTCGTCCTCACGGTAGCAGGTACAGCAGAAAAGATAGTTATGATAGAAGCTGGTGCTAACGAAGTCCCCGAGGACACTATGCTCGACGCTATCCTCACAGGTCACGAGGAAATAAAGAAGATGGTCGCATTCATCAGTGACATCCAGAAGCAGATAGGCAAGCCCAAGTTTGCATTCGAGTCAATGGAAGTTGACCACGATATGTTCGACGCTATCGAGGCTTTCGCTGCTGACCGCGTAAAGGTGGCTCTTGATACAAACGACAAGACAGTCCGCGACGCAAGACTTGCTCCCATCATAGACGATATCCACGCTAACTTCGACGAGAAGTACCCCGAGCAGACAGCTATGATAGACGAGTGCATCTACAAGCTCCAGAAGAAGATAGTCCGCAACTGGCTCTATGAGGGCAAGCGTGTTGACGGCAGAGGCATCGACGAGATACGTCCCCTCGCAGCCGAGGCAGGCGTGCTCCCGAGAGTACACGGCTCAGGCCTCTTCACAAGAGGTCAGACACAGGTCCTCACTGTCGCCACACTCGGACCTGTCAGCGACGCACAGCGCATCGACGGACTCGACGAGGAAGAATCCAAGAGATATATGCACCAGTACAACTTCCCGAGCTACTCTGTCGGCGAGACAAAGCCGAGCAGAGGTCCGGGACGCCGCGAGATAGGACACGGCGCACTCGCAGAGAGAGCGCTCGCCCCCGTAATACCGTCTGTTGAGGAGTTCCCCTATGCGCTCCGTCTCGTATCCGAGGTACTCTCCTCCAACGGCTCCACATCGCAGGGCTCTATCTGCGGTTCCACACTTGCACTTATGGACGCAGGCGTACCGATAAAGGCACCCGTAGCAGGCATCTCCTGCGGACTCATCACCAAGCCCGACAGCGACGAGTTCATGACAATGGTCGACATACAGGGTCTTGAGGACTTCTTCGGCGACATGGACTTCAAGGTAGGCGGTACACACAAGGGTATCACAGCGATACAGGTCGACATCAAGGTTGACGGACTCACCCCTGCTATCATCAAGGAAGCATTCGAGAAGACCCGCAAGGCACGTATCTATATCCTCGACGAGATAATGCTCAAGGCAATCCCCGCCCCGAGAGCCGAGGTAAGCAAGTACGCACCCAAGATGTACCAGACAAAGGTACCCGTAGAGAAGATACGCGAGGTCATCGGCAGCGGCGGAAAGGTCATCCAGAAGATATCCGCAGACTGCGACGTAAAGATAGACATCAACGACGAGGGCAACGTATTCATCAGCGGTATCAACGGTGAGAATGCCCGCAAGGCTCTCCAGATAGTTGACACAATTGCTAACGGCCCCGAGGTAGGCGCTATCTACCGCGGCAAGGTAGTACGCATCATGGAATTCGGCGCATTCGTAGAGATAGTACCTGGTATGGACGGCCTCGTTCACATCTCCAAGCTCGACAAGCAGCGTGTTGAGAAGGTAGAGGACATCGTATCCATCGGCGACGAGATAGTAGTCAAGGTAACGGAGATAGACCGTCAGGGTCGAATCAACCTCTCCCGCAAGGACGCACTCGCAGACATCGAAGCAAAGAAAAAGGGCTGATAAAGCCGATAACAAAGAACTGCCTAAGGGCTGTACTCATACAGAAGCAATACGGAGTATTTATTGAGGGAAACCCTTTTGAAAAAGGGTTCTCCCTCAAACTCCCTTCCTAAAACTTTCAATTTAAATTTTGCCCCTATGGGGTACTCT
>FNZT01000009.1:0-45633 GCA_900109435.1 Ruminococcus sp. YRD2003 | reverse complement strand
ACCCCATAGGGGCAAAATTTGGACTAAAAGTCTTTGGAAAGGGGTTCGGGGGAGAACCTTTCTTCAGAAAGGTTTCCCCCGATATATGTCCCGTAATACTTCCGTATAGGTACAGCCCTTAGGCAGTCGTCTTTTCGGCGACATCGAAGCGGATATCGAAGTTATCGCCGAAAGACACGTCATAGACTATCACGCTTCCGTCGTCGCCTGTGAATGTCAGCTGAGCCGTCCCGCGCTTGTAGAACTCTGCCTGCCATCCCTGCGGAAGACCTTTTTCCTCGTAGTGCAGCCTGACCACATCCTCGTTTGAGGACACGGCGGTATAATTCACATTTGGGTCGAGCGCGCCGTCGGGGTCTCTCGGACATATATTCGTAACGGCGTGCGGCTGACCGTAAACGTCGGTGAAGAAGAATATACCGAGCAGGACCGCGTTGATGATACAACCCGCGGCTATGAGCTTCTTGTCCTCGAAGATTCCGAGCACAAGCACGAACATCACCGCCGCACAGAATAACACAGTCAGCAAGTGCCGCGGAGGCTGATACAGCATCCCGTGGAGGTAGCTCATACAAGTCAAAGCGAGCAGAGCCGTCATAGGCAGGAGTATTAGCAGGCTGTACCACTTTTTCTTAGTCACGAACCAGCCGAGGAAAGCGCCGGGAAAAGTGAGCAGAGTTTGCATGAACCACGGCGGGTAGTAGGTGAATATGTCCCAGTGCAGCCAGCAGAAGGGCACCTGTACGAGGTAGATGAGGGGCTGGCTGATGAGGAAGAATACGAAAGTTTTGCAGGCGGCTTCGAGGGGCTTCTTGCAGTTAGTAATAATGACGATTGCGAGGAATACCCACCATTCATAGGTCGCCCCGTTGTCGGTGAAGGAGGTATCCTCAAGGAAGGGGATACAGAGCAGAACGCCGGGGATCACGCCTGCCGCCACAGAGAGTATAAGCAGGCGTTTCCACGTCAGATCAATGCCGCCGAAGAGTTTTCTTATATATTTCATTTCTTTTGTCTGAACATTTTGTCTTTAGGCAATACCGTACAAAGCCTTCAGGCGGGCTTTGTGCGGTGTTGCCTTTAGTCGCCGTAGTAATGTTTCTTTAAAAGCGCCCTGTTTTCGGGGTTATCGCGGATATAGAGAGTAGTGGAGTTCGTGTAGTGGACAATAGCGATAGGCTTCTCGTTGATGATAATGGGGGTAGCGTTATTCAGGAGCATGAGGAGCGCATCGTCGACAACCATCTCCGACTCCATCGAGCCGTCGTAGTAGTAGCCGCTGTTAGAATTATCGGAGAAAGCGGAAGTGATCGCATCGAGCTCCGAATACTTCTCAAAGTCGTCGCCGCTGCCGTAGTAACCGCTGCCATAGTAGTATCTGCTGTAGCTGCTCTTGGAGTCTTTGCCGAAGAAGTCCTTGGGTCTGGAGTAGAACCGCGGCGAGTTGATTATCTCGATATCGCCGGTAGTCCGAACATCCTCACCGTTCGTGAAATAGCCGCCGCCCGAGATATCGCTGCTCTCTATCCTGTTGACGGACAGGTCGCGCTCAGCGAGGATACCGAGGGTATTCTCGAAGCTGTCGAGCACCCAGTAACGTCCGAACATACAGGAGACATTACCGTCTCTGAGCTGCTCGGGAGTCATATTCCTGATATCCTTCATATAGGCGTCGCGGAGCTTGGCGAGGCTTTCGTAGCCGAGAGAGACAGAGCCCTCCGACTGACCGAGCTTATTGCTTATCTCGAGTCTTCCGCCGACCTTGTCTTTTCTGACATCGGAGTAGCTGCTGTAGTACTTGCCGCTGCTCGAAACGTTTGCAGCGGTGACAGCGACCTCGTCGGCAGCCTTTTCGGCATACTCATCCGAGCAGAGCACAGTCTGCACCACATCAGAGAGCATAAAGCTCATAACGTTATATTCTCTCTTCACTGTCGAACCGTAGATAGTCTGATAGGTTATCTCGATATTCTGGTGGTCATAGCGGTCTTTATCTCTGTCTATCTGATCCATTTCGCTGTAGGAGTAGTCATCGAAGTGGAAGTGTCTGTTCACAACGTCCTTATTGAGCGCAGTCACAGCCTTGATGACGTCTCTGTCCCTGAACGAGACCTCGCTCACCTCATAGGGGAAGATAGAATTGTCGTTGACGTCAATGGAGACGCTCTCGACGCTGATAGCAGCGGGCACATGGCGGGGAGCGCCGAAACCGTCGGTCACCTTGCAGATACCGCACACGAGGAATACGCCGCAGACAACGGCAGCAAATCCGAGCGGAGCTGTCCAGAAGCGCTTGAAGCCTCTTCTTGCGATGACCTCCATGATGAACCAGCCTACGCCGCAGATGATTATGCCCGAAACAGCAGCGGAGATGATGTTTATGCCAGAAGCGATGAGGAGCGACATAATGCAGAATACGGACGCAGCGCCTATAGCATAGAAGAAAGCCTTGTAAACATAGGGCTTGGATACGCTCTCAGCCTTTCTCAGCTTGTAGAGCAGGAACGATGCCACAAGGTAAAGCGCTGTCATTACAACTGCCACTATCATCCAGCGGACGAGCATTGAATCGTAGTAGCTGCCTGTGTCTTCCATACTGCGCTCGACACCGTCAAAGAGGTACATGAAGAAGAACACCATAGCCCCGAACGGCGAAGTAGCGGTGAATACAGGGCTGTAGAATATGCTCTCGCCGACCATTCCGTAAGAGGACGTAGTCACTACAGCAAGCCACACACAGCAGATAGTGGCGGGGATAAGTGTATTCACAGCGATGATGCTGAAAATAGCTTCAAAGGTACTTCCGCAGAACACAAGCGAGAATACGGAGATCGTATAGAGCATGATCATACCTACAATGACCACCATTCCCGCCTTGAAGATGTAGGGCGCGACCTTCCAGAATTCGCCCATATCCACAAAAACGCTGCCTATGCCGAGGATGACCGAGCTGAGTATCACGGCAAAGAGAACGGGTATGAGGTAGATAGAGAGACCCGAGAGATAATCCGCGAAGAAGCGCTGGGTATTGCTCAGCGGGAGCGAGTAGTGCATATCCACGACGGATTTTCGGTACAGGTAGTTAAAGTGAAAAAGCGCGATAACGAATCCGAGGAGTATGCTTATTGCCACCGTACCTACAGAAATGCAGATGAAAGGTACCAGCAGCACATACAGGTCGACGTAGAGCTGTGTATCTTTTTCCTCAAGTTTATCGACGTATGCTGCAATTATCAGCAATACCGAGGCGATCGGAAGACCGAGCAGCTCGAGCAGCGAGTTGATGATAAAGACCTTTTTGTTTTCGAGCAGGTCGGTCAGAAAGCGCTTTCCGAAGAAGCTTTTAGTTGCCGCTGATGTCGTTGCTGTCATAACCGAGCACCTCCAGTTCATAAATAAATATCTCTTCAAGAGTAAGCGGTATCATCTCGAGAAGAAGCGGTTCCTTGGGAGCAAATGCGGCGCGGACGGTGTCCTCGTCTCCCTTGGCGATGATGTAGTAGATACTCTGGCTCCTCTCGAAGTGGAGTATCTCGAGCCCCGTAGAGGCGAAGTCCTCCTTGGAGTAGTCCGCAGCCGATCCGTCGGCATTCTTTGGGAATACCGCCTGTATCTTGTGGACCTCGCCCTTGAGGCTGTCTATCTCGCGCGAGAAGACTATTTTTCCGTTATGGAGGAGTGCGGCAGTATCGCAGACCTCGTTTATCTCCTTGAGATTATGCGATGAGATTATCGTTGTGAGCTGTCTGTCGAGCATCGCGTCCACGAGCATCTTCTTAACGATGATACGCATAGTCGGGTCGAGACCGTCAAACGCCTCATCGAGGAGCAGATAGTCGGTCCTGCACGCGAGCGCGATAATAACGATAGCCTGACGCTTCATGCCCTTCGAGAAGGTGTTTATCTTCTTGTTCAGCGGAAGGTTTATGCGCTTGCGGAGCGACTCAAACAGCTCCTCCGAGAAGTTGGGATAGTAAGTCTTGTAGTAATTTTTCAGTCCCTTCAGCGTAAAGCTGCCGAACTGAACGGTCTCGTCGTTGATGAAGAAGACCTTTTGTTTAGCGGCGATATTGTCGTATACGGGCTGTCCGTCGATGAGGACCTCGCCGCTCTCCTGCTTGTAAATGCCCGAGAGCAGGCGAAGTATCGTCGATTTTCCTGCACCGTTCGAGCCGAGAAGACCGAAAGCCGTACCTTTTTCTATTTTAAGGTCTACGCCGTTCAGAGCGGTATAGCTGTCGAACTTCTTGACGGTATTTTTTAGCTCGATCATAGCTGTTCTCCTTTCCCATGTTTAGTGTAGATATTGTCGAGATGTTCCGTGAGTACCTGCTTGTCTATCCCTCTGTCGGCACAGGCAAGCACCGCGCTGTCGAAGTCTGCGAGGACTGCGCCCTGAAATACGGCACTGTCGGGCTTTGCGATGAAACTGCCGCGGCCTGGCACCGAGTAGATTATGCCCGTCCTTTCGAGCTCCTGATAGGCTTTCGCAACGGTATTCGGGTTGACTCCCGCGTCCTTCGCGAACGCCCGCACGCTCGGAAGCTGGTCGTTTTCGGCGAGTCTGCCCTTTACGACCAGACCGATGATATTCTCGTATATCTGCTCGTAAATGGGAGTCCTGCTGGTAAGGTCGATAGAAAACATATACCTCCTCCTTTCTGTTGGGAGTGTACTATATCGGGTAGTACATATGTTACACCATTATGATATCACTTTTGCCCCCTTTTGTCAAGCCTTTTTTTGCAAAAAAAAAGAAAAAAACCCCGACGAGTGCCAAAGCGGCTTAGTTGCCGAAATACAGCCATGAAGCAGTCGTTGCAAAACAATTGTTCCACGTGGAACAATTGTTCTCAAAATAATTAATAGGTAAAGTGTTTTAATAATACGCACTCCCCTCTTTGCGCTTAACTTAACAAAAAAGCGGACTGCCGTGCCGTAAACCTGCGGGGCATTTTCGGTATCCTGCAAAACCGCCCGAAGGGACACCCTTCCCAATATTTTTTCGGAAACCTGTTGCACTTTCACGTTTCCGTTGTTTATATTAGTGAAGCAGTCTTGCAGGACTTCAAAGGAGGCTTCAATGAAAGACAAACATATAAAACGGTTTTCCGCTTCTCCGCACGGCGACAGCTATCGGCAGCTTTTCGCGCAGTATCACGCCTATGCGCTCGCGGTAGTGTACCGAACTCTCGGCGGGCGGGTAAGCTCCAAAGACGCCGAGGACTGCGTCGTGGACGTCTTCGCTGACGTGATAATGCACCTCGATACCCGCACTGCGGGCGATATGCAGGCGTATATCGGCGCTGCTGCCCGCAATAAGGCTCTTAACCTTAAACGGGCAAGAGCTGCTTCGGAGTTCTATACTGTCCCCGAGGAGGCGGCAGGCGATGTCCCCGACAGCTCGGTGAATGTGGAGAAAAGCGCGGAAAATTCCGAAATTCTGCGGCTTGCGCTCGTGAAGATAGACGAGCTCGGCGAGCCCGACTCGACCATTATTATCCAAAAATACTTCTTCGGAAGAAGCTCCGCCGAGATCGCGCGTATCGTCGGTCTTTCGGCTGCGGCGGTCAGAATGCGACTCAGCCGCTCGCTGAAACGGCTTCGCACTGAGCTCGAGGAGCTTGGCGTAACACTGTAAACAAACGCTCAAGGAGCGCGGTGAGCAGCCGCAAAACTGCACGCCCGCTCGGTGCTTTAAAGGAGGAAACTATGAACAAGATGACGAATCTGTCCGAGCTCTTTGCAGCTGCGGACGACGAAACACTGAAAAAGGTCGCTGATTCGCACCCTATGGTCAGCGACACGAAAAAAGAGGAGCTCTGTGCCCGAATCTCCGAGAGGATAAATGCAGGCGAGGAGCACGCCGACTTCGTATCGGGAGTTGAGGTGCGCCGCGGCAGAGGAACTTCCCGATTTGTCGGCTTTGCGGCGGCTCTCGCACTCGTGCTCGGAGGGCTCGGCGGAGGCGGTCTGCTGCTGAAAAACCGCATGGGAGCTGCTCCTGCGGCTGAGCTTGAGGACAGTGCCGAGGTCGAGACCGAAGCTGTCACCGATGCAGAGGAGCTGACAGAAGAGGAAGCCGCTGCTATCGCCGAGGAGCTTATCCTCCGGGAACAGGCACTGATGAATTTCCGCACGGGCGCCGATATGGAGGTCGACAGAACCTCGCCTGTCTATAAGAATGCGTGGTACGGAGACAAGGAGCACGGAAGAGAGGTAAAGGTCAAATACTACCGTGTGACCGACGAGAGATATCCCTCTTGGGCGGACGTTCAGGCTGAGATGAGGGCGGTATATACAGAGGACTACGCTAAACATATGCTCGAAAACTGCGTGGACGCCTCCAAGACTGATTTCTACACGCCGTTCTTCTCGGACGATACGGGCTGGTATGCAAGATATGACAAGGCTGACTGGAACAGCGGCTTGAAGGAGTGGGACGACGATATTACCGTCAGTATAACTCCCGACGGAAACATTGAGGCTGTCGCTTCACGATACGATGTTTCAACGGCTTTTGAAGGCGTTGATAAGCTTGGCTCGTGGGAGGAGCAGATGAACGCCGACCCCGCTGATTTCCCGCGCATTGTCGTGGATGAGCACAGCCATCGGACAGAGAAAATTTTCACTATCGTCAATACCGATGACGGCTGGCGTATAGACGATATCAAGCCTGTCTACACTGATGAGGAATACATCGCCGAGGCTCCTGCAAAAGCCGATTCCGAGGACTATGAGGCTGCCGCAAGAGAGCTCACTGACGAGTATTACAGGTTTATCGACAAGATGTGCGGTCAGGCGCTCGATATCGACCGCTCCGTTACCCTTGAAAAGGAGGAGGCTGACGAAGCGGGTATCCGCTATCACAACACCTACTGCCTCATCACGGACAATGAGTTCCCGAACGCAGAAGCCGCAAGAGAGCGCTGCTTCGAGATTTTCTCCGAGGACGGCAAAGCTGCGGCGGAGGCTCTCGTTATAACGCCCGACGAGGAATGGGATTACTACAGCGGCAGCACCTTCATTGATAAGGGGGACTGCTGGTATATCCTTGAACAGTTCTACGACAATTCGGGCGTTCATACGTGGTCCGACGACGATGAATTCACCGCGGAGCTCACCTCTGACGGCGATATCCACGTTGTGAGAAAGACCGAATATGTGTGCGCGAAAGCCCGTTATGAGGAGACGAGAGAGTTTACCCTCTGCATGACCGACGACGGCTGGCGTATCTCAAATCTGTATCCTGTTGAGCAAAAGATAGTTAATGAATAAATATGCAGGGGCGCAGTCCGAACACTGCGCCCTTTCGCATTTATAAAGGCGGTTATGAATTATTGCGCGTAACATTTTTTAATTTACAGGACGATATGTCAGTTAATCAGTACTATTTATCATTGAATCTTGTCAACTTTTGGTTTATAATGAAATCATGGGAAATTTGGGGAGCCAAAATGTGCATAGGGCACATCCTCCCCCCGCTATCATTAACGGCCGTTCGCGAAAAACGGTCACTTCTGGAGGGAATGATCATGAATAATTCATCTTTTGCAAAGAGAACCGCAGCTGCTGTTTTCTCCGCAGTTATGGCTGCTTCCGCAGCTACAGGAACATTTTCCGACTCGTTCATCACTAACCTCTCTGATACGGCTATGACAGCCGTCGCAGCTGAAAGCAGCGTCAAGGTGCTTTCAGCTGTGGGTTACGGCGAGGGTATGTATGCTACGTGGTCTTCTGTTTCGGGGGCTTCGGGCTACAACGTTTACGTTGACGGCGCGAAGATAGACTCTATGCTCATCAGACAGTACGCAGGCTACATGAGAGCTGACGCTGTGGGTCTGAAGGCAGGCAGTCATACTATGAAGATAGTCCCCGTGATAAACGGCAATGAGGACAACTCCAAGGCGGGACAGACCTCTGCCACAGCTACAGCTCACAAGCGCGAGGGTTTCGGCTTCAAGAACGGCTCCTCCTCGGGCGCTTACAACGACGACGGCACGCTCAAGAGCAATGCCACTGTCATATACGTTACTAATGCAAACAAGGACAGCGTTTCCGTTACGCTCCCCGACAAGAAGGGCGCAAACACCCAGCTCACGGGAGTTCAGAACATCATCACGGGTCTCAAGAGCAACACAAAAGTCGGACCTGTTTGCATCCGATTCATCGGCAACATCACCGACCCCGCCACGCTCAACAAGGGCGACCTCTACGTCGATACCGCTACCTGCGGTCTCACTATCGAGGGTATCGGCAGTGACGCGACCCTCAACGGATTCGGTCTCGTGCTCAAGAATACCTCCAACTGTGAGGTGCGCAACCTCGGCTTTATGAACTGCAACAGCTCCGAGGGAGATGACTGCGGTCTTCAGCAGGGCAATGACCACATCTGGGTGCATAACTGCGACTTCTTCTACGGCGATGCGGGCTCAGATGCCGACCAGGCAAAGGGCGACGGCGCTCTCGATACAAAGAAGTCGACCTATGTTACTCACTCCTTCAACCACTTCTGGGATAACGGAAAGTGCAATCTCCAGGGCATGAAGGACGAGACGACCTCAAACTACATCACCTACCACCACAACTGGTACGACCACTCCGATTCGCGCCACCCGCGTATCAGAACGTGCTCCGTTCACGTTTACAACAACTACTTCGACGGCAATGCCAAGTACGGCGTTGGTGTTACCTTGACTTCTTCCTGCTTCGTCGAGAACAACGCTTTCCGTAACTGCAAGTACCCCATGCTCAGCTCCATGCAGGGCTCGGATATTGTGACGGGCGGCACCTTCTCGGGCGAGAACGGCGGTATCATCAAGGCTTTCGGCAACGTTATGAGCGGTCAGAAGGCTTATGTCACATACGCGCAGAACAACTCCGATTTCGACGCGTATGAAGCTTCCTCACGCAATGAAAAAGTGCCCGCGAATGTCAAGACAAAGCAGGGCGGCACGGCTTACAACAACTTCGATACCGATTCGAGCATCATGTACAGCTATACTCCCGACAAGGCTGAGGACGTTCCCGCTATAGTTATGGCAGGAGCAGGACGCGTCGACGGCGGCGACTTCAAGTGGCAGTTCGACAACTCCGCCGACGACGAGAGCTATGCTGTAAATACCGCTCTCAAGAGCGCTCTTGTGAACTACAAGGACAAGATAACTTCTATCGGAAGCGGATTCAAGGAAGACAATACCCCCGCTCCCGTGTCAACTACGACTCAGTATCAGCCACCTGTCACCACCCAGACTGCGGCTGTTACCGATATACAGACCACCGCTGCGACAACTTCGTCGCAGGGGACGGTCACTCCTCCCGCAAGCAACGGCAGTTATCCGTTCTCGGGCGAAAAGGTCATCTACGCTTCCCCGAACGGAGGCGGCGACGGAAAGTCCTATAACTCGCCGACCGACGTGCTCACCGCGATAAAGAATGTGCAGGCAGGAGGTTTCATTTACCTCCTGGAAGGCACTTATAAGTATACCTCAACTATCCTCATCGAAGAAGCTAATGCGGGCGCTCAGGGTCAGTACAAGACCATTGCCGCTTACCCCAACGCTAAGGTAAAGTTCGACTTCACGGGTCAGGAAGTGAGCTCTTCTGCACGCGGATTCGTCCTCGACGGAAGCTACTGGCACTTCTACGGCTTCACTGTCGCCAATGCGGGCGATAACGGTATGCTCCTCTCGGGCGACAACAATATCATCGAAAATATGATCTTCGAGAACAACCAGGATACGGGCTTGCAGCTGTCACGACTCAACACCTCGTACAGCTCCGTCGCTCAGTGGCCGACCAATAACCTCGTCAAGAACTGCACCTCGCGCAACAACTGCGACACTGCTACCATGGAGAACGCTGACGGCTTTGCCGCTAAGCTCACCTGCGGAGAGGGCAACATCTTCGACGGCTGTATCGCTTACAATAACTCCGACGACGGCTGGGATCTCTACGCCAAGGAGGCTACAGGTCCTATCGGCGTGGTGACTATCAAGAACTCCATCGCCTTCCGCAACGGCTTCACCGAGGACGGCAAGGGCTACGGCGACTGCGACGGCAACGGCTTCAAGCTCGGCGGCGGCGCTGTAGGTACACGCCACGTTGTTGAGAACTGCCTCGCTTTCGAGAACCTCAACTGCGGCTTTACCGATAACAACAACCCGCTGTTCGGTGTTATGAAGAACTGCACTGCCTACAACAACGGCATCGGCGGCAAGGGCAAGGCTAATTACATGGTATACAGAAATGCAGCTGATGCTGATATACAGAATACCATCACTTACTACAATACAAGCAGGGTCTCGAAGACAAACGCTCCCGGGATCAAGCTCACAAATGACAAGTTCAAGGGCGTTGTCAAGAACGCGCTCTACTATAACTCCAAGTACTACTACAGCGCAGGTTCGTTCAATGCGGACGGCTCTCAGCCCAAGGTGGGCGATGTGGTGACTCCTGCCGATAGCGACTTCATCACGCTGAATGTTCCCGCTATGGGTACGGACTTCCATTCCGCATGGAGAAACGCGGACGGCTCTCCCAAGCCTGCGGGCTTCGCCGAGACAAACGGCACTTATAAGGCGCTCGGCTACCATATGGCTTCAGGCATATCACAGAGCTCTGCTCCCACGGTATACTCGGACAGCGCTCCCGCTGAGGGAACTACTGCCACTTCTGAGGCAACCACTACGGTCACTACTACGACAGTTACCGAGACAACTATGACTTCTGCCGAGACTACAACTACCGAATCCGAGACTGTTACTACAGCTGCGACCACGTCTACTGCGGCTCCTGCGGGCTCGCTCCTCGGTGATGTCAACCTCGACAAGAAGGTGTCTGTTGCGGACGCGGTCGCGATACTCCAGTTCATCGCAAACAGGGACAAGTACCCGCTGACTCCCGAGGCTGCCGACAATGCTGACGTTTACGCTCGCGGCGACGGTATAACCGCAAGAGATGCGCTCTCTATCCAGATGCTTGATGCGGGCATGATAACCGCTCTGCCCGAGAAGTGAGCTGAAACTGCCATCCACATTCCCCAAGGAATATAATGATATGGAAAAAGAGGATCTTTATGGATCCTCTTTTTTCTTGCTGTATTCTTCTGCTGCGGTTCAGTCTGCCTGTTCTTCGGGCGCAAGATATTCCTCAAGCGTTGGGATGTCACCTTCCGCTGTGGACGCAAGCGCGTAGTAGGACAGTATCGCCGAGGCGTCCTTTGCGTCTGTTTTGCTGTCACTGTTGACGTCGGCTGCCTTCTTACGGGCTTCGGTGAATGTGCTCGCTCCGCCTGTGGACATCTCCGAATACTCCACAAGTATCGCGGAGGCGTCCTTTGCATCTATTTTGCCGTCGTCGTTGACGTCGCCGAGCGTGAAGAGCGATATCCGCGGTCTTACCTCGATATCTACGGTATAGCTTGTTCCGTCTGCGGTGAGCGCTTCTATGACTGCTCTGCCTGCGGAAATGGCTGTGACTGTGCCGTTTTTGTCCACTGATGCTGTCTCGGGGGCGGACGTGCTGAACGTTACGCCCGCTGCTCCTGTCCTTATCCTGTGCGTGTCGCCGACAGCCATTGACACGAAGCTCGGACTGATGACAGCCTTGCCGTCAAGCGGACTGAAGCTGTACTCGTTCTCGTCTGCGTAGGTCTTGGCTGAGGACTCGTTATATCCGAAAATCGTGCCCGCATAGCCATCGGTCAGGGACTTGTCCGCTAACACGGTTTCTTTGCCGTATACAAACACATCTGCATTTGTTGCCGCAAATGCGTTCGGCTTTATCTCTGCCACGGTCTCGGGTATCTCCGCTGAGGTAAGTCCCACGCAGCCGCTGAACGCATACGGGTCTATGGTCCTGATATCGGCTCCGCTGAGCTCTACCTCGCGGAGCGTTCTCATATTCGAGAAGGCGTACTGCGGTATTCGCGCGCCGCCTGTAATGATTATCTTCGATATCCCGCAGTGTGAGGAGTCCATGCCGCTGTTTTCCCAGTTCCAGTGCTCGTTGTAGAACAGGTCGGCTACGGAGTTGTCGGGGTTGACGCTGCCGTCGGCTGCCGCAGCGTTTACGTTCGTTGCCGCATAGGGAAGCTGCAATGTTTCAAGAGCATAGCAGTCCTCAAGCATCATTCTGCCCATTGAGGTCACGCTGTCGGGGATAACAAGGGAGCTTATACCCGTACAGCCCTTGAAGGCGTACTCGCTGATAGTCTTCAGCTCCTGCGGGAGGGTGAACTCCTTCACTGCCGTGCAGTTTCTGAACGCGGCTGCACCTATGGTCACAAGGCTTGCGGGGAGCTTTATCTCCTCGAGGGAAGTGCAGTTATTGAAGGCGTACTGGTCTATGAAAGTTATATTGCTCTTGCTGAGGTCTACCTCGGTAAGGCTCGCAAAGTCCGAGAATGCGTACTGCGGTATCTTCTCTCCGCCCACTACCGTTATCTTCGTGAGCTTGTACGGCTTGGAGTCAAATCCCGTGTTCTCCCAGTTCCAGTGCTCGTCGTAGAAGAGGTCGGTGACAGAATTGTCGGGGGTGGAACTGCCGTTTTCCTCGGTGCATGACGAATCTGTGGCGGCATACGTGAGGGTGAGCTCCGTGAGCTCGGTACAGCCCGTGAATGACATTCTCCCAAGCGTTTTTACGTTCTCGGGGACGGTGAACGTCTTTATCCCCGTGCAGCCCGAGAAGGTGTGGGTGCCTATATTCTCATAGCTTGCGGGGAAAGTCGTGACCTCGAGGCTCTGACAGCCCGCAAATACGCCGTTGCCGAGAGAGATTATGTGTCCGTTGTCGGGGAGGGCGGTTATCGGGGTCTCCGAGAATGAGTAATCGCCGAGCGCTTTCAGCGTCTCGGGAAGCCTGACGTCAGTGAGCGACGAGCACTTATAGAAGGCATAGCTGTCGATGAGTACAGTCTTTGCCGCGCTGAGGTCGACCTCCTTCAGACATTTCATATTCGCAAAGGCGTACTGCGGTACCTTTTCTCCGCCTGTTACCGTTATCTTCGCGAGCTTGTACGCCGAGGAGTCGAAAGAGGCGTTCTCCCAGTTCCAGTGCTCGTCGTAGAAGAGGTCGGTAACTGAGTGGTCGGGATTCGTGTTGCCGTCCGCTAAAGCGCAGGCTGAATCCGTCGCTGCGAACGGGAGAGTGAGCTCAGTCAGCTCAGTACAGCCCGTGAGCATCGTCCTGCCCATTGAAGTCACAAAATCGGGGACTGTGAGCGTGCTGATTCCTGTACAGTTACCGAATGCCGACCAGCCGATGGTCTCCAGTCCAGCGGGGAGAGCAAACTCACTGACAGCAGTACAGCCGAGGAACGCGTTGTCACCGATATTCTTCAGCGATGCGGGAAGCTTTGCGTCAGCAAGAGATGTACACCCGCTGAATGCATTCTTGTCGATGCTCGTTATCTCAGTTCCGCTGAGGTCGACCTCCTTCAGCCCTTTCATATTCGCAAAGGCGTACTGCGGTACCTTTTCTCCGCCTGTTACCGTTATCTTCGTGAGCTTGTACGCTGAGGAGTCGAAAGAGGGGTTATCCCAGTTCCAGTGCTCGTCGTAGAAAAGGTCGGCTACGGAATTGTCGGGATTTACACCGCCGTCGGCTGCTGCGCATGAAGCGTCTGTCGCCGCATATGGGAGGGTAAGCTCCGTGAGCTCCGTACAGCCGCTGAATACGCACCTCTCCATTGTGGTCACGCTGGCGGGAACGGTCAGCGATGTCAAGCCAGTGCAGTTCGCAAAGGCGTAGCTTCCGAGTTTCTCCGCGCCGCTGCCGAGCCTTAGCTCCTTTATCGCCTTACAGCCCTCAAAGGCGCTGCTGCCGACTGTTTTTATGCTGTCGGGAAGCTCGGACACGCCATCGGGAACGTCGGCTGTTCCGAAGGCGGCAAGCTCGTCGCAGCCGCGGAATACCGCGCTGCCTATGCTCGTGATGCCGTCTCCGATGATGACACGCTTTATCTTCAGATTCTCAAACGGCGAGCTCTTGAAGCTGTTCATCTCTCCGCTTCCGCTGATGATGACCGTGCCGCCTTCACTGACTGACGCTGTTATGCTCTCACCGAGTTCTACGGTGAGCGTCGGCTCGGAAGCTGCGGCGGTCGTGGTCGCTGCCGATGTCGTAGTCACTGATGTCGTAGTCGCTGCTGTAGTCTCAGACGTTGTCACGGCGGCTGTGGATACGGGCTCATCGGCTGCCGCAGCGACTGAGGACGTCTGGAGAACGCCTGAGAGACCGTGGGCGGAGGCTCCGACAGAAGCCGCGGAAGTACACATCACTGCGCTGAGCGCACCTGCTATAACTCGTTTTATCATATTACCACTCCTTGCGTAAATTTATATACATTATATCATAGCACATTCCACGTTCATAGTCAATATAATTATCTAATTATAGCATTTTTTGCACAGTGCTCCTCGTTTTTGGGCAGGAATACAGCTCGGCAAAGCGTTTTCTGTCCCGCTCCGCTTGATATTATCCCGACTGTGTGCTATAATGAATGTGTCCTCAATAACCGCAGTCAGGCGGTTATTGTCCCTTGATCCGTTCGGGGAGCACTGATCCTTTGTTATTAATTCGGCAGTATTGTATCGGCAGATGCTTCGTCGGCTGCGCCGAGGCAAAATGTACGGGGCAGTCGGCAGGCTTTGCTCCGCTCGCCTGCCTGCTTATCAAGGGGGACGCTGTCCCCCCTCGGCGGAGGGAATTTCCGCTTCGCGGGTGGCGCTATTTTGGTATAGTATCGGTAGGTGCTTCGTCGGCTGCGCCGAGGCAAAATGTACGGGGCGGTCGGCAGGCTTTGCTCCGCTCGCCTGCCTGCTTCTCAGGGGGACGCTGTCCCCCTCGAATCACCCCCTGCCGGGGTGAGAACCTCACCCCGGACCCCCGCGAGTTCCGCTTCGCGGTTTTTATCTGTTCTTTTGGATCCTTAATTATATCTTGGAGGTGTGCTATGTTCCGTATTCTCGTTGTAGAGGACGACAAAGACCTGCGCGAGCTCTTCTGCCGTACCCTCGAAAAAAATGACTTCACCGCCCTGCCCGCCGAAAACGCCGACAAGGCTCTCGAGATCCTCGACTCTCAATACGTTGACCTGATGATCTCCGATGTGATGATGCCTGGAATGGACGGCTTTGAGCTCACAAGAGAACTGCGCGATGCCGACTTCGATATCCCCGTTCTCATCATCACCGCTAAAAGCGATATCTCCGACAAGCAGACAGGCTTCGGCTCGGGCGCCGATGACTATATGGTCAAGCCCGTCGACCTCAAGGAGATGATCATGCGCGTCACTGCTCTCCTGCGGAGGGCTCGCAGTGCAAGCGAGAAAAAACTCACCTTCGGCAGCTTTACTCTCGAATACGGCACTTGGACCGTCACGGGCGCTGAGGGCTCACTGGTGCTGCCGCAGAAGGAGTTCCTTATCCTCTACAAGCTCCTCTCCTACCCCTCGCAGATCTTCACGCGGCAACAGATACTCGACGATATCTGGGGCATCGAGGAGGACGTTGATCCGCATACCCTCGACGTTCATATCAGCAGGCTGCGCGAGAGGTTCAGGGACAATCCCGACTTTAAGATAGTGACTATCCGCGGTCTCGGTTACAGGGCGGTGAAAAATGATCCCAACTAAGAAAACTCCTGAACACAGGCACTATAAGCGCCTCGCAAGACGGCTCACTCTCGCTTTCTTCGCTACCATTTTCATTCTTCTTGCCATTTTCGTGCTCATTATGCTCCTGCTCGAAAAACTCGGCTTCAGCTTCCGCACAGGTACTTTCTCTGCCTTCGGCAGCCTGAGTGTCTACATCATCAGCGTTGTTCTCGCTTCCGCTATCTCTTACTTCGCCGTCTGGAACATCTTCCGCCCGCTCTCAGACCTCAGCAAGGGTACCAGAAAAATCGCTGAGGGAGACTACAGCGTGCAGCTCGAATACAAGGGCAGACTGCGCGAGCTCGCGGAGACCGTCGAGAACTTCAACTACATGGCGCGCGAGCTCGGCTCTATCGAAATGATACGCAATGATTTCATCGCCAATGTTTCTCATGAGTTCAAGACGCCGCTGTCCTCGCTGAACGGCTGCCTGACACTGCTGCAGGACGGCAACCTCCCCGCCGAGGAGCGCGCTGAGTACATCTCAAAGGCTTTTTTCAGTATTGAAAAGCTCAACGACCTCACAGACAATATCCTCCGCCTCTCTAAGCTCGAACATCAGGTCTCGCTCGACGAGCCGACAAACTATCGCCTCGATGAACAGCTACGTGAGGCGATAGTCCTCCTCGAGCCGAAATGGAGCCGAAAAGATATCAGCTTCGACCTCGATATGCCCGAGCTGACGGTGTGCAGTCAGCGCTCGCTGCTCTTTCAGGTCTGGACGAATCTGCTCAGCAACGCGATAAAGTTCTCCGAGGACGGCGCCTCTGTGACCGTGAAAATCGAGGAATCCGAACACCACTACAAGGTCTTCATCAGCGACTCGGGTATCGGTATGTCCGAGGAGCAGCAGCGCCATATCTTCGATAAATTCTATCAGGCGGACAGCTCGCGGCAGGCTCAGGGAAACGGGCTCGGGCTCGCGCTCTGCAAGGAGATCGTCTCTAAGTGCGGCGGCAAGATTTACGTCACGAGCAAGCTCGGCGAGGGCTCGGTTTTTCTCGTCAGCCTGAGAAAAACAAATGAGAATAAAGCGCCTAAGTCCGCAAAGTGAGCTGAGCTTCGCTTTGCGGACTTAGGCGGTTAGGTGCGGAAATGTAATATCGGTAGGTGTTTCATCGGGCTGCGCCGAGGCGAAGGTGTACGTGGCGGTCGGCAGGCTTTGCTTCGCTCGCCTGCCTGCTTCTCAGAGGGGGACGCTGTCCACCTCGGCGAGGGTGATTTTCGCTCGCGGGGTGGATATTTTTGTATAGTATTGGTAGGTGCTTCGTCGGGCTGCGCCGAGGCATAAATGTACGGAGCGGTCGGCAGGCTTTGCTCCGCTCGCCTGCCTGCTTCTCAGGGGGACGCTGTCCCCCTCGGGTCACCCCCTGCCGGGGTGAGAGCCTCACCCCGAACCCCCGCGATTTCCGCTTCGCGGTCTTTTAGATATTTGTTTTGGTTTTTACCGCGGCGCGGTCTCCGCGCAAAAAAGCCTCGGATGAGGGGAGCCCCCTCTGGCGGATTCGCAGGTTACTAAATATGAGCCGTAAGTTTACGGCTCGGCAGCCCACTTTTTCCGTTAAGGGAAGCAGCCTGATTCCGAGGCTTTTTGTTACGATATATGGCGTCCTTTGCCCTTCTTGCGCTTCTCGACGGGCTTCTCTATCGGCTTCTCCTTGCCGCCCATGTCCTCGAAGATGGTCTCCTCTTCGATGTCCTCAGAGCCGTCCGTGAGCTCGGGATTTACCTCTCCCCTGCTCTCATAATACGGCGTGATTACGTACTTCTGTATCACCGGATAACTGTTGAAGCACACGATGAACCACATCGGGACTGCCGAGAACAACGGTATCATCAGCATGAACACCGGCATGAGATATACGAACAGCACTGCAAGAAATGCCGCGTAAAGCGCAACTCCCACCGTGGCGATGATGTTCTGCTTCATCGCTACGAATGCCAGTGCGAACGAGTTCTTTATCAGGTTCTTTATCGAGAGGTCCGTCGCCGTCATCATCAGGAAGATGTAATAGTTCATCATCAGTATCACAAGCACTACACTGAACGTGATTACAAGCGGGACGTAGAATATCTTGCTGTCGTAATTCACTGCCATTGCAGGGTAGACGTTGTAACCCGCATACGCCGATAATACGGCGACTATATCAAGTATACCTATCAAACACGCCTTGCCGAAGTTCTGCTTGAAGCCCTTGAAGAAGTCGCGGACTATAAAGGAGTGGCGTCCCAGCAGAAACAGCCTGATGACCTTTGAAATGCCCGCGACAGCAGGTCCGAAGCTGACCGCGAATACGACCAGCAGAAGTGCTACGATAATAAGGCTGACCTTCTCGTTGCTCACGTAATACATCACGGGCAGCGTCGCCCACAGCGGTATCGTGAACAGGAAAAACAGTATATTCAGTCCTATCATCAGCCAGAACTTCCTGAAAAATATATCGAAAAAGAGCGCTATGCCCTCCTTCTTCGGTGCATTTTTCGCGATGCCCGCTCCTGCACTCTCGTAATTGCTTGAAAACAGTCCCAAAATCAACATCCTCCGTTTTTAGAGCAGCCCTCCGAATATGTAGCTCGCCAGAGATTCTGCCAGTGAAATTATTAATGAGATGAGTGTGAGCACCGCAAATCTTGCGCTGTACAGCTTGAAGCTGCTGCGCTCGGAGCTCCGCTTGCCGCCGCTTACCATGAATCCGAACTGGGCGTTCGACGAGCGTATGACCTCCCTCACCGCGATGACCGCAATGTACAGCTCCGCAAGCGCGAACGGCAGTATCAGCACCGCTACTGCGGGCAGGGCGCGAAGTCCTCCCGCTGCGTATACCGACGATACCGACACGCCTATGCCGACTCCGCGGCAGACGAGCAGTGCTGTCCCGACTGTTTGTCCGAAGGCGGATGTCCCCGCGAGAAATGCTGCCGCAAGAAATATCACCGAGGACAGCAGCGTCCTCGTGAATATGCTGAATACCGTGTCTCCGCACAGCGCGGGCGAAAAATACTGGTGCAGCCACGGACAGTCTGCGCCCGCTGTGCTTATCAACGGCAGTGAGCCTATGGCGACTCCCGCCGCACAAGCCGTACACATCAGTATGAAGCCCGTCCCTTTGCCGCGGGCAGGTATGTATTTTACGTGTTTCATTCCGCACCTTCCTTTCTTTCAAGGATATGCGGTGCGGACAAGTTTTATGTCATCTTATTTTGAAAGCTCGTAGGCTCGCTTCGTACAGCTCTCGCAGCAGTTTCTGACGGTCTCCTCAAGCTTGCCCTCGTAGAGCCTGTCAAGACCTGCGAGTGTCGTGCCTCCCGGAGAGGATACCATCTTGATGAGCTCGGCTATGCTGTAGCCCGAGTCGGTTATCATCTTCGCGGAGCCGATAAGGCTCTGGCTGAACAGCTCGGTCGCGGCTGCCGTGTCGATTCCCTCGGCTGCGGCGTAGTCGATGAATGCCTTCGCAAACAGATAGATGAACGCGGGACTGCTGCCGTTTACTGCGATTATCTCCTTCATCTTGTCCTTGGGCACTACCGCTGCCTTTCCGCATGAACGGAACACGCTGAGTATAAGCTCGAACTCTGCGTCTGTTACCTTGTCATTGCGGGAGAGCGCGGATGCTCCCTCGCCGAGAAGAAGCGGGGTGTTCGGCATTACAAGTATGACCTTGGCGTCGGGTATCGTCTTGGACGCGATGAACTCGTCCGATATGCCCGCTGCTATGGAAATGATGACCTTGTCTGCGGTCACTGCGGGGGCTGCTGCCTCGATGACCTTCTCGATGACCTGCGGCTTTACCGCGAGAAAAATGTAGCCGCACTTTTCGGTGAGCTCTGCCTCGCTGCTGCACGCTGTTACGCCATATTCGGCAAGTGCGCTCACTTTGGATGTGTCGGGGTCGAAGGCGAAGAGGGCGATGTCGCCTGCTTTGGGACTGCCTGCGATGCCCTTCATTATAGCGGTGCCCATATTGCCTGCTCCGATGAATCCAATGTTTATCTTGCTCATAACATTCGCTCCTTTATTAAAGTAGATATATCCAAATGGTGAGGATCGCGGCGATAAACCACCGCATTATTCAGCTTCTGCGCGGGACGTCGGGGACGCCGTCCCCTACACGCTGTTGATCCATACAGCGTCGCGATTGGCGGGCGCACAATGTGTGCCTCTGTTAATAGAACGTCGCGACTTCCTTCTCGGGCGGTGCGGCGTCCGCAAGTGCAATGACCCTCAGCACGGGACCTGCGCCCTTGTACAGCTTGTGCTTCTGCACGCTTATCTTCGCCGTCACGTTCACCCAATGCTTCGGCTGACGCGGCTCGAACGGCTCGTCCCACTCCGCGACTGCCCAGCAATACTGTATGTCCTCCACACAGCAGGTCATGATGTGTCTGCCGAGTGCAAAACAGTTCTGCGGGAACTTTTTGTTCTTAGCGGCAAGTCCCTTGAAAGTCACGGTCTTGCCGTCGTATTTGCCAGGGTCGTCCATTATATCCCTGTACCACAGCGCGAAGTCCTCGTCCTTTATCACGATGTTCTCCGCCTCAACGTCGAACGGGAGCGGGTCCTCGATATCGTCGTATGCGACCTGTCCGTCGTTGTATTCGTAGCATATCTCCGTGCGGCGGCTGACGCCCCTGACTATCTGGTGGAATTCCTTCACATCGAAGCTCTTGTCGAAGCGGTTGAATACCACAAGCTCGCAAAGATTCAGCTTGTCCACAACAAGACTGCGCATATTCGCGTTGTAGTTCGGGAAGGTAGTGGCGTCCGCGAAGAACATCACCTGCGCTACTGCCCAGTTCTGCGGCATATTCTGAAACAGCTCCGCGGCTGTCCACATTCCGTTGTACTCGATGACTACGCGCTCGGCTTTCGTCTCAATGGCAAGCCTTGCGAGATTCGCGATAGTCATCTCCTCCTTTGACTCTATGCTGCGTATCTCTACGACGCCCTTCTTCGCAAAGCGCGACGGGTCGTACTCCTCGACGCCCTCTTCAAAGATGAGGAGCAGTGTCCTCTCGCCGTTGTTGAAGCGCTTGTCCTCCAGCGTTTCCTGTATGAACTTCGTCTTTCCCGACTCGAGAAAGCCGAGGAACAGGTAAACGGGAATCGGTTCCTGATTGTTTGGCATGGCTCCTCCTTATTCTACGCAGAAAAGCTTCGCGACAGCTTCTTCGTTCAGCTTCGAGCCGATAACACAAAGTCTGCCCGTTGTTTCGGCACTTCCGTGTCTTACGTCGGGCACTCCAGGTACGTAGTCGAAGTGTATCCACTGTCCGTCCTCGCCAGCTACTATGCCCTTTGCACGCAGTACGACGCCGTATGCAGCCTTGTCGGAAAGTGCCTCGAGTGCCGCTGTTATCGCCTCTATCGTGTACGGACGGGGTGTCTCTGCGCCCCAGCTCGTGAACACTTCATCAGCATGGTGGTGGTGATGTTCGTGGTCATGGTCATGGTCGTGGCAGCCGCAGGTGCAGTCGGGACCGTGGTCGTGGTGGTGCTCATGCTCGTCGTGGTCATGGTCGTGGTGGTGGTCATGCTCATCGTGGTCATGGTCGTGGTGATGCTCATGCTCATCGTGGTCGTGGTCGTCTTCATCGTGGTGATGATGATGCTCATGATGATGATTAGCCTCGTCGAGCAGAGCTTTCAGCTCGTCGCTGAGCGTGTTCTTCTGTGTCATCGCGTCAACGAGCTGATGTCCCGTGAGCTCGTCCCACTCCGTCGTTACTACGGGTGCCTCCTTGTTGAGCTCGCGTATGAGCTCAACTGCCTCGCCGAGCTTCTCCTGCGAGAGACCCGCCGTATGACTGAGGATGATGCAGCTTGCGTACTCTATCTGATTGTTGAAGAATTCGCCGAAATTCTTGTGGTACATCTTGCACTTCTTCGCGTCTACGACCGTTGTGAAGCCGTCAAGCTCGACGTCGTGCGCGTCAATATTGCGGACTGCATTGATGACGTCGCTAAGCTTGCCTACGCCCGAGGGCTCGATGAGGATGCGGTCGGGCTTGTATTCGTCAAGCACCTTCACAAGCGCCTTGCCGAAGTCTCCGACAAGTGAGCAGCAGATACAGCCCGAATTCATCTCGGTTATCTCGATGCCCGCGTCCTTCAGGAAACCGCCGTCGATGCCTATCTGTCCGAACTCATTCTCGATGAGGACCAGTTTTTCGCCCTTGTAGCCCTCGTTGATGAGCTTTTTGATGAGCGTGGTCTTGCCTGCGCCGAGGAAGCCCGAAAATATCGTAATTTTAGTCATAGTGAAACACTTCTTTCTAAAAATTCTTTACACAATATTATATTATATCACTTCCTGCGCATAAATGCAAGTGCCGCCGCAAATTTGCGCGCGAAAGAGAGTGCCATACAATTTGTAGGGGCGAGTTCCGCTCGCCCGCAAATCAACAAATCGCTTACGGCTACGCATTGTAGGGAACGCCGCCCTCGGCGTTCCGCAAATTAAACGAATGGTTTAAATGCCCGATTGTAGGGGCGAGTTTCGCTCGCCCGCGAATTTTTTGGCAATTATCGGGCGCACGGAATGCGCCCCTACAAAAAAAATCGAAACCATTTGCAAATTGGCGGGCGGATAATATCCGCCCCTACAGAATGTTGCCGCAAACAAATGCGAAAGGCTGCGCAACCGCACGGGTCACGCAGCCTTTGCTTTCGCATGGTATGGGCTTTTATTCATATTTTTTTCAGCGGGACACAGATGTAACTCACCGTGTCCTCGGGCTTTTCGGCGGGAGGAGTGTACACCTCCATTGAGTAGTTGCCCGCCAGCTCATAGCCCTTCAACGACGGGAGCCACTCCGACCATATCTTCGTGTTTACGCTCTGCATACTCTCGGGGAGCTCGCCCCTGCACATGAACACAGCCCACAGGCTTGCGGGTATCTGACAGGTCTCACAGCCCTCGGGGATATCCTTCATCGGGTCATAGAGGTCCGCTATCCAGTAGTCGAACTCCCTTCCGTTCATGTCAAGACAGATACCGAACATCCCTCTGAGCCCCTTCATGTCGGATGCCCACTCGCTCCAGAACTTCGGGACCTCCTGATAGCTTGTGCCGCTGTTGAATCGCTTTTTGATGCCGACAACGGTAAATGATGCTTTTTCTACGATACGATAATCCAGCATATTGCCGCCCTCCAGTGTTATTTTAATATGCAGCGGAGCAAGAGACCGAAGCGGTGCGCCCGTTTCACGCGCCTGTGACGGCGTTATGCCGTGAAAACGCTGAAACGCCTTTGCAAAGCTGTCTGGAGAATCATAGCCGTATCTGAGCGCCGCGTCTATCACCTTCACATCAGCACCTGCAAGCTCCTGTGCCGCCTGTGTCATCCTGCGCGCACGGATGTACTCGCCGACGGTCATTCCGCACATGGCTCCGAAGATGCGCTGGTAATAGAACGGGGACAGCGCTGCCTTTGCGGCAATATCGGCAATATCAAGCTCCTCCGTAAGATTCTGCTCCATATAGTCTATCGACTCCTGAAAGCCGTCTATCCAGCCCTGCATCGCGCTTCCTCCTCTCGCTTACTGTATCTTTATTTTAGCATACGCAGCAAGCTTATGCCCGACATTCCGTGCTCTCTTCTTTCGGATACAGTTATTCGCCCTGATAACTGTATTATAACACTTTTTCCGAGACTGCGCAACTCATACATCTGCCCTCATCGTGGCAAAATCACCAAAAATACTGCCGAAATAAGTCTTATTTCCGCACTTGACAAACTCGCCAAAACATGGTATAGTTATTATACAATGTACAGTTGTTCGTCTACGGCGGACGATTTTTCAGTTAAGGTGATACGATATGGATAAAAAATCACAGCTCATCGTGGTCGACGCGATGATACTCCCCGACGTTTTTACCAAGGTGCTCGACGTCAAAAAGCTTATGGCGCAGAAGGGCGAGAAAAGCTTCGCCTCTGCCTGCAAACGCGTCGGTATCTCGCGAAGTGCCTACTATAAGTACAAGGACAGCGTCTTCTCGTATGAGGAGCTCTTCAACCGCAGGATAGTCAATCTCTATCTCCTGCTGAGCGACAGCCCCGGCGTGCTTTCAAGCGTCCTCGTCTTCCTGCACGGGCTCGACGCGAATATCCTTACTGTAAACCAGAGCATCCCAGTCGACGGTGCGGCTGCGGTCAATATCTCACTGAGATTGGCGGACGCTTCCCCCGACGAGCTCATTTCCCTTAACTCGATAACTGAACTTGACGGCGTGCTCGAGGCGAAAGTCCTCTCCGCCGAATGATACACGGAGGTTTTCTTTTATGTCAGTCAAATTTGCAGTTTTAGGTCACGGTGTAGTCGGCTCGGGCGTTGTTGAGCTCTTCTACAAGAACAAGAAGAGTATCGAACAGCACGCGGGTACGGAAATGGATATCAAGTATATCCTCGACCTCCGCGATTTCCCCGACTCGCCTTATCAGGATAAATTTACCAAGGATTTTAACGATATCCTCAACGACGATGAGGTAACCGCTGTTGCCGAGTGCATGGGCGGCGTTGAGCCCGCTTTCTCTTTCGTTAAGGCGTGCCTCGAAAAAGGCAAGAGCGTTTCTACCTCCAACAAGGAGCTCGTCGCCGAAAAGGGCGATATCCTCCTCGCGGCGGCTAAGGCTCATAACTGCAATTTCTTCTTCGAGGCGAGCGTAGGCGGCGCTATCCCAATAATCCGCCCGCTCCACCGCTGTCTCGCGGCTAACGACATCGACAAGGTCGCGGGCATACTCAACGGCACGACCAACTTCATTCTTACAAAAATGTACAACGACAATATGTCGTTCGCGGACGCTCTCGCTCTCGCGCAGAAGCTCGGTTACGCGGAGAAAGACCCGACTGCCGATGTTGAGGGTCACGACGCCTGCCGCAAGATATGCATTATCTCTTCCCTCGTTTTCGGCAGACACGTCTACCCCAAGGACGTTTTCACAAAGGGTATCTCGGAGGTCGACCTCGCCGATGTCGCCGCTGCCGATATCCTCGGTCACGCTATCAAGCTCATCGCTTCTGTGAGACGTCTCGATGACGGCCGCATCCTCCCCGTCGTTATGCCTATGCTCGTGCCGCACGAAAACATCATCGCAGGCGTCAACGACGTATTCAACGCTGTGCTCGTCTACGGCGACGGCATCGACCAGACTATGTTCTACGGCAGAGGTGCAGGTAAGCTCCCGACGGCAAGCGCTGTTCTGGCTGATGTCATCGAAGCCGTAAAGCACAAGGTAACGGTATTCTCGCAGTCGTGGGAGCCTTCGAGCGATAACAGCTTTGTTGCTCCTGTGGATGCGCTCACGACAAAGTGGTACTTCCGCGTGCCCGCCGACAGCAATATAGACGTTGAGGGCGCTTACACGGACGAGAACGGTACGTCATTCATCACGCAGGACAAGCTCACCTTCGGCGCGGCTAAGGCTAAGGCTGAGGAGTTGAAGGCGCTGGCTTGTATCCCCGTGCTTGACTAAAAATATGAACGGCTCGGATGTCTCCGAGCCGTTTTTCGTGTCAGAAGTAATTGTCGATATATATCCCAAAAAAGCCTTTATCTTTGTCTTTGTAATACATATTGTCTGCGTACCACTGCTTGGTATGTATCCTGTAGACGAAGTAGTCGCCGATGATGTCTGCCTGATTCCCGCTGCATTTATAGACCTGCGTCCCCTCGGGCTGAACGTCCTCCGCCTTATCGACGGGGTAGAACACCGTGAAATTTGTGACGCAGTCCACGTTGTACGCGGGGGTGATGAGCTTGTGGCTCTCATGTTCGGATTCCTTGAAATAGCGTGCCTCAGAGTCCGTGACTGTGACCTCCGCTTCCTCGGGGATAACGTACCAGAGGTCGCCGTGACTGCCTGTTTTCAGCTCGTTGTACTCCTCCGTGCGGGTATCGTCCACATGGCTGTATCTGCACTGCCACACCTCCCTGACGTACATCGCATAGTCAGAGCCGAGACTCGTTTCGGTAGAGGAAGCGTCTCCGCGCGGCATCGTGCGCCTGCCGTCGATAAGGGTGTCTCTGTCGGCATTGCTCCTGCACGAGTACAGCGTGAATACCGACTTGCTGCTCCGTGCATAGCTCTTGATACCGTCGTAGCAGCCGCTGTTCAGATAGGCGTTCACAAGGTATATACTGACAGGCGGATTGTGCTCCCTGATGAAGCCCTCCATATCCGTGCAGTCCACCTTCTCTTCAAGCAAGCCTATTGACGACTTCACCCGTATCGGAGATGGTATCATCTTACCGAAATACGCCTGTAGGCTCTCCTCTATCTCCGTGTGCTGATAGTCGTCCTTTACTGAGCCGTTAGCACCGACAAGTGCGTTTATCTCCGCATCATCTGCTTTCAACGTCAGGCTGTAGGTGCCTGTGTACTTCTTGTGCGGGATGATGAAGTCGAAGCCCTCCCACTTGTAATTCGCCTCCGCTTGCGTGACCTTCGCCTTTATCCCGTACTTTTGACTGACAGCCTTTTCGGTGCCCGAAATAATAGCTTTCGGCACTTTTCCCTTTTCCTTGCGGTCACTACCGCAGCTAACGGACGTGATGAGCATGACCGCTGCCGCAAGTGCTGCAAAAAACAATATGGTCTTGCAGGCTTTTTTCATAATTTCACCCCATAACACGCTCTTTTTCCCTATAATCTGATTATAGCACAAAAATCTGCGCTCCGCAATAAAAAAATGTGTAACGTTTTGTCTTTCAAAGCTACTAACTTACGGAAGCTTCTGAAAGGAGGTCGGCAAGTGAAGAGAGAGATAGAGGAATACTACGAGAAATACGGCGTGAAAGTCTACGCCTACCTGCTCGCAACGTGCGGCGACTGCGATGTCTCGCGGGAGCTCACGCAGGAGACCTTCGTCCGCGCGCTGAGCTCGCTGAGTTCGTTTGACGGCAAGTGCTCCGTCAGTACGTGGCTGTGCTCTATCGCGAAGAATCTGTGGCATAACGAGCTGAGGCGCCGCGGGCTTCACCCTTCGGCAGACGGCAGCTCTCCCACCCCCGAGACCGACAACTCGCCTCCGCCCGACAAAGCCGCCGAGCAGCGCGACTCGAAGATGTTCGTGCTGAGGCAGGTACACTCACTGCCCGAGACCGAAAAGGAGATAGTCCTGCTACGCGCGACGGGGGCTATGACCTTCGCGGAAATAGGCGAGCTCTTCGGAAAGACCGAAAACTGGGCGCGCGTGACGTTCTACCGCGCCAAGCAAAAGCTGAGAAAGGAGTAACAGCTATGAAATGTGAGATAATACGCGACCTGCTCCCCGTCTACTGCGACGGGCTCGCCTCCGATGAGACTCGCGAGGAGGTCGAGAAGCATATCGCAGGCTGTGAAGACTGCCGCGAGCGCCTGCGGCTCATTAAGGAGACTGTCCCTGATGTGCCTGAGCCCGATATTCAGCCGATGAAAAAGATAAAGCGCTCGCTGAGGCTGAGGCTCGCCCTCGTGATAGGTATGGTCTGCATAGCAGTTGCAGTCGGGCTGTACAATATGCTTGTAGTTCACCCATTGCCGATAAGTTCAAAAGGGATAACAACGGAGCATTATTCGCGAATGAATTACGGAAATATGCTTTATGTATACTACAACGGAAAAGACGAAAGTACTCTTGATGTACCGAAGGACAGCAAGTTTGTCATTGACAAGGAAAACGACTGTGTGTGGCTTGACGGCAAAAAAGCCATATGGTCGACAAAGAGCGTCAACGGTGTTATAACGGAAATCAAATATGTACCCGCAAACGGCGTACTTGTACGCGAGGGAATACTATGTGTGAATATAAAATGTGATACCCCGTTCAAAGCAGTACGGTATAATTATGACTTTGACCAGTGGCCGCGCCCGAGCGTGACCAATCCGATCGACTATACACTTACACTTTGTCCGTGTCTTCCTTTCAGGCAGGACATCAACGCCTGTCTCGGCGAGGGCAACGTATTCCGTGCGGAGTTTGAAGGCTACAAATGCTCTGAGGGCGCGACCCTGACGATACACTGCCGCGACAAGGACGTCGTAATTGACCTCCACGAGCTCGCAGTCGAAGAAGGAATATTTGAAGAATAACTGTAGGGGCGGCGTTCCGCCGCCCGCAACACACCGAAACGGTACAAAACAACATCGTGTAGGGGACGCCGCCCTCGGCGTCCCGCATATTATATAACGCAGAAACGGCTGACCTTGCGGTCAGCCGTCTTTATTTTATTCGTCAGCGCTTACCGCTGAGATGACCTCAGTAAGGAGGTTCGCGGGGAGCTGCTCGTATCTGAGGAAGTCAAATGTGAAGCTGCCCATGCCTCTTGTCGTCTGACGGAGGTACATCGCGAAGTCGTGCATCTCGCGAACAGGTACCTCGGCGATTATCTGCGTGATGCCGTGCGATACGGGCTCCATGCCGAGTACGCGTCCGCGGCGCTTGTTGAGCTCGCCCATGATGTCGCCTGTGTTATCATCGGGAGCTGTTACCTTCAGCTCGCCGATAGGTTCGAGCATCACGGGGTCAGCCTGACGCAGACCTTCCTTATATGCTATCGAAGCGGCTGTCTTGAATGCCATTTCCGATGAGTCAACGGGGTGGTATGAACCGTCAACGAGGATAGCCTTGAGGCCTACTACGGGGCAGCCTGCGAGCACGCCCTTCTTTACAGACTCTTCAAGTCCCTTCTGTACTGCGGGGAAGTAGTTCTTGGGAACTGCTCCGCCGAATACCTTCTCCTCGAATACGAGAGTGTCGCTTACGCACGGCTCGAACTCTATCCATACGTCGCCGAACTGTCCGTGTCCGCCCGACTGCTTCTTGTGTCTGCCCTGTACCTTTACCTTCTTGCGGATAGTCTCCTTGTAGGCTATCTTGGGTACCGAGAGGACAACGTCTACGCCGAACTTGCCCTTGAGCTTCGCTGCCGCAACTTCGAGATGCTGCTCGCCGAGACCGCTGAGTATCATCTCCTTCGTGTTCTCGTCCTGTACATATGTCAGGGACGGGTCTTCCTCGGTGATACGCGCCATTGCGCTCGAGACCTTCGCCTCGTCGCCCTGTGCCTTGGGCTTTACTGCCATTGAGTAGCAGGGCTTCGGGAACTCCATTGCGCCGAACTCAACGATGCGCGATACATCGGACAGTGTGTCGCCTGTGTTCGCTGTTATCTTGGAGGCTACTACTATGTCGCCTGCGGATGCCGATGATACCTCGGTCTGCTTCTTGCCGCAGAGTGTGTACAGCTTGCCTATCTTCTCACTGTTGCCTGTTGCTGAGTTCACAGCCTCGCTGTTGGCTCTGAGCTTGCCCGACATAACTCTGATGAACGACATCTTGCCTACGAACGGGTCGGCTACAGTCTTGAACACGTATGCGGCAAGAGGTGCTCCCTCGCTGCATGATACCTCAACAACATCCTTTGCGGGCGTATATGCCTCGCCTGCAAATACCTCTGCGGGTGAGGGAAGAAGGAGCTCGAACTCCTTCAGGAGCATATCTATGCCTGCGAGGTCTACTGCCGATGTGCATACTACGGGAGTGATGATACCTCTGTTCATACCGTCGTGGATGCCGTCGATAAGCTCTTTCTGCGTGAAGGGCTCGCCTTCAAAGAACTTCTCCATGAGCTCGTCGGAAGTCTCGGCTACTGCCTCGGATACGGCTGCTACGAGTCCCTCGATACGGTACTCGAACTTCTCGCTTATCTCGGCTGTGGGCATATCGGTCTCGACCGCGTTGCCCTTGCTGTCATACTTGTATGCCTTCATCTCGATGAGATTAACGTAGGATACTATCTGTCCGCCGCTGATAACGGGTACTACTACAGGGCATACTGTCGGTCCGAAAACTGTTTTCAGTTCCGTGAGGACGTTGAAGAAGTTTGCGTCCTTGTCGTCTATCTTGGTAACGACGAACATCTTCGACTTGCCCTGCTTTACTGCTTCGTCGTATGCCTTTCTTGCTCCTACCTTTACGCCCGACTTTGCGGATACCGTGATGAGCACCGTGTCAGCCGCGCGCACGCCTTCGGTCATCTCGGCGGCGAAGTCGAACAGACCCGGAGTGTCGAGCAGGTTTATCTTGTGGTCGTTATATTCAAATGCAGCAAGCGATGTGCTGATGGAAATAACTCTCTTTATCTCTTCGGGGTCGTAGTCGCAGACTGTTGTGCCGTCAGCTGTCTTGCCGAGACGGTCTGTTGCGCCTGCCTTGTAAAGCAGTGCTTCTGCGAGCGAGGTCTTACCTGAGCCGTTGTGACCTGCGAGTGCGATATTTCGTATTTTGGATACATCATAGTCTTTCATCTTGGTTTTCTCCTCCGCTTAGGTAATGAGCCTGCATTTTTTGCAGACAGTAATATATGTAGTTTATATAACCACAAGAGTAATTATATATCAAATGTTAATAAATTGCAAGTCTTTCGCAATCATTTCTACATATCACATCACTTTTTATGTCAATCTTTGTGCATTTAGTACAAGAGTGCCGCCGCGTTTTTTGTCATTCGTTCTAAAATTGACCAACAGACATAAAATCCCTCCGTACCCTGCAAGCCATATCGGCGTCATCACTGCCATGAAGCCGACTCCGTCCTCCGCGAGCGGCAGGATGCGGCAGACAAGCTCTGACGTGAAGCAGGTCAGTGCCGCATATATCACGGGCGATATGAGCATCCGCACAGGAGCAAATCGAACTCCCGTATGGCTCAGTATCTTCACAAACCGCGATATATTGCCGAATACGTTGCTCGCGTAGTACGACACCGCTATCCCCATGAAGCCTATCCGCGGGACGAGTATCAGCACTGCCGATATGCGTATCACGTACTCCGCAAGATAGTTCAGCGACGAAAAGCCCTGCAAGCCCATGCCCTTTATCAGAGCCTCGAGCACTATCTCCATGTAAATGAACGGCACTACGGGCGCTATCAGCGATATCAGCCCTCCCGCAAGCTCACCGCCCCCGAGGAGCTCCCCTATCGTGCCGCCGAATCGAAGGAGCACAGCTGCCGCAAATACTGCGTATATCATCGTGTATTCGATGAGCCGCGAGGTAAGGCTGTGTATGCGCTCGCGATCGCCTGCCGCCGCGGCGCGCGCTGACTCGCTCACTATCATGCCCGACATCGAACACAGCACTACCGAGGGGAAAAACAGCGTAGGTATCACTATCGCCTCGAAAATGCCGAAGAGACTCAGTGCCTGCTCCTGAGAGTCGCCGAACTGCCGCAGACAAACAGGTATCAGTGCATCGTTCGTGCTGCTGAGTGCCGCGGTAAGTATGCCTCCGCCCATTATCGGCACTGCTGCACTGATGTAGCCGCGGAAGCCGATCGACGGTCTCCCGCCGCGCGACGGACGATGCCATGCAAACAGTCCGAGCATGAACAGCAGTGATGCCGCGTTTCCAGAGATTATCGACACTATCATTATCCTGCACACCGAGGCTTCGTCGTGCGAGGTCTGCGCGAGCGTAAGCCCTACCATCACTGACGCTTTGACAGCAAATTCAAGTATGTCACCGAATGCCGCCGCCGATGCTCTGCGCGTGGCGTTGAAATAACCTTTGAAGCATGAGGAGACAGCTCCCGCTATCAGCGCGAGCGGCATCCGGCGGACTGCTCCCGTGACTGCTGCTCCGCTGAAAAAACGGCTGCTGACAGGCTCTGCGAACAGGACGACGAGTACGGATACTGCCGTGCTGAGCAGCAGGCAGAGCTTCACTCCATGGAACAGTACACCCACGGGCGAGCCGCCGCGCTTGCCTATCTCTTCGGAGATGAGTCGGCTCGTGCAAAGAAATGCACTGCCGTTCGAGAGTATGCCCGCAAGTCCCAGAAATGAGCCCATGAGTGAGAATATCCCTATCGCAGATGTTCCCATCCTCCGCGTGATAAAGACGTTCAGCAGCAGCGCCGCCGAGTCGAGAGCGAGCTGCATGAGCGTCAGCAGCGCTGTGTCGCGTATCATTTTACTTTTTATCATCGCATTCCCCTCCGTATTCAATATATGGAGAGAATTGCTTTCCTATTCATTAAGGCAACACCGCACAAAGCCCGCCTGAAGGCTTTGTACTGGATATGCTTGCATATTTTCCGTCATCTTGCACAGAAATCCCTTGACATACGTCAGTATGCCTGCGGAATTTCTATACAATCTGACGAAAAATCTGTCGGCGCATCTCCAGCACAAGCTTTGTGCGGTATTGCCTTAAAAAAGCCATAGAGATCACTTCTCTATGGCTTTTCACTTATTTGAGAACAGATTCCTGAAGTGTGAAGTGCATCGGGATGCCCATGTTCATGCGGATGTTCAGCTCGCCCTGTATAAGCGGCAGGAAATAGTTCATCGCTGCGTCCGTGATGTTGTTGCCCTCGGCGTTGATGTACTCGCGCGGCAGGAACTTCTCCTTGTTCGCGATCTTCGACGCGTCGGCTGCCTCGATAACGACCGTGTACGGCATATCCTTCACGCGGCGGAATGCCATCATCTTGCCCGTCTTGCCTTCAAGCGCACACCTTACGCCCGCTGCTCCGACTGCCTCGGATTCGTCTATGTCCGTGCGCGAGCAGAGATGCGACGAGCAGCGCTGCATTACGTTGAGCTCGATAGAACGTACCTTGCAGCCTATCTGCTCACGTACCTGCTCCTCAAGATACTTGCCTATGCCCGAAAGATATTTGTGACCGAAATTGTCCACAACTCCCGACTGCACGCCGTCGGGTACTTCCATGCCCTCCGATACCGCGACGATGACTGCCTTGTGCTTCGCCATCTGGCTGCGGACATCGTTCATGAACTTGTCAAGCGAGAACTCCGCCTCGGGAACATATACGAGATGCGGAGCAGACTCGCCCAGTGCGTGGAGCACCGCGCTTGAAGCCGTCAGCCAGCCTGCGTGACGTCCCATGACCTCCACTATAGTCACCGATGGTATACTGTATACCGAGCTGTCGCGGACTATCTCATGCATGGTCGCGGCTACGTACTTAGCCGCCGAACCGAATCCAGGAGTGTGGTCGGTAACACAGAGGTCGTTGTCGATAGTCTTGGGTATGCCGATGACCTTGATATCTATCTTCTTCTCGGCAAAGTACGACGAGAGCTTGTCCACGGTGTCCATTGAGTCGTTGCCGCCGATGTAGAAAAATGCTCCGATACGGCGCTGCTTCATCGTCTTGACTATCTTCTTGTAGACGTCCTCGTCCTCCTTGTAGTCGGGCAGCTTGTATCTGCATGAGCCGAGCACCGTCGACGGGGTCTGGCGCAGAAGCTCCATGTCGTCGTTGGTGTTGATGAAGGTCTTGAGGTCGATGAGGTGGTTCTCTATCATGCCCTCAATTCCGTTCACCGAGCCGAATATTGCGTCTATTTTGGGCTCCTTGAGTGCCTCGCTGAATACGCCCACAAGTGAGGCGTTTATCGCGCAGGTGGGACCTCCAGACTGCGCTACTGCTATGTTCATCATTTTTTTACCCTCCGATGTCAAAATACGAACTTATACCTCATTATAGCATACGACCGTAAAAAAATCAACATCTATATAAAGATATTCCTACTTTTTTGCAAGGGCTCTGCCTCCTGACTCCGCCGCGGCTCTGTCACGGACCCTGCAAAAGGCACCGTCCCTTGTGTCCCCTAAAACGCGCTGCTGCTCGCCGAGTAGCACTTTCCCGCCTGCGAGAATAATATGTAATGTGCGGAGGTCATCTGCACGGTGTCCTCCCGCAAATCTCTATAGGAGGAATCAATATGGACCTTAATCTGTTCAGCAATATAGACGGGCTCGTTCTGCGCGAACAGGGCAACTCTATCCCCTTCGCCGACCGTTCCGAACGCATGGACTCAGCTCCGCAGACCAATTTGTCCGCCCAGCCTCAGCTCGCTATGGCTTATGTCCCCTTCCAGCAGTGGGGCGGTGCTATGGAGCCTGATAAAGCTCTCTCCTGCGGCACGCTCTTCTCCGACCTCGTCTTCCCTTTCGAGAGAGGAGGCGGCAAATAATGGACCCTCGCTCTTCTCTTCTCAAAAAAATCAAACAGTATGACTTCACCCTCAAGGAACTCAACCTCTACCTCGACACTCACCCTAACTGCTCCCGCGCTCTCGCGATGTTTGACAAGTACAGGAAGCTCCGCGAGGAGGCTGTCGCCGATTATAACAACAGGTTCGGTCCGCTCACTCCCGAGCAGAACCGAAACCTTCAGAACTGGGACTGGGTCAGCGACCCCTGGCCCTGGGAAAGGAGCTAAGTTATGTGGCAGTATGAGAAAAAATTATCATATCTATGTTGTACATATAAGGATGAGGGAGTGTTGTTGAATGGCTCAAAAAAATGAAATAGTATAACAAAACGAGCCCCAAGGGAATCCCTCGGGGCTTGCTTCGTATGTAGTATCAATCAATGAGTATCTCCATATTTTTCATATGCGAGATGTCCTGGCCCGTGAAGCCTAAGCTGAAAGAATTGCCGACAGCAGAGCAGGTGATGAACATGGTTCGCGGTACAGATATCGAACTGCCGTGCCTGCTTGCAATGTGGCTGTCTCTTCGTATCCCTCCCTGTCCGCCATTGTGATACAGGCACTTTCGAGTAATCGAAGGTGCCTGTTTTTTTGCATAAGGATCCGGCAGTTCAGCTTTGGCTCCTCCTGATTGACTTTTCCTCCCTGCTTATGGTATAATGATAACAGAAGCGGCTTGAACAGCAGTCCGCTTTGACACAGCTTACTTGTTTGACATTCGGGTGACCCATGATATTCGGATAGCAATACAGCTTTTTCGTATATTTCGGAGCATTTGCCGTACTTCTGACCGATACGTTGCTCGGTCAGATAAAAAGGAGGCTGCCATGAAGCCAAGACAAAGATTATTTTCACATTCATTAAGGACCGAGATCACATTTACGATGCTTTGTGTGATCCTGGCTTCTCTTGTAGTCACTACGCTGCTCAGTGCAGTCTTTATCCGCACGACCGAGAGCCATAAATCAGACCGGCTGCTGCAAATGCTGTGTGCATCGGGACAGCGCAGCCTTGATTATTATTTCGACAGCGTCCAGAACTCGGTAACAAAGGTGACGACCTTTGCCGAGGAAGACCTTGACAGCGTAAACAGCGAGGAAGAGCTTGCTGCGCATATAGATAGAATCCGGGAATACTTCTGTATGACGGCTTCCAAGACCAAGGGCGTCCTGACCTATTACTACCGCATAGATCCGTCGGTCTCGTCTGAGATAAAGGGCTTCTGGTATATAGACCTGAACGGGCAGGGCTTCGAGGAGCATGAAGTGACCGACATCACACAGTATGACGTGGAAGATACCTCAAAGCTGGTATGGTTCACCGTCCCGAAGCATGAGGGGAAGCCTATCTGGCTGCCGCCGTATATCACGGATAATCTCGATGTCCGCGTCATCTCCTACGACGCACCTGTTTACTGGAAGGGACAGTTTATCGGAGTTATCGGCATTGAGGTGGACTACTCTACAATGGCAGAGGAGATCAACAGTATCCGCCTCTACGACAACGGATATGCATTTCTTTGCGATGCTGACGGTAATCTGTTCTATCATCCGCATATTGATGTGGCGGATCTGAGCTCGGGATCCGAATTTGAGTTCCCCTACCGTGAGGGTGACGAGAACAAAGTGATCCGGTATGCTTATCGCGGAGAGAAAAAAGAGGCAGTCTGGTGTACTTTGGGCAACGGCCTGCGCCTGAGCGTCACCGTGCCCGTTTCTGAAACGCAGGGCGAATGGAAGGGGCTTATCCTGAATATCTCGCTGGGAGCAGTCGTCGTGCTCATCGCGGCAAGTCTGTTCCTGATGTATTATACAAGGCGCATCACAAAACCGCTCGAACAGCTTACCGCCGCAGCGGAACAGATAGAACGCGGAAACTACGAACTTGACCTTATCTATGACGAGGACGACGAGCTCGGCAGACTGACGAGGTCGTTCAAGGATCTGTCCGGTACAGTGAAAGCGCATATCACCGATCTGCACGAGCAGGTATTCCTCGACGCGCTGACAAAGGTGAAAAACAAGGGTGCCCTTTCAAACCGCCTCGACGTAATGCAGGAAGCTATCGACAGCAGAGCGCAGGAACAGGAATTTGCTATCGGTGTATTCGACTGCGATCAGCTGAAGCTGATAAATGACCGTTACGGACATGATAAAGGTGACATTTACCTGAAAAAAGCCGCGCATATCATCTGTGAGGTGTTCAAGCACAGTCCTGTGTTCCGAATGGGCGGAGATGAATTTGCCGTGATCCTTGAAAATGAGGACTATATGGACCGTGACGCGCTTCTGGAACAGTTCGACAAGACTGCGGAGACGGTCAATGAAGCTGCCGCTGAACCGTGGGAAGAGGTACATATCTCCAAGGGCTTTGCTGTTTTCGCCCCGTCGGAGGACAGTGCCGTGACAGACGTGATGCAGCGTGCGGATCAGCTTATGTATGAGAACAAGCGTGAAAGGAAAAAGCAAAGGAAGCATTAAAGGAAATATGCTATGACCGCACCGGTCTCACACTGATTATACCTAATAGATAAGCCTGTATTTAGCGAAAATGCTGAATACAGGCTTTTTGCTTATTCTTGCAGTTCAAACTGCGTATTTAACGTTAATACCGGATCACGGTTTGGCTGATAAGATGTACGAGCAATAGGTCACCTTTCTATTCGCTCACAAGAAAGAATTCGGTGAGTTCCCTTTCAGCCTTGTCGAGCTGCTCCTGTAGTCTGATGACCTCCTGCTGCTTCTTGAGGTATTTTTCGCTGATCTCTGTCACCGCTTTCTACGTTATATTTTAGCATAAAAAAGCAGCGATCGCAAGAGCTGCGAGTGTGTGCAAAAAATTTTATATGATTTTCACGGAGAGATATGGTAAACTGTAATTACAGCCGGAGGAGAAATAAACTATCATATCTATGTTGTACATATAAGGATGAGGGAGTGTTGTTGAATGACTCAAAAAAATGAAAAAGTATAACAAAACGAGCCCCGAGGTTAACCTCGGGGCTTGCTTCGTATGTAGTATCAATCAATGAGTATCTCCATATTTTTCATATGCGAGATGTCCTGACCTGTGAACGCTATCTGCATAAGCGCATAGGTAACGTCTGCGGCAATCTTTTCTTCCTCCTCCTTCGTGTGCTTGGGAATGTGACATATGACCGTGGCACCGCTATATCTTGTTTTCAGGACAGCGATAAGCTCGGTATCTGTCTCGGTCTCACTTATAACGTCATACTCTGAGCGCTCCCACAGCGAGGGGAGTTCCTTCTTCTTAGCCATATTAACAGCTCCTTTCCGTTAATTCTATGCGGTATCGCTTGTACCGCTTGACCTGCTCCGACTAATTTAATATAATATGTATAGGTGGCTCCCCGAAGGGAGCCGCCAGTATTAACAACCATAAAGCACCTTGAACTTCTCGTAGAAGGGTGTCTCGACGAAATCGACCACTCTGCCTTTCAGTGTGATAGCTTCATTCTCTCCGGTCTCCTTGTTGTAGCCATCGAATTCAAGGATGGTATCACCAGCCTTGAATTTGTTGAAGCCAGCGTCAGCAGCGTTGCTGTAACCGAGCTTCTGCGCCACTCTGTCCTCAGACTTGCCGGGACGGCAGAAGCTCTTGATATTAGCCTGCTTCATTGTGTCCAGATGTGAACTACCTTGATTGAAGTAGTCTTGACTGGCGCCGATTAGAGCGGTATGGAACTTACGTCCCTGTTTTACTATTGTCTGAAGCGGTGAGCCCGTGCTGAAATCCTGATCTATCAGCTCATCGATAGCTATAGAAAGGAATCCCATATCGTGGGACATCTGCCAGTTAAAAAGCGATCCTACCATCATATCGAGAAGCTGATGCGTACTGTCACCGACCTCGTTACCGAGGTTGACAACTATGATTTTGCGTTCATTTAAGAATAGTTCATCCCATGTCTGCTCATCGTATCCTACCTCCCTGATATCATCAAGGACGGATTCGATACGATCTGCTATCTCAGCACCGAAAGCACCATCTTGCTCCAACTTAGAGCAGAGGTCGTTAAGGCCGACGGAGCCTTCTTTATCTGTGAGATAATCAGACAAGAAGCCTTTCAGCTTTCGCGATGTACACTTGTCGATAGCGCCTGTAGCAGCACGCAGAACGCTAAAGATAGCCCTCTTTTTATCGGGAAGAGTTTCACAGCCTCTCAGCGAGCCGAGGTCAACAGGTATCGGCTCCTTACTTGCACCAACGTTGATGAACTTGAAGAGCTTTTCAACAACCTCTGCGGGGAGCATCTTCAGGAGCTTTTCCTTCGTGTAGCTGCCGCTTACATCGAAAACAACCACTATATGACCGAGCGAAAACAGCATAGGCAGTATCTGTGCGATAGCCCAGCTTTTGCCTGAGCCTGTTCTGCCTGTGCCGAAGTAGATATTACTCTCTTCATTGGCATAGCGGAGCATCTTGCCAGCAAACCTTCCGTCAACCGTCTTTATCAACGGCAGGAAGCCTTCACTCGGTATCTCCTCATACTTAAACAAGTTTGCCTCTTTGTCGATGAGATCGAAACGCTGGCGGTTCTCCTGTGTGAGCAGTGTGTACTTTATAGCATGGACATATAACGGGTACGGCGTTCCGTCTGAGGTTATCGCTGCAATTCGGACACTTTTCTCACTCTTTGCATTGTGCGGAAGATATCCTCCACTGTAAAGAGCAGCAGTCAGGCTATCTGTATCAGCGATAGAGGTCATTTCATCCTTAGCAATGTCATAGCTGTCTGCCGTCTCAACATAGATCCGGCGTTCATCCTTATCAACTACTATCGTGTGACTGCCCTTATCAAACGGAGTTGTCTCTTCCTTCAAGATCAAGCGATAACAGCCCTCAGCGATCTTCTGGTTGAGAATCTTTCCGTACTCGGAACAGATAATATCATACAGCGGCTGTACCTCCTGCTCCTGCGATCTGAGCCAGTCCACGATATATTGCTCAATATCAGAGCTGAAAAGCGGAGAATACCATTCGTTGTATATTCGCAGAGCCGTCATAAGCATGATATAAGTATTATGCTTGGATGAAGGGAGTGCAGTAGGAATATTGTTTTGTATCTCATCGACGTGCTTGTTAAAAGCTTTGATGAAATTGCCGCAGTTGCAGCCATATTCGGTCCTGAGAATCATATTCGCATCCAAGCGTTTGAGTGAGGTTCTATACGTCTCAACCGAATACTCTGTTGTCGTATCGCTGAACTTAAGTACACATCGCTTATCCGGCGGAATATATATATCAGCCCATTGTGATATGAGCGCCGTAATATGATGTGCGGTCTTATCATTTCCACCCGCGCCGCTTGTATCGTTGATGAACATATCATAGCCTTTCTCCGCCTTCTTTACCTGATCGGCAGCGTATACATCCACTGCTACCACAACGCCATCATTAACGGTCTCCAAATCAAACTTTAAAGACCTGATATTCGGGCCTATAGGTGGTGCATCGAGAGAGTCATACCTTGTGTTCTTCAGTATAGCTACTGACAGAGCCACAGGAACTTCTGTCGATGGTTTTACAATCAAGGTATTGTCCGAATAGACATCCTTCTTAGCAAAGAAGGATGAGTGCCAGCTCCTCAATCTGTTCAGGAGCATAACTTGCAACTCTTTTTTTCCTGTAAACAACGGAGCCAGTATAGGAGTCACATCAGATGTGCCAATATCCCCCGATGCTGGATATTGCCTGCTTGTAACAGCAGTCGGAAGAAATGAGTATATCTCCTTACGAAGCATTCTCGGCGGTGAAAACCTTGTCTTTCCGTCGAGGCATCTCGAGAAACCTTGCCGCTCCCCAACATACTCTAAGGAATCGTGTGAAGGAACTGCTATTCGCTTACCTATTATGTATAATAGGAGCTTGCCGACTTCCTTGGAATCACAAGCTGTCTGTCCCTTGAGCTGAGGAAAACAACTAAGTATGCGCTCGGGAGTATATTTGCTCCGCGGAATAGCCGCTGTCGCTGCCGGAACATTGATTCCAGGTGTGTAACCTACAACGAGATTGTCAAAACCCGAAAAGTCATTGTTATATACTTTAAGCCAATTTAACTTAAAAGACATAACAAAAGAGGCTGAAAGAAATTTGCCTTTTCTTAGCTTCATCTGGAACCAAATCGTCCCTTCGTTGTCACTGACGTAGAGGTCCTGTGTCAGCCGAGAGATAAAAACTGGATTCCTCAGAAGATCAGCCATGTTGTTAAACTGACCGGAGATCTTGTTAAGATCCTTGTCGCGGATTGTTAAACTCAATCCCAGACTCTTCTGAAGACTTATCAGTTGAGCTGCGGTTTCCATCGCAGCTGTGTACTGTGCATCAGGATTTGTTACCTGACTTTGTTGTTGTGCCGGAATTGGCACAGATGAGGGGATACTCATAACGCCCCATCCTCCTTTAAAATATTTTTCATTAGCCCTTGACTGCGGTGATGAAATAAATCAAATTCCTTCATCAGCTGAAAAAGCCCCTTTTTCAATCTTCTCAGGCACTGACTTTTTTCAGCACCGCATTTTCAAGCAATCAGCACATTTTTTGGAATCCGAGTATTGCCAGCTCCATTTCAACGTGCTATAATGTGATTGTATTTTTCGAAAGAAGACGAGACGGGACTTTTCAAACTTACATCTTGTCTCATCTTCTTTTAGCGAGTATTATATTGCTTGAACAACATTTTGGGAGGTATTATAATGCCAGGAACAGAAATATCCTTTGCAGAGTATGCACAAGCATTCTATGAGATCTTTTTTTATGACAGTAAACCATCAAAGGCTCTATTTATGAAAGAATTTCTAATAATTGGGCTGAATGATTATCAAAAAGAAACCATCAATGATATATTCCCGACGATAATAAACGACAACGGAAAACGCATTATAGAAAAGAACAAGGCCGATCGACTACGAAAATATCTCCGAGGTGAGAATGGTATCAGTGACCTCGTCAGTGAGATTGGATACAAATTCGACTCAGAATTCAAGAGGCGCTATATTGACGAATTGCAAGAATTTGATGAATCGAAGCTGATAAAGTTTGCTCGCAGATATCAACTTGAAGTTGATGAAGATGATGTTGATAATGTATCGGAAGCGATTGCTGAGTTGTATGTTTCAATAATTAAAAATGTATCAACTAGAAAGCGTTCAAAACCTATTATTTCAGAAGATAATCTTAATTTAGATAAGAACAGCATAGTTCTTTCCTACACGTTTACTGAGCCTGAGAAACAGGCACTTATCAACATATGTGGATTGCTCAAAGATACGTTGAAAGGCATAAAAAGTCTATCCCGAACTATCAGTGACAAGCAACATGAACTAACTAAGCTTAATGACTCTGAGAAAGATAATCGCTGGAAAAAGTATCTTGAAGCCGAAATCTCATCATATGTTAAACAGTTTGACAAAGCCTTCGCAAAGTTAGAACAACTATGCGCTGATTTGTGTGCCCTACTCGAGCTAAAACAGGATATGGATGAAGAATATCCTAAATTGATCTCGTTTTCAAATAACATCAGCAATAGCAAGTACAGATTGATGTGCCGTGACGGATACGACTATGATGCACTTTGGCGGTTGATATCTCAGATTGATAAGAGCATTGATAATGTGCTTAGCACTATAGATAAGGGTTAAGTCTTTCAGTAGAGCATGGTCTATTGACATATCCGAAAACTGTGTCATATAGGTTGTTTTCAGGCTTTTGCAATATTGCAATGAGAGCGAATACCCTATTGAAATATAATTGGAGCCGGTTACCCGGCTCCGTCTCATTTATGTATACTTTCTTTCGTATTCTTTGAGTCTACGGTAGAAGGTGTTGGCACGCAGACCCATTTCTTTCTGGAACCATACAGCTGTAATAGTGCCAGACTTCCACTGCTCATACAGTTGTCCGAACTTTACCCAGTCGATAGGTAGAGGCTGCCGACCTTTATACTTTCCCTGAGACTTGGCAATGGCTATCCCCTCACGCTGACGCTGTAATGTCTGTTCTCGTTCCAGTTCGGAGAGCGCTGCGAAGATAGACAGCACAAAGCGTCCTTGCGGAGTGTTGGTATCGATGTTCTCCTTGCTGCTGACAAGAGTAACTCCTTTTTTCTGGAGAACGTCTATAATATTGAGCAGATCCCGGGTGGAACGTCCGAGTCTGCTGATGCTCTCAATATAAAGGGTATCTCCCTCGCGGACATATTCAAGCATAGCTTTCAGCTCCGGACGGTTGGCGTTCTTACCGGACATCTTCTCAGCGAACACACGCTCTACCTGATACTGCTCCATGATAGCTTCCTGTCGTGCGGTCTCCTGATGTTCGGTAGAGACACGGATGTATCCTATCTTACCCATCAGAACGCTCCTCCATAGCAGCTCTCATACAGGCTTTCTCCGCACATATACTTCACATCCCTGAGAGCTTCATGGAGCAGGTTCGTATCCACAAGCATCTCCTCGATTTCATCGCAGGTATAGCCATACTCGAGCAAAAGCTCTACATCTGCACTGTCAACTCCATAGCAGCCGCAGTAGGCGAGAAGCATCTCTTCGTGTATATTATAATAGGAAGAGTCATCGTACCAGCTCATGTACTTGGAGCGGTAAAGCTTCGGTTCAAATTCCGAGCGTGTGATATCTCCGGTCCTGTCAATACGAATGATATCGCCCTCATCTGTTTTGATCCGTTCATTTGCGAACTTGTGAAGTCCTATACGTTTCAAAGCGTTCTTCATGATACTTTCAGTGGAAGCGTATAAATACAGCCCAATATCCTTAAAGTGCAACAGACACATGGGATTGCTGCCCTTGACGATATACAGGCTATTGTTATCATCAAGAACTGTGAAGGTGAAGTTGCCCTCGACCGTTTCTGCCATATATTTGAGACTTTCGAAGTCGAGCTTGTTCTGCTGCTCTATCAGCTGACAAGCTGCGTAACTATCTGTCTCGATGTGAGTATCGGGGATAAGCTTGTTCCTCCTCAGTTCCTTATCATTCATCAGGACTCCATTGTGAGCAAAGGCAAATGAAGTATCCCCTGCATGACCGAGGAACGGATGATTATTATAATTGAACTTCTCATTCCCCTGCGTGGTCATTCTGGTATGTCCCATTACAGCTCTTGTGCCATCCGGCGGGGTGAAATGAAGCTTATGAGCAGGCTTTGGACGCTTATATATAACGATCTTATCATCGTGGATATAGCTTATCCCCGATGCATCTGTGCCTCTTTCCTCAGCAGCATTTGCAAGTGCCTGAGTGAGTTTTCTGAGAATCCTGTGCGGGACGATTCCCGCATAATCTGTCCATCCAAACAAACTACACATAGAATCACTCCTCCTCTGAGCCGTCCATCGCATTCGAGCGATATATGTAGGGCGGCTGATACTCCTTGGCGGTTTCCTTGAGTGCTTTCTCTAATTTGCCGACCAGCAGGGTCGCTACAAGGAAGGACGCGAGCTTAAGCGCCTCAGTTGCGGGGCTTGCTGTCGGGATAGCCTTGATGATCTTGTTGAATTTCATTTATATATCCTCCTCAATATTTTCAATTTCATTTATGTAGAGTCTGCGCTCCTTCAGATACTGGATGAGCTCAGGTGCAGTTATAGTTTCAACGAACTCACTCCACGACAGTTTCGCAATATCCTCCTCGGTGTTAGTGATAGCCAGGTCGCAGATAGCGTTGACAAGTTCCAGCGCAGCTATCAGTGTATTGTATTTGAGTGTACCTCTGAACAGACGGAATTCGATAGTTGCCCAGTTCATGAGATTGACGGCCGCATACCTCCCGTTGTTGCCTTTCTTAGCCTTGTCCAGTATCTCACGTCCGGTCTTCTCGTATCCGTATCGAGCCGCCCAACGATTCATACTATATTCAGAACGACGGCTGAATTTGAGAAGTTCATTCCAGTGGAGCTCCACGAACAAAAGAATGTGCCCAATCACGAGTTCTTGTTCCTCACAAGTATCACCAAGCGAATTACGATTGACATGGATGTGAAGTCCACAGGTAGATGTCTGATGGCTGCGATATCCCAATGATATAGCCTTTTTCATCAGTTCCTCCCAGCAGAACTGCTTGTGATATTCCAGGGACATCGGGTGCGTGACTAACTCAATGCCATCGTCAAGAGAGCCGTCACCTTTGATGTAGATATGCTCATTATCCTTATTGGCGATAGAGAGTATTTCATCCGCATTATCGCTGTCCTTACCTGCTCCGTCAATCTCCAACTCAACGCCGAAATATCGCTTAGAATCGCCATAGAAAATTGGCTCGGGTTTGTAGCCATAATCGTGGATACTACGCAATTTATCGACTTCATCCCTGTAGCACTCACCGCAATAGTCATATCCGTCAAGATGATAAGCATCATCTTCATGAAGCAGTGCATCACAGCAGGAGCAGCGAGTATAGTGATTCTCATAGCAGTGGTGGCAAAGGGTGGTGTACTCGTCCCCGTAGCTGTCGTCCGTCCAGATGACCGAGCCACATCTGTCACAGGTTGTTGTGTGGTTTTCGTAGCAGTTCATGCAGACTATCTCGCCATTTACTTCCTCATAATCCTCGTCCTCGCCGATAAGTGCTCCGCAGTGAGAGCAATACAGCGCGTTCTTCTTGTTATCTTCCATTGTAAAAAACCTCCATAAATAGAAAGAAACCAGCCCCCGAAGGGGCTGGAATTAGTGGTTAATATTCCTCTGCTAAAAGCATCGTACTGTGTGTGTTGTCGTCAATGATATACAGCTTCGCGGTGACAGGTGACTGTACCGGTATCAGGTACTGCATTCGGTATGCTGGCTCCTCAGAAGTATGTGTGACTGACTGTAACCGACCAACAGGTTTCAGATTAAACACCTGCAGGTAGTCACGCGGAGCAGGCATGCGTTCCACACACTCCCATAGAAACAACTGTAATTCAACGGGGATAGTGCTGTCTACACCGCAGGTCAGGTAGCGCTGTTGATGTGCCATGAGACTTTCCTCCTTTCATAGATTTGATAACCTCGTGTGCGGTATCATATTAATTATATATATTTACGAACTCAAAAAAATCTCTGCAAAGACAGTTGTTTACGAAAAATAAAAATTCCGATTTATAACCGCCCCATTATGGGGCGGCATTCGGATGTATTAAAAAAACCTGTAGCTGCCAAGTAATTTTGGTCACAGGTTTACATGCACAAAACACTATACGTACTGTATTAGCACTGAGTATTGGTCTTATTATTTAACTGTAAAGAAATAGTACAGATCTCACTTTTTTTTCTCATTTTTTTCAAAAATGCAGGCAGCAGTGAAAATTATCATAGAATAAATCATTGGTTTTCGGGAAAAAGAAGAAATCCAACGAGTGTGTTTTTGCGAGTGCCTGCAATTCTATTTTTTTCTTTATGAAAAGAGAAGGTTAGCGAATGATACAAGTGGTTATCATATCTGCTGTAATAATACTATTTGTACTTTTTGGCTGACGTACTATATGATAAATATGTCGGACATTCTTACTTTTCTCCTGTAAGATATATTATTAAATATATAATATATTATAATTAATAAATATAATATATTATGTACTGATATCATGAAAGGAAGATAGTAGAATATTAAACATTATTGAAATCATAAGTATGGAGGTACAATTATGAAAATAAAAAAATCAATTTGGATCTTTGCTGATACAATTGCAGACATAGAGCAAGAAGTAAAAGATAGAGGATCTACCTTTCCTCAAATAGCCAACGAACGTTTGAGACAACGTGGCGACACACAATTACCAGAAATAATGTTCAGAACCCAATCCATCATTAACCTGTGCCGCGAAGGCAGAATTGAAGAAGCTCAGAAGGAGGAAAATGAACTGTGGAAATTATTAAAATAAAAACGTACACAGGCTGTACCGATGACTATTTTGAAAACATCGTAAGATACCCATCCAAC
>FNZT01000023.1 GCA_900109435.1 Ruminococcus sp. YRD2003 | reverse complement strand
TCCACAAGCCGCTTTTCAAGAAATACTGTTGACTGCCTCGACAATGTAAGGCTTCTGAAAAGCCTCGGTATAGGCGTTATATTCGAGAAAGAGAATATAAATACGCTGACAGCGCAGAGCGAGTTCATTCTTGCCTTGTATAGTAGCTTCGCCCAAGCTGAGAGCGAATCCATAAGCAAAAATATAACACTCGGAAATCAAATGGCGTTCAAGGACGGTAAGGTTAGATACCAATACTCACATTGGCTTGGCTACAGAAAAGGCGCTGACGGCAAGCCTGAAATTGTTTCCGAAGAAGTTGAAGCGGTCAAAACAGTTTTCAGGCTTTTCCTTGAGGGGAAATCTCATCGGGTGATCGCCGATTATATGAATGAGCATAATTACCCCAACAGGAGTTCCACAGGCTTATGGGTAAACTCAATGGTCAAGCGTATACTTGAAAACGAGAAGTATATAGGCGATTGTCTCCTCCAAAAGACATACACGGTTGACTGTATCACTCATAAAACAGCTAAGAATAAAGGCGAAAGACCTATGTACTATGTCAGCGACTGCCACCCTGCAATAATAGACCGTGACACATTCAACCGAGTACAGCAGGAAATCGCGCGGCGTAATTCCAAGCGTTCAGCAAGCACCAAGAATCCTACCGAACAGAGCAAGTACAGCAGTAAGTACGCCCTGACCGAACTTCTCATTTGCGGCGAGTGCGGTACAGCTTGTAGACGTTGCCGCTGGACTTCTCATAACAGGGACAGGACGGTATGGCGGTGTATTAACCGCCTTGAGCATGGTCCGAAGTATTGTAAATCTCCTGCAATAGACGAGCAACCGCTTCATAACGCCATCGTGAGAGCAATAAACGAGTTCTATAACTGCGGCGATGACGTGACAAAGGTGCTGGAATCTGCGACAAGTACAGTTCTTTCAGGAACAAGCGGCAACGAGATACAGAAAATTGAGCGGCGGCTCAAAGAGATAAACCAAGCTCGCAATGAATTTGTAAACCTTATAGCCACAGGAGCTTGTGCTTCGGATTCACTCGATAGCGAGTTTGCAAAGCTGTTTGATGAGGAAGAACAGCTCAGTCAGACGCTGATTTCTCTTAAATCAAAGGCTGATTTCGAGCAAAATAAGCTCGCCGAGGAATTAAAAGCTGAAATTGGTAACACGCCTTTCCGACTTGAAGAATATGATGATGTCCTTGTACGGAAGGTTGTTGAATGTGTAAAAGTGCTAAATATTGAGGAGATATCGGTTACTTTCAAGGGCGGGTACGAGATAAAGTCCAAATTATAGGCTTGAATCATAATTGAATATGCTTATTACCACTTAGATTGAAGCTGTGAAAAAGTTTTAATAATACTTGATTATTTCTTTTAGATATGGTATAATGTAGCCATGAAATAGCGAAAGGAGTTGCGATATGAATAGCATATCATTAAGCCAAGAAGCAATCAATGAACTAATTAATGGGTTACTCCTTATTATGAAGAACAATCTTGCGGCAATAGTGTTGTATGGTTCGGTGGCAAGAGGAACAGATTCTGCCGAATCAGATGTTGACGTAGCTGTACTCCTAAAACAATCGCTTTCCTCAGAGCAGGAAGATGGTTTAAGCGAGCTTATGGTCAATCTGAATTTGAAATATGGCAGAGTTTTCTCAATTGTCGATATTGAAGAGAAAATGTATGAGCAGTGGAAGGAAGTAGTACCTTTTTATAAGAATCTTTCAAAGGAGGGGAATAAACTATGGACAGCAGCGTGATTGACCTCTCCAAGTATAGATTGGATACTGCTAAAGGTGATTTGAAAGCGGCAAGACTTTTGTTTGATGCTACTGAGTTTCGTTCATCGGTAAATCGTTCTTATTATGCTATATTCCACGCTCTTAGAGCTGTTTTAGCGCTTGATGGGTTTGATTCAAGTAAGCATTCCGGAATTATATCATATTTTAACCTTAACTACGTTAAAACCGATGTATTCAGCCGTGAAATCTCCAAAATAATTAGTTCAGCATATAGATTGCGTGAAAAAGCAGACTATCAGGATTTTTATATTGTTTCTATTGAGGAGGCTGATGAGCAGATAAAAAAAGCAGACACAGTCATAAATTCAATATCAGAATACCTCAATGAGAAGTATTCTGAATAATCTGTATTTATTTAAACTTAGTAGTCAAAAAAACTACCGAACTGAACAGAATCAGCAGTAAATAGTTAAAGGCGTATGCGATTTATGCATACGCCTTTTTATACTATTTAATACCATAAGCTTTTCCACCTATACTGCCCCTAAAACGCTAGAAGGCGCTATTTCATATAACAAGTATACTATTTATGAATAGAATAGACGTATAATTTGCTACTACATTAATATAATTTCGCTTGAATCTGTTGATTTTTTGTATGAAATGTATTATAATAAACTTAAGTATTCTATTTGTCAAGAACAACATGAATTAAAACATGGTATTAGAAAGGAGCAGCTATATGCTTCCAACTATAAACAAAAAATCATTCCTTGAATGCAACGAAGAGGATCTGAAAGTCCTTATTGATAACCCTGATTACCGTGAAAACGAATATATTGATTATAAGAAGAATTTTTCATTCTTAGAGATTCCAAAGGATAAAAAAGACATGATTACCAGAGAAAAATATGAGTTCAGAAGTGATGTTTGTTCTTTTGCGAATGCTGGAGGTGGATATCTCGTAGTCGGTATAAGTGACGATAAGCAATGCGAATACATATGTATTATAAGATATGATTTTCTTTTCCTCTTGTCACAAAAACACTGCTTAGCGAAAGAATATCTAAATAACATAACGGGAATTGATAACATATCTAAATATCCTGATATATATGAAAGGAATTGTAGCATAAGGTTTAAATTTAGATTAGGTGGGAATGATAAAGAGCTTGCTGACCAAATGACTGTAATTACTTTTAGTGAAATTGCGAAATTGCTTGAAAATGAAGACTTAGAAGAATTCACTGTGTATGATTATGGAGAAGCTGTAAAAACAATTTGCCATAATGATCCGGATAAGATATATGATGAAATTGATTCAATAGCTCTTATTCCCCAAAAGTATTTACCTTACATAATACAGGGATTATGCAGTAATCCACAAATTAAATATGCGGATAATTTAATTAATGTTATAAAAATGATATGCACAATAATTGGTGATGAGGTTGAAAATCAAGAAATAATAAAAGCAATAGCATATGAAAGCTTTAAGTTTTTTTCATCATTATTCTCTGAATTTGATTCCAATACTTACATGTGTAAATTGTACGATGTAATGTTTGAATGTATAAGATCGCGACAAAAAAGATTCATGAAGTTTTTTTCTTTTCCTTCTGATTTTAGTATGGATAGAATAATTGTTATAGTTCAAGACAGCTGGTTTTCTCTTTCACTTAAAATACTAATTAGAATTGCGGTTATAATTAATAATGAAGAATATAGAAGAAAAACAATAAACCTTATTGACAGTGTTTTATCATCAAATTCCAATGATGCTTTATTATTGGTCAAATCAATGCTATCCATGGAAGTTGATCAGTTATACATTATTGCTCCATCATGGCTTAGTGAAAACCAAGAGATTATACTAAGCGAATACTGTTCTTTCATCTCGTTCGTTTGTTCAAACAGCATTCATAACATAAAAGAGGCTTTTATAATCATTAAAATGAAAAAGTATATAGACAGATTGTTGATAGATTCCGGGAACTCAACAGATTACGAGTATATATGTGTGCGCTTAGTAAGGTTTATTGTATGGCTTTACTTTGAAGGTGAAGACATAAATGATTGGCTTCTTACTCCACTAATTAAAGTAAGAAATGCACAAATTATCAATGAACTAATAATCAACATCACAGATTCGATTGTTGAGAATAACAGAAAGCAGGATTTAATTAGCGTTATATGCGGTATTATGAATCAAAATGGAATAATCATTGATAATTATACGTTTGATTCTCTTGCAAATATTGCGCTTCTTTTTTCAAATTTGGATAGTAGTATATGGGCGTGCATTGAAAAAGGGAGCCAGAACAAAATTGACTTTTTGAGTGATTCTATGGTTGATTTAGTTGATAAACAGTGGGATATCAATCGCAATAATGCAGTTAAAATTCTTGTTAATATGGTAAAGAATACTATATACATTCGTGGTGAAATAGATGGAAACGAAAAGCTAAAGAAGCTAATCAAAAGAACCCAAGATGATCCTTCTCTAAAAAAAGAATTTAATACAATACATAGCAAGTTGATTGAATACGGTTATACAGATTTAATCAAAGATTAATAAGTATGTTATAATAAGGGCGTCAGACTCAGACCATTTGGCAGACTTGTGCCACTCAATCAAGTATTTCGCGTTTCGGTTTCCGAGGCGCGATTTTTTTGTCGCCTTTCCGTTGCGTTCTTGACCTTGAACCAATTTCAAAAATTGCTATTGACAAATCTTGATTTGTGGGATATAAGATACATGAAGATAAGTTTCGGCTTATCATATAGTAACAGAAACACCCGATATAATAATAAACCTCACCCGTCGCTGCTGCGATTTCAAAAAGCTCGAAGCGGTACTTGAAAAGTACATATCAAAATGATTAAATATATATGTGTGTGATAAATGGCTGTTTTTAGGCGAATAAAAGCGGGGTTCAGATTGCTCCACTTTTACAACGCCGAGCGGGCGCACGCAGATTCGCGGTTCAGTTTATCTGGACCGCGAATTTTTTCCCGCGTCCCATAGTCGCATCTGTTTTGTAACAGCTTTTCAAGCGCCAAACGTGCGCGCACAGACTCGCGGTTCAGAAAATCTGAACCGCGTTTTTGCGTTCCATAGCGTATACAAATCATTTCACATACAAAGCGCCCCGACAACAGCCGAGGCGCTTTTATTCTTACTCCATATGCTTCTCATGATATCAATAATCACTGAAATAGCTGCTGCAAAAGTCGGAAAAGGTCATATCTGAATTTGACGTTGAAACATAGGAATAGTATTTCAGTATAAGGGAGGCATCGCTTGCATCACATTTACCGTCGCGATTCACATCTCCGCGACTCTTTTCTTTTTCAGAGATCTCCTCGCCTGTAGATATCTTATTATAATTCGCGAGAATGTGAGAAGAGTCTATCGAATTAACCCGCCCGTCGCCGTTAATATCACCGAACTCGGCATCATCGGGGACATCCGATATCGAAGTACCCGAACTGTCCGTATCGGCAGGACCGCCGTTTTTCACCAGTCCGCCTATGACCTTGATGGCAGCAGCTAAAAGAACGAGCACAATTATTATCGAAGCAGCGCCCACAGCGTACTTTGCCGCCTGTTTACTGTCGGTGCTCTTTTCGGGCTCATAGCTCGGCTTTTTTACAACGTAAAAGTCGAAGCTGCTGTTTTCGGAGCTGTCTATCCTGTACTTTTTATGGAATCTGTCATCTATATATTCAGCGGGCAGCGTGCCGATTTTTTCAGCCTGACCGTATGAACTGAAATCTACGAAACGAAGTGATTTCTTAACGAAGAGGAGCCTGAGCGCATCCTTATTACCGCTCGCATCCAATCTGACACCGTTGAAAACGTAGATATTGCCGTTCTCATTCGTCACGGGCTCATTCGTTATCCGATAGGAGTAGCCGTTAATCTTCATGATACCGTTCATTTTACATCACCGCCCCGACATACAAAGTCATTTCCAACCGCTGAAACATCGGCTTCATCGCCGCTCAAACGGTCAATATTGCTCCATATTAAAATTATATCACAGATATATAATTTCGTCAACAGTTAAGGCGATACCGCACAAAGCTTGTGGTGGAGATGCGCCGACAGATTTTTCGTCAGATTGTATAGAAATTCCGCAGGCATACTGACGTATGTCAAGGAATTTCTGTGCAAGATGACGGAAAATATGCAAGCATATCCAGTACAAAGCCTTCAGGCGGGCTTTGTGCGGTGTTGCCTTAAGCAAATAAAGCCCCCGATACGGAGGCTTTATCATTCCAAACGGACAGTACATCGTCAAGATCATTTCGTTCAACTTCGGACATGATCTCTTCCATTGATATCATTAAGAAGCTGTTTCAGCGCACTTACGCTTGAGCTGTGAACGTGCTCAACGGGCACGCCTCTTTTCTCAGAACTCTTCTTTACAGCTCCGAGCATTTTATGGGAACAGGTCCCCGTAAAAACGACCATAAGGTCGGGAGTACCGAGCTTGTTCTCAAAGTCAGCGGGCATCTGAGTGAAGACCTTTGACTTGTGATTGAACGATTTGCAGATATCCTGATAACGTGTTGCCATGCGGTCATTCCCGCCGACGATAACAATACTCATAGAGCCCTCCTTTTCATTAGTATATGCTAACATATTGTTATTATATCAGGAGCTCTCTTCGCAAAAGCTCCTGATCTCATATTTTATTTGTGGCATTTTCCGTGCATGGCGCAGTGCTCGCAGCCGCAGCCACAAGAGCCCCTGCCATGCTTCTTATCCCTGATGATGCTGACTATCACCGCAGCAACGATACACATCAGTATCAGAGAAACGACTATAGTTCCGAGATTGTCTGTGAACCATGCGAGCATATGACCACTCCTTTAAGCCTTTGAGGTCTTGACTTTACCTGTGAATTTCTGCGCTTCCTTGTACTTCTTGATGAAGAGCATATAGCACATAAATGCCAGAATCGCAGCCGCCGCGATAACACCGATGATGTTTGCCTCGCCTGTGAAAAGTCCGCCGAACTGCGTTATCATAAGCGCGATCGCATAGGCAAATCCGCACTGATAAGTGATAGCGAACGCCGTCCACTTTGCGTTGTTCATCTCGCGCTTGATAGCTCCGATCGCCGCAAAGCAGGGAGCGCAGAGCAGATTGAAGACGAGGAACGAGAAGCCCGTGATACCTGTGAATTTTTCTGCGAGAGACTGCCATACAGTGCCGTCGCCGCCTCCGTAGAGAACGCCCATTGTTCCGACGATGTTCTCCTTTGCGACAAGTCCCGTGATTGACGCAACAGCTGCCTGCCAGTTGCCCCAGCCGAGAGGTGCGAATATCCAGGCAATCAACGAGCCGAAGCCTGCAAGGAGCGAGCTGTCGAGCTGATCTTCTTCGAGCATTGTGAAGCTGCCGTCAACTGTTCCGAAGCGTGACAGGAACCAGATAACAATGGTCGAAAGCAGGATTATCGAGCCAGCCTTCTTGATAAACGACCAACCGCGCTCCCACATTGAGCGGAGAACATTGCTGAGCGTGGGCACATGGTATGCAGGAAGCTCCATTACGAACGGTGCGGGCTCGCCTGAGAACATTACTGTCTTTTTGAGCATGATTCCCGATACGATTATCGCAGCCATACCTATGAAGTAAGCGGATACGGAGATCAACCACGAGCCGCCGAAAATAGCACCTGCAATCATAGCGATGAAAGGAACTTTTGCTCCGCAGGGAATGAACGTTGTTGTCATTATAGTCATACGTCTGTCACGCTCGTTCTCGATAGTTCTCGAAGCCATGATACCGGGAACTCCGCAGCCCACGCCAACAAGCATAGGAATGAACGACTTGCCCGAAAGACCGAATCTTCTGAACACACGGTCGAGAACGAATGCGATACGAGCCATATATCCGCACGCTTCAAGTGCCGCAAGCAGGAAGAAGAGCACCAGCATCTGCGGAACGAAGCCGAGGACCGCACCCACGCCTGCAACGATACCGTCAAGGATAAGGCCCTTGAGCCAGTCGGCAGCGCCGACCTTGTCAAGACCGCTTTCGATGAGCGCAGGGACACTCGGTACAAACACGCCGTAGTCCGCAGGATCGGGCTCCTCCCCTATCCTCTCCACTGTCGCAAGAGCATCATTGTAATCCTCGATAGTCGCAGTCTCGTCGATGGTTTCAAGGGTTTCCTCGTCCTCAACGGAGTAAGTGAACTCACCCACGGGAGCGCTGCCGTTTTCCTCAACATAAGCGTCGTAACCGTCGATTATCTGCTGTGCGCCGGCATACTCGTCAGCATTTTCGGAGTATTCCGACGAGCCGATGCCAAACAGGTGAAAGCCGTCACCGAAGAGGTTGTCGTTAGTCCAGTCGGTAGCCCAGGCTCCGGGCCCTTTCATAGCTATGAGGTAAACGAGAGTCATGATGACCGCAAAGATAGGAAGTCCGAGCCAACGGTTCGTAACTATCTTGTCTATCTTGTCGGACGAGGTAAGGCTGCCGGCGTTTTTCTTCTTATAGCAAGCCCTGACAACATCAGCGATGTAGATATAGCGCTCGTTCGTGATGATAGATTCGGCGTCGTCATCAAGTTCCTTTTCGGCAGCAGCGATGTCCGCCTCGATGTGAGACTTTGTCTTTTCGGGTATATTCAGCTTCTCGAGGACCTTTTCATCGCGCTCAAAGACCTTTATCGCATACCAGCGCTGCTGTTCCTCGGGCATATCGTGCAGAACAGCTTCTTCGATATGAGCAATGCAGTGCTCAACAGGTCCGCTGAATGCATGCTGCGGAATGGTCTTTCCGTTTTTTGCGGCAGATATAGCAGCCTCCGCAGCTTCTTCGACACCCGTACCTTTCAGCGCCGATATCTCGATTATCCTGCACCCGAGCTGTCTTGAGAGCTCGTCAGTATTTATCTTATCACCGTTCTTCCGAACGATATCCATCATATTGATAGCAACCACAACGGGTATTCCGAGCTCGACGAGCTGAGTCGTGAGATACAGATTACGCTCGAGGTTCGTACCGTCTATGATATTAAGTATTGCATCGGGACGAGTCTCAATGAGGTAATTTCTCGCAACGACTTCTTCAAGAGTATAAGGTGATAACGAGTATATACCAGGAAGGTCAGTAACGATAACATCACTGTGTTTTTTCAGCTTGCCCTCCTTCTTTTCAACTGTAACTCCGGGCCAGTTTCCGACAAACTGGTTAGAGCCGGTCAACGCATTGAACAGGGTCGTTTTACCTGAGTTAGGATTACCTGCAAGCGCTATTCGCAGTTCCATATGTATCTTCCTTTCAAGTTATATTATACTAACCATTTGACTGAATAAAAGGACTTTTCAGCCCTTCAAAAGCCTTATTCGACCTCGATAAGTTCGGCGTCCGCCTTTCTCAGCGAGAGCTCATAGCCGCGCACATTTATCTCTATCGGGTCACCAAGCGGAGCCACCTTGCGGATGAGCACCTCAGTCCCCTTAGTGATCCCCATATCCATGATACGGCGCTTTATAGCTCCCTCACCATGCAGCTTCCTGACCTTAGCCTTCGAGCCGACTGATACTTCTCTAAGTGTTTTCATGTTATCACTCCGTTCAAACCATTATTCTGCGTGCCATATCCGCGCCGATCGCAATGCGTGATTCCTTGACCTTGACTATGACACTTTCGCCGAGAATGTTTATAAGAGTTACTGTCCCGCCGACGGTAAAACCAAGGTTTTCAAGGTGCTGACGAATCTCGGGACTGCCTCCGAGCTTTTTGATAGTCAGTACTTTATCCTCTTCTGCATAATTAAGCGGCATCATTTTCTCACCCTTTCATTGTTCCATCAAGTCAGGCACTAAAGAGTTAGTGCCTTATAACATATTTATAATATCACCATCTCGCCTCTTTGTCAACGTCTTAATGCTATAAGCTGTAAAAGTTTGTGTATCATAACAAAATATTAGGTTTAACTAACTCTTATTTTGTATTTCATTCAGTCACACAGACGGATCTTTGTCACATTTCTGTTACAACCGAAATCAGCGGCTTCAAACAGGTCAGTGACAGGATCGTAGTCGAACAGCAAAGACCTTCGGGTTTCAGCTCGGTGTCCAACATTTATGCTCGTTATCATTTCGGACTCACTGCGAAGAAATAATCCAAAAGCTCTGCAACCATTATAACGAAATCAGGGTATTAATAATAGAGGTATTATTTTATGGCGTTCCCGAAAGGGATCACTGTGTTATCAGCATATGATCGTTTCGGGAAATGACTGACCCAAGACAGCAACGACAAGCTGACTTTTATCAAAGCAGCTATCTGTAAATTAACAATGAAAGGCAGGGTCTTAGCATGAGAGAATTGCTTGAACGAAAAAAGGGACTTCGCAGGACGATCCTCATTGTCGATGATGAATACATAGAAAGAGAAATGCTCGGAGCGATGCTCAGCGACAGCTACAGCATTATGTATGCCGAGAACGGTGCGCTCGCTCTTGAGATGATAAAAAGGGACAAGCTGCTGCTCTCCCTCATCATACTTGATCTGCATATGCCCGAAATGGACGGATACAGTCTGCTCGAGCTGATACGATCTGACAGCGAGCTGCGGCGTATCCCGGTCATCGTACTGACTTCCGAACGCGGCGCGGAGGCGAAAAGTCTTCGGCTCGGAGCCGCTGACTTCATCACCAAGCCGTATGATATGCCGGAGGTCATCATGGCACGCGTAAGCCATGCTATCGAGCTTGCAGAGGATACCGTAATAATCCACGAGACCGAAAGAGATGCACTTACAGGCTTGTTCAATAAGGAGTTTTTCTTTGAATACGGCAAGCGTCTGGATCAGCAGAACGGCAATGCACCTATGGACGCTCTCGTTCTTGACATCAACCGCTTCCGTATAGTCAATGAGCTTTACGGAAAGAATTACGGCGACCATATCCTGAAAAAGCTCGGCAGCTTTATCCATGAACTGGTGCAGTATACGGGCGGACTTGCCTGCCGCAGCGACAGCAACTGCTTCTGTCTCTCTCTTCCGCACAGTGACGACCTTGCCGCAAAGCTCCCGGGCTATGTTGCAAGGATAAACGAATTCCTTGATGACCGAAAGATAACCGTCAGGATAGGCGTATATTCCGACGACGGAAGCGGACTTGACATGGAACGCAGATTTGACCGCGCAAGGCTTGCCTGCCGAAAGCTCCGCAACACCTACGAGACAGGATTTGACTTTTACAATGCCGAGCTCCACAGCAGGGAGCTCCACTCGGAAAGGCTCATCAGCGATATTGATAAGGCACTTGCCGAAAAGCAGTTCAGAGTCTATTATCAGCCGAAATATCGGATAAGCGGCGGCAAGCCTGTCCTGACGAGCGCGGAGGCTCTTGTCCGCTGGTTCCACCCTGAATTCGGCATGGTAAGCCCTGGTGAGTTCATCTCGCTTTTTGAGAGCAACGGACTGATACAGCTGCTCGACAGATATGTCTGGAACGAAGCAGCATCACAGATAAGGAAATGGCGTGACAGCTTCGGAGTCGACCTTCCAGTATCCGTCAATGTTTCGAGAGTAGATATTTTCGACCCGCAGCTCGGGGATACTCTTTTCAATATCGCGGAGAGCAACGGTCTCACAACGGACAAGCTCCTGCTCGAGATAACGGAATCAGCATACACAGACAATTCCCAGCAGATAATCGACACCGTATCTTCGCTCCGTGAACGCGGCTTTCGCATAGAGATGGACGACTTCGGCTGCGGCTATTCCTCACTGAATATGCTCACATCGCTCCCGATCGACGCATTGAAACTCGATATGAACTTCATACGGAATATATGCACGAATCAGAAGGATCACCGACTTGTTGCCATAATGATAGAGATAGCAAGACTGCTCGAAGTTCCCGTTATTGCAGAGGGCGTGGAGACCGAGGAACAGATGCTCCTTCTCAGGGAACTCGGCTGCGACATCATACAGGGGTACTATTTCTCAAAGCCGCTTCCGTCCGAGGAATTTGACAAGCTTCTGGCGAAAGAGATCAGGGAGGGAAACTATGATCACAATTGAAAAGCTCCGTGACTTCGGAGCCGACGTCGATGAAGGGATCGCGCGGTGTATGGGGAAGGAAGAATTCTACCTCATGCTGGTCAGGAAGGCAGTTAAAGACAACAGACTCGAAACGCTCGAACTTCAGCTGGCTGACCGCGACCTCGCAAGCGCCTTTGAAACGGCTCATGCCCTGAAAGGAATGACGGCAAATCTGTCGCTCACGCCTCTCACGAAGCCTGTCAGTGAGATGACAGAGCTCCTTCGCAGCAGAACGGATACCGATTACTCTCAAATGCTTGCCGAAGCAAAGCACCAGCTTGAAAAGCTTCGCAGCCTGTAACGGAGTGATATGAACGTTATGAAGACCAACAGCAAACGCCGTAACATACCTGTTGCGATCATCGGTATCATTCTGATAGCCGTTATCCTCATGATCGGGACTGTTCTTACGGGTCAGAAGGCTAAGCAGGATACAGAAAAAGCAACTAATTCCGTAAGTCTCCTCTACCTTGATGAGCTTGCGGGCAGGCGCGAACAGGTAGTCTCATCGGCGCTGAAAAAGAACATCACCGACCTGCAAACAGCGGTCGGTCTTATGACTGAGGAAGACCTTAGCGACACAGCCCACCTTCAGGCATATCAGGCAAGGATGAAGAAGCTGTATACCCTCGAGAAATTCGCATTTGTAGACACTAACGGACTGATATACACCTCTCTCGGCACACAGAATAACATCGGCGACTATAATATCGACTATAACAATATCAGCGAGCCGCAGATAAGCATCAAGGGCCACGACACGACCGATAAGCGAGTCATCATCGCAGTCCCGCTTGACAATATCTCGCTCGGCGAAAAAAAGCTTGCAGTGTGCTTTATGGAGATCAACATGAACACCATGCTCGAAGGCTTTTCGCTCAGCTCTGACAACAGCGGCACGACCTTCTGCAATATTTACACGAAAAACGGTGTTGCCCTGACCGATATGGTCCTCGGCGGACTTGCCAGCGAGGATAATCTTCTCTCTGCCCTTGATAATGCTGAATTTGAAAACGGCAGCTCGGCTGAAAAGGTCAGGGACGACTTTGAAAACGGCAGAAACGGCATAGTCTCGTTTACATACGGAGATACTCCCGAGACCCTTGCCTATATCCTCGTTGACGGAACAGACTGGATGCTCACCTACCTTATCCGTGAAAGCGTCATCAGCTCCGAGATAAGAACGGTCACGAACGGCATCATCAGGAGAAGCCTTATCCATACAGGTCTGACATCCGCCGTTATACTTCTCCTGTTCTTCACACTGTACCGTCAGAACAAAAGAACTTCACGGCTTGAAGTAGAAAAGGAGGCAGCGGAGGCCGAGAGCCGCTTCAGACAGAACGAGCTCGAACACAAGCTCGAAATGCAGGAAGAGCTCCTGAAACAGGAACAGCAGCGAGTCCAGCAGGATTACATGATCACCGCCCTTGCTTCTGATTACCGCAGTGTTTATTTTGCCGATCTCGACACAGACAAGTGCATATGCTACCGCTCATATGTCGGACCTGATGAAGGTCCTCAGATAGGCGACGAGTTCCCATACCGCGAGATGTTCATAAGGTACGCGGATGAAAGAGTCGCCGAGAGCTACCGCGAAGGCTTCAAGCAGTTCATCGAGCCTGAAAATATCAGGAAACGCCTCGAGACCGAACATATCCTGAGCTTCCGCTATCTTATCGAATATAACGGTACCGAGAGCTACGAGATGCTCAGGATAGCAGGAGTACACACCCCTGATGACAATACTTACAATGCTGTCCACGCTATCGGCGCAGGCTTTACCGATGTCGATGCGGAAACAAGGGAACATATGGCACAAAGTCAGGCACTGAGCGATGCCCTTGCAACGGCAGAGGAAGCGAGCAGGGCAAAAAGCGCTTTCCTTTCGAGCATGAGCCACGAGATACGCACCCCGATGAATGCGATAATAGGTCTTGACAGCATCGCGCTCAATGACCCCGATATTTCACAGCAGACGAGGGATTATCTTGAAAAGATAGGGGTATCAGCAAATCATCTGCTTGCGCTCATAAACGATATCCTCGATATGTCAAGGATCGAATCGGGCAAGATGATGCTGAAAAACGAGGAGTTCTCCTTCTCGGAACTGCTCAGACAGATAAACACGATGTTCAGCAGTCAGAGCATGGATAAGGGACTGAATTACAACTGCCGCATAAAAGGCACGGTCGATGACCATTATATCGGCGACAACATGAAGCTGAAACAGGTGCTTATCAATATACTCGGCAACGCTGTCAAGTTCACTCCCGAAGGAGGAAATGTCGAGCTCACGGTCGAGAGAACGGCACAGTTTGACAGAAAATCCACACTGCGCTTCACAGTCACCGATACAGGAATAGGGATCAGCAATGAATACCTTCCGCATATCTTCGATTCGTTCAGTCAGGAGGACAGTTCCGCAACAAACAAGTACAGCAGCTCTGGTCTCGGACTTGCCATAACCAAGAATATTGTCGAAATGATGAACGGAAATATAGCTGTCAGAAGCGAAAAAGGCGAGGGCTCCGAGTTTGTTTTCACTGTCACGCTGATGAACTCGGATCACAGCGCCGATGAAAATGGCGCCACCGAGATGAGCCCGAGCGAGATGAGCGTCCTCATAATAGACGACGACCCCGTTGCCTGTGAACACGCAAAGCTCGTCCTCGAAAAGATAGGAGTATCATGTGAGGCAGCCTATTCAGGCGAGGAAGCGCTCGAAATGGTGAAACTCCGCCATGCCCGCCGCCAACCGTACAACCTGATACTCGTCGACCTCAAAATGCCTGGTATGGACGGCATCGAAACAACGCGGGAGATACGCAGGATAGTCGGTCATGAATCCGCGATAATAATAATCACGGCGTACAAATGGGACGATGTACTCGAAGAAGCCGTGAGCGCAGGTGCAGACAGCTTTATAGCAAAGCCGCTGTTCGCCAACAATGTTATCGAAGAATTCCGCAACGCACTGAAAAGGAAGCGTTCAGCAAAAAAGGCAGCGGCAAAAGCCGAACTGAAGGGCAGAAGAATACTTCTTGCGGAGGATGTTGAGATAAATGCCGATATAATGACCATGGTGCTTGCGATGCGTGAGATAGAAGTTGACCTTGCCGAGAACGGAAAGATAGCCGTTGATAAATTCATCGCAAGTGAAACATGGTATTACGACGCGATACTTATGGACATCCGTATGCCCGAAATGGACGGTCTCGAAGCAGCATCACTGATACGCGACCTCGACCGCCCCGACGCAAAAACCATACCGATAATCGCACTGACCGCAAACGCTTTTGACGAGGACGTTCAGCGAAGTATGCAGGCAGGAATGAATGCACACCTCAGCAAGCCCATTGATAATGATACGCTGTTTTCAACACTGGAAAACCTCATTCACGATCAATGAGAGTATATCCTTAAAAGTTCATTTATCACTTTTTAAAATGCGGTAATTTTTCACAATATCAAAAAAACATCGCCGAGGCAAACGCTTCGGCGATGTTTACGTTGATCTGATAATTCACACTATGTTACGGTTTTGCCTGCTTTTGGGTACGCCGCTGTCTGCCGAGGCGAGAACCTCCCCCGCCCCGCAGTTTTTACTGCCGCGTTGATCAGAGCGCCTTGACCAGTTCCTTGAACACGTCGCCGCGTTCCTCAAAATTCTTGAATATGCCATAGCTCGCAGCAGCAGGCGAAAGTACGCAGCTCCTTCCTTCGGGAGTTATCTCTGCGGCAAGCTTCACCGCCTCGGGGAGATGTGAAACGTAGTGTATGCGCTTCTCGTCTTCGAGCTCCGCTGACAGCAGCATATCAAATACGCGCTTGCCCGACGCTTCCATGCATATGACGCTGATGTCGCTCTGCGTGAGGAAATCGACGAGCGGCGTGTAGTCAATGCCTCTGTCCATACCTCCGATGAGTATAGTAGCCGCTTCGGGAACGCTCTTTATGGCTTCGATCGCGGTCGCGCAGGCGGTCGATATCGAGTCGTCGTACCAGCGAATGCCCTTGAAAGTGCCGAAGTATTCGAGTCTGTGCGCGAGCGGATCGAATGTGCAGAGCGCCGAAGTGAACTGCTTCTCGTCGACGTAGAATGTCGTGATGAAGTGCGCAACTGCAATGTTGTAGTGGTTATGCTCGCCGAGGAGCTTGATGTTGTCGGTGGGAATCTCGTATTCCTCACCGGGTCGTGTTATCCTGCCGTCGGAGACGAAGATGTCAGCCTTCGGGTCGGTGTTTGATATGGTGTAGACGTAGGCGGGGCTCTCCTCGGGCGCTATCTCCGAGTTTATCAGCAGTGTGTCGTGCTTCTGCTGGTGGAGGTAGATATTCTTCTTTGCGTTGTAGTATTTCTCCATTGTGCCGTAGTGGTCGAGGTGTTCTTCATAGAGATTGAGGAATATCGCCGTGGCGGGCGATACGGTCATATATTCGAGCTGGTGGCACGAGAGCTCGCAGACGATTATGCTGTCGTCGCCGATCTTCTCGGCGATATCAAATACGGGTATACCGATATTTCCTGCGATATAGGCGTCTTTGCCTGACTCCTTCAGTATGTGGTATATCATCGAAGTTACGGTGCTCTTGCCCTTTGTGCCCGTGATGCCGATTATCTTGTCGCGGAAGACCTCAAAGAAGACCTGTGTTTCCGAAGTGACCGTGCAGCTGAGGTCATCGGGCGAGGCGCCGAGGACGATCCCGGGGCTCTTAAAAACGACATCGAAGCGGTCGAGGCACTCCTGGTATGCGCTGCCGCATATCAGCTCTACGTTGTCGGGGAGGCCTGCGGCTTCGCGGTCGATGCTGCTGAGGTCTGCTATCGCGATACATGAGGGCGAGCAGTATTTCGTGAGCATGGCATAGGTGGACCTGCCCTCTCTGCCGAAGCCGAGTATGCAGACGCTTTTGCCGTCAGTGATTTCCTTTAGATGTTCCGCAAAGTTATTCAAAGAAGTCGCTCCATTTCTTTTTTCAGTATCGTTTCAAATTCCGTCGGAAGCAGGTTAGTGTGGCTGTATCTGCCGCAGTAAGCCTTGTTTACCGTGTCGGCTGTCTCGGGGTGATACAGTCCTGCGTCCTTGTATTTTTGCATCAGCAGCGGCAGCTCCTCTCCGCTGCTTTCGTATCTGCGTATCGCGAGCGTTACGGCGAGGTTGACCTCGTCTATGCTGCCCACGCACTCAAACGGCTTGTGCTCGGACTGTCCCGCGAGCTCGAAGAAGAAGTCGGTCATTTTCTCATCGCCGAGCATATCCCTGCCGAAGATGCCGCAGAGCTCGCTGCGCGTGAGAAAAGGAGAGAGTATCAAGCACACAAACAGGCATTTCGGGCACTCTCCGCACCATATGTCGGGAGAGACCTTGCTGCCGAGATTGCAGCTCCTGAACACGGGAAGGTACTTTCTGTGGCTGACGAACATCTTCGCTATCTGGTACTCCGACAGCGGGCGCAGGAAGCTGAAATAGTATATCCCCGTCGCGAGGAAGCGCTCCTCGTAGCTGTGGAAGTCCTGCTCGAATTCAAAGCTCTTGGAGTACTGGTGATTGACGTTCTGTCCCGCGACTGTGCTCTCGTTGGCACTGTCTTCATTCGAGAGAACGACGTATCTCAGCCTGTTGAGATAGGCAGTCACCTCCGCTGAGAAGGCGACCACAGACGAGAAAGGCGTATGTCCGTTCAGATAGCCCTTGCTGTTGAGGTCAACGAGAGAGCGGTCAAAACGGCGCTTTGCAGTTATGAGCGCGTCCTCGGGCAGACCTGCTGCGAGCACCGTTGCGGTTATCGAATTACGCTTGTTTATCGCGTAACAGCGGCATTTCATGCCTGCCTGCGTAAGAGTTTCAAGTGTGAGGGCTGAGTCCTTGCCGCCGCCTATCGGGACAAGACAGCCACTCAGAGGCAGGCGCTCTGTCTCGGACGTGCATGAGAAGCTGCCGCTGCACTCTATGTCAATAAATGTATCTATATCTGTTTTTATGCCGTTGACGTAGAAGAATTCGCCGAGTCCGAGGAAGTAAAGCTTCTTCCACCAGCGTATCTGCTCTTCGTCAAGCGAGCCGCATTCCACGCGCATAAGGGGCGAACAGGCAGCCTTCCAGTAGCTGACTGCCTCAGCCATGCCCAGCGAGAATGCCAGTCTTTCAAACGCAAGGTCGCCCTTGACCGAAAAGCCCTCGGGACGTGGAAAGCTCCAGCCCGGGTGGAATTCAGCGACTCCCGCAATTGAGAATACATAGTCTATCTCGACTGTTTCTTCCGTCTCCGTTATTGTGTACGCTTTATACTCGAATACGGGTGCTTCTGCCCGAAACTGCTCAAACTTCTCCATTTGTTCCTCCGCTGAGCTTGAGATAATGTGCCTTCAGAAGCGTGTAGGTCTCGTCGGAGAGGTCGTGCTCAACCTTGCAGGCATCTTCAAGTGCCTGATCCTTCTTCACTCCGAGAAGCATAAAGAGCTCCGAGAGCGTGGTATGGCGGTCGTATATACGCTCGGCAACCGCTCTGCCTGCATCCGTCAGTGTGATGTGGTTGTCGCCGTCAACGTTTACGAGCCCCTCTTCCTTCATTTTCTTCAGGATTATGGATACCGTCGGGCGCGAATATCCCAGATATGAGCATATATCTATAGCATGAACATCGGGCTGAGCCTTCGATAGTATCAGTATAGTTTCAAGGTAGTTTTCAACTGCTTCTGTGATTGCCATTGTTATCTCTCCTTCTGGTGTGGATTGTTAAGGCAGCGCCGCACAAAGCCCGCCTGACGGCTTTGCATCGGTTCAGCTGCGCCAAAGGAAGCGACCTTGAGGTGCATATTTTCCGACTTCATGAACAGAAAGCCATGACACACGTGGTCTCTCCGGGTTGTGGAGGTGTCAGTAAAGCCGAAAGATAAGCTGACCGAAAGACCGTATGTCTGCGAAAAGAATATACAAGCTGACAAGAAATATGTCGGCGTAACTTCAGTACAAGCTTGATGCGGCGTTGCCTTAGCTATTCTATTATTATAACACACTGATACGGAAAATGCAAATCATTCGTGTCAGTGCTCCATATTGTCCGCAAAAATGCTGTATATCGCAGGATATCGGCTCTTGATACGCAGTGGCTTCAGCTCCCCGTCTGTGAAGCAGTGCCATGACCTGCCTTTAGCACATACCTCGCCTGTGGCTTTGTTGCACACTGTGTACTCTACTCCGAGTTTGACACCGTTGAAGTCTGTTATGCGGAGCTCCACAGTAAAAGTGTCGCCAAATCTCAGCGGACGAAGATAACCGCACTCCACAGACAGCACTGGCATAAGTATCCCCTGCGCCTCTATATCGGGAAAAGGCATTCCCGCTTCGCTCAGGAAGTGGATGCGCGTTTCCTCAAATATCCTTATGTAGTTTGAGTGGTGCATTATTCCCATTTTGTCTGTCTCATAATAGTAAACGGCTCTTTCGTACGGTCTGAGCATTCAATCCCCTCCATGTATCTTTTTGATTCATTATACCATAGAATCAGAAAAATATCAACAGAAGGCACACCAATTATTGTTAAAATATAAAAATATATATTCCCTATTGACACCAACCACGCTTTCTGATATAATATTATTGTTGTCAGCAACTAAATCAGTATAGGGGTATAGCTCAGTTGGTAGAGCAGCGGTCTCCAAAACCGCGTGCCGAGGGTTCAAGTCCTTCTGCCCCTGCCAGAACGATAAAGCCTGTATTTCGAGAAAAACGCCGAAATACAGGCTTTTCTCTTACCTATCCGCAACAGTTCAAACTGCAATTTTGAAGCTCCGTGTGCACAAAAAACAGGTGTAATGCACACGAAATGCACACGGAATGCACACGACTGAAAGGCAGTATAACGATAAGAAAGAAGCCAGCTCCCTATACGGGAGCTGATTCTATATATGAATGAATACTTCAAGAAAACAACTGTTTCGTATTAATGTGCTGATTATATCAATGGAGCTATTATATAATGTAATGAATAATAGTTGTCTCCTAATTCATAATAGAGTTTAGGAGATATTATTGCCTAATCACTTGACTTTTCTCCTAAAAACGATTATAATTATGAGAAAGGAGCGTGAGCTTATGAGAAACTTTGATTACAGCGAACTTGCAAAACGTTCATGGGACAGTGAGATCATCGGTCTTGTAGCCCAGATTCACGAATATAAAGGCAGACAGGAGCTTTATCTGAAACAGAAACCTGCCGAGCTTGACCGCCTTATTGAGATTGCAAAGGTTCAAAGTACAGAAGCATCCAATGAGATTGAAGGCATCAGAACCACTAACACCCGACTGCTACAACTTGTCAAAGACAAGACAACGCCCAGAAACCGTGACGAGGAAGAAATCATGGGATACCGTGATGTACTGAATACTATTCACGAGAACTTCGAGTATATACCTATTTCATCGAACTACATTCTCCAGCTCCACCGTGACTTATATAAGTATTCCCATAAAAGCATCGGTGGTACATTCAAGAACTCTCAGAATTATATTAGTGCGACAGATGCTAATGGACGTGAATTCGTATTATTCACTCCTCTGCCGCCATATGAAACACCAGCTGCTATCGAAGCAATATGTGACAGCTATAATCGCATAATTGCGACGCAGGATATCGATGCATTGCTTCTGATACCTGTGTTTATCCATGACTTTCTCTGTATACACCCGTTCAATGACGGCAACGGCAGAATGAGCCGCCTTCTCACAACTCTGTTGCTGTATCGTTCTGGTTATGTAATCGGCCGATATATCTCCCTCGAAAGCAAGATAGCCAAGAACAAGAACCTGTACTACGACGCTTTAGAGCTGTGTCAGAAAGGCTGGAACGAAGGCGAAGAAGATCCTGCTCCTTTCATAAAGTACTTGTTGCAGACTATACTTGCTGCGTATCGTGATTTTGAGGAACGTGTTGCATTGGTCGAGGAAAAGCTGCCGGCAATAGAAATGGTACGTCGTGCAGTTTATAATAAGATCGGTAAGTTCACAAAGAGTGAAGTCATGGAGCTTTGTCCGACAATCAGCAAGGCTTCGGTTGAGAATTCTATCAAGCAGCTTGTTGATCAGGGACTTCTTCTAAAACATGGCAGCGGTAGAAGTACGTTCTATACCCGAAGCGACATTTAATGCAATATTAGAAATAATGATCAAAGGAGTAAGATGATGAATATAGATAGCACTCTTTACAGCGGACGTCCAACAGATACTCGTTCCGAAGTTGAAATGGCCATATACGATATACTTGATTCTCTTGGTATAGATTACAAGCGTGCTGACCACGACCACGCAGATACTATGGAAGACTGTCTTGCTATAGAAAAGGTACTTGGAGCTAAGATATGCAAGAACCTGTTTCTTTGTAACCGTCAGAAGACCAGCTTCTATATGCTCCTTATGCCAGGTGATAAGCCATTCAAGACCAAGTTCCTGACATCGCAGCTGAACTGTGCCCGTCTATCCTTTGCGGAGGCTGATAAGATGCAGGAGTATCTGCATACTATCCCTGGCTCAGTATCAGCACTGGAGCTTATATTCGACACGGATAACAACATACAGCTCGTCATAGATAACGACCTTATGAGCGATGAATACATTTGCGGACATCCGGGTATCAATACTTCGACAGTCCGCCTGCTACGAGAGGATATGCTGAGATATGTCCGTGAAGCTAAGCATGAGCCTACATTTATAGATCTGCCTGTTGAATGATAGTTAAAGCCTCCCCTCGGGAGGCTTTTTCTATATAAACTATATCATTTTTCTTAAGTCAGTAATTATTTTACGAAGAAGCTCAAAGGATAGCAAAAATGTAAAATTTCTGCTATCATATTGAAAAAATATATAAAATCTGATATAATGCTATTGTAAAGCAGTATTTATTTGTTTTTAAAATTAATAAAATAACGAGATAATCAATGTCTGCTCAACAATTAAAAATCGGCTATATACAGCTTGTTTTATCTGATTATTGATTACACATTAATTATTATGCAATAGAATAACACGGAAATTGTCAATGGATTAATAATAAAACATTTCGTATGAGATGAGGAAATAACTATTCCTGATTTAGTAAGAAATTTGAGAAATAACGTCTTTCAGGGATACATCGATCTGAAAAATAGGAGTTTAATTATGCTTCCAAAAAATAAAAAACCAAAGGAAGAGTGGAAAGACTACATCACCGATTCCAAGCTTATGGTCTTATATGTCCTGCTAAAGTATACTGACGAAAATCATATGCTTGAAAAAAAGAGAGTTCTTGAATTGATTGCAGCGGAATTCGGCGAGCGGCGTGAGATAAATGTTAAAACGCTCGACACCAGTCTTGAAGCGATTGAGAGATTTCTTGAAGAAAAGAGCGATATATTCGGCAGTTATAAGAGCGGTGCCAAGAACGGAAAAAAAATGAAGACTAATATCCGAATTGAACACCTATTCAGCGACCACGAATTGAGATACCTCATTGACATGGTGAGTTCGTGCGAGTATATAAAGCTGTCTGAACGCAAGGAGCTGATTCAAAAACTGCTGACACTTTCTTCAAAGAATCTTACTTCAGAGCTTCGTCCGTATCTTCTGAATAATCAAAAAAAGACGAAAGTCATGACCACAGACTTTGATAAGAATCTGAAAGTAATACATAAGGCAATAATTGAGAAAAAGCAGATACAGTTTCACCGAGTTGCCCGTCAGCCGAGTGGCTCTCTCTACTATGAAACTGATAAGAATGGTGATGATAAAGTTTATACTGTAAATCCTTACAGAACTGTATTCAGCGACGGCTTCTACTATCTTGTATGTAGTCGTGAACACAGCGATAACAGTGCTCCGGACAGGATAAGCAATTACCGAATAGACAGAATCAGTGATGTTACGCTGATCGAAACCAAAGACATATACCCGGAAACAAGTATTGCCGGAGCTTCTAAAAATGTTGATACCTATAAATATATCAGCACTCACAGAATGATGTGGGGCGGAACTCCTGAAACTATCAAATTCAGATGTCCTGAATGGGCTATAACTGAGATAGTGGATTATTTCGGCAGAGATTATGAGATAAAATCAAATGAGAAGGACGCTGAAACAGGCGAAAAAATGATGATCGTCAAGGTCGAAAGTACGCAGGATAATATGCTTATATGGGCGAGAAGATTTTTCGATTTTGTTGAGATCATTTCACCCGCTTCCCTCAGACAGAAACTGAGAGACGATATAGCAAAAGCATATAAGAAGTATTCCAAAAGCGATTAAATGAAGGCAATGCTATTAAATATATGATATGGTATGCCTTATTGTTTTAGCCATAAACTCCTGAATATATATATATTGACACTGCTTTAAGATACCCTCTTTTGAGGATGTCAGACGTGCTATAATAACATCAGTAAAACAAACGTAGACCGCTCAGAATCAGGGAGGTTTGACTATGGCTTGGGATAATCCGCACGGCTCTCTTTCGGCTGACGAAAGACTTCGTCTTGAAAGAGAAGCAAAGATACTTGCAGAAGCTCAGCGGAAAATGCTGAGAGAAGAGGAACAGCGTGCAGCGAAGCAGCGTGAAGCAGAAGAACGTCGCCGCGCTGATGCGCGGGACAGGGAGGAAAGAGCTCGCAGAGCAGAGGAAGAAAGAAGGTATAAAAATCAATTAGCTTCCGAACGAAGAGCACAGTCAAAAGCAAGATCAGAAAGCTATAAAGCCTGGCTGCGTACACCAGAAGGAGATGCCTTTTTAAATCAGGAAAGATACAAAAGTCGTGCAGAAAAGGTCTGGAATGCTGAGTATGGTTCGGCAACATATCTAAGGAACAGATATGGTCATGCTTACTATGTTATTGCTGAGATAATCCAGAATATCCTTGGCTGCACACCTGATGAGGCGGAAGAAACAATATCACAGAATTATATAGAACCCAGATGGAAATATTTCGAGCAGCCTGAGGTTGAGAAACTATTAAGAGAGAAGCTTTCAAAGAAGTAATCCGTAAACAAGCTTTTATTGCTTCAGCAGGAGGTAGCGTATGGAGTATTATTCAAGACTTGCATGGGTAGATGTGTCTCAGAAATTCTTCGAGGCGTACGTCAATTTCCGAATTGAGGGCACAGCAGAGCATTGGATAGAACACAATGGCAGAGAAATAAAACTTTCTTTTTACGACGAATCCGATTATGTTTTAGTCATAATCGGCTGCTCTAAGATTTTTCGGGAAATGGATGCGCGCTACGACGGTTCCGCTCGTAATACAGAAGAAATAATAAGGAAGATCCTCTGGTTTGCACTTGATGCAGAGGAACTGGAGGTTTATACCGTAAAAGCATCAAATACCGAAGAAGAAAATAAGGAGTTAAGCGATTTATTAGCAGAAAAATATCGTCGTTGCTACGATCGTTATTGCTGTTCTTTAGAGGAGTATTGGAAGCCTGAG
>FNZT01000030.1 GCA_900109435.1 Ruminococcus sp. YRD2003 | reverse complement strand
CGTGTGTCCCATAATAGCAGCAGTACCGTCAGGCGGATTGAAGTGAAGCTTGTGAGCAGGTTTCGGGCGCTTGTAAATAACTACCTCGCCGTCCCTCACATAGCTGATACCAGCTGCGTCAGTGCCGCGCTCTTCGGCAGCATTAGCCAGAGCTTGTGTAAGTTTTCTCAGCATCCTATGGGGCATGATGCCCTCATAATTTAACCAACCGAATAATGAACACATAGAATCACTCCTCCTTTGAACCTTCCATCGCATTTGAACGGTAAATATATGGCGGTTGGTACTCCTTTGCCGTTTCCTTTAGGGCCTTCTCGAGCTTGCCGACCAGCAGGGTCGCTACAAGGAATGATGCAAGCTTTAGAGCCTCAGTTGCGGGGCTTGCTGTCGGTATGGCTTTGATTAATTTTGTTACTTTCATTATATTTCCTCCTCGTTGTTAGTTTCATCGTTTATGTAGAGCCGGCGCTCCTTCAAATATTGGATAAGCTCGGGAGCTTCTATTGCTTCAACAAATTCTGACCATGACATCTTTGAAATGCCTTCATCAGTCAAGTTAATGGCAAGGTCGCAGATAACGTCTACAAGTTCCAAAGCGGCGATAAGTGTATTGTATTTGAGCGTGCCGCGAAATAGGCGGAACTCGATAGTCGTATAGTTCAACAGATTCACAGCAGCATACCTGCCGTTGTTTCCTTTCTTAGCCTTGTCCAGTATCTCACGACCTGTCTTTTCAAAGCCATATCGCGCAGCCCAACGGTTCATACTGTACTCGGAACGGCGGGAGAATTTCAGCATCTCATTCCAGTGATGCTCTACAAAGTACAGGATACGACTGATAACCTCGTCCTGGGTATCCCGATCTTCACCGAAGCAGTCTCTGTTGACGTGAATATGGAGACCGCAGGTACTTGTCTGATGTGAGCGATATCCCAGTAATATAGCCTTTTTCATTATCTCCTCCCACTGATAATTCTTGTGATAGTCAAGGCTCATCGGGTGGCTTACAAGCTCCATACCGTCGTCTAAAGAGCCGTCGCCTTTAATGTAAATATGCTCCTCGTCCCTATTGGCTATAGCAAGTAATTCATCGGCATTATCACTGTCTTTTCCTGCACCGTCAATCTCCAGTTCAATTCCGAAATACCGCTTAGAATCGCCGTAGAATATAGGCTCAGGCTTGTAGCCGTAGTCGTGTATAGATCGATTCTTGTCAACTTCATCGTGATAGCACTCGGAGCAGTAGTCGTATCCGTCGAGGTGGTATGCATCATCCTCATGAAGCAGTGCATCACAACAGCTGCAGCGGGTATAGTGGTTTTCGTAGCAGTGACGGCAAAGGGTGGTATACTCGTCGCCATAACTGTCTTCTGTCCATATAACCTCACCGCATCGGTCGCAGGTTGTAGTATGGTGCTCATAACAGTCGGTGCAGACTACCTCGCCATTGACCTCTTCATAGTCTTCATCCTCGCTGATAAGTGCTCCGCAGTGAGAGCAGTATAATTTGTTTTCTTTCATTATTAACCTCCGTAAAATAGTAGTGCCGCTCCCGAAGGAGCGGCCTTATTTTCAATATTCGTTTGCAAGTAACATGGTGCTGTGATCGCCATCATCAATGATGTATAGCTTCTCTTTGATTGGAGTATCCATTGGGAGCAGGTACTCCATGTGATATTCCGGTTCTTCTGAACTGTGCGTTATCGACTGTAAGCTGCCAACGGGCTTCAGTTCAAAGACCTGCAAGTAGTCCTTTGGAGCAGGCATTCGTTCTACACACTCCCACAGGAACAGCTGTAATTCAAGTGGGATAGTGCTGTCAACTCCGCAGGTCAGATATCGCTGCTGCTTTGCCATTGCGTTTCCTCCTTTCATAGATTTGATAACCTCGTGCGCGGTATCATATTAATTATATATATTTACGAACTTAAAAAACTCTGCAAAGACAGTTGTTTACGAAAAACAAACATTCCGATTTATAACCGCCCCATTATGGGGCGGCATTCGAATGTATTAATAAAAAACCTGTAGCTGCCAAGGAATTTTGGCCACAGGTTTACATGCACAAAACACTATACGTACTGTATTAGCACTGAGTATTGGTCTTATTATTTAACTGTAAAGAAATAGTACAGATCTCATCTTTTTTTCTCATTTTTTCAAAAATGCAGGCAGCAGTGAAAATTATCATAGAAAAATCATTGGCTTTCGGGAAAAAGAAGAAATCCAACGAGTGTGTTTTTGCGAGTGCCTGCAACTCTATTTTTTTCTTTATGAAAAGAGAAGATTAGCGAATGATACAAGTGGTTATCATATCTAAGGAGGAAAATGAACTGTGGAAATTATTAAAATAAAAACGTACACAGGCTGTACCGATGACTATTTTGAAAACATCGTAAGATACCCATCCAACGAAGACAGTGTAGCAGTACGTGGCTACGGCGTTGATTGCAGTGATCCTGCCAACGCAAAACGTCAGTTTGAATCGATAGCAAAATACTATGGAAATGAAGAGAAAAACCCGTTTATCCAGTACATACTTTCGTTTTCAAGGGAGACAGCACCTGATGCTGAAAGTACTATGTCAATAACAGAAAGGGTCATAGAACCGATGAAATCGAACCATATGCTGCTTATCGGAGAACATGAGAAGCATCGCGCGGATTCTTATTATCATTCCCATATTTATGCCAGTACCACTGACATCAAAAACGGAAAAATGTTGCACTCAACAAACAAGACCAATTTTGAGATTGCACAGCGCTTGGCTGATACAACTCAACAAGAGACACTGCTCGTAATCGAAAAGACTGATCATTCAAATGATTCTAACAACACCTCCAAGCCTTACGAAAAGATGTTTAAACCGCGTAAAATAAAAGAATAACCGTTATAGAACTTCCCCTTTGAGACTACCAAAACAGCTTCATGGTAATCCATTACTCCCGGCCTTTGTGCCGGGAGAGCTGTTCTTTACTATGTTCTTATAAACTAGGGGCAATACTAAAAAAAGGCCGCCTCGCAGGCGGTCTACATAATCATATGAGTTTTTTTAAATCAAACACATAAAACTGGATTACAATTGGGAATAGTCAAGCGATATGTAACAGAAGAAGGACAATCTAATGGATGCAATTCACCTTGTGAAATCTCTTCACAATTAATTTCCAAAATCAGTTATATTATGACTAGGAAAGAGAGAATAAGTACTATAAAGGAATGGGCACTAAGAGCATATTTTCATCAATTGTAAAATACAGTAAATGTGAAGCATCATACAAACGAAAAAGAACAGGGATAAATACTATTGGATATGCTCCATTTCGTTTATTTGGCTATAAATACCAGCTGACCGGAAATGAGCATTTATTAAAACAATTATCGCATATATTTATGAAAAAAATCTTCTTTTTTGCACCCTTTTATTCTGATGGATGGTATTAATAATGACAGTGTTAATTACAAGCTGATTCTAACATCAGGACAAATCGCGCTTGATACACAGACAGAAAGTGTTGTCGTAAGCGGAATAAAATCATTGGATTAGTGCTTTTTTCAGATGATAAAAGCATTATATAAACCAAACTACCAGAAAGGAAGAAAAATAATGGGTATATCACATGATGAATGGATCAAAAAGCGCAATGGCGGTGCTGATTTTGAAGACGCGATGGTCAATAAGATACAGGATTATAGCGAGCATCTGAATAAGATCGCTGACAAATTCATAGAGGAAGGTAATGAATATCTTGGAAAGAGCCTGAAGGAATTTTCAGAGGCGATCACAGCTCCGACCTTTGATCCTGACACATATGCAAGTGATAAGAGAACTTTTCAAGACTACACCAATAAGCTCGATGAGCTGGATGGTTTTCTGCATGAGCGTGATGAAAACGGAATCAGTAATTATGAAGCCATTTTCTTTAAAGGAATGGAGCTTGGTCTTTTCCCAGAATCCGGCAAGTATTATGATGAACCACTTGGTGTTCTGGCGACCGGCATATCCATGCCGCTGGAGATCGGAGATATTGCTACAGAGCTCTCCAATAAGCTCGATGTGTATAATAAAGAAAAGGAAGAGTTCAGCGAAACTGGGATGGATGATCGCGACAGGAAAATCGCAACACAGCTTCTTGAGGATGAACTTGAAGGCGGTATCCTGGATACAGATGAACAGGGAATGAAAAATCTCCGACAACTGAAGTTTCAGCTTGAGGCTAAATCAATTGAGGAATACAGGAAGCAAAAACTTAATCCTGAAAGATATCAGGCTTTTGTTGACCTGAAAGACTCGGTGGATGAGCTTGTTGAAGTGACAGATAAAACACAGCGGAACATGGAATATGTATGGGAATCTGCTGTCAAGCCCGGAGAGGACAACAAATTTGAGTGGCAAGAAATAGAAGACGAGGAACTCAAAGCCGATATATTTGATGAGGCACGCAAAGGCATTATCAAGGCGACGAACGCCGTCAAGAAGCTGGATTCTTCGCTTAAGAAAATGAAGGAGCTGGACAAGAATTTCGTTGAGGAAACCGTGACATCAAGTAAAAATAGATCGACATTCCTGGTAAATTGGAAAAAGGATTACGAAAAATACGATATGGGTGAGGAGCTCCAGAATGCAGCATTTGACAGTAAATACTCCAAGATGCCGCAAATTGTAGCAGAACAGAAAAAGAAGGCAGCCGCTCCCAAAAAATATCAGCCTGACAACCGAACAATTTTCGGAAGAACAGAACTTGCAATACAAAAGGGGCTGGACCTCGATAACATGGAAGTACTGGACGGACTAAGACCCGATTACGGCGATGCAATACAGAATCCGGCACATGAAAAGCTGCTTGCTGCACTGAAGAAGCAGCAAAAGCTCCTTGAGAAGGACGGAGGTGTCTTTGATCTGTACGGTAAGCTGCACGGCAATACTCAGGAATTCACAGAGATGAAGAATAAGCTCGATAAAACGATTCGTGAAATGCAGAATAACCCATACTATATCTATGAGGAAAATGGCAAGCGAGCGCTTGAGGAAACCTTCTCTGCGGCACAGGTATATTATGGTAAGAAGTTCGACGGCGCCGGCAAGGACACAAATAAGAAAGACTGGGCTCCTTCCTCAACTATGGGTAAGAATCGTCTTAATGGCTCTTTGGGGATCATGGAGGCGCTCGAAGAGGTCCTTCCGAGAGAAAGGCTTACTGATATTTCCTATAACAATGCCAAAAACAGAGTGAATGAAAAGCTGGAAAAGGCGATCAGAAACAACAACGCCGCCGCTATTCAGAAATATGCAGCAGAAGCAGTTGCTGCCCGTGCAATCCGGGAGAAGATGGCGTTCAAAGAGCAATATGCTGACATAAAGACCTGTGACCTGTTCAGCCCGGAAAGTGTACGTAAGATGGGCGTCAGCACGCAGAAAACCAAAGAGTTTCAAAGCTTTACCAAACAGGAAGGATATCTTGCTGAGATCCAGAACGACAGGCTCATGAATACAAGCAATAAAGTATTTGATGACATAATGCAGGATAAGAAGAAAGCTTTAATCAATAATAATGAACCTTCCATCAGGCAGGATATTGTAATAAAGAAAAACAGAACTTTGGGCAAAAATTAAAGTTTGAACATGCAGTATCTTCCAACCAGTAAACAGAACAGCTCGCTTTATTGCCTTACTCCCGGCCTTTGTGCCGGGTGAAGCTGTTCGTAACTGTTGAATTATTCGAATCCTGCACCAGCTGTTATTCTCGGGAAAGATATATATATTGTTATATAAAGCAACATCAGCATTATTTCTTTATGAATAGAAAAGAGGGACTTTAAGTCCCTCTTATTCTGATTATTGTAGATAACTATGACGGTGAATCAGCGTGTTGCTGAAGACCATTCTGCAAGATCCGCTAATATGTCGCCGTCGTAATCGTCGTCGCCATCATCAGTATTGTAAAGAACCAAATCTTTATTAAAAACCATTGGTGTTCCTCCTTTCTAATTATTTCTTGTTAGTATTATTATACCATTAATATTCAGAAAAGTAAAGAACATTATACAGATTTTACAATAAGTTCATAATTCCGATTGTATAATTTTTACACGAAAGCGGAACAACAACTGTTGTGTCAAACAATTGTATCTATATGACAATATAGAACTACAGTGTTTTGAACACAATCATATCATCAATATCGACTGACTCAATATTGCAAGGAATATTGCCTTTCAAAGTCGTTTCGATATGGTAGAACAGCAAACAATCATAAATATAAGCTATGTTATTTGGCGACCGCCTTTTGTATCCAAGCTCTGAAAGCAGCGTACGCAGTTTCATTCTTGCAATACCCTTCTGATTTATGTACAGACTCCTTATTCTAAGTTCCTTGAATATAAGGTGTGAAAAAGAATGTTCAGTATCATCAGAAATACTGTTATTCTTCAAGCCGAAGTCATTCATATCCTTTTCTATATCCGATTGCTCAGATAAATATGTATCAGGATCACTTAAATAATTCTGCTTATCCATTACAGCAAGAATAAAGCTTTTCTGATCGTGTCTGTATTCTGGTTGAATAAAAATGTTATCATGGCGATGTATGTTTTGCAGTAATTCAATATATCTTTCACTGTCCATGTGATGATACTGGATAATAAGAGCTAGTTCAAACGGCGAATATAAAAAGCTTTTCATCATTTATCACTCTTTTCGGCGTTACAGAAACGGCATAGAATCTGCAAGTTTTCAGGCGTAGTCTTTCCACCTTTATTGAGTGGACTAATATGATCCACCTGCAACATGATACGATTTGGATAATTCTTACCGCAGCAAGCACAAACATACTGTCCATCAGAGGTTTTTGCTTTGGCAAATGCTCCGTCACGGAGTAGTTTCTCATATTCTGGAGCTACCTTGCCGATTTCATATAACGACATATTCTCAAACTGACGTTTCCCGTATACAACATTATCCTCATCATCTTCAAAGAGGAACGGCGAGGTTATGCGGAGTATCTCTCGGTTAAGCTGATTGTAGAAATACTTTTGCCTTCCAAAGAATAGTCTGAGAACATTATCATCTCCGTCATTCCAAAGCTGCTGGATATATGCTGACTGCGTAACAGGATCCATTTTCTGTTCAACAATATGCTTTGCGATAGCACACACATCAATTTTGCTCTTATCAAGTTCATCAAATGTATAGAAATTCGGAGCTGCTTCATACTGGGCATAGTATTTCAGGATATTGATAATATCCTTTTCATCATATGGTGGTATCATTTCACCCAGGAAGAATGTGTTTCTGCATTGCTCAGCCATATTCGACAGTTTATCCTGTGACAGGTATTCTTCATCATTACCATATTCCTTGAAAAGCAAAGGAAGGGATTCCATAAGCTGCTCATACGCAGTTTTTGTGCTGTCATATACCATAACCTGATAGGAAATATCCATTCCGTTTTCCTCAAGATATGTAAAGGCGTACATACCAATAGGAATGCGCTGAGTAAACGGAGCTTTTTCAAGTTCCTTTGTATCGGCAGAGTCATTCAGCATTTTAGCAAATTCTTCTATCTTTGAGATAGCAATAAGGCGAATATCACGCTTTTCATATTCGGATTTGGTGTCTGCAAAGTCGTTGTTGCCTTCAAATATCGTTTCTGGATTAGACCACGCAATCTTGTCAAGTCCGTTGTCAATAAAGGATACAATATATGCTTTCTTCGTTCCGCCTGCCTTTTCTCCTCTTAAAGCTCTGCCAATCATCTGAGTCATTAAAATCTTGGATACTGTAGGTCTTGTGAGGAACACTGTCTGTGTTTTAGGCAGGTCAACTCCCTCGGTCAGAATATTGACATTTACAAGCACTTGGAGTTCTCCTTGGCTATATGCATCATATACAGCTGCGTTATCCTCACGACTTCTGGTGACACCTGTAATTGCGTCTTTTACTGATGATACAACATACCCTGATTTAATGCCGTAATGATTAAAAAGAGCAGAAAGTGCAATAGCGTGGTTAACGTTTAATGCGAATACAATAGTCTGACCATATTTATCTTTGTTTGCTACAAATGTTTCTACGATAAACTTGTTACGATCTGCATTTTTTACCATTTCATTTGCAAGGTCTTCAGGTAGAATATCGAGGTTCTGAATAGTTTCAAGGTCTTTTGCGCCGATAAACTTACCATAGTCTTCGCCTGTGTTATAGCTTTCAATAATAGGCTGTGAAAGAATCTGACGGTTGATCAGTTCTTTAAGCGAAATCTGATATGTGATACCTTTATCGTTGTGAACAAAAACGCCGTTTTCTATTCCGTCTGTATAAATCTTTGCAAGCAGTCCCTGCTCATTATCAGATGTACGGAACGGAGTTGCTGTAAGACCAATCAACTTCACATTAGAGACCTTGCTTTTAACATAATCAATGACTTTACGATATGTTTTAGCAGTAGAATGATGGGCTTCGTCTACGATAAAATATATCTCGTCTTCACCTTTCAGCCACTTATCCAAAGCACCGAGATTACGCCCAATACTGTCTTTACTGATAATGAGAAGGTTGTCATCTTTTTCAATGTCTATTGTTCTATCGTGTTTAGTTTCTCCAGAAATAATTCTGTATTTAAACGAAGAAATATTAGGAATAAATTCAGAATATGGATTGGTTATAAACGTTTCAGCAGCCTGATCGAGGAGTGTTTGCCTATGAGCAATCCAAAGTATCTTCTTTTTTCGATCAATGGCATTACGAAGAAGCCAAACAGCAGCGGTATATGTTTTTCCTCCGCCTGTCGGCAAAACGACCAGAGTGCTGTATGAACTGTTACGATTGATAATGTCAAGATTTGCCATTGCTTTTTTCTGATGTTCATACAAATCCCTTTTATTGGTTATCTTTTTGGGATATACTGTGCCGTTTGATTTAGTTTCAATCGATTCTATCATAGTATTCACCTCATATTTTTTTAATTGTTTACATAGTGCCACCCCCTTACAAGGGGTGTGGTCTAAAGTGTTTGTGACAGTTTGAGTGTATCAATTTCTATAGCTATGTTAAGCTTGGATAATTGAGTAATACAATGTAGATTTTTAGTGTTTCGAACATCTTTTTTCATGTATAGATTTGCAAACTGAACAATTTCATTATCGTTAAGAGTGAGAGGGTGATCATGGATGATAAAATTATTCATAAAGTATGATGTTGGGACATCGCAAAGATCGGCAAACTTGTGGATCATATCTTGAGATAGTTTTTGTTCATCATTTTCCAATGATTTTAGATATGAAACTTCAACACATAATTGTTCTGCAATTTGTTCTTCAGATAATCCTAAGTGACCTACAATTTTTTTAATATTAACAGCCATATATTTCATCCTCCTGATTAATCGTCAAATCCAATAGTCTTTTTATCAATGAAAAATAAGTATGCCTTGAAAAAAGCTATTGGGCACCAGTCTTTATACATACGATTTTAACATAAAATGCTGAATGAATCAACACTTTTTGATTATTATTTGCCAAAAATTCATATTATTTGTCAGATTAAACAGTCGATAAGTTCCATTTTTGGTATTGTTGACATGCTTGAATGTTATTTATAATGCCTTCGTGGCGGCGCTTTATTATAAAAAACAGAGCATTGTTTGAAGACAATGCCCTGTAATTCTTCTTGAATTGGAAATACTCGTTACGCCATATTGCTCATGATCAATGGAACGGCATCGATCATTTTTCTTTCGCTGTCCCATGAGAGCTTTCCGAAAAATGATAAGGATTTGAAATGTCCTCTTGAACCTAATCTGTATCCGTGATTTCCGTCAGTTCTGCGGTGGTATAATACCAGTCTGTGGTCAGAGTTATTGAAGTAATACTTGTTGAAATATATGTAAACGGGTATCTCCTC
>FNZT01000028.1 GCA_900109435.1 Ruminococcus sp. YRD2003 | reverse complement strand
CCGAATTCCTCGTTGTCGAATATCTTGCTGTGGCAGTAGATGCCGTCCTTTTCGCCGTATATGGCATCATTCTTGAACTCGCCGTAAGCCTTCACGATAAGCTCGCGGCATAGGTCGGTTATATCATAGCGCTTGAATCCGATAGACTTCCTGCGCTGTTCTCCGCAGTGTGAAGCGTCGATGAGCTGCACCTTTCCTGCACGGTAGGCAGGCTTGTTCTTGCTCAGCACCCAGATATATGTGCTGATACCCGTATTCATGAACATATCCGTGGATAGCTGGATTATAGCGTCCAGCCAGTCATTTTCAAGTATGTAGCGGCGAATCTCGGAAGGTCCGCTGCCTGCGTCACCTGAGAACAGGGGAGAGCCGTTCTGTACTATCGCCATTTTGCCGTTCTGAGCCAGCTTTGAAAGACCGTTCAGCACAAAGAGCTGCTGACCGTCCGATATTTTCGGAAGTCCCGGAGCAAAACGTCCCAGCTCGCCCTTCTTGGCTTCTGCTTCAACAGCCTTCTGCTCACGCTTCCAGTCGATACCGAAAGGCGGATTCGATATAATGTACTGGAACTGGTATCCGCTGAACTGATCTTCGGACAGAGTATCGCCGTAGCGCATATTGTTGGGATCGCCGCCGCGTATCATCATATCAGCCTTTGCGATAGCGAATGTGGAGGGGTTGAACTCCTGACCGAAGCAGGTTACGTCCATATCGGAGTTGAGGTCGTGGATACGCTCCTCCATACAGCTGAGCATCTGACTTGTACCCATAGCCATATCGTATACTGTCACATTACCGCCCTGAGACAGGTCAGCGTCCGAGAGGAGCAGGTCTGTCATAAGGTAGATAACGTCACGGCTGGTGAAGTGTGCTCCTGCCTCCTCGCCGAAAGACTCAGAGAAACGCTTTACCAGGTCCTCGAACATATAGCCGCAGTCAACTGCGCTTATCTTATCAGGACCGAGGTAGCCCTTCTGCGAATTGAATTCCTTGATAACGAGGTAGAGTGTGTTGCTCTCCACCATACGGTTGATTATTGCATTGAAATCGAACTTTGCAAGCACGTCCTGTACGTTAGCGGAGAAGCCTGCGAGGTAGTCACGGAAGTTTGCCTCAATGTTGTCCGGATCAGCGCAGAGCAGGTCGAATGTGTATTTGCTTGTATTATAAAACTGATAGCCGGAAGCCTTGGTGAGAAATCCGTCGATAACTGCGAAGTTCTTCTTGCTTTCGTATTCCTTCAGCACTGCGTCATGCGTAGGCAGCAGACAGTCGTGAAAGCGCTTCACTACCGTCATAGGAAGTATAACGAGACCGTATTCATGCGGCTTGAACGGTCCGCGCAGCATATCGGCTACGTTCCATATCATAGTCGCTTTCTCAGCGATATTTGTTCCGACTACTGTAAATCTTTCATTTGCCATATTTGTTACTCCTTACGGTAGAATGTATAATAATTCAATTTACATTTTACCACAAATAGTGCAAAATGTCAATATAAACACGATAAAAGAAACATTTTTCCGCCCCAAGTGGGGCGGGATAAACACTAAAGAATATGGCATCAATTACAAATTATTGTAGCTTGTTATAGAAATAACGGGGTTTATCGTCATTACTACTATACCAACTTAGTATTGATTGTTTAAAATGATGATTTTAATGTCTATTTTATTAATGTTTATCAAATTTTATTGAAAACTAAGTGGAATTATAGTAAAATAATACATATCAAACATACATTTGGTGTGCCGTAAATTGCTGAATTTTTTGACACTTTACAACACCAATTATATCATTCCTAGAAAGGAATGTTATTATTCGGAGGGGGAAATGGTGAAGTGTTTAAAATGTCCATATAAACTTGGACTTATAGCTTCTATCAACGCAAGGAAAGCATAAAAAATTGCTTCTCCAGAGGCGGTCTTAGAGGATGGAAAGCAAATAGATGATGTACTTATCAAAATCATAGAATTGTATTAACATCTCAACTAAATGCAGTATGGGAGTTGTTGGCTCAATTACAATAATTGCATTGTTAATTTATCAGTTTACAAAAATGGAATTAGCCGGATATTCCACCAAAGAATGCTTGATTCGAACTGGTAAAACAGCTGTATTATCTTTTTCTGTCCTAGCTCTCTCCATTATTGCCCAAGGAATCTGAGGATGACCAGCTGGTATGATAGTTTCGATTTCAGCAGGAATATTAAATAATGGATATTCAATTTGCAAATCAAAACATGAAAAGAGGTGATAGAGAATCTAAAAATCTACACTGTCTCACTCAATTTTCCAAAGGCAGCCCTCACATAATTGGCTTAGAACGTTCATTATTTGTTATATTCGGTAAAATCTAATATCTTTTTTCAAAGATAGGAGTTGTTTTTATGATTAGAAGAATACTGTCTTTCTCGTTGGCAATAATGCTTGTTACTTTGCTAATTCCTAGTAGCAGAACAATAAATTCATATGGTGCAAGTAAGACAAATGATTATTATGTTAATGATAACGGATTTGCATATAAAGTATTACCGGATAAAGGTTATGCTATAGCAGAGGGTTTTGGAAATAAAAATATCTCAGGTGCTTTTAACTCTCTTCTATTTAATGGAATAAGATCAAGTATTGACGGATATCCTGTTTTAGGGATTGGTGGAAATGCTTTAACCTCAACTAATGTTTCTGAAATAACAATACCAGATACTGTTATACTAATTGACGACGGTTCACTTATGGGAGGGGCTTTTGCTTTTACAAAACTAAAAACAGTATCTATTCCTAAAAGTGTAAAAAAAATAGGCGCAAATGCTTTTTTTGGTTGCGAAAAATTAGAATCAATATATATTTATAATCCTTCTTGTGAAATAATTGATAATGCAATAATGAAAAAAGGATCTACTATTTCAAACGGCAATGGTTTTTCAGGAATTATATATGGTTATAAAAAATCAAAAGCTCATAATTATGCTATAGAAAGTGGATATAATTTTATAGATTTGGAATCTGGTAATGTACTAGTTACATCAATACCTTCAGGTTCAGTATCAACAACAACAACAACAACTACTACTACTACTACAACTACTACAACAACTACTACATCAAAAACTACTACCACTACAACATCCACAACTACTACAACAAGTACAACTACTATAGCAACTAATGATATAGTTGACAGTGGAAAATGCGGTGACAATATAACCTATACTCTTGATGTTAATGGTAGATTAAGTATAAACGGTACAGGAGAAATGAATTATGATTATACACCTTGGAAAGAATACAAGGATAAAATAATAACAGTAGTTATATCTGAAGGAGTAACAACTTTAAAAGGTTTTTATGATTGTCCAAACTTAACCTCAATTTCTATTCCTAATTCAGTTACAATCATAGGTCCTAGTGCTTTTCAAAAATGCACAAGCTTAACCTCCATAACACTTCCAGATTCAATTACAACTATTAAATCAAGCGTTTTTGAAGATTGTAGAAATCTAACGTCTATTTCTATACCAAATAAAGTTTATAGCATTGATAAAAAAGCATTTTACAATTGTAGGAGCCTTACATCTATAACTATACCTGAATCAGTTACAAGTATTGGAGAAGATGCTTTTTCATATTGCGACAGTCTAACTTCCATTTCTTTACCTAATTCAATAACTCGTATTTATAAATCTACTTTTACTGGTTGCCTATCTTTAACATCAGTAGAAATCCCTGATTCAGTTATAAGCATTGAAGCATATGCCTTTCATTTTACAGGACTTAACACAATTACCATCCCTAAGTCAGTTATAAGAATTGAGGATGGTGCGTTTTTTAATTGTGCTAACTTAAAAGAAGTCATTATATTAAATCCCAAATGTGCTATAAAAGAATCTAACAGTACAATTTGTAATTCTAATAAACCAAGTGAAAACATTAATAGTGTTATTTTAAAAGGATATGAAGGATCTACAGCAGAAGGTTATGCCCAAAAGTTTGACAGAACATTTATAGCCATAGAAGCCACCCCTATAACAACTACAAAAACCACAACATCTTATGGCGATGCAAATTGTGATAACAAAGTATCTATCGCAGATGCTGTTGCGATATTACAACATCTTGGAAACCGCGACAAATATGAACTGAAATCACAAGGCATTTCAAATGCAGATGTTGACGGAATAGCAGGTGTAACCGCTAAGGATGCATTTATTATTCAGCAAGTTGATGCAGGAATATACAAGTCTACCGATCTTCCGCTTCGCGCGTAGTAAGAGATTTATAATTTACAATTCATATTATTCAACTGACCGCTCTCAACACTAGAGCGGTCTTTTTCTGCCTTCAGCCGTTATATACAGCCTTATTATCAAAATAGAACCAACACTTCTGCCCGGTTACTTGAGCAACGTGCTGACAGAAAGCATTCATCTCCTCATACCCTGTAACAATCATCTGCCCATTTAAATAGCTAACAGCGTTAATGATAATGTGAGTATGCATACTGCCGCAGTTGGTATCTTTCTGGTGTGTGCAGTACAAGAGCTGAAAACGGTTGAAAAAATATCGAGCACACTCCCGCCCATACCATAAGAGAACACATTGAACCTTTTGTCTGTGAGTTGTTTTAAAACAATAACTGTATAAACTAATTGCCGCCTCAAAGGCGGCAAATACATTATTACACATCAAAAAGTTTATCAGCCGCATCAAGATCAAGAAGATAATACTTCCTGCCTTTCTGACGGTTCTCAATAAGCAGCTTATCAGGTATAAGTCTCAGCCTGCTCCGTAAAGTATTCTCTGAGAGTTGTAACTGAGTGAGGAGTTCTTCACGGGAGATGCCAATATTTGAGAATAACGCTGCCTGAATAAGGAGTCCGTACAGATGGGACATATCGTTCTTATCAGCAGCAGGTAAGCTTCCGATGCGCTGACAGTAGTATTCCCATTTATGCTTCTTCTCTTCAAGAGTTTCCAGCAACTGTTGCAGTGATTTCTCGACGATATCAAGAAACATCTCCACAAACGGCGAGAGTTCTGCTTTGTTGTGAGGAGCGTTACACACTTCAAAATCTTTATAGTATTTTGAGATGTTTTCCTTTACTGTATATGACAGTCGGTATCATATAAGCGGATTGAGCTGACGCGACAACAAATAGCTGCTGATGAATCGGCTCGTTCTGCCATTACCGTCATAGAATGGATGTATATATCCGAACAGGTAATGGAATACGGCTATCCTCATGAAGATATCAATATCATTGTTGTTAAACACGTCAAGGCTCTTATTCATGGTATCAATTATCTTGCTCTCAGGAGCTAATCCTTTGTCAATATAGTTGGTGATTGAATCTTACTCCTGATTGAGAGTTTGCATCAACTGAATGAAAGGCTCAAATAATAATCATCATATTACCATCTAGAAATATAATAAAAGGTGATTATAAAATCATCATCCATTGTTACGACTAGCTGGTCACTTCAGCGGTAACTTCTTTGTTATTTGCATTATCACCAACCTCAAAGGTCAGCAAACAGCATCCTCCCCATAGCGGGGAGGTACTAATATCAATACAACTGTTTGCATTCATATTCAGAATTGTCGTTATAATCTTTCCTGTTCGCTCTTCTATAAAGCATTATTATTTCTTCGGATCTTCGTACTTGATTTCAGTTTTGCAGAAGTTACCGGTTAAGTTGTGAATGAATATTGCTAACTGCCCAAGTTCATAAATGCCGCTGTGATATAGCTTTCCAGTATAGATATCCACAGTGTTTACAACTAAATGAGCATGGTAGAGTGAACCTCCCTGATTTTCCTGGTGTACTGCTGTGATCACCTGGTAATTCTTTCTCAGGTGCTGTGCGATTATCTCTGTAAGATTGCAGGCTGTTATTGCATCATATACCTTGCTTTTATCATAAGACACAACAAGGTGCATAACTGGATTATCGCCAGTTTTTCCGAAGTATTCTTTCACACCATACATCTGATCAAAGGTATGACTTCTATTTGTATCACAAACACCATAGCCTTTGGTCAGTATACGTTTTTCCCCAGGTTCAAGCTTGTCCTTGTATACATAATTAACGCAGTGTCTGAAGTAACCTGCTCCGTCTCCATTATCGGTTATTCGTTTTTGAGTCAGAATGTCCATAACTTATTAGCCTTCCTTTCTAGCAACTTTGCATCTTTTTCCGAATATGGTTTAATCATTCTTATTGCCTCATTGGCAAAGTCCTGAAACTCCGCCATCTTAGATGGTGTGTTGTCTGTTTTATGGTGTATCAGTCTTTCGTTCATCACAGCATTGGGTTTGATACCACGTTCTTTAGCTTCACGAATGATATCATTGTCAGTGTCCTTTGTCATAAGCACCGTACGTCGCACAGTTTTCTTTTCTTCAGGTTTTCTCATTTGTGTATTTCCTTTCACTATATTATAATTAATCCAGAGGGTATGAAGTAACCGGACTAGTCTAGCTCAATGAAGTGTGAAGATGAGGATGAGCGAGGAAGATAGACTAGAGAAGATGCAGTAGTATTAGGAAGCAAGATAGTATAGAATAATGATGCAACAAGCAAGTTGAGGAGTATGAAGACACACACAAATTCACACACCCCATACAAATCTATCCTATGAATACTTCTACAATACTACTTAGAGCTAATTTAATACAGGTCGCTTCGCTCCAGATTAACATATAGTAATACTTTTTTCAATTTATCATCAGTATTCTCCCCATTATATAAATGAAAATCCGCCCGTTATGGGCGGATTCTTTATAACATATTTACCTCTTATTTCTCAGACAGAAGCCGTCTCATATCCGAGATAAACCTCAATTGTATCTTTTCCACCTGTTGAAGTGTAAGCATAGTACTGAAGCACAGTCGAAGCATCCTTGGAATAGATGTTTCCGTCCTTGTTCACATCAGCCGCATTTTTCTCGGCATCGGTCAGAGCCATTGCCACCGCGATGATTTTCCTCAATTTCATCTAAAAACCTCCAATTTGGAATTTTTATACACTAATTATAGAACAAAAAAGCGTAAAGATAAAGTGTTTCTCTGTCATTTCTCGTATAAAAACCTCGATTATGCAACCAAATTCCTATTATTCCAATTTTGTAAATATATATAATTATATTGTGATATAATTTTTTTCATTACAAAAAAAGCATTTTTAGCGTGTTCCACAATATATTCCTATTATTTTGATTTTCTATATGTATATTATTTTAACGGATACATTGCGCGTGTATTCAAAATTAATATAAAGGAGGATCAAAAAATGCCTGGAACTAAGCGCTATTTGACTTGCGGAGTTGACAGCACCATACCGTTGAAAATACAACTGTTCCTATGGGATTGTGTTGAGCATATGCCTGCTCCAAAAGACTATTTGCAGGTATTCGACCTTGAGCAGGTAGGATGTATGCAGTCTATCACTCACCGGAGTGAGGAACCGGAATACCGTAAAGTATACCTGCTTCCGTCTGATACACCTATCACAGAAAAGCTGTACATCATTGATGATGGTGACCACAGCACTATGCTCTTATCAAGTGAATATTAAAAGTAATGCCAGCCCTTCGGGGCTGGCTATCGCTATTTATGGAGGTTTAACGAATGGAAGACAAGAACAAAAATGCGTTATACTGCTCCCACTGCGGAGCACTTATCGACGAGGAAGAAGACTATGAAGAAATAAACGGCGAGATAGTCTGCACAGATTGTTATGAGCACCATACCACAAGCTGCGAGCGCTGCGGTGAGGTTATTTGGACTGAAGACAGTTACGGAGATGAATACACCACACTCTGTCGTCATTGCTACGAGAATCACTACACAAGATGCAGTTGCTGTGATGCCCTACTCCATGAGGATGATGCATACCACCTCGACGGGTATGATTATTGCTGTGAATGCTATCACGATGAAGTCGATAAGAACCGCTCTATCCACGATTACGGATTCAAGCCTGAGCCTGTATTCTACGGCGATTCTAAGCGGTATTTTGGCATTGAACTTGAAATTGACGGAGCAGGCAAGGATAGTGATAACGCTGACGAGATACTTGCTATCGCAAACAGGGGCGAGGAACATATCTACATTAAGGGTGACGGCTCATTAGATGATGGAATGGAGCTTGTAACTCATCCAATGAGCCTTGTCTACCACAAGAATTATCAGTGGGAAGAAATAATGAAAAAGGCTATATCTCTGGGATATCGCTCACATCAGACAAGCACATGCGGTCTGCATATACACGTCAACAGGAGCTGTCTCGGAGATACGCATGAAGAACAAGATGAGGTAATTAGCCGTATATTGTTCTTTGTAGAGACACATTGGGCAGAGCTCCTGAAGTTCAGCCGCCGTTCTGAATATTCTATGAACCGCTGGGCAGCTCGTTATGGCTATGAAAAAACAGGACGTGAGATTCTCGACAAGGCTAAGAAAGGAAACAACGGCAGGTACGCTGCAGTGAATTTAATGAACTACGCAACCATTGAATTCAGGTTGTTCCGCGGTACGCTAAAACATAACACTCTTATTGCGGCTCTTGAACTGGTCAATGCAATCTGCGATATTTCCATTAATCTTACTGATGAAGGTATCGCGAATATGAGTTGGAGCGAGTTCGTATGCACGCTTACCGAGCCTGAACTTATCCAGTATCTTAAAGAACGTATGTTGTACATAAACGAGGATATTAATACTGAGGAGGATATGTGACGTGGGACTTTTATCTGATATTTTTGATATTGACAAAGAGACTGAGCAGGACATCCGAGACATTATAAAGATTATAGGTATTATCGCACTTATAGCAGGCGGAGCAGGTGCGGCAGGAAATGTCTTGGAGCTGCCATTTAACAACGAAAAGGAGGACTAAAACTATGTGTTCATTATTTGGCTGGCTCGATTATCAGGGTATTATGCCGCACAGAATGATGAGAAAATTTACGCAGGCACTTGCTAATGCTGCCGAAGAGCGCGGCACTGACGCAGCTGGTATCAGCTATGTGAGGGACGGCGAGGTAGTTATTTACAAGCGCCCGAAACCTGCTCACAAGCTTCACTTCAATCCGCCTGACGGAACGAGAGCGGTCATGGGTCACACCCGCATGACAACGCAGGGGGATGAGAAGTTCAACTACAATAACCATCCCTTTTTAGGTCACGCAGATATGGACTTCGCATTTGCTCACAACGGAGTTCTGTGGAACGATAAGGAACTCCGAAAGGACAAGCTTATCCCCGATACATATATTGAGACGGATAGTTACGCAGCATGTCAGCTTATTGAAGCACAGCAGATGCTGAACTTCGACAGTCTCAAGTACATGGCTGAGACTATCGAGGGCAACTTCACGTTTACCGTACTTGACGAGCATAATAGCTTATATATTATAAAAGGAAGCAACCCGATGTGTCTGCTGCACTTTCCAGTGCTTGGGCTGTATGTATACGCTTCCACCGAAAGCATCATGAAAAAAGCTTTGAAGCAGGTAGGACTTCACAAATTCGCAATGGAGCGTGTGGAAACTGACGAGGGGGATATCCTTCGCATCGACAAGAATGGAGTTATCACTCGCTCTCAGTTTGAGCCGAAATTATACCGCTCAAAGTATATGGGCTGGTATGATGAAGAGCCGTACTATGGACTGCATGAGGAGTTGCTTCTATCGTACTGCGGATGCTACGGAGTGGACAGCTCAGATGTTGAGCTTCTGCTTGAGTACGGCTATTCTTGTGACGAAATCGAGGATATGCTTGCCGACCATGACCTGCTCCATGAGGTGCTAGCTGAAGTAAAATATATGTGTGGCGAGGATATGTACAAGAAATACTGTGAGGTGTTTTGATGGGAAAGATTGGATATATCCGCGTCTCAACTGAACATCAGGAGACCGCCCGTCAGGAAGCACTGATGAAGCAGTATCAGGTAGAGCGTATCTTCGCTGAGAAAATATCAGGCAAGAATACTGACCGTCCCGAGCTGAAAGCTATGCTCGAATACGTCCGCGAGGGCGATACCCTATACATTGAGAGTATCAGCAGGCTTGGAAGATCTACCCGAGATCTGCTCAACATCATCGATGTACTTCAGCGGAAGAAGGTTACTCTTGTCAGCAGCAAGGAGAACATTGATACCAACACTCCGCAAGGACGCTTTGTGCTGTCTATCTTCGCGGCACTCTCAGAGCTCGAACGAGAACAGACATTACAGCGTCAGCGTGAGGGTATAGCCATAGCCAAGTCTCAAGGAAAATACAAAGGAAGACAACCTTTACCTATCGACTGGGTAAAGTTCGGTCAACTGTACGAGCAGTGGAAGTCTGGTACTATTACTGCTGTATGGTTTCAGAAAGAAATGGGACTGCGAACCAATACTTTCTACCGCAGGCTCAGGGAATATGAGCGAAGAATATAGTTTCAATAGACCATGGTCTATTGAAATACAGAAAAACTATTTCATACAAGTGGTTTTTCTGCTTTTGAAATATTGCAATAAAAAACGCCACCCTATTGAAATGAAACGGAGCCGGATTAAACCGGCTCCCACTATCTATCTCCCATATTTGTAATAATAAGCGGAATTGCATCTATCATTTTTCTTTCGCTGTCCCATGAGAGCTTTCCGAAAAATGATAAGGATTTGAAATGTCCTCTTGAACCTAATCTGTATCCGTTATTTCCGTCAGTTCTGCGGCGGTATAATACCAGTCTGTGGTCAGAGTTATTGAAGTAATACTTGTTGAAATATATGTAAACGGGTATCTCTTCGCAGCCGTATCTGAAACGTGTACCGACTCCGTCAGGATTCCAGCCGAAGTACAGATAGAAAAGCTTAGACGCCTTAAACGAAGCATAAACAGGCTGTTTGTTTTCCTTCAAGGCGTCTATTATTTCTTCGGATGTGCGGTAAAGCTGATTTCTCTCTGAGAGTTGCTTCTCGATCTCGCTTTTGAGATCAACGACTGAATGACTGTCC
>FNZT01000031.1 GCA_900109435.1 Ruminococcus sp. YRD2003 | reverse complement strand
GCCATTAGCTTGCGGTGTCCGCTTACGCGGACATTATTTGAAATATTTCGCCGTCAGGCGATACCATTAGCTAACGGCTAACGGCTAAAGGCTAATGGCTTTAACATAGAGACACAGAAAGGAGAACCTGATGTTCACAAAGATACTCTCACACGTCGGAAAATACTGGGTGCCGTCCGTGCTGTCGCCGATAACGATAATGGGCGAGGTCGCCATGGAGGTGCTCATCCCCTACGTCATGGCGGCGATTATCAACAAGGGCATAAACAACGGCGATATCGGATATGTCGCGAAAATGGGCGGTCTCATGGTCTGCATGGCGCTCGTGTCGCTCTTCTTCGGAGCTGTCGCAGGACGATTCAGCGCGGTCGCGGCAGTCGGCTTCGCGAAAAACCTCCGCGCATCGCTGTTCAGAAAGGTGCAGTCCTTCTCGTTCGCGAATGTGGATAAGTTCTCGACGGCGTCGCTGACTACACGCCTCACCACCGACGTCACCAATATTCAGAACGCGTACATGATGTTCATTCGCATGGCGTTCCGCGCACCGATAATGCTGATATTTGCCCTCGTTATGGCGCTGAAGATGAACCTGCGCCTCTCAACGGTCTTTTTCTGCGCGATACCGATAATCATCATCGGAGCTGTGCTTATCCTCAGCAACGCCCACCCGCGCTTCAAGGCTATGCTCACGAAGTACGACGACATGAACGCAAGAGTGCAGGAAAACCTCATCGGCATACGCACTGTCAAGGCTTTCGTGCGCGAGGACTACGAAAAGAAGAAGTTCACCGACAACACCGAGGCTGTCCGCGCGGCTCAGGTGCGCGCCGAGAAGCTGATAATCCTCTCGATGCCGCTCATGCAGATGGTCATGTACGCGAGCATCATTGCGATACTGTGGTTCGGAAGCCACATGATCGTCGGCGGTACTATGAAAATAGGCGACCTCACCAGCTTCATCACCTACGTCAGCCAGATACTTATGTCACTGCTCATGCTGTCGTTTCTGTTTATGATGTTCGTCATCTCGCGCGCCTCGATCCAGCGTATCTACGAGGTCCTCATCGAAGAGCCCGACATCGTCTCGCCGCAGGAAGCGGTCACGGAGGTCGCTGACGGCTCGGTGAGCTTCCGCAATGTCAGCTTCAGCTACTTCAAGGATATGAACAACCTCGCCCTCGACCACATCGACCTCGATATAAAGTCGGGCGAGACTATCGGCATCATCGGCGGCACGGGCTCGTCAAAGACCTCGCTCGTTCAGCTGATACCGCGTCTTTACGACACCACCGAGGGCGAAGTCCTCGTCGGCGGAGTGAACGTCCGCGACTACGACGTGACCGCTCTCCGCGACAATGTGGCTATGGTGCTCCAGAAGAACGTGCTCTTCTCGGGAACTATCCGCGACAACCTCAGATGGGGCGACCCGAATGCCACCGACGAGGAGATACAGGATGCGTGCCGCTCGGCGTGCGCGCATGACTTCATTATGGGCTTCCCCGACGGCTACGATACCGACCTCGGACAGGGCGGCGTCAACGTCTCGGGCGGTCAGAAGCAGCGCCTCTGCATCGCGCGTGCTCTGCTGAAAAAGCCCAAGATAATCATACTCGACGACTCCACAAGCGCGGTCGATACCGCGACAGACAGCAGCATAAGACAGGCTTTCCGCGAGAAGCTAGCCGATACGACGACCTTCATCATCGCACAGAGGATATCTTCCGTGCAGGACGCCGACCGCATAATCGTCATGGACGACGGTAAGATAACCGATATCGGCACGCACGAGGAGCTGCTCGTCAGCAGTCCCGTATACCGCGAGGTATACGACTCGCAGCAGAAAGGAGCTGATGAATAATGCCTCCGAAAAAGAATATGAAGCCCATGCAGAAACCTGCAAACACGGGCAAGACCATAAAGCGCATATTCAGCTATATGTACGGCTTTAAGCTGCATTTCGCGATAGTCGTGCTCGGAGTGGCGCTCAGCTCTGCGGCGGCAGTTGCGGGAAACGCTCTCCTCAGCCCCATAATCGACAACCTCAAGGAAGCTCTCAAGGGCGGGGAGTGGGATAAGCACCGCTTCATACTCACGCTCGGCGCGATGATAGCGATATACGCGGCGGGAGCGTGCGCTACGTTCCTGTATCAGCGCATAATGCTGAAGATTTCCACGACCACGCTGAAGCGTATCCGTGACGACCTCTTCACGAAAATGGAGTCGCTCCCGATAAGCTACTTCGACAAGCACACCCACGGCGAGCTGATGTCGCTCTACACCAACGACACCGATACCCTACGCGAGATGCTCAGCAACAGTATCGCGCAGTGTATCAGCTCCGCTATCACTATCGTGGGCGTTTTCACGATGATGATACTCTACAGCTGGCTGCTGACGATAATCGTCGTTGTCATGCTGGTGGTGATAATCATGGTCATCGGCATAGTCGGCAAGCACAGCAGCAAGGGCTTCATCGCACAGCAGAAGGCTCTCGGTACGGCTAACGGCTACATCGAGGAGTTCATCGACGGACAGAAGGTCGTCAAGGTCTTCTGCCACGAGAACGCCGCAAACGAGGAGTTCGAGAAGCTCAACGACGAGCTCTGCGCCGCCTCCACAAAGGCACACACCTTCGCTAATATCCTCATGCCGATAATGAACAACCTCTCCTACCTCCACTATGCCGCAACGGCTATAGTCGGCGGTATAATGACGGTCAACGGCTTCGGCGGCATGACCATAGGCAAGCTGGTGTCGTACCTCCAGTTCACGCGCCAGTTCGCACAGCCGATAACTCAGGTCTCACAGCAGCTCAACGCCGTACTGACGGCACTTGCGGGCGCTGAGAGGATATTCAACGTCATCGACGAAAAACCCGAGGCTGATGAGGGCTATGTTACTCTCGTACCCGCGGAGATAGACGCAAACGGCAATATCACCGAGGCTGACACCCGCACGGGCAAGTGGGCCTGGAGACACCCCCACAAGGCTGACGGCACCGTCACCTACACCGAGGTGCGCGGCAATGTCGAGCTCGACGACGTATACTTCGGCTACGAGCCGAACAAGACCGTCCTCAACGGCATAAGCCTCTATGCAAAGGCGGGACAGAAAATAGCCTTTGTCGGCTCAACTGGAGCGGGCAAGACCACTATCACGAACCTGATAAACCGCTTCTATGACGTCCCCGACGGCAAGATACGCTACGATGGCATCAACATCAACAAGATAAAGAAGCGCGACCTGCGCCGCTCGCAGTCGATAGTATTGCAGGACACCCACCTCTTCACGGGCACTGTAATGGAGAATATCCGCTACGGCAAGCTCGACGCGACCGACGAGGAAGTCTACGCGGCGGCGAAGCTCGCGAATGCGGACTACTTCATCACCCACCTCGAAAACGGCTATCAGACCATGCTCACGGCTGACGGCGCGAACCTCTCGCAGGGACAGCGTCAGCTCCTCGCGATAGCGCGTGCGGCAGTCGCAGACCCGCCCGTGCTGATACTCGACGAGGCGACAAGCTCGATAGATACGCGAACGGAGGCTCACATCGAAAAGGGTATGGACTCGCTCATGGAGGGCAGAACCGTATTCGTCATAGCGCACCGCCTCTCCACGGTAAGGAACGCGAAAGCGATAATGGTGCTCGAAAACGGCAAGATAATCGAACGCGGCGACCACAACGCTCTTATCGCTCTGCACGGCAAGTACTATCGGCTTTATACGGGTATGTTCGAGCTGAGCTGAGAACAGCATAAAGTGGCGTCCGTATGCGCTGTACCCATACCGAAACATTACGGAGTATTTATTGAGGGAAACCCTTTTGAAAAAGGGTTCCGCTAACAGCGGCGGTCCCCTCTGTCGCTTCGCGACATCTCCCCGCACTGCGGGGAGTCACCCTCAAACTCCCTTCCTAAAACTTTCAATTTAAATTTTGCCCCTATGGGGTACTCTCCTTGTATGGAAAGAGTTAGTCTTTTTTTTTCATGAGAGTACCCCATAGGGGCAAAATTTGGACTAAAAGTCTTTGGAAAGGGGCGTAGCATATTCTTATCGTAGTAAAGTAAACCGAATAGGACTAAAAACAGAGGCACTCAGACGAGTGCCTCTGTTCTGGTATTCACGATTGTTCACTAAGCAGTATAGACACACGATCCTGTATCATCTCAGCACATTGCTTGGCTGAGTATTCCCCTGCAAAGAAGAATTCCGTTTCTTCGCTGATTATGGAACTGATAGCAAGCTCAGTATTTCCCGAGGATATCCTTCGGACGCTGCGGACAAACTGCTCGTATCTCTTCTGCTCATCATCAGTCATAGGAGTTATCTTTATCTGTTCATTTGAATATGAATCCATACCTGTTTCGTCCATATATACCTTTTTATTGCCGTTCAGCTCATCGTAATAAAATGGCGGTTCAAGAGCGGCTTCCATGACCTTTTTTAATCCGTTTTCGGTAACAGGGATACCATTCGGATTCCCATTGTAGCATTCATCGGCAAGAAATAGCTTGATAAACTCCCACGCGCCTTCTTTATTATCTGAAGTCTCCATAATTGCAAACTGATTTGACGGCAGCATGACAGAGCCTTTTCCGTCAGCGGACGGAGCTCCTACAAATGTCATATCCTCGCCAAATACAGACTGCTTCTGCACATTTATATCTCTGAAAGAAGAAAAGTACATATCGCTCAGCAGAGCCGTATCATTTCTGCATGAGCAGCGCTCCCAGTCATATGCATCCACACCCGGGAACTGTCCTGCAAATTCAAGCATATCAATAAACTCCTGCGAATCAAATGAACAGGTATGTGTAGTCAGGTCAATGAAGTCAGCTCCGGAGTTTGAAAGCCTGTCGAAAACTGCATTCCTGTTATTGGCTGTTTCAAATAACTCCATACCGTCAGGACGTGACTCATAAGCAGCCTTGAATTCATAAAAAGTCCAGTTCTCCTTATCAACAAATTTCGACTTTGCAGCCATAGTCCTTATCATGAATGTGGGAGTTATAGAATAAAGATGACCGTTAGTTTCAGCGGCTTCCAGATAATTCGGCAGAAAAGCATCCCTTGTAAACCTTGTGTCGCTCTCCATAAGCTCATACAGGTCTGTGAACGCTCCCTTTGATGCCAGCTTTTCAGTCTCATTTGTGTCAAGCCAGACCATGTCAGGAGTTTTGCCGGCTATTATGTCCATTTCAAGATCATGGGCCGCGCTTTCAAGTCCCTCGATATTATACTCATGCCCGTCAAGATAGTTTTTGACGTTGACCCTGTAAAGATTGCTGCCGGAGTTGAAATCCGCGATCATAGGCTGAATACTGTCGATATTGAGAGCAACAGCCAGTGTTATTTCTTTGACATCTGCCAATTCAGCGTTATCTCTCTCGGAGAGCCTGTACAGCTTGCCGCCAATAGTACACACGAATTCGTCGTCAGCTAAAGGAGCAATGCTTCTGACGTCGCTAAGTCCTGAATTTGCAAAGTCGACGAGCTTTTCTCTGCTTTTATCGGACTTCACGCCATAGAACGCTGTATTATCGCGGTACTGCTCCCACTTTTTGCTATTTGCTGATAGAGAAATCAGTCCGACAGGGACAGCGGTGGCAGCATATTGCTATGCGCTATGAATGATGTCCATGCTGTCCCTTTAAAGTCCACAAACGATGATATATCTTCACAAACTGTCAGTTGCCTGATTGCTAAGGCTCGAAAATATGCTGTCCCTGTGACTGATAATTGTCGTTTTTAATGAATTGAAATTGTTACCTGATTTTATGCAAAACAGGAAAATCGAACCATAATACTATTAGGGGACGATAAAAATGTGCTTAAAACATTCCGATTTGCAAAAAGGATACTGCTCCCACTTTTTCTCTCAGCAAATTACAGCGTGTCGGTAGTGACGGTAGAAATGTTACCGTCACGCAGACACTGCCCGACAGCTCGCAAACGTCTATATAGCTTCATCTGCAGGGCGTGTCAGTAGAATTCCGTGTCGGTAGAGTTACTGTCACGGCTGAGTTGCCGTCACGCACAAAAGCGCCCGTTTCTGCCGCCTGTACTGAAATCGGGTAGTTATCCCAAATGCGGCTGTGGAAGCGGTTGTCGCGCAACATGGAGCGAGTGTGGGCGGCTGCATCAGCAGCGAACGGTGGCGTTATTATTTGCAAATGACAGAAGCAGTACCGAGTGACAAAAAGTCTTCCATTTTTGGAAGGCAAGCATCGCAGACGGCATTCCGCCTGCCGCATTGCTTGTCGGGGCGAACCCCCGAACCCCCTCACATTACAAGTCAATAAAAGTGAAAGGAATGATGAAAATGAACAACGAAAATCACATCAGAAACATGAACGGGATCAATGGAAGGAGTATGAACGAATGGCTGAAAAAGAAGAAGTCAGATATTATTCTGATAACAAAATTGAGATTGACGGGAAGATGTATAATGTGACCTTTACATTTCCTCTTCCCAAAGATGAGACTGAGACAGCTTACGATAAGCTGAAACACTTGATAAATGGCGAAAAAGTAAGCTGAAAAAAGTTCTGGACTTTCGAGCCGGGTAGGAGTATACTGTTGGTAGCTCCTATTCGGTTTGATTCCAGAAGCATCAGCTTCGGAACAGGAGGATAATAATGAAAGAATCAAACACGAATCAGATAACAGCACTGTACTGCCGCCTCAGTCAGGAGGACTTGCGTGCAGGAGAGTCGCTGTCAATTGAAAACCAAAGGCTTCTGCTGAAAGAATATGCAGATAAAAACGGCTTCAAGAATTGCCAATACTACATAGATGACGGTTACAGCGGAGTCAACAAAAACAGACCTGAATATGTTCGTATGCTGAAAGACATAGAAAGCGGACTTGTCGGAACTGTCATAGTCAAAGACCAGTCGAGACTTGGACGTGACCACCTTGAAACAGGCAGACTTATGGAAATACTATTCCCGTCATATGACGTGCGATTCATAGCTATCTCCGACGGCGTTGACAGTATAAACGGCTTGAATGATATGTCGGGCATTAAGAATTACTTCAACGACTTTTTTGCGCAGGATACGAGCCGGAAGATCAGAACAATTCAGAAAGCCAAAGGAGAACGAGGAGAGCGTGTCGGAGCTTCATTGCCTTATGGATACATGAAAGACCCGAATGACTCAAAGCGAATAATCCCCGATCCTGAGACTGCACCTGTGGTCAAACGCATCTTTGAAATGTACGCGAGCGGTATCGGTATGAAGAAAATATGCAATACTCTTGAAGAAGAGGAAGTACTGTCTCCGAGCGTATACGCCTTTAATAAGACTGGCAGTCGTTCGGGAAATCCAAAATTGGACAAGCCTTACGCTTGGTCGATTGCGTCCGTTCGCAGTATGCTTCTGAATCAGATGTACTGCGGTGATACAGTCAATTTCAAGACCTATACCAAGTCCAATAAGCTCAAAAAGCGTATCAAGAATGATCCTGAAAAGGTTCTCATATTTGAAAATACTCATGAGCCAATTATCGACAGAGGATTGTTCGAGCTTGTTCAAAAACACTTTGTCGGCAGAAAACGTGCTAACGGCAACGGTGAAATGGACAAATATGCAGGGTATCTCTACTGTGCGGAGTGCGGTTCAAGGCTCTATCTTCACCGCAACAAAAAGACACATAACAACTTTATGTGCGGTCGATACGAAAAGAGAAAGAGTAACTGCACCGCCCATTATATCAGGGAAGAAGTGGTAGATGCGATCGTACTGGAAGTAATAAAAAGAGTTACAACGTATGCAAGAGAGCATTCTGAGGAGTTCTATGAAATGGCTATGAGCAAGGGTGAAAACGAAGCAATGTCCCAATCTAAAAACAACGAAGCTCTGCGCAGCGAGTATGAAACAAGGATAAATCAACTTGAAAGCGCTATCAGTATGCTGTACATGGACCGAGTCACAGGCAGAGTGACTCCCGAACGCTACGACAGCCTTGCATCCGACTACGAGAAGGAGCAGTCTGAACTGAAGGAAAAACTTCAGGAGCTTGATTCGCATACAAGTTATCTGGCGATAAAAGAGAAATGTGTCCGGGAGTTCATCAACAACGCCAAGAAATACGTTGATGTGACGGAAGTGACTCCACAGCTTCTTCGAGCCTTCATAAAACGTATCGAAGTCCACGAAAAGGCTGAAAAGCGTTCGAGGACCTGCATGAACGATATAACGGTACATTTCTCATTTTTAGCAGACAAGGATATCAAACTCGACGGCGTAATGATACAGACATTTGAAATGTGAAGCCAGATAAAGCAAATCTCCGAGGGATCATTCCCTCGGAGACATAATAAATAATATACTTCCCTAAGAATATGCTTCAGGCTCGGGGGAGAACCTTTCTTCAGAAAGGTTTCCCCCGATATATGTCCCGTATTGCTTCTGTATGAGCACAGCACATATGGACGCCACTTGCTTTTTAAGGCAGAAATATGGCAATACTCACTATAGCCGCACTCAAAGTTTGTACATATAGCATCTTGCAATTTTCCGAGGTATCGTGTATCATTATAGTGAGGCAGTCCGCGCCGCCCTCTTTTATGGTGCGGCTCTGTAAAAATCCGAAATGAAAGAGGTTATTATAATGAAGAAGCTTATCGCTTGTATGCTCCTCTCTGCAATGATTTGCGGAGCTCTCGCTTCGTGCGGAGATAAGGAAGGCTCCAAACAGGAGGCGACTACCGCTGCCTCCACAGAAGCTGCTAAAACCGAGGACGCGACTGAGCCGTCCGCTATCAGCGCTGTGGAAGCCGACATCGAGGACACAGTCGTTGCACAGTCGGGCGACGCCTACCTTGCTATCGTTGACGGACAGTGGTGGATACAGTACTGGGGCGGCGAAGACCCGACCAGAGACTTTCTCACCTACAATGCGGGTGTTCCCACGATAACAGGCAACGGCGACTATACAGTCAGCGTCACTGCCGATACGAACGGCTTCCGCTACGATACGACGGGTTCTCCCGACGACCAGTATACACCAAGCGGCTTGCAGTTCATGGCTGTAATGATAAAGGACGGCGAGACAATGTTTCCGAATGCGGTCATCACGGTCAACTCCGTAAAGGTGGACGGAAAGGAACTGACACTCGACGGCAAGCCCTATACCTCCTCCGACGACGGTAAAGAAACCAGAGCCAACCTGTATAATCAGTGGGTGTCCAAGGACAGCATCCCCAAGGACGCACGCTCTGCCGATGGCAGGCTCTATGTCGGCGAGGGAGAAGATGTCTCGCCTGCGGACTTCATCGGCGACTACTCACCGCAGTCCGTAAATCCCGACGATTTTGCGGACGGCTGGACAAATGTTGAGGTAAACTTCACAGTATCGGGCATAGATGAATAAAAAGCGGCGGCGCGGTGTTTATCCACCGTGCCGCTTTGTCGTATGAGGCTGATGTGTACGTCAGCCTTTCATTATTTTTGGCTCCGCCGCTGGCATACTTGCATAAGGGCTGTACCTATACGGAAGTATTACGGGACATATATCGGGGGAAACCTTTCTGAAGAAAGGTTCTCCCCCGAGCCCCTTTCCAAAGACTTTTAGTCCAAATTTTGCCCCTATGGGGTGCTCTCATTGAAAAGAAAGACTAACTCTTTTCATATCAGGAGAGTACCCCATAGGGGCAAAATTTAAATTGAAAGTTTTAGGAA
>FNZT01000033.1 GCA_900109435.1 Ruminococcus sp. YRD2003 | reverse complement strand
CAGTACACGGACGCATCGGGCGAGACCAAGTACGACCACATCGCCAACGGAGTATCCGACGGCAACTACGTACAGCTTGCAAACGCAAACTACAAGCTTCCCGATGGCTCGGGATATATCCTCTACGTTGAGACAGAGGAAGGCACCGCAAATCTCACAATCGACGAAGCAATCGTTGCTAAGGCAGGCACTCAGATAGACGGACCTAAGCCCGTGGAGACAACTACTACACCCGCCGCAACTACAACAGCAACTCCTTCGTCGAAGACACTTTACGGCGATGCAAATCTTGACGGCAAGGTAACTATTGCTGACGCCACAGCAATTCTTCAGTTCCTCGGAAACAAGGACAAGTATAATCTTGATTCACAGGCTCTCGACAATGCCGATGTATACAACAGAGGCGACGGCGTAACAGCAAGAGATGCACTGTCGATACAGATGCTCGATGCAGGCATTATCGACAAGCTTCCCGAGAGTTACAGTGAGGGCTATGTTGAGACTACAACAACTACAACAACTACCACAACTACCACAACTACTACAACGACTCAGCCTGTTCAGCAGGTGGATTTCACTCAGATGGCGCAGAAATTCGGCAGTGTAAATATCGCTAAGTCTTATAAGGGCGAGAATGAGCACAATCCTCTCATATCTCAGTATTTCGGTGCTGACCCCGGCGTTATGGAGTACGACGGCAGAGTTTATATCTACATGACCGATGACCACCTCCTCTACAATAACGGTCAGGTAACAAAGGAAACTTACAGCACTATTAACTGCCTGCGCTGCATTTCCTCTGACGACATGGTGAACTGGACAGACCACGGTCTTATCAACGTGGCAGGTCAGAACGGTATTGCCAGATGGGCAGGAAACTCATGGGCTCCCACAGCCTGCCACAAGAAGATAAACGGCCAGGAAAAGTTCTTCCTCTACTTTGCAAACAATGCAAACGGCATCGGCGTACTTACTTCAGACAGCCCGATCGGTCCGTGGACAGACCCGAATGGTCGTGCAATGATTGACCGCAAGACAGCTAACTGTACAGATGTTCCGTGGGTATTTGACCCCGCTGTACTCGTAGATGACGACGGCAAGGGTTATCTCTACTTCGGCGGTGGTACTGATGGCAAGCCTTCCGACCATCCGAAGTCATCACGCTGTGTACAGCTCAGCGATAATATGACTTCTATCGTAGGTACACCTGTTACTATTGACGCACCGTATATGTTTGAGGACAGCGGTATTCACAAATACAACGGCAAGTATTACTACAGCTACTGCACCAACTGGAGTACAGGCGGCAACCAATACGGTCTTTCCACTGCCGCTATCGACTACATGGTAAGCGACAACCCGCTCGGACCTTTCACATACAAGGGCGAAGTGTTCAAGAACATCGGCAACTTCTTCGGAACAACAGGCAACAATCACCACACTATCATGAAGTTCAAGGACCAGTGGTACCTCTTCTACCACGCTCAGTACCTCCAGGACGTAATGAATCTCAAGGGTATGGGCTATAGAAGCACCCACATCGACAAGATAACAATGAATGCTGACGGCACAATACAGCAGGTAAAGGGTACAAAGGCAGGTATCGAACAGATAAAGGCTCTCGACCCGACCAAGACTGTACGTGCGGCAACGTTCTCACATCAGGGCGGCATTGAGATAACAGGCAGCGGCAACTCGCTCGTAAAGGCTGAAAAAGGCGACTGGTTCCGCGTATCGGGCGTAGATTGCGGCAACGCTACGAGCCTCACTATCAAGGCATCATCTCAGAGCGGCTGTATAGTCAAGGTATGCAAGGGTAGCGCGTCAGGTACTGCTGTAAGCTATGCCGAGATACCCGCAGGCGGCTCTATGCAGGAGATAACCGTTCCTGTCAAGGACCTCAGCGGCAAGAATGATCTCTATTTTGTATTCAACAATGCAGTTTCCGTTGATAGCTGGAAGCTCGGCTAAACAAGTTATCCACAACAAAAAGGCGGTTTATTCCGCCTTTTTTGTTTGGGGATTATATTATACAGCTTTGCCGCGATAATACATATCAAAATGCTCTGAAGTCGTCTTTATCAGTAGAATTTGTACTGTTAGCAGCTTTGACTGAGCGTGATTTTTGTGAATTTGTATGTACAACATATTTATTTTGCGGCTTAATTTCGTTAGATTATATGTGTAATTCGCTGTTAATTCATAATATATATTGATTTGACTTAAAGTATTTGATATAATAAAATCTGCGGCATCGTCCGTAAATATAGTCACAGGGGGATTCTTATGACAAGGGATCAGGTACAGGCACAGGGGCTTGTAAGAATAAAACGAATGAGCTTCCTAATGATAATAGGGTACGCGATAATCGTCATCGCGGCAGTCCTTGGCATCACTGCCTTTACGGTAACGAAGTACGACGAACTGACAAAGGATAAAGTCAGCTCAATGACGTCAACTCTTAATGTTCAGCTGAAGAATAATCTCGACAGCTACATGAGCAGAATGGAGAAGATAGGCACACTCGCCTATTCTGTAGACAATGCATACAGCTACGACGCCACAAGCAGTCTGAACGACGAATATGACGCGATAAATACAGAGAAGCAGATAGCTGCCGACCTCAGCAGTCTCTGCCTCATGGAGAACTTCGTCGATTACGGTATCGTCTATTCAAACAACCACACTGTCGGGAAGATATCAAACGGCACGGTCAAGCTGTTCGGCGACAATCTTTACAACGACCTTTCGGCTATGGTAACGCGCAAGCGTACACACGACGGCTGGAATACAGGCTACAACAACGAATACGACCGCATATATTACGTAAAGCAGTTGCATGGGCACGCTGTGTTTGTCATCTCATTCTACACAGCGGAGCTCGACAACGTCCTCGAGAACCCCGAGGCACTCAGTGATATGGCAGTCAGGCTCACCGACAGCTCATACAAGATGATATATTCATCGGTTGAAAACGATACGGTTGGAAATACCATTCCCGAGACCGTTCTGAATGATGTTAAGGGCAAGGACATGTCGGTCATCACAGGCAACGAGAACCTTTCGACAATTAATGCTACCAACGGCGACTGGTACATAATCTGCTCCATACCAACAAATATAATCCTCAGGGAAGCTGTCGATATGAAGAAGATTATATATCTGGCTGCTGCCGCTGCTTCTTTGATAGCAGTGCTTGCCGGTACTGTCTTCATTAAGAAAATGGCTGACCCTGTCAGCACAGTCACCGCAGGTCTCGCCGACGAGATAAGCGAAGACGGCATCGAAAAGATACTCGGCAGCCGTTTCTTCCGCGACAAGGCTGACAATCTCATTTCGAAAAATTCTAAACAGGAGCACGCTGTCATTATTGCAAGTATAGACGATTTCGGTGAACTGCTCGGAAAATTCGGCAGAGAAGCCGCCGATTCACAGATATTCAAAATGGCAAAGCTCATAAAGGAGGAGTTCCCCGACTGCGAATGCATCGGAAGAACATCAGAAAATACCTTCACCGTCCTCATGAAAAACAATGGCTTGGAAAGCGAAAAATTTCGCTCTCTCGTCATCGACCACGGTGTAGACATATGCGATATGTTCAAGAATCCGCTGAATACGCCAGATGGCGCATTATACGAAGTAACATCGAGCACAGGTGCGGCTATCGGCTGCGGGGAATACCAGAATATCTACGATCTTGCTTATAGCTCGCTCTGCACATCGGTGAAGGACGGCAAGAGCAGATTCACGATAGCTTGAGAGCGAGGAGACCGTAAAAATGAATATGATAAAAAGAACATTAGCACTTCTGAGCTGTGCTGTTCTGGCAGCATCTACGGGCTGCGGAGACAGCGCAAAGGTTAAGGCACAGAGAAAACAGGTCGAAATATCATTCTCGTGGTGGGGCAATGATGCAAGAAATAAGTATACCCTCGAAGCAGTCCGTAAGTTCGAGAGCCTTCATCCCGAGATAAAGGTAAATTGCAGCTATTCGGAGTGGTCGGGATATGAGAAGAGAAACCGAGTGTGGATGATCTCTGACACCGAGTGCGACGTCATGCAGATAAACTACGGCTGGCTCTCCGAATATTTTGACGACGGGAACAACTACTACAAGCTCAGAGAGCTTTCGTCCACCCTCGACCTTTCGGGCTATACCGACGACGAACTGCGCTACGGAACAAAGGAAGGCGTCCTCTATGCGCTCCCTATTGCCATGAACGCAGAGACTGTTTACGTCAATAAAACAATGTACGATAAATTCGGGGCAAAAGTCCCCAAAACATGGGACGACCTCTTCGCTGCTGCCGAGCTTATGGAGCCGAGCGGCGTGTATCCTCTCAGCGCTACGAGCAAATCAATGTGGCTGCTCCTCATTGCTTATGCAGAGCAGACACAAGGCAAGAAGATACTCTCCGAGGACGGCGGATTGAACTTTACCGCTGACGATTTTGCGGTAATGATTGATTTCTATTCACAGCTCATAGAAAAAAAGGTGTTCCCGCTGGTGGAACACTACGAGCGCATCAAGCTTGACAATGAGGAGTACGCAGGCGCGGTAGCGTGGGTCAGCGACGCCAAGAACTACTTCGGGGCTGCTGAAGAGAAAGGACGTGAGATAGTCATTGCCGATTACCTCAAAACCAACAGCAGTGGATACGGCGAAGGCTGGTATGCAAAGCCTGCTACGATGTATGCCGTCAGCAAAAATACCGTACATCCAGACGAAGCGGGAATGTTCCTCGATTTTCTTGTGAACAGCAGTGAAATGGCTGAGCTTCAGGGAATAGAAAAGGGCATACCACTCAGCAGCAAGGCAAGCAGAGTCCTCGAACGGGACGGTGTGCTCAAAGGGCTGCAATACGATGCTTCGCAAAAAATGGAAGGCTGCACCCTGTCGGAGCTCTCGCCCATTCTCGAAAACGAAGCTATAATAGATGATTTCTTTTCAGCAAGCAATGATTATATCTACCAGAAGGCAAGCCTCAATGAAACTGCCAGCTCTTTCTACAGCACTATAAACCTCGATTAGTCCTGCTATACGAAGGTTGTACTAATATACAGCAGAAGGTGGAAAGATTATCAAGTCTGCTGATTTCAGGCATGCACCTCACTGGCCCTATGCAGAAGCTCATGAGTGGCACGCTTACGTTGCCGAACAACGCGAGAAAGCTCTTGTACAGCTCATTGAAGAAGAAAAGCTGAAGGAATCCGAAACAAGAGCATTTGTTGAGGGAGCTTTCCGTGACGGAGCGGTCAAGACAACAGGTACTGATATTGATAAGATACTCCCTGCGGTATCACGCTTTGGTGGAGGCAACCGTAAGGCAAAAAAAGAAACCGTTATTGAGAAACTCAAGGTTTTCTTTGAGCGGTTTTGGAATATTGGTTAAAAAGCAAATGTGAATAACGGTATATGATTACTTACTCTTATTCTTAGTGGTTGCGATTAGCATATCCGAAATAGAACGCCCCGCTTCAAAAAAGCGGGGCGGATTTATCGTTATTGTTTGAATAACCGTCTGAATGAGTATCAGTGCAGGGGGAACACATTTAAGTTTCATCTGATAAGCTCTGAAAAGACTTCTCTTAGCATTGAAATATCGCCCTGTGCAGCCTTAATAGTGGCAATGGAAAGGATGTCTGCATCACATACCGAAAAATCAATATCATGATTAGCATTTCTGATAAGCAGTGAGATAAACAGCCTCAATGTACGTCCATTGCCTTCGCGAAACGGGTGGAGCATATTCAGCTCATGATACAGCTCGGTAACTTCTGTGATGAACGCCTCACTCGGCAGATCGCGTAAGTAATTCTGTGACTGCAATCGTTGAAATTTCAGCTTTCCAATTTCATCTATCTCATTATGGTTACAAAAAACAGTACCTTTCTTTGAGATATTGATAGTTCGGACAGTTCCAGCCCAGTCATAAAGGTCGCCAAAAATGAGTTTGTGCAGGCTCTTGTAATACTCAAAATCAACATCTTTGAATGCCAGTTCCTTTTCAGCCTTTACCGAGCACGAGGTGACAAGTATGGATTCTGCCTCGTTCAAAAGCTGTTGATCTCTTATGTCCAGTTTATTGACGAGAACCGTTGTCCCAGGATAGCAGTTATCTTCACAGCCCTCAATGCTATATACAGCCATTACAACCTTTCAGCGCATTTCTGCGCAACTATCTTGATGAGGTTTTCATGGGAGAGCTTGTTATCAGCATATTCTCTTATCAGCTTAATTGATTCTTTGCTGAAACCTAAGCCTTCCATTTTGGCTGATGCAACTTGGTTCTGAATTGCCTTTTCGGTTGTAATATTCTGCATTTTATCAGCTCCTTACCTTCACATTATAACCGATATAAATATGGTTGTCAATAGCTAATTCGCAGAATAGAGGGGGAATATACAAAGGTGATGATAGCAAGGAATACTATAAATCTTGATTTGTGTAGAGTTTGCCTCGATTTTTCTTGAATTGTGTTATACTAATAGCTCAAAGGCGTACTTTAACAGGGGAAACAACGAATAACCATATGAAATCAGCCCCGTTTATAGGGGCTGCAGGTTATTTGGGGCGATTTGTCTATTGCTGTTTGTTTTAATTAATTCAAAAAGCCTTGTTTATAGCAAAAAAACTACAGGAGTACACCATAAATTCTGTCCATTATTTGTCCATTAATGATGCAAAAACATAGGTAAAATCGGATTGAATTAAATATTGTAAATTATCGTATTTTGGCTATTTATAGCCGAAAACGGCGAGTTGGCGAAAGTTGGAAAAAATGCAAAAAAGAGTTCAAGTCCTTCTGCCCCTGCCATATTGCCATGACTAAATAGATGACATGGTCAAAAAAGCCCGAAATATCGGGCTTTTTTGCTGCTTAAATCTCAGAAAAATTTCTTCGATTTTCATAGATGACATTGGGCTATTTTAGCCATATGTAAGGACTTGAACTCTCAAAAGAGCAGATTCAGTCCCTTCCAAAGGTCGAAATACAGGCAAATATTGATTTTGACAGTAAAAAATAGTATACAAAGTTTCGGACTCGGTTTTGGTGCTTTTCACGAATTGTGAAAACGCTGAATCGAGTCCTTTTTTGTTTCTATAAGAAAAGTGATAGAAATCCTATCAGCGATTTGTGAGCCGTTTTCGACGGCAGCAGATGCAGAACGAGAAACGACACCACCGAGTGCATTTAAAGCCGCTGTGAGCGATTTGTGTGCCTGTCAGCCGATACATAGAGAGCAGATCACGCCTGCTGTCTATGTAATAATCATGCCAGGAGGAAAAATATGAACAAATACTTTATAAGTGGAAAGCTGATGCATAAGGCTTCCGATCACAACACCAAACGCTGTGAGGTTGAGAAATGGGTATTTCTACCTCACTCAGACTTTGAAAGGCTGAAAATAAATCCGTATCAGGAGCATGAAGCGATAACCGCAGCCAAAGACCTTATGTACGAAGACAAGAATGCCTATCACTGCATTATGCTGCTTGACGAGCACGGCGATGACGGTCTGCTCATTGAAGCTGAAGGATTTGACTATCCCCGTCTTTCTATGTTCGTTCCCGATGCAGCTCTTATCTATGAGCGTTATAAGACATCAGAGGCTGAACTGAAGCTGCATGATATGATTAAGGGGACGTCCGACAAGATCGCTGAGTTTGCCCATACAGGTAAGACGGACTTCACCTCGGCGGATATGATCGACATGGACGAGGTCGAGAGCCTTGTCAAAAATGCTATCGTACAGCAGCTCTCTCAGCGAGATGACATCATAATGGCAAAGAATACAGACATCGGAGTTGACTTTCAGCCGGATATCCACGTTGAAGCTGAGAAGCTCACTGAGCTGAAGTTCTATTGTCCTCTTAAAGTTCAGCGAGAGATTAACCCCTCATTCGATGAGGACGAAGAAGATGAATTCTTCGAGGACACTGAGGAGCTCTCCGACTATGAGGCTCTTGAATATGAGAGCGAGATAAGTAGTGCAATCGAGGCGTATCAGAGTGACGAGGAAGAAAATCGTGGAATAATGGCATATCTCGGTGACAGAAAGCGTTTCGCAGATAAGGTCTACTCCATATTCCCTTCAGTTGAGAAGGTCGGCGACAGGCTCATGGGAGTATTTACCTGTCAGATCTGCGGAGAACTTGACAGCTATGAGTTTGATGAGCTGTTACACGAACTATCCGGACAGGCAAGTGACGGTTGGGGCGAAGGCTTCGAGCAGCATGAGATCCACACTTCCGAAGGAGACATTTACGTCAGCTTCTATGATACAAGCGGCGCATGGGAGCTTATGACAGAGGAAGAAATCAAAGGTACTCCCGACTCACCGACCGAAGATATCGGCTTGAGAATGTGAGGTGTTGGTATGATACACGTAAATATCCGGTACAATGATAAGGAAATAACTGTGGAACTGCCGAAAAACAGCCGTGAACTGACAGCCGAGCTGAAGAAATCAGGAATAGAGGCGTCCCCCGACAAGCTCAAACTCCGCAGCAATGCTTCAAATCGGTATTTGATAGCTTTCATATAATTCAGCCTGCTGAGGACTTGGAACAGGAAGAAGAACCTGAAATCGAAGAATCTCAGGGAATGTCGATTGACTTATAAGAACTGATATGGTATAATATAGCTCGCAGTAATATCAGAGAGTCCCACGGTAAAATGTCAATAGACAAAAAGTAGAAAAAACAGTGAGGAAACCGTATACTCTGCCTAAAAAGAGACAAAAAAGGCATCTCCTACTAAATCCCGCACCGAAAAAATTTTTCGGCGGGCTGGAGTTGCCGGATTAATATTCCTCCGGCGGGATATACAGGCGGTTAGTCTTCAGCAGTGTATAGACTAACCTGACCAACTTTCTGGCAGTGAGAGCGAGTGCGCGTTT
>FNZT01000035.1 GCA_900109435.1 Ruminococcus sp. YRD2003 | reverse complement strand
GGGACGGCGAGGTAGTTATTTACAAGCGCCCGAAACCTGCTCACAAGCTTCACTTCAATCCGCCTGACGGTACTGCTGCTATTATGGGACACACGCGAATGGCAACACAAGGCGATAAATCGCAGAATTTTAACAACCACCCCTTCCGCAGCGTCGCAGGTGACACCGAATTTGCCTTTGCACATAACGGCTGCCTCTGGAACGACAAGCAGCTCCGCAAAGACAAGCTTATCCCCGATACATATATTGAGACGGATAGTTACGCAGCTTGTCAGCTTATAGAAACTCAGCAGAAGCTAGACTTTGATAGTCTCAAGTACATGGCTGAGACAGTGGAGGGTAACTTCACATTCACGGTACTGGACGAGCAGAACTCCCTATACATTATAAAAGGGAGTAACCCGATGTGCCTGCTGCACTTTCCAGTGCTTGGGCTGTATGTATACGCCAGCACTGAAAGCATCATGAAGAAGGCGTTGAAACAGGTAGGACTCCATAAGTTTGCATCTAATAAAGTAGATACTGTTGAGGGGGATATTATCCGCATCAGTTCTTCCGGTAATATTACGCGTACAGAGTTCGAGCCGAAGATATACCGTTCTAAGTATTCATCCTGGTTTGACTTTGATGATAGCCCATACTATAACATTCACGAAGAATTGCTGCTGTCGTATTGCGGCTGCTATGGAGTTGACAGTGCAGATGTGGAGCTTTTGCTGGAGTACGGCTATACTTGCGACGAGATAGAGGATATGCTCGCAGACCATAATCTCCTTCAAGAGGCTCTGCGTGATGTGAAATATATGTGCGGCGAAAGCCTGTATGAAAGCTGCTACGGAGGTATTTGGTAATGGGCAAAATCGGGTATATCCGTGTATCGACTGAGCATCAGGAGACCGCCCGTCAGGAAGCACTGATGAAGCAGTATCAGGTAGAGCGTGTCTTCGCTGAGAAGATGTCCGGTAAGAACGCCAACCGTCCGGAGCTGAAAGCTATGCTTGAATATGTCCGCGAGGGAGATACCTTATATATTGAAAGCATCAGCAGGCTCGGACGTTCGACCCGTGACCTGCTCAACATAATTGATGTGCTCCAGAAAAAGGGCGTTACTCTTGTCAGCAGCAAGGAGAATATAGATACCAACACTCCGCAGGGACGTTTCGTGCTGTCAATATTCGCAGCGCTCTCCGAACTGGAACGAGAACAAACCTTACAGCGTCAGCGTGAGGGAATCGCCATAGCTAAATCTCAGGGCAAGTACAAAGGGCGACATCCTATCGGCATTGATTGGGTAAAGTTCGGACAACTGTATGAGCAATGGAAGTCAGGAAGGATTACTGCTGTATGGTTTCAGAAAGAAATGGGACTGCGAACCAATACTTTCTACCGCAGGCTCAAAGAATACGAAAGAAAGTTTACATAAATGAGACGGAGCCGGTAATAACCGGCTCCAATCATCTTTCAATAAGGTGGCTGTTTATATTGCAATATTTCAGAAGTCCATAAACGACTTATATGAAACAGTTTTTCGGTGCTTCAATAGGCTATAGGCTATTGACATATTGGCTTGCCCTCTTTTACCCTTCTTAAAAGTTCACTCAGTCTGTGAATATGGTAATTTTTAACAGATTCTATCATAAATTCATGTGTTGTCAGAATAAAGCTTTTTGCCTCTAAACTTAGAACAGAAGTACATATTTCATTATAAATAGATGAATCATCACTTGTGCTTGAGTGTAATAGCTCTGAGAGCGCTAATAACTGCTTGAAATCATTCTTCAGCTTACGCATCAATCTTGAATACCTAACATCGTCGCCAACGCCAGTTCGTGTAAATTCAGCTATTTCACGACCGGTTATGATAAGTGTATTTAACAACCTATCCATTTTAGCTTCCAAAGAGTCATCACTTTCTTTAGCGTAATCAGCCTTATTCAATGATGCAGGCCCTTTTCGTCTATTATCCGGTATAGATTCTTCCCCTTTAAGAATCTTTACGAACTCGTCCGTAATACCATCAAAGAGTGTTGAAGTGGAAGCAGAAGGAAGATATTTCTTGAAATTCGTTAGAAGTTTTTCTTTACTATAGTTTTCACAATAATCTTCGAGAAAACTCATAAACTTGCTTGTATCAAGGTTATTGCTGTTAATTATGCTTTCAGCAATAGGATGTAATGATCTTCGATCTTTATTTCGATAGTATGAAGTAAATGTATCCTTGCCGCGTTCATGCTTTTTATCTTCTATACCATCACTGTACAACACTACGATTTCATCTTTTGAAATCCTGCAAAGGAGGTATTTACAAAAGTCAGATTTAGTCAGTACCTTGTTTGTTCGTTTGTCTAAAAGCTTTCGGTATCCAGTACCAAAAGCGGCTATGGACTCACCAAAATTCATATCATTTCCCGCCTTTCTATACATTTACTATTGTACGTAAGTGTATATTCTTGTTGAATTGAAAATGGAGCACAAGAATGTTATGCTAAATATAGGACGGACAAGTCCAAAAAAATCTCAGTTGCTGCTACGAGTAGGTGAAAAGATTTGAACCTTATTTAGATATGTCCCAAATCGGCTTGAAAAAAGACGATTTTTGTGTTGAATAAAAATCCCACCTGCTTTTAAGGCTACTGAAATAAAAAATGAAAGGAGCATTGATATGCCAGTAGAAAGACTACTGCCACAACAGCAAGCTCATCCGCCCGACTTACAGCAAGCGGATGCGCCTCAAAATGCTCAGGTCTTCGGTATCACAAAACTTGGGTTCGCAAGCATGGATGAGTTGATAAAAAAGTCAGCTCAGGAACTCGGGGTAGAATATGAATTGTTCGTCTCCAACTCGCTCGGCACTCAGCATGGATATATGAAGGTCGTCAATGGCAAGATAGTTAAGACTCTTCCTCTAATCGAGTTCAGCGTTCTATCCGCAGTTGCGGTCATTCAAGGCAAAACAAAGATCGGATATATTGTTAAGCATTTTAAGAATGTGATGACAACAACCCAAGAAGAATTTGTTCCAATTGCCGTCCTTGAAAAAAGGAAGCTCTGCAAATACTTAAATCTTCCGCCACAAAGCGGTAAGCGAAAAGACGACCTTTGTGAGCGGCTTGTAGAAACCCTTGTTCTTGAAAAGGCAGATACCGAAAAGGCTATTTACGTTGGCTTCAAACAGGGCTGGGAATTTCTTTCGGCTAATCTTGGTCGTTGGCAATCAAGAGGCAGGTATCCTCCTATTTTGAGATGTAGATTCTCGGAGAGTATAGAACAACGAGAAACACCGAGAATACGCACACTCATATACGCGGACGAAAAGAGTAGGAGTTGGAAATTTCACGATGTCTTCAGGACCTATTCCAACCTGAAAATTCCGTTTCTGATTCGCACGTCAAGCTATCTGCAAAGCTTGGCAAGCAAATTCGGCATCTACTGCGACCAGATAATCGTCACAAAGCCAACCGACAGAGCTGATATTTCTCTGTTGACGGCGATATATGACAACGTGTCCTACGGACGTGGCAGACTGTTGACTCTAAGCAATGGTAAAGGCATTGAAAAAGCAGGAGATATCCTCAATGACGCTGTTCTGCTCATAAGCGATGATACTAAGGCGGATGAAGAGGGCAAGCGAGAAAAGGGCGTTGACGCTCTCCACAAACGCGTTCTTAATGCTGGCGGAGAGTTTCTTCAGATTCCAGTGATCTTATCCGGCTACGCTTCATCTCAATTAAAACATGAGCTATTCTGTGAGATCTCTATGTTGGATGGA
>FNZT01000037.1 GCA_900109435.1 Ruminococcus sp. YRD2003 | reverse complement strand
TGAGCGGAAGATCTGCGATCATTTTGGCTCAAGACTGGAGGTAAGCAGTCCAATGGCTACGGGCAAATGCCTGAATCAGAAGTCAGGTGCCTGGAGACAGACCAGACAGGCAAACGGCGGATGCTCTGCACATGTGAAGTGGGGAGCACTGGGGTAAGAAATATTAGGATATAGAATCACAATTCGATTGGGAGGTGCTTTTTATGGCAGATTTTACGACGAGAGAAAAGCTACTGGTATGTTTTCCGTATGGCCATTTTAACTGGAGCGTACTGTCAAGAGACAATATCTACAATATTGTTTCTAAGGCAGCATACCACGATATGACGCCGAGACATCTTAAAGGAATCGGCAAATATAAGAACGAAAAAGAATCTATCTTTAACAAGGTGACAGATGCACTTGTTCTTTATTTTATTCAACCGCCGAAGACGAAAGATGAATTTGACAATTGGCATAGGGAATTGTGTGAAGAAGTTTGTAAGGATTTTTCTGCTCTTCCAGATATCGAACTTAAATTTGGCAAGGCGCAGAAGCTTGTAAATATTACTTTTAAACACCTATACTGTTTTTCTGATTCCGCTGAGAGAACCGATTACTTTAAATATTGTCACATTCCTGTTGATAACAATGTGATTGAGTGGTGCAAGAAGAACGCCGGAATTGCGAAACCTAAAACGACCTGGAGTAATCTATCATTCGGGCAGTACCATGTTTTTCAGGAAAAAGTATTTTTGTGGTTAAAGTCGGCTTCTAACAGGGAATATCGAGATTATGACGGTACTCCGTATAGTGCATTGCAACTTGATTTTATTGCTTGGATGTCTGATTCTAACGCAAGGAAAGGAGTAATTGATGAATGGAGGAGACTAAGGAATGCAAAAGAGTGGTGGAATCAATACGCAGATATAGTAATATCTCAGTTCCCAGAAGTTGACGAGCAAGTAAATCGATAATAGGTTTATTCAATTAATCTTATAAAGATTTTAGGGAGGATTCGATTATGGAAAATGTTACTTATACAATGGAGCCTCTTGGCTTTGAAAGCTATTTTGCAAATACGTTTTCAGTACTTTCGAATGAGAAATACATCGTTCATCGTGGAAATTCCCAAACACTGCATACAGAGTATCTTGAAGTTTATGCAAGTGCTTTCATGGATTTGTGGCAGTCTTGCAGGTTTCACTTCGAGATCAGATGGAGTGGAAGCATTCCGCTGCAGGAAACGCAAGTGGTCAGAGTTGTAGCACATATCGAATCAGGCGATTATATCAAGAATCAGGTGCTTAATGCGAAGATAAGAACCAATTATTCAAAAGCAAAACGTGATAACACAATCGCAACAGAGGAAATTGTTGTTGATTTTTCATCGAAGGAGTCAACAATCAAATCTATTAATAGCATCCAAAGACTTCTGGAATCTGAACGTTTTCAGGGGATTATCGCTAAGGTAAGTGAATTTGCCTGAATGAGTGACGAATCGTAGTAGGATACGATTATCAGTCAATCTACCCCAAACGTTAAAGAGGTACAAATGCGCAATACTGATAAATTCCGTGGCTGTCTCATAGGCAGGGCAGCGGAGATGCACTGGGATAAAACTGATAAGCTGCCAACACCATATATGTGCCTTGCACAGAACGGAGGTCTTTTATGCGAGTATACGAAGGTTACGGAACCGGACATCCTCTCTTCACGATTAAAGGAAATCGTATATATAGGGATTATGGTACTGGTCATCCAATCTACACGATAAAAGAACGCTGAGAAGGAGGGCGAATTATGCAGAATAATAAGAAGGGCAGCAGATTCACATTCGACAGTTTTGAGGTTACCAAAGAGAATAGCAAAGCTTTTGAGAAAGCGAAGCAGTTTGCCGAGAACGCAGATTCCAAGTCGTTAGCGTTATTCGGCGGAACTGCAACAGGCAAGACACATCTGCTCTATGCTGTCAAAAATGCGATCGAGCAGAATTCACCTGAGCTTCATGTGATTCTTACAACAACAACGGATATGGTTTCCTATCTTACAAATATCATCAACAGCGGCGGTACAGCAGAACAGTTCCGTGAGAAGTATTTGCAGGCGGATGTGCTTCTTGTGGACGATATACAGGATCTTGCAGGAAAAGAGAAAACGCAGAACGTGCTTATACTTCTTTTCAATGCGTTTTACGAATCCAGCAAGCGTTTCATGATGACTTCTTCTCAGAAAGAATCACACTTTGGCATTAAAGATCGTCTTTTAATACGCAGCTTCTGGGGCGAATTCGCTGTAATTTCTAAGCCATATATCAATGCACAGTTATCTTCTGACAATGAACAAGATAAAAGGCGTGATGAACTCATAGAAGAAGGAACATGCCTTCATGATAACTTTGATATTGATAGTTTCAAGACGTATTATAAAAACATCTGGCTTTTTTTCAGAAGATATGTAGGTTTGTTTGATGTAAAGCGTAAGGATATTAAGCTTATAATCATCCTTAACGATTTAAAAAATGAACTGGATCGCTTCGATATACCGCACTTAAAGAAGTGGGAACAATGGACTTGCAGTTTGTTTATAGATGCGATGCTTAACACCATTTCGTCACTTGATTATCAGGGGTATAAAGGAGGTTTCTGTAATAGAGGTGTTTTATGTCTAACACCCCCGATTCATTCATTACATAATACCGACGAAATTACGATTAACGAGTTTGATGAGCGTTTTCAAAGCTATTGCAAAGAAATCTTCGAGAGTTATTATGAGGATGACGAAGACTTCTGATTCTCATGATTGGTTAAGAATTATTTGTTTTTTTGAATGGTAAGCGGAGGTGCTTATGAACGTATTCGTATATTCAAGAGCAGCAATCGAACGTATCATAGCAGAAGGCTCATTTCCAGATAATACGGCAGTTATCAGCTTTTACGATCCCGCGATAAAGCGTATCGATAAGGACTATACCCATGTCGATTACAGCGGAGTGCGTAAGGACGTATTTTACAGTGAGCTTGAAGATCTCGATCTTGAAGTCCTCAAGCGCAAGGGGTATACATACGATACTTATTTCACCGAAGCCGACGATATGGCGATGTTTATCGTAAAAGCGCACGCGGACGGCAAGGATATCATCTGTCAGTGCGAATACGGTCAGAGCAGAAGCGCGGGGTGTGCAGCGGCTATTTTAGAATACTTCTATCACAACGGCATTTCGATTTTTGCAGATTATAAATACTATCCGAATCAGGTAGTGTATCATAAGGTTTATGACGCTATAGAAAGACAGAAGCGCTACTTCGATAACAAATACTACTTTGCTGTTGATACAGATGTCATAAAAAAACACATATCACAATTACAGCTTCCTGAAATGCTCATGGCTGATTATAAGCCTGAGGACAGTCATTCAGTCGTTG
>FNZT01000038.1 GCA_900109435.1 Ruminococcus sp. YRD2003 | reverse complement strand
ATCTTATCAGATTAATTCAGGATCTGTCCTTGGAACCTAAGATTATCGAACTTAACATCACAGATTTCGAAAAAGAGCATAACCTTATCAGAGAAGCGTTAGTCGGCAAGGTGACAGAGGGCGGACTACATCGGGAAAGATTACCGTTTACTGTTCCTTGCTATATTTGGGAAAGTGACAAAATACCAGATAAACTCTTAAATCTCCATAACAGGAGTATCAGGATCCAATTCATACCTAAAGCATTTCACATAGATATTATTATCAGTTGCCTCACAACTGGGAAAACCAGTTCTTTAGAGCTTCCCAAGGATGGCAAATACGAGGAAATCAACGAGATTTGCGAGGAAATGGTCTACAAGATCCAGGAACTCGCATGGGAAGTCATATAATTGACACGGGGCGGAAACGCCCCATGTCCCTGTGATATTTTATAATTACAGCTCAGGTTAAGCACGCCTCAAGAATCACTTATACATACCGCATATTTTGAGTACCGTCAATTTGTGCAAAAGGGAGATTTTTCTGTTTGACCGTCTGAATCTTCGAAATTCAAGTTTTTGAGTAGTATAATGAAGAAAATATAAACTTCGACTTTCTTTCAGGAGGTAGTGTATGGAGTATTTTTCAGGCGAAGCTTGGGTAAAGGTATGTGGAGAATTCTTCGATGCATATGTCAATTTCCGACTTGATGGGACATCAGAACATTTAATAGAACATAACGGCAGGAAAATAGAAATCTATTTTTTTGATCATGTTAGTTATACTTCCGTCGAGCTATATTGCCCCAGCACTTTTAAGGCAATGCTTGGGTGCTATGACGGTTCAGCTAAAAATACAAAAGAAATTATAAGGATGATTCTTTGGCTCGCACTAAATGTCGAGGATTTGGAGGTTTACGAAATAAATACATTCGATTTGGAAGAAGAGCATAAAAAGTTGAGAGAGTTGCTTGTACAAAAGGTTGGTCTTTGCTACGAGAACGAATGTGCGGAATGCTGGAAAGGTATCGGCGAAGTAAGCTTTATTCTAAATCTTCATAATCGTCGTTTTCATATATATATTTATCCAGACGCTTTGTGGGATACCTACAGCTCTGTAGTTGTCGATATTTACTGTTTCGATACAAATTTATCTTGTTCAATGTTCATTTCTCAAACAGAAGATTATCTTGATGACCTTGTTAGTCTAATTCAGGATATGTCTTTAGAACCAGAGATTACAGAGTTCTGTATCTCAGATTCCACAAGAGAACATGGGCTTATAAGAGAAGCCTTAATTGGCTTGGAGACAAAACATAGGCGATATATATTCAGATGGCCTTTTTTTAGTCCTTCGTCAATTATGGAAAGTACAATAATAACAGATAGATACATCACTCTCCATAAAAGGATTATCAGAATACAATTCGATCAGAAGGAAAAATACATCAATATTATTGTCAGTTGTCTTACAACCGGCAAAACTTGCTCATTAGAGCTTCCTAAGGATAGTGATTATAACGAGTTAGAAGAAGTATACGAGGAACTGGTTTACAAAATTCAGGAACTCGCATGAGAATTCATATAATTGACACGGGGCGGAAACGCCCCATGCCCCTGTGATATATCATAATTACAGCCAAAGTAAAGCACACCTCAAGAAGAACTTATACATACTGCATATTTTGAGCACCGTCAATTTGTACAAAAGAGAGAATTTCGTGCTCGACCCTCCGAATCTTCGGAATTCAAGTTTTTGATTAGTATAATGAAGAGACCCAAAACCTTGACTTGCTTTCAGGAGGTATTATATGGAGCATATCGAAAAGACACAGTGGATAAAGACTTGCCAGATGTTCTTTGATGCGTATGTCAAGTTTCTGATTGACGGTAAAGAAGCACATTGGTACGGGTGCAACTATAGAAACATCGAAATTGCCTTTATTGACTGCGGTTACTTCGTTAAGGTACAGCTGTATTGTCCGGAAGCGCTCAGAAGCCTGAACGGTTTTTACGGTAGGTCAGAGAAAGATACAGAGGAAATAATCAGAAAGCTGTACTGGCTTGCGTGGGAGGCAGATAAAAGTAATTCTTACGTTATAAAAGCAACCGGTCCCGAAGAAGAGTATCAGCAACTCAGAAAAATACTGGTGGAAAACTACCGCTCGTGTTACGATGCTTGCTGGGAGGACGATTACTGGAAAGAAACAGGTGAGGAAAGCCTTAGCATCCAGCTTCATGGCAGAGAGATAGAGGTTCACTTTTCTCCCAATGCTATGTGGGATGCCAACGGATACATAGACGCTGATCTTTTCTGTTGCGAGACCGGCAGAATCTGCTCGACTGTTGTGCATCAGGAAAAAGAGGAGCCGAAAGAGATCATCAGACTCCTTCAGGATATGGCTTCTGAACCGGAGATCTTAGAGTTCAGCACTACCGATTCCGAATGGGAGCACGAACTGATCAGAAATTATTTGGTTAGCAGCCGTACAAATGACGGTATGCTTATCGCACGTTATCCATTCTGCTGGGTTCACAATTGGAACGGCACCGCTGTCAAGGAGCGATTCCTTCTACTTCACAACAGACAGATCAGATTAAAATTCGAGCCGCAGGAAGACGCTTTGCAAATCATTGTTGACTGCATGGAAACAGAAAAACAATTTACTATGGGACTTCCTAAACGCTGTCGAAAAATCGAAGAGATCAGCGAAGAACTTGTATGGAGAATTCAGGAACTGGCTTGGGAAGCCGTATAATAGACACGGGACATAAACATCCCATGTCCCTGTGATATAATAAAAGTACAAAAGGAAATTATTCATCGATTCAATTTCAGTCAGGAGGTGTAATTATGGCAATAAGACCAGTTTATTTAGTATCAAACGGTAAGGTCATCAAAAGAGAATACGAGTTTCAGTGGTTCGCAGGCTTTTCTGTGGCTCAGAAGCAGAGATCTATCGCTGCACTGCATAATGCGGTAAAGTCAGCCAACAAGGAAGCGAACCCCTTGGAAATCAGTACAAAGGGAACGGTTGACCTCGGCGTTAAGCTAAGCGCTTTCAATCTCAAACTTGACGGATACACATTAGAGAATATATTTCAGAGTTCCAAAGTCTTTTCAAACGGCGGTCCGTATCGCGACCTGCTGGAGGTTAGTCCCAAAGAAGCGAAAAGGGACGATAGACTTCATAATTCAGGAGCGCTTGTCGGATTCAATTACGCCGGAATAGATTTTCCACTGGAACCCAAAACAGTTTTCTACGACTATATTTACATTAACGCAGTAAAACAAACACTCTCCTCCGAAGAAATCAGACAAATTACAGAATACAC
>FNZT01000041.1 GCA_900109435.1 Ruminococcus sp. YRD2003 | reverse complement strand
TCCTCGTATAATAGATTTTAGGGTGGTTTAAAGAGCACCCCAATGAACCTCTGCCACGCTCGGTTGAGTAAAGCAGCATTGAAATCGGAATGAGCGTAGCGAATGGAGATTTCAATGCTGCGGCGGAGTTCCGCCGGGTTTAATCAAACAATCAACAGGCATTCACATACCCATGATATAATAGCTGTAATCAGCAGGAACAAGTTCTGATCTTCCTTAGTCGAACCTCAAGGTTGCTTCCTTAGAGAGTCTGTTCCCCAGAGCTGTGAGTTAGCTGCTTACACGTAGGCTGTTTATCCGGGATGCACTCCATCCGGTTTTACAGGCAGTACGGATCATCGCATCGGAGCCGCCCGGAGTGTATGCTGATATGCGAGGTTGCGGATGCCACAGTATCATGGGTAGCTGAATGCCTGCTGGTTGAAAATCCCGATGAAGGGAGGTGGAAAATGTGAATCAAGACAAACTTTATGTTGGCATTGATGTCAGCAGCAAGAATAACGTCTGCTATCTCATGCAGTCCGACGGCAGCAAACAAAGTTCATTTTCTGTGCCGAACAACAGGAATGGTGCAAAATTAATTGTTGACAGAGTGACCTCTGTGCTTCTATTGCAGGACATTCCACAGGTTGTGATTGGCATGGAAGCCACATCCGTTTACGGTGATAATCTCATGCGATTTCTCAGGGAAAGCGGCAGTCTTGGACGGTTTGACCGGCACCTGTATATGCTCAATCCCAAACAGGTCAAAAAGTTCCGGGATGCTTATTCCGATCTTCCGAAAAACGATTATGTCGATTCCTTCGTCATTGCAGACCACCTCCGCTTTGGCAGAATCAATAAGGAGGTCTACATGGACGATTACAAGTATCAGGCGCTCAAGATGTATACCCGAGCGCGTCATCAGCTCGTGCAGGAACTGACACGGGAAAAGCAGCGTCTTCTGAACAATATTTTTATTAGCTTTTCCGGACTGGCACAAGAGAAAATTTTCTCCGACAAATTCGGTGCAACGTCTATGGCTTTGATTGAAGAGTTCTCTTCGCTCGATGAGCTTGCATATATGAGTACCGATGAGCTTGCGGATTTTATTCGTAAGGAAGGCAAAAATCACTTTGAGAATCCGGAAGAGATTGCGGAAGCTGTTCAGCGTGCTGCGAAAAACTCTTACCGTCCGCCGCAGGTCATTGCAGATGCAGCCAAGCAGATGCTCGCCATATCTATGACCACCATTCGTCTGCTCCAGAAGCAGATCAAGGAGTATGATAAGGCAATTGAAAAGATGCTGGAAGCATTCCCACAGACTCTTACCTCAATCAAAGGCATTGGCAATATTTATGCTGCCGGAATCATCGCTGAGATCGGTGATATTAACCGTTTCCCCAGTCAGGCAAGCCTGGCAAAATATGCCGGTCTTGTCTGGACTCAGCACCAGTCCAGTGATTTTGAAGCTGAGGACAAGCGCATGATCCAAGGCGGTAACCATCATCTGAAATACTATTTGTGCGAAGCTGCAAACGCTCTGAGAAGATGCGACCCGGAGTTCAAGCGCTTCTACGCTCTCAAATACAAAGAGGCTAACAAGCACAATCATAAACGCGCACTCGCTCTCACTGCCAGAAAGTTGGTCAGGTTAGTCTATACACTGCTGAAGACTAACCGCCTGTATATCCCGCCGGAGGAATATTAATCCGGCAACTCCAGCCCGCCGAAAAATTTTTTCGGTGCGGG